>CAWHEZ010000012.1:0-44577 GCA_963828345.1 uncultured delta proteobacterium
GGCCCGGTACTCGGCGACCGGCAGGCAGCGCCAGCGGTCCTGCCCTTGCAGCTCCAGGACCCGGTCGTGGTAGTCGAGGATGCTGCTGCGGTGCCCGACGCTGATGTAGCGGATCCCCATGTGCTGCAGCCGCCGGTAGAGATTCGCCTCGTTCTCGGCGTCCAGGGCGCTGGTGGCCTCGTCCAGGACCGCGAAGGCGGGCTTATTGATCAGCAGGCGCGCAAAGGCCAGGCGCTGCTGCTCGCCGATCGACAGCACGTCGGCCCAGTCCAGCTCGACGTCGAAGCCGCCGACGCGCTGCGGCAGCTCCTGCAGCCGCATCATCTCCAACGCGCTCCGCAGCTCGTCCTCCGGCACTTCCCGGTCCAGCCGGGGGTAGAGCAGCTGGTCCCGCAGCGACCCCAGCAGCATGTAGGGCTTCTGGGGCAGGAAAAAGATTTCGGAGAGCGGAGGCCGCTCCACGGCCCCCGCGCCTTGCGTCCAGAGGCCGGCGATCGCCCTGAGCAGCGAGCTCTTGCCGACCCCGCTCGGCCCCACGATGGCCAGGTTGTCCCGGCTGCCCAGCGCGACGGTGAGATCGGTGATGAGCGTGCGCGACCGGTCCGGGGTGAGCAGGGTCATGTGGTCCGCCGCGAAACGGTCGGCCTCGCGGCTGGCGATCCCCGGCACTTTCGCCGGGTCGGGAGCGATGGCGTCGGCGAACGTGGACAACCGCTCCACCCCCGCGGCGAAGTTCGTGATCTGTTCGATCTGGGAGACGATCAGCGACAGCGCGGCGTAGACCTGCGTGAAGGCGAAGTTGGCCTGCACCATGTCCCCGTATTCGATCTGCCCGCCGAAATAGAGGGGGAACAGAATCAGGTAGGGCAGCACGACCGGCAGGTAGCTGTAGGCGGTCGTGAAGAACGACAGGTTCCGCTGCCAGCCGATGAGCAGGTTGAAGTTCTTGAGGACGCCGCGGAAGCGATCCGAGATGCGGGCGAGCTCGGGCCGCTCGCCCTGGTAGAAGGCGATCGATTCGGCGTTGTCGCGCACGCGCACGAGGCTGTAACGGAAATCGGCTTCGTAGCGGAGCTGGTTGAAATTCAGGCGGACCAGCCGCCGGCCGACCAGAACCGTGATGGCGGTGCCCACCAGCGAGTACCCCAGCACCACGCCGACGAGCGGGATGGACTTGGACCAGAGGATCCCGATGAAGGAGACGAGGTCCATGAGGGAGCCGAGGATGACGAGCAGGAAGGTCAGCGAGGTCCGCGTGAACGAACGAATGTCCTCCATGATGCGCTGGTCGGGGTTGTCGATCTGCCCGCGGGCCTCGATCTCGTAGTAGCTGCGGCGCTTGAAATACGCGGCGAGGAACTCGCCGGTCATCCACGCGCGCCATCGCATCCCGAGGTAGTTCTGCACATAGCCGTATAAGGCCACGATCGGGATGCCGACCAGAAAGCCCCCGAAGTACACGGCGACGAAGAGGTAGGCCATGTCCTGGTTCTTCTTCACCAGGGCGTTGGTGAAATAGTTGCTGATGTAGCTGAAGGCGACGTTGATGCCGGTGACGGAAAGCGACAGGAGCAGCACGACGGCGAGCAGCAGCCAGGCCTCGCCGTGCCCCCGCAGCCGGTGCCGGAAGGCGGCGAAGACCAGCGCCGGACCGGCCAGGAGGGCCAGCACGATCAGCCACGCGCCCGAGCCCAGCGCGCCGTCGATCAGCGATGCCATGCCGGGGGCGATTTCCTCGGCCACCGTCGGAGCGAGGTGGCCGACCGCCAGCGCGACCCCGGCCACGACGACCGTGAGCAGCGCGAACAGAACGACCAGCAGCCCGCTCATGAGCAGCAGCGTCGCCCACCGGCCGCCACGGACGTTCGGGAAGAAGTAGGGTTGCGCAATCTCGATGAAACGTCGCCAGAGTGCCCGCTTGCCGGAATCCATGTGCGCTGTCCTTGGATCGAGATGCGGTCAACCCGCCGCATCATGGCCGCTGGTGCGATTCGATGGCCGGCTCAGAGAGCGGAAGCCCCCGCGGCAGGGGCGAGGGTCCGCCGGCCGCCGGTCCAGTCGGCGCAAAAGGCGACGAGGTCGGGGAAAAAGGCGAGGAAGTCGGCCTCGAGGGCCGCGTAGCTGGCCTCGATTTCGGTGACCGCGCTCAGGAACCCGGCGCCGCGGGACAGGCGGCGGGTCATCCGGTCGAGGGCGTCGCCCACCCGGTCCAGATGGATGTAGCCGGCCAGCCAGTTCTCGGCGATCATGCGGGGCAGCACGCCGGTCAACCGCTCCGGGAAGAGCGACCGGTTGGCGTTCAGAACGCCGTACACCCGACGCACGAAGACGTCCAGATCCTCCGCGTTGAAGCGCCGCCAGTGCCGGCTGAGGAAGTGATCGTAGCACACGTCCACGATCACGCCTGCAAAGCGGCGCCGCACCGGGCTGATGCGACCCCGGCTGCTGCGGGTGACGGCATGGGCGTCCGCATACGAGTCGATGGCGCGGTGGAGGCGGATGCCGTCCACGACTCCGGTGCTGAAGCGGCCTTCCGGCGACCCCTTCACGAAATCGCCGAGCAGCCCCCCCAGGAGGGTTTCGTCGCGGTTGCCGGCCAGGCATAGGTGAGCGAGAAAATTCATTGCATCCCCCTGACAGCGCGTCGGCGGCTGAGCACAGACCCGCGCCCCGATGGGCCGCCTCAGCGCGTATAGACCGGTTGGGCTCGTTGCGTCCATGCCCACACCGGAACCGCCCGCAGGGCTCGGCGGCCGAAAAGAATCCACCGGCCGTCGCGACCCCCGGATCATGGCAAACCACGCGAGGGCAAACCTAATCCTTCTACCCAAGCTGTCAACCGACATGCGAAAAATGGCAGGGAACGGAAATGCGCACCGACGCCGGGCGGGATTGAAATCCGGCAGGGAAACGGTATGATGCCGACTCAAAGGAAGGTGGCGATGAAAGCGGTCTGGGACCCCGAGCAGTACCTGCGATTCACGGACGAGCGCCTGCGCCCGGTCGTCGACCTGGCGGCGCGCATCGCACACCCCGGCCCGCGGCAGGTGGTCGACCTCGGCTGCGGCACGGGCAACGGCATGCCCATCCTCGCCGCCCGTTTCCCGGGGGCCGAGGTGGTCGGGGTGGACGGCTCCGCGGCCATGCTCGCCAAGGCGCGCGCGGGCGGCTTTGCGACCGAGCAGGCCGACATCGCCGCCTGGGCGCCCGCAGCCCCGGTCGACGTCATCTTCAGCAACGCGGCCCTGCACTGGCTGCCCGACCACCCGGTGCTGTTCCCGAAGCTCTTAGGCCTCCTCGCCCCGGGCGGGGTCCTCGCCGTCCAGATGCCGGCCATGCACCGGCAACCCGTGCGCGCGCTGCAGGACCAGGTCGCCCGCTCCGGTCCGTGGGCCGCGAAGCTCTCCGGCGTAACCAGTGCGCCGCCCATATTGGAACCGGCCGAGTACTACGACCTTCTCGTCGGCATCGCCGCCGGCCTCGACATCTGGGTGACCGAGTACCTGCACGTCCTGCGCGGCGAGGACCCGGTCGTGCAGTGGGCCAAGGGGACCAGCCTGCGGCCCTATCTGGCGGCGCTCGACCCGGACGGGCAGCAGGGCTTTCTGGCCGCGTACGCGCGCGCGCTGCGGCCGCACTACCCGCCGCAGCCCGACGGCGCGGTCCTCCTGCCGTTTCGGCGGCTCTTCATCGTGGCGCGCAAATGACTGAGCGGGGCGCGGCCGCAGGCCTCGGACCCTGATCGTTAAAGGCCGGCGTATTCCACCGCAATCAGGATCGCACCGAGGCAGGCCCCCACCGCGAAGACGACCGGCCAGACCTTCACCCGGAAGAGCTCGGGGAGCGTGACCTGGCCGAAATCCCCGATTTTCAGAATCGAGCCGGACAGGGCGGGATAGGCCGCGGCGTAGACGGCGGTGCCGGCCAGCATCCCGGCCATCCCGAAGAGCGCATCCAGCGACCCCTGGCCGACCGCGCCGATCATGGTGCCCGGGCAGTAGCCGAGCACGGCGAAGCCCACCCCGAAGATGAGGCCGCCGACGACCGTCGACCCCACGGATCCCGGTTTTTTGCTGAGGGTGGCCCACCCGGCCGCGCACAGGGCGTGCACGCCGATCATCCCCGTCACGATGGCCGTCAGCATGATCTTCACGACGGTGAAATCCTGCAGGAGCAGCTGGCCGATCACCACCTCGTAGCGCGTGACCCCGCCGCGCTGCAGCAGAAACCCGAAGCCGACGCCGATCGCCAGACCGGCCGCCAGCTGAACCCGTTTATTGGAACGCATCGCCGCCAGCATGGAGGGACCTCCGCGTCAATACAGCATGAAGGCGGTGGCGACGCCGCCGACGAAAAAACACACCACGGCCAGCCAGCTGCCGGCGACCAGCTGCAGGGTGCCGCTGATGCCGTGCCCGCTGGTGCAGCCGCCCGCCCAGCGCGACCCGACCCCCAGGAGCACCCCGCCCGCGGCGGCCGCCAGCCAGCGCCACGCGGCGCCGGGCCCGAACTCCGCGACCCAGAGCGGCGGCGCCGCTTCGACGCGCAGCTCGCCGAATAGGACGGCCGACAGCCAGGCCCCGAGCAGCACGCCCAGCGCCAGCATCCACTCCCAGCCGATCTCGGGCTTGACCGCCCGGTAGTAGGGCATCCGGTCGACCCGGCTGCCGGCGACGAGGCGTCCGATCATGCCGCTCGTCTGGGCATAGGCGGTCGAAACCCCGATCGGCCGGTTCGAGATCAGGAAGGAGATGCAGCTCAGGATGCCGATCCCGAACCCGACCGCATAGGGGGACCACTGCCCGGCCTGACTCGCAGCGGGGTCGGGCGCGGGCCCGGCCGCTGCCCGGGCCGCGGCCCAGCCGGCAAGGACGAGTGCCGCCGGCACGAGCCCAACAGCCCACGTGCGTGAGTGCGACCCCGCTGCTCTATCTCGATCTCCCATGAGCACCCTCCTCCTCAGCGCGATGCCGGCTTGCGGATGCAGGCCACGTATTCCCCTGCGCAGTCGGCGGCGACCACGCGCAGGCAGCCCGCAGGCAGGATCCGGCTCAGGTCCTGCCGGAGGTCCTGGTCGTTGCCGAGAATTTCCAGGGTCTCCCCCGGTTCCATCCCCTTGAAAAAACGAACCACCTCGAGCAGGGCGAAGGGGGTGACGCCGTTTCTCAAATCCAGTCGCATCATATTGCACCGCTGATGGTCTTCGCAACTATGGTGCCACCGGAGATGAGAGTAAGGGGTCAAGGGTAGGGGTTCAGAGTTGAGAGATCAAGAATTCAAGGTTCGAGTTCAGCGAGACAAGGAGTGCGCAAATCTGTTTCCTCCCCGAACCCTGATATCTCTGAACCCTCGACCACTTCTCGACCCCTCTGAACCCCTTGAACCCTCGAACCCTTTCTTTCTGATTGCGTTTGAGTGTTCAGGTGTTAAGCAGTTGAACAACGGGAGCGTTCAGAACCTGGACAGCCGGGCGGGAAAAATGACCAGCCAAGACACCAATCGATACTGGAAAGAAGTGGTCGACACGATCCAGGACGGGGTGATGCTCGTGGACCCCGAGGGGACCATCCTGTCCGTGAACCGCGCCTTCGAGGAGATCACGGGATACTCGAAGGCGGAGATCGTCGGCAAACCCTGCACGGTCCTGAACTGCTCCTCGTGCGAAATCGCCCGCCGCGACAAGCGCTGCTACTGCTGCTCGATGTTCGACAAGGGCCAGATGCGCAAGCAGAAGTGCCGGCTGGTGCACAAGGACGGGCGCGTCATCAACATCGTCAAGAACGCCTCGGTGCTCAAGGACGGGTCGGGACAGGTGACCGGCGCGGTCGAGACCATGACCGACATCAACGACCTGATCGAGAAGGAGCACGAGATCGAAACCTACCGCCGCGAGCTCGCGGCCGAGGACCGCTTCCACGGCATGATCGGCCGCGCGGCCGCGATGCAGCAGCTCTTCGACCTGATCCGCAACGCCTCCCGCTCGGACGCCCCGGTGATCGTCTACGGCGAGAGCGGCACCGGCAAGGAGATGGTCTCCCGGGCCATCCACGACGAAGGCCTGCGCCGCGGCGGCCCGTTCATCAAGGTCAACTGCGCGGCGCTGAACGAGTCGCTGCTCGAAAGCGAGCTCTTCGGCCACGTGAAGGGGGCCTTCACGGGCGCGTTTCGGGAGCGCGAGGGGCGCTTCGAGGCCGCCCACACCGGGGACATTTTCCTGGACGAGGTGGGCGACCTGCCGCTGTCCACGCAGATCAAGCTGCTGCGCGTGCTCGAGGAAAAAGTCATCGAACGCGTCGGGGACCACCGCCCGATCCCGGTCGACGTGCGCATCATCACCGCGACCAACCGCGACCTGCAGGGCCTGGTCGGCAAGGGCACCTTCCGCGAGGACCTCTTCTACCGCATCAACGTCATCCCCGTCCGGGTGCCGCCCCTGCGCCAGCGCCTGGAGGACATCCCGCTCCTGGCCGAGTCCTTCTTCCGCCGCATCCGCCTCAAGAGCGGCAAGCCGATCGAAGGCATCTCCCAGGCGGCGCTCGAGCTGCTGGGCTGCTACGCGTGGCCCGGCAACGTGCGCGAGCTGCGCAGCGCCTTCGAATTCGCCTTCGTGTCCTGCCCGGGCGCGACGATCGAACCCCGGCACTTCCCCCACCACATCGCGAACCCGGACGAACGGGTGTGCGCCCCGCCGCCGGCCGCGGACAACATCGAGGACATCAAGCGGCAGCGCCTGCTCAACGCCCTGAAGCAGAGCCGCGGCAACCAGTCCGAGACGGCGAAGATCCTCGGGATTTCGCGCACGAGCGTCTGGAGCCAGATCAAGCGCTTCGGGATCGACCCCAAGGGGTTCGGGCCCGACCGATAGCCTGCGGCCGGAACCCTCCCCTGCCCTTCCCCCTGCACCCCCGCCGGGTCCGGCAGACTGCCCGGCCGGGCACGGTACTTGCTTTTGACGCAGCAGGGATATCTCTATCGTCAACAGCCGAAACGCAACCTGGAGGCTCCATGAATGTGAAGACGCGATGTGGCCTGCTGCTCGCCCTGTGGGTGCTGGCGGTGACCCCCCCGGCCTTCGCCAACCCCGCTCCTCCCCCCGCCGGCGGCGACCCGGCCCCGGGCCGGGAAATGGCCCAGCAGGCGGTCAAGGGGGCCAAGCGCTGGGTCACGACCGACCACACCAAGCACGAGGCCCTCAAGCAGCCCTTCACCTCCGGCCCGGAGGTGACCAAGGCCTGTCTGTCCTGCCACTCGGAGGCGGCCGCCCAGATTCACAAGACCATCCACTGGACCTGGGTCGACCCGGCCTCCCCCAAGGACAAGCCCATGGGCAAAGGCGCGCTCACGGTCAACAACTACTGCGTCAGCATCCACGGCAACGAGCCGCGCTGCACCTCCTGCCACATCGGCTACGGCTGGAAGGACAAGAGCTTCGACTTCACCGACGCGAGCAAGGTGGACTGCCTCGTGTGCCACGAGCAGACCGGGACCTACAAGAAACACCCGGCCATGGCGGGCCTGCCCGCCAAGGAGCCCGTGGTGTTCCCGGGCGACGGCCAGCAGTACCTGCCCCCCGAGTGGAACAAGGTGGCGCAGAGCGTCGGTCGGCCCACGCGCGAGAACTGCGGGGTCTGCCACTTCTACGGCGGCGGCGGCGACATGGTGAAGCACGGCGACCTGGACTCCTCGATGACCAAGCCCAACAAGGCCCTCGACGTCCACATGGGGGTCGACGGCAAGAACTTCGACTGCACGCGCTGCCACACCACGAGCGCCCACCAGGTGGCCGGCCGCATCTATTCCACCCCGGCCGCCACCGAGCGCAAGACCCTGACCCAGGACGACCTCACCCCGCGCATCACCTGCGAGTCCTGCCACACGGCCACCCCCCACAAGCCCGGGGTGAAGGCCAACGACCACACGGACAAGGTCGCCTGCCAGTCCTGCCACATCCCCGAGTTCGCGCGCGCGCTGCCCACCAAGATGCGCTGGGACTGGTCCACGGCCGGCAAGAAGAAGGACGGCAAGCCGTATAAGGAAAAGGGTCCGCTGGGGACCCCGGCCTACGACACCCAGAAGGGCAACTTCACCTGGGAGAAGAACGTCCGGCCCCAGTACTTCTGGTACAACGGCACCATCGACGCCGTCTCGCTCAAAGACGCGATCGACCCGACCCGGCCGGTCGCGCTCAACTGGCCGGTGGGCCGGCCGAACGAAGCCAACGCGCGCATCGCGCCCTTCAAGGTGCACACGGGCAAGCAGCCCTACGACACGGTCAACAAGACCATGCTCGTGCCGCACCTCTTCGGGCCGCCGGACTCGGACGCCTACTGGGCCAAGTACGACTGGAAGCTCGCGTTCGAAAGCGGGATGAAAAAGGCGGGGCTGCCGTTCAGCGGGCAGTTCGACTTCGTCGAGACGAGCTACGTCTTCCCGACGACCCACATGGTGGCCCCGAAAGAGAAATCCGTCGCCTGCAACGAGTGCCACACCCGCGACAACGGCCGCATGGCCGGCATCCCGGGCGTCTACCTGCCGGGCCGCGACGGGAACCGGGTGGTCGAGTTCCTGGGCTGGGCGGCCGTGATCGGCTCGCTCGCCGGGGTCGGGTTGCACGCGCTCGGCCGCGCGGTCAGCGGCCGCAGGAAGGAGGGCTGATCCATGACGACCAACGACACCACCTGCAAGACGGTGAACATCTACCTCTACAGCCGCTACGAGCGGTTCTGGCACTGGTTGCAGAGCGCCCTGATCGTGATCCTGCTCGTCACGGGTTTCGAGGCCAACGGGCTCTTCACGCTGTTCGGCTTCAAGACGGCCGTCGAGATCCACCACTTCGTCGGCATCGGCTGGCTGATCGCCTTCGCCTTCTTCGTCTTCTGGCTGTTCACGACCGGCGAGTGGCGCCAGTACGTGCCGACCACGCGCCGCATGGCCGAGGTGATCCGCTACTACATGTACGGGATCTTCCGCGGCGAGCCGCACCCCGTCCCCAAGCGCAAGGAAGCCAAGCACAACCCCCTGCAGCGCCTGGTCTACCTCAGCCTGGCCGCCTTCCTGCTGCCGGTCCAGATGCTGAGCGGGTTCCTGTACTGGAGCTACAACTCCTGGGGCGCCTGGGGACTCGGCTGGCTCTCGCTGCCGGTGGTGGCCGCCGTCCACCTGGCGGGCGGCTTCGCCATCCTCTCCTTCCTCATCGTGCACCTCTACATGATCACGACCGGCCACAATTTAGGCGCTCACACGCGCGCCATGATCTGCGGCTGGGAGGAGGTCGAGGACCGCGGCGCCGTCGAGGAGTGGGAGATCAAACGGCGCGTGGCCCCGGCCGAGGCGCCCCAACCCTGAGGCGCGATTCCCCGCACCGTTCCCGTCCGGCCGGGGCGCCTCAGCGGCGCCCCGGCCGGGCTGTTTTCGCCCCGCCCGCGCCGGCTCGGGCGCACCGGTATTGATCACCGCACTTGAACCCGGCCGTATCCCCGTACTATAGACCCGGCAGGCAGGGATTATTCACCGATCGGAGGAAGATGATGCGGAAATCCATCGAATGGAGGCCCTACGTGGCCGGGGCGCTGCTCGGGGTGCTGGCCACCGCCTCGGTCTGGGTGTCGACCGCGGTGCTCGGGAAAACCCAGTACCTGGGCGCCTCGACCACCTTCGTGCGCGCGGCCGGCATGGTCGAGCAGACCGTGGCCCCGGAGCACGTCGCCCGCAGCCCGTACTTCCTGAAGGAGAAAGTCAAGGTCGACTGGCAGTTCATGCTGATCGTCGGCATCTTCGTCGGCGCGCTGGCCTCCTCGCTGGCGGACGGCAGCTTCAAGCTCGAGACGGTCCCCCCGGTCTGGCGCGAGCGGTTCGGGGGCAGTGTCGCCCGCCGGGCGGTGGGGGGCGTGCTGGGGGGGATGATCGCGATGTTCGGCGCCCGCCTGGCGGACGGCTGCCCGAGCGGCCACGGCCTGAGCGGACTGATGCAGCTGTCGGTCAGCGGATTCCTTGCGCTGGCCTTCTTCTTCGGCATCGGCGCCCTGGTGGCCGCGGTCGTTTACCGCGGAAAGGGGGTGCGGCCGTGAGCGAGCAGTGGCTGGGACTGATCACCGGTGTGTTCTTCGGGATCCTGCTGCAGCAGGGGCGCGTCCTGCGCTTCGAAAAACAGGTCGGCGCCATGCTGCTGAAGGACATGACGATCATGAAGTTCATGCTGTCGGCGATCCTGGTCGGCATGATCGGGATCCATCTGCTGGTCGGCCTGGGACTGGCACAGTTCAGCCTGAAGGCCACGCAGCTGTGGGCCATCGTCATCGGCGGGAGCCTCTTCGGCGCCGGCTGGGCGATCATGGGCTTCTGCCCCGGGACCTCCGTCGGGGCCCTCGCGGAGGGCCGCGTGCACGCCGTCTGGGCGATCGTCGGCATGGTGGCCGGCGCGGGCCTGTTCGCCGAGGCCTATCCCGCCCTGCAGCGCACGGTGCTGGCGGCCGGCAACCTCGGGAAGATCAGCCTGCCGGGCGTGCTGGGCATTTCCCCCTGGGCCGTCATCCCGGTGCTGGCGGTGATGTTTCTCCTGGTGTTCGTCTTCTTCGAGAAGAAGGGCCTGTGAGCCGGGGGGCGTGACCGCCGCCGCGGACCTCAGCGGAAAGCGAGAGGTGAGCATGGACGAACGCACGGCACGGCTGCACCAGGCCATCGTGGAGGGCTGCCGCCCGACGACGGCTCCCGTCGCCGTCCGGCTGGCGCGGCCGGGGGAGAAGCCGCCGCCGAAAACCAAGTACCCGCTCGAACACATCGGCCACCGCCTGGCGGTCTGCCAGGGCATGACGGCCGCCCGCACCCTCGGCTGGGCCTTGGCCTTCGGCGAGGCGGACCACGCCTGCCCCCTGCCCCGTGTCTTCATGGGCCACGTCGCGCCCGACCTCTTTCTCGAGGGCGCCATCGCCGACGCCTACCAGGACGACCCCGCGTGCATGCGCGCCATGGAGGCGTCCTACCCGCGCTGGCCGGCCGGAGCCCACGCGGAGATCTGGCTCGCCCCGCTCCCGCGCTGCGAGTTCGTCCCGGACCTGGTGGTCGTCTACGGCACCCCGGCCCAGATCCTGGCGCTGGTCCAGGCGGCCAACTTCGGCAAGGGCCCGGGGATCGCGTCCACCAGCACCGGCCGCTACGGCTGCTCGCTCTGGATCGCCGGCGTCGCCCAGTCGGGGGAGTGCACGTTCATGATCCCGGGTCCGGGCGAGAGGGTGTTCGCGGGGACCCAGGACCACGAGATGTCGTTTGCCGTGCCCACCTCGAAATTCGACGGCGTGGTCGCGGGCCTGGACTACATCCGCCGCCGCGGGTCCTACCGCTATCCCGTGCCGAACATGGGGATGCTCGCGGAGCCGAAGATCCCCGAAAAATACTTCAGCATCGACCCCGCGGCACAGACCGGGGGCAGCTCATAGCGGATAGCTGACGGCAGAGGCAAACCGACTCCCCCTCCCCTGTCCCCTCCCGCAAGGGGAGGGACACCTATTCCAGACGTGCACCCGCCTCCCGGGCTCCTCTGGTCGCTCGGCCTTTCAGGTTACCTCTCCAAATCCCCACTTCTGCGCTTAGGTAGATTCTCCATCGTAATCTACACTCAGCCGGATAGCGGTACTGGCTGGCTATTGCGGGAGAGGAACGGGTTGGATATCATCCGACGTATATGGAATTTAGCTAAATTTGTGATAGTATCAATCAGGTTAATCTAAGTCCTCAAAGAATTACAGGCAATCGTCATAGTAATTTGTGTTTGGGCCCACGCGGCTAAGACCGGGGCGCAGCGTTGAGAACGAACTATGTCCTGATCGACTACGAGAACGTCCAACCCTCGGATCTTGCGCTGCTTCGCGACGGACCGTTCAAGGTCAAAGTATTTCTGGGCGCGAATCAATCGAAAATCCCCGTTGCTCTTGCTGCCGCAATCCAAGCGTTGGGAGCGAACGCCGAGTATGTTCTTCTCGAGTCTTCCGGCTCAAATGCACTCGACTTCCACATCGCGTATTACATTGGCACGCTCTCCGCTCGAGAATCGTTGGCGGTTTTTCACATCATTTCAAAAGATGCCGGATTCGATCCTCTTATTAAACATCTCAAGGCTAAGGGAATATCGGTGCAGCGTTCCGTCTCCATCGCCAGTATTCCCTCTTTCAAATCCGCCCTCCCATCGGCAAGCGAGGCTCAGATTGAGATGGCGGTTGCCCATCTGATCAAACTCAAGGCGGCCAAACCGCGAGCCCAGAAAACTCTATTGGGCACACTGCACGCTCTATTCAAGAAAGAACTCTCTGAGCATCAGATTTCGTCATTGTTCGCGTCGTTGTGTAAACGAGGCGTTGTCAAACTTGACGGCACCAGGGTTTCCTATGAGCTTCCTTCTGGGGCCTAACCGGGCCGTTATAATCGACACCTTGCAACGCATCTGTTCGTCAACGCTGGTCTACATTGGCTTTTGTTGCGTGAGGCAGCCATGAAGGGCATCCGCATCGACGACGGGGACACGAACCGACGCCGAGCACTCCCTCTTGGGTACGCGCTTTCCATCTCCTTCGCCCTCCTGCAGTTGGCGGCAAGTTGGTTGTTGGCCGCATCGGCAGCCGACTCGCCACGGCAGGTCGCAAGCGATGCGGTGCCGGACGGTGCGGTCATCCTGTTCCGCCATGCCATCGCGCCGGGCGGCGGGGATCCAGCTGGCTTCCGGCTCGGCGACTGTGCTACCCAGCGCAACCTCGACACGCAGGGCCGCGAGCAGGCGCGCCGCATTGGCGAGCAGCTGCGCTGGAAGAGCGTTCCGGTCACTGCGGTGTGGGCCTCGCAGTGGTGCCGGACCAAGGAAACGGCTGCGCTGGCCTTTCCGCGGCTGAAGGCTGTCGAGCAGCCGGCATTCAACTCCTTCTTCGACGATCAATCCAAAGCGGACGGGCAGACGGCACAAGCGCGGGCCTTGATTCAGGGATGGCGTGGCCCCGGCGTGCTGGCGGTGATAACGCACCAGGTCAACATCGCCGCCCTCACCGGGGTCTCGCCGAGTTCAGGTGAAGGCATCGTGGTGCGCCCTGCGCATGACGAATTGTTCGTCGTAGGCCGGATTCCGCCCCCTGCTGGGGCAGGGCCTTGATCGTCAATCTCTGGCTGCTGGTTTGGGTGTTTTTTTGCTAACAGCGGCTCGCGGGATGACATACGCACCATTGCGCGCCGTCACACCGGGGGCGACGGCGCAGCCGCAGCTGCTGCGCGACAAAGAGGTAATTCAGTGGGGTCCGCGATCGTCGGCTCGTAGCCCGAAAGCAGCCATTCAAGACAAAGCGTTTCGAGTGAATGTGCCACCAGACAGCGGCTTGCAGAGCGACGCGCCGCCAACGGCTCGCGCCTGAAGCCGGACGTTGAGAATATCACCGCAAAATCGACCCATGTAAAACCTGTGTTTCTGACAGCGAAGGGCATCATATCAGTTTCATGAAAACGTGAGGTTTGCAGCCTGTATCACCGGCAATTGGGACGGGAGATGGCTGATCCCCTTTGGGTTTAGATTTGACATGGGCGAGCCAACGGGATTAAGGATAGGATATGCGGAGGTAATCTGCTATAAATTTGGATTGTTGGATACCTGACATTTCATCCGACAAATAACCGAAGCGCCGAATTGTTAAAATTGTTCAACTTAAGGGAACTTTCTTTGGATGTATGTGCATGACGAAAAACTCTTACGCTTCTGCCCATCTTTGAAAGAAGTGAAAAAAGTCAGAATAGACTCAATTAAAGTGTATCATGAAAACCATCTTAAAAAGCATGCCAGTCAAGAAAACAATGCAAGAAAAACAATCATCGTCGAAACTATGTATTGGCTGGGAAACAGACCGATATATCGCAAAAGAATTGGCCGATTTTTTCGTATTAAACGTCACGCCTGCATATATTTCGTTTGGCGAAATTCAGTGTGGGCGTGCGATGATTCCCGCAGATGGAGCCCTAAATTCCGCGAGGTGCTGCTTGATGATTTCAAGGGCGCAATAAAGACGCGCGGAAATGTCCGTGAAGGTCGACGGGTCGCAGTAGCCAGACATGAAGGCCTAATCCTCGGGATAGTGGTCATAGGAATCCATTTAAAGGCAAATAGCCCTCATGTCGTCATCGAAGACCTTGTGGTTGACCAAAAAAAACGTGGGAATGGTTATGGAAAGGAGATTTTGAACTGGGTAGAACTACAAGCAGCAAAAATGAAGGCGGTTGATCTGTTTCTTGAAAGCGGGATTACCAACGAAGATGCTCATGATTTTTTCGAAAAGAATGGTTTCGAGGTGATTTCCAAGGTGATGATCAAAAAAGTCCATTATGAGAAATGAAACGCCGGCCTTAATGGTCCGGTTGGGACAATCTATTCCCGAACGAAAGGAGATTGCGTAATGGCAACTGGAAATAAGAAGGCAAAGCGTGATATCGAAAAAGAGTATTCAAATGAACAGTTTGTTGCCAAGCTACGGCGGCTGGCTGACTGCATCGAGAAGGGCAAGCGCTTCCAAATACAAATGGCAGGGGAAAAAATCTCAATACCGTCGACTGCCAGCATCAGCATCGAACACGAACGCGGATCATCTGAGGAGGAACTGGAATTTCAGATCAAGTGGCCGGTTAAGGGGAAGGCCATATAGGTACAGGGAATTTTGCGGTGCAACGAAAGAATCCAGCAACAAAGGCATCGAGTAGACAGCGAGAGGTAGAATCGACCAGCGAGGCATGGGCCGCCGCTCATACCTATCCCGTTGAAAGTATCACCAAGAAACTCAATTCTCTATATTCCTGCGTTTGTGACAGCGTGGCACCAAACCATCCCGGTCCCCTCCGCGGCGGATATCTGCCATGATAGCCAACCCAACCACTGTAGCCTGAACCTCGGTTTAGGGTTCCAAATACGCACATTTGCCCTTCGGTAAATTATCCATCGCAATCTATGCTGCTATGGGTTTGCTCTTAACCCGAACATTTCATGACAATTTTTCAGCATCGACGAGGTGGGCAACGATATCAGAGATAACGTGATTCGGCAGGCGGCTGCCTGCGCGGGGTTCGGTTTGTCCCATTGAGCGAAGGGCTTTTCGGGGCCGGTGATGCTGAAAAATTCTCACCCTTCGGGCGAGCCGCGTCGGCCGTATCCGCTGCGTTGCGGGCCATTCGCAGTGCTCGTAGTACGGCGTCATGGCCCGACGCCTTGCGGCTGCAGCCGGCGCGACTCGCGAAATGTCCGGGTTAAGGCAAGCGTTCTCCAAGGTTTGGAAAAGCGCTTCAGACCCAGATAATTTTCATCACGCCGCAGCGACAGCACGGCGCCGCGCAACGCCGGATCACGGCCCCGGCAAGGCGCCGGTCGCCGAAACCGCAGAGCCGGCTCCATTCGGATCGCCGAAAAACGGTGTCCCAGGCTGTCAGCCAAGGCGCGCAAGCCGGGCGGCGCGAGGCGTACTCCCCGTACGCCGCAGCGACCGCACGGCGCCGCGCAACGCCGGATCACGGCCACCGGCAAGGCGCCGGTCGCCGAAGCCGCAGAGCCGGCTCCATTCGGATCGCCGAAAAACGGCGTCTCAGGCTGTCAGCCAAGGCGCGCAAGCCGGGCGGAGCGAGGCGTACTCCCCGTACGCCGCAGCGACCGCACGGCGCCGCGCAACGCCGGATCACAGCCACCGGCAAGGCGCCGGTCGCCGAAGCCGCAGAGCCGGCTCCATTCGGATCGCCGAAAAACGGCGTCTCAGGCTGTCAGCCAAGGCGCGCAAGCCGGGCGGAGCGAGGCGTACTCCCCGTACGCCGCAGCGACCGCACGGCGCCGCGCAACGCCGGATCACGGCCACCGGCAAGGCGCCGGTCGCCGAAGCCGCAGAGCCGGCTCCATTCGGATCGCCGAAAAACGGTGTCTCAGGCCGTCAGCCAAGGCGCGCAAGCCGGGCGGAGCGAGGCGTACTCCCCGTACGCCGCAGCGACCGCACGGCGCCGCGCAACGCCGGATCACAGCCTGAGACACCGTTTTTCTAAAAGCGGTAGTCGGGGTTGGTAGGCTCGAAGTCGAGCTCCGTCAGCCCGACATTCAGCTGCAGGTGCTCGTAGCCGTATTTTTCCGTGAGCCGGTCCTCGGCATCGTAGATCGCGATCTGGATCGGCAGCTTCGATTCGAGGTCGAAGTCCATGACCACGCGCGCGGCGTAGTAGCCCTTGCCGGGGTCCGCGGGCAGGCGCCCCTCGATCCGCCGCGCACGCCGCCCGTAGACGGCGTGGGTGCGCACGTCGACGATCTCGAGCTCCCCGGCTGCGACCGCGCGGTGCATGCTCTCGGACACCACCTCGAGCATCCGGCCGATGCCCGTGTCGGTGACCGGGTGGCGGCTGTGCCGCAACGCCAGCGCCCCGTCCGGATCCAGGCTGAGGGTGATGAAGCCCAGCACGCCCCCCTCGTGCGCCATGAGCCGGTTTCCGTTCCACCCCTCGGCATACAGCAGCTCGCGTCCGGCGTGGGCCTCGCCGATCCACTTCAGGTAGACCTGGAACGGCTTGCGGAACTTGAGCCGGATGACCTCCGCCGCCTGCAGCTCGCCCCGGACCCGCTCCTGCCGGTGGAGCACGGCGACATAATCCTGGACCTCGTCGTAGGCGCACTGCGCCTCCCGCAGTCGGGCGACGGCCTCGTCCAGGGCCGGCTCGCACGCACCGGGCCGTGGAACGGCCAGGCAGAGCGCGGCCGCCAGCACGCACCACCGGGCGACGCCCCGGAGGCCGGACGGGATGCCGCTCTGCGGGCGCAGGGGGTTCATCCGAACCAGAGCGAACCGGCCGCGAACACGCCGATCGCGGCCAGGAACAGGGCCGCGACCGGCGCGTAGAGCAGCCGGTAGGTCTTGCCCATGGGCGCCTCGTAATAGTCCAGGGTCATGACCAGGCAGGCGTGCATCGGGGAGAGCATGTGGGCGCAGATGCCGCTGGCGAGCCCGAGCATCACGTAGAAAGCCTCCATGCCGCCCGTCCCGATGAACGGGGCCAGCACCGGGAAGCTCAGGCCTACGAAGGCCGTGGTGTAGCCGGTGATGAACGCGATGAGCGCCGGCACCAGGACGATCAGCACGATGACCGGGATCCCCATCGCGGACAGGTCGGCGGCCATGTGCTCCATGGCCCGGGTGCGCATGAGGATCTCTTTGAAGACCATGATCCCCCAGATCAGGAGCGCGAGCTCGAGGGAGAGATGCGCGCGCGCCAGGCGCTTCACCGTTGCGACGGGCATGCGGTTGCACAGGATGACCCCCACCGTGACCGCGGCCATCGGGTAGACCAGGTGGACATCGAAGGCGACCGTCAGCAGGATCACGACGAAGAAGGGCAGCAGGTTCCGGACGAATTCGGCCACACCCCTCCAGGGGCTGCCGGCGGCGGCGCCGTGCCGGGACGATTTCACCCCCTTGAAGCCGAACACCGCCCCGGACAGGATGGCCGCCAGCGTCAGCGGGACGCCCACCGCGACGAGCTCCGCCACCGGGACCCCCGAGATGCTGGCGGTCAGGAACACGGCCGGGAAGGTGGGCAGCGTGAACTCCCACACGTGGCGAAACCAGAAGTTCAGGAACGTGCGGCGCTCGGGCGACAGGCGCAGCTCGTCGGATGCCTCCCCCACGAGCGGGGCGGAGAGCATGGCTCCCCCCACGACCGGCAGCAGTCCGACCACGGCCGGGATGATCGCCACGGTGAAGCGGGCATCGCGCAGCACGCAGCTCAGCGCGGCGATGGCGCGGGCCATGCTCCCGTTCTCCTTCAAGAGGGCGCTGAAGAGCAGGACGAACTGGAGCGCCAGCACCAGCTTGAGGTTGTCCACGCTCAGCGCCGCCGCCAGCACCCCGTCGATCATGTCGCCCGCCGAAAGCTGGAACAGGAGCCCCAGCACCAGGGCGCTTGCGAAAAGCGTGAGACTGAGCGCCACCTTGAACCGGATCAGCACGATGATGCCGGCGATGATCAGGCCGATCTTGAGCACGTCCACCATTACGGGTCAGTCTCCATTCCGAATCGACACGATCGTCAGCTCCATCTCGCCGGTCGGCCGCCGCCAGACGACCGTGTCCCCCGCGCGGGCCTCCATCAGGGCCGCGGCCAGGGGCGACACCCAACTGATCCGGCCCTGTGAAACGTCCGCCTCGTCTTCCCCCACGATCGCGAAGGTCATGCGCCGCCCCTCCGGGGTCTCGACCGCGACCACCGACCCGAAGGCGACCTCGCCCTCGGGCTGATCGGCCGGGTCCACCGGGACCGCGCGGCGGATGCGCTCTTCGACGTACCGCAGGTCCCGGTCGATCAGGCGCAGCCGCCGCCGGGCGTCCGGGTCCCCGGAGCCGGCCAGCGGCGCGCGCGCGGCGAGCAGCTCGTCCACGCGCCGGTGAAGCTGCCGCAGGCCCTCGGGGGTCACGTAGTTGGGGTGGGGGCTGTGCACGCGTTCGGGCGGGTCGGGCGGCACCCCGTCCCCGTCGGGTTCCTTGACGAAGGCACGGCTCATCGTCGCATCCCGCTCAGCGCGGGCGGCCGCCGCGCCCGAAGCGCTTGAGGATGGTGCTGTTCGCGCCGCGCTCGAGGTCTTCGAGCGCGAAGGCCAGCGCGGCCTCGAGCAGCGCCGACTTGTTGACCACCGAGGCCCCCGCGAGCTTGAGCTCGTAGTAGCGCGTGTTGAACCGGCCGAGCAGCTCGTCCGAGAGATAGAAGCCCGCCTTGCGCTTGGGCTCCGACCCGGCGCCGGGCCTGCGGCCCCCGGTGGCGGCCTCCACCGGGTCCGGCGCGTGGTCCTCGAAGAGGTCAGGCAGGTGGTGTCGTTTCGTCGCCATCGTCCATTACCCTCCTTACCAGCAGATCGTAGTCGCGCGCGGCGGGGCTCGCGCGGTCGAACTCGAAAATGGTGCGCCCCTGGGTCGGGGCCTCGCTCAGGCGCACGGTGTAGTGCACGGGGGCGCACAGCTGCCGCGCGAAGTACCGCTCCAGCTGCGTCAGCATGCTCTGCGTGTGGGATGTGCGCCGGTCGAACATGGTCGGCAGGACGTATTTCAACCGCAGCTCGGGGTTGAGGTTCTGCACGGACTGCAGGTAGCGGAAGAACGTTTTCAGGCCCTCCAGCGCCGGCCCCTGCAGCGACACGGGGCAGAGCACCTCGCTGGCGGCCACCAGGATGTTGACGCTCAGCAGGTCCCAGCCCGGGGCGCAGTCGAAGATCAGGTAGTCGATGGACCCCGGCTTGGGCGCGAGGCGCTGTTTGAGCACGGTCTGGCGCACCTCCCGCGGCTGCTCCCCGAGCCAGTGCTTCAGCTCGACCAGGCCGATTCCGCCCGCCAGCACCCAGAGGTTGTCGCGCGCGCGGAAGACCGCCTCGTTGCGCGAGATCCCCTCCCCGTCGCGGCCGCGTTCCGTGATGAACTCGGAGAGGCCGTGGGTCGGCCTGACCCCGAGAAAGCGGCAGACCTGGTCCTGGGTGTCGCAGTCCACCAGGAGCACGCGCTTGCCGAACGATGCGAGCCGCCAGGCCAGGCTCACCGAAGTGGTGGTCTTGCCCACGCCCCCCTTGGCCATGGCCACGGCAATGGTTCGCATCGCGTCCCCTGTCTCCTGTTCTGTGGTTCTTCTAAAGTTCTGTTCGGATTCTACCGGTTCGCGCCGCCGGGGGCAAGCGGTATTTTCGCCCCCCGCGGCCGCGCGGATTGCGCGTTGATCTTTCCAGGGAACTTCACTATGACTCCGCCGGAACGCATCCGATCGGAGGAAGACGCATGCTCGAGTGGGCGGTCATCGCCGACGACCTGACCGGCGCGGCGGACACGGGGGTCCAGTTCCTGCCCGTGTGCGCGCCGGTTTTCCTGGTGGACCACCGCCGGCTGGACGCCGTCGCCTTGCGCGCGGCCGCGCCGGCGGCCCTGACGGTGTTCACGAACAGCCGCGCGCTCCCTGCCGGCGACGCCCGCCGGGCGGCGGCCGCGGCCGGGCGGGCCATCCGCCGGCTGGGGCCGGCGCGCGTCTACAAGAAAATCGACTCGGCGCTGCGCGGGAACATCGGGACGGAGCTCGAGGGGGTCATGGAGGCGTTGGAGCTCCCGCTGAGCTTCATCGCGCCGGCGTTCCCGGACCAGGGGCGGACCACGGTCGGCGGGATCCACTGCATCCACGGCGTGCCGGTGGCCGCAGGGCGAGATGGGCCGGGATCCGGTGACGCCGGTGACCGAGTCGTCGCTCCCGCGCTGGATCGGCGCGCCAGACCGCCTGGCCGGTGGGCCACGTCGCCGCTGGGGACGATCGAACAGGGGGCCGCGGCGGTCGCAGCGCGAGATCGAGCGGCTGCAGGCGGGCGGGGTGCGCCACGTCTGCTTCGACGCGACGGCCCCCGCGCACCTCGACCTCGTCGCGCGCCTGGCGGTGGAGCGGTTCCCCGACGCGCTGCTCTGCGGCTCTGCCGGGCTCGCCCAGCGCTTGGTCGCCTGCCTGCGGCAGACGACGGGCTTGAAACGCCGGAGGGCCGCCGGCCATCGCACTCTGGGCGACGGCGGCCTGCTCTTCGTCTGCGGGTCGGCGTCGAAGAGCCTGCGCGCGCAGGCCGAGCGCCTGGTCGATCGCTGCGGGCTGGCCCGCGAAACGCTCCCCCCGACGCGCTCGTCGGGCGCGCGCCCTGGCCGGAGGCGGCGGTGGCGAGCGCGCGGCGGAGATGATGGCGCGCGGCGACCTGGTGCTGCAGGTGTCCCCGTTCGACGCGGCGGCGACGGGGATCGACCCCCACGGGTGGTGTCCGGGCTGGCGCAGTTCGTGGAGACGGTCGTGCGGCGCGCGCGGACGGCCGGGGTGTTTCTGTCCGGCGGCGACACGGCGCTCGCGGTCATGGAGCGCCTGGAGGTCGCCGCGGTGCGCCTGGAACGGGAGCTGGCGAGCGGACTGGGCTGCGGGATGATCTGCGGCGGCCCGCTTGTCGGGCCGATTCCGGTGTTCACCAAGGCGGGCTCGTTCGGCGGGCCGGACACGCTGGTCGAGCTCTACCGCCGGCTGCGACCGCAGGCGGCTCTCGGCCCCCAAGGCGGGCTTTAAGCAACCGAACCCGGACAAGCCGCGTGCTTAAATTCGAAATCCGAAGCACGAAGCTCGAAACAATTTCAAAGCCATAAAGGGATAATGACTAAACGGGTTCGGCGCGACCCTCAGTGTTTATGAGGGGGTTTGGAACATTGTGTCATTAGGATTTGTTTCGGATTTCGAATTTCGTGCTTCGGATTTCTCATGAGCCACAGCCGGCTCGCGGCTTAAACCTCCGTCTCTAACCGACCGGCTTGGCGCGCTCCGCGAGCACCTGCAGCGTCTCGCGGGCGATTTCCAGCTCCTCGTCCGTCGGGACGACCAGGACCCTGACGCGGCTGCCGTCCGCGTGGATCGCCCGCGGGTGGCTGCCGGCGGCGCCGTTCCTCCCGGCGTCCAGCCGCAGGCCGAACCCGCCGGCCTCCCCCAGGCCCGCGCACACGCGCTGCCGCACCTGCGGCGAGTTCTCGCCGATCCCGGCCGTGAACACCACCACGTCCAGGCCGCCCATCACGGCCGCAAACGCCCCGATGTACTTGCGGATGCGGTAGCAGAAGATCTCGAGCGCGACGGCGGCCTGGGCGTTCCCGGCCTCGGCCGCGGCAATGACGTCGCGCAGGTCGTTGCTGCCCACCCCGGCCAGCGCCAGCAGGCCGCTCTGCTTGTTCAGCAGGTCGTTCATGCCCGCCGGCCCGATCCCGTGCTGCTCCATGACAAAGAGCACCGCCGCCGGGTCGATGTCGCCGCAACGGGTGCCCATGACCAGGCCCTCGAGCGGGGTGAACCCCATGCTCGTGTCGACGCTGCGGCCGCCCTGGACGGCCGTCATGCTGCACCCGTTTCCGAGGTGGCAGGTGACCATCCGCAGCCGTTCGGCCGGCTCGCCGAGAAACCGCGCGGCGGCCTCCGAGACGTACTTGTGGCTGATGCCGTGAAAGCCGTAGCGCCGGATGTGGTCGTTCTCGTAGAACCGCAGCGGGATCCCGTAGAGGAAGGCGTGCGGCGGGATCGTGGCGTGGAAGGCGGTGTCGAAGACCGTCACCTGCACGGCGTGCGGCATGTGCCGCTCGCAGGCCTCGATCCCCCGGATGTGGTGGGGGTTGTGCAGCGGGGCGAACCGCGCGCACTCCGTCAGGTACGCCTTCACCCCCTCGTCGACCACCACCGGGTGCGTCAGCCGCTCCCCGCCGTGCACCACGCGGTGGCCGACCGCGCGGATCGCCTCGATGCCGCCGATGACACCGTGCTCCGCATGGGTGAGGGCGGAGAGGATGCAGCCCACGGCCGCATCGGCGTCGGTGACGTCCACCGGCCGGTCGAACGACCGGCCGCTGCCGTGGTATTTCAACCGGGTCCCGTCGAACCCGATGCGCTCCACGATCCCGGTCGCCTGGACCGTCTCGCCGTCGGGTTGGAAGAGCGTGAACTTGACCGAGGAGCTGCCGGCGTTGATGACGAGGATGGCCATGGAGACCGTCAACCCTTCCGCGGGGAGGAAACACGATGCCCGGCCTTTTCGGCGCGGGCCGGTGTTTCTGGTTTGGGAGAGGGCGGGCGGCGGCGTTTCGCCGCCCGCCCCTCGAGGGTTTCAGGGAAATAGAAGCGTCGGATGAAGGGCTCCTGGACGTGGAAGCACCAGTGCACGTCCCGCCACACCCGGACGGCGGCATCGCGGTCCTGGAGCTCGAAGGCCTCGATCAAGCGGTCGTGATCGCGGCAGTTGGCCTGCTCCCACTCCTTGATGTAGCCGCGGCGGGGGAAATCGTAGAGCCGCTGCTTCATCGGCACGATGATGCGCTTCAGGGCCGTGTTGTGCGACAGCCCCAGGAAGATTTCGTGAAAGAGCAGGTTGTCCTGGTAGTAGGCCTGCCAGTCGTCCTTCTTGAGGGCCGCGCGCAGCGACGCGTTCACGAGCTTGAGCTTTTCGATGTGAAGCGGCTGGATGTTGTCGAAGGCCGTCAGCAGCGCCGTGGTCTCGAGCGCGCCGACGATCTCGTAGCAGTTGCGGATGTCTTCCAGGGTCAGCCGGTTCACATAGACCCCGCGGCGCGGGGAGATCGTGACGAACCCCTCGGTGTCGAGCTGCAGGAGCGCGTCCCGCAGCGGGGTCTTGCTGATGCCGAGCTCCTGGCTGATGGCGTTCAGGTTGACCGATGCGCCCGGGATGAGCTTCCCGCGCGTGAGCTCTTCGCGCAGGTAGTCGTAAACCTGTTCGCGCAGCGATTTCTGGTTGATGGCCATGGGCTCGCCCCTTCCGTGCAGCGCGGCAGGGGGAGGCCACCCGCCGCGGCACGATGTCCGTTCGCGCCGCGCCCGCCGGTCGGCCGGAGCGGCCGGAACGGGTGCCGGACGGCCGCCGCCCGCGGTTCACAGGCGGCGGCCGTCCCGGGGATTACTTCTGGTAATCCGCGTCGCAGATCGCCAGGTTGCGGTCGATGACGTCCATCGCGAAGTCGAGGTCCTCCCGGCTGATGTTCAGGGGCGGGCTGAGCATGATCACGGACGCCCCGCCGGCCATGATGTAGACCCCCTCCTGCATGCACTTGCCCAGGAACGTCATCTTCGAGGTGGCCGGCCGCGGCGGCTCCATGACCGCTTCGTGGATCGGCTCCCGGGTCTTGCGGTTCTTGACGATCTCGATCCCGCAGAAGAGCCCCTTGCCGCGCACCTCGCCGATGCAGGGGTGCTTGTCCTGGAGCTCTTTCATCTTGCCCATCAGGTAGTCGCCGGTCTGGGCGGCCCGCTCGATGAGGTTGTCCTGCCGGTAGGCCTCGATCGTCGCCACGGCCGCCGCCATCGACAGCGCGTGCCCCGAGTAGGTGTGCCCGTGCAGGTAGGGCATGGTCTCGAACTTCTCGGCGATCCAGGGGCGGACCGTGGTCGCGCCGAGCGGCACCGAGCCCGAGTTGATGCCCTTGGCCATGGTGACGATGTCCGGCACCACGTTCCAGTGGTCCATCCCGAACCACTTGCCGGTGCGGCCGAAGGCGGTCATGATCTCGTCGGCGATCAGCACCACCTCGTACTTGTCGCAGATGGCCCGCACCATCGGCCAGTACTCATCCGGGGGCACGATCACGCCGCCCGCCCCGAAGATCGGCTCCCCGATCACCGCGGCCACGCGCCGGGCGCCGCCCTCCAGCCGGATCACGTCCTCCACGTGCTTGGCGCACTGGATGTCGCACGAGGGATAGGTGCCCCCGAAGTGGCAGCGGTAGCAGTACGGCGGCAGGATGTGGACCGCGCCCGGCACCGAGGGCTCGGCGCACCAGTTGCGGTAGTCGGCCGAAACCGCCATCGCCCCCATGGTCGACCCGTGGTAGGACCGCCAGCGCGAGAGCACCTTCTGCTTGCCGGTGGCCCAGCGGGCGATCTTGATCGCGCCTTCGTTGGCCTCGGTGCCGCCCGTGGAGAAGAAGGACTTCTTCAGGTCCCCGGGGGTGACGTCCGCCAGGAGCTTGCCCAGCACCGCCTTCGGCTCGGTCGCCCACTGGGAGTTGACGCTCGGCAGCAGCGCGGCCTGCCGCGCGATGGCCTGGCTCACGCGGGTGTCGCAGTGCCCCAGGTTGGCGAAGATGAACTGGGAGGTGAAGTCCAAAACCTTCTTGCCCTCCGCGCTGTGGATCCAGCAGCCCTCGCCCTTGGCCGCGACGAAGGGGTTCAACCCCTTCTGCGCCGTCCACGGCGTCAACACGTACTCGGCCTCGTACTTGCGGATGGTGTCCGCATCCAATGGTTTGGTCTCGCTCATGTCTCTCTCTCCTCGTTCGTGTTCCGGTTTCGCGCCTCCGCCCGCACGGGGAAGGCCGCGTTTTCCTGCTCACATACTCCGGAAAACCACGTATCGGGCCGTCAGCCCAGGCGCGCGGTCTTTCGGGAAGCGCAGCATACTGGGACGTATGTGAGCGTTCACGAAAGCGCCGCGCAACGCAGGATCACGGCCCGAGACGCCGGTTTTCAGTAATTGGCTTCCAGCATGCCGATCACGTCGGCCTCGGTCACCTTGCGCGGGTTGTTGCTGATCAGCCGCACCGCGCCGACCGTCGCCTTGGCCAGCGCCGGGAACTCCTCGCGCGGAACACCGTAGCTGCTGAGCTTGTAGGAGATGCCCACGTCGTCGAGCAGCCCCTTGACGGCTTTCACGGCCAGGCGCGCGGCCTGAATCTCCGGCAGGTGCGTCGTTCGCTCGCCGAAGGCCTTGGCGATCTCGATGAACTTGCCGGGGGCGGCGATCAGGTTGAACTCCATCACCCAGGGCAGGATGAAGGCGGTCAGGGTGCCGTGCGGCAGGTGGTGCCGGCCCCCGATCGCGAGCGCCAGCGCGTGGTCGAGCCCGTTCTGGGTGTTGGAGAAGGCCATGCCGGCGATGCAGGAGGCGTGCAGCATGTTCTCCCGGGCAATGCGGTTCTCCCCGTTGGCATAGGCCAGGCGCAGGTTGGCCGCGACCAGGCGGATCGCCTGCAGGTTGAGGGTGTCGGTGAAGACCGAGGCGCGCACGCCGACGTAGGACTCGATCGCGTGCACCAGCGCGTCCATGCCGGTCATCGCGGTCACCTTGGGCGGCATGCCGACGGTCATCTGCGGGTCGAGCAGCGCGACCCGGGCGAACATGTGCTCGCTCACGATGCCCTTCTTGACGTTGTTCTGGGTGTCCGAGAGGACGCAGATCGAGGTCATCTCGCTGCCGGTGCCGGCGGTCGTGGGGATGAGGATCAGCGGGACGCCCGGCTTGGGCACCAGCTCCATGCCGAAGTACTTCTCGATCGGCCCCTCGTTGGTCAGCAGGACCGAGGTCACCTTGGAGATGTCGAGCGAGCTGCCGCCGCCCAGGCCCACGATCACGTCCGGGCCGTAGGCCTTGGCCGCCTCGAAGGACGGCCAGCGCCACCTCGATCCGCGGGTCGGGTTCGACCTCGGCGAAGACCGAGTGGGCGATCTTGGCGCGCTCGAGCACGCCGGTGACGATGTCCACCAGCCCGGCGGACTTGATGCCCGGGTCGGTGACGACCAGGACCTTCGTCCCCTTGACGCGCTTGATCTCGTCGGGCAAGGCTTTCGATGCTCCCGTAGCCGAACACCACGCGACGCACGGTTTCAAACGACTTGACGACCATTCTGTTCCCTCCTTTTTTCGGGCCGCGATCCCGCGGCCCGTCATGATGGAAATGCCACAGGGAATTTGCAGCCCCTTGAACCAGCGCCGAGTCAGACGGGAGGCCGATTCGCTCTGTCTGAAATATCAGATATCAGGAGGCAGGGTCAAGCCCATACTCGAGACCGGTCGACGATGTGGGGGATCGCCCGGAGGGCGGCGCGGTGTCCTTAAAAGACCGGGGCCGGGCAGGCATATGCCCCCCGGCCCCGGAAAACCGATTCGTTCGAATCGGAGGCTACAGCACGAGTTCGCTCGCGTCGGTGATCTCCTGGCGCAGGTGCAGGAACTCTAAATCCGTCTGCTCCCGCGGCCGCGGCAGGTTCACTTCGTACGTCGCGTGCATCCGCCCGGGCAGCTTGCCCTGCAGCGAGATGATCCGGTCCCCCAGGTACACCGCCTCCTCGATGTTGTTCGTCACGAACAGCACCGTGCGCCGCTCCGTCTCCCAGATCCGCGCCGTCTCCTTCTCCATGAAATACCGCGTCTGCGCGTCCAGCTGCCCGAACGGCTCGTCCAGCAGCATCACCTCCGGGTTGTTCGCGTACGCCCGCGCAATCCCCACCCGCTGCTTCATCCCGCCAGCACAGCTGGTGCGGGTAGTGCTTCTCGAACTTCTGCAGCCCCACCAGGTTGATGTAGTACTGCGCCGTCTCCCGGCGCTCCTTCTTCGGCAAGCCCCGCAGCGACGGACCCAGCTCCACGTTGCCCAGCACCGTCTTCCACGGAAACAGCATGTAGCTCTGGAACACCAGGCCCCGGTCCGGACCCGGCCCCGTCACCGCCTTGCCGTCCAGCGTCACCGTCCCGGTCGTCGGCGTCTCCAACCCCGCGATGATCCGCAACAGCGTGCTCTTCCCCGACTGCCCCGGCCCCAGGATCACCACAAACTAAAGGTGCGCTGTGGTCGTTAACCCCACCAAATCCAAAATATACTTGGTTCGTTGTTCCAACTTCTCCTTTGTGAATCCCTTAACCTCCATACCATAAGCTACGTTATCCCTAACCGTTCGCCACGGCATGCAGGTTGGTTCTTGGAAAACGAAAGAGATGTTGTGCAGCTTAGGATCTGCCACACTTCCATCAACGAAGATGTCCCCATGGCTTGTAGGGACCAACTTCGAAAGACAGTTCAGAAACGTGGTCTTTCCACATCCGGTTGGCCCGACGATGGCCAAAAACTCTCCCTTAGCAACATTGAATGAAATATCGTCGAGAACCAGTAGCTCGCCAAAACGTTTGGTTAAATTCTTAACTTCAATTTTTATTGGCCTATCGTTCATAAAAAACCCTGTTTTTAAAACGTGGGTTTTGAATTGCAAATAATAATTATTAGCGTTTCTACATCGCCAAAAACCACAGGCCAGTAGCTCCGCTGATCTGCAGGATTAAGCTGCCTTAAATTCGCGCTTCCAAGGGCACATAACTTTTTCAAGTCCCATTAAAGTGAGGGTTGTGATCCAAGCGACAACTGCGATCACCACCATTCCCCCCACAATAAGTGCCGGCCTCGAGAGGGTCATTCCTAAAATCGTGATGAATCCTAAGCCTGCACGAGCGCTGACGAGCTCAGCAGCGATCACGCACGTCCAAGCGCTGCTAAGCGAGATCTGCAGCCCGGCGAAAATCGCCGGAAAGGCTGCGGGAAAACACACGTGCAGGATCTCGTCTCTTCGCGAACCGCCCACCATCCGGATGACGTCGTAGAGTTGCGGATCGATCAGTCGAACGCCGTTGTAGGAGTTAAGCAGGCATGGCACAAAAGTTCCGATAACGATAATGAAGACCTTTGAGGCCTCCTCAATTCCGAACCACATGATGGCAATCGAGATCCACGCAATAGGGGGCATCGGCTTGATCAGGTCGAATACCGGCTTGACGATGGCCTTGACGTAAGGGTTCAGGGCCATGAGCAGACCCAGCGGAGTCGCAATTGCCGCACCGATTGCAAACCCGATCAATATTCTCTGGGTGCTGGCCCATATGTGGCCTATGAGGGTGTTCCCGGCAATCGGGTTGACCATCATGTCCGCCAGCTGAATAGCGACTTCATAAGGTGTCGCCAAAGCGCTTCCAAGGAAGCGATTTGCGGCCACGTAATGCCAAATCGAAAAAAAAGCGATAATTGAGAGGGTGTGCAGAAACCACCGGTTCTTGAGAAGGCGCCTAATGGATAGGGGGGCTTTCTCCCTGACCTGAAGTTGGATTTCGTTGGCAACGCTTTCCACGGCAGCTATCTCCTAATACCGGCCAATAGGCGCTTTTCCACCCAATCGATGGCGACACCAATCACCGCTCCGGTGAGTCCCACCATGACCATCCCAAGCACGATCAAGTCCGGCATCATCAGCCTGCGTCCTATGGTGATCAGGTAGCCGAGCCCGGTGTCGGCAGCGAGCAATTCGGCTGCCACCAGCGTCGTCCAGCAGTAGGCCAGCGCGATCTGCAATGCCCCAAAGACCATCGGCAGGGCTGAAGGAATGCAGATGTTCTTGAAGATCTGCCAATCGCTCGCCCCATAGGTTCGTGCCATCTGGATCAATGTCGGGTTGGCCATGCGGACACCGGCAAAGCTGTTGATCACACAAGGGACGATACCCCCCAGCCAGATAATGAAAACCTTCCCGGAGATCCCGATGCCGAACCAGAAAATGGTCAGCGGGATCCATGCGATCGGCGGTATCGGCCGGATGATTTCAAAGATGGGACGCGCAACCCCTTCTGCGACCGAAAACCATCCCATTGCAAGGCCGAGAGGAATCCCTATAAGGAGGGCCAGCAAATAGCCCGTGAACGCCTCTTGAATGCTGGTCCACGCGTGCACCCACAGCACAGCGCCATCCGGATTGGGGTCACTCAGCTTCTCAACGAACACACTTGCTACCTGTGATGGTGAGGCAAGCGTAAAGTGTGATTTGAGGGTCGAGTCAACAAATCATGCTTCACCGATTATTCTTCTTGTCCTCCGCGAAGACCGGGTCCTCCATGAGGTTGCGCAACGCGGTCTCCAGGGGCGCCAGGACATCCGCAAGCAGATTCTTCGGGGCGATGATGCGCAAGGCCTATTGGCCGGAGTGGGAGGCGGTGAACCTCGACGAGCATCGGCGATTCATCGCCGCCGTGGAGGCGGGCGACCGCGCCGGGGCCGCCGGCATCATCCGGGACGAGCACTGGGGGTGGCAGAAACACGAGCGGTACTTCATCAAGTTCTACGGCTTCGAGAAACCGCTCTGCTGACCCACCCGCGCCTCGGGCGGGTCCGCATAAAAGCCGAGGGCCGGCGGGCGTTCACGCCCGCCGGCCCTCGTGGAAATCGCCGCCTGAATCGGCCTACAGCACGAGTTCGCTCGCGTCGGTGATCTCCTGGCGCAGGTGCAGGAACTCTAAATCCGTCTGCTCCCGCGGCCGCGGCAGCTTCACCTCGTACGTCGCGTGCATCCGCCCCGGCAGCTTGCTCTGCAGCGAGATGATCCGGTCCCCCAGGTACACCGCCTCCTCGATGTTGTTCGTCACAAACAGCACCGTGCGCCGCTCCGTCTCCCAGATCCGCGCCGTCTCCTTCTCCATGAAATACCGCGTCTGCGCGTCCAGCTGCCCGAACGGCTCGTCCAGCAGCATCACCTCCGGGTTGTTCGCGTACGCCCGCGCAATCCCCACCCGCTGCTTCATCCCGCCAGCTCAGCTGGTGCGGGTAGTGCTTCTCGAACTTCTGCAGCCCCACCAGGTTGATGTAGTACTGCGCCGTCTCCCGGCGCTCCTTCTTCGGCAAGCCCCGCAGCGACGGACCCAGCTCCACGTTGCCCAGCACCGTCTTCCACGGAAACAGCATGTAGCTCTGAAACACCAGGCCCCGGTCCGGACCCGGCCCCGTCACCGCCTTGCCGTCCAGCGTCACCGTCCCGGTCGTCGGCGTCTCCAACCCCGCGATGATCCGCAACAGCGTGCTCTTCCCCGACTGCCCCGGCCCCAGGATCACCACAAACTCGTTGGGCTTCACGTCGACGCTCACGTCCTCCAGCACGTGCACCCGCTGCGTCCCCTTCTGAATGAACACCTTCGAGATGTTCCGACACTCGATCTTGGATTGAGTCTTGGTCTCCACTGCAGTCGATCCCTTCATCGGTTTGGCCGCGTGCTGCCCCGGGCTACGCCAGGGAGGTTTCGCGCTTCCACGGGCACAGGTACTTTTCCAGATAGGTGACGATCAGCGTCGTGGCCCAGGCCCAGAAGGCCAGCACCACCATGCCGGCCAGGGTCAGGTCCGCCCGCGCCAGCTGCATGCCCTGGATGATGATGAAGCCCAAACCGGAGCGCGCGCTCACCAGCTCGGCCGAGAGCACGCAGGTCCAGGCGATGCTGAGCGAGATCTGCAGTCCGGCGAAGATGGCCGGAAAGGCCGCCGGGAAGCCCACCTGCAGGATCTCGTCCCGCCGGTTGCCGCCCAGCATGCGGATGACGTCGTATAGCTGCGGCTCGATCAGGCGGATCCCCATGTAGGCGTTCAGCAGGCAGGGCACGAAGGTGCCGACGATGATGATGAAGATCTTCGAGGGCTCGTCGATGCCGAACCACAGGATGGCGCAGGAGATCCATGCGAAGGGCGGCATCGGCTTGATCAGGTCGAAGATCGGCTTCACCACTGCGTTGACGTAGCGGTTCAGGGCCATGAGGATCCCGAGCGGCACCGCGATGGCCGAGGCGATGGCGAAGCCGATCAGGATGCGGTTGAGGCTCGCCCAGGTGTGGCCCCAGAGCGACTTGCCCGCGATGGTGTCCGTCATCAGGCGCCAGATCGCCAACACCACTTTTTCGGGGGCGGCGATGCCGTTGCCGAGGACCCGGGTGTAGTCGACGTATTTCCAGATGCCGAAGAAAAAGGTCAGCGAAACGGCGTAGAGAAACCAGCGGTTCTTGAGGAAGGCCTTGAGCGAGAAGGGCTTGCGCTCGTTGACTTCCAGCTGGATTTCGTTGGCGATCGATGAGGTGCCGGTTGCAGCGGTGGCCATTATGTCATCTCCTGATGCCCGCGAGGAGTTTCTTTTCGACTGCGTTCGATCACGATGCCGATCGCGACGCCGGTCAGGCCGACGCAGATCATGCCGAGCAGCACCATGGGCGGCAGCGCCAGGCGCCGCCCCATCGTGATCAGATAGCCCAGGCCCTGGTCGGCCGCGAGGTACTCGGCACCGACCAGCGTCGTCCAGCAGTAGGCCTGGGCAATCGTCATGGCCCCGAACACCATGGGCAGCGCCGACGGGATGCAGATCTTCTTGAAGATGTCCCAGTCGGTGGCGCCGTAGGTGCGGGCCATCTGGATGAGGGTCGGGCTGGTCATGCGCACGCCCACGTAGGAGTTGATCACGCAGGGGACGATGCCCGACAGCCAGATGATGAAGACTTTGCCCGGGATGCCGATCCCGAACCAGAAGATCGTGAGCGGGATCCAGGCGACCGGCGGGATGGGCCGGATCATCTCGAAGATCGGCCGCGCGAGCCCTTCGGCCAGCACAAACCAGCCCATCAGCAGCCCCAGCGGGATGCCCACTGCGAGCGCGAGGAGGAACCCCGTGAGAGCCTCGATGATGCTGATGTAAGCGTGCACGGCCAGCACCGCGCCGTCCGGCTCCGCCACGAAGAGCTTCTCCCAGAAGAGCTCCGCCACCTGGGTGGGCGAGGCCAGCATGGAGTTGGGCACGATCCCGAAGTCGACCACCCCCTGCCACACCGCGAAGAAGCAGAGGAGGCTCGCCACCGGCAGGACCCTCAGGATCAGGGGGGTCTCGACCTTTACCTGTTCATACGCCATCGTTGTCTCCCGGCTGGAGTCAGCCTTGTGAACCCGGATCCGGAGCGGGGGAGGCGCGGACGCCGCGTGGCGCTCCGCGTCTCCCCGTTTGGGGCGAAAGGCCCGCCGCACGGCGGGCCGTCTCAGCTCATGTTACTTGGCGATCGCCAGCTTCAGGTACTTGTCGGTGATGAAGTTGAGCTTGCCGTCCGCGCCGACGACCTTCGCGGCGTCTTCCTTCTTCAGCTTGCCCTGGGAGGTGAAGAAGTCCAGCACGCCCAGCTCCCAGGCCTCGACGACGCTCGGGGAGCCGTTCATCATCTTGATCTGCTCCTCCAGCGTGAAGACCGGGTGACTCTCGAGGTCCATCTTGCACATCGCGTCGGTCATTTCGAGACCGCAGAAGTCCTTCATGAACTTCTTGTACATGGGGACCAGCTCGGCGGTCGGGGTCTTCTTGAGCATGTCGATGCCGCGGCCGTAGAGCTTCAGCCACTTCACCACGTGTTCCTCGTTCTTCGCCAGGTAGTCCGGGTCGGCGATGACGACGATCGGCAGGCCGCCGCCGCTGTCCTTGATGTCCCCGGCGACCTTCCAGCCCTTCTCGATGCCGACGTACATGTGCGGCGCCCACAGGGTCACGATGTCGCCGATGCCGGCCTCAAAGGCCGCGACGCACTGGAAGGGGTCCATGTTCTTGATGACCACGTCTTTGTCCTGCAGGCCGAAGACCTTCAGCCACTGATTGAGCACGAAGTGGCCCGAGGACACGGTGGTGCAGATGATGGTCTTGCCCTTGATGAGCTCCGGGCTGCCGTAGACGTTCGGGTGCTTCGGGTTCCAGCCCTTGACCTTCATGATCGGGCTGTCCGGGCGGACCAGGACCACGTTGGCCATGGACTCGTCGTTGCCGATCGCGATGATCTTGGTGCCGTAGCGGGCCGCGCCCACCACCGCCGGGGTGCCGCCGAGCGCGCCGATGCCCCACTGCTTGGCCGGGAGGGCTTCCAGCATGCCCATGCCGGAGTCGAAGTACAGGATGTTGAAATCGAGGCCGACTTCCTTGTCCCAGCCCTTTTCCTTGGCGTACCACATGATGAAGGTTTCGTGCTCGGGCTCCCAGGCCGTGTTGAACTTGAAGAGCTTCTGCTGCGCCTGAGCCGGGATGCCCCCGAGTATCAGCAGAGCCGACAGGACGATGATGCCCGACCAAATCCACTTTTTCATGATGTGCTCCTTTTCCCCGGCCGTTCGCGACCGTGTCTGGGTTGGGTGAAGCTGCAAGCCGATGCCAAACAGCGTCTTTCAGCGAATGTCGTCGGCGCCCCTACCACCTCCTTCCGGGTTGCGGGTTCAGTCGATGTCCCCTCCGGTTCGGGCGGTCACCACCAGCGGATCAGCTCGGTGACCTGCTTGCGGATTTCAACGAATTTCGGGTCGATCAGGCTCCTGGGGCGCGGCAGGTCCACCTTGACCTCGGCTTTGATCTTGGTGGGCTTGTTGCTCAGGACCAGGATCCGCTCGGCCACGTAAACCGCCTCCTCGATGTTGTGGGTCACGAAGATGACGGTGGCTTTCAGCTCCTTCCAGAGGCGCACGAGCTCGTCCTCCAGGTAGTAGCGCAGCTTGACGTCCAGCTGGCCGTAGGGCTCGTCCATCAGCAGCAGGTCGGGGTCCACGGCGAAGGCGCGGGCCACGGCGATGCGCTGCTCCATGCTGGCGGAGACCTGATTGGGGTAGAGGTGGGCGGTGCTCGTCAGGCCGACCATGTCCAGGATTTTCTTGAGCCGCTGCTCGAGCTTCTCATGGGGGAAGCCCTTCACCTCCATCCCGTAGGCCACGTTGTCGCGCACGGTCCGCCACGGCATGCAGGTCGGTTCCTGGAAGACGAAGGAGATGTTGTGCTTCTTGGGGTTGGCCTCCTCCCCGTCGATGAAGATGTTGCCCTTCGTCGTGGGGATGAGCTTGGACAGCGCGTTTAAAAACGTGGTCTTGCCGCAACCGGTCGGCCCGACGATGCTCAGAAACTCCCCCTCGGCGACATTGAAGGAAATGTCGTCGAGCACCAGCAGCTCCCCGAAACTTTTGGTCAATTCCTTGACTTCAATCTTGGTCTTTCGGCCGTCGGTTGTGGCTTGCGCGTGATCGTTCAAGGCATTCTCCTGTTCTGGTGATGGAGCAGGTCAACCGGTTGCACCGGATGGCGGACGAGGGTGACGCCGGGCGCGGTCGGTCGGCGCGATGGCCGGGGGCGGGCAGCGGCTTGGGCCGGTGTCGGCGGAGGGGATTCGAGTTCCGGTGGTAAGGGCTTTCGCACGAGCGCAGATCGTCCTCTTCCAAGGTGTCTATTGCCCCATTTAAGCGGTGTTTCTAAATCCCAGTCGAAGGGCGTTTAGTCAACTTAATAAATCTTATGGTGAAGATGACAATAACTCATGGGATCCAGGAGTTTCGACCTGGCGGGCAAGGCCATTGTCCGGCTTCGATCGAAAAATACGAGCTTTGAGGTAGCAGATAGCGCCTGCGGCGTCAAGGAAAGGTCCGGCGTATCATCGCCCCTTCAACTCCACGACGGTCGCCCCCCACCCGCCGGCCTCGGCCGGGGCATCCGCGAAGGCGCTGACGTGCGGGTTGTCGCGCAGCGCCGCCTGCACGCGCCGTTTCTGGACCCCGGTCCCCTTGCCGTGGACGATGCGCACCGACCGGAAACCCAGCCGGACGCATTCCTCTATATAGTCTTCGATCAGGCTCGGCAGCTCCCGGGGATGGAAGGTGTGCAGGTCGATCACGTCGGTGATGGGGATTCTCACGGGCTCCACGGCTCCTCCGGGTCGTTGTGTTTTGCAGGCGGATGGACTATGACCGGTCCCCGGGCGACACGCCCGAAGCGAGACCACCGCCGCTATCCGAGGAGACCCCGCTTGCCCCCCCAACTGCTCCTGCAGATCGGCCTGCCAATCCTCGCCTACCTCGTGGGGGCGATCCCCTGCGGCCTGCTGCTGGTGCGCCGGTTCACGCGGGTGGATCTCCGGCAGGAGGGCAGCGGCAACATCGGCGCGACCAACGTCGCGCGCACGGGGGGGCCTGCTCTGGGGCTGGCGACGCTCGCGGCCGACATGCTCAAGGCGTTCGCCCCCGTCTGGGCGGCGTCGGTGTGGGGCGCATCGCCGGTCGACCCCGTGGTCGCGGCGGTTGCCGCGGTCCTGGGGCACACCTTCCCGATCTACACCCGCTTCCGCGGGGGGGGCAAAGGGGTTGCCACGACCGCCGGGGGGTTCCTCTGGATCGCGCCGCCGGCCGTGCTGTGCGCGACGGCGGTCTTCCTGGTCGCCGGCGCGATCTCCCGCCGCGCCTCGGTCGGGTCGCTCGCGGCCGCCCTGACCCTGCCGGTCGCGGTCTACGCGGCCGCGGGCTCGTGGACGGCCGCGGCAGGCGCCGCGCTGGCCGCGGTTCTCATCTTCGTCCGGCACGCCGACAACATCCGCCGCCTGGCGGCCGGCACCGAGCCGGTCTTCCGCTTCGGCCGCAAACCTTAGTGGCCTTCTTCATAAATACCATCACGAATTACGCCACACCGCCACCCTCTCCCTGCCCTCCCCCTGAGGGGGAGGGTTAGGGTGGGGGTAGCGCGGCGCATGTGGCTGTTTTTGAAACGATGTCTAAGCGCTCAGGCGACCGCCCACCCGCAGAGCCAGCGCCAGCACCCCCGCCAGCACCACATGGCTTTCCACCAGGAACTCCAGCTTCAAACCCGGCAGCATGGCCCCGTGTTCATACGCGCGCAGGATCGCGACCATCGCGAGCGGGCTCAAGGCCAGGATCGCACCCCAGGCAGGGCCCGGGCCCGCCAGGCAGAAGGCCACCGGCCCGAGCACGAGCAGGGTCAGAATCGTCTTCAGCAGCTTGAGCGAACGCTGTTCGCCGAGCAGGATCGGGATCGTCTCCTTGCCGACCAGGCGGTCGCCCTGCATGTCGAGGATGTCGAAAAAGGCCGTGCGCACGAAGACCAGCCCGGCGGCCCAGAGCGGCGCGAACGCCTCGGCCGCGCCAAAGGGCCGGGACAGGGCGATCGGCGGCAGAACGGCCGTGACGGTGCCCCAGGCCATGGCGATCAGCAGCGTCTTCGAGCCCGGGATGTCCTTGATGCGGCGGTAGCGGCGGACCCGCGGGCCGGCGGGGACCAGGGGCAGCCGGTAGGACAGGCCGAGCAGGCTCATCACGAGCAGGATCCCGAACGGCAGCGCGCCCTGCAGACCGGCGACGATCAGGCCGGCCGCGCCGCTGGCGAACGCGATGACGGTCAACGGCACGCGCCGGTCGTGGTAGAAGCGCGCGCGCTCGGGCTCGTTGTAGCGGTCGGCCTGGCCGCCGGTCAGGTGGTTGAGGATGTGCATCGACTGCACGTACAGAAAGGCGATCAGGACGAAGGGCTCGACGCGCCCGATGCCCTGCAGCCGGCTGACCGCGTAGCACAGGCCGCAGGCGCCCAGCGACACGTAGAGGTTGGTGAGCAGGCTGGCCTTGAGAAAGGTGTGCACGGCCTTGTGCCAGCCCGAGCGGCGCCGGAAGACCATCGACTCCAGGGTCATGTAGACCTTGCGGATCACCCAGTTGGGCGTCGAGGCCCCGGCCGTGATGCCGATCGTCTCCACCTGGGCGAGCGCGCCCAGATTGATCTCTGCGAGGTCGGCCTCGCTTTCCACGAGGAAGGCCGGTTTCCCGGTCTGGCGGGCGATTTCGAAGAGCCGCTGGGTGTTGCCGCTCTCGCGCCCCCCGACCACCACCACGGCGTCGACCGCCTCGGCCAGGCGCCGCACCTCCTCCTGGCGCCGCTCGGTCGAATCGCAGATGGTCTCGAACACTTTGTAGTGCGGGTGGCGGCGGGCAACCCACTCCTTGACCCCGCGGTAGAGGCCGGTGTGCTGGGTCGTCTGGGCGACGACGATCGCCCGCTCGAAGGCCGGCAGCCGTTCGAGCTCGTCGAGGCCGGCGACCACGTGCCCGCGCTGGCCCGCGTAGCCGAGCAGGCCGACCACCTCGGGGTGGTCCTTGTCGCCGACGATGATGACCGCATGGCCCTGCCGGGCGTGCTTGCGGATGATCGACTGCACGCGGATGACCCGCGGGCAGGTGGCGTCGATCACGTTGAAACCGCACCCCTTGAGGCGCTTCTTGGTCTCGGGCGGCACCCCGTGGGCCCGGACCAGGACGGTCCCCCGGCCCTGCTCCGGGATGTCCCTGAGGACGGCGATCTGCTTGGAGGTCAGGAGGTCGAGCACTTGCGGGTTGTGGATCAGCGGGCCGAAGGTGCAGATCGGCCCGGGGTGGCGCTCCGGGGCGTCGAGCACCATCTCGACCGCCCGGCGCACCCCCATGCAGAAGCCGGACATCTTGGCGACCACGATCTTCATGCGGCGACCCAGCGCCGCAGATGGGTGTCGATGAGCTCGTCCACGAGCTTGGGCAGCGGCAGGCCCGCGACGCCCACCACGGCGATGTTGTCCTGCGAGAGCGGCAGCAGGAGCTTGGGCGCCGCGCTCGCGGCGACCGCCTCCGCCATTCCGGGGGTGACCTCGCCCATCATGGCGTGGGCGATCACGATGCCGATCGGCCCGAGGATGACGTCGACCCGGTTCACGGTCTGGCGGATCGCGTTTTCGCCGGAGGCCCCGCGGTTGGCGCGGGCCTTGAGCATCTGGGCCGTGGCGAGCGCGTTGGTGCCGAGCGCGACGACCTCCACCCGCTCCTCGAAGGCCTCCTTGACCTTCCGGATGATCGTGCTGCCGATCCCGCCGCCCTGCCCGTCGATGACGCAGATCCGTTGCATGGGTCGCCCCCCTTTCCGCGGATCGCCTGAACGCCTACCCGCGCCCGCCCAAGCGCGCCGCGCGCCCCCAGCCTCCGGGCCAGTGGCTGTTTTCCCTGTGGGAGCGGCTTTCCAGCCGCGACGATCGAGGCTGAAAGCCTCTCCCACAAAGAACAAATCTCCTTGCCGACAGAGCGACGCCGGGTGCCGTGGCCCCCCAATCACCAAACGCCGCATAACAGCCGGCCGAAAACCGGCGTCTCAGGCCGTCACCGAGGCGCGCCGCACACGCTCGACAGCCGCATAGCCGGCGGTCGAAAACCGGCGTATCAGGCCGTCAGCCAAGGCGCGCGGCCTCTTGGGAAGCGCAGCATACTGCCCAGTATGTGAGCATTCGCAAGGGGCCGCGCAACGCCGGATCACGGCCTGAGACGCCGGTTTTCCCATCAGAGCTTGGATGCGCGGTTAAGCGTCCGACGCTCGCGCTTGGGCAGCCGCCGCCCCTGCCCTTTCTTGCGCGTGGAGACGCGGCGCGCGGGTTCCGCGTCGCGGGGGCCGTCGTCCCCGCCGAGCGCAACCGCCATGGCCACGCGGGCTTCGAACTCGAGCGAGTCGAGAACCGTCGCGCCGCCGGCTTCGGCCGCGCGGGCGAGCCCGCGGTCGGAGGTCACCACGAGCGCCTTTTCCCCCTCCTGACGGGCCATGCGCGCGATCACGGCATCGGCGGTCTCGCCGTGCCGCGAGAACACCACCCTCACCCCCATCACCTGGTCGCGCTCGGGGGTGGCCTCCGGCGCGCCGGCTCCGTCGAACACCACCGTCACCCGGTGGGGCTTGAGGCGGCGGTAGGCTGCCAGCCGCCGGAGCAGGGCGTCGCGGCCGGCCGTGATATCCCGGTGGTCGACGCGGGCGAGCGCCGCCGACTGGCGGATCAGGTTGTAGCCGTCGATGATGAGATGGAGGCCCATGTGCCGGGGCGGGTCACGCCTTGAGCTGTCTCAGGCGCGTGATGAGTCGGTCGAGGTCGTCGTTGGTGTAGAACTCGATTTCCAGGCGGCCCTGGCGGCCGGACCTGCGGATGGACACCTTGGTGCCCAGGGACCGGGAGAGCTCTTCGGACAGGCTGGTCAGGTAGGCCGTCTCGGACCCCTTCGCGGTGACGCGGGGCGCCTTCTTCACGGCCTTGAGGCGGCGCACCAGCTCTTCGGTCTGGCGCACCGAGAGGTTCCGGGCGATGACGGTCCGCCAGGCCGCCAGCTGCTGGGCCGCGTTCTCGGTCCCGAGCAGGGCGCGGGCGTGGCCCATGCTGAGCTTGCCTTCCGCGATGCTGTCCTTGACCTGGTCCGGGAGCTGCCGCAGGCGCAGGAAGTTGGCCACGGCCGAGCGGCTCTTGCCCACCCGCGTCGCGGCCTGGTCCTGGGTCAGGGCCAGCTGGGTGATCAGGCGGTGGTAGGCCTCGGCCTCCTCGACCGGGTTCAGGTTCTCCCGCTGGATGTTCTCGACCAGCGACATCTCGAGCAGCTGGTCGTCCGTGACGGCCTTGACCACCACGGGCACCCGGGTCAGGCCGGCGCGCCGCGCCGCCCGCAACCGGCGCTCGCCGGCCACGAGCTCGAAGCCGCTGTCGTGTCTGCGGACCAGCAGCGGCTGCAGGACCCCCTGCTCGCGGATGGATTCGGACAGCTCCGCCAGCTCGGCCTCGGCGAACTGCCGGCGCGGCTGGTACCGGTTCGGCCGGATCAGCGCGACGTCGCACAGGAAGAGGTCGTCCGCGGCGTCGTGGTCCGTCCCGTCCGCGTCCGGGATCAGGGCGCCCAGGCCCCGCCCGAGGGCGAGCTTCTTGCGTTTGGGGGCGGGGTCGGAAGGCTGAGTCGGCTGGTTCATGGTCTACCCGATCACCTCCGCGCCTTGCGGCGCGTGGTTCATGAGCTCCTTGGCGAGCTCGACGTAGCTCTGGGCGCCGGCCGAGGCGGCGTCGTACAGGATGATCGGCTTGCCGAAGCTCGGCGCTTCCCCCAGACGGATGTTGCGCGGGACGGCCGTCTTGAAGACCAGCCCCTTGAAGTAGGTGTTGGCCTCCTCCGCCACCTGGTGGGACAGGTTCGTGCGCCGGTCGAACATGGTCAGGAGAATGCCCGCGATCGCCAGGTCCGGGTTCAGGGCGCGCTTGACGCGTTTGACGGTCTGCAGCAGCTGCCCGAGGCCTTCCAGCGCGTAGAATTCGCACTGCAGGGGGATGAGCAGCGAGTCCGCGGCTGTCAGCGCGTTGACCGTGAGCAGGCTGAGCGACGGGGGGCAGTCGAGGATGATGTACTCGAAGCGGTCCAGGAGCGGCGCCAGCAGCCGCTTCAATGCCTTCTCGCGGTCCGGCGCCGACATCATCTCGACCTCGAACCCGATCAGGTTCACGTTTGCGGGAATGACCTTGAGGGCGGGGATGCCGCCGTCGTGGAGGAGGGAGTCCGCCGCGGCGCGCCCCAGCAGCCCGTCGTACAGGGTGGCCGCCAGCGCCGCCTTGTCGATCCCCAGGCCGGAGGTCGCGTTCGCCTGGGGATCGCAGTCCACCAGGAGGGTCGGCTTCTCGAAGACCGCAAGCGAGGCGGACAGGTTGACGGCGGTGGTCGTCTTGCCGACCCCGCCCTTCTGATTGGCGATGCAGATCACGCGTGCCATGGGCACCGGGTGTAGCACAACGCACCGTGTTTGAAAAGGATGATAAGTTGTGAGATAGTGTTTAAAATAGAGCCGTGGAACGCACGCGGCCACCCGCCCCCTGCTTTCCGCACGACGCCTGCCGGTTCCGTTGGCGGGGCTTACGATCAACCTTCTGGAGGAGGAATTTCGGTTTACGATGAAACGTCTGTTGCGACACCCGCTCCTGATCGGCGCCCTGCTCGTCGTCCTGACGATCGTCACGGTCGCGCCGCCGCCGGCCGCCGCCATCACCTTCGGCGAAGAGGAGGAGCTCTCGGCCGAGATCCTGAGGATCATCTTCAAGCGCATGCAGGTCGTGGAAGACCCTTACATCACGGGCTACGTCAACCGGGTGGGCCGGCGCATCCTCGCGGTCATGCCGGAGCAGCCCTTCCGCTACCGCTTCTACGTGATCAACCAGGACATGTACAACGCCTTCGCGACCCCGGCCGGCCACATCTTCATCTACTCCGGGCTGATCGAGGCCATGCAGAACGAGGACGAGCTGGCGGGCATCATCGCGCACGAGATCACGCACGTCTACGCCCGTCACATCTCTCAGAAGATCGAGTACGCGAAAAAACTGAGCTGGGCGCAGCTGGCCGGGATGGCGGCCGGCATCCTGCTCGGAGCGGCCGGGGGCGGCGCCGCCGCGGGCAGCGCGATGGTGATGGGGTCGGCCGGCGCGGGGGCATCCGCCCAGCTGGCGTTCAGCCGCGACAACGAGATGCAGGCCGACCAGCTCGGGATGAAGTTCCTCACCGAGGCGGGGTACGGCACGGAGGGGCTGCTGACCTCCCTCAAGCTGATCCGCACCAAAACCTGGTACGGCAAGGACCAGGTTCCCGCCTACATGATGACGCACCCGGCCATCGACGACCGCATCGCCTACGTGACCTCGTGGATCGAGGACCACCGCGACACCGCGAAACCCAGGCTCAAGCTCAACCCGCTCGATTTCGAACGGCTGCAGACGCGGCTGATCGTCGAGCTGAGCGACCCCAGCGCCGCGATCGCCAAGCAGGAGCAGATCCTTAAGCGCGAGCCGGGAAACACCCTGGCCCGCTACCGCTACGGGTTGCTGCTCGCCCGCGCCAACCGCACCGGCGAGGCCGTGACCGAGCTGAAAGAGGTCCTGGCGCGCAACGCCTTCAACCCCTACTACCTGCGGGACCTCGGGAGGGTTTACTTCCAGGCGGGCCGCCTCGACCAGGCGCTGAGCACCCTCGAGACCGCGCGCAGCATGATCCCGGAGGACCCCGACACGCTGTTCTACCTCGCCCGCACCCTGCAGGATCTCGGCCGGCCGGCGGAGTCGATCCCGCTGCTGACGACCATCATCCAGAAAACGCCCGACTACCGCGAGGCCTATTATTTCCTGGGCCAGATGCTGGGCCAGCAGGGGGCGCTCGCCGACGCCCACTATTACCTGGGCGTCTACCATCTCCGGAACCACGACCTCAAGACGGCGCTCACCCAGTTCAGGCAGTCCCGGCGCAACACGGACGATCCCGAGAAGCGCGAGCGCGCCGACCGGCTGTTCAAGCAGACCGAAGACGAGATCAAGGCGGAAAAGAGGGCGCTGGAGGGGAACTGAGGTTCACGGTTCAGGGGTTCACGGTTCAGGGGTCACAGGGCACTCGGTCCCCGCTGTCCAGGCGCTGAATCCCCCCTCGCCACGAAGATTGGAGTCGAGTTCACCGCCATGCGGCTCCGGGTCCAAGGAACAAGGCAGTCTTTTCAACCCTTGAACCGTGAACCGTTGAACCCTGAACCCGTATCTCTTTACGCCTTGTCGAACCGGCTGAAGTGCATGGAGTACGTGCCGCGCCCCTGCGTCGCCGAGCGCAGCGCGGTGGAGTAGCCGAACATGCGCGAGAGCGGGACGGTCACGGTGACGACCTGGACCCCGAGCTTGTGCTCGATCGACTCGATCTTGCCGCTGCGGGAGTTGAGGTCGCCGATGACCTCGCCCAGGAAGGCTTCGGGCACCAGCACCTCGGCCTTCATGATGGGCTCGAGCGTGAACGCCCCCCCGTTCGAAAGCGCGTCCCGGCAGGCCATGGAGCCGGCCACCGTGAAGGCGAGCTCGGTGCTGGTGTCGCGCGGGGTCGCGCCGGTCAGAAGGACCTGGACGTCCACGGTCGGGTAGCCCGACGACCGGGCCGCTCTCGAGCGCCCCCAGGGCCCCCTTGCGCACGGCCTCCACGAAGGCCTGCGGCAGCGCCTCCGGGGCCAGCCGGGACTCGAAGCGCGATCCCGCACCGCGCGCCAGCGGCAGCGCTTCGAGGGTGACCTCGGCGGTGTGCCGCTGCCCGGCGATCTCGCGGTCGAAGCTCGCCGTCCCCCGCCCGCGCCCCCCGATGGCTTCCCGGTAGACGACCTGCGGCTTGCCCACGTTGACGTTGGTGTTGAACTCGCGCTGCATCCGGCTGGTGATGATCTCCAGGTGCAGCTCGCCCATGCCCGAGAGGATCGTCTGCCCCGTGTCCTCGTCCCGGCGCACCTTCAGGGTCGGGTCCTCCGCCGTGAACTTCTCCAGCACCTCGTCCATCTTCTCCTGGTCGCTGTGCGTCTTGGGCTCGATCGCGATCGAGATGACCGGCTCGTAGGAGCCGATCGCCTCGAGCATCACCGGGTGCTCGGCCGTGCAGAGGGTGTCGCCGGTGGAGCTGTCCTTCAGGCCCATCACGCCGACGATGCTCCCCGCCCCGGACTCCTCGATGCGCTCGCGCTTGTTCGCGTGCATGAGCAGGATGCGGGCCACCTTCTCCTTGCGCTTGAGGGTCGGGTTGTAGAGGTCGGCGCCGGCCTTGAGCCGGCCGCTGTAGACGCGCACGAAGCACAGCTTGCGCCCCTCCATCATCGACACCTTGAAGATGAGGGCGGCCAGCGGGTCGGAGTCCTTGGGGGCGCAGGCGACCGTCTCGCCGGTCACCGGGTTGACGCCCGGCACGGACGGGATGTCCGCCGGGCTCGGCAGGAGCTCCCCGACGGCATCCAGGAGCGGCTGGATCCCCTTGTTCTTCAGGGCTGCGCCGCAGAGCACCGGCACGAGCTTGAGCTCGATCGTCGCACGGCGCGCGGCCGCGACCAGCTGGGCCTCGTCGATCGGCGCCTCGGCCACGTAGGCCTCCATCAGCGCGTCGTCCTGTTCGGCCAGCGCCGCGACCAGCCGCTCGCGGTACTCGGCGGCGATCTCGGCCATGTCCGCCGGGATGTCGGCCGTCGCGTCGTAGACCGCGCCGAGCGACTCGTCCTCCCAGGTGATCTGCCGCATGCGGATCAGGTCGACGACACCGCGGTAGTCCTCGCCCATCCCGACCGGGATCTGCAGCACGAGCGGGTTGGCGGCGAGCTTGGTCTTCATCGCCTCGACCGTGGCGAAGAAGTCGGCCCCGATCCGGTCCATTTTGTTCAGGAAGGCGATTTTCGGGACGTGGTACTTGTCGGCCTGGCGCCACACGGTTTCGGACTGGGGCTCCACCCCTTCGACCGCGCTGAAGACTCCCACCGCGCCGTCGAGCACCCGCAGCGAACGTTCGACCTCGATCGTGAAGTCCACGTGCCCCGGGGTGTCGATGATGTGGATCTCGTAGTCCTTCCAGGGGCATGAGGTCACGGCCGAGGTGATCGTGATGCCGCGCTCCTGTTCGTCCGGCATCCAGTCCATGACCGCTTCGCCGTCGTGCACCTCGCCCAGTTTGTGCGAGCGGCCGGTGTAGAACAGGATGCGCTCGGTGACGGTCGTCTTGCCGGCGTCGATGTGGGCGATGATGCCGATGTTGCGAATGGCCGTGATCTTGGGTTTTTTCATGGATCTCGCTTCGGACGCTGTCGGGACGGGGCTGCGGTTCCCGGGTTCGGGTCGAACAAAGGAGCACGATTTTTAAGCCAAACCCTCAATGTTGTCAAGGATCCCCGGGGCCCGCGACCGGCATTTTCTCTTGACTTGGAGGCCAAAACTACATAAGAGAGCGCACTTGTTGATCCCCGATAGCTCAATCGGCAGAGCGGGTGGCTGTTAACCACTAGGTTGTAGGTTCAAGTCCTACTCGGGGAGCCAGA
>CAWHEZ010000013.1:0-337178 GCA_963828345.1 uncultured delta proteobacterium
AGGCACTTGCCGTTCATGTCGTAGATCGTGATGTAGAGGTCGCGGTCAACGAACTGACCCTTGGGGTTGCTGAACTCGGCGTAGGCCTTGTCCGCCCCGTTCGCCTTGATGAAATCGACCGCCTTCTTCACCATGGCCACCGCTTCGTCCTTCGTGCCGGCATCCGCCGCAAACGCCGTACCCATGCCAACCGTAAACACCCACGCCACCGCCGCCGCAATGAAAAAAATCCGTTTCATTCTGATGCTCCTCCTCGACATTCATGGAATACCGCCCGCGGTCCGCGGGTCGGGGAAACGGCATGAACCGCCGCCGGACCCGCGGCGGTGGCCGCACCGGCTATTTCTTGTAGATCCCGCAGCCCACGATGACGTCGTTGACGCGTTCGACATACATGGACTTGGGCTCGACCTGGTTGCTGGTCGGGTTGCGGAACTTGTAGTCCTGCCAGCCGGAGGGCTCCTTCTTCATCATCTCCACCCGTTCTTTCACGAACTCCTTGCCGTCCACGTCCTTGTTGTCCAACAGGTCCCGGCCGATCATCTTGGCGTTGGCGCCGTGGGCCAGGCACTTGCCGTTCATGTCGTAGACGGCGATGTAGAGGTCGCGGTCCACGAACTGCCCTTTGGGGTTGCTGAACTCGGCATACGCCTTTTCGGCTCCATTCGCCTTGATGAATCCGACGGCCTTCTTCACCATGGCCACGGCCTCGTCCTTGGTTCCCATATCCGCCGCGGCCGCAACGCCCGCGCCCGCCACCAGCACACAACCGATCGCCAATACCGCCAACATCCGCTTCATAGGTTCACCCTCCTTGGGTAGAATATATGGATCGTGTATCCGGCCGGTTTGGCCAGGTTAGTATCGATATCGGCTTTTCGGCGTGAAGCTTTAGCAGAGTATTGAAACAAGGCTCAGCGGTTGTGGCAGGCGACGTGGCGCCCGGGGGCGATCTCGCGGAACTCGGGGATGAGGGTGCCGCAGATCTCGCGGCGCTCGCGGCAGCGCGGGTGGAAGGGGCAGCCCGTCGGGGGGTTGATCGGGCTGGGCACGTCGCCGCTCAGCAGGATACGGTGCTTGCGCGCCCCCGGTTCCGCGGCCGGTGCGGCCGAGAGCAGGGCCTGGGTGTAGGGGTGCAGCGGCTCGCGGTAGAGGTCGCGGCGGGGGGCCAGCTCGACCAGCCGGCCGAGGTACATGACCGCCACGCGGTCGCAGAGGTATTCGACCAGGCTCAAGTCGTGGGAGATGAAGAGGTAGGTCAGCTGGAAGCGGGCCTGCAGCTCCTTGAGCAGGTTGATCACCTGCGCCTGGATGGACACGTCCAGCGCCGAGACCGGCTCGTCGGCCAACAGCAGCCGCGGGTTCAGCGCCAGCGCCCGGGCGATCACGATCCGCTGGCGCTGGCCGCCCGAGAACTCGTGGGGGTAGCGCCGCGCGTGTTCCGGCAGCAGCCCCACGACCTGCAGCAGCCAGGCCGTGCGCTCGCGCCGCTCGGCCGGCGTGCCCACCTGGTGGATGTCGAGGGGTTCGGCCACGAGCTCACCGATGCGGCGGCGCGGGTTCAAGGCCGCGTAGGGGTCCTGGTAGACGATCTGAGCCTCGCGCCGGAACTGCTTGAGCCGCGCACGGTCGAAGCTCGAGACGTCCGCGCCGTCGAAGGCGACGCGGCCGGCCGTGGGCTCCTCGAGGCGCAGCAGCACCCGGCCGAGGGTGGACTTGCCGCAGCCGCTCTCGCCCACCAGGCCGAAGACCTCGCCCGCCGCGACGCTCAGCGACACGTCCTGCACCGCCAGCACCAGGCCCTTGCGGGTCGAGAACCCGGCCGCCTTGAGCGGGTAGTGCTTGGCGACGCCTTCGGCGTGCAGCAGGGCGGTGCTCATCGCCCGCCCTCCAGCGGCTGCCAGCAGCGGGCACGGTGGCCGGGGGCGATCTCGCGCCAGGGCGGGTCCTGCCCGCAGCGGTCGTGGCGCCGGAAGCAGCGGTCCTGAAACGCGCAGCCCGGGGGCAGGTCCGCGAGGCTCGGCACCACGCCGGGGATCGGCCGCAGCGCCCCCTCGCCGCCGGGCCGCGGCCGCGACTCGAAGAGGCCGACGGTGTACGGGTGGGCCGGCCGGCGGTAGAGCTCGGCGACCGCGGCGCTCTCGACCACGCGCCCCGCGTACATGACCGCCGCGTTGCGGCAGATCTCGGCCACGACGCCCAGGTCGTGCGTGATGAGCAGGACCGACATCCCGAACTCCTCTTTCAGGCGCGCGATGCAGGTCCAGGATCTGCGCCTGGATGGTCACGTCGAGGGCGGTCGTCGGCTCGTCGGCGATCATGAGGTCCGGGCGGCAGGCGAGCGCCATGGCGATCATCGCCCGCTGGCGCATGCCGCCGGAGAACTGGTGGGGGTAGTCGTCCAGGCGCGCGGCCGGCTCCGGCATGCCGACCAGCCCCAGCAGGCCGGCGGCCTCGGCGCGCGCCTCGGCGGCCGACATGCCGCGGTGCTTGCGCAGGACCTCCTCGATCTGGAAGCCGACCGTGTAGACCGGGTTGAGCGAGCTCATCGGCTCCTGGAAGATCATGGAGATGCGGTTGCCCCGGATGCGGCGCATCTCGCCCTCGCCGAGCGGGACCAGGTCCGTGCCGTTCAAGCGGATCTCGCCTGCGGCGATGCGGCCGGCCGGCCGGGGCAGCAGGCGCAGGATGGACAGCGCCGTGACGCTCTTGCCGCAGCCGCTCTCGCCCACGAGCCCGAAGGTCTCGCCGGCCTCGATGGTCAGCTCCAGGCCGTCCACGGCCTTCACGATCCCGCGGCGGGTGTGGAACTGTGTCCGGAGGCCGCGGATGCTGAGGACCGGCTCGCTCACGCGCCCCTCCTCACACCGACCGCAGCGAGGGGTCGAGCACGTCCCGCAGCCCGTCCCCGAAGAGGTTGAACCCCAGCACCAGCACGAGAATGGCCGCGCCCGGGAAGGCGGCCACGTGCGGCGCGTTCTGGATGTACTGCCGCCCCTCGCTCAGCATGGCGCCCCACTCGGGCTGGGGCGGCTGGGCGCCGAGCCCGAGGAACCCGAGGGCCGCCGCCTGCAGCACGGCCGTGCCCATGCCGAGGGTCGCGTAGACGATGATCGGCGGCATGGCGTTGGGCAGGATGTGGCGCCCGAGGATGCGCAGGTGCCCGCCGCCCAGGTGCCCGATCGCCTGCACGAAGAGCTGCTCCTTCAGCGAGAGGACGCTCGCGCGCACGATGCGCGCGTAGTGCGGGATGTAGACGATGCCGACGGCCACCATGGTGTTGGGCAGGCTCGGCCCCAGGATGGCGGTGATGAAGATGGCGAGCAGGATGGCCGGGAAGGCGAGCAGCATGTCCATCAGCCGCATGATCAGGCTGTCCGCCCGCCCGCCGAAGTAGCCGGCCGTCAGGCCGAGCAGCGTGCCGGGCACGAGCGAGATCCCCACCGAGATGAGGCCGATCATGAGCGAGATGCGCGCGCCGTAGATCACCCGGCTGAGGATGTCGCGGCCCAGGCTGTCGGTCCCGAACAGGTGGTCCTCGCTCGGGGGCTGGAGGCGCTCCAGGGGCACGGGCTTCAGCGGGTCGTGGGGCGCCAGGGCCGGGCCGGCGATCGCCACCAGGATCACCAGGGCGATGAGCGCCATGCCGAAGGCGGCGGTGCCGCTGCGCAACAGGTCGTGAAGCGTCTCCCACCTATGCATGCACGCGAATCCTCGGGTCGAGCAGGACGTAGACCAGGTCCACGATCAGGTTGATGACGGCCATGAGCGCGGCGAAGACCAGGATGCAGCCCTGCACCGCGGCGTAGTCGCGCGCCATGAGCGAGTCCACCACGTAGCGGCCCAGGCCCGGCCAGGAGAAGATGGTCTCGGTCAGCACCGCCCCGCCGAGGAGCAGGCCCAGGTTGAGCCCGAGCACGGTCACGATCGGCAGGAAGGCGTTGCGCAGCGCGTGGCGCAGGACGACGACCGCCTCGCTCATGCCCTTGGCGCGCGCCGTGCGCACGTAGTCTTTGTTGAGCACCTCGAGCATCGCGGAGCGGGTGATGCGGGCGACGATCGCCATCGGCACGGTCGCGAGCGTGACGGCGGGCAGGACCAGGTGGTGCAGGGCGTCGAGGAAGTCGCCGAACTCGCCGGCGACCAGGGTGTCGATCAGCATCAGACCGGTGACGACGTCCGGCTCGTTGCCCATCCCGATGCGGCCCATCATCGGCATGACCGGGAACATGACCGCCAGCACGTACATCAGCATCAGCCCCAGCCAGAATATCGGCATGGAGACGCCGACGAGCGCGAGCACCATGGATCCGTAGTCCCAGGCCGAGAACTGCTTCACCGAGGAGATGACCCCGGCCGCGATCCCGACGAGCGAGGCGATCAGCATGGCGGCGACCGCGAGCTCGAGCGTCGCCATCAGGCGCGGGGCGATCTCCTCGGCCACCGGCGCCCCGTTGCGCAGCGAGTTTCCCAAATCCCCCTGCAGCAGGCCGCCGAGGTAGATCCCGTATTGAACGGGGTACGAGCGGTCGAGCCCCATCTGGCCGCGCAGCCGCGCGAGATCGTCCTCGGTCGCGTACTCGCCGAGCAGCAGCCGGGCCGGATCGCCCGGGATCATCCGCAGCATCAGGAAGACCAGCACGGACACCCCGAGCAGGATCAGGGTCAGGTGGAAGATGCGCTTGGCGATGTAGCCTGTGGGCATGGGAGATAAGGTTACGAGTTACAGAGTTACACGTTACGAGTTGGGGGCAATAGCCTCCGGAAGCCGAGGCTCAGCAGTTCACGGTTCAGTGGTTTGCGCCCTGCCGTTCGGCATGTGGGATCGTTGGCCCGTGGACCCGTGGGCCCGTTGGGGAACATCCTTTACGGGCGAACGGGCTCAACGGGCAAACGGGTCCATGACGGATGCACGAGCCCCGCGGCCCGGCACCTGAGTGATGCCGCCGAGGCCGCGGGGCTGGGCGCACGACTTACTTGTCCTTCGACACCATCTGGAACGAGTTCAGCCCGTTCGGCCGCAACGGCACGTCGTGCAGCTTCTTGCTGTAGCAGCGCACGATCGTGGTGTGCACCAGCGGCGCCCAGGGGGCGTCCGCGTGGAAGATCTCCTGCGCCCGGAGGTAGATCTTGGTGCGGTCGGCCTTGTTGAAGGTCTTCTGCCCCTTCAGACAGAGGTCCGTGAACTCCTGGTTCTTCCAGAAGGCGATGTTGGCGGCCTGGGGCGGCTTGGCCGAGTCGGCCGAGAGCAGCCCGTAGAGGAAGTTGTCCGGGTCGGCGTTGCCGCCGAGCCAGCCGAGCATGGCCATGTCGTGCTCGCCGCTGCCCACCTTGGCCAGGTAGGCCCCCCACTCGTGCCGCACGATCTTGGCCTTGACGCCCACGGCCGCGAAGTAGGCCTGGATCAGCTCGGCCGTCTTCACGGGGTCGGGCATGTAGACGCGCGACACGGGCATGGCCCAGAGCTCGATCTCGGAGTTGAAGTCGAACTTGGCGTCGGCCAGCATCTTCTTGGCCTTCTCGGGATTGTACTCGTAGGGTACAATCTTGTCGTTGTAACCCCAGATCGACGGCGCGAACGGGTTCTTGGCGGGGATGGCGAGTCCGGCGAAGATGGACTTGATGAGCGTGCCCTGGTCGATCGCGTGGGTCAGCGCCTGGCGCACCTTCGGGTCCTTCAACCGCGGCTTCTCGGTGTTGAAGGCCAGATAGCCCACGTTGATGCTCGGCCGCTCGATCACCGCGAGCTTGGCATTCTTCTTCACGAGCGCGATCGAATCCGGGTCGAGGTCGTCGGCGATGTCGACCGTCCCGGACTGCAGCGCCATCAGGCGCGCGGAGGGCTCGGGGATCGACTTGAGGATGATCTTGCCGACCTTGGCCTTCTCGCCCCAGTAGTCGTTGTTGCGCTCGAGCACGATCTGGTCGTCCTTGGTCCAGCTGACGAACTTGAAGGGCCCGGTGCCCACGGGGCGGGTGCCGATCTTCTCCTTGAGGTCCGCCATGGACCTGGGCGAGAGGATCGGGCAGAGCCAGAGCGCGAGGTTGTTCAGGAGCGGCGCGTAGGGCTTGTCGGTGACGAGCGCGATCGTGTAGTCGTCGACGACCTTGATGTCCTTCACCGGGCCGAGCGACATGCCGACGTACTTCCACTGCCCGTAGGCGTAGTACGGATGCTCTTTGAAGATGACCCGCGCGAAGGAGTCGTAGACCGCGCGCGCGTTGAAGGGGTAGCCGTCGTGGAACTTGACGCCCTTGCGCAGCTTGAAGGTCCAGGTGAGCCCGTCGTCGGACACGGTCCAGGACTCGGCCAGCTGAGGCTCGACGTTCATGGAGTCCTTGCCGAAGATCACCAGGTTCTCGAGCACCTGGATGCCGGCCTTGATCGACTCGCCGTCGGTCGCCTGCGCCAGGTCGAGCGAAACCGAGTCGCCCCCGCGGCCCCACACGAGGGTGCCGCCGGCGGCCTTGTCGGCGCACCAGCCGCAAGCGGGCAGGAGGCAGAGAACCAGAATCGAACCGATCACGAGTTTGCGCATACACCCTCCTCTGGTTGTTGGTGGATTGGGCCGCGGACGCGCCGGGCGAAGCCTGCGCGACCGCGCATGGGAATGGGTCGTGCTGCCGGGAGTTCTTAGTCTCTAAAAGCGACCGGGCTGCAATGTGTTAGGGAGGGTTCGGGGTTCAGCGTTCGGGGGAATGGGTGTTGGGTATTTGGTGTTTGGGTGATTTAGCGGATCATGACACTCCGGCGTCACGTTATCAGCCAGCAAGTTTGCTTTTTGTGGGAGAGGCTTTCAGCCTCGATCGTCGCGGCTGGAAAGCCGCGTCCCACAGGAAACATGCCGACTTACTTGAAAGGGGTTTGGTGTTTCGCAAGGCGGCGGAGTTCGCTTGATTTCGAAAATGTGCTCGGATTCCTACTCATGCGCCTCCCAGGAGCAGCACCAGCCCGCCCTCCGGTGTCGGCTGCCGCACCAGCCGGCCCGGTCGCCCGCCGTCCCCAGCCATTCCAGCAGGGCCCTGGCAACCGTCAGGTGCGCCCGCGCGCAGAGCCCGAGCAGCCTGCCGTCGACCACCTCGTCGGTCACCTCGGTCACGATCTCGGAGACGGTGACCGGGAAGCGCTGCTCGCCGAAGGTCGAGGCCCGCCAGGCGCCGGTCGCTCGGCAGGACCGTCAGGCCCCGCCCGCCCGACGGCGGGAACACCTCCGGCTCCCACGACCGGGCATAGCGGCGATAGCGGCCCTTCAGCTCGCGGTCCAGTTTCCGGATGTCGCCGTCCGCGCCGATGGCCCGGCCCATGGCCCTGGCAAGGTCCCTCGCCGTCCCGTGCCCCGCGTGGGAAGGGTCCGCGATGAACGGCAGGATCGCGTAGATGAAGGCCCGCGGGATCCAGTAGGCCCGGAAGCGGCCGGGCGCATAGCCCGAGAAGGGCTGGTCCCACTCGTGGCTGGGAACCCCGTGAGCGTCCAGCACGAGCAGCGGCAGCCAGCGTCGCCACAGGAGCGGCTTGACGCGGGCCTCGGGAAAGCGCGGCTGCTCCAGGAAATAGTCGGCGTACCACTCGACCCCGAGCGCGTTGTAGCGCGCGGCGTGCAGCTTGTGGCCCTCGCAGCCGGGCAGCAGCTCCTCGAGGGTGGCGACCCCGTCCGCGTTCTCGAGCGGGACGATGGCGACGTTCACCCGCTTGAGCGCCGCGCGCCCCCGGGGCGTCGCCGCGAGCTCCCAGGCCAGCCGCAGCGCCGCGTTGGTGCTGGAGACCTCGTTGGCGTGGTGCCGGGCGTTCACGAGCAGCGTCGGCTTGAGCAGCCGGGTGCGCGCGACGGAGACGAGCCCCCCGCCGCCCGCCAGCACCGCCTCCAGCGCCCAGATGCCGCGCCCCTGCCAGCTGGTCCCGACCTGCCAGGCTTCGAGATGGGGCAGCCGACCCAGCCGCCCGACCCATCGCCCCACCTCCCGCATGGACAGACGCCGGTCGAGCGGCGGCGCGGGCGTCCGGCCTGCCCTGGGCTTTGCGGCGGCGCCCGGCCGAGGCCGCGCCGTTCGGAAGAGGCAGCAGCCCTTTTGAGTGCCCAGGCTCACGTCCAGGCCGCGGGCGCGCGCCGCCCGGCAAACGTCTGCGGCCCGCTCGCCGGCCTCGATCGCAAACCCCAGGCGTCCGGCCTCCATTCCGACGGCCGTGACCCTGGCGGCCCGCTCCGGAGCGGGTTGTCTCGGCGCCGATGCCCCGGTGAACGGTCTGAGCGTTGAAGACGACCGCCGGCCTCCCGGCCGGCGCGATCCGTCGAGACCCGCGGCAGGATGCGGCCGAACTGGCTGTCCGGCCGGCAGCCGGTGCCGCTCGGCGAACAGCCGGAAATGGTCCAGCAGAACGAAATAGAGGTCCTCGTGCAGCGCCTCCAGCGGCGCGACGCGCTCCTCGCCGATCCCCAGGCGCTCGTCGGTCTCCGGGATGCGCACGTCGATGGCGGCCTCCGCCCAGAACGCCGGGGGCAGCTCACCGCCGCCGGCAATGCGGTCCGCCATGGCCGCTTCGAGCGCCGGCAGGATGCCCTCCTGGAAGCGGCGCCAGAAGCGCTCGCGGTCGGTCGGGAGGCCCTCGTCCACCAGCACGTTGCCGCCGCCTGCGCCAGCCGGATCCCGCCGGTGCACGGGTGCACCCATCCCAGCTCCGGTCGGCCGGGCAGGTACGGCATCCGGCTCACCCGCGGCGTGAAGCCTGCGTCGAAGACCCGGGCGCCTTTCCTGTCCCAGGCGGTGACGACGTAGGCCTCGCGCAGCCGGTTGCGCATGGAAAGCCGCACCCGCTCCGGGGCCAGCCCGAGGGCGGCCGCGAGCAGGTCCGGCCCGGGGTAGAGTCTCCTGCAGCCAGCGGGAGCGCATCTCCATGGCCGGGTGGTCGGATGCGAAGGCGCGGAAGGCGATCTGCACGCGATCTACCCGCTTAAGTGCTGCGAGCGCCGGCTGCACGACCTCCCGCAGCCACGACAGTCCGGGCTTGTAGGCGTTCAGCACGACGACCGCAGGCGCGTATCCCCTGGCGCGCAGCACGCGCTCGATCTCGCGCCGCACCTGCGCCCTCGCCTTCGCGGGCCGGCTGATCAGGGCCAATCCCTGAAGGGCGCCGCGGCCCTGCGGGACGCGGTTCACCATCTCCATCAGGCGTTCGGTTTCCGGGCGCCAGGTCAGCCGGCGCCGCACCGCGGCCGCCGCAACCCGGACCGGAGATGGGGCCCCCCCGTCGATCAGCGACAAGAGCCCGTCGATGCGGCCGCGCAGGCGTCGCACCCCTTCGGTCGCCGGCCGCTCGGCGGAGAAACCGACGATGGCCCAGTCCTCGATCAGGCGCGCCAGGCTTCGGCCGTCGCCGGCGGCGCGGACCACGACACCGTCTTTCGCGACTTTCTCCACCGACAGGCGGGCGCCCTGCCCGGAGGCTTCTTCGACCCGCAGCACCACCCCGCCCGCCGGACCGGGCCCGCAAACCGCAAGCGGCAGCTCCAGCAGGGTCGCCTCGAGCGCCGCGCGCACGACCGCATCCGCGAGGGCGAGCCCGAGCTGGAAAGACAGCTTCGGCTGGGGCAGCGCGACGGTGAGGGCGAGGCCCCTGGCACGGGGGTTTTCGGCGGGGATGTGGAAGAGCGTCCCTGCCAGGTCCAGCAGGTCGAAGCGCTCGATGCACGGCCCCTTGGCCGCGGGGCGGATCGGCGACAGGCGGCAACGGCCGACGGCCTTGCCACGCCGATCGCAGGTTTCCACCACCGGGGCCCCGCCTTCCGCGATCCGCATGGAAGTCCACCGTACCTTCTCACGGTGCGGCGGGCCGGCCTCCACGGCCAGGGAGTAGAGCACTTCCGCCATGCGCGCCGCAGAGCGGCCCCCCAAGTGAACCGTACGCCCCGCCCGCCGCAACTCGGCCCCGAATGCGTGACGCTTAGACGGCCTGTGAACGACGAGCGCCGCCTCGCCCGCGGCAACCCGCCGCGCGGACTTCACGACCGGCAAGTCCAGCGCCGTCACCTCGCCCGCCAGCCGCGCCGCCAGGTTCAGGACCTGCGCCCAGACGCCGGCATCGGTCAGCCCCGCCTCGACGCCGATGCCGACCTTCAACCGGTCCGCATACCCGTCGCCGTTCGCATCCGCGGCGATGCCCGCCGCGCCGAAGAGATCCTGGAGACCCAGAGGAGAGGCCGTCCCACCGGAAGCCATAGCACACGCCGTTCCGAAAGAGGTTTCTGCATCTGTCTATGGAAGTGATGCGGGCGCAATATCAGAGCTGAAATGGTATGGCAAGGACGCCGGAGACATCCCCCTGCCCGACGGTGAGCAAGTCTGCTGCGATCGCCAGGGTGCTTATAGAAGGAGGTGCGCATAGCCTGACCCTTCTGTCCCGCGTGAGCAAGGCCCACGCCCGCAGGAGGCTGTGCGCAAAGCATCTGGGTGTCAGGTTCGTTAGAAAGTGAATATTTCATACCCGTCCCCTATGACTTTATGACTCCAGCAGTAATCTCATCAACTCGTTTTCCAAAGGGGCAAGCGAGACCGGCACCACAACCATTAATGGAAACATTGCATACCTGACCATGACCGGAACAGGCGGCTATGGCCAAATCAGCGGATTGACATACAGCTACGACGGAACGACGGATGGGACGAATACGGATACGGGTAACGGCAACAACCCGGTCCCGGAGCCGGCGACACTCCTCCTGCTGGGAACTGGCTTGATTGGCTTGGCCGGTTACGGCAGAAAACACTAAGCGGGAAGACCGACTGTTCAAGAAGGGCCGGGCAGTTTTGCCTGGCCCTTTTTGCTTCTGCCCCAAGTCACGCATTCAACTGCGTCTCGGAATCACAGGGTTTAACCCACCGGGTGGATCGTTTCCGTAACAGGAATTAAACGGCCGCGATGATCGAACCGGGATGCAGGTTGCTCTCGACATATCTTGTTTGGCGGCTTTCTTTCCCTGCACGCTCTCCCCGCAGAATTCATTTTCAAGTGCGCCAATCGACCCCTTGGATGGAGATCATAACGCCTCGATTCTGCTACCGTGCTGAGCCGGCCGGCAGGGGCGTTGACTCCACTGCCTTTAGTAATTAGGATGCCCTTATTGAGGCAGCGACATCGTGGTGGGCGCCGCGGCCGAAGAGCCGCAGCTTCAGACTAAATGCATCGCCACCGAGCAAAGGAAGGAGGAATCAAATGAAACGCATCTACCGCATCGTCAGACCCGTCAGCATCGTCCTCGCCGTTTACGTCTTTCTCCTGTCCGGGCCGCAGCAGGCGGCCATGGCCGCGCTGGTCGGGACCGACGCGGTCCTGGACGCCAGCCGCGTCCAGAACGCGCGCGAGGTGGTTCACAGCCTGATGGCGCGCGAAGACGTGCAGGCCGCACTGGTGCGCCAGGGCATCGACCCGGCCGAGGCCGCCGCCCGCGCCGAGGCCCTGTCGGATGCCGAAGTGGTCCGCCTGGCGGACGCAGCCGAGACGCTGCCGGCCGGCGGCAGCACGGTCGCGATCATCGTCGGAGCGATGCTGTTCGTCTTCATCGTCCTGCTGATCACCGACATCCTCGGCTACACGAACGTCTTCCCGTTCACCAAGAAGAGCCGTTAGAAAAATCAGGGCTGCGCCCCCGGGGGGCAGACCCTGATTTTTTTCATCTACGCTCTGCATTCAGGGAAATTGATAGCCGACGCGCCGGTTTTCTGTGGGAGCGGCTTTCCAGCCGCGATGATCGAGGCGGGACGCCTCTCCCACAAAAGGCAACCTCACTGCCCGATAACGTGACGCCGGGCGTCATGGCCCGCTAAATACCCAAACACCAAAACACCCAAATACCCCAACCCCCTGAACCCTGAACGCTGAACCCTTTAGCTCTTACTTCCTGTTCATCTTCTCCATCGCCCGCACGATCAGCTCGAGGTCCGGGCGGCGGTTGATGTCGCTCACGATGATGTCCCGCAGCACGCCGCGCTTGTCGATGAAGAAGAGCGCCCGCTCGGAGGTCCCGTCGGTGCGCAGCACGCCGTATTTCTTCGCGACCGCGCCGTGCGGCCAGAAATCCGAGAGCACCGGGAACCAGAGCTCGGGGCCCATCTGCCGCGTCCACGCGTAGAGCGTCGGGATGCTGTCGACCGTGATGCCGAGCAGCATGGCGTCGTTCGCCTCGAAGAGGCCGCGCGCCATGTTGTAGCCGGGCCACTGGTCGGAGCAGACCGGCGTGAAGGCCGCCGGCACGAAGGAGATGACCACGTTCTTTTTGCCGCGGAAATCCTTCAGGCTGACCTTTCCACCCGTGACCGCGGGCAGCGTGAAGTCCGGCGCGGCCTGACCCGTCTTGACCTTCAGGGTGCTGTCGATCGGCTTCAGGACGCCGGGGTCGTAGATGCTGTCTTTGAGGGTCTGGGCCTCGGCCGGCGCGACCGCCAGCACGAGGGCGGCCAGCAGAAGAATCCATTTTGAAATTCGCATAGGACCTCCCCTCTTCTGAAAAATCCGAAGCACTTTCAGCTAACTTGGGTTGTCCCCTGTGGGAGCGGCTTTCCAGCCGCGACGATCGAGGCTGAAAGCCTCTCCCACAAAAGAACAAACTTGCCGGCTGATAACGTGACGCCGGGCGTCATGACCCGCTAATTTCGAAATCCGAAAAAAAGCGGGTGATCCTTCCGGTTGCAGTTGTTTCGAATCTCGATATCCGGATTTCGAATTTACCTCATTGTAGTCCCGAGCCGGCCAGGACCTTCTTCAGAATCTCGTCCGCGTCCTTGCCCCCTCCGAGCTTCGAGTAGTAGATGGTTGCGGCCCCGTCCTTCCCGGGTTTCACCCCGATGAAGTAGGGCGTGCGCACTTCGCCGAGCGCCTTGTGGATCTTGAAGTCCGCGTCGGGGAAGAGCGGGAAGGGCACCTTGTAGGTGGTGCGGTAGTAGTCGACCTCGAAGGGCGAGTTCCCGGCGCCGATCCCCAGGATCTTGACCTTCCCCTTGAGCGGGGGTCGCCCTCGATCTTCGCGAACGCGTCGTTCACAGAGGGAGCCTCCCTCTGGCAGTGCGGTCAGTACATGTTGAAGATCTGGACGATCACGACCTCGGCCGGGATGTCGGCGACCGTGAACTCCTTCTTCGACCCCAGGCCCAGGTAGGCGACCTGGGCGGCGTCCTTGGGCGCGGACAGGACGATCTTCGGCAGCGGCCCGCCCTCGGCCGGAGCCTGCCCTTCCGCCGCCCAGGCGGCCAGGCAGCCCACCAGCCCCCACATCACGAGACCCATCGCCACGAGTGATTTTCGCATAAGCCCTCCGCACGGCCAGCGGGTGAAGGTTCCTGGATGCCTTCTAAAAAATTCTTCCAAAATAATCAAGACTTTGCTAAGGATTCGGCCATTCGGCCCCATCCTGATTCCGGGCATCGGACGCCTTCACGGGCCGGCCGCATGCCCCCGCAGCAAGCTGCGGCCGAACCTGTCGAGCGGAAAGGACCCGCGATGAAAATCCTGCCCGGCGTGTGCGCAGTGGGAGTGTTCGGCTGGGCGACCACTCCTCTCCGCGGCCGAGGCGGACCCCGCAGCGGCCGCCGCGCGGCTCGGCGAGGTGCTGCCTCTTTGGAGCTGCCTGCCGTTCGCCGGCATGCTGCTGTCGATCGCGCTCGTGCCGCTCGCACGGCCCACGTTCTGGCACCACCACTACGGCAAGGTTTCCGCCTTCTGGGCGGCGGCCCTCGGGGCACCGTTCATTGCGGTCTACGGCGGGGCGGCGCTGCACGAGATCGTTCACATCGTCATCGCGGACTACGTCCCCTTCCTCATCCTGCTCTGGTCGCTCTACACCGTGTCGGGCGGGGTCCTGCTGCGCGGCTCCCTCCAGGGGACGCCGGCCGTCAACACGGCCCTGCTGGCGGCCGGCACCGCCATCGCCTCCTGGATGGGCACCACCGGCGCGGCGATGCTGCTGATCCGCCCCTTCCTGCGGGCCAACGCGCGCCGCAAGCACCGCACCTTCATGGTGGTGTTCTTCATCTTCCTGGTCGGCAACATCGGCGGCTGCCTGACACCGCTGGGCGACCCGCCCCTCTTCCTCGGGTTCCTGCACGGCGTCTCGTTCTTCTGGACCTTCAGGCTCCTGCCCCACATGCTCGTGCTGGCCGGGCTGCTCCTGGCCGCCTATTTCGTCCTGGACACCTATTACTACCGCAGGGAGGACGCCGCGCGCCGCGCGTCCCAGGCCCCGCGCGAGCCCCTGAAGCTGGAGGGCGGGCACAACGTCGTCTTCCTCGCCGGGATCGTGGGGGCGGTCCTGCTGAGCGGGCTGGCGAACTGGGGCGAGGTGCCGCTGCTCGGGGTCCACCGCGGCGTCCAGGACTGGGTGCGGGACGGGCTCTTGATCGCCATGGGCATCTTGTCGCTGGTGACCACGCGGGTCGAGATCCGGGAAGACAACCAGTTCACCTGGTCGCCGATCGTCGAGGTCGCGCTGCTCTTCATCGGGATCTTCATCACCATGCTGCCCTGCCTGCTGATCCTGAAGGCCGGCCCGAACGGCGCCATGGCGTTTCTCATCCACGCCATCCGGGAGCCCGCCCATTACTTCTGGGCCGCCGGCAGCCTCTCGGCGTTCCTCGACAACGCCCCCACCTACCTGACGTTTTTCAGCACGGTGCTGGGGGCCTTTTACCCCGAGGTGCCGGAGGACGTCAGCGTGATGCACCTCATGGGCGAGCTGCCGGACTACCTGGCGGCGGTCTCGGCCGGTTCGGTCTTCTTCGGGGCGTTCAGCTACATCGGCAACGCCCCCAACTTCATGATCCGCTCGATCGCCGAGGAGGCGGGCACGCGCATGCCGAGCTTCTTCGGCTACATCGTGCGCTACTCCGCGGTGTTCCTGCTTCCGGGGTTCACCGCCGTGACCCTGATCTTCTTCTGAACGCGGATGCCGCCGGGTGAGGATGCCGTGATCGAAACGCTTCTGGGCTCCACCGTCGCGATTGTGGGCGGCGGCCGTGCCTGCAGGACCTTCCTGGAGCTGCTGATGCAGGAGGTCTTCGCCGGCCGGCGCCCGGACATCCTCGGCGTGGCGGACATCAACCCGGACGCGGAAGGGCTGCGGTATGCGCGCCGCCTGGGCATCCCCACCTCGGCCGCCTACACCGACCTCTACCGGATAGACGGTCTGCAGACCCTGCTCGAGCTGACCAACAGCAACAGCATCATCCAGACCCTGCGCGACACCCTGCCCGCCGGGGTGACGCTGATCGACCACTTCGAGGCCAGGGCCATCCGCGACCAGCTGATGGTCGAGCAGGCGCGCGTCGAGTCCGCCCGCCAGCTGGAGCAGGTCAAGGACGACCTCGACGCGCTGCCGGCCTTCCTGTCGACCGTCATGGACCGCTTTGCCGCCATCATCGAGCGGCGCAACCGCCGCGCGCGGGAGATCGAGATCGAGCTGGTCGGCAAGGAGCGCACCCTCTACGAAATCATCCAGGGCAGCACCATTCCGACCTTCGTCATCAACCGGGACCACCTGATCACCCACTGGAACAAGGCGCTCGAGAAGCTCGCGGGGGTGCCGGCCGAGCAGATGATCGGGACCAACCGCCAGTGGTACCCGTTCTACGCGAGCCCGCGGCCCTCGATGGCCGACGTCGTGCTCAGCCGCAGCGACCCGGCATCGATCGAAGAGCTCTACGGGCGGCGCTGGCGCCCCTCCGCCCTGATCGACGGCGCCTTCGAGGCCGAGGGCTTCTTCCCGCACCTCGGCGACGGCGGGAAGTGGTGCTGGTTCACGGCGGCCCCGATCCGCTCGACCGACGGCCGCATCGTCGGCGCGATCGAGACGCTCTGGGACAAGACCGAGGACAAGCGCGCCGAGCAGGAACGCGAGCGGCACACGGTGGAGCTGAGCGCGATGGTGTCCATCTACTCGGCGCTGAACGCGCCGGGACCGCTGGAGGAGCGCATCCGGCCGGTCATGGCCGAGCTCCAGCGCCTGATGGCCGCCGACGGCATCTGCATCTTCCTGCGCCGCGACGACGGGCGTTACCGCCTGGCGTTCAGCTGCGGCACGTCCGAGAGCGCCTGCCGCATCCTGCCGGTCGCCGGACCGGGCAGCGCCGTTTACCACGCCGGGGAGCTGCGACGCCTGACGCGGTTCGACGAGCTCCCGCCGGGCTGCGTGGATGAGATCCGGCTGGCCGAGGACGAGCGCCTGCAGGCGCTGGTCTACCTGCCCATGAGCTCCAAGGAGGAGCAGACCTTCGGGGTCATCCGCATCGGCAGCCGCTCGCCGGCCCGGTTTCCCGAGCGCCTGGTCAACGTCCTCGAACTGATCGGCAGCCGCATCGCCGCGGCCATCGAAAACGTCACCCTCCAGGAGCGGCTCCAGGCCTCGGAGGAAAAGTACCGGTCGGTGTTCAACAACGACCCCAACCCGATCTTCGTCATCAGCCCGCACACCTTCCAGATCCTCGACGCCAACGAAACGGCCGAATCGGTGTACGGCTACTCCAAGCACGAACTGGTGCGGCTGCCGTTCTTCGTGCTGGGGGAAGAGGCCGACCCGGAGGTGCGCGAGGGGCTGCTGGGGTTGGAAAAAGGCCGCCACGTCCTCTTCTCCAAGAAACGGCACTTCAAGAAAGGGCGGCGCGACTTTTTCGTCAACATGAGCGTCAGCCGCGGGGAGTACGGCGGCCGCGACGTGCTGATCGCGACCACCACCGACATCACCGGGATCATGGAGCGGGAGGCCCAGCTGGTCCAGGCCGGCAAGATGACCACCCTGGGGGTCATGGCCGCGGGCATGGCGCACGAGATCAACCAGCCCCTGAACGTGATCCAGCTGTCCGCAGACTACCTGGTCAAGATGCTCGACCGCGGCCGCGGCATCGACGACGCGGAGCTGCGGCGCGTGGCCGCGGACATCGTCCGCAGCGTCGAGCGCGCCTCGGCGGTGATCACGCACGTGCGCGCGTTCTCCCGCCAGGCGGAGTTCGCGCGCACCCGGTTGAACCTGAACGAGCCCATCCGCGACGTGTTCAAAATCCTCGGCCACCAGATCAAGGTGCACCAGATCGAGGTCGAGCTCGACCTGGCCCCGGACCTGCCATCGGTCCTGGCGGACCACAACCGGCTGGAGCAGGTCTTCGTGAACCTGGTCAGCAACGCGATCGACGCGATCGACGAAAAGTGCGCGGGGCCGGAGCCCTGCACCGCGGGCGACCGTCGCATCGCCATCCGGTCGCGCGCCGAGGGCGGCCGCGTGACGGTCGAGGTCGTCGACACGGGCAACGGCATGTCCGAGCACGTCAAGAGCAAGCTCTTCGAGCCGTTCTTCACGACCAAGAAGGTGGGCAAGGGCACGGGGCTGGGCACCAGCATCAGCTACGGCATCGTCAAGGAGTACGGCGGCACCATCGACATCCAGAGCGCACCCGGCCGCGGGACGACCTTCCGCCTGAGCTTCCCGGCCGCCCCCTGATGGACTGACGCGAGCATGACACGACTGCTGGTCATCGACGACGAACCGGACCTCCTGCGGGTCCTCGCACGCACGCTCGCGGCGGACGGCCACGAGGTGGCGACCGCCCTCTCCGGCCCGGAGGGCCTGGCCGCCTTCGACGCCGCACCGGCCGCGATCGTGATCACGGACATCAAGATGCCCGGCATGGACGGAATCGAGGTCCTCAAGCGCGTCAAGGAGCGCGCGCCGGAGGCCGAGGTGATCATCATCACCGGGCACGGGGACGTCGACCTGGCGGTCGAGGCGCTGCACTTCGGGGCCTCGGACTTCATCGCCAAGCCGTTCCGCACCGAAACGCTGGCGATCGCCCTGCGGCGGGCCGAGGAGAAGATCGAGATCCGGCGCCGCCTGGCCGAGTACACCCTGGACCTGGAGAGCCGGGTCGCCGCGGCCACGGCCGAGCTGCGGCGCCGGTCGAACTTCCTCGCCAACCTGATCCGCAGCTCGAACGACGGGATCGTCGCCACCGACGAATCGCTGACGATCGTGGTGTTCAACCCCGAGGCCGAACGGATCCTCGGCTACCCGCAGCAGGACGTGCTGCACCGGCGCCGGCTGGTCGATCTGCTGCCGGCGGAGCTGGCCGATTTTTTCCGCGGCGCCATGCAGGCGGCCTGCTCCGGCCGGGAGTGCCCCTGGATGGAGGCCGACCTGACGGCCGCCGACGGCCGCCGCGTCCCGGTGCGCTTTTCCGGGAGCGTCCTCGTGGAGGGGGGCCGCAAGGCCGGCGCGGTAGCGTTTTTCCAGGACATGCGCGAGATCCGGCGCCTGCAGCGCGAGCTGGTCCGCACCGAGCGGCTGGCCGCGATCGGGCAGACCGTGGCCGGGCTCGCCCACGGGATCAAGAACATCCTGCACGGCCTCAAGGGGGGAAGCTACCTGCTCGACCTGGGGCTCGCGCGGGGCGACGACCAGAAGCTGCGCAAGGGCTGGGACATGATCAAGCGCAGCGTCGAGCGCACCTCCAACCTGGTCATGGACCTGCTGTCCTATTCCAAGGAACGCGAGCCCGAGTTCGCCGCCTGCGCGCCCAACGAGATCGCGGGCGAGGTGTGCGACCTGGTCAGGGAGCGCGCGGCGCAGGGCGGGGTCGAGCTGGTGCGGGAGCTCGACCCGGCCGTCGGGACCGTCTGCATGGACCCGCAGACGATCCACACCTGCCTGCTCAACCTGGTGTCCAACGCGCTGGACGCCTGCCTCTGGGACGAGCCCGGCGCGAAGCGCTGGCGGGTGATCGTGCGCACCGCGCTCGAGCCCGGCCACCGGCTGCGCGTCGAGGTGGTTGACAACGGATCCGGAATGACCGACGAGGTGAAAGCCAAGCTCTTCACGTCGTTCTTCAGCACCAAGGGCCACCAGGGCACCGGCCTGGGGCTGCTGGTGACCCGCAAGCTGGTCGAGGAGCACGGGGGGACGATCGAGGTGCGCTCCGCACTCGGGCAGGGCACGACGTTCACCATGCGACTGCCCTTCCGGCCCGAGTGCCCCGCGCCCCCGGAGGGGGACCGGAAGGCGAAAGGAGACTGAATGGGAAAACGGGTTCTCGTGGTGGATGACGATCCGGACGTGCGGGTGTTCAACACGACCGTGCTCGAGGAAAACGGCTACAGCCCGGAGGAGGCCGTCAACGGCGAGGAGGCCCTGCAGGCCATCCGCGCGGCGCCGCCCGACCTGGTGATGCTGGACGTGCTCATGCCGCGCCAGAGCGGGATCCGGCTCTACCGGACCCTGAAGACGGACCCCGCGCTGAAGGCCGTCAAGATCATCCTGCTGTCGGGGATCGCCAGGGCGTCCTTCCTGAAATCCCAGCAGGCGCTGACCGAATTCGGGGGGCAGCCCGTGCCCGAACCCGAGTACTACCTCGAAAAACCGGTGGATGCCGAGGTGCTGGCCGCCGCCGTGAAAAAGGCCATCGGCTGACCGCCGCCAGGACGACTGCCATGATCCGAAAGCTGCTGTTCGTGACCAAATTCGAGGAGCTGGGCTACGACGCCGTCAAGTCCCTGCTCAGCCTGCGGGAAGTCTCCCTCGAACACGTGGTCTTCATGTACGTGATCGAACGGGACAAGGTCGCCTTCCGCCGCGGGGTCGGCTACCAGAAGAGCGAGGAGCTCCGGCTGAAAGAGTCCGCCAACATCCGCTTCATCGACTGGGCCGAGCGCCTGTTCGAGATCGGCATGGAGGTCGGGGTCTACATCCAGATCGGCAGCATGGCCGCCGAGGTGGCCAAGGCGGTCGCCCGGGAAGAGGCCGACCTGGTGGTCATCGGCCGCTCGCAGAAGAGCCTGCTCGAGCAGTTCTACTCCGGCTCGACGGTCACCGAACTGGTGCGGCGGCTGTCGGTGCCGGTGCTCGTCTACAAGCCCGTCCCCGACAACCCCTTCGCCTTCGGCAAACCCTTTCAGCGGCCGCTGCTCGCGACCGACTGGTCGCCGGCCAGCCGCCGGGCCGTCGACTACCTGATCGCCATCAAGCCGCTGGTCGAGGAAGTGCGCGTCGTCAACGTGGTCGACGAGGAGCGCATCAACGGCGACTCGGTCATGCAGGCCCAGCTGGCGCGCAAGGACGCCAAGGCCCGGCTCGAGGAGATCTGCAGCCGGCTCCAGGCGGCCGGGATCCCGGCCCGCTCCCACGTCTACGTGGGCCGCCCGGCCGAGGGCGTGGAGAAGGCCGCGCGCGAATGCCAGTCCACCATGGTGGTCCTGGGCTCCTCCTCCAAAAACCGCTGGGTGGAGCGCTGGATCGGCAGCGTGCCGCGGGAGATCGCCGAGAACTCCGCCTTCCCCACCCTGCTGATCGCCCCCGAACGCGACTGAAAGGATATCACCGGATGGACGTCCTCGACCTCACCCAGTCCCTCATGCGCTTCAAGAGCACCCGCTCGCGGCCGGAGGAGCTGCGCGCCTGCTTCGCCTTCATGGAGGATTTCCTCACCCGCCGCGGGGTCGGCTTCCGCCGCTTCGAGCAGAACGGGATCCCCACCCTGCTCGTGCTGCGGCCGGACGGCACTGCCCCGGTGCTGCTCATGTCCCACGTCGACGTGGTCGACGCCGCCGACGAGCTCTTCGAGCCGCGGGTCGAGAACGGCCGGCTCTACGGCCGCGGCAGCATCGACGACAAGTACGCCGCCGCGCTCTCGCTCGTGCTGGCGGTCGAGCACCTGGAGCGCCTCAAGGCGGCCGGCCGGACCCAGGCCGAGCTGCCCTTCGGCCTGCTGATCTCCGGCGACGAGGAGACCGGCGGCCACGACGGCGCCCGGGCGGCGCTCGGCCAGCTGCGGACCGACTTCGCCATCGCGCTCGACGGCGGCAACCTGCGCAAGATCGTGACCAAGGAAAAGGGCATCGTGCGCCTCAAGCTCGTCGCGCGCGGCCGGACGGCCCACGGCGCCCGCCCGTGGCTCGGCGAGAACGCCATCGAAAACCTGATCGCGGACGTCGCCCGGCTCAAGGCCCACTTCGAGGTCACGGCGCCGGACCACTGGCACCGGACCCTGAACTTCGGACGCATCCAGGCCGGCAAGGCCATCAACCAGGTGCCCGACTATGCCGAGGCCTTCTTCGACGTGCGCTACACCGAGACCGACGACATGGAGGCGGTCGTGGCCGCCATCCGCCGCGACATCCAGGGCGAGCTCGAGGTGACCGAGCGCGAGCCCTTGTTCCAGGCGGGGGACAGCCCGCACCTGCAGCGTCTCGCCCGGGTGGCCGGCAACCCGGAGCTCGGCTGCGAGCACGGCGCCAGCGACGCGCGCTTCCTGTCGGAATACGGCATCCCCGGGGTGGTCTGGGGCCCGGACGGCGACAGCAGCGCGCACGCCCCGGACGAGCACCTCAACCTCGACAGCCTGCACCGGCTGCACCGTCATTTGGACGAGTTTTTATCCGGCGCCGCGGGTTGCGGGCCATGACGCCCGGAGTCACGGGATCGGCCAGTAAGGGCCGCTTTTTATGGGAGAGGCGCTCAGCCTCGATCATCGCGGCTGGAAAGCCGCTCCCACAGGAGAGACGCCAGCTTACTTGGAAGCGACGCCACGGGGCCCGTCCGGATTGCTTTGACAAATCTTGATTCTAAATAGTAGAAAGGGCGCAGTTGCACGCCTGAGCGGAAAATCGTTACTCCCCATTCTCGCCAACCCCACATAAAGAGGAGGCTCTCATGCTGCGCAAGGTAGTGTTGTGTCTGGCGGTATTGGCGTTCGTGTGCGTCGGAGCGGCCATGGCCGCGGCGCCCAAGGCGGGCGGCACGCTCGTGTTCGGCCGCGGGGGCGACAGCGTCGGCCTGGACCCGGCCTACGAGACGGACGGCAACTCCTTCATGATCGGCGACAACGTCCTCGAGGCCCTCATCTTCTACAAGGACGAGTCGGTCGACCTCGAGCCCGGCCTGGCCGAGTCCTGGACCATCTCGCCCGACGGCCTGACCTACACGTTCAAGCTGCGCAAGGGCGTCAAGTTCCACGACGGCACTCCCTTCAACGCCGACGCCGTGGTCTTCTCCCACGGCCGCCAGATGAAGGAGCGCAAGATCAAATTCCTCGGCAAGGGCTGGGAGATCCCCGCGCAGGAGCGCACTCCGGAGTACTGGGTGTCCATGGAGATGGACAAGACCGTCGACTCGATCGAGGCGGTCGACGATCACACCGTGGTCTACAAGCTGAAACGGGTCGAGGCGCCGTTCCTCGCCAACCTGGGCATGGACTTCGCCGACATCATCAGCCCGACGGCCTTCATGAAGAACCCCAAGGAGTTCGTGCGCAACCCCGGTCGGCACCGGCCCCTTCAAGTTCGTCAAGTGGGTCAAGGACGACCAGATCATCCTGGAGAAGAACAAGGAGTACTGGGACAAGAAGGGCGGCCCCTACCTCGACAAGGTGGTCTTCCGCGCCATCCCCGAGAACTCGGTGCGCTTCCTCGAGCTTAAGACCGGCAACATCCACATCTGCCAGTTCCCGAACGCGGCCGACATCGCGCTGGCGAGCAAAGACGCCAAGATGAAGCTCGTCAGCCAGCCCGGCATGAACATCGGCTACCTCGGCTTCAACCACACCAAGGAGCCCTGGAAGAGCAACCTCAAGCTGCGCCAGGCCGTGGCCACGGCCATCAACCGCAAGGCCATCGTGGACAACATCTACCAGGGCCAGGGCCTGCTCGCCAAGAACAACATCCCGCCCACCATGTGGGGCTACAACGACGCCGTCCCGCAGATCGCCTACAGCGTCGACAAGGCCAAGGCCCTGCTGGCCGAGGCCGGGTTCCCCGAGGGCAAGGGGCTGGACGAGATCACCCTGTGGTCGATGCCGGTTGCCCGGCCCTACAACCCGGAAGGGCTCAAGATCGGCGTCGCCATGGTCGCGGACCTCGCCAAGGTCGGGATCCGGGCCCGGGTGGTCAGCTACGAGTGGGGCACTTACCTGAAACGCCAGCGCGAGCAGCCGCCCGACATGGACCTCTTCCAGCTCGGCTGGACCGGGGACAACGGCGACCCGGACAACTTCCTGGCGGTGCTCTTCGACGGCATGGCCTCCTCCGCCATCCGCACCCAGTGGCAGAACAAGGACTACCACGAGCTGATGGAGCTGGGGCGGCAGACCACGGACCAGGCCAAGCGCGCCGAGATCTACAAGAAAGCCAACCAGCTGCTGTACGATGAAATGCCGGTGATCCCCATCGCGCATTCCACCGTGATCTGGCCGCTGCAGAAAAAAGTCATGGACTTCAAGCTGCACCCGACGGCATCCATCCGGATGAAGAACGTCTGGCTGGAAGGAAAGTAGACAGGGTTCAAGGGGTCGAGGATTCAAGGGTTCAAGTGGAAGGAAGCCCGCAGTCGTCCGACCACTACCCTTGACCCCTTGAACCCTTGGCCCCTCGAACCCTTCTCCTATGACCGCTTACATCCTCCGCCGCCTCCTGATCCTCTTCCCGACCCTTCTGGGGGTCTCCGTCATCATTTTTTTCATGCTCCACATCACCCCCGGCGATCCCGCGGAGCTCCTCCTGGGGGAACGCGCCTCGGAGGAGGCGCTGCACGACCTGCGCGAGCACCTCGGGCTCAACCGGCCGCTTTACGTGCAGTACGGGATGTTCCTCAAGCGCCTGGCGACCCTCGACCTCGGGGAAACCATCTGGACGCGCCAGAAGGTCTGGATCGAGATCCAGCAGCGGTTCCCCGCCACCATCGAGCTGTCCGTCACCGCGCTCATGATCAGCTGCACCCTCGGGATGATCCTGGGCATCATCTCGGCCACCAAGCAGTATTCGATTTTCGACTACCTGAGCATGCTCGGGGCGCTGGCCGGCGTCAGCATGCCCATCTTCTGGCTGGGCCTGGTGTTCATGCTGATTTTTTCCGTGAACCTGGGCTGGCTGCCCATCTCGGGCCGCCTGAGCGTGGGCGTGGACCTCGACGTCGTGACCAACTTCTACATCCTGGACGCGATCATCGGCGCCAACTGGGAGGCCTTGAGGGACGCGCTCTGGCACCTGATCATGCCGGCCTTCACGCTCTCCACCATCCCGACCGCCATCGTGGCGCGCATGACGCGCTCCTCGATGCTGGAGGTGCTGCGGCAGGACTACATCAAGACCGCCAAGGCCAAGGGCCTGTCGCAGTTCAAGGTGATCTTCAAGCACGCGCTGCGCAACGCGCTCATCCCGGTGGTGACCACCATCGGGCTGCAGTTCGGCGTGCTGCTTGGGCGGCGCCATCCTGACCGAAACCATCTTCGCCTGGCCGGGTGTGGGCAAGTGGATGTACGACGCCGTGATGCAGCGCGACTACATGGTGATCCAGAACGGGACCATGTTCATCGCCGGGCTCTTCGTGATCATCAACCTCTCGGTGGACGTGCTCTACGCGGTGATCAATCCGAGGATCAGTGTTAAATGAAGGAACGTGTTTGGTTTTTGGTGTTTTGTGTTTGGAACAGAAATGGCCAACCGCGAGAACACGAAAACAAACACCCTAACTGCTGACCACCAAACACCAAACACCAAAACACTAAACACCAATCCCTTATGTCATCCCACCCCGAAGACCGCCACCCGATGCTCGACCAGCTCTCGCAGCTGTGGCGGAACAAGACCGCCGTGGCGGGGCTGTTCATCATCACGGGCTTCGTCCTGTGCGGAATCCTCGCCCCCGTCATCAGCCCCCACGACCCCATCGCGGTCGAGCTCTACGAGCAGCTCAAGCCGCCGGCCTGGGACGACGAGGGGTCGACCCTGAACCTGCTCGGCACCGACGACCTCGGCCGCGACATCCTCTCGCGCATCATCTACGGCGCGCGCGTGTCGCTGCTGGTGGCGGTGGTGAGCGTGGGAATCGCCTTCTGCCTGGGGACCATCATCGGCAGCGTCTCGGGCTACTACAAGGGCCGCCTCGACGACATCGTCATGCGCGGGATCGACATCATCCTGTCCTTCCCCTACATCCTGCTCGCCATCGTGGTGGTGGCCTACCTCGGGCCCAGCCTGCAGAACGCCATGCTCGCGATCGCGATCACCTACGTGCCGCGCTTTGCGCGCATCGTGCGCGCGTGCGTGCTCGAGGAAAGCGAGAAGGACTACGTGATGGCCGCGCGCGCGATCGGCGCCCGCAACCTGCGGATCATCTTCATCACCATCCTGCCCAACTGCATGGGGCCGCTCATCGTGCAGACGACGCTGAGCTTCGCCTCGGCCATCCTGGACGCCGCGGCGCTGAGCTTCCTGGGGCTCGGCGCCCAGCCGCCGACCCCCGAGTGGGGGGCCGACATCGCGCGCAGCCGCGCGCTGATCCTGCGCGCCTCCTGGGTCATGACCTTCCCGGGGCTCGCCATCCTCGGCGCGGTGCTCGGCTTCAATCTTTTAGGCGACGGGCTGCGCGACGCGCTCGACCCGCGGCTGCGGGACTGACGCGCATGGCCCCCGCCCCGCTGCTCGAGATCAACCACCTGCGCACGTACTTCTCGGTGCGCGGCCACACGGCCAAGGCGGTCGACGACGTGAGCCTGTCCATCCAGCCCGGCCAGACGCTGGGCCTGGTGGGCGAGTCCGGCTGCGGCAAGAGCGTCACCGCCCACTCGATCATGCGCCTGATCCCCACCCCGCCGGGGCGGATCGCCGGGGGCGAGATCCGGTTCGAGGGCCAGGACCTGGTCACGTTGTCCGAAGCCCGGATGCGCCGCATCCGCGGCAACCGCATCTCCATGATCTTCCAGGAGCCCATGACCTCCCTCAACCCGACCTACCCGGTCGGCGACCAGGTGGGCGAGGTCATCCGCCTGCACGCGAAACTCTCGCGCGCGGCGGCGCGCGAACGGTCGGTCGACATGTTCAAGCTGGTCGGCATCCCGGCGGCCGAGAAGCGCATCGACGACTACCCCCACCAGATGAGCGGCGGCATGCGCCAGCGCGTGATGATCGCCATGGCGCTCGCCTGCAACCCGCAGCTGATGATCGCCGACGAGCCCACGACCGCCCTCGACGTCACCATTCAAGCCCAGATCCTGGACCTCATGAACACGCTCAAGGCCGAAACCGGGGCGGCGATCCTCTTCATCACCCACGACCTCGGCGTGATCGCCGAGATGTCCCAGCACGTCGCCGTCATGTACGCCGGACGCATGATGGAATACACCGACGCCAAAACGCTCTTCGCCAACCCCAAAAATCCATACACCGTGGGGCTGCTGGGGTCGATCCCCGTCTTGGGTCGCCACAGCGCGGGCGGGCGGCTGCGGACCATCCCGGGGGTCGTGCCCTCGCTGCTGCGGCTGCCGGAGGGCTGCCTCTTCAGCGACCGCTGCCCGGACGTGTTCGACGACTGCCGCCGGGTGGCCCCCCCGATGGTGCCGGCGGGCGAGAACCACTTCGTAAGGTGCCTGAAATATGCCTGATCCAGGCTCGATTGAAAACCGGCGCCTCAGTAACCGTGATCCGGCGTAGCTGCGGCTTTCGTCCAATGCTCACAGTACTATGGCGTATGCTGCGCTTGACGTAAAGGCCGCACGCCTTGGCTGACGGCCTGATGCATTTTAGGCTTTTCAAAAGCCTGTTAGGCATCCCGCGGGGACGACTTGTCAGCCGCGGTCATTCCCTGTGGGAGCGGCTTTCCAGCCGCGATCGTGAGGAACTCCGATGACCGGACCCAGCCCGGCCCCGCTGCTCGACGCGCGCGACATCGTCAAGCACTACCCGATCCTGGGCGGCGTGCTGATGCGGCAGGTCGCGTCGGTCAAGGCGGTGGACGGGGTCAGCCTGACCATCGACGCGGGGGAAACCGTCGGCCTGGTGGGGGAGTCCGGTTGCGGCAAGACCACCTTCGGCCGGACCATCCTGCGGCTGGAAGAGCCGACCGCGGGGGAGATTTTCTTCCAGGGCCGGAGCATCCTGGGGAATTCCCGGAACCAGATGCAGGCCCTGCGCCGGGAGATGCAGATCATTTTCCAGGACCCCTTCTCGTCCCTCAACCCGCGCAAGACCGTGGGACAGATCATCGGCGAACCGCTGCTCGTGCACGGCGTGAAGGACCGCCAGGAACGGGACCGGCGGGTCCTGGAACTGCTGGAGGTGGTCGGGCTGCGCAAGGAGCAGATGCGCCGCTACCCGCACCAGTTTTCCGGCGGGCAGCGCCAGCGCATCGGCGTCGCGCGGGCCCTCGCGCTTGAAACCCAAGCTGGTGGTCTGCGACGAGGCGGTCTCGGCGCTCGACGTCTCGATCCAGGCCCAGGTCATCAACCTGCTGAAGGACCTGCAGCAGGACTTCGGCCTGACCTACCTCTTCATCTCCCACGACCTGAGCGTCGTCGAGCACGTCAGCGACCGCGTGGCGGTCATGTACCTGGGGAAGATCGTCGAGCTGGCCCCGGCCGAGGCCCTTTACCGCGAGCCGCTGCACCCTTACACCCAGGCCCTGCTCTCGGCCGTCCCGATCCCGGACCCTTCCCTGCAGCGACCCGGCCGCATCATCCTGAAGGGCGACGTTCCGAGCCCCATCGACCCGCCGTCCGGGTGCCGCTTCCACCCGCGCTGCCGCTACGCCCAGGCCGTCTGCGCGCAGGACGAGCCGCCGCTGCGCGAGGTGCGCGCCGGCCACCGCGCCGCCTGCCACTTCGCGGGCAGCGTCGGATTATCCGGCTGACCTGAAAAAATCCGAAGCACGAAATTCGAAATCCGAAACGAGAACGAGGTGATCGTCCGTTTCGGATTTCGATATTCAAATTTCGAATTCAGCAGGCTTTGAAAAACAAGTATCGGGCCGTCAGCCAAGGCGCGCGGCGACGGGGGAAGCGCAGCATACTGGCCAGTATGTGAGCATTCACCCGAGCCGCGCAACGCCGGATCACGGCCCGAGACGCCGTTTTTCAACAGCCTGCTTCAGGCCGGAGGCCGACTTACGGTACCAGCCACAGCGCCGCGTCCGCGATGTTGCGGCTGACGGTGTGGCTGACGCTGCCGCCGAAGAACGAACCGGTTCACCCCGCGACGGCCCATGACGATGGTCCCGAACCCCTCGGCGCGGGCGGCCTCGAGGATGATCTCGCCCACGCCGATCAGCGAGGAGGCCGTGCGCGTTTCGATCTGCCGCTCCGAGAAGCCGGCGGCCTTGAGCTTGCTCGAGCGCGGCGGCGAAGAAGTCGTCCATGCAGCGCCGGTCGCCTTCGACCACGAGGGACTCGAGCGGCGTGGGCCTCGGTCGCCGCGAAGTCGACCTCGCAGAAGTCCCGCAGCCGCGGGGTCACGTGGAAGAAGCGCACGATCGCGTCCGGGTTCCCGGACAGCATGAAGGCCAGGTGGTCCACCGCGCGCAGCGACCCGGCGGAGCCGTCGACCGCCGCCATGACCCGCAGCGAGCGCACCTCCCCGTCCACCAGCCACACGGGGATCAGCTGGGAGTTCTCGACCAGCTGCGCCGAAACGCTGCCCATGACCATCCCCTGCACCGACCCGAGACCGCGCCGCCCCACCAGGACGGCATCGTAGAGCCCCTGCTGCGCGACGTCGATGATGTCCTTGGCGAGCCCCTGCTGCCGGGGCTGGCTGACGGATTCGATCGACGCATCCGGTACGCCCGACCGCACCAGCAGCTCCCGGCAGCGGTCGAGCAGGCCCCGCGCGGCCTCGGCGTTGCGGGCCATGATCCGGGTGAGCTCGGCCCGGGACGGGCCGCTGCGCCGGGCCTCGTCCAGGAGGAACTGCGAGACGGCCGGCTGCGAGTGGAAGAGGGTGAAGCCGAGCCCCGGGACGAGCCTCCCTGAGCCGCGCGGCGTAGGCGAGCGCGTGGCGCGAATGCGTGGAGTCGTCCACCGCCAGCAGGACCTTCTTGTCGACCTTCTCCATGGGCCCTCCTCCTCCGGCCGCGCCCGGTTTACTTTCGCGGGTGATTGTGTTAGCCAATTTGGTATCATTTACGATTGGCTTTAACAATAGACGAGGCGCCCCGCCCCGTCCCGGACCCCACCGCCGATGACATCCGCACTCCTCGAAACCCGCGCGCGTCTATTTCTTCGGGACCTGCCTGGTCGACGCGGTCTACCCCGAGGCCGGGGTCGCCGCCATCCGGTTGATCGAACGGGAGGGCGTGCGCGTGACCTTCCCGCCCGGACAGACCTGCTGCGGCCAGCCCGCCTACAACTCGGGCTTCCCGGAGGAGGCGCGCCGGGTCGCGCGCCACCAGATCCGCACGTTTCCGGACGACCTCCCCATCGTCGTGCCCTCGGGCTCCTGCGCCGGCATGATGAAGCACCACTACCCGGCCCTGTTCGCCGGGGACCCCGAGCTGCCGGCCGCGCAGGCGTTCGCCGCCCGCGTGGTGGAGTGGTCCGAGTTCATGGTCGCAACACTCGGCGTGGCCTACGAGGACCGCGGGGAGCCCATCCGGGTGACCTGGCACTCCTCCTGCCACGCGCTGCGGGAGATGCGGGTGGTCGAGCACTCCAAGGCCCTGATCCGCCAGCTGCGCAACGTCGAGCTGGTCGAGCTCGCCCGCGAGGCCGAGTGCTGCGGGTTCGGCGGGACCTTTTCGGTGAAGCAGCCCGCCATCTCGGGGGCCATGGTCGCCGACAAGGTGGACGACATCGCCCGCACCGGGGCCGCGCGGGTGCTGTCGGGCGACGGCGGCTGCCTCATGAACATCACGGGAGCCGCCGCCCGGCGCGAGCTGCCGTTCGAAGGCCAGCACCTGGCGGAGTTCATCTGGGAGCGGATCCATGGATGACGGTTTCCAGCAGAACGTGGAGCGCGCACTCGCCGACGACCAGCTGCGCCGGAACTTCGCCTTCGCCATGGGCAACTTCATCCTGAAGCGCAAGGCCGTGTTCAGCGACCCGGCCGAAACCGAGCGGCTGCGCACGGTGGGCGAGGCCATCAAGCGGCGTGCGCTCGCCCGCTTGCCCGAGCTGCTCGAGGCGCTCGAGGCCGCCTGCACCCGCAACGGCATCCGCGTCCACTGGGCCGAGACGGCCGCGGTCGCCAACCGCATGGTCCTCGAGATCATCGAGTCCCACGCGGCCACGCGCGTCGCCAAGGGCAAGTCGATGGTCTCCGAAGAAATGCACCTGAACGCCTTCCTCGCCGGCCACGACATCGAGGTCGTCGAGACGGACCTGGGGGAGTTCATCATCCAGCTCGCGGGCGAGACTCCTTCGCACATCATCGTGCCGGCCATCCACAAGAACAAGGCGCAGATCGCGACGATCTTCCACGACAAGATTCCCGGTGCGCCCTACACCGAGGAGGTGGCCGAGCTCAACGCCATTGCGCGCCGCACCCTGCGCCGCAAGTTCCAGGAGGCGGGGGTCGGGCTGAGCGGGGTGAACTTCGCGGTGGCCGAAACCGGCACGCTCTGCCTCGTGGAGAACGAGGGCAACGGCCGCATGTGCACGACCGTGCCGCCGGTGCACATCGCGCTGATGGGGATCGAGAAGGTCGTCGAGTCGCTCGAGGACCTGCCGCCGCTCCTGCGCCTGCTCACGGGCTCCGCCACCGGGCAGCTGGTCACGACCTACGTCAACCTGATCACCTCGCCGCGGCGGCCCGGCGAGAAGGACGGGCCGACCGAGGTCCACCTGGTGCTTTTGGACAACGGCCGCTCGCGCATCTACCAGGACCCGCAGCTGCGCCGGACGCTGCAGTGCGTGCGCTGCGGCACCTGCCTCAACCACTGCCCGGTCTACACGCGCATCGGCGGCCACGCCTACGGCTGCGTCTACCCCGGGCCGATCGGCTCGATCCTGACCCCCCAGATGGAGGGGCTCGACCAGGCGGGGGAGCTGCCGCTGGCCTCGAGCCTCTGCGGGGCCTGCGAGGAGGTCTGCCCGGTCAAAATCCCCATCACGGGCCTCCTGCGGCGCCTGCGGGACGAGGCCGTCTCGGACGCACCCGGGGGGATCGTGCCCGGCCGCGGCAGCCGCCGCAGCCTCTCCGAACGCCTGGCCTGGAAGGCCTGGGCCTGGCTGAACACCCACCCGCACCTGAACGCAGCGGCGACGGCCCTGCTCGGAGTGTTCGGCGACTACCTGCCGCCGGCCGGGCCGCTCGAACGCTGGATGCGCTACCGGGTCGAGCCGCAGTTCTCCGCCAAGAGCCTGCGCCGGCGCGTGAAAGAGGAGAAGGTCGCCCATGAGTGACACCGCCCGCGACCGCATCCTCGCCCGGCTGCGTCGAGCCCCGCGCGACGAGGCCCCGCGTCCCGCGGTCGAGCCGCCGGCGCCGCCCGCAGAGCGCCGGGAGCGGGTCGAACGCCTGAAAACGCTCCTCGAGGCCATGCGGGCCGAAGTCCGCCAGGTGACGGAAACCAGCTGGGTGGAAGCGCTCGGCGACGTGCTGCGGACCCGCGGCATCGAGACCCTGCTCTACGCGCCGGGGACACCGGTCGGCCAGGCGGTCGAGGCGGCCTGGGCCGGGGGCCCCGACGGCCTGCCGGAGCTCGTGCCGTACGCGGCCGCGGCCGAACAGCTGAAGGACCGCATCTTCACCGTGGACGCAGCGGTGACCGCGGCCGCCGGGGCGGTGGCCGACACCGGCGCGCTCATCCTGCGGCCGTCCGCCGCCGAGCCGCGCCTCATGTCGCTCGTCCCGCCGGTCCACGTGGCCGTGCTGCGGGCCGACACGGTCTTCGCCTCGCTCGGCGAGGCCATGCGGGCGGGCCGGTGGTCGGAGGACATGCCCACCAACCTGGTCCTCGTCTCGGGTCCGTCCAAGACCGCCGACATCGAGCTCATCCTCGCCTTCGGCGTGCACGGACCGAAAGAGCTGATTGTCTTGATTGTGGAGTAGAAGGGTTCGAGGGGCCGAGGGGTCGAGGGTTCAAGTGAAATGAACCGGGGCCACCTTTCTTTTCCCCCTCGAACCCTTGAACCCTTTTTTCTGAACCCTTGAACCCTGCTGTTTCCCATGCTGCCCGATCGCTACCAGCGTTTTCTCGCGGATATATCCGCCCGGGTCCCTAAAGGGCGGATATTCACCGACCCCTTGCGCACCCTGGCCTACGGCACGGACGCGAGCTTCTACCGGCTGATCCCGAAGATCGTCGTCCGGGCCGCCGACGAAGCCGAGGTCGCCCTGATCCTCCAGGCCGCCGACCGCTTCGACATCCCGGTCACCTTCCGGGCGGCGGGCACGAGCCTCTCGGGCCAGGCGGTGTCGGACTCGGTCCTGGTGGTGGCGGGCGAGGGGTGGGGCCGGTGCGACATCCTGGACGAGGGGCTCCGGATCCGCCTGCAGCCGGGGGTCATCGGCGGCTACGCCAACCGCATTCTCGCGCCCTACGGCCGCAAGATCGGCCCCGACCCGGCCTCGATCAACTCGGCCATGATCGGCGGGATCGCCGCCAACAACGCGAGCGGGATGTGCTGCGGCACCGCCCAGAACAGCTACCGTACGGTCGCCGGTTTGCGCCTGGTGCTCCAGGACGGGACCCTGCTCGACACGGCCGACCCGGCCAGCCGCGACCAGTTCCGACACAGCCACAAGCACGTGCTCGACGCGCTCGACGCGCTCGGCCGCCAGGTCCGGTCCGACACGGCGCTGGCCGCGCGCATCCGCCGCAAGTACGCGATCAAGAACACGACCGGCTACAGCCTGAACGCGCTGGTGGACTACGAGGACCCGTTCGACATCCTGGTCCACCTGATGATCGGCTCCGAGGGCACGCTGGGGTTCATCGCCGAGGTGACCTACCACACGGTCGAGGAGCACCCCTGCAAGGCGAGCGCGCTGATGATCTTCCCGCAGATCGAGCACGCCGCCACCGCGGCCGCGATTCTGAAAGAACAGCCGGTCGCCGCGGTCGAGCTCATGGACCGCGCCTCCATGCGCTCGGTCGAGAACAAGGCCGGGATGCCCGATTACCTCAAGTCGCTCGGCCCGGACACCGCGGCGCTGCTGGTCGAGACCCGCGCCTTCAACGCCGGCGAGCTCTCCGAGCAGATCCGCCGCGTGACCGGCGCGCTCGGCCATCTGCCCTTCGAGCGGCCGGCGGCCTTCACCGACCAGGCGGCCGAGAACATCCGCCTGTGGAACATCCGCAAGGGGCTCTTCCCGGCCGTCGGGGCCGTGCGCAACACCGGCACGACCGTGATCATCGAGGACGTGGCCTTCCCCATCGACCGGCTGGCCCGGGCCACCCTGCAGCTGCAGGAGGTCTTCCGGCGCTACCGCTACGACGAGGCGATCATCTTCGGGCACGCCCTCGAGGGCAACCTGCACTTCGTGTTCACGCAGGACTTCGGCCACGACCGGGAAGTCGAGCGCTACCGCCGGTTCATGGACGACGTCTGCGACATGGTGGTCAACACCTACGACGGCTCGCTCAAGGCCGAGCACGGCACCGGGCGGAACATGGCGCCCTTCGTGGCGCTCGAGTGGGGGCAGGACGGCTTCGCGGTCATGCAGCGCATCAAGGAGATCTTCGACCCGAAGAACCTCCTCAACCCCGGGGTCATCCTCAACCCCGACCCGCGGGCGCACGTCAAGAACCTGAAGGCCATGCCCGCGGCCGACCCGATCGTCGACAAATGCATCGAATGCGGATTCTGCGAGGTGAACTGCCCGTCCAAGAACCTCACGCTCACCCCGCGCCAGCGCATCGCCGTGCGGCGCGAGATCGCGCGCCTGCAGGTTTCCTGCGACAACCCGGCCCGGCTGGCGCAGCTGGAGGCGGACTACCGCTACCCGGGCGAGCAGACCTGCGCGGCCGACGGGCTGTGCGCGGTCGCCTGCCCGGTGGACATCAACACGGGCGAGTACACCAAGTCGCTGCGCGCGGCCGGCGTCTCACCGGCCGCGGCACGGGTGGCCGCGGTCACGGCCGAACACTTCGGCCCGGTCACGGCCGCGGTGCGCCTGGGCCTGAAGGTGGCCGACGCGGCCCACGCGGGCCTCGGCGGCGCGATCCTGGGCGGTCTCGCGGCAACTCTGCGGCACCTGAGCCGCGGGCGCATCCCGCACTGGACCCCCTGGATGCCGCGCGGGATCGACGGCCCTCGGCCGCGACCGCGCCGGGTCGCCGCGGGTCTGCAGGCCGTCTACTTCCCGAGCTGCATCAACCGCGTCATGGGGCCGGCCCAGGGCGACCCCGACCGCGAGCCGCTGCACCGGGTGACGGTGCGGCTGCTGGGCAAGGCGGGCTACGAGGTGCGTTTCCCGGAGGGCATGGAGGCGCTCTGCTGCGGGACCCCCTACGAGAGCAAGGGGTTCACCGCGCAGGCGGACGCCAAAGCGGCCGAGCTGGAAGCCGCGCTGCTCGAGGCAACCGACGGGGGTCGTCTGCCCGTGCTCGTGGACACGAGCCCCTGCCTCTACCGCATGAAAAAGACGATGGACCGGCGGTTGACGCTGCTCGACCCGGTCGAGTTCACCCTGACCCACCTGCTGGACCGCCTGGCCATCACCCCGGTCGCCGAGACGATCGCCTACCACCACACCTGCAGCAGTGTGAAGATGGGGCTCGAGGCCAGGGCGCTGACGCTCGCGCGGGCCTGCGCTGCGCGCGTGATCGTGCCCGATCACGTGGGCTGCTGCGGGTTCGCCGGCGACCGCGGCTTCAACCACCCCGAGCTCAACGCCTCGGCGCTCGAGCACCTGCGCCGCGGGGTCGTCGAGTGCGGCGTCGGCTACTCCACCAGCCGCACCTGCGAGATCGGCCTGTCGGCCCACAGCGGCATCCACTACAAGTCGATCCTCTACCTCGTCGACCGGTGTGCGCAGCCGAAGGGAATTTGAGATTTGAAATTTAAAATGGGGGCGATGCCCACCACGGGTGTACCAGACACCCGAATACCCAAACACCCAAATACCCCCTTGCCCCCCTATCCTCCGTTACGCCTGTCGTGGCTCGTCTGGGGCCTGGCCGCGCTTTTCTACCTGATCGGGTTCTTCCACCGCCTGGCCCCGGCCGTCATGACCCAGGAGCTGATGCGGGACTTCGACATCAGCGCCGCCGCGCTGGGCAACCTCTCCGGGTTCTACTTCTACAGCTACTGGGTGATGCAGATCCCGGCCGGGATCCTCGCGGACGGCTGGGGCCCGCGGCGCCTGCTCACCGTCGGCATGCTCGGCTCGGCCATAGGCTCACTCCTGTTCGCGGCCTCCTCGGGCATGACGGCCGCCTGCCTGGGCCGGCTTCTGATCGGGGCCTGCGTGTCGGTCGCCTTCTTGGTGAGCCTGAAGCTCGCCGCCGGCTGGTTCCCGCCGCGCTACTTCTCCATGATCTCGGGCCTGGTGCTTTTCACGGGCATCCTCGGGGCGGTGTCGGCCGGCGTGCCGCTGCGGCTGCTCGTGGACGCCTTCGGCTGGCGCGCGGTGATGGTCGCCGCCGCCGCGCTGACCGCGGGGATCGCCGCGGTCACCTGGCGCGTGGTCCGCGACGACCCGGCCGAGCGCGGCTACCGCAGCTACGCGGGCGCGCCGCCCGGGGCCGGGGCGGCGGACCGCCCCTCCGCCCTGGCCGGGGTCGGAGAGGTCTTCCGCTACCGCAACACCGGTCTGCTCTTCCTCGCGCCCGCCGGCGTGGTCGGCACCATGCTCACGTTCTGCGGCCTGTGGGGAGTCCCCTACCTCACCACGCACTACGGTCTATCGACGGCCGAGGCCGCCGCGCTGACCTCGCTGCTCATGATCACCTGGGCCGGGGCGAGCCCCTTCTTCGGCTGGCTGTCCGACCGCTGCGGCCGGCGCAAGCCGCTGCTGATCGCCGGCCAGGTGCTGGCCGCGGCCGGCTGGGCGGTCATCCTCTTCGCACCCGTGCTGCCGCTCCCGCTGCTGATCGCCGTGGCGGTTGCCACCGGCCTGTTCTCGGCCACCTTCATCAGCATCTGGCCGCTCGCCAAGGAAACCGTGCCCGCGCGGCTGGCCGGCACCATCACCGGCGTCCTCAACATGGGGAACATGTTCGGCGTGACCGTGCTCCAGCCGGCGGTCGGCTGGGTGCTCGACCGCTGCTGGGACGGCGCGGTCCGCGACGGGGTGCGCGTCTACAGCCTCGAGGCCTACCACGCCGGCTTCGGGCTGATGATGGGCTGGATCGTGCTCGGGCTCCTGCTGTTCTGCCTGACACGCGAAACGCACTGCCGGCAGTCGGCCTGAAGGCTTCCGGCACGGCGGCCCTCCGCCCAACGCGTAAGTTGACAGGCTGAGAGTTTTCCCATAATGCAGATCAATTCATGATTCAGACTCATTCACCCTTACCCACAGGAGGACGATATGCGTTCACCGATGATGGCCATTCTCATGGCCGCCGTGCTGTTGGCAGCCGGCACGGCCGCCGCCCAGACCACGATCAACATCGCGACCGTGACGGTGCCCGACCTGGTGCACACGAAGGCCGCCGTCTGGTTCAAGGACTGCGTCGAAAAGGGCGCGCCCGGCAAGCTCGGTGTGGTCGTGCACCACTCGGGGTCGCTCGGCAGCGAGACCCAGTTCCTGCAGCAGATCCAGCTCGGCACGACCCAGATGGCCGTCTGCACCACCGGCCCCATCGAGGCCTTCGTGCCCGAGATCAAGGCGCTCGAGATGCCGTTCGTCTTCCCGTCCTACGAGGCGGCCGACAAGGTCCTGGACGGGCCGATCGGCCAGGAGCTCGGCAAGAAGTTCGAGAAATCGGGCTTCGTCGCGCTGGCCTTCCTCGACAACGGGTTCCGCAACGTCACCAACTCCAAACGTCCGGCCAAGACCCCCGAGGACCTGAAGGGGCTCAAGATCCGCACCATGGAGGCGCCGACCCACCTGGCCATCTGGCGCGCGATCGGGGCCAACCCCACGCCCATGGCTTGGCCGATCTTCACCCAGCTCCAGCAAGGGGTCATCGACGGCCAGGAGAACCCGATCGCGGTCATCTGGGGAGCCAAGCTGCCCGAGGCCGGCCAGAAGTACCTCTCGCTCACGCGGCACGTCTACTCGGCCCTGGTGTTCGTGGCCAACAAGGCCTTCATCGACGGCTTGCCTGCCGACCAGCGCAAGATCGTGACGGACTGTGCGCGTTCGGCCGCGCTGCAGGGCCGCGCCTTCATCCGCGGCAACGAGGCCAAGATGATCGAGGATCTCAAGGGGATGGGCATGCAGGTGGAAGCGAGCCCGGACCTGGCCGCGTTCCGCAAGGCGACGGCCCCGGTGATCGAGTCCGCCGCGGGCGAGACCAAGAAGCTGGTCGAGCAGATCCAGGCGCAGGTGAAATAAGGCCCGCAAGGGGCCAGGGTTCGGGGTTCAGAGTTCAGGGAATTCACCCCCTCCGCCTGCGGATATCTTTTTTGATTCCCCTCCGCCTGCGGATATCTTTTTCTGATTCCCCTCCCCTTGCGGGAGGGGCCAGGGGAGGGGGCAATCCGCACCACCCCCGCCATGAACCCTTGAAAGAACAGGGGTCTCAACGGCCGGCGCCTTGCCTGCGGCCGTGATCCGCTATTTTTGAGATGGGTTCCGTAGATATTCCAGAGGGGTGCAGGAGACAGCGAATGTCCGCATTGCAACGGGCCAGCAGAACCGTCAACACGTTCATCGAGAAAGTCCTCATGGCGACCGGGGCCGTCATCTGCCTCATCCTCTTCGCCCAGGTGGTGGCTCGCTACGCGGGCTCGTCGCTGGGGTGGTCCGAGGAGGTGAGCCGCCACCTGCTGGTCGCGATCACCTTCCTGGGCGGCACGGTGGCCTACAAGCGCGCGAGCTTCATCGGCCTGCAGGGGTTCGGACACCACCTCGGGCCCGTCGTCGAGCGCACCATCGTGATCGCCCTGCAGCTGATGACGCTCGGGTGCTTCGGCCTCATCGCCTGGTTCGGGGCGATCTACACCGTCAAGGCCGCGGAGCACACCACGGCCTCGCTGCAGATCCCGATGGCCGTCCCCTTCGCCGTGATCCCGGTCGCCGCGGTCATCTTCGTCCTGCACGTCCTGTCCGACATCGCCCGGACCTTCGAACGGAAAGCCTCATGATCGTCGCCCTGCTCTTCGGCTGTCTCTTCCTGCTCATCGCCCTCGGCCTGCCGATCGCGCTTTCCATCGGCCTGCCCGCGATCGGCTTCATGCTGATCCCGGGCGTCTTCCCGGCGGGCGTGCCGCTCTCGGCCCTGGGCCAGACCATCATCCAGCTGCTCTTCGCGGGGGTGGACTCGTTCGACCTCCTGGCCATCCCGCTCTTCATGCTGGCCGGCTCCATCATGGAGACGGGCGGGATCTCGCGCCAGCTGATCGACTTCTCGGACAGCCTGGTCGGCTGGGTGCCGGGCGGGCTCGCCTGCGCCGTGGTGGTGGCCTCGATGTTCTTCGCCGGCATCTCGGGCTCGGCCGCGGCCGACACGGCGGCCCTCGGGGCGATCGCGATCCCGGCCATGATCCGCCAGGGCTACCCGCCGGCCTTCTCGGCGGCGCTGGTCGCCGCGGGCGGCGCGATCGGCGTCATCATCCCGCCGTCCATCCCGATGGTGATCTTCGGCTTCCTGACCAACGTCTCGATCGCGAAGCTCTTCGCGGGCGGCATGCTGGTCGGCGCCCTCTTCGGCCTCTCCTTCATGGCCGTGGCCATCTGGATGTCCTGGCGCCACGGCTACGGCGACCGCACCCCCTTCTCGCTCAAACGGATATGGGCCGCGCTGAAGGAGGCCATCTGGTCCATCGGCGCACCGGTCATCGTCCTGGGCGGAATTCTCTCGGGCATCGTGACCGTGACCGAGGCGGCCGCGCTCGCGGTCTTCTACGCGCTTTTCGTGGCCGTGGCGATCAACCGCAAGCTCACGTGGAAGGACATGCCCGACCTGCTCCTGCGCTCCCAGATCGTGGCTGCGACCATCCTCTTCATCATCGCCATGGCCAAGGTCTTCACCTGGCTGATCGCCATGAAGCAGACCGCCATGCTGGTGCAGAACGCCATGAGCGCAATGGCGCTGCCGCCCTGGGGGCTGCTGCTGGTGGTGATGCTGGGCCTGTTGGTCCTGGGGTGCATCATGGAGACCACGGCCGCCCTGATCCTGCTCGTGCCGGTTTTGGCGGCGCTCACCCCGCAGATGGGGGTCGACCCGATCCAGTTCGGGGTCCTGATGGTGGTGAACCTCGCGATCGGGATGCTGACCCCGCCGGTCGGGATCTGCCTCTTCGTCGCCTGCGGCATCTCGGGGCTGCCGCTCGGCCAGGTCGGCCGGGCCGTGATGCCGCTCGTCGTCGTGGCCATCGCGTCCCTACTGGTCGCCTGCTACTGGCCGCCGCTGACGACGTGGTTCCCTTCGCTGATCTACAAGTAAAGGGTCGACAGGGTTCGAGGGTTCAAGGGTTCAGGGTTCAGATCCAGTGGACTAAGAATAGCGTTGCAGTGGTTCCGGAATGTTCAACCCCTGACACCGTCTCGAACCCTCCTGAACCCCTGAACCCCGTTCCCCTGACCCCTTTTCCCCTTGCCCCCCGCCGCTTTTGCGCCTATACCGTAGCAAATTTGACACACACCACCACGGAGGTCTCCGACATGCAGGAATTCACCGAACGGCAGGCGACGACCCTCGCCGCCATGGTCGACCCCGACCGGTTCTCCACCGGCCAGTCCAACCGCGAGCTGCACCTGCACGACATCTCCTTCCACCAGGGGAAGCTGCCGGCCGGCATCGTCTGGCCGGTCGCCACCGAGGAGGTCAGCCGGGTGATGGCCTGGGCCTATGAAAACGAGGTGCCGGTCACCCCCTGGGGGGCGGGCACCAGCACCGAGGGCAACCCGGTGCCGACGCGCGGGGGCCTGGTGGTCGACCTGACCCGCATGAACCGCGTGCTCGAGATCCGGCCCCAGGACCTGCAGGCGGACGTCCAGCCGGGGGTGCTGCGCAAGGAGCTCAACCGCCAGGCGGGCCGGCACGGCCTCTTCTTCCCGCCCGACCCGGGCGCGGACGCCACCATCGGCGGCATGATCGCCAACAACGCCTCGGGCGTCCAGACGGTCAAGTACGGCGCCACGAAGGACTACGTCATGCGCCTGACGGTCGTGCTGCCCGGCGGCCGCGTCATCCACACCGGCTGCAAGGCCCCCAAGTCCTCGGCCGGCTTCGACCTCACGCGCCTCTTCGTGGGCTCGGAGGGGACCCTCGGGATCGTGACCGAGGCCACCCTGAAGCTGACGGGCATCCCCAGCCACTACCTGGCCGCGACCATCCGCTTCCCGGACCTCGAGAAGGCCTCGCAGGCGGTCGCGCTGATGATCGGCTCGGGGTTAGGCCCGGCCGCCCTCGAGCTCCTGCCGCCCGGGCTGATCCGGCTCATGAACTCCGAGAAGGGGCTCGGCCTGCCGGAGGTCCCCTCGCTCTTCTGCGAGTTCCACGCCGTGAGCGCGACGGCGCTGAAGGAGACCAGCCTCCTCGCCCGCGAGCTCTGCGAGGAGTGCGGCGCGGTCGGGTTCAGCGACGCGACCGAGGAACGCGCGCGCAAGGAGCTGTGGCGCGCGCGGCACGAGGCCTGGGAGACCATCCACCGCGCCCACCCGAAGAAGGAGACCATCATCGTGGACGCGGCGGTCCCGATCTCGCGCTACCCCGAGATGGTGGTCGTCTCCCAGGAGGAGGTCGACCGGCAGGGCGCCGTCGGCTACGTCTTCGGCCACGCCGGGGACGGGAACCTGCACGTGGTGCTCGTGGGCGATCCCGCCGACAAGGCCGAATGGGGCAAGCTCGAGGAGATCAACCGCACGATCGTCGAGCGGGCGATCGGCATGGGCGGCACCTGCACCGGCGAGCACGGGGTGGGCATCGGCAAGCGCAAGTTCATGCGTCTCGAGCACGGGGACAGCTACGAGCTCATGCAGCAGATCAAGCAGCTGGTGGATCCTAAAGGATTGATGAATCCCGGGAAGATTTTTTGAGGAAAGGGAGCCAGGGTTCGGGGTTCAGGGTTCAGGAAAATCCAGACCGCAGCGCAGCCGTTGTTTCCCCTGAACCCTGAACGCTGAACCCTATCCCCCTGGAACAGCACCCTGAACCCCGACCGTCCGGGTTTCCCCCAATGTCCGGCACAGCCGAACCCTCCGACATCGACGAACTGCGGCGGCAGCTGGAGATCTACCAGCTCATCTTCGAGAGCATCCACAGCGGCGCGATGGTGACCGACGCCGGCGGCTATATCACGCACTTCAACCGCTACTACGGGCAGTTCCTCGGATGCGATCCCGCGACCCAGATCGGGCGCCACTGCACGGAGTCCGTCGAGAACAGCCGCATGCACATCGTGGCCGAGACCGGCAAGGCCGAGATCAACCACTCCCAGCTCATCCAGGGCCAGAAAATGGTGGTCCAGCGCATCCCGATCAAGAAGGACGGGAAGGTGATCGCCGTCTTCGGCCAGGTCATGTTCAAGGACGTGCGCGACGTCGGCAAGCTGGCGCGTGAGCTCTCGCTGCTCGAATCCAAGCTCAAGCTCTACGAGGAGGAGCTCATCAACCTGCGCTCGACGCGCTACACCTTCGACAGCATCGTCGGGGAAAGCGATGAGATCCAGGGCCTCAAGCGCGAGGCGCTCAAGGCCTGCGCCAACACCTTCCCGGTCCTGATCACCGGCGAGAGCGGCACGGGCAAGGAGCTCTTCGCCCAGGCGATCCACAACGCGAGCCCCCGGCGGCTGCACCCCTTCGTGCGCATCAACTGCGCGGCCATCCCCCGGGACCTGCTGGAATCCGAGCTGTTCGGCTACGAAAAGGGCGCGTTCACCGGCGCCAAGGCCGAGGGCAAGCCCGGCAAGTTCGAGCTCGCCGACGCGGGCACGATCTTCCTGGACGAGATCGGCGACATGCCGATCGAGATGCAGCCGAAGCTGCTGCGCGCCATCGAGGACAAGGAGTTCGAGCGGGTCGGGGGGACCCGGGTGGTGCGGTCGGATTTCCGCGTGATCGCCGCGACCAACCAGAACCTGGAGTCGCTGCTGGCCGCCGGCCGCTTCCGCAAGGACCTCTTCTATCGCCTCAACGTCATCGCCCTGCACATCCCGCCCCTGCGCGAACGGCCGGCCGACATCGTGGCGCTCACCCGGCGGTTCCTCGACCAGACGGCCCGCGAGGCCGGCTACGAGACCCTGGCGATCGACCGCGAGGCCCAGCGGGCCCTGGGCCGCTGCGAGTGGCCGGGCAACGTGCGCGAGCTCACCAACGTGCTCGGGCGCAGCGTCTCCGCCCTCGACGGGGACACCATCCGCCTGGCCGACCTGCCCCTGTACGTCCAGCGCGGTCGCCGCGGGGCCGACCCGCGGCGAGCGGCGACCTCGCTGCGCGAGATGCAGTCGCGCGCCGAGCGGGAAACCCTGCTCGCGACCCTCAAGGAGACCGGGTTCAACAAGGCCCGCGCCGCCCGCCTGCTCGGGATCCACCGCACCCTGCTGTACAAGAAGATGCGCAAGTACGACCTGCCGCTGAAGTCGACATAGTCGCGGCGTTGACGCGTTGGTCCGTGTGCCCGTGGACCCGTTGGCCCGTTTGCCCGGAGGGCACGCGCACCCGGCAACGGCATTGTTTTCAACGGGTCCACGGGCGAACGGGCCAACGGGTCCACGCTCACGCTTGCGGCTTCGGCGGCCGGCGTGGGCTGACCAGCGCCTCGCCGGTCAGCACCCGCTTGCCCTCCTGGTTGTCGCAGGTGGTCAGCAGCCGGGCGCGCCCCTTCTCCCGGTCGATCTCGAGCACCTCGACGCGCGCGGTGATCGTGTCGCCGATCCGCACCGGTCCGAGAAAGCTCAGCTCCTGGCGCATGTAGACGGCCCCCGGCCCCGGCAGGCGGCAGCCGAGCACGGCCGAGATGAACCCGGCCGTCAGCAGACCGTGCGCGATCCGGGTGCCGAAGAACGTCCGGCGCGCGTACTCCTCGTCCACGTGGGCCGGGTTGAAGTCGCCCGTGATCCCGGCAAAGAGGTAGATGTCGGTTTCGCTCACCGTCTTGGACTGCTCGGCGCTGTCGCCCACCTTGAGCTCGTCGATCGTCAGGCCGTTCATCTCCGCCCTCCTTTGGGGTGCCCCGATTGACATGGTTTTCGCTTTTCGGTAGCTATGAAATAGCAGATCACGGACCGCGGTCCAAGCTCAACGGCACCATGCAGGTGCGTCCTGCCGGAGCTCACCGCATTGATCGGCGCCGCTCCGCCCGCAGCCGGGGCGGACCGCCCACGCGAGCAGGCCCATGACCCCTCCGTTCGCACCGGACCGATTCCCGCACCTCTTCGATGCCGCCCCCCTGGGCATCGCCATCCTCGACGCGGACGGACGCGTGGTTGCGGCCAACCCGGCGCTCCTGAGCCTCGGCGGCCGCACCCTCGAGGACGTCCGGGGCCGGTCACCCGCGGAATTTGCCGTCTCCGAGGACCGGTCGACGGTCGCCGCCCGCCTGGCCGGGGATCCGCCTGCCGGCGCCTGCCGCTTCGCCCTGCGGCGCGCGGACGGCTCGGAGCTCCCCTGCAGCCTCACGGCGAGCGCGGTCGAGACCGACGGCGGTCGCGTCGTCGTGGTGTTCGTCCAGGACGTCAGCGAACAGGTCCAGGCGGAACAGGAGCAGCGACGCCTGGCGGCCCAGGTCCAGCAGGCCCAGAAGATGGAGGCCATCGGGACCCTCGCGGGCGGCATCGCGCACGACTTCAACAACCTGCTCATGGCCATCCAGGGCAACATCTCGATCCTGCTGCTCGACAAGGGCCCGGAGCACCGCGACGCGCCCTACCTCCAGAACATCGAAAAGACCGTGGCCCGCGCCTCCGAGCTCACCCGCCAGATCCTCGGCTTCGCCCGCGGCGGGAAGTACGAGGTCAGGGCCGTCGACCTGAACCGGCTGGTCCGGGCCTGCGCCGACCTCTTCGGCCGATCGAAGCGGGACCTCCCCATCCGCCTGCGGCTCGCGGCGGACCTCTGGACGGTGGAGGCCGACGCGGGGCAGATCCAGCAGGCCATCCTCAACCTGCTGGTCAACGCCGGCCAGGCCATGCCCGACGGGGGCGAGCTCGAGCTCGAGAGCGCCAACGTCGCGGTCGACCCCCGCGACCCCGAAAAGCCGCGGGACGCCGCACCGGGCCCTTACGCCCGCGTCACCGTCACCGACACGGGCGTCGGCATCCCGCCGCAGATCCTGAACCGCATCTTCGAGCCCTTCTTCACCACCGGCGAGAAAGGGAAGCACACCGGCCTGGGTTTGTCCTCGACCTTCGGGATCGTGAAGGCGCACGCCGGGTACATGACCGTGCGCAGCGAGCGCGGACGGGGTTCGACCTTCAGCATCTACCTGCCGGCCGCGGTCCGCGCCGCCGAGCGCCGCACGGCGCCCGCCGCGCCGGCCGCCGGCAGCCGGACCATCCTGCTGGTCGAGGACGAGGAGCTCGTCCTGGACATCGGCCGCCAGATGCTCGAACGGCTGGGGCACCGGGTGGTCGCGGCACGCAGCGGCGCCGAGGCCCTGGCCATCTACGAACGCGACCCCGGCTCCATCGACCTGATCATCCTGGACATGATCATGCCGGGCATGGGGGGCGGCGCGGTGTTCGACCGCCTCAAGGCCATCCGGCCCGACGTGGCCGTGCTGCTCTCGAGCGGCTACAGCCTGAACGGCCAGGCCGCCGACATCATGCGCCGCGGCTGCCGGGGCTTCATCCAGAAACCCTTCACCATTGGCCAGCTCGACCAGAAAATCCGCGAGGTCGCGGCCGGCTCGTGACGGACGCAAACGAAAGGCGGTCCCCATGTCGACGGTCACCCTGTTTCAGACCACCCCCCGCATCCTGATGGGGCCGGGCGCGCTCGCCCGCACGGGCGCCGAGGTGCGCCGCCTCGGCGCCCGCAAGGCGCTGATCGTGACCGACCCGGGGGTGGTGGCGGCCGGCCTGGCCGCGCGCCTCGAAGCCGTCCTGAACGAGGCCGGGGTCCCCTGGGCGCGCTTCGACGCGGTCGAGCCCGACCCGCGCCTGGAGATCGCGGCCGCGGCGGCCGCGGCGGCCCGGGCCGAGCAGGCCGACCTCGTGATCGGGATCGGGGGCGGCTCGCCGCTCGACATCGCCAAAGTCTGCGCCGTGCTGGCCGTGAGCGCCAAGCCCGTGCGGGAGCTGTTCGGGATCGACCAGGTGCCCGGACCCGGGCTGCGCACGATCCTGATCCCGACCACGGCCGGCACCGGCAGCGAGGCGACCCCGGTCGCCATCCTGAGCGACGAGCAGGAGAAGCTGAAGAAGGGCATCGTCAGCCCCTACCTCTTCCCGGCCGTGGCCGTGCTCGACCCCGAGCTCACCGTCGGCCTGCCGCCGCATGTGACCGCCGCGACCGGCCTGGACGCGCTCATCCACGCCATGGAGGCCTTCACCTCGCGCAACGCGGGCTCGATGAGCGACCTGCTCGCGCGCGAGGCCATGCGGCTCATCTGGCGCAACCTCCGCACCGCCTACGCCAACGGCGAGGACCTCGCCGCGCGCGCCGCGATGCTCGAGGGCAGCCTGCTTGCCGGCATGGCCTTCGCCAACGCCGGGGTGACCGCCGTCCACGCCTTCGCCTACCCGATCGGCGCCGAATTCCACATCCCCCACGGGGTGGCCAACAGCATCATGCTGCCGCCGGTCATGGAGTTCAACATGATCGGCAACCTCGAGAAGTTCGCGCAGATCGCGGAATGCTTCGGCGAGCCGGTCCGCGGGCTCAACCGCCGCTCCCAGGCCGCGCGCGCCGCGCAGGCCGTGCGCACCCTCGTCGAGGACCTCGGCGTGCCCCGCACGCTCCGCGAGTTCGGCGTCACCGACGCGCACATCCCGGCGCTGGCCCAGGGCGTGATGAAAGTCACCCGCCTGCTCGCCAACAACCCCCGGCGGGTCACCCTGGCGGACGCCGAGGCCATATACCGCCAAGCCCTGTAAGATCAGGCAAGGCGGCGGGCAGAGCAAGACGCCCAGATCAGCTATATTGCAGAATTCGTATCACCATCGGACCGGAAGCAATTCAACGTGCCGCTGATATTAGTCGCACATTACAACTTCACTGGTTCATCGGGTATCATCCGACATAACACCCAAACACCAAATCTGTGATATTCTATCGCTGTGGGGTTTTATACAGAGACCATATATCAACCCCTATCAATCCTGCCAGGTGACTCAACGCCCCGAAATTAAACGGCTTGCGGCAGCTCTTGCATTGGGATGTCATACCGCTAAAATGTATGCAAAGGGTTTTATAAAGAAGCCATCTAATCATTGTTGGGCGGCGCGAAGAGACGAAGTGTTATGCCCGGGTTGAGCGACAAGTGGGCGGCCGGAGTCACTTACGAGGACTTCATGGGTCGTTGGAGCCGTCTCCTTGCACCCCGGTTCGTCTCGTGGTTGCCGGTACGGCCGACTGCCCACTGGCTGGACGTCGGGTGTGGCACGGGTGCTCTCAGCGACGCGATCTGTGCCGGATCGAACCCTGCATCGGTCGTCGCGTGTCGACCCGTCTGAGCCATTCATCGAGTACGCACGTCGTCGCCAAGTTAATCCGCTGGTTTCGTTCGTCGTTGCCGGAGTCGGACAGCTTCCCACGCGCCCAGGTGGATACGATAGCGTCACTTCTCTGCTCGCGCTGAACTTCTTCCCCAAGCCCGAGGCCGCCATCGATGAGATGCGGCGGCTCACCGCCATGAACGGCCTCGTATCGGCGTGTGTATGGGACTACGCGGGCCGCATGGAGTTCCTGAGGCACTTCTGGGATTCCACGGCAGCCGTGGACCCCAGTGCCGCCGAACTGGACGAAGGCCGCCGCTTCCCGATCTGCCGACCGAAGGCGCTCGAGTCTCTATTTCGCGAAGGGGGTCTTGCCGACGTCGTCTCCGACTCGATCGTGATCCCCACCCGATTCCCGACGTTCGCCGAGCTCTGGAAGTCATTCCTGGGCGGCACGGGCCCTGCTCCGTCCTACGTTGCAGGCCTCGACTCCCCGCAACGCGAGGCGTTAGCCTCACGGCGTCGAACGTTCGCTCTCTCCTGAACCCGATGGGCGATCTCCTGGTGGCCTGAGCTTGCTTCCGCGCGCCGGAGGCCGCCGGTCGCGAGATGCGGCGGCTCACACGCCCTGAACGGCCTCGTATCGGCGTGTGTATGGGACTACGCGGGCCGCATGGAGTTCCTGAGGCACTTCTGGGATTCCACGGCAGCCGTGGACCCCAGTGCCGCCGAACTGGACGAAGGCCGCCGCTTCCCGATCTGCCGACCGAAGGCGCTCGAGTCTCTATTTCGCGAAGGGGGTCTTGCCGACGTCGTCTCCGACTCGATCGTGATCCCCACCCGATTCCCGACGTTCGCCGAGCTCTGGAAGTCATTCCTGGGCGGCACGGGCCCTGCTCCGTCCTACGTTGCAGGCCTCGACTCCCCGCAACGCGAGGCATTAGCCTCACGGCTTGAACGTTCGCTCTCTCCGGAACCCGATGGTGCGATCTCCTTGGTGGCCAGAGCTCGGTCGTGGCGGAGTCGCGCGGTAGCGAGTGCGCCGCCCAACAAGCCGCTGAGCGGCCGCGGGCACGTCGAGCCACGCGGGACAAAGCGGAGGCTGTCAAGAGGAGAGGAAGGCGGACGATGCTACTCATCGCACGTTGTATTCACCTGGGTCGGATACGTTCAGGCATGCCCCGTCAAGCGCGTATCGATGCCCGCGGTGCGTAGCATCTACATCGTCGCGGACCGAACGCCTGGAGAAAATGGCGCTGAGCGGGGCGATCATCGCTATGGGTTTCGGCCTGGCCTTCGGACCGCTTGGGCTGGGGGTCTTCAAGCCCCAAGTCGATGGCGATCTGCTGCGGACACTGGCCGAATTGACCTTGGCCCTTGTCCTGTTTACGGATGCAGCTAATGCGAACATAGGCGTTCTCAGGGTCGACCTTCGGCTCCCGGCGCGGCTGCTGTTGCTCGGCTTCCGTTGACCATTCTGTTAGGCTTCGGCGTCGGCATCCTGGTGTTCCCGGCCGTGACCCTGTTCGAAATCGCCGTTCTTGCGACCATGCGGCGCCGACCGATGCCGCCCTGGGCAAGGCCGTCGTCACCAACCCGGCAGTTCCGGCAACGTTGCGGGAAAGCCGGAACGTGGAAAGCGCCTGAACGACGGAATCTGCGTGCCTGTTCTGTTCGTGTTTCTCGCTCTCGCATCTCAAGCGGCAACGCATGAGAGCGGCTTTCAGCTGGCGCTGGTATTGGTTGCAGAAGAAATCGGCATCGGCGCAGCCGTCGGGTTTGGCGTAGCGGCGGCCGGGGCCTGGATGATTAAACGCTGCGCGCAGCGCAACTGGATCACCGAAACCTGGCGCCAGCTCCCGGTGGTCGCCCTGGCCTTTGTGTGCTTTGCTGTGGCTCAGCTTATGGGCGGCAGCGGTTTCATCGCCTCCTTCACTGGCGGCTTTTTTTTCGGGGCATGGACGAAAGAGCACAAGCATGACCTGCTGCGAGCGGCCGAGGGCACCGGCGACACACTCTCGCTCGCCACCTGGGCATCGTTCGGGGCGGCCGTCGTCGGGCAGGTCATCGGGAGATTCAGCTGGTCGATCCTGGTCTATTCCCTCCTCAGCCTGACCGTGGTTCGCATGCTGCCGGTATATCTGACTGTTTCCGGAATGGGTTTGAACTCGGGCAGCAAATTGTTTCTCGGGTGGTTCGGCCGCGCGGCCTTGCAATGTGGTGTTCGCCGTCATCGTCCTGAACCATCATCTGCCGAACGGAGAGGAGTTGGTTCTGACAGCTGCCTGCACCGTGATCCTGAGCATCAAGGCGCACGGATTCAGCGCGAACCCGCTGGCGGCAGCACTGAGCAAAAGAGACGCTTCGAGAGTCTAATCGGATCATAGATGTATCACATGAACGCTTGACGATTTACGTCTTGTGATTTTGGCAGCCTAGCACCGAGCCTGCGCCGTCCAGTCCGCGGCAGATACCTGCCGGCACGTTCCAGTGTTCAGGGCCGCTCAAGATTTCAAATTTCCGATAGCCAAACAACCCCCTAAAAGGCCGACGGGCGTTAGCCGGAAATACTATGGGCAGGGAGTTGATCGAGGAGATGCAGCGAAACCGTGTGATCCCCGGCTTCCATATTGGTACCGAGCGACTGGATAGGCCGAACGATTTTGGCATGTTCCGTCCGGGTCAAGCGCGGCGCTCTCATCTCGTTTTCAGACCGCCGGACAGCCTGAGCCGCAGCTCGGCTTAGGCCTCTTCGTCCGGGGACAGCTCGATGGACTCGCCGGCGCTTCCGACACGCCACCCTTTGAATTCGAGGCGCTTTCGCGTCTGCTCATGCACCGGCGCACCCCGTAAATGCTCGGGCACAGCGGCCGCTGAGAAGATTTCGCCTTTTTATGTGGGAGAGGCGTCCCGCCCGGATCGTCGCGGCTGGAAAGCCGCTCCCACAAAAAACATGGCGGCAGGATCGCCGCCCCCCACATTAAACTTGACCCCCGAATGCGGCATTCGCAACCGCGACCGTTCCTCCACTGAACCCTGACCCCGAACCCTGCCCCCTCTCTTCTTCACGCCTCCCGCAGCGCCTCCACGATGTTCATGCGCGCCGCGCGCACGGCCGGCAGCGCCCCGCCCGCGAGCCCCATGCCCAAGGCGAACCCGATGCCTTCGAAGGCGATGGCGGGGCTGAGGGTGAAGCGGAAGGCCAGTTCGGCGAAGGTCTGGAAGTTCGTGGTCGAGACCGAGAAGGCCTGCAGCCCGGAGGCGAGCGCCAGGCCCGCCGCCCCGCCGAGCAGCCCCAGGAGCAGCGCCTCGGCCAGGAAGGCCGCCAGGACGGCCGTGCGCCGGAACCCGAGCGCCCGCAGCGTCCCGATCTCGGCCGTGCGGGTGGCCACGGCGGCGTACATGGTGATCATGGCGCCGACGACCGCGCCGACCGAGAAGATGATGGTCAGCGCGGTGCCGAGGATCCGCAGGAAGGTCGCGGTCGCCTCCGACTGGTCGCGGTAGTAGTCGATCTCGCGCTTGGCCTCGACCTGCAGCCGCGGGTCGCCCTCGAGGCGGGCCTTCATTGCGGCGAAGTCGTCCGGGTGCCGCAGGCGGAGGATGACCGAGGAGAAGGACACGCGGCGAAACGCCTGCATGAGCTGTTCGGCGTCCCCCCAGATTTCCGAGCTGAAGCCGGTGTTGCCGGCGTCGAACACCCCCACGACGGCCCACTCGCGGGCGGCGAAGCCGATGGTGCGGCCGAACTCGGCGTCCTCGAACCGCGCGGCGACCCCCTGGCCGACCGCGATCTCGGCCAGGCCCGGCCGCGGCAGCCGCCCGGCCAGCATGCGGACCTGCGGCCGCATGGCGAGCGAGGCGGCCGAAATCCCGCGGATCGTGACGTTGGAGCTGGAGCCCGAGCCCCGCTTGCGCAGGTTGATCAGCACCACCACCTCGCGCGCCGCCAGCGGGCGGCCCTCGGGACCGGTCGCGATCTCGGGCTGGGTTTCGGCGACTCCGGCCTCGGTCCGCCCCACGACGCTCTGGACCTCGGAGGCCGCGGACTTGCGGATCACCACCACGTTGTCGGGCGACCCGGAGTCGACCAGGGTGCGCTCGAGCCCCTCGGCCAGCATCAGGATGGCCGTGAAGGCGAACACCACCAGCGCCATGCCGCCGGCGGTCAGCGCCGTGGTGAGGCGCCGGGCGAGGAGGTTGCGGAGGCTGTAGGCTAAGAGCAATTTCATGCTGAGTGCCCGGCCGTAATTGAAGTGGACAGGGTTCGGGGTTCAGTCGCTAAAGGGTTCAGAGGACCAAGGTTCACGGACTCCAAGCTATCAGCCTCGATTATCGCGGCTGGAAAGCCGCTCCCACAAGAACCATCGCGGCAGCATGCCGCTCCCACAATTAACATACGACCCAAACGCGGCATCCGTAACCGCGACCGTTCCACCCCTGAACCCTGAACCCCGAACCCTGAACCCATTTTCTACGCCACCCTCCCCAGCGCATCCACGATCCGCACCGTCACCACCTTGCGGATGGGCACGGCGGCCGCCGTGAGCGCGACCGCCAGCACCGCCGCTCCGTCGAGCCACAGGGTGGCGGCGCTCAGGTCCAGCACCGGGAAGATGACGGACACGTAGCCCGCCAGGAGCTGGAGCGCGGGGAAGGTCGCGGCCACCCCGAGCGCGCCGCCCGCCGTGCAGATCACGAGCGACTCGCCCAGGATGAGGCCGGCCAGGGTCCCGCCGCCGTAGCCGAGCGTCTTGAAGACCGCGAACTCGTGCATGCGCTCGCGCACGGACATGACCATGGTGTTGGCGACCACGGCCATGATGATGACGATGATCACCAGCGACACCAGGCGGATCGCGGTGAGGATGGCCGCGCTCATGGCGACGAAGCCCAGCTGAAACGCGCGCTCGGTCTCGGTCAGGGTCTCGGCGAGCGAGTTGCGGAACAGCGCGTCCACGGCCGCGGAGACCTCCGGCGCCTGGTCGGCCGATCGGATCTCGATCACGATGACGCCGACCTGGTTGGCGCGCCGGGGATTGCGCTCCTTCAGCCGTTCGTTCAGGTAGTCGTAGTGGAAAAAAAACTGGCTCTCGTCGGTGCCCCGGTCGCGGCCGCGGTAGATGCCGCGCACCGTCAGCGGCCACTCCCCGGAGTAGATGGTCCCCTTGAGCGTGACCGCATCCCCGACCGCCCAGCCGAAGCGCTCGGCGAGCGCGCGCCCGACCAGGCAGCCCTTGCGGTCCTTCAGGAAGGCGTCGCGCTCGCCTTCGGGGACCAGGAACTCCGGGTAGACCTCGAGGAAGCTGCGGGGCTCGACCGCGAAGTTGGGGAAGAAGTTCTTGCGGTCGATGTAGATGCCGCCGAACCAGCTCATGTGGGAGACCGCCCCGACGCCTTCGACCGCGCGGATCTTGCCCATGTAGGCGATCGGCAGCGAGAAGGTGAGGCTGATGGCGCTGCGCGTGACCAGACGGTTGGCGGCCGCGGCGGAGGCCCCGGCGTGCCAGGCGTCGACCAGCGTCTGCAGCAGGCCGAAGGCGAGCACGGCCACGGCCACGCCGAAGACCGTCAGCGCCGCGCGCAGCCGGTGCCTAAACGCATTCCGGAAGAGGAGCTTCCAGATCATCGGTGAGCACACCCTTGTCCAGGTGTTTGATGCGCGCCGCCCGCCGGGCCGCGCGCGGGTCGTGGGTCACCATGATGATGGTCTTGCCGAGCTCCCGGCAGAGCCGCTCCATCAGGACGAGCACCTCCTCGGCCGAGACCCGGTCGAGGTCGCCCGTGGGCTCGTCGGCCACGATCAGGGTCGGGTCGGCCGCGAGGGCGCGCGCGATGGCCACCCGCTGCTGCTGCCCGCCCGAGAGCTGGCGCGGCGCGTGGTCCATGCGGTCCTCGAGCCCGACCAGCCGCAGCACCGTGCGCGCGTGCTCGCGACGCTCGCGCCGGGACAGGCCCGTCAGCACGAGCGGCAGCTCCACGTTCTCGAGCGCGGTCAGGACCGGGATGAGGTTGTAGAACTGGAAGACGAACCCGACGTGCGCGGCGCGCCAGGCGGCGAGCTCGCCTTCGGACAGCGAGGTGATGTCGATCCCGCCGACCGTGATCGATCCGCGGTCCGCCTGGTCCAGACCGGCGATGAGGTTGAGCAGGGTGCTCTTGCCGGAGCCCGACGGGCCCATCAGCGCCAGGAACTCCCCCTGCGCGATCGAGAGCGATATCCCCTCCAGGACGGGGATGATCTGGGTCCCGCGGCGGTAGGATTTGCAGATGTCGCGGAGCTCGACGATGACGGGCGGGGGGGCGTCCATCACGGTTTGGCCGCGGAGACTCGCGCGCCGTCCCGCAGGCGGTCCGCGGGGCCGGTCGCCACGCGCGTGCCGACGGCCGGGCCCTCCAGGAGCTCGAGCAGGCTGCCGGCCCGGCGCCCGACGGTGACGCGCGTTTCGCTCAGCCGGTCGCCCGCGACGACGAAGACGCGCTCCCCCCCGTCCCCGGAGACGACGGCCGCGGCCGGGACGGCCGTGAACGCGGTCCGTTCGTCGGCCGCGGGCTCGCGCGCGAGAAAGGCCACCTTGACGCTCATCTCGGGCAGCACGGAGGGGTCGAGCTCGCGGAAGGCGACCTTCACGGTGATCGAGGCCTTGGCGCGGTCGGCCGTGGGCAGGATCATGTGCACGCGGCCGGGGAAGCGCGCGTCCGGGAAGGCGTCCAGGCGAATCTCGCAGGGCTGGCCGACCCGCACCTGGGCGATGTTCGACTCGGACACGTCCACCTCGGCGATGAGCGAGCCCATGTCCGCGACCGTCACGACGGCGGCCTTGGCGTCGGCAGTGGCCGCGAGCGGCGTCACGATGTCGCCCACGTCGGCGTTCTTGGTGAGCACGACCGCGTCGAAGGGCGCGCGGATGTTGGCGTAGTCGAGCTGGACCTCCGCCTCCTGCAGGGCCGCCCGGGCCGCGTTCCCGGCCGCGGTCAGCGCCTCCACGGCCGCGCGCGCGGTGCGGAAGCGCGCCTCGGCCGTGTCGAAGGCCGCACGCGCAATGGTCCCCCGCTCCACGAGCGAGCGCTTGCGCTCGTAGTCCAGGGTGGCGTTCACGAGTTCGGCCTGCGCCTGCTCGAGGTTGTGGCGCGCCACCTGGACGTTCTGGGCGGCGCGCTCGCGCGCGGCGGCCGTGTCCCGACTCTCGAGCCGCGCGATGATATCGCCCGCGCGGACCCGGCTGCCTTCTTCGACGCCGAGGTAGACGATCCGGCCGGTCAGCTTCGAGGCGACCGCCGACTTGCGGTCGGCCACCACGTACCCGCTCGCGTTCAGCAGGGTAAACGTCTGCGCGGGGAAGACCCGCTGCACGACCGCCGTCTGCACCTCCAGCGCCGGGGACAGCCAGCCCTGCCGATAAACCACCACGGCCGCCGCCATCGCACCGGCCAGCAGCAACGCCCACACGATCCGTTCGCTTCCGCTTGACCCCCGGTCGCGGGACGACTTTCTGGATTCGCAGCTTTTCCAGGTCCGTGTCGGCCATACCCTCTGTTCCTCGACACCGTCTCACTGCTGAGAGGAATCGAATACCATAGCCGCGGTCAAATGGACATGCCCGCGGCCGGATCGCCGTCGACACGCGCAGCGACTCCCACCGTCCGAAGCCGACCTGAATACCCCGATATAAGGATTCGGTTGCGCCCCGGCGCAACCGAATCCTAGTCGATGCGCTTGCGGAAGCGGCGGATGGCCAGCGCGAAGACCGCCAGCCCGAGCACCGCCAGCTCGAGGAACTGCGGCCAGAGAACGGCGAACCCGGTGCCCTTCAGGTAGATCCCGCGGATGATGACGAGGAAGTGGCTCAGGGGGTTGAGGTGCGTCAGCCACTGCACGGGTTCGGGCATGTTGGCGATCGGGAAGACGAAGCCGCTCAGCATGAAAAAGGGCAGGATGAAGAAGAAGTTCGTCATCATGGCCTGGGACTGGGTGCGGGAGACGGTGGAGATCAACAGCCCGATCCCGAGGGTGCTCAGCAGGAAGACCGAGCTCGCCGCCAGGAGCAGCGGCGCGCTGCCGGCCATCGGGACGTCGAACCAGAAGCGGGCGAAGAGGACCACCATGACCATCTGCGCCTGCGCGATCAGGATGAAGGGGATGGTCTTGCCGAGGATGAACTCGCTCGGCCGCAGCGGCGTCACGATCAGCTGCTCCATGGTGCCGGCCTCCTTCTCGCGCACCACGGCCATCGAGGTGAACAGGAGCGAGAGCAGCATCACGAGGAAGGCCACGATCCCGGGCACGTAGAAGGGGCGGCTGTCCAGGTTGGGGTTGTACCAGGTGCGCACCCGGCCGTCGATCTCCCCATAGTCGATCCGCGCGGGGTGGAGCTCCCGCAGGAGCTGCGCGTTGAAGGCGTCGATCACGCCGGTCGCGTAGGCGATGCGCACGGCGGCCATGTTGCTCATGCTGCCGTCCACGATCAGCTGCACCTCGGCCGTCTCCCCGCTCCGGATGCGCGCGCTGAAATCGGGCGGGATCTGCAGGCCGAGGTCGACCCGGCGCTCGAGCAGCAGGCGGTCCAGCTCCCGGGGGTGGTCGAGCACGCGGGCGACCCGGAAGGTGGGGTTGCCGTCGAAGGCGTCGATCAGCCGCCGGCTCTCCGGCGTGCGCGCCTGGTCGATCAGCGCGAGGCTCACGTCGCGCACGTCGGTCGAGACGACGTAGCCGAAGAGGATCATCTGCACGAGCGGCGCGATGATCAGCAGCGGCCGGTTCTTGCGGTCCCGGAAGAGCTGGATGAACTCCTTGCGCACCAGCTCGCGCACGCGGGTCCAGCGCATGTCAGAGCCCTTCCTTCCGCAGCGCGCGCACGTTGAGCGCCGCCACCAGCGCGGCCATCGCCGCCAGGATGAGAAAGCTCGGCCACAGCCGCTCCAGCCCGAGGTCCCGCAGGTAGAGCCCGTTCAGGATGTCGATGTAGTAGGTGGCGGGCACGAGCCGCGAGACCCCCTGCAGGGCCGCGGGCATGTTGTGCTGGGGGAAGACGAAGTCGGAGAGCAGCAGCGAGGGCAGGTAGGTGGCGAGCACCGCCACCTGGTTGGCCACCAGCTGCGAGCGGGTCAGCACCGAGATCAGCAGCCCGATGCCGAGCGCCACCAGGATGTAGAGGGTCGAGGCGAGGATCATCAGCCAGAACCCCGCCTTCATGACCACCCCGAAGAGCAGCTGCCCCATCAGGATCGACAGCAGCACGTCGACGAGCGCGATGACGAAATACGGCGCCGCCTTGCCCAGGAGGAACTCGCCCGCCGTCACCGGCAGCGCGCGGATCGTCTCCATGGTGCCGTTCTCGACCTCGCGGGCGATCACCATCGAGGTCAAGAGCGCCCCGACGATCATGATGATGACCGCGATCATGCCGGGGACGATGAAGTTGCGGCTCTCCAGGTCTTCGTTGAACCAGACGCGCACGCGCCCCTCGACCGGCGGCCGCATGGGCCCGCGGCCGAGGCGGTTGAGGGCCGCGAGCAGGCTGCGCTGGTTCGCCTGCGCGATCACGGCCGTGACGAACGCCCGCGCGTTGCCGCCCGTGTTGGGGTCGCTGCCGTCGATGACCACCTGCAGCGCGCCGGGGCGGCCGGCCTTGAGATCGGCGCCCCAGCCGGGCGGGATGACGATTCCGAGCACCACCCGGTTGCCGTCGAGCAGCTCGGTCAGCGCGGCGGTCGTGGGCGGGTGGGCGACCACGTCGAAGCCGATCGAGGCGTCCAGGCGGCGGACGAAGTCGCGGCTCTCGGGGGTGCGGTCGTGATCGACCACGGCCGTCGCGAGGTGCTCCACGTCGAGGCTGAGCGCGTAGCCGAAGAGCAGGATGAGCAGCAGCGGGATCGCGAAGGCGAGGTAGAGGCTGCGGAAGTCCCGCAGGACATGGAAGGTTTCCTTGCGCGCGACGGCTCGGATGCGGCGCGGGTTCACGCGGCCCCCCGGCCCATCAGGGCGACGAAGGCGTCGTTCAGGTCGGCCCCCGGTTGCCCCGGGAGGGCGCGCGCCACGATCTCCTCCGGCGTCCCGCCGGCCACGATCCGCCCGGCGTTGATCATCACCACCCGGTTGCAGTGGCGCGCCTCGTCCATGTAGTGCGTGGTCACGAAGACCGTGACCCCCTCGGCCGTCAGTCGCCGGATGAAGTCCCAGAAGCGCCGGCGGGTGATCGGGTCGACCCCGGAGGTGGGCTCGTCGAGGAAGAGCAGGCGCGGGCGGTGCAGCAGCGCGCAGCCGAGCGCCAGCCGCTGGCGCCACCCCGGCGGCAGCTCGCGCGTCGGGCGGTCGCGCACCTCCTGGAGGCGGGTCATCGCGAACACCCAGTCGACGCGCTCGGCCCACTCGGCCGCGGGCACGTCGTAGATGCCGAGGTAGAAGCGGACGTTCTCGAAGGGCGTCAGGTCCGGGTAGAGCGAGAAGCGCTGGGACATGTAGCCGATCGCCTGCTTGACCCGCTCGGGCTCGCGCACGAGGTCGAAGCCGGCGACCCGGCCGCCGCCGCGGGTGGGCGCGATGATCCCGCAGAGCATGCGGATGGTCGTGGACTTGCCGGCGCCGTTGGGCCCCAGGAAACCGAAGATCTCGCCGGTGCGCACGGCGAAGCTGATCCCGTCCACGGCCGTGAAGCGGCCGAAGCGCTTGACCAGGTCGGTCACGACGACGGCGTCATGCTCCGAAGGCATCGTGCGAGAGCCCCTCGTCCGCCGCGCGGATGCGGTCGATCATGGCCTGCTCGAGGTCCGCGTGGCCGGCGCGCACCTCGGCCGGCGCGGCGTCGGCCAGGATGCGGCCGGCGTGCATGATCAGCAGCCGGTCGCAGAGCTCGCCCTCGTCCAGATAGGCCGTGGCCACGAGAACGGACATGCCCTCCGCGCGCATGTCCGCGAGGATGCGCCAGAACTCCCGGCGCGACACCGGGTCGACGCCGTTGGTGGGCTCGTCCAGCACGAGGAAACGCGGCCGGTGCACGAGCACGCAGGCCAGCCCGAGCTTCTGCTTCATCCCGCCCGAGAGGTCGGCCGCGCGCCGGTCGACGAACGGCAGCAGGTTGGAGAACCCGAGGAAGCGCTCCCGGCGGCGGCGCCGCTCGGGGCCGGTCACCCCGTAGACGTCCATGCAGAAGCCGAGGTTCTCGTCCACGGTCAGGTCGGGGTAGAGCGCGAAGCGCTGCGGCATGTACCCGATCAGCTCCTTGACGCGGGCGCGTTCGGCGACCACGTCCAAACCGCCCACGCGGATGCGGCCGGCGCTCGGCGGGATCATCGTCGCGATCATGCGCAACAGCGTGGTCTTGCCCGCGCCGTCGGAGCCGACCAGGCCGACGATCTGCCCCTGCGGCACGCGGAAGGAGACGTCGGCGACCGCCGTCAGCCGGCCGAAGGTGCGCGTGACCCCGGAGACCGAGGCCATGTCGGCCGGGGCCCCGTCGGCGGCCGGACCGTCAGCGGAACCAGGCATCGGCGGGCATCCCGGGCTTGAGCTCGTGGTCGGGGTTGGGCACGTGGATCTTGACCAGGAAGACGAGCTTGACCCGCTCCTTCTGGGTCTGGATGATCTTGGGCGTGAACTCGGCCTGCGGCGAGACGTAGGCCACCCGGCCGGCGTAACGCTTGTCCGGGAAGGTGTCGATGCGGACCTCGACGGCCTGCCCGGGCCTGACCCGGCCGATCTCGGTCTCCTCCACGAACACCTTCAGGTCCACCGTGGACAGGTCGGCGATCGACAGCACCTCCTGGTTGGGCGCGACCACCTCCCCGGGCTCGACGCCGCGGCTGAGGATGATGCCGGCGTAGGGGGCCTTGAGCACGGCGTGGTCGAGCTGGACCTCGGCCACCCGGAGCGCCGCGGCGGCCGCCGCCGCCTGCGCGCGGGCGGCCTCCACGTCGCTCTCCGAGGCCTCGATCTTCTGCAGGTTGCTGCGCGCGAGCCGCAGCGCGGCCTCGCCCTCGGCCAGGCGCGCGCGCGCGGCGTCGATGTCCTCGCGGCGGGAGCCCTCCCGCGCCTGGGCGTAGGCCTCGAGCGCGCGCTGGTGCTCGCGCAGCGCGGTCTCGAACTGAAGGGAGTAGGTGTCGCGCACGCGCTCGGCCACCACCCCACGGCTGAACAGCTCGTCGTAGCGCTGCTTGTCCCGGCGCGCGTTGTCGAGCGCCACCCGGGTGGACTCGGCCGCCAGACGCGCGCGCTCCACGTCCTGGGAGCGCAGGCCGGACTCGGCCGCCTGCACCTGCGCCCGGAGGGCGTCCACGGCGGCGCCCGCCCGCTCGACCTCGGCCGGGAGCACGTGGCGGTTCACGGCGAGCACCGTTTCGAGCTGCCGCAGGCCCTGCTCGGCCCGCACGAGGTTGGCCGCGGCCTGGTCGCGCAGCGCCCCGAGCTCGCGGTGGTCCAGAACGGCGAGGACCTCGCCCGCCACGGCCGCCTGGCCCTCGTCGATCGTGACCGACTGCACCCGACCACCGACCTGGAAAGCGAGGTTGGACTGGACGGCTTCGATGGTGCCCGAGTAGTAGAGCTCGGTGCCCCGGCGGAGCTGTTGCCCCCAGTAGACCAACGCCCCGACGCCCGCCAGCAGCAGCAGGACCGCCCCTATCAATGCCCGCTTTCGATTCACGTGGCCTCCCCGATGGATGGCGTATTATTGCTCGGGCAGCTTAATAGGGCAAGTCCCGATGGATGATTCCAGACGGGGTAGCGCCGTGGGGTGTTTGGGTGTTTGGATAGTTGGTGTTTGGAGGATGGGTTCAGGGTTCGGGTTCAGCGGGCCATGACGCCTGGCGTCACGTTATCGGCCGGTACGATCGCTTATTGTGGGAGCGGCTTTCCAGCCGTGATGCCTCTGCGTTGGACCGATCGCGGCTGGAAAGCCGCTCCCACAGAAAGTTCGACCGCGGGGGTCACGGGGCGACCGTGCGGGTCTGGCGCAGCTGCCGGCGGTAGGAGTCCGTCTCGTAGAAGCGGACGATGTTCCGCCCCCGGAAGCGCTCGTACTCCCGGATGAAGGCGTCGACGGATTCGTACGGCCCGGCCACCAGCCACGGGCGCTTCGAATCCGCGAAGACGTAGACACCGTCGCCGCGGCGGAAACTCACCAGCCAGTGCCGCCGCAGGGTGCGGCCCTTCAGCTGCAGCGGCTCGAACTCCACCATCAGGTACCGCGGGCGGGACTGCGGGTCGATGCGCTGCAGGGTTTCGAGGCCGAATCGCGCCAGGTCCAGACAGGTGCCCGTCGGGCGCTCGAACAGGTCGGCCGGGGCGGGGATCGTCGGGTCGGCCCCCTTCTGCCGCTCGGTCTCGGAGAGCTGCAGCGCGCGGTCGGTGTCGTAGGCGAAGCGCGCGGCGGACCAGGCGGCGATGTCCTCCGGGGTCTTCCAGACGCGCAGGGCCTCGTCGTACGAGGCCGGGCCGGGGCCGGCGGCCCGGGCGGCTGCCATCGGCAGCGGGTCGGGCGCGTCCGACCACGACGTGGAACCCGGGGCGATCCCGGCGCACCCGCTCAGCACCACCCAGGCCAGCAGCACCGCAGTCATCGTCGCCTCGCGGGAAAGGCATCGGTCACGGTCGATCCACGGCATCGTGTTCCTTTCGTCGCTCGCGCTGCAGGAACCAGATCAGGCAGGCCGACCGGTACCGGCAGTAGAGCTCGGGGTCCCGGCAGCCGAGACACCGCCGGCACATGAACGTCTGGTGCTTCATGCACTGCAGGCGGGCTTCGGTGTCCGGATGGAGCGCGCAGCGGGCCATGGCAAAGGTCCCCGTCCCGTTCACGCCACCACGTAGGCGCCGGTGCCGACCGCGATCAGCTGGCCCGTGTCGTTGTGCATCTCCATGCGGGTGACCGCCACCTTGCTTCCGCTGCGCAGCACGTAGCCGGTCGCGATGAAGTGCTCCCCAAGCCCCGGCCGCAGGTAGTCGACGCGCAGGTCGATCGTGCCGATCTTGGCGAAACGCTCGGCCATGGCCTCGAAGGACCGACCCGGAAGCTTTCTCACCGCCCCCAGAAAGGCGACCAGCCCGCCCACGTAGTCGAGGGTGGTCGAAATGGCCCCCCCGTGCAGCGACCCCCGCATGAAGTTCCCGATCAGCTCGTCGCGCATGGTCAGCCGCACCGCGGCGCGGTCCGGCTCCAGGGACTCGATCGCGAGCCCGAGCACGCGGTTGAAGGGGATTCGCTCGGTGACTTCGCGCACGATGGAGAGCACGTCTTCGAAGGACGAGTTCATGCCGGTCTCCGGTTCAGGTTCCTGCCAGGCCTCTACCATAGCCCGACCGGACGGCCGGCTCAAGAGCCCGGCGGGATCATGACCGATCCGGTCGCCGGCGACTGGTCCACGCCGACGGTCATCGAACCGGTTGCCTTTTCGGCCGAGCTTGAGGATGATGTCGCGGACCCCACTCCGCCTGCAAAGGAGCAGACCATGCCGCCCACCGGTCTCATCCGCAAATCCGCCAACCTGCAGCGCCGGGCCGAGATCCTGCACCTGACCCGCGCGTTCTTCCGCGACCGCGGCTACCTCGAGGTCGACACGCCCCTGCGCATCCCCGTGCCCCTGCCCGAGGCCCACATCGAGCCGATCGGCTCGGAGGGCTGGGTGCTGCAGCCCTCCCCCGAAATCTGCATGAAGCCGCTGCTCGCCGCGGGGTTCGAGCGGATCTTCCAGGTCTGCAAGTGCTTCCGCAAGGACGAGCGCGGCCGCCGGCACCTGCCGGAGATGACCCTGCTCGAGTGGTACGCCGCCGGGGACACCTACGCGGAGGCCATGGCGACGACCGAGCAGCTCGTCGGGCACGTGGCCCGGGGCCTCGGGGTGAACGACGAGCTCGTCTAGCAGGGAGCCCGGATCGACCTGACGCCGCCCTGGCCGCGGCTGACGGTGGCCGAAGCCTTCCGGCGCCATGCGTCCCTGACGGTGGAAGACGCCCTGGCGCGGGGACGGTTCGACGACCTGATGGGGCTGGAGGTGGAGCCCCGCCTCGGCCTCGAACGGCCGCTGTTCCTGCACGACTACCCGGCCGCCTGCGGGTCGCTCGCGCGCCTCAAGCCGGGGGACCCCGCGGTGGCCGAACGCTTCGAGCTCTACATCGGCGGGCTCGAGCTCTGCAACGGGTTCAGCGAGCTCACCGACCCGGCCGAGCAGCGGCGGCGCTTCGCGGCCGAGCTCGACCTCCGACGCCGCCACGGCCGCCCGGCGCACGGGCTGCCGCAGCGCTTCCTCGACGCCCTCGCCGCTCTGCCGCCCTGCGCGGGGAATGCCCTCGGACTGGACCGCCTGACGATGCTCTTCTGCGACGCGGCCGAGATCGACGAGGTGGTCGCTTTCGCTCCAGAGGACCTGTGAAAGCCGGCGTCTCGGGCCGTGATCCGGCGTTGCGCGGCCTGTCGGACATGCTTCCATGGGTCCGTATGCTGCGCTGTCCAACAGACCGCGCGCCTTGGCTGACGGCCCGCTACTGGTTTTCAATCATCACCCCCCATATTGATCCCCGGCGGCCCCCCTGGCCGCCGGGGATCAACTTGATTTGGCTTGCGCGGTTGTGGTAGCAGGATTCAGCCAACCTCAACCGGCGAGGAACCCACCATGGATTACTTCAAGATCCGCTTCGGGAACGACCTGGACGAGCTGTCCTCCAGGTTCGAGAAGACCCTGGAGGACATGCTCGGGAACATGGGCCCTTCCTTCCGCCTGTCCGAACGGATGTGGCGGCCGCCCATGGACATGTACGAAACCGCCGCGGAGGTCGTCATCCAAGCCGAGATCGGCGGCGTCGACAAGGACGACCTCGAGGTCGAGATCAGCAGCAAGGCGGTGCGCATTCAGGGTCAGCGCGCGGCCTCCGCGGGCGGCGAGGGCTGCACGTACCGGCTGGCCGAGATCCAGTACGGCCGCTTCGAGCGCATCCTCTTCCTGCCCGCCCCGATCGACCCGGAGAAGGTGACGGCCGCGTCGCGCAACGGGTTTCTCGAAATCCGCCTGGCCAAACGGCCGATGGACCAAAGCTACAAGGTCCCCATCAGCCAGGACTAGACGCCGCGGCCCCGGCCCGGCACACACGCTTTCAGCCTGACGGCAGGCCGCCCTGCCGCAGCCCCCGGAGGTGAACATGTCCGAGGAGAAGACACCGGAACCTGGACCGTCTGCAAACCCGATCCCCGACACGCTGCCCATCCTGCCGGTCGCCGATTCCGTGCTGTTCCCCAAGATGGTCACCCCGCTGCTGGTCATGCAGCCCGACTCGATCCAGCTCATCGACGAGGCCATGTCCCGCGACCGCATGATCGGCATGGTGTACGTCCGGCCCGAGCCCGGCCACGACGGGCCGCCGCGCGCCGGAGAGCTACGCCGGCATGGGCACGAGCGCCCAGATCCTCAAGCTCGCCAAGAACCAGGAGAACCGCACGCAGCTGCTCGTCCAGGGCCTGGGCCGATTTCGGATAAAGGCGCTCACGCAGGTCGAGGGCAAGCCCTTCTGGCAGGCGAGCGTCGAGCACTTCACGGACGCCCCGGAGCCCGGCCCCGAGACCGAGGCGTTGATGGCCAACCTCGTCAACCTCTTCGCGCGGGTCGTACAAGCCTCGCCGACGCTGCCGGCGGAGGTCGTGTACATGGCGCAGTCGATCAAGGAGCCCGGGGTCCTGGCCGACATGGTCGCCTCCTCCCTCAACGCGACGGCCGAGGAAAAGCAGAAGGTGCTCGAGTCGCTCTCGGTGTCCGACCGGCTCAAGGAGGTCACCCGCATCGTCAACAAGCAGATCGAAATCCTCGAGCTCGGCAAGAAGATCCAGGACCAGGTCAAGGAGGACATGGACAAAAAGCAGCGCGAGTACTACCTGCGCGAGCAGCTCAAGGCCATCAAGACCGAGCTCGGCGAGAAGGAGGAGAGCGGCGCGGAGGTCGAGGAGTACCGCACCAAGGTCCGGGACGCCGAGCTCCCGCCCGAGGCACTGAAGGAGGCCGAGCGCGAGCTCGATCGGCTGGCGCGCATGCACCCGTCCTCGGCCGAGTACACGGTCGCGACCACGTTCCTGGACTGGCTGACGGCGCTGCCCTGGCACACGGCCAGCGTGGACACGCTCGACATCAAACACGCGCGCCGGATCCTGGACGACGACCACTACGGGCTCGAAAAACCCAAGCGGCGCATCATCGAATACCTGGCCGTGCGCAAGCTCAAGCCGGACTCCAAGGGGCCGATCCTGTGCTTCGCGGGGCCGCCGGGCACGGGCAAGACCTCGCTCGGCCAGTCCATCGCGCGCGCCCTCGGCCGCAAGTTCTACCGCATGTCGCTCGGCGGCGTGCGCGACGAAGCCGAAATCCGCGGCCACCGCCGCACCTACGTGGGCGCGATGCCGGGCCGGGTGATCCAGGGCATCCGGCGCGCCGAGTCGGCCAACCCCGTCTTCATGCTGGACGAGATCGACAAGCTGGGCTCGGACTTCCGCGGGGACCCGTCCTCGGCGCTGCTCGAGGTGCTGGACCCGGAGCAGAACCACTCGTTCCAGGACCACTACCTGGACGTCCCGTTCGACCTGTCGAAGGTCATGTTCATCGCGACGGCCAACGTCCTCGACACGGTCCCGCCCGCGCTGCGGGACCGCATGGAAGTGCTGCAGCTGCTGGGCTACACCGAGGACGAAAAGGTGCACATCGCCGAGCGCCACCTGATCCCGCGCCAGCGCTCGGCCAACGGGCTCCAGCCCGGGCAGATCATTTTCACGCGCGGCGCGCTGCGCCACATCATCTCGGGTTACACGCGCGAGGCGGGCCTGCGCAACTTCGAGCGCGAGATCGGCGCGATCTGCCGCGGCGTCGCCAGCCGGGTCGCCGAGGGGTCCGCCGCCTCCGAAGTGATCAAGATCCAGTCCGTGTCCAAGTACCTCGGGCCGGTGCGCATCAGCGGGGAAACCCGCGTGCGCACCTCGACCCCCGGGGTCGCCACCGGGCTCGCCTGGACCCAGGCGGGCGGCGACATCCTCTTCGTGGAGGCCACGGCCATGAAGGGCACCAACCGCCTGATCCTGACCGGCCAGCTGGGCGACGTCATGAAGGAGTCGGCTCAGGCGGCCGTGAGCTTCATCCGCACGAACGCCGCCCGGCTCGGCCTGCCGGAGACGGATTTCGAAGGGCAGGATTTCCACATCCACATCCCCGCGGGCGCCATCCCGAAGGACGGCCCCTCGGCCGGCGTCACCATGCTCACGGCCATGGTCTCCTTCCTCACGCGCCGGCGCGTGCTCAAGGATCTGGCGATGACGGGCGAGATCACGCTGCGCGGCCAGGTCCTGCCGGTGGGGGGCATCAAGGAAAAGGTGCTCGCCGCGCACCGGGCCGGCATCAAAACGATCCTGATGCCGAAGGAAAACCAGAAGGACCTCGAGGACATCCCCAAGAAGGTGCAGAAGGAAATCGAGTTCCACTTCATGGACCGCATGATGGACGTCCTCAAGCTGGCGCTCGAGCCGAGCCCCGGTTCGCGCCGGGAGGAGCCGGCGCCGTCGGCCGCGCGCAAGCCCAAGGCGGTCAAGGCGAAAGCGAAAACGTAAAGTGGCAGTAAAAGCAAAAGTAAAAGTAAAACCGAAGTCGAAATCGAAACGGCGCTGAGTCCGTGCGGCTCGCCCGCGGCGGTTCCCGCACATCGCCGCCGGGCGCGCATGCTCAGGAGTGACGCGGCCCTGCCTCAACGTCAACGCGTCACGGAGACAGGCCGGTTGCCGTAAACGCGCAGCCTGCGTTTTCAGGTGCAGCGCCCGCAGCGCCGCATCCGGCCGTCCGACGCATTCTCAGGCGGATTCGCTCCGTGTCTCACGCCGGTGTCTCACCCGCCGCCATCACCGATTCAAGTTTTTGCACGTTTTACCAATAAATCCCTGGTGAGATCGGCTCCGCTCCGGCACCCACGGGGATGAAATTGTTTGCACCTTCGGGGAAAAACGCTATAATCCGCTAAGAGCATTGTGAAAAGGCGTCGCGGGGAAGCCGAATTATTCTGTTGACAGCTACGATTACTTGTATTAGGTTCGCCCCCCAAACACTATATGAAGGATGCAAAATTGGCGCATCCGCAGGGAGTTCCGGCCGGCGTCGGGCCGTCGGGTGCCCGCGGAAACCAACAACGGAAGGAGGTCGCCACACACGACCGCGACCAGGGGAACCGTAACGTGAGTGTGCTTCAACCGTTTTAGGATGAGACCGCACCGACCCGACAGCCCATTGAAAGGAGACTCCAAGATCCAATGAAACAGGACGCCGCCAGTTTTCAGAATCCTGCCGCCCACTCGTTGCCGGGATCAGCCAGTGAGCAGGCAGGTGAAAGCGAAGAAGAGCCTCCCGGTACCACCGCTTGTCCGGAGAATGTAGTTCCCCTTCCCGACATCGCCCCGCGCACCCACGGAAACGTAGCTGTTTTCCCGGTGCCCAAGTCGAGGCCCTCGCTCAGCACGCGGGCGAACGTTTTCCGCCGCACTTTCTTCCCGACGGCCACCGAAAAAGACTGGAATGACTGGCAGTGGCAGATCCGCAACCGGATTCGCCACCTGGATCAGCTCGAACGCATGCTGAGCCTGTCCCACGCCGAGCGCTCCGCCGTCGAGATGATCCAGTCGAAGCTCCCGGTCGGCATCACCCCCTATTTCATGAGCCTCTTGTCCAAGGACGACGCCTGCGACCCGCTGCGCCGAACGGTGGTCCCGACGACGGCCGAGTTCACGACCGGCCCCGGCGAGGCGGACGACCCGCTGGGCGAAGACGAGCAGAGCCCGGTGCCGGGCCTGGTGCACCGCTACCCGGACCGCGTCCTGCTGCTCGTGCTGGACTTCTGCTCGACCTACTGCCGCTACTGCACCCGCTCGCGGGTCGTCGGTCACGGCGCGATCTACCCGAGCCGTTCCCGCCTCGAGCGGGCCATCGACTACATCCGCTCCACTCCGGCGGTGCGCGACGTGTTGATCTCCGGCGGAGACCCGCTGACCCTGAACGACGAGCGCCTGGGCTGGCTGCTGTCGCGCCTGCGCGAGATCCCCCACGTCGAGATCATCCGCATCGGCACCAAGGTCCCGGCCGTGCTGCCCCAGCGCATCACCCCGAGCCTGGTGCGCATGCTGCGCCGCCACCACCCGGTCTGGATGAGCCTGCACTTCACGCATCCCGCGGAGTGCACGCCGGAGGCGTACCGCGCCTGCGAGCGCCTGGCCAACGCCGGCATCCCGCTCGGCTCCCAGACCGTGCTGCTGAAGGGGATCAACGACTCGGTCGAGACGATGAAGGCGCTCTGCCACCACCTGCTGCGCATGCGGGTGCGGCCCTACTATATCTACCAGTGCGACCCCATCTCGGGCTCCGGCCACTTCCGCACGCCCGTGGAAACGGGCCTGGAGATCATCCGCGGGCTGCGCGGGTTCACCACCGGCTACGCGGTCCCGACCTACGTCATCGACGCCCCCGGCGGCGGCGGCAAGATCCCGCTGATGCCCAACTACGTCGAGGGCCGGGAGGGCGACGACCTGCTGCTGCGCAACTACTGCGACCGGTCCTACCGCTACCCGGACGTGATCGGAAACTGACGGGGGTCCGTGCATGCGGGTCGGATTGACCTACGACTTGCGGTCCGAATACCTGGCGCTCGGCTACTCGGAAGACGAGACGGCCGAGTTCGACCGCGACGAGACCGTGCAGGCGATCGAGGCGTCGATCCGGCGCCTCGGCCACACGACCGAACGCATCGGCAACGTGTTTCGGCTGACGGAGGCGCTGGCCCGCGGCACCCGCTGGGAGCTGGTCTTCAACATCGCCGAGGGCATGCGCGGCATCGGCCGCGAGGCCCAGGTCCCGGCCTTGCTCGACGCCTACGGCATCCCGTACACCTTCTCCGACCCGCTGGTCATGAGCCTGACCCTGCACAAAGGCCTGACCAAGCGGGTCGTGCGTGACGCGGGCATCCCCACGATCGACTTCTTCCTGGTGGAACACCCCCGCGACGCCGCCGCGCCGCCCTTCGCCCCGCCCTATTTCATCAAGCCCGTGGCCGAGGGGACCGGCAAGGGCATCACGGCCAGATCGGTCGTCCGCAAGCGCGAAGAGTTGCCGAGCGCCTGCGAAGGCCTGCTCGCGACCTACCGGCAGGCGGTGCTGGTCGAGCGCTTCCTCCCCGGCCGCGAGTTCACCGTCGGCATCGCGGGCACCGGCGACCAGGCGCAGGTCCTCGGCACGATGGAGGTCCTGCTCCTGTCCGCGGCCGAAAAAGCCGTCTACTCCTACCACAACAAGGAAAACTCCGAGGAACTCGTCCGCTACCGCTTCACGCGCGGCGCCGACGACCCCCTGACCGCGGCCGTCGAAGCGATCGCGCTGCGGGCCTGGCGTGTGCTCGGCTGCCGCGACGGCGGCCGCCTCGACGTGCGCTGCGACCGCCGCGGGCGGCCGCAGTTCATGGAGGTCAACCCGCTCGCCGGGCTTCATCCCGAGCACTCGGACCTGCCCATCATCTGCTCGCTCGCCGGGATCTCCTTCGACCGGCTGATCGCGCTCATCATGGAATCGGCCGGCCGCCGCCTCCCCGCACCCAACGCCCCCCGCTGAGCATGCGCATCGCCATCCTCCACAACGCGGTCTCCGGCGCCGACGCGCCGGACGAGCAGGACGTGCTCGTCCAGGTCGAGGCCGTCGGGGCCGCGCTCGAGCGCCTCGGCCACCAGGCCCGGCCGCTGCCCTGCACGCTCGACCTCGCGGCGCTGCGCGCGCGGCTGGCGGAAGAGCGGCCCGATCTCGCGTTCAACTTGGTGGAATCGCTGGACGGCACGGGACGCCTGATCCACCTCGTGCCCGCGCTGCTCGACCACCTGCGGATCGGCTTCACCGGCGCGCCGACCGAGGCGGTCCTGGCGACCTCGCACAAGCTGATGGCCAAGGAGCGCATGCGGGCGCTGGGTCTGCCGACCCCGGCCTGGCTCGGGCCCTTCCCGCCCGGCCTCCCGCCGGTGACCGCACCGGCCGCGGACGGGACTGACCCCGCCGCGCGCTGGATCGTGAAGTCGCTCTGGGAGCACGCGTCGATCGGCATCGACGAGGCCTCGCTGCAGCTCTGCGCAGACGCGGAGGCGGCCGGCACGGCCCTGGTGCGCCGCTCCCGGGAGCTCGGCGGCGCCTGCTTCGCCGAGCGTTTCGTCGACGGGCGCGAGTTCAACCTCTCGCTGCTGGCCGGACCGGCCGGACCCGAGGTGCTGCGGCCGGCCGAAATCCTGTTCGAAGGCTACGCCGCGGACGTGCCCCGGGTCGTGGGCTACCGGGCCAAGTGGGACGCCGCGTCCTACGAGTTTCACCACACGCCGCGGCGCTTCGATTTCCCCACCGGGGACGCGCCCCTGATCGAACGGCTGCGGGCGCTGGCGCTGGACTGCTGGACGGGGTTTCGCCTGGGGGGGTACGCGCGCGTGGATTTCCGGGTGGACGCGCAGGGCCAGCCGTGGATCCTGGAGGTCAACGCCAACCCGTGCCTGTCCCCGGACGCCGGCTTCGCCGCCGCGCTCACGCACACGGGCATCGAGTTCACCCGCGCGATCGAGCGGGTCCTGGCCGACGCGCTGCGTTAGGTTTCGGGTTCACGGTTCAGCGTTCACGGTTGCGTCCCAACCCTTTAACTTCTGAACCCTTGAACCCCGACCCCTGAACCCTTCTTTCTCCTCTACCAGTGCGGCTGGTTGCCGACACCCTTGCCCATCACCTCGAGCGTCTCCGTCACGACCACGAAGGCGGACGGGTCATGCTGCCGCACCAGTTCCTTGAAGCGCGAGAGCTCCTGGAACGTGATGACGGAGTAGAGGATTTTCAGCTCGTTGCCCGTGTAGCCGCCCTGCCCGTTGACGAGGGTCACCCCCCGCTGCATCGTGTCCATGATCTCGTGCGCGATCTCCTCCCAGTGCGGGGACATCACCATCACGGCCTTGCGCTGGTTGAGGCCGGTCACGACCATGTTGACGAGCTGCGAGGTCACGAAGAGGTAGATCAGCGCGTAGAGCACGGTGTCGAGGTTGAAGCGGAAGAGGCAGGCCGCCATCAGCGCGCAGTTGAACCCCATGACGGTGGTGCCGATCCGGATGGAGAACCGCTTGAAGAGGATCACCGACAGGATGTCCAGCCCTCCGCCCGACCCCAGGGACTTGAGGATGACGCCGCTGCCGATGCCCGAGATGATGCCGGCCGTCAGGGCCGTGAGCAGGGGGTCGCGGATGGGGAAGGGCGCGACCGGGATCAGCAGGGCCGCGGAAAATATCACCATGCCGGCCAGGCTGTAGAAGAAAAACCGCCGCCCCACGAACAGCCAGCCCACCACGAAGAGCGGGATGTTCAGCAGGAAGTTCGATACGCCCACCGGGACGGCCGGGGCCAGGTAGAAGATGAACAGGCTCAACCCGCTCACGCCGCCGGCCAGGAAGCGGTTCGGAATCAGGATGCCGTTGATGGCGCAGGCGCAGAGGACGCTGCCGAACGTGATCAGGAAGAGGTTCCAGATCAGCCGCACGGTGCGCCTGCGCAGCGTCTGCGTCTGCCGTTCAACCGGCGCTGCCGGCCCCGATCCGGCCTCCCGATCGATGTGCTCGCTCATGCGACTCTCTCCTTGGGTACGACATCTCAATCAACGGACACGAAACCCCAAACACCCAAATATCAAAGCACCTAAATCCCCAACCCCTATCCACCAAAACCGCCGGAGTAATAGGCCTTCAACGGCCATGCTGTCAACCGGCGCGGTGCAAAACGCCCCCGCCCCGCAAAACGAATTGACATGCGCATCCCGGCCGGATAGAGTCTCCCCCCGCGCGCAAACGGCCACCGCCCGACCCGGACCCCGGGCCGAAAAAATAGCCGTGCGCGGCCTTTTGCACGTTGACGCGGATCACGCTTTTTGATAACCCTGCGGGGTGATCTCGCACCAGGAATGAACGGCATGAAAGAAAAAGACGTCAAATTCTTCAAGGACCTGTTGACCCGCTGGCTGGACGAACTCCTGCTGCATGCGGGCAGCACGGTGGACGGGCTCAGGGAAAGCGACGAGGCTTTGCCCGACCCGCTCGACCGTGCGGTGTTCGACTCCGAGCGCAATTTCACCCTCCGCATCCGCGGCCGTGAAAGCATGCTGATCCGCAAGATCCGCGAATCGCTGGATGATATTCAGGAAGGGGTGTACGGAATATGCGAGTCGTGCGGTGAGGATATCTCCGTCGAACGGCTGAAGGCCCGGCCCGTGACTCGTCACTGCATCCGCTGCAAGACGCGCATCGAAGCCATGGAAAAACTGACCGGGACCTGATCCGGCGGCACGGTGCGGCCCCCCATGACACGACCACCATTAGACCATTTCTGATCGACACCGGTCAGTGACGGAGCCTGAGACATGCCATCGGTTAAACGCAGTGTCAGCTACACATCGGAAAAAGGAAAGCCGCCCAAGGAGGCGCTCGAGGACGCCGACCTCTTTGTGGATCACGACAAGTCCAAGGTGGAGTGCCTCTGCCCCAAGTGCGGCAAAAAACACACCATGAATTTTCACTGGATCGGCAGGGGCACGCCCCGCAAGTACTGCCAGAGCTGCCGAGACAGCATCTGACTGTGGATGCAAGAGGCCCAGCGGATCCTGACCATAGAGACAACCGAATGAAAGGAGACCGCGATGAACAAGGCAGATCTTATCAATGAAGTCGGCAACGTCGTCAGCACGAAGAAAGAGGCCCAGGCGGCCGTGGACTGCATCTTGGAGACCATCACCAAGGCGCTGAAGAAAGGCGACACCGTCACCCTGGTCGGTTTCGGGACCTTCAAGGTCACCAAGCGCAAGGCCCGCAAGGGGCGCAACCCCCAGACCGGCGAAGAGATCAAGATCGCCGCGTCCAAGGCCCCGAAGTTCGTGGCCGGCAAATCCCTGAAGGACGCGCTGAAGTAGACCTCGCGCGACTTCGTCCCCGACGAACACCTGCGGGGCGGCGGCCATGAGCCGACCGCCCCGCACGCGTTCAGCCGGGTGCTGAAAACCGGCGCCTCGGGCCGTGATCCGAACGCCGTTGACCCGTTGGCCCGCTCGTTAAATGTCCTGCGGGCTCACGGGTCCACGGGCAAACGGGCCGACGGCATAGGGCGACCGGCGCCCTGCCGGCGGCCGCGATCTGATGGTCGTGAGACGGATTATAGGTGCGTCACGCGGAAGGTGTTTCCTGAGGATCCGGAGACGGCGTGCGCCGCACCAGGTACTCCAGGATCCGGTTGCCCGCCCGCGCCGTGACCACCACCGCAAACCCTCCCACCGCGAGTTCCTCCGACTGCTTCGGGATCCGGCCGGTCTGGCTGAGGATGTACCCGGAGAACGTGTCGTACTCCCCTGTGTCCGGGATGCTCATCTGCAGGGCCGTGTTCACCTCATCGATCCCGGCCTTCCCCTGCACCCGCCATTCTCCCGGACGCGTCGCGATGATCGTCGGCTCGTCGATGTCCGTCTCGTCGCTGATCTCGCCGACGATCTGCTCCAGGGCGTCTTCGAGCGTGACCAGGCCGGACACCCCCCCGTGCTCGTCCACCACCACGGCCAGGTGCTGCTTGCGGCGCTTGAACCCCTGCAGCAGCGCGTCCAGCTTCTTGTGCTCGGGCACGACATAGGGCTCGCGCATGATCGCACGCAGCTCCGGCGGGCGCTGGCCGGCCTGGTGCAGCAGCAGGTCCTTGATGTTCAGGATCCCGACGATGCGGTCGATGTCCCCTTCGATCACCGGGATCCGGCTGAAGTTCGAACGGAATATCGTCTCCAGGTCGAGCGGCCGGTCGGCGTCCACCACGAACATGTCGGCCCGCGGGGTCATGATCTCGGATACGCGGGTGTCGTCGAACTCGAAGATGTTGTGGATCAGCTGTTTTTCGCGTTCCTTGATGTCGCCCCCGTGCACGGCCGCCACCATCGTGAGCAGCTCCGCTTCGGTGACGCTGTCGCCGGAAGCCGGCTCGCCCGCCGCCGGAAGCCGGTGCAGGAGACCGCTCAGCGGCCGCAGCAACCGTGCGAGCCATAGCAGCGGCAGCGTCGCCCGGGCCGTCGCCAGCCGATGGTGCGCCGCAAACCGGGCCGGCAGGACTTCCGACACGAGCAGCAGGCCGGCCGTCATGCCGAGGATGCTGAGCGCGAGCCCGTGGCGGGGCGACAGCTCCCACGCCGCGAGGGTGGCGACCGCGACCGCGGCGACGTTCGTCGCGTGCTTGACCAGGAACACGGCCGCCAGCATCTGACGCGGGTCGCGGTCCAGGTCGGCGGCCAGCAAGCGCAGGCGTCCGGCGTGCGGTGAGATCGGCGAACGGGCGATCGACCGCCAGGCCGCTTCGGCCGCGGAGCAGTACGCCGAAAGGGCGAGCAGCCCGAAGAGGGGGACGAGGAGGTGCATGGTCATGTCACGGCGTCGACGACGCCCACCTGCGGTGGGCGGAACAGGGTTGATCCGCCGCCCCGCCGGGACCTGGAACAGGCGCCGGGCGTGCGGACGCGTCGGGGGATTGCCGTCGGGGGGGCGCCCCCTGTCGTCCCGCCCGGGGAGATCAGAACCATCGGCGCTGGCGCTTCACGCTGAAGCCCGTCAGAAACCCGACCAGCAGCACCCCCGCGCCGCCGAGAAACCAGTAGAGGTTTCCCAGAGTGAGGATCTCGGCGGGCTGGGCTTCCAGGTCCGCGATCTTCTGCCGGCTCTCGGCCAGTTCGGCCGCCACGGCGTCGTGTCGGGCCTTCAGCGTGGTGACGTCGGCCGCGTCGCTGCGGAAGCGGTCGAACTCGGCGCGCAGCGCTTCCAGCTCCTTCTGCGCGGCGGTCAGCCTCTCGATGTCGGATTTGAGCCGGGAGTTTTCCTCCGCCGCCCCGGCAGCCTGGGCCGCGAGGGCGCGCTGTTTCTCCTGGAGCTGATCGAGGCGGTACTTCGTGGGCGGAGCGGAGGTCAGGTAGCGCGACTGGACGTAGCCCTCGACACCGCCCGGCAGCCGGATCTGCGACCACTCCTCGCCGGGTTTGAGCACCTCGACCAGGTTGCCGCTCTCGACCAGCCCGACGGATTTCTGATCGGCCGCGGGGCCCGAACGAACGGACACCCGGATGACGTCCACGATGTAGGCGGACTCCGCCGCGGGCAGGTCGCCCGGGCAGAAGGCGCCCGCGGCGACGAGGATGCACAGAAACAGACCAACGGGTTTCATGCCGACGATTCCTTTTCCCGGTCCACCCATTCCCGGCCGGCGCCGGCTGCGCGGCCGGCCGCGGGAGCGACGCGCGGATTGACGAATGCAGCGTCTTCGACTATGGTAAGTTGCAGGATAAATATACCATCTTTTTCGTTAAATCCAGCGCCAACCGCGGCCGGGCCGTCGACGGCGCGAACCATGTTGTGATCGGATGATCGCTTACGACCTCACCTGCGGGAACGGGCACACCTTCGAAGGGTGGTTCGAGGACAGCACCGCGTTCGCCAGCCAGAAAAAAAAAGGTCTGGTCGCCTGCCCGGTCTGCAACGACGCGGATGTCAAGCGGCTGCCCTCCCGGTTCGCCATCAAAACCTCCCCGGCGGTCAGACCCCGCGAATCCGACGCCCCGCCGGCCGCCGCCCTGGCGCAGATCACCCGGGACGTCGCGGAGTACGTGGACAAGAACTTCGACAACGTCGGCTGCGATTTCGCCAAGGAAGCGTTGAAGATCCACTACGGGGCGGCCGAACCGCGCAACATCCGCGGCGTCAGCACTCAGGCGGAGGAAAAGCTGCTCAAGCAGGAGGGCGTCGATTTCATCAAGATCCCGGTGCCGGCGCCTCCCGACAGCGAGTCCTGAACCGCCCCCGACCCCTTCCGTCCCCGATTCCTCCGCCGTACCCATCGGATCGCGGCAACGCCGCAGGAGCGGATCATCCGCCTCGGCAAGCGGCCGGTCTCGTCATCGGTTCGCGATGAGCCAGTCGGCGGCGCGGGGGAGGTCGTCGACCGTGATGTCCGGGCGGTTTTCCCCTGCGGCAAGCTCGCGCGAGGCCTGCTCCCCGTTGCCGGTCCGTACGAGGATGGCCGTCCCCACGCCCGCGCGGCGGGCGCACTCGATGTCCCGGTTGCTGTCGCCGATCATGACGGCCGAACGGAAGTCGATACCGTGGGCGGCGTCGGCCGCGTGCAGCAGCCCGGGCAGGGGCTTGCGGCAGGCGCAGCCGTCGGAAGGCCGGTGCGGGCAGACGAGGATGTCGAGGATCCGGCCGCCGGCCGCGGCCACGGAGGCCCGCAGGTGGGCGTGGATGCGTTCGAGCTCCGCGGCGGGGATCCACCCGCGCCCGACGGCGGACTGATTGGTGACCACGATCAGGGGGAACCCGGCCGCGGTCAGGCGCCGCAGGGCGTCCAGACTCCCGGGGTAGAACTCGAACTGCTCCAGGCGCGTGATGTAGTCAGCGGAATCGCGGTTGATCACCCCGTCGCGATCGAGGAAAACGGCGTGCGCGAGCATAGGGCGCTCCCTACTCGGCCACGGCGAAGGCGTCGGGAAAGCCGTTGCGAACGAGCTGGGCCTCGGTGGCGCTCGCCTCGTCGAGCGACGAACAGCGGCCGACCCGCACCCGGTAGAACACGCGATCGCCGCGGTCGAATTCGACCACGTGTGCGTTGCCGAAGCGCGGGTTGAGCTCGGCGCGGAGCCGCTCGGCGTTGTCCCGGTTCGCGAAGGCCCCGACCTGAAAGGTGAAGTTGCCGGAGTAGAGATCGGTCGAGCTGCCCGGGACCGTGCCGATCGCCACCACCTCCACCGGGGCGGTGCCGGGGCCGACAACGCCCAGCTCGCGCGCGGCCGCGTAGGAGAGGTCGATGATGCGCTCGCGTTCGCGCACGAAGGGCCCGCGGTCGTTGATGCGCACCTCGACCGCGCGCTGCGTCTGCAGGTTGCGCACCCGCACGAGCGTCCCGAGCGGCAGCGTGCGGTGGGCGGCGGTGAGCGCGTGCATGTCGTACACCTCCCCGCTCGAGGCGCGCTTGCCGTGGAAGTCCGGGCCGTACCAGGAGGCCAGCCCCTGCTGGCGGAAGCCGGCGGCGTCCGGGATGGGCTGGTACCAGCGGCCGAAAACCTTGTAGGGCCGCGGCTGCCCCGGCGCGGTTTCGGGCGGCGCCGGGGATTCCCCGCGGGGCGGTGCGGGCGGCAGCGGCGCGGTGCTCCGCGACGTGCAGGCGCCAACCACGCTTAAAACAAGCGCAATCACCGCGACCCATATGGTCGTAGATCGCGCGATCCGTTGGGGGATGAGCGACATCGTCCTCCTTTTCGTCTTTAGCGGGGCATGACGCCCGGCGTCAGGTTGTCTGATAGTAAGTTTTTTTGTGGGAGAGGCATTCAGCATCGATCGTCGCGGCTGGAAAGCCGCTCCCACAGAGGACATGCCAGCTTATTTGAAAGACCCTGAAAAAAACTATCACCTCACCCGCGCTTTGTAAACCGGAGCTCCTCCGTGCGACGACCCGACGTTTCCGCGATCCCGATCACCCACCTGGTGGCCTCCGGCCAGTACGTCCTCTACTTCGGCATCACGGGCATGCACCTGCCCTACTTCAACCTCTACTGCTACCATCTCGGGTTTTCCGGCATGGAGATCGGCGTGCTCTCGGCGCTGCGCTCCCTCGCCATGGTGGTCTTCCCGATCGCCTGGAGCCTGCTCGCCGACCGCACCCGCCGCCGGCGCCCGATCTACATCCTCTGCACCTGCGCCAGCGCCGCGACCTGGTCGCTGTTTCTCGCCACCGAGGCCTTCCCGGCGATGGCGCTGATCACCGCGGTCTACGGGATGTTTCACGCGCCGATCATCTCCTTCCTCGAATCGATCACCATGGAGGTCTTAGGGGCGGCCCGTCAGAATTACGGCCGCGTCCGCCTGTGGGGCTCGCTCAGCTTCATCGCCATGGTGCTGCTCTTCGGGCCCGTGATCGAGCGCTTCTCGGTGCGGGTGATCGTTCCCTCGATTCTGGCGGGCTCGCTGCTGCTTGCGGCGATGTCCGCAACGGTCCCGCGCGACCGGCCCTCCGGCCGGCGGTTGGGCGCAGCGAACGCCGGCATGCTGCGACGGCCGCGGCCACTCGCCTTCCTGCTCTGCGGTTTCCTCATGCTGGCGAGCCACGGCGCCTGCTACGGCTTCTTCTCGATCCACCTCGAGCGGCTCGGCTGCTCGGCCGCGTTCATCGGCGGCGCCTGGGCGCTGGCCTCCGGCTCCGAGATCGTCGCGATGCTCTACTCGGCCGCCCTCTTCGCGCGCTTCCCGCTCGAACGCGTCCTGCTGGTTTCGATGGCGGTTGCGGCCCTGCGCTGGTTCATCCTGGGCTGGGTCGGTTCGCCGGCCGTCATCCTGGCCACCCAGCTCCTGCACGCGCTGACCTACGGGACCTTCCACATGGCGAGCATTCTGTACGTCGACCGCGAGTCGCCCCCGGACGGAAAGAACCTGGGGCAGGCGGTCAACAGCGCGCTGACCTACGGGCTGGGGCTGATGACCGGGTTCCTGATCACCGGGCACGTCTACGCGCGGGCGGGGTCGTTCGCGGCGTTCCAGGTGTGCGGCCTGCTGGCGCTGGCCGGGGCCGGGATATGGGCGGCCACGTGCGCCCGGGGCCGTCCGGCGGGCGAGGGAATCAGCCCCGCGGCAGGCCCGATGCGCGATGGCTGAAGAGGCCGGCGCCGGGGGTGAGGCGAAAAATCGCGTCGGCGGCGAGCAGGACGCCGGCCTGGGTCCAGGTCAGCCGGTCCGTCGGCCAGACGGTCATGTCCGGGAAGGTGAAACCGGCCCAGTGCGTGCCGTCCTCGAAACGCCGGTCGGCGATCCAGCCGAAAACGACCCGCGCCTGCTCGAGGCGGCCCATGCCGGCCAGCGCCAGCACCAGCTCGGTCGTCTCCGCGACCGCAACCCAGGGCTGGTCGGACACGCACCGCACCCCCAGGCCCTCCACCACGAACCGGCGCCAGCCGCGCTCGATGCGGCGCTCGGCGTCCGCGCCGGTCACCGCACCCGCAAGCACGGGGTAGAACCAGTCCATCGAATACCGCGCCTTGGTCATGTTGAAGAGGTGGGGTTTGCAGCGGATGGCGTGGCCGAGCCGCCCCAGCGCCTCCGCCCACCCGGGGCGCGGCCGCCCCAGGACGGCCGCCGCGGCGAGCGCGCAGCGGATGCTCATGTAGATCGAGCTGGACCCGGTGAGCAGCGCCATGGGGTCGACGCGGCCCGCCGGGCTGATGGCCCAGTGGATTTCCCCCTGGGGGGCCTGCAGGCTCAGCGCGAAGTCGACCGCGGCCGCGACCGTGGGCCACATGGTGTCGAGAAAGGACCGGTCCCCGGTCACGAGGTAGTGGTGGTAGACGCCGACCGCGATGTAGGCCGAGAGGTTGGCGTCGCGCGTCCGGTCCAGCGGCGCCCCGTCGAGGTAGGCGCTGTACCAGCTGCCGTCGGCGAGCTGGGTCCGGGCCATCCAGCCGAAGGCCCGCGCGGCCGCGGAGCGGTGCCCGGCGGTTGCGAGGCCCATGGCGGCCTCCACGTGGTCCCAGGGGTCGGTCTTCTGGCCCGGGGCCCACGGGATCTCGCCGCTCGGGCGCTGGGCGCGCAGGATCAGCTCGGCCGCCGGCTCCAGCTCGACCGGGGAAGCCGCGCGGCGATGCGGGTTGGGTTCGAGGTCCACGGCGCTTCCTTCAGAAATTGCGCCACCATACAGGGGAAGCGTCAATGGCGCAAGCCGGGCGGGCGTCCCCCGCAGCTTGACTTGCAGAAGCGGTGTGACTTAGTACATCGATTCATAAATACAGCCCCATGCGCCGCGCTACCCCCACCCTAACCCTCCCCCTCAGGGAGAGGGCAGGGAGCGGGTGGCGTTGGGGCATAATTCGTGATGGTATCTGTGCAAAAGGCCATTAAGGAGAGGGGCATTCTTTCAAGGAGGAGGAGACCGTGAAGGCATTCCAGGATTTCTACCCGGAGGATCTCAGCCAGTGCTACGGCTGCGGTCGGCTCAACCCGCACGGGCTGCAGATCAAGAGCTACTGGGAAGGCGAGGAGAGCGTCTGCCGTTTCCACCCCCGGCCCTATCACACCTCGATGCCGGGCTACGTCTACGGCGGGTTGATCGCCTCGCTGATCGACTGCCACGCGACCGGCACGGCCGCCGCGGCCAAGTACCGGGAGGAGGGCCGCGAGCCGGGGACGCCGCCCGCGGCCCGGTTCGTGACGGCCTCCCTGCACGTCGACTACCTCGCCCCGACCCCGGTCGACGCGACCCTCGAAGTGCGCGCGCGGGTCAAGGAGATCAAGGGCAAGAAGGTCGTGATCGAGGCGAGCCTTGCGGCCGACGGGACGGTGTGCGCCCGCGGCGAGGTGGTCACGGTCCAGATCCCGCCGGGCTGGCCCCAGGCCCGGAAATAGGCCCTTCGACGGGCGGCCGGCACCGTCACCCCGTGGCGGGTCCTTTGGCCGCGCGGCGCGCCAGCAGGTGGGTCGCGTTGCCGAGAAAGAGCTCGGCCGCCTCGGACTGGGTTTCGGACAGGGTCGGGTGCGGGTGTATGGCGGCCGCCATGTCCTCGGCCAGCGCCCCCATCTCGATCGCGAGCACGCCCTCGGCGATCATGCCCTCGGTGTGCCGGCCGACGATGCCCATGCCGACGATCCGGCCGGTCTCGGCGTCGGCGATGACCTTGGTCAGCCCGTCCCCGGCCCCCATCGTGGTGGCGCGCCCCGAGTAGGCCCACGGGAAGCGCAGCACCTTCACCGCCGCCCCGTCGCGGCGGGCCTCGTCCTCGGTCGTGCCGCACCAGGCGATCTGCGGGTCGGTGTAGACCACGGCCGGGATCGCGCGGGCGTCGAAGGCCGCGGGTCTGCCCGCGATCACCTCGGCCGCCACCTTGCCCTCGTAGGTCGCCTTGTGGGCGAGCATCATGCCGCCCACCGCATCGCCGATCGCGAAGATGCGCTCGTCGGCCGTGCGCTGCTGCGCATCGACCTCGATGAAGCCCTTGGCGTCCAGCCGCACCCGGGTGCGCTCCAGGCCGAGCCCCTGCGTCGCCGGTGCTCGGCCGATCGCGACCAGCACCCGGTCGAAGCGCTGCTCCGGCGGCGCCCCCTCCCCCTCCAGCCCGACGGTCACCCCGGCCTCGTCCTCCTGCAGGCGGGTCACCCGCGTCCGCAGCCGGATGGCCTCGAAGATCCCCTCCAGTCGGCGCTGCAGCGGTTCCACCAGGTCGCGGTCGACGCCCGGCAGCAGCCGGTCCTGAAGCTCCACGAGCGTGACCCGGCTGCCGAGCGCGGCGTATACCGTCCCCAGCTCGAGCCCGACGTAGCCCCCGCCGAGGATCAGCAGGGAGGCGGGCACGTCGGCCAGCAGCAGCGCCCCGGTCGAGCTCATGATCCGTCCGCCGGGGGCGAACGGCGCCCCGGGGAACGGGATCGGGCGCGAGCCGGCGGCGACCACGGCCTTGCGGAAGCGGATGCGGCTGACCTCGCCGTCGTGCAGCCGCACGCTGTCCGAGGACTCGAACTCGGCGCGCCCGCGCACGAGCTGCACACCGCGGGTCTTGGTGAGGCTCGCGAGGCCGGCGGCCATGCGGTCGATCACCTCGGCCTTCCAGCGCCGCAGCCCGGGCAGGTCGATCGCCGGAGGCCCGAAGGAGACGCCCATCTCCTTGGCGCGCGCGGCATCGAAAATCAGCTCGGAGAGAAACAGGAACGTCTTGGACGGGATGCAGCCCTTGTGCAGGCAGACCCCCCCGGGACGCGGGGCGGTGTCCACCATGGTCACGTCCATGCCGAGGTCGGCCGCCCGGAACGCGGCGGCATAGCCGCCCGGTCCGCTGCCGATCACGAGCAGCTCGGTTTCCTGCGCCAGTTCGCCCATGACCATGCGAGAAACTCCTGTGAGAGATGGAGTAAGTGCCTAAAGTGGGCTCAGGAAATGAGTCATAAAACCCGGCAGTGGATCGCAGCTGTCTTGATGCGCCCACCCTGTCATCTTCCAGGCACCATAGGCACTTCACCAATTTACGCACTGCTCTCGTTCACGCAATCGACATCAAAAGCTCGTCCGGGTCTTCCATCACCTGCTTGAAGAGCGTGAGGAAGTTCACGGCGTCGGCCCCGTCCAGCACCCGGTGGTCGATGCAGAGGACCACCGGCATCAAGAGCCGCGGCGCGATCACGGGCCCGTTCTTGCCGGGCACGACCGCCGGCTGCAGGCGCGCCTGCCCGAGGCCGAGGATCGCCACCTGCGGGTGGTTGATGATGGGGGCGAAGAACCAGCCGCCGAGCGCGCCGGCGTTGGAGATCGTGAAGCTGCCGCCCTGCAGGTCCTCGAGCGCGAGCTTGCGGGCGTTGGCCTTCTGCACGATCTGGTGCAGCTCGACCGCGAGCTCCTTGATGCTCTTCGCGTCCACGTCCCGCACGACGGGCACCAGCAGCCCCTCCTCCGTGTTCACCGCCACACCGACGTGGATGTACTTCTTGAGGACGATCTCCCCGGCGACCGGGTCCAGGCTGCTGTTGACCCGCGGATGGGCCTTGAGCGCCGTCGTCACGGCCTTGAGCGCGAACACGGTGAACGTGAGGCGGCCCCCGAGAGCGGCGATTTCGGCCTTGTGCTTCTGCCGGAAAGCGTCCAGGCGGGTCACGTCGACCAGGTCCTGGCTGTTCACGTGCGGGACCTGCGCCCAGGACGCGCTCATCTGGCGCGCGGTCGCCCGCCGGATCGATCGGAAGGGCACGCGTTCGACCGGCCCCCAGCGGGCGAAGTCCGGCACGTCCGCGGAGACGGTGGCCCGGGCCGGTGCCGCCCCGGTCGGTGCGGGTGCGGGCACGGAGGCCGGCGGCGCGGGCGGCGGCACGACCGCCCCCTGGCGCCCTTCGGCGAAGGCGCGCACGTCCGCGGCGGTCACCAGCCCGGCGGCGCCGCTGCCCGTGACCCCTGCGAGGTCCACGCCGAGCTCACGCGCCAGGCGCCGGGTCGCCGGCGACGCCGGCACCGGGCCCTTCCCGCGCGGGGTCGCGGCCGCGGCGGCCGGCAGCAGCATCGGGCGCAGCGCTCTTGCGCGCGGGCGGCACGGGCGGGGCTGCGGCCGGCGCCTCACCGGCGGTCTCGAAGGTCATCAGCACCTGGCCGACCTTGACCGTGTCGCCCGGCTTCACCCGGATCTCGGCCACCGTCCCGGTGTAGGGCGACGGGATCTCGACCGCGGCCTTGTCGGTTTCGACCTCCAGGATGATGTCGCCCTCCTTGACCGGCTGGCCCACCTTCACACGAACGGCCAGGACCTCGCCCTCGTGGATCCCCTCCCCCAGGTCCGGGAGCTTGAACTCCTTCGCCATGCACCCTCCTTTGGTTCGCAACGGCTGAAACGCAGGTCGCGGCTAAGCGGACAGCACCTGCCGGGCCGCCTGCACGATGCGCGGGGCACCCGGCAGATAGTGTTTCTCGCGGCTGAACAGCGGAATGACGACGTCGTAGCCGGTCACGCGCGCGACCGGGGCCTCGAGGTGGAAAAACGACTTTTCGACCAGGCGCGCGACGATCTCCGCCCCCGGACCGAAGCTGCGCGGGGCCTCGTGCACGATGACGACCCGTCCCGGTCTTGCGCGCCGATGCGGCGAGCAATTCGTCGTCGAGCGGCGAGATCGTCAGCAGGTCGATGACGTCGGCCTCCACTCCGTCCTTCTGCTTCAGCTCGGCGGCGGCCTCGAGTGCGGGCCTCAGCATGGCGCCGTAGGCGATCAGGGTGACGTCCCCGCCCTCTCGCACCCGCTGCGGCTGCCCGAGCGGAATCGTCTCCTCCTCCTCGGGCACCTCCTCGCGGAAGGCCCGGTAGATGGCCTTCGGTTCGTAGAAGACGACCGGGTCCGGGTCGCGGATGGCGCTCACGAGCAGCGCCCGCGCGTTGCGCGGGCCGGAAGGGATCACCATCTTGATCCCGGGCATGTGCGCCCAGTACGCCTCGCGGCTCTCCGAGTGGTGCTCGAGGGCGCGCACGCCGCCCCCGTACGGGGCCCGCAGCACCATGGGGACGTGATAGCGCCCCTGCGAGCGCCAGCGCAGACGCGCGGCGTGGTTCTCGAGCTGGTGCATCGCGTAGTAGCTGAAGCCGTCGAACTGCATCTCGCAGACCGGTTTGAGCCCGTAGACCGCCATCCCGATCGAAACCCCGGCGATGGCGGACTCGGCCAGCGGGGTGTCCACCACGCGCCGCTCGCCGAACTTCGCGATCAGGCCGTCGGTCACGCGGAAGACGCCGCCGTCGACGCCGACGTCCTCGCCGAGCACGATCACGCTGTCGTCCTTCTCCATCTCCTGCAGGAGCGCCAGGTTGAGCGCCTGCACCATGGTCATCTTAGGCATCGGCCGCCTCCTTGGACGTTTCCAGGGAACGGACGAACTCCTCGCGCTGCTCCCGCAGGTACGGTGGCATCTCGGCATAGGCGTGTTCGAACATGAGCCGGGGGTCGCCCATCTGCTTCATCTGCTCCTCGGCCCGGTCGACGGCCGCCTGGATCTCGGCCGCGGCACTCTCCTCCTCGGCCCGCACGTCCGCCTCGCTCAGCAGGCCCTTGGCCGCCAGGTAGCCCTGGAAACGCGCGAGCGGGTCCCTGCGGCGCCAGGACTCGACCTCCTCCTCGCTGCGGTAGCGCTTGGGGTCGTCGGCCGTGGTGTGCACAGCCATGCGGTAGGTCACGCACTCGATCAGGGTCGGGCCGCCGCCCGCGCGCGCGCGGGCGACCGCCTCGTCGGCCGCGGCGTAAACTGCCAGGATGTCGTTGCCGTCCACCTGCACGCCTTCGAAACCGTACGCGTGCGCCTTCTGGGCCAGGGTCGCGGAGCGCGTCTGCCGGGTGCGCGGGATCGAGATGGCCCACTCGTTGTTCTGGCAGACGAATACGACCGGCAGCTCGAAGACCCCCGCGTAGTTCAGCCCTTCGTGGAAGTCGCCCTGGGAGGTGGCCCCGTCGCCGAAGAAGGTCATGGCCACCTGCCCGGTGTTGCGGTACTTCATCCCCCAGGCGATCCCGACCGCGTGCAGAATCTGGGAACCGACCGGGATCGCGATGGGCATGTCGTTGCGGTCGGCCGGGACCCGGCCCCCCTCGCTGAAGCCGTTGTTGTAGACGATGATGCTGTCCAGCGGCCGGCCGCGCCAGATGTCCGCGGCCATTTCGCGGAAGGCCGGCACCATCCAGTCGTCCGGCTTCAGCACGGCCGCCGCGCCTAAATGAGCGGCCTCCTGGCCGGAGATCGGGGGAAAGGTGCCGATGCGGCCCTGCCGCTGCAGGCTGAGCAGGCGCTCGTCGAAGCGCCGCGCCAGCAGCATGACGCGGTAGAGCCGCCGCAGGACTTCGGGATCGATCTTGGGTTCCAGGGAGGCGTCCAGCCGGCCCGTTTCATCGAGAACCGAAATGTGGTCGATGCCGTCCGGGAGTGTGATGCGCGTCTTGGGCATGCGTCTTCCTTTCCGCCTCGCTCGGGCGTCGATTTTCTGCTTGCCGAAGAATATGTGACGCTCGGAAGGGGAGTCAAGCATGCCCGCCCGTTGGGGGCCACACACGATCCGAGCCGCTTTCCTGAGGGCGCACCTATTTCAGGTCATGACCTACGGGCGGGCATAAAGTCGAACGGGGCGAGTACTCGCGGGAACATGCGGGGATCGAGCGGAAAAACGACTGCCGTCCTCGCCCCCCGACCTCATCTGTCAGCGGCGGCGCCAGCCGCCGCTGATTATTCGACGATTTCCAGGACCGCGCGCTTTTTCTCCTTGGCGGACGCGGCCCCGAGGATGGTGCGGATGGCCTTGGCCGTGCGGCCCTGCTTGCCGATGACCTTGCCGAGATCCGCCTTGGCGACGTTGAGCTCCAACACGGTGGACTGGGTGCCTTCCAGCACGTTGACGCTGACCTGGTCGGGGTAGTCGACCAGGGCCTTGGCGATGTATTCGATCAGCTCTTTCATGGTGCCCCCTTCCGACTCCGTTCGCGTTCAGACGTGGTCTCGCAGCAGTGCCTGCCGTTCCGCCCCATGGGGCTCGCGATGTGGCTCCGGCGAACAACACGTCCCCTGTCGGAAATGGTGCGTAGATAAGCGGGAGGGGGATGCTCACCGGAGGTGTGAATAGGCGTACCACGCGCAGCGTTGATTTACAAGTTTAAATTCAGTAAAAAAACGACGTTCATAATTTATGTTAGCGCTACATATCCGGCGAAGCCTGTCTTATCATCCTCCAGAACCACCCGCCTGACCCAGGACGGAGAGGCCACGGAAGGCGGGTGACCACCGTTCGCAAGGAGAGCTTTCACATGGATTTTTCGACCCCGCAGCCGCTGCAAGAGGATGTCGACCGGACGACCGCCCGGGTCGCCGAACGCGTGGTCCCGCACCTGCAGGCCTGGTACCGCCAGGGCGAGACGCCGCGCGAATTCTTTGCGCTCGTCGGCGAGGCCGACGGGTACGGTTTCGAGTTCTCCCGGGGGCGGTTGACCCGTCGCCCGGCGCTGCGCGAGGCGCTCCTGACCGAAGCGCTGGCCCGCGTGTCGGGGGGTGCGGCCATCTCCGCGCTCGCGCACGCGGACCTGGGGATGATGGGGCTGTGCCTCTTCGGGGGGGAGTCGTTGCAGGGCCGCTACGGCCGTGATGCGCTGGCCGGCCGAACGGTCATGTGCCTCGGCAACACCGAGGGCCGGGCCGGAAGCGACGTGGCCGCGGTCGGCACCCGCGCCGAGCCGGTCGAGGGCGGCTGGCGCCTGACCGGGACCAAGTCTTACGTCACCAACGGTGCGGTCGCGGACCTGGCGGTCGTGACCGCGGTCACCGACCCGGAGGGCCCGCGCACCGGCCGTCTGTCCATGTTTCTGGTCGATCTGCACGCTCCCGAGGTGGCCCGCACCCGGCTGAACAAGCAGGTCTGGGTCCCCTCCGACCTGACCCGCCTCGAGCTGCGCGGCGTGTTCGTCCCGCGGGATCACCTCCTGGGCGAGCCGGGACGCGGCCTGCAGCAGGTGCTGCGGATCTTCACCGGCAGCCGCGTCGCGATCGCGGCGCTGACACTCGGCACCGCCGCCGGCGCCTTCGATCTCGGGGTGCGGCGCGCGCTCGCGCGCACGGTTTTCGGCCGGCCGGTCGCGGACTACCAGGCCAAGTCCTTCGAGATCGCCGAGCTCCACGCGGCGATCGAGTCCGCCCGGCTCATGCTCCACAAGGCCTGCTGGAAGGTCGACCGGGGCGAGGAGTTCCGGGCGGAGGCGAGCATGGCCAAGTACCTGAGCGTCGCCGCCGCCCGCCGGGTGTCGGCGTGGGCCGCGGACATCTTCGGGGCCGCCTCCGTCGTGCGCGAGCATCCCATCCACAAGTTCCCCATGGATGCCTGGGCCGCCTCGCTCGGCGAGGGCACCCAGGACGTCCAGAAGCTGATCATCTTCAGGGAGCTCATGAAGCAATATAAAGAAAATGAGAATGTGTTTGGTGTTTGGTGTTTGGTGTTTGGCTGAAAAAACGCTCGACTGCCCCGAGAGTCTTCGCCTGCCGGCCTTCCCAAACACCAAACACTAACAACCAAACACCCTCGCTATGGTTCCAGGACGATCTTCCCGAACTGCTTCCCCTCCTCCATGCGGCGGTAGGCATCGATCCCCTCGCTCAGCGGCATGACCCGGTCGATCACGGGCCTGAGCCGGCCGCTCCAGAGCAGCTCGGTCACCGTGCGGAAGTCCTGGTGGTTGCCCATGGTGCTGCCGATCAGGCTGATCTGCTTGCCGAAGAGATAGCGGATGTCGATTTCCGCCTTGGGCCCGCTGGTGTTGCCGACGATGACGATCCGGCCGCCGCGCGCCACGGCCTGCAGGCTGCCGGCGATCGTGGCGCGGCCGACGTTGTCCACGACCACGTCGACGCCGCGTCTGCCGGTGAGGCGCAGCACCTCGCGCACCCAGTCGGCCCGCGAGCGGTCGATGACGGTGTCGGCCCCGAGCTCGCGGGCCCGCGCGGCCTTGGCCTCGTCGGCCGCGACGACCAGCACGCGGGCGCCGGCCAGCTTCGCCACCTGGACGGCCATGCTGTTCACCCCCCCGCCCGCGCCCACGATCAGGACGGACTCCCCGGGGCGCAGCCCGGCGCGGTGGACCAGCATGCGCCAGGCGGTCAGCGCGACCAGCAGCGGGGCGGCCGCCTCCGCGAAGCCCATGCCCTCGGGCATGGGCACGAGATTGCCCGCAGGGACGGCCACCCGCTCGGCCGCACCGCCGCGCAGGTGCTCGCCCAGCACCCGGTAGCCGGGGCTGACCGAGACCTCGCCGCGGTGCGTGTGCTCGTCCTCGACGGTCGTGATCCCGGGGTCGACGACCACCCGCTGACCCGGCGTCCACCCGGTCACGCCCGGGCCGACCTCCGCGATCTCCCCCGCCACGTCCGCGCCGCACCAGTGCGGCATCTCGAGCTTCAGCCCGGGCCAGCCGCGCCGCACCCAGATGTCCAGGTAGTTGAGCGCGCAGGCCTTCACCCGCACCACGACCATCCCCGGCGCGGGCGCTGGACCGGGGACCTCTCCATACCGCAGCACGTCGATCTCACCGTGTGCTTCGAAAAAAACCGCTTTCATCTTTCACCTCCCGCTGCACGAATTGCCGGTTTACGCTGCCGACCCTCCCAAACACTATACACCAAACACCAAACACCCAAATACCCAAACCCCCACCCCCCTTTCCACCCAATCCCCCGCCTCGCTTGACATCGATAGGAGGATCGTTACATAGTTGACATGCGTTCGCTGAACGCTCTCTCCGTCGATTGCCGATCAACCCGACCCGCAGGACCACTCCGATGACCCGGCTGCGCCGCTCCGACGTCCGCCCGCCTCCGTTCGAGGAGGTGGCGCACACCGCGGACCGCGCGCTGCGCATCCGGGGCGGCGACTGGCCGGAGCTTTTCGCGAACGCCGCGCGCGGCTTGAACAGCCTCATGGCCGCGCACGCGCCCGAACCGACGCTCATGCGGGAGATCGCCCTCGAGGCGATCGACCTCGAAAGCCTGCTGGTCGCCTGGTTGAGCGAGCTCGCCTTCCAGGCGGAGACCGACGCGCTCCTGTTCACCCGGTTCGAGTTCCGACGCCTGACCGTCGACGCGTTGAACGCGCTCGCGCACGGGGGCCGGGCGGCCCGCATTGACCGGCACGTGAAAGCGGTGACCTTCCACGGGTTGAGCATCGCGCCCGAGGCGGCCGGGTGGGTGACCACCGTCGTCTTCGACGTGTGACCGCCGCCCGCTCCACGAGGAGGCCTCGTTGGTCAACCTCCGCGACATCATCCGAATCGACCGCTACCTCTGGGAGATCCCGACCTCCTTCCGGCCGGACATGCGCGTGCCCGCGCGCGTTTACGCCGACGAAGCGCTCGTGGCGCAGGCCATGGGCGACCGCAGCCTGGAGCAGCTCGTGAACACGGCGACCCTCCCGGGCGTGGTCGCCCACGTGCTCGCCATGCCCGACATGCACCAGGGGTACGGGTTCCCGATCGGCGGCGTGGTCGCCACCGAGTTGCCCGACGGGGTCATCTCCCCGGGCGGGGTCGGCTACGACATCAACTGCGGGGTGCGCCTGCTCGCGAGCCGGCTCGAGTTCGGCGAGGTCGAACCGCACCTCGACGCGCTCGCCACGGCGCTCCAGGCCCACTGCCCGAGCGGTGTGGGCCAGGGCGGGCGCGTGCGGCTCAAGCCCGCGGATATGGACGCGGTCCTGGAGACCGGCGCGCGCTGGGCGATCCGCCAGGGGTTCGGCTCGGAGGCCGATCTCGAGCGCACCGAGGAGGGCGGCTGCCTGCCCGGGGCCGATGCCGCCACGGTCAGCGCCCGGGCGCGCGAACGCGGCCGCGACCAGGCCGGGACCCTCGGGGCCGGCAACCACTTCATCGAGGTGGACCGGGTCGACCGGGTGCTGGACGAGGCCGCCGCCCGGCGTTTCGGCCTCTTCGAAGGCCAGGTCGTGGCGCAGATCCACTGCGGCTCGCGCGGGCTGGGCCACCAGGTCTGCACCGACTACGTCGGCTCGTTCCAGCGCGCGGTGCGAACCTACGGGATCGACCTGCCGGACCGCGAGCTGGTCTGCGCGCCGTTGAGCAGCCCCGAGGGGCGCGCCTACCTCGCCGCCATGACCGGTGCGGCCAATTACGCCTTCGCCAACCGCCAGATCCTGGCCGCCCTCATCCGGCGCAGCTTCGAGCAGGTGCTGGCCGGCAAGGTGAAGCGGCACGAACTCTTCCAGGTCTACGACATCGCCCACAACATGGCCCGGGTCGAAACCCACGTCGTGGACGGGACTCCGCGGGAGCTCTGCGTCCACCGCAAGGGGGCGACCCGCGCCTTCGGGCCCGGATCGGACGCCGTGCCCGGGGTCTATCGCGACATCGGGCAGCCGGTCCTCGTGCCCGGCTCCATGGGGACCTCGAGCTGGGTGCTCGTCGGTACCGAAGGGTCCATGACCCAGACCTTCGGGTCCACCTGCCACGGCGCCGGCCGGACCATGAGCCGCCACCACGCCAAACGCGCGGTGCAGGGGCCCGGGCTGCGCCGCGAACTCGAGGGCCGCGGCATCCGCGTGCGGGCCGGCAGCATGGCGGGGCTGGCGGAAGAAGCGCCGGCCGCGTACAAAGACGTCGACCGGGTGGTCGCGGTGGTGCACGGGGCGGGCATCGCGCGACCGGTCGCGCGGCTGACCCCGGCCGCCGTCATAAAAGGATGAGGGATTACGCAGGCGACGTCTGTTGCCAGTCGGTTGAAAACACGTATCGGGCCGTCAGCCCAGGCGCACGGCCTTTTGAGAAGCGCAGCATACCGACCCGTAGGTGAGCATGTGCAAAAGGGCCGCGCAACGACGGATCACGGCCCGAGACGCAGTTTTCAAACAACACGCAGCAGAAAGGAGGCGAGGATGCGGGTGCAATTCAAGAACATCCTGTGTGCGACCGACTTCTCCGAGCAGTCCAACCGCACCATCCCCTACGGGGTGGCGATCGCCCGCGAGTTCGAGGCCAGGCTCTATGTGTGCCACGTCATCGACCTGTCCGCCCTGACGCTCTACGGCGAGTTCCAGATCGACCCGGCCGGGCAGCAGGGCCGCATCCAGGACGAGGCCGAGGCCCAGCTGGCGCGCATGCCGGGGCTGGAAGGGATGAGCTGGGAGCCGCTGATCGGGATGGGGCAGCCCGCGGCCGAGATCGCCCGGATCGTCGAGGAGAAGGGGGTCGACCTCGTGGTCGCCTCCACCCGGGGCCATTCAGGGCTGAAGCGGCTGATCCTGGGCTCGGTCACCCAGCGGTCTGATGCGCATCCTGCCCTGCCCGCTGCTCGCGGTGCAGGACCCGGAGGAGGGCTTCATCGCCAAGCCCGGCGCAGGCATCCGGATGAAAAAGATCCTGGTCGGGTGCGACTTCTCGGCCGACAGCGCCCTGGCGCTGAGCTACGCGCTGAGCCTCGCCCAGGAGTTCGAGGCCGACCTGCACCTCATCCACGTGATGGAGCCGCCGACCTACCCGGAGTTCCTGACCCCGGCGGAGCAGACGCAGGACATGGTGCGCCTCGATCTCGTCAAGGAGAAGCTGGACGGACTGATCCCGCAGGAGGCCCGCCACTGGTGCACGCCCAAGACGGCCATCCTGCGCGGCCGGCCCTACGAGGAGCTGGTCGCCTATGCCATGACCCAGTACATGGACATGATCGTCATGGGGGTGCGCGGCTACGGAGTGGTCAAGACGCTCTTCATGGGGTCGACGACCGACCGCGTCGTGCGCCGCTCCCCGTGCCCGGTGTTGACCGCCGGGGTGCGCCACCCGGGTTAGCCGGGTGTTGAAAACCGGCGTCCCGAGCCGTGATCTCGGTTCCGTTCACCCGTTGGCCCGTTGGCCCGTATTTTTTTCCCGACGGGCTCAACGGGTCCACGGGCAAACGGGCCAGCGTCATCAGCCGGTAGCGCCGGCCGCCTTGCGCAGAGGCCTGGCGGCCGTCTGTTCCCGGTCGGCGGCCAGCCGGCCGTCCGAGAGCTGCAGCACCCGCCGGGCGTACCCGGCGCACTCGGCGCTGTGGGTCACCATCAGAATGGTCATCCCGGAGTCGTTCAGCCGCTGGAACATGCGCATGACCTCGCGGGTGTTGCGCGTGTCGAGATTGCCGGTCGGCTCGTCCGCCAGCAGCACGGGCGGTTCGTTGACGATCGCTCGCGCCACCGCGACGCGTTCCTTCTCGCCGCCCGAGATCTCGCCGGGCAGCCGGTCGGCCTTCTCGGCCAGCCCCACCTCCGCCAGCGCGGCCATGCGCCATGGCCCGCTTCTCGCGCCGGCCGAGCCGGGCGACCGTCAGCGGCAGCATCACGTTCTCGACTACCGTGAGATAGGGCACCAGGTGGAAGCTCTGGAAGACGAACCCCAGGTACTCCCGCCGGAAATCCGCCTGCTGCTCGGGGCGCAGGCTGTAAACGTCGATGCCGTCCACGGTCAGCCGCCCCGCGGACGGCGCGCTCATGGCGCCCAGGATCCCGAGCAGCGTCGACTTGCCCGCGCCCGACTCCCCCATGATCGACACGAACTCACCCGGGGCGATCCGGAAGCTCACGCCCGAAACGGCGTCAACCGCCGAATCCCCCGTCCCATATCGTTTGGTCAACTCTTCGGCCAGAATGTAGCTCACGCGTGTTAATCTCCTTTGTCGTCGCAGGGTGTTGAAAACCAACTGTCGGGCCGTCTGCCCAGGCGCGCGCTTCCGGGGTGGCGCAGCAGGCCGTTTTAGGATGTAGGCCGGCCCCAAAGCCGCGCGACACCGGATCACGGACCGAGGCGCCGGTTCGCAGCAGCCTTTCAGAGCGTTCGCAGGGCGTCGTTGGGATCCATGCGCGCGGCCACCGCGGCCGGGTAGGCGCTCGCCGCCAGACCCAATGCGAGCGCGAGCACGACCGCGCCCACCGCCACTTCCGGGCTGAACGGCATCTGCACGGCGTGGCCGTGTCCGCCGTCTGCGGCCAGCACCAGCGCCGAGTAGGCCCCGCCGAAACCGATCAGGTACCCGAGGACCCCGGCCGCGCCGGACACGATCGCCGCCTCCAGGAAGACGATCCGCATGATGTGGGAACGCCGGAAGCCGATCGCACGGAAGATCCCGATCTCGTCGGTGCGCTCGCGGACGCTGCCCATCATCGTGACGAGCACCACGAGCCCCCCGATGAACAGGATGACCGCGGAAATGCCGTAGGAGAACTGCGTGAACTGGGCCAGCATCTCCATGCGGCTCTTGACCACCTGCTGGATCGCCATGACCTTGGCGCCCGGGAGCGCCGCGGCGATCTGGCCGACCATGTCGTCGATCGGGCAGTCCTTGCACAGCGCGGCCACCTCGGCCATGGAGATGCGGCCGGGCTTGTGGAAGGCCTGCTGGGCCGTGGCGAGCTGCGTGAAGCCGAGCTGGTCGTCCTGCGAGCCGGTCGGCTCGAGCACCCCCGATACGGTGAGGTCCAGGCCGTTGACGTGCAGGCGGTCGCCCGTCCGCACGTTCAGGACGCGCGCGGCTTCGGCCCCCAGCAGGATCCCGTCCGCGCCCGGGTATCCCCCGACGACCTGCCACCAGGGTTTGAGGATGCCGGCCGCCTTGAAGTCGACCCCGGCCACGAGGATGCGCCGCCCGTCGACCGCGGCCACGCCGAGCACCATCGGGCCGACGGCCGCGATGTTGCGGCTGTTGGGGATGCGCGCAATCGCCGCAAGCTCGGCTTCACGGATTTCCTCGAGCTCGAAGGAGACCCCGCCCATGGACAGGCCGCCGTAGCTGAGCGAGAGGTTCTCGGTGCGGGGCACGATCAGGATGTTCGCTCCGTACTGCTCGAGCTTGTGCGCGATGTCGTGGGTGGTGGCCTCGATGTAGCTGATGATGCCGACCACCGTGGCGACCCCGACCACCAGACCCGCCAGGATGAACGCCGCCTTGCCCTTGCGCCGCATGAGGTTGCGCAGCGAGATCAGTTTCAGCGTCATGGCTCATCCCTTCCGTGAGAAGTCGAAGTAGGCCTTGCCCTCGTTCAGGTCGCTCACGCGGATGAGGAGTTTGCCGTTCTCCACCCGGCGCTCGAGCGGGGCCGGGTTGCACCCGCCCTTGACCTCGTTCACTTTGGCGGAGTGGAAGCGCATCCCGCAGTTGCGGCAGACCATGTAGTCCCCGTCCTGGGCGTAGCCCTTGCCGGCCGGCCAGCACACGTCGCAGGCGTCGAAGGCCGCGCGGATGACGCCGTCGGCGCTCTTGAGCGCGAAGTAACGGATGGTCAGGTCGCCGTGACGGTGCTCGAAGTAGTGCGCCTTCCCGTCGTCGAAGGTGGCGGTGGGAATCGTGACGAGATCCCCGGTGGCGGCCACACCGGCCGCGACCGGCAGCGAGGTTTTCGTCCCGGTGACGAAATACGCTGCGGCGCCCGCGGCCAGCAGGACGATCGCGGCGGCCGCCGCCAGCGGTTTGCGGCTGCGGGAGGAGGTTCCAAGGACGGCGGCCTTCTTGGCCGAGAGCTTGGCGTTGGGTTCCGGGGTATTCTGAGGCATGGAATGAATCCTTTCAGATGGCGACAGGACGTCAAGACGATTGCCGCCACGTAGCCGGCAAGGACGTCCGTTATTTGTGGAAGAGGCTTTCAGCCTCGATCGTCGCGGCTGGAAAGCCGCTCCCACAGGGTAAAATCCGAACTGCCTTGATAAGACCTGGGGACCCTGACCGACTGGACGAAAACGTCCGGCCTCCGGGTCGATCGCTTCAACTGGATGGGAACAGCGGGACGATCAGATCAGCAGAGAGAGAGTCAGCAGGTAGAGCGGAGTGTCGAACGGGGGCCCCGACCTCGCCGGCGGGACCGCCGGCAGATGGGTCGGCAAAACGGGGGCGGATGGGACGGGCGCCAGGGCGATCGCAACGCCGGACGGACGGACATCCGGCAGGGCCGTTTGAAGCGCCCGGGAATAAACGGCGGTGCAACCGGAGTCCACGTCGCAGCCGGACTGGGCAGGCTGCGCACAGCAGGGCATGGCCGCGTGGGCCGGAGCGGGTTTGGCCTTGGCCCGGCAGCAGGGCATGGTGCAGCCCTCCCCGCCGGCGCAGGCCGGCGCCACCCACGCAAGGGTGAGCAGAACGGCGAACAGGAGGTGAACGGTCTTCGCCCGGCTGGTATTCATAGCAGATAAGTATAGGTTCAATCCGGTCGCGTTGTCAAGCCGGCTTGCCGGTCTCGGCCAACGCCTGCAGGGCCGGCACGTCCAGCAGCCGGATCGTGCGCCCCTCCACTTCAATCAGGTTCTGGCCGGAGAGCTTGGCGAACATTCGCGAAAGGGTCTCGGGGATGGTGCCGAGCAGGCTCGCGAGCTGACCCTTCGATATGGCGAGCGTCACCTGGTCGCGCTGGCCCTGGCTCTCGGCCAGGACGAGCAGGTAGGTGGCGAGACGGGCGGGGATCTCTTTGAGGGAGAGGTTTTCGATCTGCGCCGCAAACTGGCGCAGCTTGAGCGAGAGGTCCGCCAGCAGCTTGAGCGCCAGCGCCGGGTGCTTCTCGAGCAGCGCCACGAAGGCCGCGCGCGGGAAGAAGAGCAGCCGGCTCGGCACGACCGCCTGCGCGTTGGCCGGGAAGTGCTCGCCGGCGAACACCGGGACCTCCCCGAAGACCTGGCCGGGGGGGAAGATGTGGAGGATGTGCTCCTTGCCGTCGGCGGAGAGCTTGAAGACCTTGACCGTGCCGCTCAGGATGACGTAGAACCCGTCCCCGTCGTCCCCTTCCGCGAACACCCACTCGTTCTTCCCGAACCCCCGCTCGACGGCGATGCCGCCGAACTGCGCCAGCTCGGCCGGGCTCAGCCCGCCGAAGAGCGGAATGCACGCCATCACTTGCAGGGACGCTTTATCCATGCGGACTTTTTGGCAGCATTTCGTGCTTCCGTCAAGACGCGGAAGGTGGACAGGCCGCAGGCGAGGGCTTATCAAACGTCCCATAGTTGTATTGACATCGTCATTCCGGCGGAAGCCGGAATCCACCGGGGTGCTGGATGCCGGATCCAGTCCGGCATGACGGAACTATTTCGAGACGATCAATAAATTCATGCTTATATTTGCATCTCCCCGGCCCAGGCCGGGGCGCCCCAACGATTTTCGATGACCATCAAAAATAATTTCCACTTCTTGATGTAGGTCAAGGCGCGCGGTGCCGCCCCGGGGTACCATGCGACCCACGATGTCGGGAAAGACCGATTGTCCGCACCACACACCCAAACGCAGAGAGGAGAATGAAACCATGTTTTGCTACCAGTGTGAACAGACTTCGAAAGGGGAAGGCTGCACCAAGATCGGCGTCTGCGGCAAGACGGCCGAGGTGGCCGCCCTGCAGGATCTATTGATCTACGGCCTCAAGGGGCTCTCACTCGTGGCGGTCGAGGCCCGCAAGCGCAAAATCGATCTCAGCGAGGTGGACCAGTTCACCCTCGAGGCCACCTTCTCGACCCTGACCAACGTCGACTTCGACCCGGCGCGCTTCGTCGAGCTGATCGCAAGGTGCGCCAAGCTGCGCGACGGGCTCAAGCAGAAAGTGAAGGCGGCCGGCGGACCGTCCGACTTCGGCCACGACGCGGCGGCGTTCGCCCCCGCCGGTTCGGCGGAGGCGCTGGTCGACATGGCCGAGCGGGCGGGCGTGAAAGCCCCGGCCGCCGACGCCGACGCACAGGCGCTGCGCGAGCTCTTGACCTACGGGCTCAAGGGGGTCGCCGCCTACGCCGACCACGCCCGGATTCTCGGCCGCACGGACGAGGCCGTCTACGCCTTCGTGCACGAGGCCTTCGCCGCCATGCTCAACCCGAAGATGGCGGTCGGCGACTACCTCGGACTCGTCCTCAAGTGCGGCGAGATGAACCTCAAGGCCATGGAGCTGCTCGATGCCGGCAACACCGGCACCTACGGCCACCCGGTGCCGACCAAGGTGCCGCTCGGGCACAAGAAGGGCAAGGCCATCCTGGTCTCCGGCCACGACCTGAAGGACCTCGAGGAGATCCTCAAGCAGAGCGCCGGCAAAGGCATCAACGTCTACACCCACGGCGAGATGCTGCCCTGCCACGGCTACCCCGAGCTCAAGCAGAAGCACCCGCACTTCTTCGGCCACTACGGCACGGCCTGGCAGAACCAGGCGCGCGAGTTCGCGCAGTTCCCCGGGGCGATCCTCATGACGACCAACTGCATCCAGAAGCCGACCGACAGCTACCGCGACAACATCTTCACCGCCGGGCTGGTCGGGTGGCCGGGGGTGCGGCATATCGCCGACCGCAACTTCACGCCGGTCGTCGACAAAGCCCTCGCCCTGCCCGGGTTCCCCGCCGACGAGGCCGGCAAGGAGATCATGGTCGGGTTCGGCCGCAACACCGTGATGAGCGTCGCGGGCAAGGTGATCGAGCTCGTGAAGGCCGGCAAGATCCGCCACTTCTTCCTGGTAGGCGGCTGCGACGGCGCCAAGCCGGGGCGCAGCTACTACGGCGACTTCGTGGAGCAGGTGCCCAAGGACTGCGTCGTCCTGACGCTCGCCTGCGGGAAGTTCCGCTTCTTCGACAAGGACCTGGGGGACATCGACGGCATCCCGCGCCTGCTCGACATCGGGCAGTGCAACGACGCCTACTCCGCGATCCAGATCGCGGTGGCGCTGGCCGGCGCCTTCAACTGCGGCGTGAACGACCTGCCGCTGTCGATGATCCTGTCCTGGTACGAGCAGAAGGCCGTGGCGATCCTGCTGACGCTGCTGCACCTGGGGGTCAAGAACATCCGCCTCGGGCCGAGCCTGCCGGCCTTCGTCACGCCGAACGTGCTCAAGGTGCTGGTCGAGAAATTCAACATCATGCCGATCAAGACGCCGGCCGAGGACCTGAAGGCCATCCTGAAGTAACCCCGAACCCCAACCGGCCGGCCCCGTGACGCGGGGCCGGCCGCGGACCTTGGTGCCTCATGAAATGCCCCGGCCAGGACCTGCAGTACTGGAAACCCGGCGCGATCTACGACGCCGCCTGCCCGCGCTGCGGCCGGGCAGTCGAGTTCTTCAAGGACGACACCGCGCGCACCTGCCCCGGCTGCGGCCACCGCTTCGTCAACCCGCAGATGGACTTCGGCTGTGCGGCGTACTGCCCCTTCGCGGAGCAGTGCCTGGGCACCCTGCCGGAGGGGGCCGCCATCCAGCGCGAGGCGCTGCTGAAGGACCGGGTGGCGGTCGAGATGAAGCGCCGCCTCGGGAAGGACTTCAAACGCATCGGCCACTCCAGCCGGGTCGCGCGCCACGCCGAGCGCATCGGCGCGGCGGAGGCCGGACCGCTGGCCGTGATCCTGCCCGCGGCCTACCTGCACGAGCTGCCCGCCGAGGCGGACGGGACCGGGCCCGCGCGGGAGATTCTGCAGCGCCTGGGGGCGCGACCGGAGCTGATCGCGGAGGTCTGCGACGCGCTCGACCGGCTGCAGCGCCCGGCCGCGGCAGACGACCCCCCGTGTGTCAACGTGTTGCGCGACGCGCACCGGCTCGACGAGATCGAGGAGCGGCGCAAGTCCGGCGAGACGGCCGGCATCGACGAGAACGGATTTCCAAACGGACTCCGGGCGCCGCATGGCGCCCGAGATGCTCCGTCCCGAACAGGGGATTTAAGCGTTTCATCGATGTCCTTACGTCGTCATTCCGGCGGAAGCCGGAATCCAGAGGCTTCCCGGATGCCGGATCACGTCCGGCATGACGGTACCCCTTTGGGGCCGATCAACAGCTTCACCAAAACGATAGACCGGGCGGCCGGACCGCCCCGAGGAATCCGATGAAAGTCATACGCAAGATCATCCAGATCGACGAAGAGCTCTGCAACGGTTGCGGCAACTGCGTGCCCTCGTGCGCCGAGGGCGCGCTCGAAATCGTGGACGGCAAGGCGCGCGTGATCGCCGACATCTACTGCGACGGCCTGGGCGCCTGTCTGGGCGAATGCCCGACCGGCGCGCTGACCATCCAGGAACGCGCGGCCGACGAGTTCGACGAGCACGCGGTCGAGGAGCGGCTCGCCCACGCGACGCCCGCAACGGCCCCGGTCAAGCAGGTGCTGCCCATGGGCGGCGGCTGCCCCGGCCAGCGGCTGCAGAGCTTCGGCGCGGCACCGGACCGGCAGGCGTCCGCGCCGGGCCCGGCGGAGGAGTCGGCCCTCAGCCACTGGCCGATCCAGATCATGCTGGTGCCGCCCACCGCCCCATTCCTGCAGGGGGCCGACCTGCTGGTGCTGGCGGACTGCGTGCCGGTGGCCTTCCCGACCCTGCACCGCGATTTCCTGCAGGGCAAGCGCGTCATGATGGGCTGCCCGAAGCTCGACAACGTGGAGGCCTACGTGGACAAGTTCGCGCAGATCGCCCGGGTGTCCGGGGTGCGCAGCATCACGACCGTCGTCATGGAGGTGCCCTGCTGCGCGGCGCTGCCGCGCATCGTGCGCCAGGGCCTCGAGCGGGCCGGCGCCCGGATCCCCATGGAGGAGGTCGTGATCAGCGTGCGCGGCAAAATCCTCGAACGCCGGCCGGCCCAGCCGTCCTAACATGTTCCTCTCGAGCAACTTGGCATTTTCCCTGTGGGAGCGGCTTTCCAGCCGCGACGATCGAGGCTGAAAGCCTCTCCCACAAGGAACACGCTGACTGGCCGATAACGTGGCGCCGAGCGCCGTGGCCGGGTGAAAGCGTCCTCTCGCCGCCCGGCGAGACAAACCTGGTTCACATTGCAACCCGAGACCGGGTTGCAATGTGAAATTCGCCGTGATATTCAGCCATTAAATCGAACCCCGCAGATTCCGCAGGCCGGCATCCGACCGGTGCTGGTGTATCGGGTGTCCGGCGCGCGATCCGGCGCACCGGGCAGCCGCACAGGCCCGGCCGCCGTTCAACCCGTTGAGATGATTTCCATTCGGACAGAAATTCGTCCGAATCGCGCCGCCTGGCACGCAGATTGATATGTCTCCGGTACAACCGCCCACCACCGGGAGACGCGCCGTGAAACCGTGCAACCAGCACATCATGAGGACCCTGCAGCTCGCCGACGAGATGCTCTGCCTGGCCGACCAGGGCGAAAACGACCGGGAGGACAACGGCTGCGGGATCCTGTTCGGGGTCCTGCGGGACTCGGCCTACAAGCTGAAAAAGCTGGCCGAAGCCGAACGCCTGAATCATGTTCGCAAGGGCTGGTGGCCCGCAGACGAGGGCTGACCGCCGCCGACTAACCTTAGAATTTGGAGGCAACTGCATGGGAAAGATCAAGGGGACCCGCACCGAGAAAAACCTTCTGGCGGCGTTTGCCGGGGAATCGCAGGCCCGCAACCGCTACACCTACTTCGCCGGGCAGGCGCGCAAGGACGGCTTCGTCCAGATCGCGGACATTTTCGTCGAGACCGCCGAGCAGGAAAAGGAGCACGCCAAGCGCTTCTTCAAGTTCCTCGAGGGCGGCGAGCTCGAGATCAGCGCGACCTTCCCGGCGGGCGTCATCGGCGCGACCCTGGACAACCTGAAGGCCGCCGCGGCCGGCGAGCACCACGAGCACACGTCCATTTACCCGGGCTTCGCACGCGTGGCCGAGGAGGAGGGCTTCAAGGACGTGGCCGCGACCTTCCGCGCCGTCTCGGTGGCCGAGAAGCAGCACGAGAAGCGCTACCTGGAGCTGGCCGCGAACATCGAGGCCGGCCGCGTCTTCAAGCGCGCCGCCCCGGCGACCTGGCGCTGCCGCAACTGCGGCTACCTGCACGTGGGCCTCGCGGCGCCCGAGCTCTGCCCGGCCTGCCTGCACCCGCAGGCCCACTTCGAGCTGCTGGGAGAGAACTGGTAGGGAGATGTCGAGTTACAAGATAATGAGCTAAAAGTGTAACTGACTAAAGTGCCTAAAATTGAAAGAAAAATCATTCCGGAACACTTAAAACCGAACACCGAACACTTTTTTTGGCCAAACACCCAAATACCCAAACACCAAACACGAAACACCAAACACTCATCACCTTGAAGGAGGACGAGATGACGGAACGACTTCAGGTTTACAAGTGCGACATCTGCGGGAACATCGTCGAGGTCCTGCACACCGGCGGCGGCGAGCTCGTGTGCTGCGGCCAGGCCATGGCGCTGGTCAAGGAAAACACCGTGGACGCCTCCAAGGAGAAGCACGTGCCGGTGGTGGAGCGGACGGCCGACGGGTTCAAGGTGAAGGTCGGCAGCGTCGCGCACCCCATGGAGGACAAGCACTGGATCGAGTGGGTCGAGGTGATCGCCGACGGCAAGGTGTACCGGCAGTACCTCAAACCCGGGCAGGCGCCCGAGGCGGTCTTCTGCGTCAAGGCCGACACGGTCACGGCGCGCGAGTACTGCAACCTGCACGGTCTCTGGAAAGCCTGAAGAAGAAAGGGTTCGAGGGGCCAAGGGTTCAAGGGGTCGGAGTGAGGAACAACCAACCCTTGAACCCTCGACCCCTTGAACCCTTGAACCCTTTCCCTCCAAGGAGGTTCCCCATGGCCAGCTGGAAGTGTTCCAACTGCGGGTACACGTTCGAGGCGGACGCCTATCCCAATCAGTGCCCGTCCTGCAAAGAGACGTGCGAGTTCGTCGACAACACCTGCTACACCCCGGACTGCGCCGCCGACCGCATCGACCCGCGCATCGGCGGCAAGAAAAGCTGAGTCTGCCGCAAGGAGGCCCCGCATGGGCACGATCCTGGTCGCGTACGCCAGCCGAACCGGCGAAACCCTGGCGATCGCCGAGCTGATCGCCGAGGGAGTGCGCCTGGCCGGTCACCGGGCCGAGGTGCGCAACGTCACGTCGGTGAAGACCGCGGCCGAGCTCGCCGCGTTCGACGGCTGCGCGTTCGGCTCGGCCACCTACCACGGCGAGATGCTCCCGGCGATGAAGACCTTCCTCTTCATGGCCGAGACCGCCGGCCTGGAAGGCAAGGCGGGCGGGGCCTTCGGCGCGTTCGGCTGGAGCGGGGAAGCCAACTATCGCATCTATCAGACCATGCAGCACGCTCTCAAAATGAACATGGTGCCCGACTGCCTGCGGCTGAAGTCGAGCCGGCTCGGCGGCGGGCTGCAGATGGCCCAGGACTACGGCCGGCAGCTCGCCCTGAAGCTGGCGGAAGGCGCAGGCGGCGCAACGGGCGCCGAGGAGGCCTCATGAGCCAGACCCCCACGACCCCCCAGCACTGCCCGGGGTACGCCAATTTCAAGAGCCTGAAGTCCTTCACCTGCACCTGCCAGGCCTGCGGCGCGGAGAAGGAGATATTTTCGGACGAGTTCGAACGCCCGCACGCCTGCGGCAAGTGCGGCGCGGCGATCGACTTCCGGTCCTGCACGCTGAGCGGCGAGGGCCGGAGCATCACCCCGCGCTGACCGGCCCGACGGAAAGGAAAATTCGATGAATGCACGCCAAGCGGCCGTCGCCGCGCTCGTGGTCCTGGGCGCGGCGCTGATCGGGGCCGGCGCCATCCCTGCGCAGACGCAGAACCCGGGCGCGGCCGAGATCGTGCTCGAGGGCGGGACCTCCGGGAAGGTCCCGTTCCCGCACCGCCGGCACCAGCAGGCGAACCCGGACTGCACCGTCTGTCACGCGCTCTTCCCCCAGAAGGCGGGCGCCATCGAGGATCTCAAGGAGAAGGGGACGCTGCCGCGCAAGCAGGTCATGAACGAGCTGTGCACGCGGTGCCACAAAGAGCGGCAGGCGGCCGGCCAGCCCTCGGGTCCCGTCACCTGCACCAAGTGCCACGTCAAGGGCTGAGGCGATCGCGATGGAAATTCTCGGATTGCAGGGCAGCCCGCGCAAGAAGGGCAACACCCAGTTCCTCCTGTCGGCCTTTCTGAAAGCGGCCGAGGAGCGCGGGGCCGTCACCCGGCTGGTGCGGGTGACCGAACGCCACATCGAACCCTGCAAGGAATTCGTGGTCTGCGAGACCAAGGGCACCTGCCCGATCCGCGACGACATGGACTCCGAGATCTACGGCCTGATGCGCCGGGCCGAGGTGGTCGTCCTCGCCTCGCCGATCTTCTTCTACAACATGACCGCCCAGCTCAAGGCCGCGGTGGACCGCTGCCAGGTGTTCTGGGCGCGCAAGTACCGCCTCAAGCTGAGCGACCCGCTCAAGGCCACGCGCCGGGGCGTGCTGCTCGGGGTCGGCGCGACCCGCGGCAAGACCCTCTTCGACGGGATGCAGCTGACCGCCAAGTACTTCTTCGACGCCATCGACGCCCGCTTCGAGACGAGCCTGGTCTACCGCGGGATCGAGGGGCCCAAGGACATGTCGCGCCACCCCACGGTGCTCGACGACGTCGCCCGCGCGGTCGACGAGCTCATGCGCCCCTACGCGGGCCGCAAGCGGGTGCTCTTCCTCTGCCGCGAGAACGCCTGCCGCAGCCAGATGGCCGGGGCCTTCGCGCAGACCCTGGCGGGGGACCGGCTGGACGTCGCCGTGGGCGGCAGCACGCCGGCCGCCGCGGTCAACCCCGACATGGCGGCCGCCATGGCCGAGAAGGGGATCGACCTCGGGTTCCGCACGCCGCAGGGCATCGAGGCCGCCCTCGCCTTCGGCGCCCCCGACCTCATCGTGTCGATGGGCTGCGGGGAGGCCTGCCCGGTCGTGCCGGGGGCCGTGCGCGAGGACTGGGACGTCCCCAACCCGGCGGGGCAACCGATCGAGGTCATGCGCCGGGTGCGCGACGACATCGAAACCCGCGTCCGGCGGTTGATCGACGACCTGAAACCGTGATAAGGGCGGAAGCCCGGGAGGACGAATGAGCGCACCCGAAGAGATGTACCAGTGCCAGACCGTGAACTGCGGCTACGTCTACGACCCGGACCGGGGCGACCGGCGCGGCAAGATCCCGAAGGGGACGGCGTTCAAGGACCTGCCCGAGGACTGGAAATGCCCGGTGTGCGGCGCCGGCAGGAAGATGTTCAAGCCGCTGGCCGGCCCGGGCTCGGTGCTGGCGGAGAGCGGCGCGTGACGATTCGAGCTACCGGCCGATAGCGGCCGTCACCATCACCCGAACCCATCCAACCCCAAAGGAGGAGACAGCATGGCCCGATACGTTTGCCAGGTGTGCGGTTACGTGTACGACCCCGCCCAGGGGGACCCCGACAACGGGGCCGCCCCCGGGACCGCCTTCGAGAAGCTGCCGGACAGCTGGGAGTGCCCGGTGTGCGGCGCCGGGAAATCCGATTTCGCCAAAGAAGCCTGATCCAGCCTTTTTTCACCCGGGATGCCCTTGCTTTCAGCGGCGCTGAAAGCAAGGGCATCTTTTGCTTCACCGGTGCATGACCCCGCCGCGGCCGCGTTGCGGCGCAGGGGATCGTGATTAAGATATCATGTCGAAACGAAGGGGGACATCAATGGGCCCGATTGAGATCGCACCCGGCGTCTTCAACGTCGGGGTTCAGGATTGGAACGTCCGGGACTTCCACGGCTACTCCACCGACCTCGGGACGACGTACAACGCGTTCCTGGTGGTCGACGAAAAGATCACCCTGATCGACTCGGTCAAAAAGGAATTCGGCGACCAGCTGATCGAGAACATCGCCGCGGTCGTGGACCCGCGCAGGATCGACTGCGTCGTCAGCAACCACACCGAGCTCGACCACTCCGGCAGCCTCGCCCGGGTGATGCACCGCGTGGGCGAGGACAAGCCGCTCTATTGCTCCAAGATGGGCGCCAAGAACCTCGCGCGCCACTTCCCCCAGAAGTGGAACTACAAGGCCGTGGGCTCCGGCGACCAGCTGAAGATCGGGCGGCGCACGCTGCACTTCCTCGAAACCCGCATGATCCACTGGCCGGACAGCATGTTCACCTACATGCCCGAGGACGGCATCCTCTTCTCGAGCGACGGGTTCGGCCAGCACTACGCGGGCCCCGAGCGCTTCGACGACGAGGTCGGCGAACGCATCATGCCGCACGCCCGGAAGTACTTCGCCAACATCCTGCTGCTCTACACGACGCACATCGAGAAGCTCATCCGCCAGGTCGCGGACATGAAGCTGGAGCTGCGCATGATCTGCCCGGATCACGGCATCATCTGGCGCCGGGACCCGTCCAAGATCGTGCAGGCCTACCTGAAGTGGTGCGCTCCAGGAACCGCAGCAGAAAGCCGTGGTGGTCTACGACACGATGTGGCACAGCACCGAGCGCATGGCCGAGGCCATAACCGCCGGGATCACGGCCGAGGGCGTCGTCGCGGTGCCCAGGAACCTGAGGGCCTACCACCGCAGCGAGGTCATGACCGAGATCTTCGACGCCCGCGCCGTGGTCGTCGGATCCCCCACCCTGAACAACGGTCTCTTCCCGACCGTGGCCGACTTCCTCTGCTACATGCGCGGGCTGAAGCCGCGCAACAAGATCGGCGCCGCCTTCGGCTCCTACGGGTGGAGCGGGGAGGCCGTGAAGCTCATCGAAAACGAGCTGCGGGAGATGAAGATCGAACCGGTCGAGCCCGGCCTGCGCGTGCAGTTCGTGCCCGAGCCGTCCGTCGTCGACGCCTGCCGCGAGTTCGGCCGCAAGATCGGCCGCGCCGTGCGGGCCGGGACCCCGGCCGCCGCCTGAGGACGGAGACGCGATGAAACGGCCGGTCGTCGAGCTGAGCGAGTGCATCCACTGCGACGTGTGCGTCGAGGCCTGCCCGGCCGTTTTCCGCCTCAACCAGGCGGGCTACATCGAGGTCGTCGACCTCGACGCCTACCCGGCGGAGGAGGTCGACGACGCGATCCGCAACTGCCCGGCGGACTGCATCCGCTGGGAAGAAGAGTGAACCCGCGAAGGGAAGACCCGCATGCGCAAAACGGCTCTGTTCGTCTTCAACGGCTTCGAGATCGTCACCCGTTAGACCCATGAGCGACGCCCGTCTCGCCGGCCGTGAGCTGAAGCGGATACTCGCAGCCGAGTTGTCGAACGACCCGTTCGGGGCGGCACTCGAACGCATCGGCCGGATTCCGCCGAAGCAGGCGGTCAGCCCGCTGTTCGGTTTTTTCTGCAGCCGCGATCCGCTGGTGCGCTGGCACGCCGTGACCGCCATGGGGATGGTGACGGCGCGGCTGGCCGAAGAGGACCCGGAATCCGCACGCGTCGTGCTGCGGCGCTGCATGTGGAACCTGAACGAGGAGTCGGGCGGGATCGGCTGGGGCTGCGCGGAAGCCATGGGCGAGTCGCTCGCCCGCAGCGCCGCGCTCGCAGGTGACTACGGCTGCATCCTGCTGTCATACCTCGACCCGCAGGGCAATTTCATCGACCACCCCGCGCTCCAGGAGGGCGTGCTGTGGGGGGTGGGCCGCATGGCGCGGGCGCAGCCCGGGATCGCCGCCGGATGCGCGCGGCTGTTGAAGCCGTTCCTGTCGGACCCGGTCGCCGCCCTGCGCGGGCTCGCGGCCTGGGCGGCCGGGGCGACGGCGGATGAGGCCCTGACGGCGGCCCTCGAGGGGCTGACCGGCGACGACGCCCCGTTCCCGCTCTACGAGGACGAACGGCTGCGTCCGCACGACGGTGGGCGAGGTGGCACGCCGGGCGACCCGCGAAAGGTGACGGTATGGAGTGGTCCCGCGAAGCCGAGGAAGCGGTCAAGAAGGTCCCGTTTTTCGTCCGCAGGCGCGTGCGCGACCGCATCGAGCGCGAAGCGACCGATGCCGGTAGAACCCGGATCACGCCGGCCGACGTCAAGGCGAGCCAGGCCCGCTACCTGGCGGGCATGTCCGCCGAGATCAAGGGCTACCAGGTGGAAACCTGCTTCGGCGCGGCGGGCTGCCCCAACCGCGCCGTGCTGAGCGAGCAACTCGTGGAACGCCTCGAGCGGGTGCTGAAGAAGGAAGACCTGCTCGGTTTTCTGAAAGAGCGGGTCGCGGGCGACCTCAAGTTCCACCACGAGTTCCGGCTGGCCGTGGCCGACTGCCCGAACGCCTGCTCGCAGCCGCAGATCCGGGACATGGGCATCATCGGGGTCTGCGTGCCCGAGCTGACGACGGCCGAGTGCCGGCAGTGCGGGGCCTGCCTGGACACCTGCCGCGAACGGGCGATCACCATGGACGCCGAACGCAGAGGGCCCGCGCATCGCGCTCGAGAGCTGCATCAACTGCGGCCAGTGCATCCCGGCCTGCCCGACCGGCACCATCGCCGAGGGCTGGCGCGGCTACCGCGTGCAGCTGGGCGGCCGGCTGGGACGACACCCGCGCCTGGGTCGCGAGCTGCCCGGGATTTTCGGCGAGGACCAGGTGCTGGAAATCCTGCAGGAGTCGCTCAAGCTCTACAAGGAACGCAGCCGCAACGGAGAGCGCTTCGCCCACCTGTTCTGCGAGGAGGACTACGCCGCGTTCAGCCGCAAGTTCTGCGGGACGGGGGAGTGAGGGCGGAGATGACAGATTCTCGATACTCGATTCTCGATGCTCGATGAGGCCGTGTCCTTGTCCTTTTCGAGTATCGAGTATCGTGCATCGAGTGTCGAGGTGAAAGGAGAACACCATGGAACGCAAGACCTTTACGGTACCCAAGATTTCCTGCGGGCACTGCGTCATGACCATCCGCAAGGAGCTCGAGGGGATCCGCGGCGTGCACAGCGTCGAGGGCAACGCCCAGTTCAAGACCGTCGACGTGCAGTGGGAGGCGCCGGCCACCGAGGCCGAGATCCGCGCGACCCTGACCGAGATCAATTTCCCGGCGGCCGCATGACGACGAGCTCACTGGCAGCGCTCCTGGCCCCGGCCCTCCGGGCGGCCGTGCAGGCGGGCGAGCCCATCCTCGAGGTGTACAGCGCCGAGATGCAGGTCGAATACAAGGAGGACCGCTCGCCGCTGACGCTCGCGGACACGCGCTCGCACGCCGTCATCGCCGCCGGCCTCGCAGACACCGGGATCCCGGTGCTGAGCGAGGAGGGCAAAAGCATCCCCTATGCCGAACGCGGCCGCTGGCGGCGGCTGTGGGTGGTCGACCCGCTCGACGGCACCAAGGAGTTCGTCAAACGCCTGGGCGAGTTCACGGTCAACATCGCCCTGGTGGAGGACGGACGCCCGCGCCTGGGGGCCGTGTTCGTGCCCGTCACCAACCGCCTCTACTTCGGCGTCGTCGGCGAGGGCGCCTTCCGTCTGGACGACCCGGAGGCCATCGCGGCGCTGCGCGCCCCCGGCCCCGCCGGGGACCCGGCCGAGGTCCTGGCGCGGCTCAAAACGCACGCGACGAGGCTGCCGCTGGACACGGCCGCCCACACCCCCTTCGTCATCGTCGGCAGCCGCTCGCACGCGACGCCCGAGCTGCACGCCTTCGTCGAGGAGAAACGCCGGGAGCTCGGGGCGGTCGAGTTCGTCTCGGCCGGCAGCTCGCTCAAGTACTGCCTGGTGGCCGAGGGCGCGGCGGACGTCTACCCCCGGCTGGGGCCGACCATGGAGTGGGACACCGCGGCCGGGCAGGCGATCGTCGAGGCCGCCGGCGCGCGCCTCGTCCGCTGGGACACCGGCGAGCCGATGACCTACAACAAGCAGGACCTGCTCAACCCCTGGCACGTCGTCACCCGCAACCCCGCGGGCGGCCGGGGATAACCCGCACTGAGGGGGGAGCCCCCGCCCGGCGGCCACGCGATGAGCGCCCAAACCCTCCACCTTCCCGTCACCGGCATGAGCTGCGCCAGCTGCGCGGCCACGGTCGAACGCACGCTGAAAGCGCTCGCGGGCGTCCAGGCGGCCGCAGTCAGCTTCGCCGGCGACCAGGCCACGGTCACCTTCGACCCCAAAGCCGTGGGTCTGCGCGACATCCTCGGCCGCATCCAGGCAGCCGGCTACGCCGTCCCGACCCAGCGGGTGGACCTCGGGATCACCGGCATGAGCTGCGCCAACTGCGCGGCCACGATCGAGCGCACCCTGAACAAAAAGGTGCCCGGCGTCGTCCAGGCCGCGGTCAACTTCGCCGCCGAAAGCGCCGCGGTCGAATTCGTGCCCGGCGCCGTCGCGCCCGAAGGGCTCATCGCGGCCGTGGCCGAGGCCGGCTTCGGCGCGTCGCTCGCCGCCGACTCCGCTGACGCGGAGGACGCCGAGGCCGCCGCCCGCCGGCAGGAGACCGCGCTCCAGACGCGCCAGTTCCTCGTCGGGGTGGCCTGCACGCTGCCCCTGTTCGCTCTCAGCATGGCGCGCGACTTCGGGCTGACCGGCGCCTGGAGCCACGCGGCCTGGGTGAACTGGCTCTTCCTCGCCCTCGCGACCCCGGTGCAGTTCTACACCGGGATGGGGTTTTATCTGGGCGCCTTCAAGAGCCTGCGCAACCGCAGCGCCAACATGGACGTCCTCGTCGCGATGGGCTCGACGGTCGCCTTCCTCTACTCGCTCGCCGTGCTGCTCGCCCCCGGCCTCGGCCACCACGTCTACTTCGAGACCTCGGCCGTCATCATCACCCTGATCAAGCTCGGCAAGATGATGGAATCCCGCACCAAGGGCCGCACCGGCGGGGCCATCCGCAAGCTGATGGGCCTGCGGCCCAAGACGGCCCTCGTCCTGCGGGACGGCGTCGAAGCGGAAATCCCGGTCGCCCAGGTGACGATCGGCGACCGGGTGGCGGTGCGGCCGGGCGAGCGCATCCCGGTCGACGGCCGGGTGGCGGAGGGCGAATCGGCCGTGGACGAGTCGATGCTGACGGGCGAGCCGCTGCCGGTCGACAAGCGCCCCGGGGACCCGGTGGTCGGCGGGAGCATCAACGGGCAGGGCTACCTGGTCTTCGAGGCCCGCGCCGTGGGACGCGACACGGTCCTGGCGCAGATCATCCGCCTGGTCCGCGAGGCCCAGGGCAGCAAGGCGCCGATCCAGGCGCTGGCCGACCGGGTGGCCGCGGTGTTCGTCCCGGCGATGATCGCGCTCGCCGCGGCGGTGTTCGCACTGTGGTGGGCCGTGGGGGGGGATTTCGTCGCCGCGATGATCCGGCTGGTCGCGGTGCTGGTCATCGCCTGCCCGTGCGCGCTCGGGCTGGCCACCCCGACGGCGATCATGGCGGGCACCGGCAAGGGCGCCGAACACGGCATCCTCTTCAAGAGCAGCGAGGCGCTGGAGACCGCAAGCCGGCTGACCGCGATCGTGCTGGACAAGACCGGCACCCTCACCCGCGGCAAACCCGAGGTCACCGACCTCGTGCCGCTCGCGCCGGGCGGCATCTCCTCGCAGGACCTGCTGCAGCTGGCCGCCTCGCTCGAACGGGGCTCCGAGCACCCGCTGGGACAGGCGGTCGTGCGACGGGCGCTGGCCGAGGGGGTCGCGCTGCTGCCGTTCGCGGACTTCCAGGCCGCCGGCGGCCGCGGGGTCCACGGCCGGGTGGACGGCCGTCCGCTGGTCGTGGGCAAACCCGACTGGGTGGAACAGCGGCTGGGCGCCATCCCGGAGACGGCGCGCGCCGAGGTCCGCCGCCTGCAGGCGGCCGGCAAGACGGTGATCGCGGTCGGGGCGGGGGGTGCGCTCGTCGGGCTGATGGCGGTCTCCGACGCGCTCAAGCCCGATTCGGCCGAAGCCGTCCGGCAGATGCAGGCGCTGGGGCTGAAGGTGATGATGCTGACCGGCGACACGCCCGAAACCGCGCGCCACATCGCCGCGCAGGTCGGGATCGACCGCGTCCTGGCCGAAGTGCCGCCGGACGGCCAAGGCCGCGACGGTCAAGGAACTGCAGGCGGCCGGCGAACGGGTCGGGATGGTGGGCGACGGCATCAACGACGCCCCGGCCCTCGCGCAGGCGGATGTGGGGCTGGCCATCGGCACCGGCACGGACGTGGCGATCGAGAGCGCCGGGGTCATTCTCGCCGGCGGCAGCCTGACCGGGGTGCCGCGCGCCATCCGGCTGAGCCGCGCCACGCTGCGCACCATCTCGCAGAACCTGTTCTGGGCCTTCGGCTACAACGTCCTGCTGGTGCCGGTCGCCGCCGGGGCGCTCTACCCCTTCGAGGCCCTGCCGGAGATGCTGCGCCAGCTGCACCCGATCCTGGCGGCGCTGGCCATGGCCGGCAGCAGCATCTCGGTGGTCACCAACAGCCTGCGGCTGTACAGGGCCCGCTTGGAGTAGGAGGGAGTCTCCGTCGCTGGGCAAAAAAACCAGAGGGGGGTCTCGGGATTGTCGGGTGTTCAGGTGTTTGGGTATTTGGGTGTTTGGGTATTTGGCAGAACCCGAGGGGCGGACGGGCCGCTCCAGTTTTCTTGTGACGATATTGCAACGAGGCAACGACCATGACCGAACTCTTGATCCTGATCATCGTGGTGGGCGTGTGGATCTTCCTGCAGGCCTACCTGCTGCCCAAGTTCGGGGTGTCCACCTGAATGCGCCCCTCTTGTCGGGCGACAAGACCTGATGACGACCGAAAACCCACCGACCCACAAGACGGTAGCCGATGAGGACACCGAGCTGATCCGGGCCGCGATCGCCGGACAGCCGCAGGCGTTCCCGGACCTGGTTCGGCGCTACGAGCAGAAGCTTTACAGCTTCGCGCGCCGGATGTGCCGCAGCGACTCCGACGCGGAGGACCTCGTCCAGGAAACGTTCCTGAACGTCCACCGTTTCCTCGCGGACTTCCGTTTCGAAACCAAGTTCAAGAACTGGCTCTACCGGGTGGCGGTCAACACCGCGATCACGAAACGCCGACGCTCCAAGTTCGCACCCGAACCGGACCTGTCGCTGGAGGACCTCGGCCGGCAGGAGGGGGCGGATGCGACCGGCGACGTCCCCGACTGGGCGCGCATGCCGCTCGAGCAGGTCCTCAACGGGGAGTTGCTCGAGACATTGAACCGGGCCATCCGGTCGCTGCCCGAAAAATACCGGGTCGTGGTCGTTCTGCGCGACGTCGAGGAGTTCAGCACGGACGAGACGGCCCACATCCTCAACCTGACACCGGCCAACGTCAAGGTCCGGCTGCACCGCGGCCGGATGCTCCTCAAGGACAAGCTGACGGGGTATTTCACGCCATGACATGCACCTGCGACGACGCCCGCTGCCGCGAGCTCTGCGAGCGCCTTTCGGACTACATCGACGGCGAGATGGCCGCGCCCGAGCGCCACGAGTTCGAGGCGCACCTCTCCGGGTGTCTCGGCTGCCGCGGCTGCCTGCAGGCGCTGCGGCGGACCATTTCGCTCTGCCGGCACACCGCGCGGCAGCCGGTCCCCGCCGGGGTCTCCGCACGCCTCGGGGTGCTGGTGCGCAGCCTCTCGAAGGCCGTTTGAGCGCTCCGCCGGCCGGTTTGACAAGCGCCCCGGCGGGCCTTATACCTGCCCATCCCCGCTCACGCCGGGCAACGTTCTCGATTCAGGGGTTACGATGGTTCTCAGCGAGCTCAAGGCAGGTCAACGCGCGAGCGTCGTGCGGGTCGGAGGCAGCTCCCTGCTGCGGCGGCGCATCCTCGAAATGGGCGTCGTGCGCGGGGCCGAGGTGTATGTCGAGAAGTACGCGCCCCTGAAGGACCCCCTGGAGATGGTCGTCAAGGGCACCCACATTTCCCTGCGCGTCGAGGAAGCGGCCCAGATCCTGGTCGACCATGTCCGGTAACCCGCCCACCCCCGCTCCGCCCCGACGGCTCACGATCGCGCTCGCCGGCAACCCCAACGCGGGCAAGACCTCCATTTTCAACAACCTGACCGGCACCCGTCAGAAGGTCGGGAACTGGCCGGGGGTGACGGTTGAAAAAAAGGAAGGCCACATCCACCGGGACGGCTACGATCTCACGATCGTCGATCTGCCCGGGACTTACAGCCTGACGCCGTTTTCGATCGAGGAGGTCGTCGCGCGCAACTTCGTCCTGGACGAACGGCCGGATGTCGTCGTCGACATCATCGACGCCTCCAACCTCGAGCGCAGCCTCTACCTCGCGACCCAGATCCGCGAGCTCGAGTGCAAGGTGCTCTTTGCGCTCAACATGGCCGACCTCGCGCGCGAGCACGGGACCAAAATCGACGCCGGCAAGCTCTCCGCGCTGCTGGGCGTCCCGGTGGTGTTCACGGTCGGCAACCGCGGCCAGGGCATGGACGAGCTCATCGAGGCCGCCATCCGCCTGGCCGAATCCCCGGCGCAGCCCGCGCACGACCGCAACGTGCGCTACAGCGGCGACATCGAGGAGGCGATCGGCCGGCTGGAGCGCTTCCTCGCCGAGCGCGCGGAGGGCTCCCTCCCCTACCCCGCGCGCTGGATGGCGGCCAAGCTGATCGAGGACGACCCGATCGTGAAGGAGCGCCTGGTGGCGGCCGCCCCGCAGACCGGGATGCATGTCCTGCAGGCCGCCCGCAACCTGCGCCAGCAGCTGGCGGCGCGCTTCGACGACGACCCGCAGCTCGTGATGACCGACGAGCGCTACGGGTTCATCGCCGGGCTCGTGCGCGAGGTGCAGTCCACCACGAGCCGACAGCGGGTGGACATCTCGCGCAACATCGATCTGGTCCTCACCCACCGCGTCTTCGGCTTCCCCATCTTCATCTTCTTCATCTGGGCCATGTTCCAGCTGACCTTCACGCTCGGGGAATACCCGGTCAAGTGGATCGAGGCCGGCGTGGACCTCGTGGCCGGGGCGGCCGGGGCGCTGCTGCCGGAGGGCGTCCTGCGCAGCCTGGTGCTCGACGGGGTCATCGCGGGGGTGGGCAGCGTGATCAAGTTCATGCCCAACATCCTGATCCTCTTCTTCTGCATCGCGCTCTTCGAAGACACGGGCTACATGGCGCGTTCGGCCTTCCTGATGGACAAGATCATGCACCTGATCGGGCTGCACGGGAAATCCTTCATCCCGATGCTCATGGGGTTCGGGTGCAACGTGCCCGCCATCATGGCCGCGCGCACGCTGGAAAGCGAGAAGGACCGCATCCTCACGATCCTCATCACCCCGTTCATGTCGTGCTCGGCCAAGCTGCCGGTCTACGTCATCCTGGCGGGCGCCTTCTTCGGCCCGCAGGCCGGCACGGTGATCTTCGGCCTGTACCTGCTGGGGATCGTGCTCTCGATCCTCACCGGCCGCCTCTTCCGGTCGACCCTGCTGCGCGGCGCCGACGCCCCGTTCGTGATGGAGCTGCCGCCCTACCGCATGCCCATGGCCAAGAGCCTGATGATCCACATGTGGGACCGCAGCCGCATGTTCCTGCGCCGGATGGGCAAGGTCATCCTGCTCGGGTCGGTCGTCATCTGGGCGCTCTCCGCTTTCCCGCAAACCGCGGGGTTTTTGCCGGACGACGACGTGTACCATCCGGGCGAAAACGCCGCGGCGGAAGCCGCGGTCGACGCGGCGCCCGGGGCCGCCTCCCCGGACGCCGCCTCCGCCGCGGAGGCGGCGGAAGCCGCGCTGCGGCGCCGGGCGAAAGCCGAGCAGACCGAGAGCTCCTACATGGGTCGCCTGGGGCGGCTGATCGAACCGCTCTTCGCCCCGCTCGGCATCGACTGGCGCGGCGGGGTGTCGCTGCTGTCCGGATTCGTGGCCAAGGAGATCGTGGTCAGCACCCTGGGGGTCCTGTACGCCACCGGGGAAGACGGCGAAGAGGGCGCGCTCGAACGGGCTCTGGCCGAATCCGGGATGACGCCGCTCTCGGCGCTTTCCATGATGGTCTTCGTGCTGCTCTACCTCCCGTGTCTGGCGGCCACGACGACCATCCGCCGCGAGACCGGCTCCACCCGCTGGATGCTCTTCAGCATCGCCTACAGCACGACCGTCGCCTGGGTCATGGCCTTTCTGGTCTACCAGGGTGGGCAGTTGTTGGGGTTTAACTGAGGGCGAGGGAGGGGAGTGTTTGGTGTTTCGGGTTTGGATGGTTGGGGGTTGGCGGCAGCGGTTGCAGCCGCACACCCCGGAAGCCCCGAAAAACGACACCGCCTCCGGGCCGTCAGGCCCGGAGGCGGTGTCGTTTGGCAGGATCAAACGGTCAGCGGGCGGGGCTGCCGAATTTGACAAAGGGGATGACCGCGCGGCCGTCGAAGCCCGGCCGGTTTTTCTGCCAGTCGACGATCTTGCAGCCGTCGGTGTCGCCCGAGGGGGCCTGGCAGCTGATCATCGGCATGGCCGGGTCGCCGGCCACCGACTGGAAATCGAACAGAACGGCCCGGGTCTTGGGGACCGTCTTCATCTCCAGGACGTGTTCGAGGTAGACATTGGACGCCCCCTCGAAGAAGTCCGTGGACGCCTGCATGTCGGTGATGCGCTCCCTGAACTTGGCCAGTGCGTCCTTCTGGTCCTCGGCGGAGACGATGAGGTTGAACTCGCCGTGCCGCCGAGCCGGACTCCTTCCGCGCCTGCTGGCTGGTGGTGTGCAGAAATTTCCCGATGTAGATCATTCTCGTATCCTTCTCCTCTTTACGGCTCACCGGACGCCCGCACCATAGCCGGTTGGCAGACGTTTGTCCAGCCACCCCGGCCCGCTATTCCTCCTTCAGGATCTGGTTGACGAGCTTGCCGTCCGCGGTCTTGCCGAAGTGCTTCATGATGTCGCCCATGGCCTGCATCCGGTTTTTGTAGCGGCCGAAGTCGATGTTGGCCTTGACCCAGACCGCGATCTCCTCGCGCGAGGCCTGCCGGGGCAGGTAACTCTCCAGGATCCGCAGGTACTCCGAGCTCGGTTCCTTCCTGGCCTCGAGCACGATGTGCTCGGACTTGATCAGGCCCTGGATGATCCCGACGATGTCGTTGTCCGTGATCTCGTCGGCCGTCTTGGGCCGCGTGGACTTCTTGCCGCCCTCCAGCACGACCGGCACGGTGAGCCTGAAGAACTCGGACATGACCTGCCGGATGGCGCTCTTGAGCGTGTCCTGGCGCGTGCGCAGCGCGAGCTTCAGGTCTTCCTTGAGCTTGGCCTGGAGCGGCACGCCCGAGTCCGGGCTCCAGCCGGGGGTTGCGGACGGCGTGGTCATCACGGTCTCCCTTCGGTGCAGCCGCGCCGGCCCCCGTTCAGGGGGCGCGATGCGCGGCGGTTGTGGCCTCAGCCGCGGGGCGGATGCGGTCGAAGATGTGCAGCGTGTAAGGCCTCGGCAACCGCTTGCTCGAGGCGAGCGTGAACTCGGAGGCCGGGACCTCCGGAAAGAAGGTGTCCCCTTCCACCGCCACCGGGATCTCGGTCAGATAGACCCGGTCGGCGAGCGCCAGCCCCTGCGCGAACAACTGACCGCCCCCGATGATGAAGGCCTCGGTCTCCCCGGCCGGGCAGAGCGCCAGCGCCTCCGCCAGGCTGCCGGCCGTGAGGCAGCCGTCGGCCCGGTAGCCGGGCCGGCGGCTGACGACGATGTTGAGCCTGCCCGGCAGCGGGCGGCCGATGTCCTCGTGCGTCTTGCGCCCCATGATCAGCGCGTGCCCGAGGGTGACGCGCCGGAACATGCGCTGCTCGCCCGGGATCTTCCACGGGATGGTCCCGCGCTGGCCGATCACGCGGTTGCGGGCCATGGCCACGATGAGGGATACGCGCATGCCGGGGCTCGACTCCCTGTCTCCGCCGGGTGAAGGCGCACAGGCGGTTGTCGGGAAGCTACCATAGAAGAGCGGGTGAGGGGTGTCAAGCAACGGCACACCCCGCCGTGATCTTTCAAAAATCCAATTGAAGCGGCCCCCGCGCTTCGCTATAGTCTTTCTCAGTGCACCGAACCTCCACCGACCGCATGTGAGCGGGATGAACGACCGTCTCCTGGCCAACGACGTCCTGACCGCCCCCGCCCACTCCCTGCCGGAGCAACTCATCCGGAAGGTCACCTGGATCGGGATCGCGGTGAACCTCGTCCTGGCAGTGGGCAAGGTCCTGGCGGGCATTTACGGCGAGAGCCAGGCCGTGATCGCCGATGGGGTCGAGGCCCTCCTGGACCTGCTCACGGTCGTGCTGGTCTATGCCGGCTCCCGGTTCTGGAGCCGCCCTCCGGACGACACCCACCCCTTCGGGCACGGCCGCATCGAAACCCTCGCCGCGGTGCTGATCGGCGTCTCGCTCGTCGGCGCGGCGTTCGGGATCGGCTGGCAGGCCGTGACGACCCTGCGCGAGCCGCACACGGCCCCGCCCCAGTGGATCGCCGTCGCGGCCGCGTTCGCGTCGGTCGTCGGCAAGGAGATCCTCTACCGGTACACGGCCCGGGTCGGCCGCCGCATCAAGAGCGTCGCCGTGGTGGCCACCGCCTGGCACTACCGCTCGGACGCATTGAGCTCGATCCCGGTCGTGATCGCCGTCACGGGCGCGATCCTGCTGCCGGCCTGGACGGTGCTCGACCATCTGGGCGCCCTGGTGGTTTCCATCTTCATGCTGCACGCGGCCTTCAAGATCACCTGGCCGGGCCTGAAGGAGCTCATCGACGCCGGCGCCCCGGCGGAGCTGCGGCGCCGCATCCGCGACCTCGCCGCCAGCGTGCCCGGGGTCATCCAGGTGCACGAGATCCGCACCCGCTACATCGGCACGAGCCTGTGCGTCGATCTGCACGTGGTCGTCCACGGATCGATCTCGGTGCGCGAGGGACATGCCATCGCCCGCGAGGTCGAATCCCGGCTGATCGACGGCATCGAGGAGGTGGTGGACGTGATCGTGCACGTGGAACCGCCGGAAGAGGCCGTCCCCGAAGCCCCTCGCCCGTAAGGCGGGGGAAACGTTCATCCGGAATACGCGCAGAGCGGGAGGGGTCCATGAAAAAAGAACGCAACTATCAGCCCGTCTTGATCGTGCTGGTCCTCGCGGTGGTCGGCGTCTTCGGCTGGATGGTGCTGCGGGACTGGAACGAGGGCCGCGTCGAAACCGGCCGCAAACAGGAGGCCGAGGTCCTGAAGCAGCGCGCCGACGACCTCGCCCGCAAGGTCACCCAGCTGGAGCAGGAGCTCAAGGCGACCCGGGAAGATGCGCCCTCCGAGGAAAAGGCGGCCGAGGTCTTCGGCCGCAGCGAGACCCCGGGCGGCCGGGACACGGCCGCAAGCCCCGACGAGGTGGAGCGCCGGATCCGGGCGTTTTTCAGCTACCTCGACGGCCGCGACTACATCCGGGCCTATTCGCTGGAGGGCGGGGTGTACCCGCAGTACCTCGCAGCCGTGGACGCCCTCGCCGCCAGCCCGCCCAAGGTGGCGGGCGAGACCGAGTCCCTTTTCGAGATGCTGAAGAACATCTCGTACCTCTACCGCGTCATCGGCAAACAGCGCGTGCAGATCGTCGCCGACGTCCTCGAACACGAATCCGAGATCCTCGAACCCACCATGCGCGCGTTCTACCAGTGGTACAGCGGGCCGTCGGACCGGCTCAAGGGCCGCCCCTCGCTCGCGACCCAGTACGCCTACGCGAGCTACCTCGTGGACACCTTCGGCGGCCGCAGCTACCTGCTGCGGCGGGATTCCCGCACCCGCCTGCTGACGATGTACTACTGCATCCTCGTGCTGGACCGCGCCGGCGACCAGAAGATCAACCCGAACGGGGTCGACATCCGACCGCTGATCGCCTCCACGGCCAAGGACATGCGCGCCCAGAAGGGCCTGGCCTTCCAGAAGCAGTACCTGGCCGATCTCGAGCGCCTGGCGCGGAAATACCCATAGGGGTCGAGGGTCAAAAGAAATCGACCCCCATCCTTCACTTGACCCCTTGAACCCTGGACCCCTCGAACCCTGAAGTGATAACGACAGGAACGTCCCAAACAGATTCGGCAAGGAGGACGCACCGCATGACCCTGAAAGAGCACGAGTACATCCGCCAGACGCTGGAGCGCTACACCAACTGCCCGCTCGAGGAGTTCTGCGACCACATCCTGATCACCAACTTCAAGCGCTACCTGTTGCGCTTCCAGGAGAAGACCGGGGGAAAGTTCAGCGAGGGCAATTTCCGGATCGTCAACGCCCGGGACCTCAACTGCACCATGGTCGACTTCGGCATCGGCTCGCCGCAGGCCGCGCTGGTCATCAACTGCCTGGCGTACCTGGACAACCTGAAGTCGGTCATCATGCTCGGCATGTGCGGCGGGATCGACGACACCCTGGACACGGGGGATTTCCTGGTCCCGACGGCCGCCATCCGCGGCGAGGGCACCAGCCGCCACTACATGCCGCCGGAGTTCCCGGCCATCCCGGCCTCGTCGGTGAACCTCTATTGCATCGGCGCGGTGCGCAAGTTCGGGCTGACCCCGCGCTGCGGCATCGGCTACACCACGGATCGGCGGCTGTGGGAGTTCGACGCGGAGTTCGTGGACTACCTCCGGCGGCGCCGCATCCTGGCGATCGAAATGGAGCTGGCCACCCTCTTCACCGTGGCCTACCGCTACGAGGTCCCGATCGGCTCGATCATGCTGGTCTCGGACATGCCCCTCCAGCGGCGCGGCATCAAAGACAAGAAGCTCTCCGAAGAGATCTACTCCACCTACATGGACAAGCACCTCGACATCGGCCTCGACGCGGTCGCGAAGCTGAACGCCGACTGGAGCGAGGTCTCCCGCAGGCTGAGCTCCGAGTGGTAGGGGCCCCGCCCCCTTCCCACCCCCTTTAGGGGACGTTCGTGCAGAACATGCAATTTTTTTGCAAATTCAGAACGAACGTCCCCTAAAAGGGGTGCTTGGTTCTGAAAGGGGAGTGATTATCATGGGAGCACTCCCGGGCGACGCGCCGCGGGAGGACTCCATCACCGAAGACGCACCATGCACCGACGCCGATTCTTGAACCTGTGTTTCAGCCTGCTGAAGGCTTCGCTCGCCGCGAGCCTTCTGCCCGCCGCCGCGCGCGCATCGCTCGAGGGCCGGCCCGACGCGCCGCCGCTGCACTATCGCCCGCTGAACGGCCGCAGCCTGCGCGAGATCGCCCGCCGCCGGCAGCACCACGGCGGAGACGGCCGGTTCATCAACCCGCTGGGGATCGACCGTTCGGGACGCCTCCTGAAGGTCCTGTCCTGGAAGCTCTTCCACCGCAACGCGTTCGCAGAGCAGCTGGCCGACCAGCCGGTCAAACCCGTGACCGTGGACTGGACGGCCGCCTCCGACGGGCTGTCGGTCACCTACCTCAAGCACGCCAGCCTGATGCTGCACGACGCGGGCAGCCGGCTGCTGGTGGACCCCGTCTTCGCGAGCCCGTTCTGGTTCATGAAGGATTTCACCCCGCTCGACCTGGACCGCACCGCCCTGCCGCCGCCCGAGCACGTGCTGATCACCCACGGCCACTACGACCACCTGGACACCGCCTCCCTGCAGCGCCTGCCCCGGGATGCGCACATCGTCTGCCCGCCCGGCTACGACGAGATCTTCGACGAAGTGGGGCTGCGCAACCGCACGGTCCTCGACTGGTACGAAAGCTACTGCGACGGCGAGCGCGAGATCACCTTCCTGCCGAGCAACCACTGGAGCATGCGCAACCCCGTGGTGGGCCCCAACACGGGCCTGTGGGGCTCTTTCCTCGTGCGCACCGCCTCCGGGCCCACGGTCTACATCTCCGGGGACACGGCCTACTTCGACGGCTTCGACCAGATCGGCCGGGAGTTCGACATCGACCTGGCGGTCTTCAACGTGGGGGCCTACGAACCCCGCTGGTTCATGGCCCAGAGCCACATCGACCCCCGCGAAACCGTCGCGGCATTCCGCGACCTCGGGGCCAGGCGGCTGATGATCATGCACTGGGGGACCTTCCAGCTCGGCGACGAACCCGTGCACCTGCCGCCGCACCACATGCAGGCCGAAATGGCTGCCGCCGGCCTCTCCGACCGGCTGGTGGCCTGGGAGCACGGCCAGACCGTGAGCGTGTAGATTTACGCGTGCGGCCGTGCTATGACTCCGCCACCCGAACAGGCAACCTTCCCCTGCCGGATCCACACTGGTTTCTCAACCCCCTGTTAGGAGACGAACCCGCATGAGCATGCTCTTCATCGCCCCCAAGCTCAAACCCGATTCCTGGCTCAAGCACCTGCGGGCGCAGGACCCCGGCCTGGACCTGCGGGTCTGGCCCGAGGTCGGGGCCCCCGAGGACATCCTGCTGGCGCTGAGCTGGAAGCACCCCATGGGGGAACTGGCAAAGCTGCCCAATCTGAGGTGCATCGCGTCGCTCGGCTTCGGGGTCGACCACGTGCTGCGCGACCCCGGCCTGCCTCCGGGCGTCCCGGTGACCCGCATCGTGGACCCGGGCATGATCCGGGGCATGAGCGAGTACGTGATCGCCGCAGTCCTCAACCACACCCGCCAGTTCACGCTCTACCGCCGCGACCAGGCCGCCGGGGTGTGGAAGGCGCGCGCGCCCAGGCACCCCGGGGACGTGCGGGTCGGGGTTATGGGCCTCGGGCACCTGGGGGCGGACGCCGCCTGCAAGCTGCGCGGACTCGGGTTCCAGGTGTCCGGTTGGAGTCGGACGCCCAAGTCGATCGAGGGCGTGCAGAACTTCGCCGGGGACGAGGCCCTTGACGCCTTCCTGGCGCAGTCCGACATCCTGATCTGCCTGCTGCCGCTGACCGCCGCCACTCAGGGCATCCTCAACCGCCGCACGCTCGCTCAGCTGCCGGCCGGAGCCTACGTGATCAATGCCGCCCGCGGCGAGCACCTGGTGGAAGAAGACCTCGTGGAGGCGCTCGCGGCCGACCGGCTCTCCGGCGCCTGCCTGGACGTCTTCCGCACCGAGCCGCTGCCCGCAGACCACCCCTTCTGGACCCACCCCCGCGTGACGATCACCCCCCACGTCGCCAGCCTGACCTTCCCGCGGGACGTGGCGCCCCAGATCGTCGACAACTACCGGCGCGTGCGTTCGGGGCAGGCGCCCCTGCACGTGGTGGACGCTCGGCGGGGCTACTGAGAGAGGCGGCGCGCATGACGACGGCAGCGCTCGGCGACGAGCCGTCCGAGCCGGTCTTCGCGCACCGCCGGATCCGCCGGCAGGAAGCGCGCGAGCCGACCGACCGCTCCACCTTTTGACGCCGCCCCGAACTGCGCTATAATGAAGATCTGAACCTTTCGGTGCGGACCGGAACCCCATGGCAACCTCTCAGGAAAAACCCGGTGCGGAGCTCTTCCGAGGCGTCATGCTCGCGCACCTGATCCTCGGGCTGCACCTGGGCTCTGGTCGCCCTGATCGGGGTCGTCGTCATCTTCTTCGGCGGCATCGCCCGCTACTGGCTGTGGATCCTGCTCGGGGGCCTGGCCCTCGTCGGAGGCAGCGGCTACGTCTTCTACCGCCGGCTGAAGGCCCAGGGGCGCAATGTCCTGCGCGACTTGAAGGGCGTCTCGGTGCCCGCCGGCGCCAGCCTGGAGGTGAGCTTCATGGGCGGTCTCGCCTCGGTCCGGTTCGCCCGCCCGGGGCAGGCCGGGCCGGAGGCCCTGCCGCCGCCCTCCACGCCCCTGCTCGAAGACCCCGAAACCCAGCGGGTGCGCGAGCTCGGCTCGCTCGGACAGATGTACGAAAAGAGGCTCATCACCCGCGAGGAGTTCGACCGCGCCAAGGCGGCGCTGTTCAACTTCCCGGATCCCCCGGGGCGCGCAGGCCGGCCATTCGAGAATTGAAGTCGGACTCGCCGACCGGCTCCCAGGGCCGCAGCGGCAGGAACTGGACGAACGCCTTGAGCCCCGGGGTGAACACCTTGCCGCCTTGAACCTCGGCGGCCATGCGGTACTTGAACTCCCCGCCCAGGTCCAGCCAGATCTCCGGCTCGTCCGCCTCCTCGAGCAGACCCACCAGCAGGTCGACCCGCACCCGTCCGCGGCCGCGCAGGCGCCGGCCGCCGCCCCGGTCCTCCGTCACCTCGATCACGGCGTCCTCGATCTCGGCGCCCAACCGTCCCCCGCCGCCCACCAGGAACACGCGCTCGGCCCGGTACCGGCCTTCGCCGAAGGGAATCCAGTCGCCCGCTGTCATGCGCACCCCCGAGACGGAAGAATCGCGGCTGGAAAGCCGCTCCCACAGGATGGCAACATGCACCTCATGTGCGTGCCGGTCAAGCACCTGTGCCCCCTCTCCCGAAAAATGCAATATGCCGCAGCGCAACCGCTTCAACACAGTAGATACCCAAAAACCGAAAGCCACCCAAACACCCAACACAAAACACCAAACACCAGCCCTTCTTCACCTGCTTGACAAAACCACTCTCGGATGGTCTCATCGGGCCGTTTGACAGCATTCAACGCCCATCGAAGGGCACGCAGAGCGGATCCCGTATAAGGAGGAACCATGCACGGCTGGTGCGGGAAGGTCCTGAGAGTGAACCTGAGCAACGGAACGGTGGCGAGCGAGGCGCTCGACCCCCAGGTGGCGCGCGACTACATCGGCGCGCGCGGCTTCGGCATCTACTACCTCACGCGCGAGGTGACACCCGACCTGCGACCCGCTCGGCCCGCGAGAACAAGATCATCATGGCCGCCGGCCCGCTCACCGGCACCGCCGCCCCGACCGGCGCCCGCTACGTGGTGACGACCAAGTCGCCCCTGACCGGTGCGATCACCTGCTCCAACTCCGGCGGGAATTTCCCGGCCGAGCTGAAGAAAAGCGGTCACGACGCCATCATCCTCGAAGGGGCCTCGCCCCGCCCCGTCTACCTGTGGATCGGCCACGGCGCGGCCGAGCTGCGGCCGGCCGAGCACCTGTGGGGCCGGAGCGTGCCCGAAACCGACGAGCTGCTGCGCCGCGAGACCGACCCCAAGGCCAAGACCGCGGTGATCGGCCCCGCCGGCGAACGCAAGGTGCTCTTCGCCGCCATCATGAACGATCGCGACCGCGCGGCCGGCCGCGCCGGCGTCGGCGCGGTCATGGGCTCGAAAAATTTGAAGGCGGTCGCGGTCAAGGGCGACGGCGAGGTGAGCCTGGCGGACCCGGAGGCCTTCAAGGCGGCCAACGCCCGCTACCGCGACGCCTTCAAGGCCAAGACCAAGGACAACCCGCCCGCGCTGCGCACCCACGGGACCGCCATCACGTCGGTGGGCACCCAGGCGCACGGGGTCTTCCCGACGCGCAATTTCCAGCAGGGGACCTTCGAGGGCTGGGAGGCCATCGGCGGCGAGGAGCTCACCCGCAAATATCTGGTGCGCCCCAAGCCCTGCTTCAGCTGCCCGATCGCCTGCGGCCGGGTGACGCGCGTGCCGGACGGCCCCTTCCAGGGCGAGGGGGAAGGCCCGGAGTACGAAACCGTCTACGCCCTGGGATCCAACTGCGGGGTCGACGACCTCGCCGCGCTGACCAAGGCCAACTACCTCTGCAACGAGCTCGGCCTGGACACGATCAGCATGGGCTGCGCGATCGCGTGCGCCATGGAGCTCTTCGAGAAGGGGGCCCTCGCGGAGGCCGACAGCGGCATGCCGCTGCTCTGGGGGGACGGGCCGACGCTCGTGGCCCTGACCCGGATGACGGCCATGCGCGAAGGGTTCGGCGACGTTCTCGCCGAAGGAAGCCTGCGCCTGGCGGCACGCTACGGCCGCCCGGAGCTCGCCATGACGTCCAAAGGGCTCGACTTCGCCGGCTACGACCCGCGCGGGGTGCAGGGATTGGGGCTCAATTACGCGACCTCGCCGATCGGCGGCTCGCACATGCGCGGCGATACCGCCTACTTCGAGCTGCTGGGCGTGCCCATTGCAGTCGACCCGCTCACCTGGGAGGACAAGCCGCCGGTCGTGGTCAAGTGGCAGGACCTGTTCGCGGTGATCGACGCGGCCGGGCTGTGCGTTTTCTTCAGCGTGCGGTATCTCGTCGAGCAGGACCTGATGGTCAAACCGGTGGGGATCACGGAGCTCCTGAACGGCGCCACCGGCGCGGGGTTCACCCCGGAGGAGGTGGAGCGGGTCGGCGAGCGCATCTTCAACGCCGAGCGGCTCTTCCTGGTCGCGGCCGGCTTCGGCCGCGCGCAGGACACCCTCCCGTCGCGGATCACCCGGGAGCCCATGCCGTCCGGCCCGGCCAAGGGCATGGTCTGCCACCTCGAGGAGATGCTCGTCCCCTACTACCGCCTGCGCGGCTGGACCCCGGAAGGGGTGCCCACGGAAGAGAAGCTGCGCGAGCTGGGGCTGCGCTGAGCCATGCGGGTCACGGTGCGCGCCTTCGCCAACCTGCGCGACTTTGCCCCCCTCGGCACGGGCAGCGCCGAGCTGTCCCTGGCCGAGGGGGCCAGCGTCGCCGACCTGCTCGCCGCGCTGCGGGTCCCGCCCGCGGTCCAGACGGTCCTGCTCATCAACGGCCGCCGGGCGGTCGCCGCAACCCGTCTGAACGACGGCGACGAGGTCACGCTTTTCCCGCCGCATGGAGGGCGGATAAAGCGCGTGCGCTTCTGAGGCTCGATCGCAGGGGTCATCCCCGATTTCGCCCCCCACCCGCAGTGCCTCATCCATTCATGTCTCCATCGACACTCCATCCCGTCGACGAGCCGGCCGGCTGTCGCTTACAGGCACGCGCTGTAGGTCGCCAGGCGTTCTTCGATTTTACTTCTGGGGGCCGGTGTCTCACCGGTCTTTCGAGCCGAGCGGGCCGGAAGCCCTGCGGATTGCCAAGCGCAACGGCGTGCTTTAGAGTGACACAGATTGAACCTCGCTGGTTTTCTTTGCCGCACGCCTGACATCAGACCGCCACGGTTCAGGCAGATTCCTCTCCTCGCGCATGCCCAACTGATGTCACGCCGGACATGAGGCACCTGCATGGCCACATCAGCCATTCCATCCATCGGCATCGGCGGGAGCCCGCTCTGGTACCAGGATGCCGTCATCTACCAGCTGCATGTCAAAAGCTTCTTCGACAGCAACGGAGACGGCATCGGCGACTTCAACGGGCTCAGCCAGAAGCTCGACTATCTCCAGGGTCTGGGCGTGACGGCGATCTGGTTGATGCCGTTTTGCCCTTCCCCGCTGCGCGATGACGGCTACGACATATCAAATTACAAGGCCATTCACCCGGCTTACGGCACCCTGAAGGAATTCAGGTTTTTTCTGAAGCAGGCGCACCAGCGCGGTTTGCGGGTCATTACCGAACTGGTTCTCAACCACACCTCCGATCAGCATCCCTGGTTTCAGCGCGCGCGCCATTCCAAGCCGGGGAGCCCCTGGCGGGATTGGTATGTCTGGAGCGACTCGGCGCAACGGTTCCCGGACGCGCGCGTGATCTTCCAGGACTTTGAATCCTCCAACTGGAGCTGGGACCCGGTCGCCGGGGCCTATTTCTGGCACCGCTTTTATTCCCACCAGCCGGATTTGAACTTCGACAACCCGAACGTCCGCAAGGCCATCCACGATATCGTCGACTTCTGGTTTGGGTTGGGGGTCGACGGGCTTCGCCTGGACGCCATCCCTTACCTGTTCGAGCGGGAGGGGACCAACTGTGAAAATCTCCCGGAAACGCACCGGTTCCTCAAGGAGCTCAGGGCCCGGGCGGACGGCAAATTCCAGGATCGCATCCTGTTGGGCGAAGCCAACCAATGGCCGGAAGATGCTGCGGCCTATTTCAGCGAGGGCGACGAGTGCCACATGGCATTTCACTTCCCGCTGATGCCCAGGCTTTTCATGGCCCTTCACATGGAAGACAGCTTCCCCATCCGGGACATCCTTCAACAGACCCCCGCCATACCGGATACCTGCCAGTGGGCCATCTTTCTTCGCAACCACGACGAGCTGACGCTGGAGATGGTCACCGATGAAGAGCGCGACTATATGTACCGCGTCTATGCCCAGGATCCTCGCATGCGGATCAACCTGGGAATCCGCCGCAGGCTCTTCCCGCTGCTCGGAAATCACCGGCGCCGCACGGAGTTGGCCAACGCCCTGCTGTTTTCGCTGCCGGGCACGCCGATCATCTATTACGGCGACGAGATCGGCATGGGCGACAACGTTTACCTCGGCGACCGGGACGGGGTGCGGACGCCGATGCAGTGGAGCACCGACCGGAATGCGGGCTTCTCGCAGGCCGACCCCCAGAAACTGTTTCTGCCGGTGATCATCTCGCCCGAATACCACTGCGAGGTCACCAACGTCGAGGTCCAGGAAAACAACCCCCACTCCGTTCTGTGGTGGATGCGACGGCTGATCTCTCTCCGAAACAAATTCAAAGCCTTCAGCCGGGGCACCATCGAGGTCCTCAACCCGGACAACCCACGCATCTTTGCCTTCGTGCGCCGGTTTCAGGACGAACGGATGCTGGTGGTCGCCAACCTGTCACGCTTTGTGCAGTACGCCGAGCTCGACTTGTCGTCCTATCAGGGCCTGGTGCCCGTGGAACTTTTCGGCAAGACGGCCTTTCCGGTCGTCCAGTCGACCCCGTATTTCCTGTCCATCGGCCCGCACAGCTTTTTCTGGTTTTACCTGACTCCCGGTCAAGCCCCGGTGGAGACCGTCTCCAAGGCGCCGGAGCCCGCGGTGCTGCCGGCGATCGAAGTCGATCTGGATTGGCGGCATTTCTTCTCCGGCAAAGCGGACCGGCCGGTTCTGGAGGAAGCGTTCTCCGCCTTTATCACCCGCAGCCCCTGGTTCGGCAGCCGCAATCGCCCCCTCAGGCGCACCTCGATCCACGAAGTGTTTGCGCTGACCCGAGGGTCGCGCCAATGGTACCTGGTGTTGCTCAAGGCGGAGTACCTCAGCGGCGATGATGAGCTCTACGCCGTCCCCCTCACCTGTGCCGACGGCCCCGAGGCCGAGCGGTTGTTGACCGACCACCCCTTCGAGGCAGTGGCCACTCTGAAATTCAAGGGGGGGCGTACGACGGGCCTGCTCGCCGATGCGACGGCGGACCCGGCTTTCGGGGACATGGTGTTGCAGGCGTTTGTTCAAAGACGGTACGTCCCGGGGAGTCGTTCGCACCTCCGGGCAACGACCACACCGGCCTTCCGGAAGCTTCAGCCCAAAGGCGGGACCTATCCGCCGGCCCGGCTCATGCCGGCCGAACCGCACGGCACGATGCTCGCATTCGGCGACCGTTTGACGCTCAGGTTCATCCGACGGCTATCCCTCGGGACCCACCCGGGTCTTGAAGTCGGCCGACAGCTGACCGAGAGAAGGGTTCCCCCACTGTGCCCCCGTGGCCGGCGCGCTGGAGCTGCAAACCGATACCAGCGAACTCATGACCCTCGCCGTTTTGCAAGGGTACGTGACCCATCAGGGGACTGCATGGGACTGCGCGCTGGCCCATCTGCGGAGGTTCTTCGAATCGGTCCGGTCACGGAACGGCGCAGACGCCCCACCCGAGTTGCCTCCCGGTTCTCCGGCGGCGATGCTCGAGCTGTCTACGGCGCCGGAGGCCCGCGAGCTCATCGGCGATTTTCTCGAGCTGGCGGGTTTGCTGGGGCGGCGCACGGCGGCGATGCATGCCTGCCTGGCCTCGATCACGCACCTGCCCGAATTCAGGCCGGAGCCCTTCTCGAAACTCTACCAGCGCAGCCTGTATCAATCCATGCGCACGCTGGCCGGAAGGTCCTTTCCCCTGTTGCGCTGGCAATTCAACCGCCTGCTCGAGGATACGCGCGCATTGGCGGCCGACGTGCTGGGGCGGGAACCTGCGATCCAGGCGCGTTTCAAGACGCTCCTCGACAGCAAGATCACCGCGGTGCGGATCCGCTGCCATGGGGATTACCATCTCCGGCACGTGCTTTACACCGGCAGCGATTTTGTCATCGCCGGCTTTGAAGGCAACCCGGACCACCCGATCCCGGCGCGCCCCATCAAGCGCAGCGCGCTCTGGGACGTGGCAGGGATGCTGCGATCCTTTCACTATGCCTCCCACGCCGTCCGGATTGAGGCTGCAGCGGAAAACCGGGCCGACGGCGAATCCGACGACGGGCATCTGAGCGGCTGGGCGGAGTTCTGGCGTCGCTGGGTCGGCGCTCAATTCCTGAAAAGCTACCTGCAGGAGACGTCCGGCAGCCGCCTGATTCCGGCAACCCGCGAGGAGCTTCAGCTCCTGCTGGACACCTTGCTGCTGGAGCGCGCCGTGGCCGAGCTGGGGCATGAGATCCAGCACCGGCCGCAATGGGCCGAGATCCCGCTGTCCGCTATCCGGCAGCTGCTCCACCCCTGATGCGGGCCGTGCCTCCGGGGCAGAGGAGAACCCCATGCCGCTCGATCCGCTTCGAACGCAACGCCGCCCCCTCGGGGCCCCGGTGGACGATTCTGCGCTGGGAGCCGTTCCGCTCGGCGACGGACGCTGCCGATTCAGAGTCTGGGCGCCCTTGGCCGAGACGGTGCACGTGCACCTCCTGACCCCGCGGGAGCGATTGAGCCTCCTGTCTCCGGCCCCGGACGGCTACCACAGCGGCGTCATCGACGATGTCGGTCCGGGTGCGCTTTATCGGTACCGGCTCGACGCACGTCTGGAATGTCCCGACCCGGCCTCGCGGTTTCAACCCCGAGGGGTGCACGGCCCGTCGCAGGTGATGGATGCACGCTTCGATTGGACCGATGGCGCATGGAGGGGCCTGCCCCTGCGCCGCTACATCTTCTACGAACTCCATGTGGGCACCTTCACACCGGAAGGGACCTTCGACGGGGTGGCCGATCAATTGGAAGAGCTGGCGGCGTTGGGCATCACCGCTGTGGAATTAATGCCGGTGGCCCAGTTCCCGGGACAACGCAACTGGGGGTACGACGGGGTTTACCCCTTTGCCGTCCAAGGCTCCTACGGCGGGCCGGCGGGGCTGAAGCGGCTGGTCACCGCCTGCCACGCGAAAGGGTTGGCTGTTGTCCTGGACGTCGTTTACAACCACCTCGGACCCGAGGGCAATTACCTATCGAAGTTCGGCCCCTACTTTTCCGATGCCTACCGCACCCCCTGGGGGGCGCCGCTGAACTTCGACGGCCCTCACAGCGACGAGGTGCGCCGGTTCTTCATTGAAAACGCCCTCTACTGGGTCACCGAGTTCCATATCGATGCCCTGCGCCTGGATGCGGTGCACGCCATACGGGACTTTTCGGCTCGGCCGTTCCTGGAAGAACTCGCCCGGGCGGTTCACCTGAAATCCTCGGAGCTGGGCCGGCGGGTTTATCTCATCGCAGAAAGCGCCTTGAACGACACCCGGTTGATCCGCCCGGCCGGACTGGGGGGGCATGGGTCTCGACGCCCAGTGGAACGACGATTTACACCACGCGCTGCACGCGGTGGTCACCGGAGAACGCCAGGGCTATTATGGGGATTTCGGGAAGTTCGAGCACCTGCTGAAGGCGTTGCGGGAGGGGTTTGTCTATTCCGGCGAGTATTCCGAATTCCGCAAGCGCCGCCACGGCAACTCCTCCCGCGACACCCCCGCGCACCGGTTCGTGGTGTTCGCCCAGAATCACGATCAGGTCGGCAACCGGAGACGGGGCGACCGGTTGACCCTTTCGCTCCCGCACGAAGCGCTCAAAATGATGGCCGGCGTCGTTCTGCTTTCGCCGTACCTGCCCCTGCTGTTCATGGGGGAGGAATACGGCGAGACGGCCCCTTTCCCGTTTTTCATCAGCCATTCCGACCCGGACCTGGTCGCGGCGGTCCGCCAGGGGCGCCGCGCCGAGTGGCCGGCCGAGGAAGGGCAGGACGAAGCGCCGGACCCGCAGGATGAAACAACCTTCGCGGCCGCGAGGCTCAACCATGCCCTGCGGCATGCGCACGGGCCGCACCGCATGTTGTGGGAGTTCTACCGTCGCCTGATCGAGCTGCGCACCCGCATCCGCGCGCTGGCGGAGCCGGACAAACGCCGCATGCAAGTGGTTGGACTGACGCGGTTGCGAATCGGCTGCCTGCACCACTGGAGCCGTGATGAAGAGGCCTTTGTGATTTTTCACGCGGGCGACAAAACGGTCTCGGCGGCCATCCCGCTGCCGGCGGGTCGATGGGACAAGCAACTGGACAGCGGCGACGCCGGCTGGGGCGGGCCGGGGAGCGGCATTCCCGGCAGCGTTGAATCCTCCGGTGACGTCCGGATGGAGATGCTTCCGTACAGTTTGCTGCTGTTGCTTAAAAACAGAATCTGAGGAGATCGCCTCATGGAAGCGTTTGTCTGCATCCATGCCCACTTCTACCAGCCGCCGCGCGAAAATGCCTGGCTGGAAGCCGTCGAGGTGCAGGACTCCGCTTTCCCCTATCACGATTGGAACGAGCGGATCGCCGCCGAATGCTACGCGACCAACGCCACCTCGCGGATCACCGACGAAAGCGGCCGGATCCGGGAAATCGTCAACAACTACGCCCGAATCAGCTTCAATTTCGGCCCCACCCTGCTGTCCTGGCTGGAGCGCCATTCCGCCCCGGTGTATCAGGCCATTCTGGCCGCCGACAGTGAGAGCCGGCAACGTTTCTCCGGACACGGCTCGGCCTTGGCCCAAGCTTACAACCACATGATCCTGCCGCTGGCCAACCCGCGGGACCGACACACGCAGGTCCTCTGGGGAATCGCTGACTTCGAGCATCGGTTCCAGCGCCGACCCGAGGGCATGTGGCTGCCGGAAACCGCCGTGGATCTGGAAACGCTGGACATCCTGGCCGAGCACGGCATTCGTTTTACGATTCTGGCGCCTCACCAGGCCAAACGGGTAAAACGGATCGATGGCGGCGAGTGGCTGGATGTCGGCGGCGGCAAAATCGACCCCACGCGACCCTACCTGGCGCGCCTGCCGTCGGGGCGAACCATCGCCGTGTTCTTTTACGACGGCGCCATATCGCACGCGGTGGCATTCGAGGGGATACTGTCCAACGGAGAGCGCTTCGCCCACCGGCTCCTGGAGGCGGTGGCCCCGGACCGCAGCGGTCCGCTGCTGGTGCACATCGCCACCGATGGGGAAAGCTACGGGCACCATCATCACGGAGGCAACCGGGCCTTGGCGTTTGCGCTTCACACCATCGAAACCCGGAAGCTTGCCCGCATCACGGTGTACGGCGAATATCTGGAACTCCACCCCCCGCAGTGGGAGGTGGAGATCGTCGAACGGAGCTCGTGGAGTTGCAGCCATGGCGTCGAGCGCTGGTGGACCCACTGCGGTTGCAATGCCGGCCGACACCCCGGCGGACATCAGGGCTGGCGGACGCCCCTGCGGGAGGCTCTCGATTGGCTCAGGGATTCCCTGGCTCCGGCGTATGAGCGGAACATGCGGGAGCTGGGCTTCGACCCGTGGCAGACCCGCAACGACTATGTCCGTGTCATGCTGGACCGGACACCCTCCGCAGTGGATTCCTTTCTAACCGGAAGAACGCAACGTGCCTTGACGCCCGACGAAAAAGTATCCGTCCTCCAGCTTCTCGAGCTCGAGCGCCATGCCCTGCTGATGTACACCAGCTGCGGCTGGTTCTTCGACGACATCTCGGGCCTGGAAACCGTTCAGGTGATCCAATACGCCGGCCGTGCCCTGCAGATCGCCGGCCGGATGCTGGGGGACGCCCTGGAACCCCGATTCATGGAGCTGATCGAAAAGGCCAAAAGCAACATTCCTGAACACGACAACGGGCGCCGCATATACGAAAAATTCGTCAAACCCTCCATGGTGGATCTGGCCGCGGTGGGGGCTCACTACGCCATGCGCTCTCTCTTCCGGGAGTCCTCGGAACAAACGTCGCTGTACTGCTTCTCCGCCTTCCAGGAATTTTTCAAATCCGCGCAGATCGGGCGCACCCAACTGGTCATCGGGTGCGTGCGCATCACGTCGACCATCAGCTGGGAGGAGCAACGGTTTTGTTTCGGTGCCATCCATTGGGGGGACCACAATGTGAGCGGGTGCCTTCGGCCGTGTCAAAGCGCGGATGAACTGCAGGCCCATGTCGTCCAGGAGATATTCGACACGTTCAACCGGGGAGAGTTCCCGGCCTCACTGGACGCGTTGGAGAAATCCATGGGCGCCACCTGCTATTCGCTGCGGAATCTGTTCCGCGACGATCAGCGGCACATTCTGTCCATCATCCTGGAGTCCAACCTGGCCAACGCCGAAGGCGTCTACCGTCAAGTCTACGAAGACAACGCCCCGCTGCTGCTTTTCCTGAAAGACATTGCGGTGCCGGTCCCCCGGGCGCTGGCCGCCGCGGCCGAATACGTGCTGAACGCAACCCTAAAGCGCGAATTCGAAGAGAGCAGCTTGAACCTCAGCCGCATTCAGAATCTCGTGGACGCAGCCAAAATGCACGGAGTCGCGCTGGAAGGCCCCATGCTGGAGCTCACCATCCGAAACCGCATGGAGCGGATTGCCGAGGGCCTCGGCAAACTGCCGGGCGATTTGGATCTGTTGCGGGAATTGGATGCTCTGGCGAACCTCCTGCCGCTTTTCCCGTTCGAGGTCAACCTGCGCATCGTTCAAAACATCTTCTTCCGGATTCTGCGCGAGGTGTTCCCGGTGCTTCAGAAAAAGGCCAGGAGGAGATACAAAACGGCCGTCCAGTGGACGACGCTGTTCAAATCCCTGGGGGATAAGCTCGGCGTCCGGACGGATTAGCCGGTCCTTTTCAGGCGGTACCGACCCCCACCTGGATCCTGCTCGAATCCGAATGGAGACGGAATCATGTTCCCACGTGCCAGCGGTGTTCTGCTTCCCATCCCCTGCCTGCCCTCCGGTTTCGGGATCGGCGATCTCGGTCCATATGCTTACCGGTTCGCAGATTACCTGCATGCCGCCGGTCAGCGGGTCTGGCAGATCCTGCCCCTGAACCCGACGACCCCCGCCTACCAGCATTCGCCTTACCACGGCGCGTCGGCCTTTGCCTGCAATCCCTTGCTGATCAGCCCCGAGCATCTTGCCGCCGAGAGGCTTCTCGATCGCGACGAGCTGCCGCCGCACGAATTCCCCGAGGGCCGGGTCGACTATGCCGCCGCCGCTCTGGAGAAGACGCGGCTGCTGGACAAGGCCTGCGCGCGGTTCAAGCAGCGGACGCCGGGGGAGGACTACGCGCGTTTCTGCGCGGAGAACGCTGCGTGGCTGGACGACTTCACGCTGTTCGCCGCGCTGAGCGACGCGCTATCCCGACGTGATGTGGAACCGGTGGCCGCACGACGTTCAGCAGCGACACCCCGAAGCCCTCGCGCGGCTTCGAGCGGAGCTCGGCGACCGTCTCGAAGATCTGAAGATCGTCCAGTATTTCTTATTCCGGCAGTGGGTCGGGCTGAGGGCCTACTGCCGGGAAAAGGGGATCCGCATCTTCGGGGACCTGCCCATCTATGTGCCGTTCCACAGCGCGGATGTGTGGGCTCACCCTCGTCTTTTTAAGCTGGACGAAACCGGCAGCCCCTTGGCGGTGTCCGGCGTTCCACCGGATTACTTCAGCACCGGCGGCCAGCTCTGGGGCCACCCGGTCTACCGTTGGGACGCTCACCGCGAAACCCGCTATGAGTGGTGGATCCGCCGGTTTGCCCGGAATCTGGCCCTGTTCGACTACGTTCGAATCGACCATTTCCGGGGACTCGTGGCCTATTGGGAGGTCCCTGCGGGCGAACCGACCGCCGTCAACGGGAGGTGGCTGCAAACCCCTGCGGAGGATTTTTTTAATGAGCTGCGGCATCGGTTCGTCTGTCTCCCGCTGATCGCCGAGGATTTGGGGGTCATCACCGCCGACGTTCGCGAAACCATGCGGCGTTTCGGCTTCCCGGGCATGCGGGTGCTCATGTTCGGCTTCTCGGAAGATCCGGCCACCAATGTCAACGCCATCCACAACATCATCGAAAACTGCGTGGTCTTCACCGGGACTCACGACAACAACACGGTCAAGGGCTGGCTCGAAAGCGAAGCCTCCGCTCTCGAAAAGCGCCGGCTGGGGCAGACCATCGGTCGAGAGCCGGCCGTCGATGGCCTGCACTGGGACATGATCCGCCTCGCCATGATGTCGCCGGCCCGGATGTGCATCACCCCCGTGCAGGACCTGCTGGGTTTAGGGTCGGAGGCCCGCATCAACACCCCCGGCCGGTGGGAAGGCAACTGGCGGTGGCGGTTGTCGCCGGGCCAGTTCGCCGCCTTGCCGCAAGCGCCACTGCGGGAGCTGACCGAGGCCTTCGGCCGGCTCTGATGGCGCGCCGGAGCGGAATCCGCAGCAGCCGCGCGCACTCGCTTCCGCCCGCGCCCGCCGGGGCGCACCCGGCGACGGCCCTCACACGCTTTCCTCCCCGCGCACCCACAGCCCGACGGGAAACCGTGCCAGCAACGACCCCACCGCCTGCCGCCCGCCCGCCCGGCGCTCGCCCGTGAACGCATTGGCCCAGACCCCCGCCGGCAGTTCCAGCCACGTGTCGCCCCAGTCGTCGCCCAGCCCGACGACCAGCCGCGGGGCCACCGTCAGACACCGCCCCCCCCGCACGTAGGCCACCGCGTGCCTGGCCTTGGGCCCCATGGCCTGAAGCGGCCGGTAGACCCCTTCCGGCCCGAACGCCTCCGGGTGGCTGCCTTCTGGCGTGCAAGGCGCGTTGAATCACGTAAAGCTTCGCCATGCCGTCGGCACCCCGGTCCAGAATTTCGTCCACGGACAGGGACGCAAGCCGGCCCAGCAGGTGCAAGCGATGATCGAAATCCACGGGCCGGCGGTTGTCCGGGTCGACCAGGCTGAAGTCCCAGAGATCGGCCCCCTGGTAGAAATCCGGGATCCCCGGGGCGGTGCACTTGATGAGCGTCTGCGCCAAGGACGTGATCATCGCCGGCCTGGCCATGGCGTTCAGGAAGGTGGACAGGTCCGCCGTGAACGCTGCGTGACCCAACACCCCTTCGACAAACCGCTGCAGCGCCCCCTCGTAGACCGGGTCCGGATTCGTCCACGACGTGTGCACCTTGGCTTCCCTGGCCGCCTTCAGCATGTACGGCCCCAGCCGGTCGATGCCGATCGGCCAGGTGCCCACCAGGGTCTGGTACAGGGCGTACTCGAGGTTCGTTTCCGGAAACCCGTTGCAGCGAAACCCCGCGTTCATGCGGGACCACCGCCCGACCGCTTCAGCCCAGCGCTCCGGCATCTCCGAAAGCAGGCCGATTCTCAGGCGGGTGTCCTCTCCGCGTTTGGTATCGTGGGTGGCGCTGGCCAGAAGGGTCCGCGGCCGCTCCGACTGGAGCTGCGCGCAAAAGGCATGAAACGCATCCGGCGACGTGCCGAACCCCGCCGGATCCCCGCCGACCTCGTTGAGAGCCAGCAGCCGGTTGAAGCAGTAGAAGACCGTGTCCTCGACCCCCTTGGCCATCACCGGGCCCGTCAACTGCTGGAACCGCAGGACGAAGTCGCTCTCCATCTCGCCGGCCCGTTCCAGCAGCAACACCGTCTCGATCGTTCGAAACACAGCCGCATCGATGCCGGGGCTCCGGGTACCGGCGGCGGCCAGCGCTCCTTGCACGACGGCCCGATCGGACGCTTCGACCCGCCCGTCGGCCGGGCGGATGTAGGTTCGATAAACGGGAAAACCGACAATGAGCTCGGCCAGCGCCTGCTCCAGCTCCCGGCGCTGCAAGTCCGCACGGCCGCCCCACCGGCGGTGAATGCCCTGCAGCAGATCCGTGAGGTGCGACATTTCGCTGACGAATAGATGCGTCAGGACCTGCATCTTCTTGGCCCGCACGACATCTTCGTAGTCGGCCGTCTGCCCCGTGAACTCGCGGTAGAATGCGGTCAGGGGTCGTCGCCCGTCCGGGTCGACGAAAAGACCGCTGACGCGGTTCAGAAATTCATAACCCGTGGTTCCCTCAACCGGCCATTCAGGGTTGAGGGTTTCTCCCCGCGCGAGGATCTTCTCAACCACAATCCAAGTCGTCGGCGCTGCGTTGCGCAACCGCCGCAGGTAGGCGGTGGGGTCCCGCAGACCGTCGGGGTGATCGATGCGCAAACCGTCCACCCGCCCCTCCCGCACCCAGCGCAACACCCGCTCGTGAACGGCGGCAAACACCTCCTCATCCTCGACACGGATGCCGGCCAGCTGATGGATGTCGAAAAAGCGGCGATAGTTCAACTCCCGGTGGGCGTGTCGCCAAAAGGCCAACCGGTAGTGCTGCAGGTCGAGAAACCGTCTCAGGAGTCCCGGATCGGAGTTGATCCTCTGCAGGGAGTCATCCGACGTCTCTTCAGCGGCATCTCCACCGACGGGGCGGCCCGCACCGGCCGCCGCCGCAGCACCGGGCGGACAATTATCGTCGCGGCGGGTCGACGACGGAGCGCTCGCGGCTGCACCCCCCGCGTGCGGCAACGCCATCAGAGACGCAGCGGACACCGGAAGCTCGTGGTCGAAATAGCGCACGAAGATTTCGTTGCCCCGGCGGCACAGCTGAATCTCTCGCGCCTGCAGGCAGCATTCGAGCTCGGCGCCCAGGATCGGCACCAGCACCTTGTTCCGCAAATCCGTATCCGGGACATCCCAGCGGATGTCGAAATGGCCGGCGTAACGGCTGGCACGGCCATTGGAGAGCACATCCCACCACCACCGGTTCGCGCGCGTGCCGACGGCCATGTGGTTGGGGACGACATCCAGAATCAGCCCCAGGCCCGATTCGCGGATGGCGCGACAGAGGGCATCGAACCCCTCCTCCCCGCCCAGTTCCGGATTGACCCGGGAATGGTCCTCGACGTCGTATCCATGCGGGCTGCCGTGAGCCGCGGCCAGGCACGGAGAAAGGTACACGTGGCTGATCCCCAACGCTCTGAGATAGCCGCACACCCGAGACGCACGTGTAAAATCAAACGTGGGAGTGAGTTGAACCCGGTAGGTGGATAAAGGCGCTGCGGTGTCCATGCTGAAAGCGGTCCGGGCCGCCCGGGGTTAACGCGGTTTCAGGTGCATGATGCGCCGGGCCTCGTCCGGCGTCGCCACCGCGCGGCCGAACTCGGCTGCCAGCCTCACCATCCGCTCCACGAAGCGCTCGTTCGGCGCGAGCTCCCCCTTGCGGTAGTAGATGTTGTCCTCCAGCCCGATGCGCACGTGGCCGCCCATCAGGATGGCGTGGGTGTTCACCACGAGCTGGGCCGGACCGATCCCGGCGACCGTCCAGGTGGCGCCGGCCGGGATGCTGTTCTTGAGGTGCACGAGGTTCTCGATCGTGGCCGGGATGGCGCCCTTGAGCCCCATCACGAAGTCGAAGTGCAGCGGCGTCTCCGCCAGCCCCTTCTCCGCGAGCTCGACCGCGTTGCGGATCATGGAGACGTCGAAGATCTCCATCTCCGGCTTGATGCCGAGGCGCTGCATGTCGGTCGCCAGGCGCGTGATGAGCTCGGGGCTGTTGGCGTAGACCGCGTCGGGGAAGTTGACCGAGCCGGTGGTCAGGCTCGCCATCTCGGGCCGCAGCTCGAGCCGGTCGCTGCGGGACTCGTAGGCCATGCCGGCCCGGCCGCCGGTCGAGATCTGGACGATGAGCCCGGTGCGCGCCTTCAGCCCGTGGTAGATTTCCTCGAAGATCCGCACGTCGGTCGAGGGCGACTCGTCCTGCGGGTTGCGGGCGTGGACGTGGATGACCGCGGCGCCGGCCTGCTCGCAGCGCACCCCGGCCTCCACGATCTCGGCCGGCGTGATCGGCACGTGCGGGGTCTTGGCCTTGGTGGGCAGCGACCCGGTGACGGCGGCGGTGATGATCAGCTTTTCCATGCAGGCACCTCGCGTGAGTTTTGGTGCGGCACTATAGGCGGCGGCCGGGGTCAAGTCAATTCCGACGTCATCGTGAAATGGCATTGAACCCCGTCGTATTTTATCATCCCTGTGGGAGCGGCTTTCCAGCCGCGATCATCGAGGCTGGAAGCCTCTCCCACACCAAAGAAATCTTCACTTCGTAGTGCCGGGGTTTGCGGTCTCCGCCGCCATTGACATGCCGCGTCGAATCGAGGCATAAATTCGTCCTTCTTGCGAAGGCTTCATCGGAACGGAATCCGGCCGCCGCCGACCGGCGGCGCCATGCACCCCACCACCAAAGGAGGCTGCTCATGAACTGGAAGTCGAGGATCACCGCGGTCGCGGTCGCCGTGCTGCTGCTGTGCGGCAGCGCCTGGGCTCAGGACACGATCAAGGTCGGCGTCGTCGGACCCCGCACGGGGGGCGCCGCGGCCACCGGCCAGGCCTTCGACGAAGGCATCAAGCTCGCCACGGAGTATGTCAACTCCAAGGGCGGGGTTCTCGGCAAGAAGCTCGAGATCGTCTTCGAAGACACGGCGGCCGTGGACAAGGCGGCCTCCGGGTTCGAGCGGCTGGTCACCCGCGACAAGGTCGTCATGGTGCTGGGCGAGAGCCAGTCCTCCTCGGCGCTGGCCGAGATCGAAGTCGCCAACCGCCTGAAGGTCCCCTTCATCGTGGCCGAGGCCTGGGCCGACGACATCACCGCCAAGGGCTACCCCTACGTCTTCCGCGCCGGCCCCTCCAACTCGGGCGTGGTCCAGCAGACCATCGCCAAGTGGGTGCAGCACGAGAAGTTCAAGAAAGCCTTCATCATCGCGGAGAACACGGACTGGGGCATCGGCATCGGCAAGCTGACCGAGAACGCCATGGCCAAGGCCGGGGTCCAGTTCGAGTCCATGATCACCGAGCGCAACAGCCAGGACCACTACGTCGAGCTGACCAAGATCAAGGCCTTCAAGCCGGACGTGATCCTGGCCTACATCTACGGGGTCGGCCTGCACTACTTCGTCTCCCAGGCCGGCGAGACCGGGGTCAGCCCCAAGGCCGTCATCATCGACGGCGCCGGGCCTCCCAGCCTGTGGCCCGACTACTGGAAGAACGTCGGCGACTACGGCAACCTCGAGTGCTTCGTCTCCTCGATGCACGAGAAGGTCGAGCTGACCGATCTCGCCAAGCACTACCGCGAGGCCTACGTGAAGGCCTTCGGCAAGGCGCCGACCGACTACAAGTCGCGCTCGATGTTCGACGCCATCCTGATCGCGGCCGACGCCATCAACCGCGCCAAGAGCACCGACTCGGCCAAGCTGGTCGAGGCGCTCGAGAAGACCAACCTCAAGACGACCCGCGGCATGGCCAAGTTCGGCATGGAGAAGGGCACCTTCATGTTCCACCAGTGGGACCCCCCCATGCTGGTCATCCAGTGGCAGAGCAAGCAGCAGGTGGTGCTCTACCCGCCTGAGGCCGCGACCGGCAAGCTGATGCGGTAGAAATCCTCCTAGCGGAGGATTTCTATTAAAGGGTTTTCAAAAAGAACGAGCCGGGCGGGGGACGCGAACGATATCTCCCGCCCGGCGCTTGTTCGTTCAGAAGCGATCGAGCACCGCGTTTGGCGAGGCGGCTCGGCCGGTTTCCAGCGGCCTGTTTTGAAAACATCTCCCTAAGTTTTTTTCGCGGCCGCCAGGCCGCGAAAAAAAGGAGCGCAGCGTGCTCGCCATTTCGATCATGAACGGGCTGGTGATGGGCGTCATCTACGCGCTCGCGGCCCTCGGGGTCTCGCTGGTGGTCGGGATCATGAACGTGGTCAACTTCGCCCACGGGGAGCTCTACATCCTGGCCGGGTACTTCAGCTACCTCTTCGCCTCGACGCTCGGCCTGAACCCCTACCTGTCGCTCGCCATCGCGCTCGCGCTGGTGTTCCTGCTCGGGATCCTGATCGAGTACACGCTGATCCGGCCGACCTACGGCAACGACATGTACTCGCTCATCCTGACGTTCATCCTCTCGATCGTCCTGCAGAACGCGTACCTGCTGATCTTCGGGCCCTACCCCAACAAGCCGCCGCTGTGGATCAAGGGGGCGACCGACATCTTCGGCCTCTTCATGTACGGCAACCAGCGCCTGGCGGCCCTCGTCGCCGGGGCGGCCGTGATCGCGGCCGTCTTCCTCGTCATCCAGAAGACCTGGTTCGGCCGCATCATCCGCGCCACCAGCCAGGACCGCGAGATGGCCGAGCTGAACGGCGTGGACACGACGCGGCTCAACATGCTGAGCTTCGGGCTGGGCTGCGCGCTGGCGGCCGCGGCCGGGGTCATCCTGGCACCGGTCTTCCCGGTCACGCCCATGGCCGGGATCCCGGTGGCGCTCACGGCCTTCGTCGTGGTGGTCCTGGGCGGCATGGGCTCGCTCTGGGGCTGCGTCGTCGGCGGCCTGGTCCTGGGGCTGGTCGAAAACATGGGCGCGGCCTTCATCTCCACGGGCTACAAGAACGTCTTCGGATTCATCATTCTCATCCTGGTGCTGCTGGTGCGCCCCGCGGGGCTCTTCGGCCGCACCCGGATGTAAGGACGAAACGCATGACCGGGAAGAAACCGGCACTCATCGCAGCCCTGGTGCTCGCAAGCCTGTGCGTCCTGCCGCTCGGGCTGGGGATCTACCCCCAGCACGTGCTGATCGTGAGCCTCTTCTACACGATGATGGCCTGCAGCTGGAACCTGCTGGCCGGCTACACCGGGCAGGTGTCGTTCGGCCACGCGGCGATGGCCGGCATCGGGGCCTACACCTCCGGGATCCTGGCCGTGAAGGCCGGGGTGAACCCCTGGGTGGGGATCGCGGCCGGCACCGTGCTCGCGGCCGTGCTCGGGCTGGCGCTGGGGGCGCTCTGCCTCAAGATGGGCGGGATCTACCTCTCGCTCACGACCCTCGCCTTCTCGCAGATCCTGCACATCGTCATCGTCAACGAGTACGACGTGACCCGCGGCACCATGGGGCTGCAGGTGCCCGGCTTGATGGGCGAGTACTCCAAGCTCGGGTACTACTACATCATGCTCGCCGCCGCGGCGGCCGTGCTCGCCGTGATCTACCGGATGATCCACTCCAACCTCGGGCTGAACTTCCGGGCCGTGCAGAACGACGAGCTCGCCGCCAAGTCCGTGGGCGTGCGGGTGCTGCACGTGCGGGTGCTGGCCTTCACGGTGGCCAGCGCCATGGCGGGCTTCGCGGGCGGGCTCTATGGGCACTACCTCCTGCTGATCACCCCCGAGATCCCCTCGCTCGACCTGCAGTTCAAGGTGCTGGCCATGACGGTCATCGGCGGCATGGGCTCCCTGGTCGGGCCGGTCCTGGGGGCCTTCGCCCTCAACATCCTCGAGGAGTACATCCGCGGCTACGGCGAATACCACGTGCTGGTGTTCGGCCTGGTGGCGCTGGTGGTCGCGCGCTTCGCGCCGAACGGGCTCCTGGGCCTCTGGCGCAAGCTGCGCCGGCCGGCCCCGGCCGCCGAGGAAGCGGCCGCCGCAGGGGGCCGGGTCCGCGACGCATCAACGGGCAGCTGAACCCTACACACGCGCGAGAAGAACGATGCCGCTACTGGAAGGTCAACACGTCAGCAAGTCCTTCGGCGGGGTCCAGGCCCTGACCGACGTCGACTTCGCCGTCGAAGCGGGGACCGTCGTGGGCCTCATCGGCCCGAACGGCGCGGGCAAGACGACCCTCTTCAACACCGTGGCCGGCGCCTTCAAGCCGACCGCCGGCCGCATCGTGTTCGACGGCACCGACGTGACCGGCCTGCCGGCCAACACGATCTGCCGCATGGGGATGGCCCGCACCTTCCAGGTCACCCGCCCCTTCGCGGGCATGACCTGCCTCGAGAACGTCATGGTGGCCGCGATCAACCGCCACCCGCAGAAACCGCGCACGTTCATCGAGAGTTTCGCCCGGGAGAAGCTCGGCCTGACAGGCCTCGACGCGCTCGCGGCGACCGAGGCGCGCCACCTGAACGTGATCCAGAAGAAACGCCTGGAGCTCGCGCGCGCGCTGGCGACCGAGCCCAAGCTGCTGATGCTGGACGAGGTCCTGGGCGGGCTCAACACGCAGGAGATCGGTCAGGCCGTGGACTTCATCCGCCGCCTGCGCGACGAGGCCGGGCTCACGATCCTGTGGATCGAACACGTCATGGGCGCGATCATGCAGGCGGCCCAGCAGGTCATCGTGCTGGACCAGGGCCGGGTCCTCATGGCGGGGACGCCGACCGAAGTGGTGAACGACCCGCGGGTCATCCAGGCCTATCTGGGAGAGTAGCATGGCTGCGTTGCTGGACGTGTCGCATGTCGATCTGTTTCGCGGGGAAACCCAGGTGCTGTGGGACATCTGCCTGTCGGTCGAGCCGGGGGAGCGCGTCGCCATCCTGGGCAGCAACGGTGCGGGCAAGTCCTCGTTCCTGGCCGCCGTCACGGCGACGCTGACCCCCGCGGCCGGCGACATCCGCTTCGACGGCGTGTCGCTGGTCGGCCGGCGCCCGCACCAGGTGACCGCCTTCGGCATCGCCCTGGTCCCCGAAGGCCGCCGCGTGTACAAGGACATGTCCGTCCGCGAAAATCTCGAGATGGGGGCCTTCCCCAAGAACGCCCGCGGCCGGCTGAAAGACACCCTCGCCCACGTCACCGAGCTCTTCCCCATCCTCGGCCAGCGGCGGGACCAGCCCGCCGGGACCCTCTCCGGCGGGGAGCAGCAGATGCTGGCCATCGGCCGCGCGCTCATGAGCCGGCCCAAGCTGCTGCTGGTGGATGAGCTCTCGCTCGGGCTCGCCCCCATGATCACCAAGTCCATCTACCGCACCCTCTCCGCGCTCGGCGCGGAGATCACCATCCTGCTCGTCGAGCAGAACGTCGAGCAGGCGCTGAACTTCTCCACGCGCGCCTACATCCTCGAAAGCGGCCGCCTGACCCGCTCCGGCCGATCGGCCGATCTCATGGCCGACGCCGACATCCGCCGGGCCTACCTCGGGTTGTGACCTCCCCGCCCCGTGCGCAGGGCCCCGTACCGCCTTAACCCACTTTGGGGACGTTCGTTCCGAAAGTGCGTTTGCCCCCTGCGCCTTTCACGTCCGACCGTTTTCTGATACCCTATATTTATTCTTCTCTTCCGACGGGGAGCGGCGGCGCATGGATCAGCTCGCGCAGGCACAGCAGGACCGGGCACGCCAGCAGGAGGTGGTGGCGCAGCTGGGGCAGAGGGCCCTGGCCGGAGGCCCGGCCGACGCGCTCTTCCGGGAGGCCGTGCGCTCGGCGGGCCGCATCCTGCAGGTGGAGTACTGCGAGGTGCTCGAGCTGCTGCCCGAGGACCGGCTGGTCGTCCGCGCCGCCCTGCCGGACAGCGAGGCCATGATCGGGACCCGGTTCGAGACGGGCACCGCCTCGCTGGCCGGGTACGCCCTGCTGTGCGGCGAGCCGATCGTTATGGCGGACCTCGCGCACGAAACCCGCTTCACCCCCCACCCCCTCATGCGCTCGCAAGGCATCGTCTGCGGCGTCAACGTGATCATACCCGGCCGCGGGCGCCCTTACGGTGTCCTGAACGCCCTCAGCACACGCCACCGCGCCTTCGACGACCAGGACACGAACTTCCTGCGCGCGGTCGCCAACATTTTGGGCGCGGCCATCGACCGCATCCAGACGGAGGCCACCCTCCACCGCAGCGAGCAGGAAGCCAAGCGGCTGGCGGCCGAAGAAGCGGTCATGGCCGAAATCGGCCGCATCATCACCTCCACCCAGAAGATCGAAGAGGTCTACGAGCACTTCGCCGCAGCCGTCAAGCGGGTGCTGCCCTTCGATCGCATCTCGGTCAACATCGCAGACCTTCCGGCCGATCGGCTCGTCATTCGCCACGTGACCGGAGGCAGCGTCCCGGGGCGCGACCCGGGCGATGACCTGCCGCTGGCGGGCACCGCCACGGAAGCCGTGATCCGGTCCCGCGCCAGCCTGCTGCTGCAGCCGGAATCGCTCGAATGGCTCATGCACCGGTACCCGGGCCACGAGCCCACCTACCGCGCCGGGTACCACTCCACCTTGTTCACCCCGCTGGTGACGGAGGGGCGGGCCTTCGGCGCCCTGGTGCTCATGTCCCGCACCGCCGGCCGCTACGGGCCCAAGGAGACGGCGTTGGCCGAGAGCGTGGCCTCCCAGATCAGCGGCGCCATCGCCCACGCCCAACGCCTGCAGGAGAAAATCCGGGCCGAGGCCTCGCTCAAGGCAAGCGAGATCGAGGCCCAGCGCCTGGCCCGGGAAAAGGCGGTCATGGCCGAAATCGGCCGCCTCATCACCTCCACCCTGAAGATCGAAGAGGTCTACGACAAGTTCGCGGCCGAGGTGAAGAAGATCCTGCCCTTCGACCGCATCGCCATTAACCTCGCGGACTTCGACTCGCAAACGGTCGCCACCCAGTATGTCGCCGGATTCGCGGTTGAAGGCCGGAGTGGAGGCGACCGGTTCCCGCTGGCCGGCACGGCCACGGCCGCTGTGGTCGAATCCGGGCGGGGGATGGTGATGCCCGATCTGTCGGCTCAGGAGATCGAATCCCGCTGGCCCGGTCACCTGCCGGTGCGGCGGGCGGGGATTCATTCGACCCTGCTGGTGCCCCTGGTCACCACTGGCAAGGCCTTCGGCGCGCTGGTCCTGATGGCACTCGAGCCTGGGGCCTACACCGGCCTGGACATCCCGGTCGCCGAAAGCGTGGCGGCCCAGATCAGCGGCGCCATCGAGCATGCCCATCTCCTGCAGGAGCTCATTCAGGCCGAAGCCTCGCTCAGGGAGAGTGAGGTGGATGCCCAGCGTCTGGCCCGGGAAAAGGCGGTCATGGCCGAAATCGGCCGCATCATCACCTCCACCCTGAAGATCGAAGAGGTCTACGAGAAGTTCGCGGCCGAGGTGAAAAAGATCATCCCCTTCGACCGCATCGCCATCAATCTCGTGAATTTCGACACGCAGACGATCTCCACCCAGTACGACCTCGGGTTCCCGATCGAGGGCCGGCACGCCGGGGACCGGTTCCCGCTGGCGGGCTCGGCCACGTCGGCCATGATCGCGTCGGGCCGGGGGATGGTGGTGCCCGATCTGTCGGTTGAGCAGGCCAGCGCCCGCTACCCGGGGCACCTCCCGTTTCTGCGCGCCGGGATCCGCTCGACCCTGCTGGCCCCGCTGGTGACGGAGGGGCGGGTTTTCGGCGCCCTGGTGCTCGCGTCGCGCACCGCCGGCAGCTACGGGCCCAAGGAGACGGCGCTGGCGGAGAGCGTGGCGGCCCAGATCGGCGGCGCCATCTCCCAGGCGCGACTGTTCGTCGAACACCAGCGGATGGCCGACGCACTGCGCGAGAGCGAGGCCTCCCTGCGGAGCATCTTCAGGGTGGCCCCGATCGGGATCGGGGTCGTGCACAACCGCGTCCTCAGCCAGGTCAACGAGCGCATATGCGACATGCTGGGCTATTCCGCGGAAGAGCTCGAGGGCCGCAGCGCGCGCATCCTCTACCCCAGCGACGAGGAGTTCGAGTTCGTCGGCCGGGAAAAATACCTCCAGATCACAGCCAGGGGGACCGGGTCGGTGGAGACCCGCTGGCAGCGGAAAAAGGGAGGCATCATCGACGTCCTGCTGAGCTCGACCCCCCTGGACCCCGCCGACTGGTCCAAGGGCGTGACCTTCACCGCGCTCGACATCACCGCGAGCAAGCAGTCCGAGCATGAGCGCTTGCGCCTGGAGGACCGCCTGCGCCAGGCGCAGAAGATGGAGGCCATCGGCACCCTCGCCGGCGGGATCGCGCACGACTTCAACAACATCCTGGCCGCCATCATCGGATTCGCCGAGCTCGCGAAGATCGTCTCGGAGGGGAACGCCGAGGCCTGCGACCACATGACCGAGGTGCTCAAGGCATCCTTCCGCGCGCGCGACCTGGTGCGCCAGATCCTCACCTTCAGCCGCCGGACCGAGTCCGAGTTCGCGCCGGTCGACGTCCACCTGATCGTCAAGGAGGCGCTCAAGCTCCTGCGCGCGACACTGCCGTCGACGATCGAGCTGCGCCACGCCGTCGGCAACCCGGGGCTGGTGCTCGGGGACCCCACCCAGATCCACCAGATCGTGATGAACCTGTGCGCGAACGCCTACCAGGCCATGCCGCAGGGCGGGACCCTGGAGGTGACCCTCGCGCAGGCCTGCATCGACGCATCCGAAGCCTCGGAGCTCCGGCCCATGGCGCCGGGCCCGTGCCTGAAGCTCAGCGTGCACGACACCGGCCACGGCATCGACCCCGGCATCATGCACCGCATCTTCGACCCCTACTTCACGACCAAGGAAAAAACGAAGGGGACCGGCCTGGGGCTGGCGGTCGTGCACGGCGCGATCAAGGCGCACAAGGGCGCCATCCGGGTGTCGAGCCGGCTCGGGGAGGGGACGACCTTCGACGTGCTGCTGCCGCTCGTCAACCATGCCGCCCCGACCCAGCCGGACACGGAGCGCACCGCCCCGCGCGGCAGCGAGCACATCCTGTTCGTGGACGACGAACCCTCGATCGAGGCCCTGGGCCGGCACCTGCTCGAGGCGTTCGGCTACCGGGTGACGACCAGCCGGGACCCGGCCGAGGCCCTGGAGCGCTTTCGCGCCGCCCCGGGGGACTTCGACCTCGTGATCACGGACATGACCATGCCGGGCATGACCGGCGACCGCCTGGCGCAGGAGCTGATGCGCATCCGGCCGGAGCTGCCGGTGGTCGTGTGCACGGGCTACAACGAACACATCGACTCCGAGCGTGCCCGCGCGCTCGGCATCGGGGCGCTCGTGATGAAGCCTTTCCTCAAGGACGACCTGGCCGACCTCGTCCGGGCCCTCCTGGACCGGACCCCGCCCCCGCAACCCGGCACACCACCCGTGTGATCCGCGCCCCGCATCCTTCCTTTCAGCCGACCTCTTGACCAGGCGCCCGGGCACACCCGGAAGCCGGAATCGCCGGGACTGCACCCGCTAGGGATTCCTTTGATTTTCCTCGCGAAAATTTCCATATCGCCTGCCGTTGCGGCGGCCGTCTTGTGCAATGACAAGCCGTCGCCAGTTTACCCTTAAACATGAATTTGTTCCTTAATATTCATTTAGTTGCCCATTGTTAACCAAACCCGGTTGCAACACGACAAGACAAGTATGTTTTTAGAAAAACGTCTTGACAAATATACTGAATGACGATTTAAGTCGCTAAACATTATTCATCATATGGCGCTACCCGCATTTTGATACCCCGCCCGCACAGCGGCCGGGTGAATCGGGGCCCGCGAGCCGGCCCTCAAACGAAGAGACGCACCATGCAGTTCGACTGGCTGAACCTGGCGATCATCGTCTTCCTGGCTGCCGGGACCCTGCTCGGGGCCGTGCCCCTCGTCACAGCCTCCCTGCTCGCCCCCAGGAGCAAGGCCCCCGACCTCGGGCTCCCGTACGAATGCGGCATCGCGCCGCACGGACCCGCCCGCGTCCGGTTCGGGATCAACTACTATTTCTACGCCCTGATCTTCCTGGCCTTCGACGTGGACGTCCTCTATCTCTTCCCCGTGGCGGCCTGGTACCCCGGCAGCCCGGGGTGGGCCGTCTTCTGGGAGCTCATGCTCTTCGTCGGCATTCTGGCCCTGGCCGTGGTCTATTTCTGGCGCAAAGGAGTGTTCGCTTGGCCGCGCAAAGTGACCTTCTGAACCCCTCCGGGCGACTGATCGACCCCCCGATCCTCGACATCAAGCCGGTCCAGCAGATCCTGGACCTCTGCCGGTCCATGTCCTTCTGGCCGATGACCTTCGGGCTGGCCTGCTGCGCGATCGAGATGATGGCGGTCGGCATGGCCCGCTTCGACATCGCACGCTTCGGCGCCGAGGCCTTCCGCCCCTCGCCGCGGCAGTCCGACCTGCTGATCGTGGCCGGCACGGTTTCCAAAAAGATGGCCCCGGCGGTCGTGCGTCTGTACGATCAGATGCCGGCCCCCAAGTGGGTCATGGCGCTCGGCAACTGCGCCATCTCCGGCGGCCCCTTCTGCTTCGAAGGTCAGTACGGAATCGTGGAGGGGGTCGACAACCTCATCCCGGTCGACGTCTACGTGCCGGGATGCCCGCCGCGGCCCGAGGCGCTGCTGGAGGGGATCTTCGCGCTGCAGAAGAAGCTGACCGGGCGCCGCTGGTGGCCCGAGCCCGGGGAGGACCGGCGCCCATGACCCGTCCCCCTGCACGGCCGCCCGGGATCGAGGGCATCCCCGCCCTGCGCCGGTCGGCCCCGGACCCCGGCTCGACCGGGTGCCATGCGGACCTCACGCTCGCCGCGGGCGACCTGCCGGCGGCCGTCCGGCAGCTGAGCGACGCCGGCTACTTCCTCGAAGACATTGCCGGAGTGGACGTGACGGAAGGCATCATGCTGGTCTACCACTTCGACCGGTTCGAGGCCGCCGCCCGGGTGGTTCTGCGCGTGATCGTCCCGCACGACGCCCCGCAGGCGCCCTCCATCGCGACCGTGTACCGGGGGGCCGACTGGCACGAGCGCGAGTGCTTCGACTTCTTCGGAGTGCAGTTCGCCGGCCACCCCGATCTGAAACCCCTGCTCCTCCCCGAGGACCTGGGAGTCCACCCCCTGCTCAAGGGCCGGGACCGTCGGTCGCTCTACGGTCTGCTGCCGCTCTCCCGCATGGTGGACGCCGCCGACAAGGAGCCCGAATGAGCAAGCGATACGTCGTCCAGGACCAGGAGCGCTGCATCGGCTGCCTGAGCTGCGAAATCTACTGCAAGGAAAACAAGCACCTGCCGGAGGGCCCGCGCCTGTGCCAGATCTTCATGCTCGGCCGGCGGGTGGTGCGCGGCCTGCCGCGGGAGGCCTTCGTCTACCTGGGGTGCTTCCACTGCGAGAAGGCGGCCTGCGTCGCGGCCTGCCCGACGGGCGCGATGAAGAAGCGCGAGTCCGACGGCATCGTGTACGTCGAGCCCGACCTGTGCGTGGGGTGCAAGGCCTGCATGGTCGCCTGCCCCTGGGGCGCCGTGCAGTGGAACGCCGAGACCGAAAAGGCGACCAAGTGCGACCTCTGCAAGGACCGCCTCGACCAGGGTCTGCCGCCGGTCTGCGTCGCGGTGTGCACCACGCAGTGCCTGCGCGTGAACGAGATCGCCGACCCGCCGCAAGCGGGGCCGCGATGACCCCCCCGCGATCCGGCGCGTGCGACAAGGAGGATGGGATGCCCGATTCGCAACCGACCTGCTGCCAGGAGCCCGAGGTGGACTTCGTGGTGCTAGACCGCATCATCCGCGACGAGTTACGGCGGCCTGCGCGAGGCCATGATCATGATGATGCAGGCCATTCAGCGTCACTACCACTTCCTGCCGGAGCCGGCGCTGCACTACCTCTCGCAGGTGCTCGAGGTCCCGCTGACCAAGATTTACGAGGTGGCCACCTTCTACGCCTCGTTCAGCCTGATGCCCAAGGGCAAGCACATCGTTGCCGTCTGCACGGGCACGGCCTGTCACCTCAAGGGCAGCTGCCGCATGGTCGGCACATGGCCGCCAAACTCGAGGATCGAGCCCGGAGGGACGACGCCGGACAGAAGCCGTGACCCTGGAGACCGTGAACTGCGTGGGGGCCTGCGCCGTGTCGCCGGTCGTGGTCATCGACGAGAAGTACTACCCCCAGGCGACGGTCGCGCAGCTGAACGAGCTCATCGAGACCGTCAACGCCGAATAGGGGAGAACCGTGATGGCAACCGCAACCAGCACCACACCCGAGCTCGCCTGGACGAAGAAGATCTCGGCCCCGCAGGAGCTCGCCCAGTACCGGCAGACGCTCATCGAGAGCATCGACCCGTCCACGCCCGCATCCTCGTTTGCTGCGGGACCGGCTGCAAGGCCGTCGGCAGCCTGGATGTCCTCGAGGCGCTGAAAACGGCCGTGGCCGAGGCCGGGGTGCGACGTCAAGGTCGTGCCCGAGATCAAGCGGACCGGCTGCCACGGGTTCTGCTCGCGCGGCCCGCTGCTCACGCTCGAGCCCCAGGACCTGTTCTACCAGCGGGTCAAACCCGGGACGTACCAGGAGATCGTCCGCCAGACGGTGCTCGGCGGCGAAGCGATCAAGCGCTGCTTTACAAGTCGACCGGGCTCGAAGGAACCCATCGCCACAGTCCACGATATCCCGTTCTTCTCCAAGCAGACCCGCTGGTGCTCAAGAAGATCGGCCGGATCGACCCCTTCGACATCCAGCGACGCCTCGCGGACGGCGCCTACCACGCGCTCGCCAAGATCCTGACCGAGATGAGCCCCCAGCAGGTCATCGAGGAGATCAAGGGGCGCGCCTCAAGCTGCGGGCCGCGGCGGCGCCGGGTTCCCCACCGGCGTCAAGTGGGAGTCCTGCGCCGCCAGGCCCGGACCGTCACTACGTCATCTGCAACGCCGACGAGGGCGACCCCGGCGCCTTCATGGACCGCTCCGTCTGGAGGGCGACCCCCACGCGGTCCTCGAGGGCATGGCGCTCGCCGCCTACGCGATCGGCTCGCGACCGGGGCTTCCTGTACTGCGCAGGTGGAGTACCCCCTCGCGGTGCGACCCTGATCGCGGCCATCCGCCAGGCCGAGGACCTGGGGCTGCTCGGCACAACATCCTGGGCACCGGGTTCGCGTTCCAAGCGAGCATTTCCACCGGGGCGGGGGCCTTCGTCTGCGGCGAGTCGAGCGCCCTCATGTCCTCGCTGGAGGGCAAGGTCGGCCGGCCGCGGGCGAAGTACATCCGCTCCACCGAGCGCGGGTTCCGCGACAGCCCGTCCAACCTGAACAACGTCGAGACCTACGCCAACGTCCCCGAGATCATCCTGCACGGCGGCGAGTGGTACGCCGGCTACGGCACCGAGCGCTCCGCCGGGACCAAGGTCTTCTCGCTCACCGGCAACGTGCACAACGTCGGGCCTGGTCGAGGTGCCGATGGGCATCTCGCTGCGGGAGATCGTGTTCGGCATCGGCGGCGGCATCCCCAACAAGAAGCAGCTCAAGGCCGTGCAGACCGGCGGCCCGTCCGGCGGGTGCATCCCCATCCCCGGCAAGTTCATCGACATCAAGGTGGGCTTCGGCAAGCTGGCCGAGATCGGCTCCATGATGGGCTCCGGCGGCATGATCGTGATGGACGAGAACACCTGCATGGTGGAGGTCTCGCGCTACTTCATCAACTTCCTGGTCGAGGAGTCGTGCGGTCAGTGCACCCCCTGCCGCGAGGGGCTGACCCGCATGCGGGAGATCCTGAGCCGCATCACCCAGGGCGAGGGCCGCGAGGGGGACATCGAACAGCTCGAGGAAATCGGCACGTTCACCAACAACTTCTCGCTCTGCGGCCTCGGCACCTCGGCCGCCAACCCGGTGCTCTCCACGATCAGCTACTTCCGCGAGGAGTACGAGGCTCACATCCGCGGACAAAAAATGCCCGGCCGGGATGTGCAAGTCGCTCTACTATTACGAGATCGACCCCGAGACCTGCACGGGCTGCGGGCTGTGCCTCAAGCGCTGCCCGGCCGGGGCCATCACCGGGGAGAAGAAGAAGGCCCACCTGATCCACCAGGAGGCCTGCATCAAGTGCATGGAGTGCTATCGCAACTGCAAGTTCGACAGCATCCGGATCATGTGACCGGCTGCCGGGTGACGCGGCGGGCATGAGCCGAGGACAACGCGCATGAAGATCATCATGGACGGGAAAGAAGTGTCGGCGGAACCGGAGCAGACCATCGTCGAGGTCGCCCGCCGCAACGGGGTCTACATCCCGACCCTCTGCCACGTGCCCGCGCTCGAGCCGGCGGCCATGTGCCGCGTGTGCACGGTGGAGTTGGCGAAGGGCGGCGCTCGCGCCTCGTGACCGCCTGCAACTACCCGCTGCGCGGGGATGCGGAGATCCACACCGACACGCCGCTGCTGCGCAACGGCCGCAAGGTGTTGATCGAGCTGCTCTACGCGCGCTGCCAGGGAGCCAAGACCCTGACGCAGCTCGCCGAGCGCTACGGCGCAGACCTGAACCGCTTCCCGGCCGAAGACAAGGACTGCATCATGTGCGGCCTGTGTGCGCGGGTGTGCGAGCGGGTGGGCGGCAACGTGCTCGCCCTCTGCGGCCGCGGGGTCGAGATCGAGGTGGACACCTCCTTCGGCCGCCTGTCGCCGAATCTGCATCGGGTGCGGGTCCTGCGCCCAGATCTGCCCGGTCGACGCCATCCGCATCGAGGACGTCGACGGCGAGCGGCGGGTGATCGTGCGCGGCAAGGAGGCCTCGCGCGTTCCGCTGCGCCGGTGCAGCGCCTGCGGCGTCCACTTCGGGCCGGTGATCGACCTGAAGCAGGTGCTCGCGCGCGCGGGCGAGAACGGGGTGCCGGATTTCAACCGCGACGTCTGCTCCGCCTGCTCGCGCCGCAGCCTGGCGCGCCGGCTGGCGGAGACGGCACTACGAGCAGTACGAACCGGGGCCGCACGACCCCGCGGAGGAAAGCTGAGCGCATGCCCCCGGATCCCGCCTGCCTCCGCCTGACGGGGGACTACTACACGCAGCGCTTCACCCGCGAGGGCGAGGACACGCTGGTCCTCAACGTCGGGCCGCAGCACCCGGCGACCCACGGGGTGTTGCGGATCATCGTCGAGCTGGACGGCGAGTACATCCGCAAGGCCGAACCGGTGCTGGGCTACATCCACCGCATGCACGAAAAGATGGGCGAGGTGCGGACCTACGTGCAGTACCTGCCCAACATGGGGCGGGTCGACTACCTGCACGCGCTCGCCTGGAACTGGGCGTACGTGGGCGCGGTGGAGAAGCTCGCGGGCATCCGGGTCCCGGAGCGCGCCGAGGTCATCCGGGTGATCACCTGCGAGCTGAACCGCATCTCCTCCCACCTGCTCTGGTGGGGGGCGTACCTGCTCGACCTGGGCGCCTTCACCCCGATCGTCTACGCCTTCGCCGACCGCGAACGCATCATGGACCTGCTGCAGACGGTGACCGGGGCGCGGCTGACCTACTGTTACTTCCGCTTCGGCGGGGTCGCGCGCGACGTCGACGAACCGCTTCGTCACGGACGACGCGCCGCTTCGTCGCGGACTTCCGCAAGCGCCTGCCCATGTACCGCGATCTCGTGACCGACAACGTCATCCTGCGCGGGCGCTGCGAGGAGATCGGTGTCCTGACCGCGGAGACCGCGCGCAGCTACGGGGCGACCGGCCCGGTGCTGCGCGGCTCGGCGGTCGCCTACGACGTGCGCCGCGCCGAGCCCTACTCGGTCTACGACCGGCTGGAGTTCGACGTCCCGGTCGGGAAAACCGGGGACGCCATGGACCGCTACGAGGTGCGCATGGAGGAGATGGCCCAGTCGCTGCGCATCGTCGAGCAGGCGCTCGACCGGCTGCCCGCGGGCGCGCACATCGCCCCCGACCTGCCCGAGCGCCTCCTGCCGCCGCGCGGCGAGGTCTACCACGCGGTCGAGGGCGCGCGCGGCAAAATCGGCATCTACCTCGTGAGCGACGGCGGGCCGAAACCCTACCGGGTCAAGCTGCGCGCGCCCGGGTTCTCGAATCTCAGTCTCTTTGCCGAGCTCGCCCGGGGCACGCTGCTGGCCGACGCCGTGTCCATCCTGGGCAGCCTCGACCTGGTCATACCGGAGATCGACCGATGATGGCCCTGCTGGCGGAAGCGCTCTCCCACCCGCTCGGGCAGATGGTCGCGGCGCTCGCGGCCATCATGGCCTTCCTGGGCGTGAACGGCCTCGTGCTCCTCTACGCCGAGCGGAAGGTGGCCGGGTTCATCCAGCGGCGGCCCGGGCCCTACGAGGTCGGGCCGCACGGGCTGCTGCAGCCCTTCGCCGACGCGGGCAAGCTGATCAGCAAGCAGCTGGTCTGCCCGCGGGGGGCGGACCGGGTGCTGTTCTGGCTCGCGCCGCTGGTCGCGCTCGCGCCGGTGGTCGTCTGCTTCCTGCCGATCCCGTTCAGCCCGCTCTTGACGGGGATGGACGTGAACCTGGGGCTGCTGCTCGTCCTGGCGTTCTCCGGGCTGAACACGCTCGGCCTCTGCCTGGCCGGGTGGGGATCGAACAACAAGTACGGCCTGATCGGCGCCGCCCGCGCGGTGGCGCAGTCCGTCGCCTACGAGATCCCGCTGCTGCTCGCGGTCTTGTCGATTGCGCTGCAGACCGGCTCGCTCAGCCTCTCGGCCATCGCCGCCCCGCAGACCCGGGGGCTGCTCTCGTGGAACGTCTGGGTGCAGCCGCTCGCCTTCCTGATCTTCTTCATCGCGGCCGTGGCCGAGACCAACCGCGCGCCCTTCGACCTGCCCGAGGCCGAGAGCGAGCTGACCGCCGGGTTCCACACCGAGTACTCGGGCATGGGCTTCGGCATCTTCTTCCTGGCCGAGTACTCGTACATGGTGGTGGTCTGCGCCGTCGCGACCGCGCTCTTCCTGGGCGGCTGGGACGGGCCCCTCTTCCCCGGGCCGTGGTGGTTCCTGGGCAAGGTGTTCGCGCTGGTCTTCGCGCTGATGTGGTTCCGCTGGACCTTCCCGCGCGTGCGCTTCGACCAGCTGCTGAACGTCTGCTGGAAGTGGCTGATCCCGCTCGGGCTCGCCAACCTGGCCGCGACCGCCCTGATCGTCAAACTGGTGCGCTGACCCATATGAAACGCCTGTTCAAAACGCTCAAAAGCCTGTGGAGCCTGGTCGTCGGCCTCAAGATCACCGGGGTCGAGCTGTGCAAGCCCTGGCTGACCGTCCACTACCCGCGCCAGGAGGTCGACAACGTCGCGAGCTTCCGCGGCCACATCGAGCTCGTGCCGGCGGACGCCGACCCGCACCGCCCGCGCTGCATCATGTGCTGGAAGTGCGTCGAGATCTGCCCCTCGCGCTGCATCAGCCTGCGCCTGCACGTTTTGGGAGAGGAGCCCGGCAAGCGCCCGGCGGATGGGGGCCTGCTGCTCGGCCCGGACGTGGCGTCGCCCTACTCGACGCACCAGGCGCCGCCGCCGGACACGATCGAGCGCGTCCTGGACGTTTACCGGGTCAACTACAGCCTCTGCAGCCTCTGCGGGCTGTGCGTCCAGAGCTGCCCGGCGGACGCCATCCGCTTTTCCGGAAACGTCTACCTGGTCGGCACCACGCGCGACACGTTCGACATCGACCTGCTCGCGCGGCTGCGCGCCGCTCGGCCGAAAAATCGGCCCGGCCTGAAAGGAGGGGAACGGGCAATGCTGGATGCACTGGCACTCACCGCGTACGGCTTCTACCTGGCGCTGATCCTCGTCGGCGGCGTCGCGGCCGTGCGCTGCCGCAACCTGGTGCGCGCACTGCTCGGGCTCATCCTGACGCTCTTCGGAGTGGCCGGCATGTACTTTCTCATGGCGGCCCCGTTCATGGCGCTGATGCAGATCCTGATCTACGTCGGGGCGGTGACGGTCCTGATCTTCTTCGCGATCATGCTCACCCGCGACCCGCAGGGCGAGGCCGGCGAGGAGGACGCGAGCCCGCGGACGGCCGCGCGCACCGGCTGGACGCTGCTGACCGGGCTGCTGCCGGCGGGGATCCTCGGGCTGATCGTGACGCTCCGCGCGCCGCAGGCCCTGCCCTTGAAGCCGGAGCTGCCGCTCGAGCGGCTCGGGCAGTTCCTGACCGGGCCCTACGTGCTCGGGTTCGAGCTGATCTCGGTGGTGCTGCTGGCCGCCATGGCCGGGGCGGTGGTGTTCGGCTTCGAGAGGAGGAAGGGGGCATGAGCCCGCTGGTGCTCTTCCATCTGGCCGCGCTGCTGCTGCTGGCCTTCGGCCTGTACGGGCTGACGAACCGGCGCACGCTGGTCGGGATGCTCATCTCGGTCGAGCTCATGCTCAACGGCGCGGGTCTCGCGCTGGTGGCGAGCGCCCGCCTGACCCCGGCCTCGGACGAGCTGGGCCAGCTCGGCACGCTGCTCGTGATGGGCCTGGCCGCAGCCGAGGCGACGCTGGTGCTCGCCATGGTCCTGGTGGCGGTCAAGCGCTCCGGCACCTCCGACAGCGATCGGCTGGCGCAATTGAAGGGATGAAAGAAGGGAACAGGGTTCGGGGTTCAGGGTTCAGGGAAGAAATAGACGATCGAAGCGCGTCCGTTTTTCCCTGAACCCCGAACCCTGAACCCTGGTCCCGGCAAGAACCGAATTATCCGTACCAAGCAGGGAAACCCGTAATGGTCCTCGAACACCCCACTCTGATCCTGCCCATCCTCTTCACGGGGCTGGCGCCGCTCGCGATCTGGCTGCTGCGCGCGAACGTCAACGCGCGCGAAGCGGTGTCCTTCGTCGCGGGGGCCCTCACCTTCGGGACCGTGCTGACCTTCGTGCCGCCGGTGCTGCAGGGGAAGGTCCTGGTGCTGCCGCTCTTCGTGATCCTGCCGGGGATCGAGGTCAAGTTCGGGGCGGACGGACTCGGCCTCATTTTCGCCCTGGTGGCGTCGTTCCTGTGGGTCCTCGCGACCGCCTACAACGTCGGCTACATGCGCGCGCTCAAGGAGCACGCCCAGACGCGCTACTACTTCTGCTTCGCGGTGGCGATCTTCGGCGCCGTGGGAGTCGCGCTCGCGGCCAACGTCTTCACCCTCTACCTGTTCTACGAGGTCATCACCGTCTTCACGTACCCGCTGGTGGCGCACCACCAGGACGAGGAGGCCTACCACGGGGCGCGCAAGTACCTGGTCTACCTCATGGGCACCTCCAAGCTCTTCCTGCTGCCGGCCATGATCCTGACCTACGTGCTCTGCGGGACGCTCGACTTCCGCCTGGGCGACATCGCCGGCGGGATCTTCCCGCCGGACGCGGACCCCACGCTGGTGACGATCACGTACTTCCTCTACGTGGCCGGGCTGGCCAAGGCGGCCATCATGCCGCTGCACAACTGGCTGCCCTCGGCCATGGTGGCGCCCACCCCGGTCTCGGCCCTGCTGCACGCGGTGGCGGTGGTGAAGGCGGGGGTCTTCTCGATCTGCCGGGTGCTCCTGTCCGCCTTCGGGGTCGACCTCATGGACCGCCTCGGGCTGGGGGAGGTCACGGCCGTGTTCGCCGCCCTGACCATCGTGCTCGCCTCGGCCATCGCGCTCACCAAGGACGACCTCAAGGCCCGGCTGGCCTACTCCACCGTGAGCCAGCTCTCCTATGTCGTGCTGGGGGTCGCGATGCTGACGCCGCTCGCCGTGACCGGCGGGGTCGCGCACATCGCCCACCACGCGTTCAGCAAGATCACGCTCTTTTTCACGGCCGGGGCGATCTACGTCGCCACCCACCAGAAGAAGATCAGCATGATGTCCGGGATGGGCCGGCGCATGCCCTGGACGTTCGGCGCCTTCGCGGTCGCTTCGCTCTCGATGATCGGCGTCCCCCCGGTCTGCGGATTTGTCAGCAAGTGGTACATGGTGAACGGGGCGGTCGGCACGGGGCACTACGCGCTCCTGGCCGCGCTGCTGGCGAGCACGATCTTGAACGCGGCCTACTTCACGCCCGTGGTCTACAAGGCCTTCTTCGAGGCCCCCGCCCCCGGGATCGACCTCGACGCACTACACCGAGGCACCGCTCACGATGGTGGTGCCGCTGTGCTTCACGGCCGCTGTGAGCGTCTTCCTCGGGCTCTACCCCGAGACCTTCGTCCAGCTCATCCACGCCCTGAAAGGGTTTTGAGGCGACGATGGACCCGCATGCCGACATCCCCCCCGCGCCGCTGGCGCCGCTCGCCCGGAAGCTGCGCAACGGCATGATCGCCGCGCTGGCGCTGCTCGTGGGCCTGAACCTCTTCATCCACCCGCACGAGCCGCACTTCGGCCTGGACGCCTGGCCCGGGTTCTGGGCGGCCTTCGGCCTGGTGGGTGCCGTGCTGCTGGGCCGTGCCGCCAAGGGCCTGGCGCACACGGTGCTGGGGAGGTCGGAAGATTACTACGAGAAGAGGGATCAGGGGTCAGGGTTCGGGGTTCAGGAACAGAAGGAGACAGAACTTCCCCCGAGCGGAGGCCACTGATCCGAATTCAGCAGTGCCACGCATGGAAAATGTGGACCCGGTGTCGTCCTTATTTACTGAACCCTGAACCCTGATTCCTGAAGTTATGAACCCTGGTTCCTGAATTTATGGACCCTGAACCCCGAACCCTGAACCCTGGTTCCTGAGGTTTCAACCGTGGACTTCGTTCACCCATCGATCTTCTTCGTCGCCTGCGCCGCGGTCGTGTGGCTGCTGCCCGGCCGCATCGCGCGCTGGCTGCCGCCGGTCGCGGCCGCGCTCGCGATTGCGGCCGTGCTCGGCATGCACCCGGGGTCCTACACCCGCGTCCCCTATCTCGGGCTGACTCTCGGGATGGGGCGGGTGGATGCGCTCTCGACGGTCTTCGCCCACGTGTTCGCCATCCAGGCGCTGATCGGCTTCATCTACGCGCTGCACGTCGAGGACCGCTGGCAGCACGTGGCGGCCTGCATGTACATCGCCGGCGCGTTCGGGTGCACGTTCGCGGCGGACTACGTCACGCTCTTCATCTTCTGGGAACTGATGAGCGTCGCCTCCACCTTCCTGATCTGGCTGCAGCGCGCGCCGGCCTCCACCCGCGCCGGCATCCGCTATTTCCTCTTCCACATCCTGGGCGGCCTGCTCCTGCTCGGCGGGCTGCTGCTGCGCCACCAGGCGACCGGGAGCTTCGCCTTCGACGCGATCGATCCGGCCGGGGCACGGTACTACGACACGCTCATCCTGCTCGGCTTCTGCGTCAACGCGGCCGTCATCCCGCTGCACGCCTGGCTGCCGGACGCCTACCCCGAGGCGACCGTGACCGGCGCGGTCTTCATGAGCGCCTTCACGACCAAGACGGCGGTGTACGTCCTGCTGCGGGCCTTTACCGGGTTCGAGATCCTGGGCATCATGGGGACCCTGATGACCCTCTACGGGGTCGTCTACGCCACGATCGAGAACAACGCACGGCGCATCCTGGCCTACCACATCGTCTCGCAGGTGGGCTACATGGTGGCGGGCGTCGGGGTGGGCACCGCCATGACCGTGGACGGCGCCTGCGCGCACGCCTACGCCCACATCCTCTACAAGGGGCTCCTGTTCATGGGCGCGGGGACGCTGCTCTACGCCGCCGGCACGGCCAAGCTCACGCAACTGGGCGGGCTCTTCCGCCGCCTGCCCTGGGCGTTCCTCTGGTACATGGTGGCCGCGGTCAGCATCTCGGGGTTCCCGCTCTTCTCGGGCTTCGTCAGCAAGACCATGACGATCACCGGCGCGGCCGAGGCCCACCACACCTGGCTCGCGCTCGGGATGGAGATCGCGGCGGTCGGCACCTTCCTCTCGGTCGGCATCAAGCTGCCGTACTTCGCCTGGTTCGGCCGTCCCGACCCGGGGATCGCGCTCAAGCCGGTCCCGCGCAACATGTACGTGGCCATGGGCATCGCCGGGCTGCTCTGCTTCTACATCGGCGTCCAACCGGGGGTCCTCTACCGCCTGCTGCCCCACCCGGTCGACTACGTCCCCTACACCGCCTGGCACGTGCTGCAGGCGTTGCTGATTCTGGGCTTCACCGGCCTGGGGTTCTACCTGCTGCGGCGCAAGCTCGCGCCCGAGGCCAGGATCAACCTCGATTTCGACTGGGTCTACCGGGCGGTCGGGCGGGCGGTCCTCGCGCTGGCGCGACGGCCGATCGAACAGGTCGACAGCTGGTGGACCGAGGCCTACAACCGGGCCGGGCTGCGCGGCCTGATGGGGATCGCCGGCGGCAGCGTCTGGTTCGACCGCAGCGCCATCGACGGGGTGGTGGACGGGACGGCGCACGGCGTGCGCCGCATCGGCCGCACCGCGACCGGCGCGCAGACCGGCCGCCTGCAGGACTACCTCGCGGCGGCCGTCGTGCTCGGGTTGGCGGTCTTCGCGGTGATCTGGTACGCCGGATCGGGCGTGCGCTGATGGGTGCTATGGGGTCTATCTATCCATGAGTCATTGGCCCACATTGACGGTGCTGGTGTTCTTCCCGGTGGCGGCCTGCCTGGTCCTGCCCGCCGTCCGCGGCGACCGGGCCGTGCGGGTGTTCGCCCTTGCGGTGGGGCTGGCGGAGCTGGTCCTGGCGCTGCCGCTGCTCTCCTTCGACCTGTCCGTCGCCGGCTACCAGTTCCAGGAGCACGCGGCCTGGGTGCCGCAGTGGGGCCTGAACTACCACCTCGGCCTGGACGGCATCAGCCTGCTCATGGTGCTGCTGACGGTCCTGCTGCTGCCGCTGTGCGTGCTGTGCTCGTGGTCCTACATCAGCCGGCGCGTCAAGGAGTTCCACGTCAGCCTGATGCTCATGACCTCGGCCTGCATCGGCGTGTTCGTGGCGCTCGACTTCGTCCTGTTCTACATCTTCTGGGAAGCCATGCTCGTCCCCATGTTCCTGCTGATCGCAGTCTGGGGCGGGCCGGAGCGCCGCTACGCGTCGCTCAAGTTCTTCCTCTACACGCTGGCGGGCAGCACGCTGCTGCTGGTCGCGATGGTGGCCTTCTACCTGGCGGGCGGCACCTTTTCGATCCCCGAGCTCTCGGCCAAGAGCTACCCCTACGGCTTCCAGTGCTGGACCTTCCTCGCCATGGCGTTCGCCTTCGCGATCAAGGTCCCGATGTTCCCGTTCCACACCTGGCTGCCGGCCGCGCACGTCGAGGCGCCCACGGCCGGGAGCGTCCTGCTGGCCTCGGTCCTGCTCAAGATGGGGGCCTACGGCTTCCTGCGCTTCTGCCTGCCGCTGACCCCGGCGGCCAGCGCGGCCTTCGCCCCGATGATGATCGCGATCTCGATCGCCTCCATCCTCTACGGCGGGTTCGTGGCGCTCGGCCAGCGCGACATGAAGAAGCTGATCGCCTACTCCTCGGTCGCGCACATGGGCTTCGTGACGCTCGGCATCTTCCTCTTCAGCCTGCACGGCCTGCAGGGCGCGCTCATGGTGATGCTCAACCACGGCATCACGACCGGCGGGCTCTTCATGCTGGTCGGCTGCATCTACGAGCGCAGCCACAGCCGCGAGATCGGCAAGAACCTGGGGCTGGGGAAATACCTGCCGGCCTACATGGGGTTCTTCGGCCTGTTCGCCTGTCCTCGCTCGGGTTCCCCGGGACGAACAGCTTCGTGGGCGAGGCGCTGGTGATGATCGGGGCCTTCGCCGCCAACCCCTGGGTCGGGGCGGCGATCGTCCCCGGGGTCATGCTGGGCGCCGCCTACATGCTGCGCCTGGGGCAGAAGCTCGCCTGGGGCGCACCCACCGAGGCCGCCCGCTGGCGCGACCTGAACGTGCGCGAGTGGCTGTACTTCGCCCCGCTCGCGGTGCTCGTGATCTACATCGGCCTCGCCCCGGGCCTGACCCTGCGGGCCATGGACCCGACGCTCGGCCGGGTCCTGGCCGAGTTCCGGCGACCGGGGGCGGTCGCGGCCGTGACCGAGCCTGCGGCGCCGATCGCGGGCACGCGCACGGCGGCCCTGGTGCCGACGCCGGCCGCGCGCTGACGCGGACGATAGGAGATATTCCGTGGAGTCGACCATCACCATCCTGCTGCCGGAGATCGTCCAGACCGCGATCGTGGGCGCCCTGTTCCTGCTGAGCGTCACCCGGCCGGGATCGGACGCCCCGCTGCCCGCCCGCACGGCCTGGCTGCCCGTCGCGGCCTGGGTCGGTGTCGCGGCGGCCGCCTTCAGCCTGGGCGCCCAGGGCCTGCTCTTCGGCCAGGCCTACCAGGTGGACGGGCTGTCCCAGTTCTTCAAGCTCGCCGTGGCGCTCGGGTTCGCGATCGCCGTCCTGAACGGCTCCGCCCAGCCCACGCTCGAGCCCGGGCAACGCGCCGACTACTTTCTGCTGCTCGCCTTGAGCGCGCTCGGGCTCATGCTGCTGGCGAGCGCGGTCGAGCTGGTCACGATCTACCTCGCGCTCGAGCTCTCCTCCTACAGCCTCTACGCCCTCATCCCCATGCGCCACCGCGACTCGCGCGCGGTCGAGGCGGGCATCAAGTACATCCTGTTCGGCGCCGCGGCGACCGCCCTGTCGCTCTTCGGCCTGGCCTACATCCTGGCCGACCAGCACTCGAGCTACGTGGCCGTCCTGGCCGCTCGGCCCTGGAGCTGGGCCGCCGCGCCGCTCGGGGTCGTCGGGCTCACGCTCTTCATGGCGGGGTTCTTCTACAAGCTCGCCCTCTTCCCGTTCCACTTCTGGGCGCCGGACGTCTACGACGGCGCGAGCAACGAGACCGCCGCGTACGCCGCGACCCTGCCCAAGCTGGGCGCGGTCGTGGTCCTGATCCGGCTGGCGGCCATGCTGACGCCGGGCGTGCAGGTCACGACCGTCCTGGCGGTCCTGGGCGCCGCCTCGATGACCTTCGGCAACCTCGCCGCGCTGACCCAGCAGGACATCAAGCGCATGCTGGGCTACTCGAGCGTCGCCCACGCGGGCTACGTGACCGTCGGGCTGGTGGCCGGCTCCGCCGCGGGCATGGCCGCGGCCGGGTTCTACAGCCTGGTCTACGTCCTCATGAACCTGACCTGCTTCTGGGTGATCTGCCGCCTGTCCGCGGACGGCCGCAACCTCACCCTGAGCGATCTCGACGGTCTCCACCGCCGCGCGCCCGTCCTGGCCTTCGTGCTGGCCGTGGCCGCCCTCGCCCTGGTGGGGCTGCCGCCGACCGCCGGATTCATGGGCAAGCTCTTCCTGCTGAGCGCGGCCTGGGACCGCGGCTACGACTGGCTGGTGGTGGTCGCCGCGCTGAACACCGCGGTCTCGATCTACTACTACCTGAACCTCATCCGCCACGCCTACACGGTCGACCCGGCGGGCGAGGCCCCGCCGTCCGCGGCGCCCGGCGGGGCCTGGTGGGGCGGGGCGCTGGCCGCGGCGCTGCTGATCCTGGGCGCCGTGCCCGCGCCGGTGTACCGCTGGGCGGAGGCGGCCGGGCGGCAGCTGATGCCGCGCTGAAGGGCGTTAGCCCGCGGGCCCGTGCACCCGTTGAGGCGAACGGGTCAACGGGCTAACGCGAAAGCCCGGACTCGGGCTCGATAAGCCGGTTATCCACAGGAGGATGTGTTTGATGGCAGTGAAAACCGTCTACAGCGTCTGCGGCATGTGCCCGGTGCGCTGCCCGATTGAAGCCGAGGTCCAGGACGGCCGGTGCCGGTTCGTGCAGGGCAACCGCCGCGAGCCATCGATCCGCGGCGCGCTGTGCACGCGCGGCGCGGCCGGGATCGCCTTCCTGGAGGACGACGAACGCCCGCAGTTCCCCATGCTGCGCGCGGGCAGCCGCGGCGAGGGCCGCTGGCAGCGGATCTCCTGGGACCAGGCGCTGGCGACGGCGGCCGAGCGGCTGAGGGCCGTGCGCGCGGCCGACGGCGGCCGCGGTCTGCTCTGGCTCGACGCGGGCGGTCCGTTCGGCGACCTGCGGCGTGCCTTCGTGCGCGGCCTGGGGTCCCCTAATTTCCTGACCGCCGACTCCCATCGCACCGTTCACCGGGCCCACGCGGCGCTCTCGCTCTTCGGGTTCACGGACGAACGCCTGGTGCCCGATTTCCGCAACGCGCGCGCGACGGTCCTGCAGGGCCGCAACCTCTTTGAAAACGTGGACGTCGCGCAGGCCAACGCGCTGCTGGACGGGCTGCAGGGCGGCGGCCGCCTGACCGTCGTCGACGTGCGCGCCACGGTCACGGCCGCCAAGGCCGACCGCTTTTTCATGATCCGGCCGGCCACCGACTACGCCCTCAACCTCGCGGTCATCCACACGCTGCTCGCGCAGGGCCTCTACGACGCCGCCTTCGCAGAACGCTGGATCGCCGACCTGGACGAGCTGCGCCTGCTGGTCGCCCCGTACACGCCCGCCTTCGCCGAGGCGGAGACCGGCATCCCGGCCGAGCGGATCACCGCGCTCGCGGCCGACCTCGCCCAAGCCGCCCCGCGGGTGGTCTGGTACCCCGGCCCCCAGCTGTCGCGCCAGGCGGAAGCGTTCTTTGTCTGCCGCTCGGCCTTCATCATCAACGCCCTGCTCGGGACGATCGGCGCCAAAGGAGGACTCGCGCTCGCCGCCCGGCCGGAGGACGTCGGGGAGGCGCCGCTGCACGCGCTGGCCGACCTCGTCCCGCCCGTCGACGCACCGCGCGCGGACGGTGTCGGCGTGCGATACCCGGAGTTCGAGGGCGGGCCCGGGCTGCTGCATGCAGCGCTTGCAGGCGTCCGGACGCGGGACCCCTACCCCGTGTCGGCCCTGATCGCCTACGAGCAGGACCCGCTCGCGGAGCTCCCCAACCCCCCGGCGGTCAAGGACGCTCTCGCCGGCCTTGATTTCCTGATGTGCATCACCTCGGTCTGGTCCGAGACCGCCTGGCAGGCCGATCTCGTCCTGCCGCTCAGCGCCTACCTCGAACGCGAGAGCGTTTTAGGGCAGCGCGACGGGGTGACCCCGGCCTTCCTGCTGCGCCGGCGCTGCGCCGAGCCCCGCTTCGACACGCGGGCCGACTGGGAGATCGTCTCCGGCCTGGCGGCGCGTCTGGAGCTGCCGCAGCTCGCCTTCACGCGCGCCGAGGATATCTGGGCGTGCCAGCTGACGGGGACCGGGGTGCGACTGAAGGACTTCGAGCGCAGCGGCATCGCCGCGCTGACCGGCCAGCCCCGCTACGATCTCCTGCGGGAGGGCGTCACCTTCCCGACCGACTCCGGCAAGATCGAGCTCGTCAATTCGCGCTGGCGCCGCCAGGGGCTGCCCAGCCTCGCGCCCTATGCGCGCAAGGCCGCGCCGCCGGAGGGCGCCTTCCGCCTGACCACCGGCGGGTGCGGGATGCACAGCGGCGGCCGGACCGTGAACAACCCCCTGCTGCACCGGCGCATGCCCGAAAACGTTCTCTGGATGAACGCAGCCGCGGCGGCCGGTCTGGGGATCGCGGACGGGGAGACCGTCACCGTCACGCGCGGGGACCGGTCGGGACGCATCCGGGTGAAACTGACCGAGCACATTCACCCGGAAGCCGTTTTCGTGGTCGACGGCTTCGGCCGCACGCTGCCGGTCGAGTCCCGGGCCTGCGGCCGGGGGCTGTCCCCCGAGGCCCTCACCCCCGTCGGGCTGGGCGAGTGGGACCGCTCCGGCGGGGGGCAGGTGCAGCCGGACGAACCGGTCCGGGTGACCCGGGACTGAACCCGCATCGCAACCATCAACCGCCGTTCGGCCGCGACCGTCCGGCACCGAGATCGACAGGTATGGGCCGTTACATGATCAAGCTCGACCCGCTGCGCTGCATCGGCTGCGGGGCATGCGAAGTGCAGTGCCAGGTGAAAACCCGGACCCCGCCGGCCGTGCGCCCCGCGCTGGTGCTGACGGCCTCGCTGCCGGCTGAGGCCGCGGCCCCGCGCATGACGGCCGCGTTCCGGCCGTGCTTCCACTGCGAGACCCCCTGGTGCGTGGCGGTGTGCCCGACGGGGGCCATGGTCAAACGCGCGGAGGACGGACTGGTGCACGTGGTCCGCTCGCTCTGCGTCGGCTGCCGCGCGTGCGTCGGGGCCTGCCCCTGGAAGGTCCCCCAGTGGGACGAGTCCACGGGCAGGGTCGTCAAGTGCGACGGCTGCTTCGAGCGCGTGACGCGGGGGCTTGCGCCCGCGTGCGTGGCGGGCTGCGCCACCCGCGCCCTGTCCCACTGCCGCCCGAACGAGAACGTACGCCACGTCAGGTTGATGTACGCCAAGTCCGTGCTGACGGAATCGGATGCCGGGCCGCGATAGCACGCCCGGCCGCCCCCTGCGACGCCGCCCGTCCTCCTGCTGAGCACGGGGCTTGGTTTGCTCCATTCCGCCTTGAGAGTTAGACCCGAAGCCAGGAAGGAGACTGCCATGCCGACCCTCGATTTCTTCCACCGGTATCACTACGCCCTGTCCGAACTCCACGGGTCGTTCGACCTCGCCGTGACCGAGGAGGCCGTGGTCCGAAACGCGGCGCTGCTCTTCCGGGCCAAGGGGGCCGGGCTTATCCTGTTCACCCCGGACGAGGACGCCCTCGTCATCTCGGCGGCCTTCGGGCTGAGCGAGAGCTACCGGTCGAAGGGTGCGCTCAGCCCGTCGCGCAGCCTGGGGGAGACGGCCGGGCGGACGCCGGTGGTGGTGCGCGACGTGGCGACCGACCCGCGGGTCCAGTACCCGGAGGAGGCCCTCCGGGAGGGGGTTCGCAGCATCGTGGGACTGCCCCTGTCGGGCGGGAGCCTGCTGCTCGGGGCGCTGCGCCTCTACTTCGCCGCACCCCCGGATTTCACGCCCGAGGAGATGGCGACCCTCGAGGCCTTCGGCGTCCAGGCCGGGTTGGCGCTGAAAAAAGCCTTCTACTTCGCCTCCATGAAGGCGGCCGCGGCCGAGATCCAGGCCATGCCGTCGATGGATTACAAGTCCGCGCTCGAGTCTCTGCTGCGGACCGTCGCGGGCTATGCGCGGGCGCGGGGCAGCGCGCTGCTGCTGTTCGACCCCAAGACCAAGACCCTCGGCAGCGTGGTCCGAATCGGGTTGAGCGAATCGTACCGCTCCAAGGGCCCGGTGTTCGCGGGCGTCAGTCTGGGCGAGGTCGAGGAGGGACGCCCGGTGATCGTGTCCGACGCGGCGAGCGACCCCCGCGTCCAGTACAAGGAGGCGGCAGCGGCCGAGGGCGTCAAGGCCATCCTCGGGCTGCCGGTGCGCATCGGCGGCGAGGTGGCCGGCGCCCTGCGGTTTTACTACCCCTTCGAGTTTCAGCCGGATGCCGACTACATCGTGTGGATGGAGCACCTCGCGCACCAGGCCGGCACGGCCCTGGAGAAGGCGCGGATGCTGATCAAGCTCAAGGAGAAGAGCGACTGGTACGAGGAGATGCTGCGGCACTTCGAGAGGTAAGAGAAGGGGACTGCAGGGGTCGGGGTTCAGGGTTCAGGAAAAAAGATGAGGGGCCCGGTCTGGGCGGAATGCCCGGCCGGTGCCCCTTTATCTTTGATTCGAACCCCAGCGTCGTGAAGCCCCACCATCCAGAGCTTCGAAACGGCTGTGGCTGGACATTACCCGCTCAAAATGCCGGGCCGAGTCGGCTTACTGAACCCTGAACCCCGAACCCTGTTGACCCGTTGGAACACCAGCCCGCCTTATGCGCGAGGCTATCCCTCCAGATGAGACTGTAGATACTCGTAGTCCGGCGTCAGCTCCCCCTGATGCACGATCACCGCGCGCTTCAGCGCGGGCGGCAGCGCCAGTTCCGCGAACGGCCGCCCGAGGTCGGCCCGGCTCAGATCCGCGAGCAGGGGGTTCAGCACCCGGCTGAAATCGACCGACGATTCCCGCGGGATCTCGGAGGGCAGGATGTCGACCGCCATGACGACCGGCCCATCCCCCTCGAAGCCGTCCCGGGCCGTGCCGGTGGCCGGCTCGTAGACATAGACGGGGTTTCCGGGGTCGGTCGCCTTCACGGTGCACTCGATCGAGCCGTTGACGTCGCAGCTGATGTCGCCGACCACGATCAGGCGCGGCGACCGGCCGCCGGACCACATGCGCCGGCAGTCCTCGAGGGTCAGGATCCGCGGGTAGCGGTCGTCCCAGTAGATGCAGTTCACGAGCAGGGACAGGTGGTCGACATAGCGGCCGAACACGCTGCGGTAACCGCTCTTGCCGCAGCGGTAGTAGTCGGTGAGGTCGAAGGGCCGCCCCGGCCTCCAGGGGCTCGACCAGGTCGCTCTCGCGCAGCACCACCTTGTAGATCACGTTCGACGACACCGTCCGGTCGCCCGCGATCGCGGCCACCTCCGCCGGCGCGATCGATCGCGTCGGCAGGATGTCCAGGATCTCCTGCGCGCCGCCGGACACGTTCCCGTACCCCGTGAACCCGACCACGAGCGGGTGGATCTCCGCCGGGACGCCTTCCTCCGCGATGCGTGCCGCGACCCGCTGCAGGTCTTCCTGGGCGCCGGAGAGCTCGGCATAGCTCAGGGCCTGCTTCACCCGGCGCGAAGGGCGAGGAGATGCCCCTGCTCTCGAGCCGTTTGCCGAGCGCCCAGAGCGTGTTGATCATGCCGGCCAGGCCGGCATGGCGGCCGAAGAAGATCAGGCGGCGGTTGTGCTCGTCGACGATGCGCTCGTAGTCGATCAGGGTGGCCTTGAGGTCCATCAGGCGCCGCAGCATGGGCATGTTCGCGGGCTGGCCTTTGATGACGTGCGGGAAGAAGAGATAGGTCTTCCCGGGCAAAAGCCGCGCCGGCGGGATCTCCTTGATGCCGATGACGACGCCGCAGTCTTCCAGGTCCTCCTGGACCGGGACGCCGGCCGCCCGGAACTCCTCTTCCGTGAACGCGCGCCGCGCGCTCTGCTGCACGACGACGTCGACGCCGGCCAGCCGCAGGGCCGCGGCATCCTGTGGAACGAGCGGCACGCGCCGCTCCCACTGACTCTTGTCCTCGCTGCGGACTCCGAATTTCATGGGGCTCCTTGATGATGGGGTGTTTGGGTGTTTGGGTGTTTGAGTGTTTCAGTGTTTCGGTGTTTAGTGTTTGGTGCTCCCGTTGGCCCGTTGCCCGTTGAGCTCGCCTCGCCATCGTTTCCGGGTCCACGGGCAAACGGGTCAACGGGAGCACGCTTTTTTTGGGTCAGCTACGAGCTTCTTCTATTCCAGCAGCCGCATCAGCGGCGGCAGCCCGTCCTGCGGCAGCCGCTGCACCGCCGCGATGATCGCATCCGCCCGCGCGGCCGGCAAGAGCCCGCGGGTCAGGGTGCGGAACTTGCCGGCCAGGTCCTCCCAGCGCATGGGGTTGTCCGGGTCTCCCCGCGGGTGCCGGCAGAGCGCCTCGAACCTCCCGGAGGCGGTCCGGAGCACGACCCGCGCGGCGGCCTGCCCCGGGAAGGCCCGGTCCAGCTCGGGGTCGATATGCAGCGACACGCGACGGGCGACTGCGACGATGTCCTCCCGGCCGAGCAGCGCGGGGGTGAGCGGCAGCAGCGCCTCCGGCCCCACGACGGCCGCCACGGCCAGGCAGAAGGGCAGGCTGTACTGGGCGGCTTCCAGGGTCGGCGGGTCCGGGTCGTTGTTGAGGCGCAGCGCGCGCTCGAAGGTGTGCACCTCGATCCCGTCGAGCTCTCCGGCCGCAAGCCGCTGCGCGCGCGTCAGCCCGCACAGGGCGTCGAGCGCCGCGTGGGCCCAGCGGCAGCAGGCGTAGGGCTTGAAGTAGACCCGGTCGACGGCGAACCCCTGCCCCAGCCCGGCCGTGATCGCGGGCGCATCGTAGTACGACGGGTGGTCGAGGATGTCCACCGGCCCGGTGAACCCTCCGGCTGCGAGCTCCGCGGCCCACACCCCGGTCAGCGTCGCCCAGGGGATGCCCTCCTTGGCGTGGTTGCCCATCACCCGGCTGTAGCCCGCAGCCGAGAGCCCGGGCGACAGCACGCCCGCCGTCGCCAGGGCCTGGGCCGTCTGCGCGACCGTGAGCCCGCGCAGACGGGCGGCCGCGGCCGCGACCCCGTAGGCGCACCAGCGGCCGGTCGACAGCGTGTCCAGCTGCGCGAAATCCCGGGCGGCGGCCACCCGCACGCCCACCTCGTAACCGACCGCGAGCGCCGCGAGCGCCTCCGGCCAGCCGGCCCCGGAGCTCTGGCCCAGCGCCAGGACGGCCGGGATGACCGCGGCGCCCGGGTGGCCGCCGGCCGCGCGGTGGCCGTCGTCCAGGTCGAGGGCGCTCGCGGCCGCGCTGTTGGCGAAGGCCGCGGCAGCCGGATGGCGCGCGGCTTCGGCGAACCAGATCGTCGCCGCGCCGCCGGCCCCGAGCCGCTCGGCGCACTGCCGCGCCGCGGTCGCGGAGGCGCACGAGGCCCCCGCCGCCGCCGCGGCGATCGCGTCCAGGACGCAGCGCTGCACCGTTTCGACCGTGGCCGCCGGGATCTCGCCGGGCCGGACCCCCAGCGCGTACTCGGCCAGCTGCCAGGCGGCAGGCGACCCGTCCGGTGTCACGCGACCCTGCGCTGCACGGTCATGCCGCGCCGCTCGAGTTCGCGCACCACCTCGGCCGCGGGCACGTCGCGCACCGGCGAGAGCACGCCCGTCCGGGTGATGCGCCCCGCAAGGATCATCTGCGCGGCGATGCTGGTCGTGAACCCGACCGCGCGGTTCATGGCGAAGAGCCCGGTCGCGAGATCGCGGTAGTCGATCAGCTCGTAGGTGATGCGACGCGGCCGGCCGGCCTTGAGGCCCCAGGCGTCGACCCGGATGACCACCATGTCGCGCTCGTCCTCGCGGAACTGCAGCCGGGGGGTCAGGTGCTCGACGACGAACCGGCGCGGGGAGATCTCGGCTGAGCCGATGCGCGCGGGGGTTTCGTCCATGAACCCCAGCTCGGCCATCGCGTCCCAGAAGCGGTTGTGGCCCGGCCAGCGCATGGCGTACCGGCCCATCTCCCGCAGCTCGGGGCCGAGGCCGAAGAGCTCGATGTAATGCAGCGCGTCGCCGTTGGGGTAGGCGTCCATGGCCCCGACCCCGGGCACCTCGAAGGTGTGGCCGTGCTCCGGGCGGAAGATCTGCCCGGACGGAACGGACACCTCGCGGCCGTCCTTCAGCAGGCGCGCCGGCCGCATGTAGGCCTTGAGCACGCCCTCGAAGGTCCAGGTGATCTTGTAGCCGATCGGGTTGTCGCGGGCGCAGGCGGGCTCCGGCAGGCCCGCGCCGTAGGAGCGCATGCCGTGCACCACGTCGAGCTCGGCCACCGCGAGCCGGCCGAGGACGAGGTCGATCCCCGGGTCCATGCCCATCTCGGGCAGGAGCGTGACCCCCCGCTCCCGGGCCGCGGCGTCGAGCTCCGCCAGCGCCCCCGTGTAGCTCGAGCTCGCGTACGGCACCCCCGCGTCCACGGCCGCCCGCGCCAGGAGCGGCTGAAACGGCGGCGGCAGCATGCTGATGATCACGTCCGGCCGGACCTCGCCGACCAGCCGCCCCACGGCCCCGGGCTGCCCGGCGTCGAACGCGACGACCCGCGTCTTGCGGTAGCCCTTGCGCGCGACGTAGGCCTCGGCCTGGCGGACGTCGAGCTCGGCCACCGTGACCGCGGTGACGATGTCGCTCTGCTCCAGGTCGTGCACCACGGCCTTGCCCTGCAGGCCCATGCCGAATACCAATGCTTTCACATCCGACTCCTTCCGCGAATCTCCCGGACCCGTCCGCCCGGGGTCGTGTCTTCGCTCAGGCCCCCGTTGGCCCGTGCACCCGTTGACCCGTTGCGACCTGCTGCGCGAAGGCCCACCGGCTAACGGGTAAACGGAAGGGTCAACGCCCTCACAGATTGCGCAGCCGGGGGTCGAGGGCGTCCCGCAGCCCGTCCCCCAGCAGGTTGATCGACAGGATCGTCAGCATGATGGCCAGCCCCGGCAGGGTGACGAGCCACCAGGCGTCCGTGATGTAGACCCGCCCCTCGGCCAGCATACGCCCCCAGGTCGGCATGGGCGGCGGGACCCCCATGCCGAGAAACGACAGCCCGCTTTCCCAGATGATGATGTTGGCGACGCGCACCGTCGCCAGGACCAGGATCGGGGAGAGCACGTTGGGGAAGACATGCCGCATGAGGATGACGCGGTTGCGGGTGCCGACGCTGCGGGCGGCGAGCACGAACTCCTTCTCCTTGAGCGAGAGGACGCTGCCGCGGATGGTGCGCGCGTAGGTCACCCAGTCGGACAACCCGAGCACCAGGATGAGGTTCAGGATCGAGTTGCCCAGGACCGCGATCACCGAGATGGTGAGCAGCATGAACGGGTAGGCCATGAAGACGTCCGCGACCCGCATGATCAGGCTGTCCACCCGCCCCCCGTAGAACCCGCTGACGAGCCCGAGCAGGATGCCGGCCGCGCAGGCCACCAGCACCGCGGCGAAGCCCACCAGCAGGCTCACGCGGCTGCCGTAGAGGATGCGCACCAGGACGTCCCGGCCGAGGTTGTCGGTCCCCAGCGGGTACTCGAGGCTGCCGCCCTCCTGCCAGGCGGGCGGGGTCAGGCGGGCCATCAGGTCCTGGGCGAGCGGGTCCCGGGGGTAGACCCACTGAAACGAGAGGCTGGTCAGCACGATCGCGACGAGCAGGACGCCCCCGGCCACGGCGCCCGGGGAGCGGCGCAGCGCGGAGAGGGTCTCGCCCCACAGCCGCAGCGAGGCGCGCAGGTCGCGGAATCGTTCCGTCTGGACGGCCGCCGGGCTCACGTGTCCTCCAGGTAGCTGATGCGCGGGTCGAGATAGAGGTAGACCAGGTCGACCGCCAGGTTCACCAGCACGAAGATGACGGCCAGCACCAGCACGGCCGCCTGGACGAGCGGGTAGTCCCGGCTGAAGATGGCCTGCACCACCAGGCGGCCGACGCCGGGCCAGGCGAAGACGGTCTCGATGATGACCGTCCCGCCGATCAGGAACCCGAACTGCATGCCCGCGACGGTCACCAGCGGGATCAGCGCGTTCTTGAGGGCGTGCTTGCCGATGACGAGCCGCTCCGCGAGGCCCTTGGCGCGCGCGGTGCGGACGTAGTCCTGGTTGAGGACCTCGAGCATGACCGAGCGCGTCAGGCGCGCGAACATCGCCATGAGGCTCAGGCCGAGGGCGATCGCGGGCATGACGAGATGGGCGAGGGACCCCCGGCCGGAGGTGGGCAGCCACCCCAGCGTGACCGAGAAGAGCAGGATCAGCATGATCCCCAGCCAGAAGTGCGGCATCGACAGCCCGAAGAGCGCCCCGAGCATCGAGGCGACATCCCAGACCGAGCCGCGCTTGACCGCGGAGACGACCCCCAGCGGCACCGACACGACGATGGCGATCAGCATGGCTGCGCCCGCCAGCTCGAGGCTCGCGGGCAGCCGCTCGAGGATCAGGCTGAGGGCCGGGACGCGGTGGTAGAGCGACACCCCGAGGTCTCCCTGCAGCGCCCGGGCGGCGAAGCGCCCGTACTGCACGTAGAGCGGGTCGTTGAAGCCCAGCTGCTGGCGCAGCGTTTCCACCTCCGCCATCGTGGCGTCCGGCGGCAGCATCAGCATCACCGGGTCCCCGGAGAGGTGGATGAAGAAGAAGCTGATGATGGAAATGCCCACGGCCACGTAAACCGTGTGCCAGAGGCGCTTGAGGATATAACGGCCCATAGCGAGAAGAGGTCCAGGGTTCAGGGTTCAGGGTTCAGGATGACGTGCGCAGGGTTCGGGGTTCAGGGTTCAGGAAAACGGGTGGCTTCGATCGCATTCTCTTTTTGCCTGAACCCCGAACCCTGAACCCTCGACCCCTTCCCCTTGCCTTACTTCTTCGGCTTCGCGGTGTTCATGATCAGATACCCGTCGCGCAGCCCCTTGTAGTCGACGCTGTTGGCGACACCGTACACCTCGGGGATCACGTAGAGGTAGACCCACGGGGCGTCCTGGTACAGCACCCGGTCGATCTCGTTGTAGACCTTGGCCCGGGCGGCCGGGTCCATGGTGCTGCGGCCCTTGTCGAGCAGCTGGTCGACCTGCTCGTTCTTGTAGTAGTAGTCGCGGCTCTTCGAGTGGAAGAGCGAGTACATGTAGCGGTCGGGCTCCGGCGCGTCGTCCCAGAAGTAGATGAACATCTGGTGCTGCTTGTTCTTGTACTTGTCCCACATCACGGCGCGCTCGTAGGGCTCGAGCTTCACCTTGATGCCCACCTTGGCGAGATCGGCGGCGATCGCCTCGGCCTGCTCCTGGATCTGCGGCATGTAGGTGCCGAAGGCCAGCCGGGTCTCGAAGCCGTTCGGGTAACCGGCATCGGCCAGCAGCTGCTTGACCTTGGCCGGGTCGTAGGGGTAGGGCTTCAGCGCGGGGTCCGCCCCGAAGGTCCGCGGGCTGATGGGCCCGGCGCACAGGATGGCCTTGTCGTTGAAGAGCGCCTTGTTGATCAGCGGCCGGTTGACGGCCATGTTGACCGCCTGCCGCACGCGCACGTCGCTGAAGGGCTTCTCGTAGGTGTTGAGCCCGAGGTAGTTCATCGAGCCCATCTGGTCGGTCAGGTAGGCCTTGCCGGAGTCGACGACCTTCTTGCGCTGGTGCACGGGCACGCCGCTGATCACGTCCGCCTCGCCGGTCAGCAGGGAGGCGATGCGCGAGGCCTCCTCGGGCACGCCCTTGAAGATGAGCTTCTTGTAGGCCGGCTTGGGCCCGTAGTACTTGTCGTAGGCCGTCATGACGATGTCCTGGCCCTTGTTCCACTTCTCCAGCTTGTAGGGCCCGGAGCCGACCGGGTTGAGGTTGTACTCGGCGTCGCCGACCTTCTGCACGTAGGCGGGCGGCACGACGAACAGGTACTGGGCCAGCATGTAGAGGCCGGGGGCATACGGCTGGGAGGTCGACATCTTGAAATTCAAGTCGTCGATGACCTCGACCCCTTTGAAGATGGTGAGCTTGCCCTTGTGGGGGCTCTTGAGCGCGTCGCTCATGAGGCGGTCGAACGAGAACTTCACGGCCGCGGAGGTGATGGGTTCCCCGTTGTGGAAGGTCGCGCCCTTGACCAGCGTGAACTTCCAGGTCAGGTCGTCGAGCTTCTCCCACTTCTCGACCATGCCGGGCGTGACGCCCGCCTGCTCCGTGGGCTTCAGGATGGTGTCGTGGATGTTGTAGGCGACGCTCATCGTGGTCTGGATCGAGCTCTGCATGATGTCGAGCCCGACCGGCTCGGCCTCCTGCACGACGACCAGGGTGTCCTTGTCCTTGGCCGCCGCGGGCGCGACCGCCAGGGCCGCGGCCAGCGCGAGTCCCAGAATGACTGCTGCAATCCGTTTCATGCTCTGCCTCCTTCGGGTGAGGGGTTGCCGGCGCCCGTCGCGGGGGCCGGTGCTTCAGGGGTCCATGCCGGGCTGTCGGCGTACAGGTGACACCGCACCAGGTGGTCGGTTGCGACCGCGCGCGTGAGCGGCGGGTCCTCGGCGCACCGGGGCATCGCCTCCGGGCAGCGCGGGTGGAAGCGGCAGCCCGCGGGCGGGTTCATCGGCGAGGGGACGTCGCCCGTGAGCAGGATGCGCTGCCGCGTGCGGCGCGGGTCGGGGACGGGCACCGCCGAGAGCAGCGCCCGCGTGTACGGGTGCAGGGGCCGCTCGTAGAGGGCGCGGGCCGGGGCCGTCTCGACGATCTGCCCGAGGTACATGACGCAGACGCGGTGGCTCACGTAGCGGATCACCGCGAGATCGTGCGAGATGAAGAGGTAGGAGAGCTCCAGCCGGCGCTGCAGGCGCACCATCAGGTTCAGCACCTGGGCGCGCACCGAGACGTCCAGCGCCGAGACCGGCTCGTCGCCCACGACGAGCTTCGGCCGCAGCACGAGCGCCCGCGCGACGCAGATGCGCTGGCGCTGGCCGCCGGAGAACTCGTGCGGGAAGCGGGTGCGGTGCTCGGGCAGGAGCCCCACCATGTCGAGCGCCTCCTCGACCCGCTCGCGGCGCTCGGCCGCGCCGAGCGGCTCGTAGTTCAGCAGCGGCTCCTCGACCACCCGCTCCACGGTGAGCCGCGGGTTGAGCGAGCCGAACGGGTCCTGGAAGACGATCTGCATGTGCCGGCGCCGGGCGCGCAGGCGCTCGACGTCGAGCGCCAGCAGGTCCTCCCCCTGGAAGCGCACCTCGCCCGAGGTGGGCTCGATCAGGCGCAGGACGCTGAAGCCGGTCGTGCTCTTGCCGCAGCCGGACTCGCCCACGAGCCCGAGCGTCTCGTTCGCGCCGATCGTGAAGGAGACGTCGTCGACCGCGTGCACGGTCGCCGTGCGCCGCCCCAGGAACCCGCGGCGCACCGGGAAGTGCTTGACCAGGTGACGCACCCGCAAGAGCTCAGGCATGGGTCACCCTCCAGCAGGCCACCCGCCGCCCCGGCCCGATCGCCTCGAGCGGGGGCGCCTGCGCGCGGCAGACGTCGACGGCCTCGGGACAGCGCGGCTCGAAGTGGCAGCCCGGGGGCAGCGCCGCGACGCTCGGCACGACGCCCTTGATCTCGGCCAGCGCCTCGGTTTCGAACGTGGCCTCGGCGCGCGGGACGGAGGCCATCAGCCCGCGCGTGTAAGGGTGCAGCGGCCGGTCGAAAAGATCGACCGTCGAGGCTTCCTCCATGATCTTGCCCGTGTACATGACCGCCACGCGCTGGGTCGCCTCGGCCACCACGCCGAGGTCGTGGGTGATGAGGACGATGGCGGTGTTGAGCTCGCGCCGGAGCTCCAGCATGAGCTCGAGGATCTGGGCCTGGATGCTCACGTCGAGCGCGGTCGTGGGCTCGTCGGCCAGAAGCAGCGCCGGCCGGCAGGCGAGCGCCATGGCGATCATGACGCGCTGGCGCATGCCGCCCGAGAGCTGGTAGGGGTACTCGCGCACCCGGCGCTCGGGGGCGGGGACGCCCACCCGCGCCAGCATCTCGATGGAGCTGCGCAGCGCCTCGCCCCGCCCGAGGTGGCGGTGGGTCCGGTAGACCTCCATGAGCTGGTGGCCGACCGTGAAAACCGGGTTGAGCGCGGTCATCGGCTCCTGGAAGATCATGCTGATGCGATTGCCGCGAATGGCGAGCATCTCGTTCTCGGCCGCCGCGAGCAGGTCCTTGCCCGTGAAGAGGACCCGGCCGCCGGCAAAGTAGGCCGGGGGCATCGGCAGCAGCCGCAGGACGGAAAGGGCGAGGACACTCTTGCCGCACCCCGACTCGCCCACCACGCCCAGGACCTCGCCCTCGTCCACGTGCAGCGACACCCCGTCCACGGCCTTGGCAACACCGTGCGGGGTGCGGAAGTAGGTGCGCAGATCGTCAACCCGGAGGAGGGTCATGGGGCCTTTCGCCGCGCCGGCGCGTGGTTTCGCCAGGGTCTCAGAATATAAAGAAAGATGCCGGTTACCGCAATCGAAAAGGAGAGGGGGGCGACGCACCGGGCGGCCTCACCCGGGCCGCCCGGTCGCCGATCCGTGGACACCCGGACCGCAGTCGCGGTCCTACGGGGCCTTAGGCGGGTCGAACTTGATCGCGATACCGTTGACCGAGGTGCAGGTCCAGCAGAAGACGTTGTAGATCGGGAGCAGGCTGTAGAGCTCGTTGGTGACCGAAACGTTGAGCAGCGCGTCGCCGCCGTTGCCGGCGAGGGCTTCGTCGACCGCGCTGGTCAGCGTCCCGTTGCCGAACGGGATGATCCCGATCGCGATGAAACGGCAGGACCTGCCGTAGGTCGGCCCGATTTCGGTGTAGCCCCGCCCGGCCTTGAGCATGCCGCCGGGGTCGGCCATGCTCTTGGCCGCGATGCCCATCGTGCCGGTCGACGAACAGCCGGCCGCGAACGCAACCAGAAGGACCACCACCAGAATGCGCGTCATCATCTCGCCCTCCTTTGCGTGACAGGTTGTCAAAAGCCGTCGCAACGTGTTCGACAGCTCAGTCGGCCGCCACACGGAACCCGAGGCCGGGCCCGAAGTAGTCCTCGGGAAAGCCGAAGCGCCGGCTGCAGCGGGCGCTCCAGTCGTCCAGGCTCCAGCTGCCGCCCCGGATCACGCGTTCCGGGGTCGAACCGCCCGGCTTGCGCGCGGCGCCGGCGGCCGCGTTGGGGACGTAGAGGTCCCGGCACCACTCCCAGACGTTGCCGCTCATGTCGTGGAGCCCGAGCCCGTTCGCCTGCTTGCGCCCGACCGGCTGGGTCGAGCCCGCGCTGGTCTCGGCGGTCCAGGCCACCCGGTCGACGCGGTCGCCCCCGGCGTAGATCTCCTTCTTGCCGCCGCTGCGGGCGGCGTACTCCCACTCGGCCTCGCCGGGCAGGCGAAAGCGCGCACCGCCCGGGCTCGCAGCGTTCAAGCGTTTCAGAAACTCGCTCACGTCCGTCCACGACACCTGCTCGACCGGGTGGGTGCCGCCCCGCTTGAACATGGACGGGTTGGATCCCATGACGGCCTCCCACTGCGCCTGGGTCACGGGGGTGCGCCCGAGGAAAAACCCCTCGACCCGGACCGTCCGCGGCGGGACCTCGTTGTCCCACCCGTCGCCGAAGAGATCGCCCATCTCGAAGGTCCCGCCCGGGACCCGCACGAGCTCCATGCCGGTCACGGGCTCGACGATGAAACCCGCGTCGACGGTCTGCGCGTCCGCAGCGCAGGCCCGGCAGCCGCTCTCCCCTGCCGGTATGCGACGGCCGCACGTCGGGCAGGTCAGCCGCGCGCCGCACTCCGGGCAGAGCTTCCAGGCGGCATTCACCTCGGCCCCGCACGCGGGGCAGGCCAATCGGGCGAGCGGCTGCCCGCACATCGGGCACACCTTCCACGTGTCCTTGACCGGCTCGCCGCAGGCGGTGCATTTGCTTTTCGGTTCCATCCTACGCTCCTGATCGTGGGCCCCAGCATAGCGTAATCCCGCCGGATTTCAACTGTCCAGTGACGCCATTTCGATAACTGTTTAGTGACACTTGACACTTTTTAATTTTCACGATACTGAAGCGTCATAAAAATCGCGGGGAAAGGAGGCGGCAGTGCCGGGAGCGAAGGGTCAGGCCGAGGGGTGCCGCATGCAGGAGCTGGTCAAGGCCACCGGCGTCCCCAAATCGACGATCCTGTTCTACCGGGCGCAGGGCCTCCTGCCGCCGCCGCTCGAGACCGGCCCGAACTCGGCCGTCTACGACCCCGCCTGCGTCGAACGCATCCGCTTCATCCGCGGGCTCCAGGCCAACCACCGCCTGACGCTTGCGGAAATCCGGGAGCGGCTGGCGGCCGGGGAAGCCGGCGGCTTAAAGACCTACCTGCGGCTGGAAGAAACGATCTTCGGCCGGCCGGAGACGGACAAGCGTCTGAGCCGGACGGCCTTCTGCCGCGCGACCGGCCTGCAGCCGGCCGAAACGGACGAGCTCGTAGGCGCGGGGCTGCTCCGACCGCTCGTGCCAGGGTCTTTCGACGCGGACGACGTCGCGATGGGCCGAGGGTACCGCGAGGCGCTCGCCGCCGGCACCCGCGGCGGTCGACCTGCGCTTTTACGTCGAGCTGGGGGAGGCGATCGTCGCGGCCGAATTGGCGCTGCGCAACCGGGCAACCGGCCGACGGCCCCCGGCCAAGGACGCGGCCGCGACGACCCGCATGGCTGAAGCTCGCGCGCATGTGCCGCGCCTACGTCGTCGACCGCATCTTCCAGCTCCGGGTCGCCGCGATGAAGACGCTGAAGGACGAAGAGCCGCCGCCGCGCCCGGAGCCCGAGCGGGAGCCGTGGCTCGACTGACCCGACATCCCGTTCTGGGCTGACGGTGTTGATGAGGCCGATTTTAATCCGGAAGGAGCGACCATGGACCAAACACCCGTAGTCGTCGCCGTCAACGGCTCACCGCACATGGGCGCCGGGAACACGGGCATGATGCTGGCGATGATCGGGGCGGAGCTCCAGCGCCTCGGCCTCGGCCTGGAGATCATCCATCTCACCGACCACCGGATCGAGTACTGCGTCGGCTGCGGGCACTGCCTGGAACACGGCCGATGCTGGATTCCCGACGACCATGCGGCCATCGTCGAGCGGCTGCTGGCGGCCGACGCCGTCGTCCTCGCCTCCCCGGTCTATTTCTTCCACGTGACCGCCCAGATGAAGACCTTCCTCGACCGAAGCCTCGCGCTCGGGCACAAGCCCCGCCCCACCTGGAAGCCCGGGCTCGCCGTATCGGTGTCGGCCGGTTCCGGGGAGACCGCGGTCGCGGCCTACCTCGAAGGGATGCTGCGGGTCTACGGCGCCTTCCCCGTGGGCAGCCTGACCGCGCTCGCCACGGTGCCCGGGGGGTTCATGGGCAAGGAGGCGGTCGAGGCGCGCGCCGCGGACCTGGCAGCGCGACCTGGCGCGGGCGGTCCGGGAGCGGCGCCGCTACCCGGCGACCGAGACCGACCTGCGGTACTACGCCTTCATGTCCGCGCTGGTGCGCGACAACCAGGACACGGTCATGAAGGACGATTTCGACCACTGGGAAAAGCTCGGGCTGAACCGCGGCTTCGAGGCCTACGTCCAGCAGACCCGCACGGCCACGGCCCCTGCCGACCCGGCGGTCCGCGAGGGCTGGCTGAAGGAGATGCGGGCCGAGTACGCCGCCCGCCGCGGCCGCGGCACCGCCCGCGCGCCGAAACGGGACAGCAACGCGCCGCCTCCTGCGACCTGCCGGGAGATGCTCCGCTCCATGCCGGCGGCCTTCGACCGGACCGCGGCCGAGGGGTTGAAAGCCGTCTACGAGTTCCGGGTGAGCGGGGAGGAGTCCTTCACCGCGCACCTGACGATCGCGGACGGGGCCTGCACCTATGCGGAGGGGCCGGCGGAGCGCCCGGGCCTGGTCATCAACACCCCGGCCGGGGTCTGGCTCGCGATCGCCCGGGGCGAGCTCGACGGGCAGACGGCCTTCATGAGCGGCAGGTACACCGCCGAGGGCGACCTGGCGCTGCTCTTCAAGCTGAAAGCGCTGTTCCGGTGACCGGGACCGGATGGTCCTTCTAAAAACGAGGGTTGTGTGATAGGGTTCGGACCGGAATTGCCGCAGACCGACGATAGCTGCGGCGGCTCCTGACGAGGTGCCGATCCACGTTCCAGGGGTCGGCGGAAACGTTCGGTTTTCGGCCCAGCCGCCTCTTTCCGGTGAGGCGGCTGGTTTTCGTATGGCGGCGGAGCGACGGGCATGCGGCAGCGGGACGTCCCTCAGGACGAGGGGCTCAACCAGGGGATGCGGGAGATCACCTACGCGGTCGACGACAGCGGCCGCTACGCCGGCGTGCCGAGCGTCGGGTGGGAGCCCAAGACCATCGCCAACGCCCAGGCCTGGGAGGTGATCTCCGAGAACATCCGCGCGCAGGCCCGCCTCGTCCGGGAGGGCCGGCGCAGCCCGCTGGCCTACCACATGGCCCGGCACATGATGACGGTCGGGCTGGCGGCCGACTACGTCGGCCTCGCCCGCTGGCGCGTGAAGCGCCACCTCAAGCCGGAGGTGTTCGCCAAGTTGAAACCGGAGATCCTGCAGCGCTACGCCGATCTCTTCGGCCTCGACATCGCCGCGCTCAGGCAGGTTCCCGATCCCGACGCGGATGGCCGGATTCGATGAATGCCCCCGATGTAGCCATCCCGTTCAGCCACCGCCAGTCGGCCCACTGCGAGACCGGGGTCCTGTCCAACCTGCTGCGCCACCACGGGCTGGACGTGAGCGAGCCGATGGTCTTCGGCATCGGGGCCGGCCTCTTCTTCGGCTACTTCCCCTTCATCCGCCTCAACCGCCTGCCGCTCACGGCCTTCCGGGCGCGCACGGGCGCCATCATGAAACGGGCCGTCAAGCGCCTGGGCGTCGCGCTCACGTGGGAGAAATTCCGCGATCCCGGGAAAGGCATGGCGGCCCTCGACCGCAAGCTGCTGGAGTCCGTCCCGGTCGGGTGCCGCACGGGGGCCTACTGGCTGAGCTACTTCCCGGAGCGCTACCGGTTCCACTTCAACATGCACAACCTGGTGGTCTTCGGCCGCCGGGACGGCGACTACCTCGTCAGCGACCCGGTGTTCCCGGAGCCGGTCCTCTGCCCGGCGGAGGACCTGAAGAAGGCGCGCTTCGCGCGCGGCATCATGGCGCCCCGCGGCCGCATGTACTACGTGACCGGCATGCCGTCGCAGCCCGATCTGCGCGGCGCGGTTCGACGGGGGATCACCGACGTCTGCCGCACGATGCTCAAGGCGCCGGGGCCGTTTTTGGGCGTGAAGGGCATCCGCTATCTCGCCACGTCGGTCGAGCGCTGGGCGGTCCGGCTGGAACCGCGCCAGGCCGCGCTGCGCCTGGGGCAGGTGATCCGCATGCAGGAGGAGATCGGCACGGGCGGCGGCGGGTTCCGGTTCATCTACGCGGCCTTCCTGCAGGAGGCGGCCGGGCTGCTGCAGGACGACCGGCTGCTGACCCTGTCCGAACGCATGACCGCCGTCGGCGACCGCTGGCGCGAGTTCGCCCTGGTGGGGTCGCGCATCTGCAAGCAGCGCGCCGGCGCGGCCGAAACCTACGCCGCCCTGGCGGAGGTGCTGCGGCGGTGCGCCGACGAGGAGACCGGGCTCTACCGGGACCTCTCGGCACGCATGGACGCATCGCGATGAGCGGCGACACCCCCTTGAAAGACCGGCTGAAGCGGCTCATCGTCGAGGAGCTCAACCTCGTGCACCTGCGGCCCGAGGAGATCGGCGACGACGACCCGCTGTTCGGCGACCGGTTCGGGCTCGACTCGATCGACGCGGTCGAGCTGGTCTTCCAGCTCAAGAAGCACTTCGGGGTCGTCATCAAGAACCAGAGCGACGGGCGCACCATCCTCCAGAGCGTCAACACCATCTGCGCGTTCATCGAAAGCAGGCCGCCGGTATGAACCGTCAGCGGCCGGTCGCCGTCAGCGGCATCGGGTGCATCTGCGCGGCCGGCGGGACCCTGGCCGACTGCATGCGGGCGCTCTACACCACCGCCCCGCCCCCCGCCCCGCCGCGCTCCCTCCCCGGCGCCCAGCACCCGGTCTTCGAAGTGCCCGACTCGCACCTGCCGCCCCGCGCCGGCCAGGACCCGACCATGGTGCGCGCCGTGCGTCTGGCCTCGGCTGCAGCCGACGAGGCGCTGGCGGACGCCGCGATGACCCCGGAGTCGCTCGGCGGCCTGCGGGTCGGGGTCGTGATCGGCACCAACGTCGCGAGCGGCGTCAGCAACCGCGCCCTGCAGCGCGAACTGGGGGGCGTCGACTGCAGCGGGATCTCCCCGGCCGAGCGCTTCCGCCTGGTCAACCCGGCCCACTGGCTCGCGCAGCGCTTCGGGTTCACCGGGCCCCACCTGACGGTCGTCAACGCCTGCTCGGCCGGCAGCGACGCGATCGGCCTGGGGGCGGCGTGGATCCGCTCCGGGCGCTGCGACGTCGTCCTGGCCGGGGGGACGGACGCCCTCTACGAGGTGACCTACTACGGGTTCATCGCGCTGCTGAACAGCGACACCGTGGCCTGCCGGCCTTTCGACCGGCACCGCAACGGCCTGAACCTGGGCGAGGGGGCGGCCATGATGGTGCTCGAGTCCGAGGCCGTGGCCGCGTCGCGCGGCGGAAGGGCGCGGGCCTTCGTGGCCGGCTACGGGGCCGCCGCGGACGCCTACCACCTCACCGCGCCCCACCCCGAGGGGCTCGGGCTGCAGATCGCCGTGCGGCAGGCCCTCGACCAAGCCGGGGCCTCCCCGGCGGACATCGCCTTCATCAACGCGCACGGCACGGGCACACGCGAGAACGACCGGGTCGAGTCCGTGTTCTTCCACCGGGCGTTCCCGGGCGTGCCCTTCGGCTCGACCAAGGGGTTCACCGGGCACACGCTCGGCGCCGCCGGCGCGATCGAGGCCGCGTTCACGGTCGCCGCGCTCGAGCACGGCCGGATCCCGGCCAACCGGGGCTTCGAGCACCCCGACCCCGAGCTGCCGGCCCACCCGGCCGCCGAGGCGACCGAGGTGCACGGCCGGACGGCGCTGTCGCAGACGCTCGCCTTCGGGGGCAACAACAGCGTGTTGATCTTAACCGCGGGGGAGGGGCGATGAGGGCTGCGATCCGCGGGGCCGGCGTCGTCGGGGCCTTCGGCTGCGGGTTGGCCAGCCTGGGGGAGGCCATCGGCCGCCTCCCCGCGACGGGCGCCGACGCGGGAGCCGGGCGGACGGCCTCGACCGACCCGCTCGACCGCATCGTCCCGCCCCGCACCCTGCGGCGCGTGGACCACTACGGCCGCATGGCCATCCTGGCCGCCCACCTCGCGCTCGAGGACGCCGGCCTGGCAGACGCGGCGCCCGAGGACACGGGCCTGGTGGTGGCCACCGGCATGGGCCCGACGGCCAACACGCTCGACCTCCAGCCCGCGGACATCCCGCTGGCCGACCTCGCCCTCTCGCCCATCCTCTTCTCGAACTCGGTCCAGAACGCGGCCGCGGCCCACATCTCGATGCTGCTCGGGATGCGCGGCCCCAGCCTCTCGATCAACCAGTACGAACTGGCGGTCCCGCTCGCGTTCCAGGCGGCGCTCGACTGGCTCGAAGAGGGGCGGACCGGGACGGTCCTGGTCGGCGGCATCGACTGCTTCTCGAAGGCGCTGCACGAGGAGACGCTGCGCTGCGGGGGGACGGGCGCGGTGCCGATCGGCGAGGGCAGCGCATTTTTCGTGCTCACGGCGGCGGGCTCGGCCGGCGGGGCGCACCCGGTCGTGGAGGCGGTCCGAACCGGGGGGCCGGGCCGCGCGGACGCGCAGCCGGTCGAAGACGCGCTGGTCCTGAGGAACGGGGTGCGGACGCCGGGTGCGGACGCCGGGCAGGTGTGCCTCTCCGGCGTCTACGGGAGCTTCCCGACCAGCATGGGCATGGACGTCGCCGCGGCCGTGCTCCTGCTGCGCGCGGGGCGGCTGCCGGGGGTTGCCTGGCCCCCAGCCGGTCGCAGGGATCGGGTGTGCTGTTTGAAGGAAGGCGAGAGCGGGGACTGGGGCGCTGTCGTGCTGGCGCGGGGATAGCGGGGTTGACCATGTTGCCGCGGTACTCGGAGAAACTGGATGCTCGGCCCATGTGCTGGATGACCGGTGACCCGGGATCCAGGTTATCCGGACGCCCGGATGCACGGGCACACGATTCCTCGCTCCCTGCATCCTGCATCTGACTCGGCCACCCCTGAATCCTGCATCCTGAATCCCGCCCCCGCACACAAATTCACTGGACCGTCGCGGCGTCAGCACCGCATCTCGCGGCCGCGGCAGTTTCACCCCACCACCGTCAGCCAGGCGAAGCCGTGCGAGAAACGGCCGCTCTCGGGGATGAAGCACAGCAGGCGCTGGCCCGGCCGAAGCCGGCCGGAGTGGAACAGCTCCTCCAGGATGATGAAGATCGCCGCACTCCCCGTGTTCCCCTTCTCGGCCAGGTTCGTGAACCACCGCTCCTCGGGCACCTCGAACCCGACCCGCCGCATCTCGTCGCGGAACTTCGGGCGGAAGTAGGCCGACGAGTAGTGCGGCAGGAACCAGTCCACCTGCTCGGGGCGCAGCCCGTGGCGGCGAATCACCTCCAGCAGGGCCGCCCCCATGGTGCGCACGATCTCGACGTCGAGCAGCTTGATGTCCTGCCGGACCGAGAACCGGTGCGGCAGCGACTCGGGCCCGAAGGCCTCGGTTTCGCGCCACCCCGCCACCCGTCCGTCCGGCCCCTTGACCCCGCCGCCGTACATGCAGGTCTCGAGCGCCCCGGCGTACGACACGATGTCGATCCAGTCCACCTTCAGCGACAGCCCGTCCGTGCGCGCCGCGTTCGACAGGAACACCGCCCCGGCCCCGTCCGAGAGCATCCAGCGCAGGAAATCGGCGTCGAACGCGCGGATCGGCCGGCTGTCCAGGTCGGCCGCGCCGTCGTAGAACGGGGTCAGGAACTGCGCCCGCATGTAGGAGGAGGCCAGCTCGGAGCCGGCCGCGACCGCCTGGGTCTCAAGACCGGCGGCGATCGCCGTGCATGCGTATTTCAGCGCCGTCACCCCGGACAGGCAGATGCCGGCGGTGGTCACCGCCTCGCAGGCGGGGATCCCGAGCTCGCCCTGCACCATGAGGGCGTGGCCCGGGAAGAGCACGTCCGGGCTCGTCGTGCCGCAGGACAGCAGCCGGATGTCGGCCGGGGAGTACCCGTCGTAGGGCCGCAGCCGCCGGACGGCCTCGGCCGTGAGCTGGGCGTTGGAGTGCGTCAGCCGGCCCGTCTGCGGGTCGAGGGCGTAGTAGCGCCGGGTGATCTGGTTGCTCTTGAGCACCAGCCGCTTGGCCTTGGAGGGCACGCCGCGCACCCTCCCCAGCACGTCCTCGATGGCGTCGTTGGTCACCGGTTCGTTCGGCAGAAAGGCCGAGACATCGTTGATGAAAACGTCCATGATCTCCTCTGCTACCCGTGGGATACGTGCTTCAGAAAGCGCTTCAGCATCGCGGCGTACGCCTCGTAGAAGCGGTGCGGCTCCAGGCGCGTGGGGACGACCGCGTTGGTGAACGTGTAGTAGTCCAGGTCGTGGAGGGTGATCCGGTCCCGCAGCTCGCGGTGCAGCGCGGTCCCGGGCAGCGGCGTCAGGATCGAGGGCAGCGGCAGGTCGACGGGGTGCGCGTCGACGAAGCGCTCGAGCGCCTCGAAGTCCTCCTCCGTGTAGTCCGGCGACACGATGAAGTCGCCGACGACCCGCAGGCCGAGCTCTTTCAGCACCGCGATGGCCGCGATATTCTGGGCGACCGAGCTGCGCTTGTTCAGGCGCTTGAGCCCGGCGTCGCTGATGTCCTCGAAGCCGATCACGACCGTCGCGAGCCCGGCCTCCTTCCAGAGCCGGAAGAGCTCGGGGCGGCGGGTCACGGTCTCCGCCCGCACGTCGGCCACGATCTTCTTGTTCAACCCGGCCGCGATGATGGCCCGGCCCAGCTCGAAGGCGCTCTCCACGTCCCCGAAGGTGTTGGCGTCCACCAGCCGGATGAGCGGGACGTCGCCCAGGAGGCGGATGTCCCGCAGCACGGATTCGGGCCGGTGGGTGAGGTAGCGGCTGCCCGTCAGGTTCGGGATCGAGCAGAAGGTGCAGCGGTGGGTGCAGCCGTAGGCCGACGCCACGAAGCCGACCTTGCCGCCGACCCCGCTCATCACGTAGTGGTCGCGGTGCGCCGCCACGAGGTCGTAGCGCGGCGGCCGGTCGTCGACCAGGTCTGCCGCGGAAAACGCGCGCGGCGCCCACTCCAGGCTCCCGCCCGGCCGGGTGCGGGCGACTCCCGCGACCCCGGCGTCGGCGCGCCCGACCGCGAGGGCGTCGACCAGCTCGCGGAAGCTGAGCTTGCCCAGCCCGACGACGACGTAGTCGACCGCCTCGCGGTTGAAGAACTCGGGGTCGCACGAGGCGTGGTGCCCGCCGACGACGACCCGGGCCCGGCCGTGGCGCCGCACCTCGCCCGCCAGCCGCAGGACGGTGTTGGCCTCGCAGGTGACCCCGGTGAAGCCGACCAGGTCGGGGGCAAAGCGTTCCAGCGTCTCGCCCAGCTCGCCCGGGGCGGCCTTCAGGTCGGCGATCGCGACCTCGTGCCCGTCCAGGTTCCCGGCGACGACCTCGAGCGCCAGGGGCTCGCCCCGGAAGATCATCTTGATCGTGGCGATCCCGTACTCCTCTTCGGGGATGCTGCGCCCGCAGTTGGGCGGGTTCACGAGGAGGATTTTCATCGGTCGTCCAGCTTTCGCTCCCGGGTGCGGACCAACGGTCGCCGCGATTGACTCGGCCACCCTTTGCGGTTAGTAATCGACTGCCTGCGGGCGTCGCCGCGGCCGAGCATTATATTGGAGTGTCGGGATATTGCAACGTGAAACTGATCAAAATTCTCGCGCCCGGACCCCCGTGCCTCCCGGCCTGACCGGCGCGGGCCCTGCGCCCCACACCCTGCTGCTCGAGGCCGAGGGCCTCGCCAAGACCTATCCGAATTCCCGCGCCCCCGCCCTCGCGCAGTTCAGCCTGTCCATCGCGCCCGGGGAAATCGTGGGCCTGCTGGGGCCGAACGGCGCGGGCAAGACCACGGCCATCTCCCTCATGACCGGCCTGCTCCCGCCGGACGCCGGCCGGGTCCGGGTCTGCGGGGTCGATTTTCGCGAGCATCCCCGGCAGGTGCGCCAGTGGATCGGCCTCGTGCCCCAGCACATCGCGCTCTACTCGCGCCTGACGGCTGCCGAGAACCTGCGGTATTTCGGCAGCATGTACGGGATCGGCGGCCGCGAGCTGAACGAGCGCGTCCGGGCCTGCCTCGCGACGGTCGGCCTCGCGGGCCACGAGGGCGGGCGCATCGACGCGTTTTCCGGAGGCATGCAACGCCGGGCCAACCTGGCGGTCGCGCTGCTGCACCGGCCCCGGCTGCTCTTCCTGGACGAGCCCACGGTCGGCATCGACCCCCAGTCGCGCAACCTGATCCTGGAACGGCTGGCGGAGATGAGCCGCGGCGGGGCCGGCATGCTCTACACCACGCACTACATCGACGAGGCGGAGCGGATCTGCTCGCGCGTGGTCGTCATCGACGAGGGGAGCGTCATCGCGCACGGCAGCCCGCGCGAGCTGACGGCCGCTCACCCGGGGTGCGCCGACCTGGGCCAGCTGTTTCTCCACCTCACCGGCAAAGAGCTGCGAGACTGACATGCCCGGGTCAACCCTACGGCCCCTGATCGCCACCCTGCTCAAGGAGCTGCGGCTGCTCTACCGCGACCGGATGGGGCTGTTGGTCCTCTTCGTCATGCCGGCCGTGCTGGCCGTGGTCGTCTCGCTCGTCCAGGAAAACGTCCTCAAGACGACCGGCGCGGCCCGCATGGACGTCCTCTTCATCGACCAGGACCGGCAGACGCTCGGGCCGCTCGTGCGGGAGCAGCTGGCGCGGATCGAGGACCTGACGCTGGTGACGGAGCTGGACGGGCGGGCGCTCGACGTCGACCAGGCCAGGCGCCTGGTCGACCAGGGCCGGTACGAGGTGTGCATCATCGTGCCGGCAGGGCTCAGCGAGGCGGTGCGCGCCCTCACCGGGGAGCAGCTCGCGGACGCGTTCGCGGGTGCGGCGGGCGGCGGGCCTCCCCCGCCCCACCTGTCGGTCTACTTCGACCCGCTGGTCCAGGGGGTGTTCCGGTCCTCGCTCCTGAACGCCCTCGGCCGGATGGTCCTCGCCATGGAGCTCGAGATCAAGGCCCGGGCGCTGTCCGAGGCGCTCCCGGCCCGGATGCGGCAGGCGCTCGGCGCGGCCACCGGCCGGATGGTCGCGGACCCGGGCCTGCCGACGGTGCAGCTGGACCCGTCCTGGGGCGGCCGCCGGCTGATGGGGGTCGTCTCCGAGCAGAGCCGCCTGAAGCGGCTGCCGACCTCGGTGCAGCAGAACGTCGCGGCCATGTCGGTGTTCGGCATTTTCTTCATCGTGCTGCCGCTGGGCGGGATCTTCATCCGCGAGCGCCAGGACGGCACGCTCGCGCGCCTGCGCACGCTGCCGGTCGGCACCCTCACGATCCTGGCCGGCAAAATGGGCGCCTACCTCGTCGTCTGCTGGGTGCAGTTCGCGTTCATCGTGCTCGTGGGGAAGCTGGTCCTGCCGCTGCTGGGCACGCCGGTGCTGGACCTCGGGGCCGACACCCCGGCCCTCGTCGTCACGGTCACGCTCGTCGCGCTCGCGGCGTGCGGCTACGGGCTGATGCTCGGCGCCGTCGCCGGCACCCTGGAGCAGGCGACCATGTTCGGCGCGGTCTCGGTCGTCTGCGCGGCGGCGGTCGGCGGGCTCATGGTCCCGGTCTACGTCATGCCGCCGGCCATGCAGACGCTGAGCGCCTTCTCGCCGCTCGCCTGGGGGCTCACCGCGATCATCGAGATCGCGGTGCGCGAGGGCACGCTCGACTCCGTCCGCCAGGAGCTCCTCTGCCTGGCCGCCTTCTGCGCCGTGACCCTGGCGATCGCGCGGGCCCGCTTCGGCCGCTCCGACCGCCCGGCGTCGATGTGACCCCGGGTCGAATCGGTGATGGAGCACATGCCGCATGATCGTCGCACCGCCTGACCGCCATCCGACGTGGAAGCAGTTGACCGGGGCCTGCCTGGCCGCGCTGATCCTCTGGACGGGGGTCACCGCCTGCGGGCCGATCACCCTGCAGCGGGCCATCGACCTGGTGCGGCCGGCGCTCGCCACCCTCCAGGGCACGGTCGAAGGCTATTCATCCGACCCCCAGCCGATTGTCGTGGCGCTCTGGAACGCGGACGAACCCAGCCGCGGGGCGCTGCGGTTTGCGTTCGCCGAGGGCCGTGGCAGCTTCCGGTTCGTCGTCCCGGCCCCGGGCCGCTATCGGATCATGGCCTTCGAAGACCGCAACGGCGATTACACCTTCCAGCCCGACGAACCCGCCGGGGTCTGTCCGGCGCCGATCGCGGCCTACCCGGGCGAAACCGTGTCCGATATCGTGATCCGGATCGAAGCTCCGGGCGCGGTGCGGGTCCCCTTGAAGATAGAGGTGAGGCCGAACGCGTCGACCGACGCCGCCCCGGAGCTGAACTATTACCAGGTCGGCCAGGTCACGACCCTGGACGACCCGCGGTTCACTGCGGCCAACGCCCAGGCCGGGCTCTGGATGCCGATCGAGGTCATCCGGGACGCCGGGATGGGTCTGTATTTCCTGGAGCCGTATTCGCCCGACAAGACCCCGCTCCTCTTCGTGCACGGCTCGGGGGCCAACCCGACCGCCTTCCGGTTTCTCATCGACCGCATCGACCGTTCGCGCTACCAGCCCTGGGTGTATTTCTACCCGACCGGGATGCGCCTGGAACGCCAGGGTCAGCTCCTGTACCGGATCCTCGCCATCCTGCACGACCAGCTCGAATTCAGGCGGATAAGCCTGGTCTCCCACAGCATGGGCGGCCTGGTCGTCCGGGGGGCGCTGTCCGAGGCGGTGCGCAACGCGTTCCCGGTCGAGTTCCCCGTGTTCGTGAGCCTGTCCGCGCCGTGGCAGGGCCACGCCGGCGCCGCCGAGGGCGTGGAACGGTCCCCGGCCGTGATCCCGGCCTGGCGCGACATGGCGCCCGCGAGCCGGTTTCTGCAGGACGTGTGGTCGACGCCGCTGCCGGACGGCACCGCGTACTACCTGCTCTTCGGCTACAGCGGCGGATTCAGCCTGATGATCGACCGCAACAACGACGGCGGCGTGAGCCTTGCGAGCCAGCTCGACCCGCGGGCCCAGGCCGCCGCGCGCCGGATGTACGGGTTCGGCGAGGACCACGGCAGCATCCTCGTCAGCCCCGCGGTCGCCGCCACGGTGAACGCGCTGCTGCGCGGCGAGGCGCCGGCACCCTGGGTCGAACGGAAAACCAACTGATCGTTCCGGCAGCACCCTGCGGCAACCTCTGTTCGGCGACGCATCGGGAGGGTGGGGTCGGAATGGGCCGCCGGACCATGGCCCGGAGCGCGCGGTTCAAATAAGGAACGGGATGAACCGTTTGGTTTTCCGGGCGTAGCGCCGGTAAGCCTCGCCGAAATAGGCCAGGTTCTCGGCCTCCTCGACCCAGGCGGCGAGCACGCCCGCAACGGTTGCCACGGCCGCGACCGCGACCAGCCCGACCTCGACCCGCCGCAGCAGGATCCCCCAGGTCAGGAACAGCAGCGAGCCGTACATGGGATGCCGCACGAGCCCGAAGATCCCGGATTCGACCAGCACGGTCGTCCGTTCGAACTCGAAGAGATTGGGGTCGTCGCGCGCGGGGCTGACCCGGCCCTTGGCCCGCATGGTGGTGACCGCCGCGAGGACGTAGACCAGCGAGGCGAGCATGAGCACCGAGGACGACCACCTGCTGGAGATCGAACTCCTCCACGATCAGATGGGCGTGGTTCTGGACGGCCAGCCACAGGATGCACTCGAACAGAACGAACCGGTAGAGCCCGTGGCGCTTCAGGCTGAACATGGACCGCCAGGAGAGGGCCAGCAGCGGCAGCGAGAGAAGGCAGAAAGCGAGGAGTCTCCATTGGACTCTCTTCGCAGGAACTCGGGTGGCTTGGCGGTTTACGCGTTTAGCTCGTGTGGCTCGTTTCGCGGCAGGAAGCCGCTCGCCAGTAAGCCAGTCGAAGCTGATGAAAGCAATGCGTTCCTTGCGGCAACAAGCTGCGCACCCTGTCGGGCTGGATCAAGCTGCTGCCTTCATCCCGCATCCTGGATCCTGGATCCTTGATCCTTCCCCTCGACCCCTTGTATCCCCTCGGCCCCTTGTTCCACCCTCATCACCTCCCGGCCGATCAGCTCCGCGAGCGGGACCACCGCCAGCCCCTTGTCCGCGATCCCTTTCAGGACGAGGTCGATTTCCCTCTCCCAGCTTGCAAGCCGGGCGGGGTCCGGCAGGTTTTCGTGCAGCAGGACGATGTCGTTCGGCCGTACGCGCTTCAGGAGGCGGCCGGCCAGCCCCCCCATGCGCCGGTTGCCTCCGTCCCAGGCCCGGCAGCTGAAGTTGACCACGAGCATCCCCGAGCCCGCCATGGCCCGGCGCAGCCGGGGGGAGGTGATGCCCATGGGCGGGCGGTAGGCGAGCGGTTCGACCCCAAGCGCCTTGAGGACGCGCTGGGTGGCGTCGATCTCCGCCGCCATGGTGTGGGCGCTGCGCAGCGCGCCGAGGAGATCGTGCCGGAAGGAGTGGTTGCCGATGCCGTGCCCCTCGGCGACCATGGCGCGCACCAGCTCCGGGTAGCGGGCCGCCCGCTGCCCGATCACGAAGAAGGTCGCCTCGACCCGGTGCCGTCGCAGCAGCTTCAGGAGCGCCGGCGTGGTCAGCGGGTCCGGGCCGTCGTCGAAGGTGAGGGCGACGGCCCTGCGCCCGCCGCTCCCGCGGCTGATCACCGGCAGGAAAAACCCGCTGCCCGGGGAGAAGGCGGCGGCCAGGCAGGCCGCCGCGAAGGCCCCGAGCGGGAGAGCGGCCAGCCGGGCGTCCAGCATGGCCAGGAGCGCGGCCGCAACCCACGCGGCGGCATTCCACCGCGCGGCCGGGGAGTGCTGTGCGACGGCGCCTCGGATGCGGTTCGGCATGGTCGCCTCCGGCCTCACGTCTTGCGGCCGACGAGCCAGACGAGCTCGCCGTCGGGCCCGGACGGCAGCGTGCGTTCCACCCGGAACCCCGCAGCCGCGACCAGCTCCGCGAGGTGCGGCAGCGGCCGGTAGAAGACGGGGACCCCGGCCGCCCGCAGCGCCAGGTTCTGGGCCCACCACGACCAGGGCAGCCGGCGCGTCGGCGTCAGCGACGCCCGGAGGATCAGGAGCGCGCCCGCGCGCATGCGCGCCCGCACCCGGCTCAACGTCAGGGCGGCCGCCTCGTCCGTCAGGAAGTGAACCATGTCGATCATCGTGCCCAGGTCGACCGGCGTCTCGACCTCCGGGATCTCCGGGGCGCGCCCCTGCGCGACGCACCCGCGCTCGCCCAGCGCCATGTTGGCGACCCGCACGCGTTCCGCCGAGGGCTCGACCCCGCGCACCTGCGCCTCGGGGAACCGTTCCAGCAGCCAGCAGGCCGGCACCCCGTAGCCGGTGCCGACATCCAGGATCGACCGGACGCCGTCCGCGGAGCGCAGGATCTCTTCCAGCTCCCGCGAACATCGGGTCCAGCCGCATCTTGAAGCGCGCGAAGAGCCGCGGGTAGGCCTCCATGTGCCGGTAGCGCGCCCACACCCGGTCCCGCAGGCTGGCGCCCCGGGCGACGGGCGGTTCCGGTTGCGACGGATGCGCCCGAGCAGGGTCGGCAGGATCAGGAACGCCCCGAGCATCGAGTAGGCGATGCCCAGGAAGGCGGTGATGCCGGTGCTGCGCAGCAGCGAGTGATCGGCGCTCCCACATGGCGCCGAACCCGAACAGGGTGGTGGCGGCCGAGAGGAAGACGGCCATCCGGATCTGGCTGAAGGCCGGGTGAGCCAGGGTGCCGTAACGCTGGAAGGAGCACACGTAGAAGATGGAGAAATCGATCCCGAGGCCGAAGACGACGATCGACAGCATCAGCCCGGGGATGTCGAGCGGCCGGCCCATGAGGTTCAGGGTGCCCAGGGTCGCGACCATCGCGAAGAACGGACGGCAGCATGCAGGCCAGCGTGAGCGCCCCGTCCAGGAGGAAGACGGCCACGAGAACGAGCGGCGCAGGCGAGGCTGATCAGGAAAAAGGCGACCGCGGTGTCGAACAGCAGCTCCCCGATGACCTGCGCGAAGAGCAGCGGGTCGAAGAGCTTGGCCGATGCCGCGTAGTCGTCATAGAACCGCCGGGAGTCGTAGGCCGGCCCGGCGACGAGGGTGGACACCTGGACCCACGCGGCGCCGTCCGGGCTGCGCGCGATCCCCAGGAAGCCCGGGAAGCGCTCGAGGATGCGGGCGTCGGCCGCCGGCGGGGATGCCGCGCCGAGCAGCGCGTAGAAGGGGTCGAACGCGTCGGCCGCGAACCCCTGCGCCGCCGCCGCGCCTGCCCAGCGCCCGCTTCAGGGCGTCGACCCGGCCGGGGCTCCAGAACGCCCGCCAGGCAGCGAAGTTCCTGCGCCGCAGCTCCGCGCCCGGGGCGATCATGGACGGCGCGAAGCCCGAGGAGAGCACTCCCGCCTGCAGGTCCGCCTCGATCCTGGCCACGAGGCGCGTCGCCCTGGTCCTGAAGCTCCTCGATCGACCGGCCCTCGGTCAGCACGTAGACCTTGTCGAACATCCCGCCCCACACGTCGGTGAGCAGCTTTTCCGCCGCCATCGTCTCGGCGCCGACCGTGTTCATGGCCTGCAGGCTGACGTTGAAGACCGGCTTCGCGAAAAGCATCATGACCCCGGCGAACAGCGCCGCGCCCCAGAAACCGGCCCGACCCGTGCCGCCGAGCGCATCCACGACCTTCTGGAGGTGCAGCGACCGGCCGCCCCCGGGCGGCAGGGACCGGGAAGATCCGGGGGAAGACCAGGTGCACGATCAGAAAGCACAGCCCCAGCCCGAGCATCGTGAACTGCCCGAGCTGCACGAACACCGGGAACCCGCTGAAGCACAGGGTGCCGAACGCCGCGACCGTCGTCAGCACCGCCAGCAGGCACATGCTCCGCACCTCGTGCGAGGCAGCCTTCCCGCTGGTGGCCTGGGGCCGGTCGAGGAACAGCAGATAGGCGATCCCCTGGTCGACGCTGAAGGAGATGATCGCCCCCCCGAAGCCGAGCACCAGGATCGAGATGGATCGGTGAAACAGCGAGAAGATGAAGTAGGCGAGCATGGTCCCGCCCAGGGCGGGCAGGAGCGCGAACAGGCCGACCGCGGGTCGGCAGAACGCGAAGAAGAGCAGCGCCGCGATCCCGACCGTCGACACGGTCACCGCGAGGCCGATGTCCCGCTTGATGATCCGCTGGTTGTCGAGCGCGGCGCGAAAGGCCCCGGCCGCGGTCAGGGTCGCCGACCGGCCGGCAGGCCCGTGCAGCCGGTTCAGCTCGGCCGCGATCGCGTCGATCCGCTCCATGATCCGGCCGGCGAATTCGGTCGCCGTGCTCGACTCCGCCGGGCTGGCGACGACCAGCAGGTGGCGGTTGTCGGCCGATATCAGGTGCCCGCGGGCGATGCGCGCGTCGCCGGCCGGCACCAGGGGCGCCAGCCGCTTCAACACCAGCCCGCCCAGGCTCAACGGGTCCCGCGCGATCAGCGCCTGTTGCCCGATGCCTTCCAGGCCCAGCAGCCCGGCGTGGATCTCGGCCACCCGACCCCGTATGGCGCTCGGCTCCAGCAGGGGCGCCACGTCCGCCTGCAGCTGTTCGGCCGAAAAGAGAACCGGCAGGCGTCCGCGGCGAAGTGGTCGATCAGCTCCGGCATGAGCGCCTGGGCGTCCTCCATGCCGACGCTCTTGAAAAGCCCGCTCTCCCGCAGCCGGGACTCGACCATCCGGCCGCAGGCGACCAGGGTGTCGAGATCGGACGGGTTCAACGGCGACGTCGACGACCACCAGGTTCTGCATGGGGTGATGCAGGAGCAGGTAGGTGCCGTCGGCCACGACCGGGTTGGTTTTCGGGAGGGCGCCGAGGATGTCGGTGTCGATCTCGAGCCGCGACAGGCCCCAGCCGAAGAGCCCGAGCGTGACCGCCAGGGTCAAGGTCAGGAAACGCCAGTTCAGGGGCAATGAACGCATGCGGTCTATCGGCTTTCGTCAGTTGCGGGCGGCCAGCGCCAGCAGGCAGGCAAGCAGCAGGACGTGCGCTCCGACCACGGCCCAGCGGTGGCGGTGGTAGAACTCGTTCATCTTCTGGATGCGCGCCAGCCCGCCGCAGAGCCGACGGAACCGGTCCACGTGCCGCAGGCGCAGGTTGTCGGTGCGGGCGTTGCTCTGGAACGCGCAGGCCGGGTAGGCGGCGTAGAACCCCTCGCAACGGTCTCTCAGCAGCATGTCGTAGGGCTGCCCGCGCCACGGCAACGCCAGCAGGGTCTCGGCGAAATCGCTCCGGACGGCGTAGGCGTGGGTCAGGCTGCGGTAGCGCACCGCCAGCACGGAGGGGGATGCGGTCCTGCGGCTGCCGGCGGTCAGGCACCCGAAGAAAAACATGTTCCAGGCGGCCGCGGCCATGAACCGGGTGCACTCCGCGAGCACCCGCGGGTCGAACCGGTCGAACACGATGTCGTCCTCGAAAATCAGCGTCGTCCGCGCCTGCGCGGCCGCACCCCGGCGAAAGCACTCCATGTGGGACGCGTGGATCCCGCGCTCGGTGTCGACCGGGTCTTTCTGTACGACGACGAACTCGACCCGCCCCGCAAGGCCGACGCGGCGGAACTGGCGTTCGGCCTCCTGCCGACGGTCCGGGCGCTCGTCGAGCGAAATGCAGTAGACCCGGTCGAAGAAGGCCCAGAGATCGCGGGGCGATGCGGCTCCGGGGATGTTTGCCATGGGGACGTCTTATTCCTTCAGCCGGCCGATTCGGTCCGGGCGGCTCAAACTGGTTTTCTCGAACTCGAAGGTGCAGTATAGCATATTATCGCTTCAGAAAACGGGTCTGCTCGGATGGGGAACCGATGTCCGCCATGCGCCGCATTCCATTCATTGCACGCGTCGTCGACCGGATCGCCGACACCCCCTACGCCCGCAGGGCGGTCGAGGAGAAGGCCGACCTGAGCGCGTTCAAGGGTAAACCCTCCTTCCGGGTCCTGCTGGGGGTGTTCCTGATCGGCTTCAGCTACGTCATCGGTTGGCCGGCCATCAGCGCGCTGACCGCGCTCTCCGTCTATTTCGGGGAACCCCTGCTGGCACTCGTCGGCGGGCCGGTGATGTACGGCCTCTCGCACCTGGTGTTCATGGCGGGGATGGTCCTGTCCGGGGCCAAGTACTCGGCCATCTTCATGCGCTGGGCGACGCGGATGCTGGTGGAGAAGCTGGGAAGGGACCAGTCAGGGCTCGTCGGATCAGACCGATCCGTCGGATCGGACGGATCTAATCGGTCCGATCGGTCCGATCCGACGGATCACAAAATTGTCCCCCCACCACCGTGAACAGGTGCTCGCCCACCCGGTCGTGCACCGCCCGCAGCTCCTCCCGGTCGTCTATACGAAGGCGGCTCTCGAACGGCTCGAGCGCGATCACCTGGACCCGCTGCCAGGCCGCCGCGAGCGTGATGTCGAGCGCCTTGGTGACCGCCTCCTTGACGGACCACACCCGCAGCGCGGCCGCGACCTCCCCGAGCGGCGACGCGCGCACCAGGGCCTCTTCCGCCGCGCTCATGTAGAGCGACCGGCTCTTCAGCACCCGCTCGGACAGCGTTTCCACGTCGACCCCCACCGGCCCGTCGGCGGCCACGGCCACCGCGAAGCGCCGGTCGTGCGCGACCGAGCAGGGCTGGGCCGCCCGGCCGTCCGTCCGGGGGCAGGCGGGCAGCAGCGGCCGGTCGGAGCGGATGGTGGTGATAGCCTCGGCAGGCGTCCGGACGTCGTCGCCTGAAAGCCGTCGGGCGAGCCGCTTGCACGCCAGGCGCGCCGCGATGTAGCTCGTGCGCCTCCGGCCGCGCATGCCCGCCAGCCGGGCGTGCTCCGGTTCCGACAGCGCCCGCTCGGCGAAGGGGGCCAGCGCAGACAGCTCGATCACGACCATCGCCCGGCACCGGCCGGCCAGGCGGCCGGCGGCCGCTTCCTCCCCGTCGCCGCGGACCCAGTCCGGGGGCCGCAGCCGGCCGCCGCTGACGTCGCGCATGCGCAGCCCGGCACAGGCCTCGCGCAGGCGCCCTTCGCGGTCGTAGAGCCGCAGGTCGAGGGTCAGGACACCGCCCGCGTCTTTGACCGGCAGCACGTGGGCCCAATAGCTCTCCCCCGGCCGGGTGGGGACGTGGACCCGGCGCCCGTCGAACCCGACCGGGAACGGGACGACCCCCGCAAAGCGCTGGCCCCAGATGCAGGCGGCGTGCATGGCCGCATCGAACGCGAACGGCGAGCCCAGCAGACTCCTCTCCGGGCCGGCGTCCGGAACGTCCGGGGCCGTGATCTCGGCGACCGCCCCGGCCCGCGCCACGTGCACGACGGAGAGGTTCCGGTACCAGGGCCCGAACGCGACCAGTTCCGGGTAGATCTGCTCCCTCGCAAGCGACAGGCAGGCCCCCTCCGGCGCTGCCGCCAGGTCCAGCGGCAGCTCCGGGACGGCTTCGATCGGGCCGCCGAAGGTCGCCCCGGCGTGCGTCTTGACCCGGGTCATGGCCCCGCTTTTGGAGGCGGTCCGGGTCGCCAGCACCGCCGTGAGGCTGCCGTCGGCGTGGCGGGTCAATTCGGCGGACGCCGTCAGGTGCGACGCCCCGGGGTCTATGGCCAGGAACTTGTCGAAGGCGACCGCGCGCATGCGGGTCACGTCCACGGCGGGGTCGAACCGCCGCGCGGCCCGGGCCAGAATGTCCAGCGCCTCCACGCCGGGCAGCACGGCCCGGCCCTCGAAGCGGTGATCGTGCAGGTAGGCGGCGAGAGGGACGTGAAGCGGCAGCTGCGCGGTTGCGGTCACGCCGGGAAGATCTTCCATATCCGGGCCGTTTTTTCGTCCACTTCCACGGGCGTGCTCCTGGCATTCACGGCGCAGTGGCGCGTGAACCCGGTGCAGGCGATCGCGTGGGTCTCGTCGTGGGTGATGACGTAGTCGAAGCGCAGCTTGACCCGCTCGAGCACGGCCGGCCGGGTGTAGATGCACATGCCGTCGTCGTAGTGCACCGGGCTGAAGTAGCTGACGCCGACCTGGATGATCGGGTAGATGGTGCCGCCGGCCTCGATCTCCTTGTACGAGTAGCCGGTGTCGCGCATCAGCGACGCCCGGCCGAACTCGAAGTAGCGCAGGAAGTTGGAGTGGTAGACGACCTGCGAGCGGTCGGTGTCCGCGTAGAGGCTGCGCAGGCGGCAGCAGTGCCAGACGAGCCCCCCCGTCGCATCCCGGAAATAGGGCCGGTCTCCCCCGAGCGCCACGGGCACGAACGGTCGCGGTTTCACCTCACACCCCCCTGAACACGACGCAGCAGTTGGTGCCCCCGAACCCGAAGGCGTTGGACAGGAAGAACTCGTAGCGGCAGCGGCGGGCGACGTTCGGCACCACGTCCACGTCGGCCAGCTCGGGGTCGGGGATGTGGTTCACGGTCGGCAGGATCAGCCCCTGGCGCATGGCCTCGATCCCGAGCGCCGCCTCGATGGCCGCCGCGGCCCCCAGGGTGTGCCCGATCTGGGACTTGTTCGAGCAAACGGGAATGCCGGGCAGCTTCGGCCCGAACACCTCCCGCAGGCATTCGACCTCGACCTTGTCGCCCTTCGGGGTCGAGGTGCCGTGGGCGTTGACGTGGCCGATGTCGCCCGGCGCGAGCCCCGCGTCGTCGATCGCCTCGCGGATGGCGCGCACGATCGTCTGCGGGTTGGGCGCCGTGAAGTGGTGCGCATCCGAGGTCCAGCCGATGCCCATGACTTCGGCCTTCGGCTCCAGGCCGTACGTCGCGAGCGCCTCTTCGGCCGCGAGGACCAGCACCCCCGCGCCCTCGGACAGGATCATGCCCTTGCGGTCGATGCTGAACGGGCGCGACGCCTGGGTGGGGTCGCTGAACGCGCGGTCCTGCGGGGTGATGTAGGCGGTGGCCAGCATGTTGGCGAAGCCCTGCACGATCTCGGGGACCAGGCAGGTGTCCACCCCCCCCACGAGCGCGAAGTCGCAGTCCCCGTCCCGGATCATGCGCGCCCCGATGCCGATCGCGTGGTTGCCGGAGGCGCAGGCCCCCTGCGGGGAGAAGATCGGGCCGGTGAAGCCCATCAGGATCCCGGCCTTGCCCGCCGGGAGGTTCGCGCAGAGGTTGGGCAGCAGGTAGGGGCTGACCTTGAGCGGCCCGCGGTTCAGGTAGCTGTCCATGGCCGTGCGGAACGCGTCCGTGCCGTTCAGGGCCGAGCCGATCAGGCAGGCCGTGCGCGGGCCGGTTTCGGCGGTGATCTCGAGCCGCGCGCGGCGCAGCGCGTCGCGGCAGACGGCCATCGTCAGGAAGACGAAGGCGGCGTTCCAGTTGTAGGCCTCGCGCGGGGGCACGAAGTCGAGCGCCGTCGGGTCCCAGTCCGGGATCTCCCCCACGATGCTCGAGGCCGACTCCATCCGGAAGCGGGTCAGCCGGCGGAAGCCCGCCTCCCCGTTGACCGCGCGCGACCAGGTCGTCTCGAAGGTCTTGCCCAACGGGGTCGCGGCCGAGTACCCCACGACGAAAACCCGTCTGTTGCGAGGTGCTTTCATGCGTCAGCTCAATCAGGCGATCCGGTGCAGGATCATGCAGGCGTTGCAGCCGCCGAAACCGAACGAATTCTTCAACACGAACTCCTGGGCCAACGGGCGGGCGCCTTCGGCGACGCAGTCGAGCGGCAGTTCGGGGTCCGGCGCGTAGTTGATCGTCGGCAACAGGGTCTCCCGCCGCATCCCCTCCATGGCCAGGATCGACTCGATGGCGCTCGCGGCCCCCATCGGGTGCCCGATCAGCGACTTGTTGGCCGAGACCGGGGGGATCCGCTCCCCGAAGACGCGGGTCAGCGCCTGGTGCTCCACGGCGTCGCCGACCTTGGTGGATGCCGCGTGGGCGTTGACCGCAGCGACATCATGCGGGCGTATCCCCGCGTTGTCAATGCAGCCGGCCATGCACGCGGCCACCGTCTTCAGGTGCGGCGCCACGAAATGGTGGGCGTCCGAGGTCATGCTCCACCCGGCGATCTCGAAGGCCGGCGCGAGGCCGTGGGCCCGCGCGAAGGCCGGGGTGGCCAGGACGACGCAGCCCGCCCCCTCCGAGACGACAAACCCCCGGCGGTCGATCGAAAAGGGGCGGCTGGCCCGGGCCGGCGGGTCGTCCGCCTGCCCCGGCCGGGCCTGGTAGGCGCCGTTCATCGTGGCGAAGCCGGCCACGATCGGCTCGACCAGCGCGAAATCGGCCGCCCCGCAGATGGCGACATCGGCCCGGCCCGCCTCGAGCAGCATGCCGCCGACGATCATGGAGGTCACGCCCGTGGCGCAGGCCGTGATCGTGGCCGTGATCGGCCCGGTCGCACCGGTCAGCATGGCGATCTTGCCGCCCACCATGTTGATGCAGGAGTTGGGGTTGGCGTAGGGCGGCGGGAGCTTGCCCTCGGCGATCATGCGGCGGTCGGCCGCGAGCACGGCGTCGAGCCCGCCGATGGCCGAGCTGAAGGTGACGGCCACCCGGGGGGCGAGCTCCGGGCCGATCACCACCCCGCTCGCCGCGAGCGCCCGGTGGGCGACCAGCAGCGCGTACTTGAAGAGGGGCGAGGGCCAGAGCGCCAGGCTGCGCGGGCTCAGGAACGGGTACGGAGCCGCGTCGATCTCGGCCACCTCGCCGGCGATGCGCACCGGGAAGTCGTCGGTCAGGGGGAAGCGGGTGAGGCGGCCGACCCCGCTTTCGCCCCGCGCGGCGCGCTCCCACTGCGCGCCCAGCTCGGTTCCGAGCGGGGAGACCAGGTCGTAGGCCAGGATGACGGGTTTTAAAGACATCAGGGGCGAGTGTTAGGTTTTAAGTGTTTAGGTGTTAAGTGTAAGAAAGAAGAGCGCTCTCATTCGGGCTGGAGCGGTTAACGCCTCTTTCTTGTTGCTTAAAACTTAACACTTAAAACCTAAAACCCCAGTTCATTCCCCTTACCAGGGAATGAACTGGTAAAGCTTTGCGAACATCTCGTAGACCTCGATCCAGTTCTGCAGGTCCCGGGTCGTGCGGATGTGCGCCTGCTTGTTGACCATCACCCAGCTCATGTGCGCCGCGCCGTCCTTGCACGTGCCGCAGTCGCGCGTCTCGGAGGTGCAGCAGCGGTGCATGGTCTGCAGGTCGGACGCCCAGCGGATGAAATCGATCAGCCGCTTGGGCGGGGGCGTGCGCCGGTCCAGCGGCCGGGTGACCGAGGGGCACTCGTCCCAGCCGAAGCGCCGCCCCAGCATGGTCCCGGTGGTGATGATCTCGTGGTAGTACTTGGACGAGATGACGGTGTCCGGGTAGGCGTCGAGCATCGCGTCCATCTCGGCGCGGATCGCGGCGAGCTGCTCCGGAGTCCAGGAAAACCCGTTCACCCCCTCGTCGTTCGAGAGCAGCTGCATGTGGACCTTCAGGCCCACGTCCCGGATCCTGCGGATGATCGTTTCGGTCTGCCCGATCTGCCGCGGGGTGATGGTGTAGAGGTAGTAGACGTGCGGATCGCCCTGGTAGTTGCGGCTGGAGACGCTGAAGGTGTCCTTGCCGCGCAGCACCTTCTCGTCCTGCTCGTCGCCCCAGAGCGAGATCCCGATCATCAGGTCCGGGAACCGGTCGCGGGGGACCTTGATCAGGCCGTTGGACGCGCAGAAGGTGGGCAGTCGCGTGTAGAAGGCCTCGACCCGGTCCAGGCACAGCGTCGGCTCGCCGCCGATCAGGATGGCCAGGTTCACGCCGCGCGCCTTCTCCCGGTCGATGAACGCCTCCCACTTGCGGATGTCCATCTCCTCCGGGGCCGCCTTGTCCTCGTCCGACGAGAAGAAGAAGCAGCCCTTGCAGCGCAGGTTGCAGCGGTTGGTGACATCGTAAATCGAGCTGCGGATGTAGAGCTTGGAAATGCGCTTGTAGCGTTCGTACCACTCGGCATCCAGCAGCGAACTGACCGTCTTCATTCAACTCCTCCCGGGGACGCCCAGCCGCCGCGCCCCCACCGTGCAGATCACTCCAGCCCGAACCCGGGCGGGGCGACCGGTGCGGCCGACAGGTTGGCCCCCTTCTCGTAGCCCGTGACCCACACCGCCAGGTAGGTGTCCACGTAGTCCAGCCAAGCGGAGAATGCGGCCGGGTCGGTGGCGTGGCGGAACATGCGCGCGGTGACCACGGCGCTGCCGGCGGCGTAGTGGCGGCAGTCCGCGCAGTCGGTGTCCGGAACGCAGCAGGATGCGCCGCGGTCCCAGGTCAGGTCGGTGCGGTACTGTCGGAACGTCCGGCCGAGGCCGACGTCGGCAGCCGCGTTCATGCGCGGGTACGAGCAGCCGAACAGCGCGTGCAGCCCGAGCGGGTGGGTGTGGGCGACCGCGCTGTAGGGCGAAAAGAGCACGTGACCGGGGTGGCGCTCGAGCAGGGCGAGCATCGTCCGCCGGCACTCCCGGAGCGATTCCGGCGTGTGGCGCAATCCGTCCCGGTAGCCCACCGGGGCCGAGAACATGTTGAAGGTCAGGCGGCAGTCCGCCGCCCGGAGGGTCGCGGCCACCGCGTGCGCCTCGCCGATGTTCTCGCGCGTGAACGTGTAGACGAAAACGGCGCGGGGGTCGCCGCCGTAGTTCTCGATCTGCCGCACGAGCATGTGCTTCGCCTTGCGCACGCCCAGGCTGGTCTCGTCGGTCCCCCACACGGACACGTGGATCCGGTAGCCGACCGACCGGGGAATGACCGCCAGCCCGTTGGTGGCGATCGCCCCGAGCGGGATCTCCTGGTAGCAGACCTCGCAGAGCTCCGGCACGAGCGACGGCTCCGCGCCCGCCAGGACGACGAAGGTGATGCCGCGTTTTTTCTCCGCGCGCATCAGCTCGCGCCAGGCCGCCGGGTCCCGGTTCTCCCGGGCGAACTGCTTGTCGCCCTCGTAGTAGTAGCACCCGTTGCAGCGGATGTTGCACCGGTGGGTCATGTCGTAAGTGGACTCGCGCAGGAAGAACCACTTCCGGACCTTCTGCCAGCGCTCCGCGATCCGCGGGTCGGCCAGGATGTCGGAAAACTTCATCCCGGCCTCGGGCGCCCGCCCGGCCGCCGCGCCGGGTTCTGGGGTCGTGCTCGCCATGCTCGCTCCGGGCTCAGGCCGCCTGGTCGGCGGCCTTCTCCTTCAGCTTGCGCTCGATGTACTCCGCGATCAGGCGGATCGTGGTCAGCTTGGGATAGTCGTCCTCGTCGATGCGGATGGCGTACTCGTCGCGGATCACCAGCGCCACGGTGGCGAGGTCCATGCTGTCGATGCCCACCTCGTCCACCAGGTCGATCCCGGGGTCGAAGGTCTCGGGCGTCACATCCGTCAGCTTGAGCTCCTGGATGACGATCTGCGCCACCCGCAGGATGATCGTGTCGATGCTGCTATTGGTCATCAAGCCCTGCTCCTTGCTCTGAAGGTATGCCCCGTCCGGAGGGACAGGATCCATTTTCTCCGTCAGGAAGTTAATGTCAGCGTGCCGCTGCACGCGATGTCGGCCCCGCTTTCGATGCGGAAGGCCACCATCCCGGGCAGGTCCGTCCGGCACGTCAGCGTGATCGTCAGCCCGTCGCCCGGACGGATGATCTTCTTGAACTTGATCCGGCTGAAGCCGGAAAGCCTCACGCGGTCGCCCAGGGCCCGGCCGGCGATCTCACGGACCATCCCGAGCTGCGCGATCCCCGGCAGGATCGGGTCGCCGGGGAAATGGCCCGCGAACCAGTCGGACTCGGCGGGCACCTGCACCGCCGCGCGCCACTCGCCCGGGGCGAGCGTCTCGAGCGGGCCGATCGCATGCCACCGTTCGCCGCCGGCCGCGTCCGCCATCGTCCCGCATCCTCCGGTCATCACGGCCGCACCTCTATCGCGGTGAGCGTCTTGCCGAAGCCGATCACGAGGCACCCCTTGCCGGGGAAGCTCTCCGGCCGGCCGCCGCAAAGCGCCGCGGGGACGGCGCCTGCGGCGGCAAAGTCCACCGCCAGAAAGGTGGCCACGGCCGAGGCCGACGCGAACTCGCCGACCCACCGGCGGTAGTCGACGACCGGCAGCGTCAGCCCGCAGGCGGATCGGAAGGCCTCCAGCTGCGCTTCGCCGGCACGGCGATGGGCGGCCGGTATGCCGGCCAGAATGACGCCGAAACGGGCGTGGATCCGCTCGGCGCCGCCCAGGCGGCCGACGAGCTCGGCGATCGCGTCCGTGCGGCCGGCGGCCGGCGCGGTGAAGGCCGGGAAGACGGCGACGCCGGGATCGGCCGCGGTCGCGCTCAGCAGCAGGGCGGCACCGCCGGCCGCAGGGGTCGAATCGAGGGCGGCCGATCGGTCGAACAGCCCCGACAGCACCGGGTGGTGTTCGTCCGCTCCCAGGACCAGCAGGCGGCCGCCCGCCCCGCGCCCGAGGTAGGCCGCCGTCAGCAGCGCCTGCTCGAAGGCGTCGTCCTCGCCGGTCAGGGTGACGTTCGCCCCGGTCGCGCCGCACTGGATGGCGACCTGGCCGGCGGGCGCGTTGTGGACCGAGCCCACGAAATCCGTCGGGCTGGGGAAACGGTCGCCGGTCTCGAACAGGCTGTTCAGAAACCCGTGGGTCTCCGACAGCGCCCCCCACCCGGTCCCGAAGAAGACCGCCGCCGGCGGGTGCGACGCCCCCGAGCGCCGTTGCGCCTCGTCGGCCAGCGCCATGGCCAGGCGCGGCATGAACTTCAGCCGCCGGACCAGGCGTGCCGGCTGGTGGCGGGAGAGCTCCTCGAGGGGGATCACCCCCTTGCAGGGTTCGCCGGCGCGCAGCCGCGCCAGGGTCTCCTCCGTGTGGCCCGCCCCGGTGACGCAGGCACCGGCCAGCACCCGCAGGGGCGCGACCGGCGCCGACGCCGGCAGCTCGCGCTCGACGGGGGACCCGATCACCACGGCCGCGTTGTTGCCCCCGAAGCCGAACGAGTTGGAGAGCACGGTGTTGACCCGCGTCCGGCGGGGTTCCGTCACCGGGGCCAGGGAGATCTCCGGGTCCGGCAGCCGCAGGCCGGTGTTGGCCGGCACGAGCCCTTCCCGGATGCAGATGGCGGCGACCACGGCCTCGATCGCACCGGCCGCGGCCAGCGAGTGACCGGTCGCCCCCTTGATCGACGACACCGGGGTCCGGGCGTCGAACAGGCGCGCGACCGCGCGGGCCTCGGCCCGGTCGTTGTCCGGGGTGCCGGTGCCGTGCAGGTTGATGTAGTCGATCGCCGCGGCGGAGACCCCGGAGTCCGCGAGCGCCGCCGCCATGGCGGCGTACGCCCCGTCGCCCTCCGGGTGGGGGGCCGCCGGGTGGTAGGCGTCGCAGGAGAGCCCCGCGCCCAGCACCTCCGCCAGCGCCCGGTCCGGCTCGCCGTCGGCCGTCAGCAGGAGCATGCCCGCCCCCTCGGCGACCGACATGCCCCGCCGCTCCCGGTCCAGCGGGCGGGCGCCCTGCGGATCGATGAGCTGCAGGCAGTTGAAGCCGTAATACGTCAGGCGGCAAAGACTGTCGGCGCCGCCCACGAGGGCGCGTCGGGCCGCGCCGGTCCTCAGCATCTCGAGCGCGATCTTGATCGCCACCGCACCCGAGGAGCAGGCGGTCGAAACCGTCAGGACCGGCCCGCTGCAGCCGTAGCGCGCCGCCAGGTCCTCGGCCACGGAGCCGGCCGCGTGGCGGCGATAGGCCTGCGGGTCGAGCGTGCCGGCGTTCAGCAGCCGCTCGGTGGTGTGCATGCCGGCGGTGGTCGTGCCGACGACGATCACGTCCGGCGCCGCGGCACATCCGGCCATGGCCTGGTCCGCGGCAATACGCGCGAGCTGGTGCGTTCGCGGCAGGTCCGGGTCGTCCAGGCCGCATCCCACCTGGCCCACCGGGAGGGGCGGGTTCGGGGTGGCAAAGAGGGTCAGCGGCCGCAGGGCGCCGATGCCCCCGGCCAGGGCGGCCGCGGTCGCCGCGATCCCGCAGCCGATCGGGCTGACGATGCCCGCCCCGGCTATGAACACCCGCTGGCTGGTCATCGCTTCAGTTTGGGAGAATTCTCGAATATGTAGGCCGCCAGGGCCCTCAGGCTCGCAAAGACCTTCTCGCCGAGTTCGCGGTTGTCGACGCGCAGGCCGTAGTCCTTCTCGACCATGATGACCATCTCGAGCACGTCGATCGAGTCCAGCCCGAGGCTGCCGCCGACCAGGGGGCCGTCGACCTCCAACTGGGTCGAGGGGAGATTGGCGAGGTCCAGGATGCCGATAATCTTCTTTTTCAGTTCTTCGATCAGCTGTTCCATTCAACTTCCCGCTGTGCAAAGCATAGAGAGGTTACACCGATATCGTCCGCCGCCGGCATGCCGCAGCGGGCCACCTGTAGTCGTCGTCCCCCCGGGCGTTCTTTACACCCGCCTGAAACTCCTGTACTGTTCGGCCTTCTGCAGCTGCCCGTCACGGCAGCCTGAGGACAGTGTCGAGGGACTCGATAAAGATATATTTATATCGCATTTTCGCCCTTATTTTAAAGGGAAAACTAATATTTCGATTATTTTTTGCAATCCGCCGCCGCGCCACGCAGAGCCATGACCACGACCGACCTGACCCCCGAAAACCTCCTGCCCCACCGCCGGCCCATGCTGCTGGTCGACGAGATCCTGACCCTGGACGACAGCTGCGCCGTGACCCGCGCCACCGTGCGGGCCGACTGGCCCCTCTGCGACGGCCGCGACGCGAGCGCGATCGTCCTGATCGAGCTGGTGGCGCAAACCTCCGGGATTCACAACGGGTTCATCCGCGGGAAGGTCGAGGGCCTCGCCGCGGACAAACGCGGCTGGATCGTCGGCATCCGCCGGGCGCAGATGGCGGTCGACCGGCTGCCGGTCGGCACCGCGGTCGTCACGCGCACCGAGAACACCATGGAATTCGAGGGGTTCCGCGATGTCTGCGGCCGGGTGGAAGTCGACAACCGGCCGGTGGCCGAAATCACGCTCCAGCTGCTGCGAGCCGATCCCCGGCCCTGACGGGTCGCCGCGCCGCGGCCCCACCCCGCACATGACCCCGTCGAAGGAAACGGATCTATGAATTCGCCTGCCAGGAAGATAGCCATCGTCACCGGCGCGAGCCGGGGCATCGGGCGCGCCGTGTCGGTCGAACTGGCCCGCTCCGGGTGCTTCACGATCATCAACTACCGGTCGGACGCGGCCGGCGCCGCCGAAACCCTGCGCCGGGTCGAGGCCGAGGGGCCCGGCGGGGAGGTCATGCAGTTCGACGTCGCGGACCCGGATGCCGCCCAGGCCGCGGTCGAGCGCGTCATCGAACGCCACGGGACGGTCGACGTGCTGGTGAACAACGCCGGCGTGACGGCCGACGAGCTGTTCGTGCTCATGGCCCGCAAGAGCTGGCACACGGTGATCGACACGAGCCTGAACGGGTTCTACAACATGACCCGTCCGGTGCTCGAGAAGATGGTGGTCGAAAAGAAAGGCTCCGTGGTCTCGATCGCCTCGGTCTCCGCCTTCATGCCCAACCGCGGGCAGGCCAACTACGCCGCCGCCAAGGCCGGTCTGATCGGCGCCAGCCGGGGGGTCGCCAGCGAGGTCGCGCGCCTGGGCATTCGCGTCAACGTCGTCGCCCCGGGTCTCATCGCGACGGACATGACCAAGGACCTCCCGCTGCCGAACATCAAGTCTCTCATCCCCATGGCGCGGGTCGGCCGGGCGGAAGAGGTCGCCACCGTCGTCCGCTTCCTCTGCTCGGAGGATGCCTCTTACATCACGGGGCAGGTCATCACGGTGAACGGCGGGATGTGCTGATGGGAAAAGGGTTCAAGGGTTCAGGGGTTCAAGGGTTCGAGCGGCCCGTGCCCCCGGGGATCACCCGCTTCGGGATCGGACGGTGGGCACGAACTGCCGCCGTGGTCGCTGCCGCCTTTCTCTCGGTCGGCTGGGGCGCGACCTGGGACGAGATCAAATCCGCGGCCGCGCCGATCAAGGCCGTGAGCGCCGGGTTCGTCCAGGAGAAGCACCTGAAGCTTCTCGCGCGGCCGCTGGTCTCCTCGGGCGTGTTCTACTTCAAGGCGCCCGGCTTCCTGCGCTGGGAGTACCGCGCGCCGCTGCGCAACGTGCTGCTGATGACCCCCGACGGCACCGAGCGCTGGGTCGGGACGGACACGGGCTTCGTGCGCGAGGCCGGCCCCAACCTGCAGGCGATGCAGGTGGTGCTCGAACACATCAGCGGGTGGCTCGAGGGCCGCTTCGACGAGAACCCCATGTTCGCGGCGAGCCTGGGGCCCGGGCCCACGATCACGCTCGCCCCGAAGGACAAGGCCGTCGCCCGGATGATCGAGCGCATCGAGCTCGTCTTCTCCGACCGCCCGGGCGTGATCTCGGCCGTGGTCATCCACGAGGGCGAAGGCTCGTTCACGCGGCTGGTGTTCAACGACGTCGTCCTCAACCCGGCGATCGACGACGCCGTCTTCCGGAAGGCCGCGTGAACGCTCGACGGCTGCCGGCGGCGCTGTGCCTGCTCCTGCTCGCATCCTGCGCCGGACTGCCGCCGGTCACGCCCGGCGGCGATACGCTCCGCGCCGGGGCGGAGGAGGCCTTCGCGCCCGGAGGCGTGTTCCCCGACGGCCGCTGGCAGCTCCTGCACGCGATCCGGGCCGAGCTGCCGGGCGGGAGGCGTCTCGTCATGATGGGGCTCACGGTCATGTCCTCGCCCGGGCGGAGCTGCCGCAGCGTGCTCATGACGCTCGAAGGCTTCGTCGTCTTCGACGGCGAGTCCGACGGCCGGCTGACCGTGCACCGGGCGCTGCCGCCGTTCGACTCGCCGCACTTCGCGGACGGCCTCATGGAGGACATCCGGCTCGTCTTCTTCGCGCCCGAGGGCCCGGTGGTCGCGCGCGGCACGCTGGACGGCGGGGGCCCGGTCCGGCGCTATCGGCTGCCGGACGGCGGCACGGTCGACCTCGAGCTCCTGCCGGGCGACGACTGGCGCATCCGGCGCTACGACGCCGTCCGAAACGCTCACCCGCACGGTGCGGGCGCGACACGGCACGGGGGACCAGCACGGCTTCCCCGAGAGCCGTCGAGCTGACGGCCGCCGGCGGCCAGGACTACCGGCTGACGATGACGCTGATCGAGGCCGTCCCCGCAAACTGACAGGCTGTTGAAAAACGGCGTCTCGGGCCGTGATCCGAGTTCCGTTTGCCCGTTTGCCGGTTGTCCCGTTGGCCCGTTCTTTTTCCCACGGGTGCACGGGTCCACGGGCAAACGAGCCAACGCTCTCAGCGCCTTGGCTGACGGCCCGACACTTGTTTTTCAACACCCTGTGATAACGACAACGCTCCGGCTGCGGATGCACCGGAGCGCGATGAAGGGCAATCTCCGATGAAATTTCTGCTGATCTACCCCAAGTGGCCCAAGCTCGACCGGCAGACCGAGTTCCACCTGCCGCCCCACGGGCCGGTCGTGTTCGCCGCCACCCTGCCGCCGGACGTCGAGGTCGTCTTCGTCGACGAGAACGTCCAGGCGCTCGACTTCGACCAGCCGGTGGATTTCGTCGGCATCTCGGTGATGCTGACCGTGCAGATCACGCGCGCCTGGCAGATCGCCGACACCTTCCGCAGCCGGGGCGTGAAGGTCATCTTCGGCGGGATCGCCGCCATGCTGCACGCCGAGGAGACCATGGCGCACGCGGACGCCGTCTTCCTGGGCGAGGCCGAGGGGCGGATGGAGGGGGTGCTCGCGGACTTCCGCAACGGGGCGCTCAAGCCGGTCTACGACTTTCTCGACGACCGGCCCCCGATCGAGAGCGTGGGCCCGGCGCGCCGCTCGATCCTGAAGCGCGAACTCTACAACTACCGCGGCATCCAGATGGTGGACCTCGTCCACGCCTCGCGCGGCTGCCGCTACAACTGCTACCCCTGCGCCGTGGCCTACCTCGGCGGCCGACAGTTCCGGCCGCGGCCGATCGAGCGTGCGATCGAGGAGATGGCCGGCATCGACAACAACCGCCTCTTCCTGGTCGACAACTCGCTGGCCCAGGACACCCGCTGGGAGATGGAGCTCTTCCGGGAGATGATCCCGCTGAAGAAGAAGTGGGTCAGCCACCCCATCGAGGACAAGCCCGAGGTGCTCGAGCTCGCGGCCCGGGCGGGGGCCTGGTACGTGTACCAGGCCGTCTTCGACACCTCGGACTACATCCGCGACCGCATCCGCCGCTACCACGACTACGGGATCGCCGTCGAAGGCACGATCCTGCTCGGCATGGACGACCACACCGAAGACGACATCCGGCGGCTGATCGACTTCCTGATGGAGATCGAGCTCGACCTGGCCGAGTTCACGGTCCTCACCCCGTTCCCGCACACCCCGGCCTGGGCGGACCTGAAGCGCGAGAACCGCATCCTGTCCTTCGACTGGAACGACTACTCGGCCGACAAGGTGGTGTTCCGGCCCCGGCACATGGCCCCCGAGCGGCTGCAGGAGCTGCTCCAGTACGCCTGGGACACGTTCTACGCGGCCGAGAGTCAGCCGATCAAGATGTTCAAGCTGTTCCAGCGGGTGGTGCGCAAGGAGATGGAGGACAACACCTTCCGGCCGCGCGACCGCGCGCGCGCGAAGGACGTGTTCGGAAGGCCGCTGGGCAGTGGATGAGGTGTTGAGAGATAGGGGTCAGGGTTCAGAGTTCAGGGTTCAGGAAGAGAAGAACCCATCAGATGCCCGCCCTTGTTAGGCTTTTCCTGATACTCTGAACCCTGAACGCAGTGCACTGTCCCTCGAACCCTGGTGAGCCTCATGACAGCGGCATGTGAGCATTTACAAAACGCCCCGCAACGCCGGATCACGGCCTGCGGCGCCGTTTTTCAGAGGTCATCCAGGTCCGGGAAACGATTGACCTGCGCGATGCGCTGGATGTGCATCTCGTAGCGCCCCCGCCACCCGTGCTTCTGGAGCAGGCGCCCGAGACGGACTTTGAGATCGGTCGGAACGCGAAACGCCAGATGGCCGTCCACACCGGACCCCGCGCGCGCACCCGCTCCGACGGCTCCCACCAGCCCATCACCTGGTTCTGGTGGACCCAGACCAGGTATTGCAGCTCGTCCGCGCTGAGGTGCCGCGTGCGGACGTTGGCCCACATGCCGTTGTAGCGCGTGAAATCGTCCGGGTTGATCACCAGCCCCTCGCCCAGCAGGTACTCGCGCATGCCGGTCTTGGGGTACGGGCGTCACGATCTGGCAGTAGAGCGTGTCGGCCTCGATCGACTTTCAGGAAGCGGTAGTTCTCGACGATGTCCTCTTCCGTGTCGTCCGGGAAACCGAACATCACCCCGGCCACGACCATGATGCCGTACTTGTGGCAAAACGCCATGGCCCGGCGCGAGGCCTCGACGATGTCGCCCTTGCCCGCCATCTTCAGGTTGCGCTTCGAGACGTTCTCGATCCCCAGGAACAGCATCTTGAACCCGGCCTGCGCCATCTTGCGCACCATCTCCTCGTTGCGCGAGATCGTGATGATGTCGGCCTGCACGGTGAAGTTCAGGTTGCGGTAGTTGCGGGCGATGACGGCGTCGCAGATCTCCATCACGCGCGCCGGGTCGAGCACGAAGTTGTCGTCGGCCACGAAGATCCAGCGGGTCCGGCGGTTGGTGTATATGTCGTCGATGTCGGCCAGGATGCGCTCCAGCGGGAAGGGCCGGAACGTGCGGCCGTACATGTGATTCATGCTGCAGTAGTTGCAGGTGCGGGTGCAGCCCCGGCTGGTCTCGATCACCTCGACCTTGCTGATCATGATGTGGTAGCCGTCGGTCAGCCGGCGCCGGTCGCGGATGGGCAGCTTGAGCTTGGACAGGTCCAGCAGCTCGCCCCGCGGGTTGTGCACGAACCCGTCGCCGTCTTGAACGACAGCGACGGGATGTCCTCGAACCGGTCCTTGCCGTCCAGGGCGTTGATCAGCCGCCGGAACGCCTCCTCGCCTTCCCCGCGCACGATGAAGTCGATCAGGCCCGGCCTCTTCCGAGGCCGGCGATCTCCTCGTACATCAACGTCGCGTGGTAGCCGCCGATGACGATCTTCGCCGCGGGCAGCAGGCGCCGGACCAGGCGCGCCAGCTTCAGTGCAGGTCTTGTACTGCCAGGCCATGGCCGAGAGGCCGACGACGTCCGGCCGGATCTTCAGCAGCGTCTCGGGTCACGTAGTCCCGCACCCGGCCGCGCTTGCGGATCAGGTCGGCGATGAACACCTCGTGGCCCGGCGTCGACGTTGGCGCCGATGCTGGCGATGCCGATGTTCGGCATGTGAAAGGCGGCCTCGTGCATGATGATGGCGGCCACATCCGGCATGGACATCAGAAGGATTTTCATGGCTGGGTCTCACCCCCGGCAGGGGTCTCTTGGTTCGGGGCGGTTCCGGTCCCGGCGGCCGGCGGCGGAGACGAGCATCGACCGCGCGGCCTCCAGTCACCCGGGAGACGGGGCGTCCGCAACGGCGCCCGGGTCGATCGCGCCGACCAGCTCGCACCCGGATCGTGTTGGGCCCGCGGGTGTCGAACGCAAACGAATCCGGCCGGAACATCCGATCGGTGTTGCGGATGGAGACGACCCGGATCGGCGCCCGGCAGTGGCGCGCGATCTTGAAGGCCCCCGGGTTGAAGCGCCCGACCTGCCCGTCGCGACTGCGGGTGCCCTCGGGGAAAACGAACAGGTTCCCTCCTCCGGCCAGAAAGTCCCGCGCGCGTTCGACCCGTTCGAACCATCAGCCCGGCGAGCCGCCCTTCCGCCGCGGCCGGGATGTAGCCGGACCAGCGCAGCATGGTGCCGAACACCGGGATGTCGAACAGCCGGCTCTTGACCAGCGTGGTGTGGCGGTCGAACAGCGCGATCATCAGGATCGAGTCCAGGTAGGACACGTGGTTGCAGACCAGGACCGACGAACGGATGGCCTTGACCTCCGGGTCGACCTGCCAGCGGTGCCCGGGCATCAGCGCCCGCACGAGCGCGAAGAAGCCGCGGTAGAATCGGCTGTTGAACCGCTGGATGGTCCGCTCCCCGCAGGCCGGGAAGAGACGCGCTGCGATGATAAAACGGGGGGAGGAAGACGAACCCCGCCAGGAAGTACGTCCACAGCAGCACGGTGATGCCGAAGTCGAAAGCGCCGCCTGGAACCGCGGGCGGCTGCGTCGTGCAGATCGCTCGTCGTGCCATGGCCCGGCCCGGGCTACCCGTCGAAGCGGCGGAGCATCAGGCAGGTGTTCACGCCGCCGAAGGCGAAATTCTGGACCGCCGCGGTGCGGACGCGCTGTTCCGCGAGGCGGGTGCTGTGCCGGATCATGGCGCAGCGCTCGTCCACCTCGTCCAGGTTCAGGGTCGGCGGGACGATGCCCTCGGCCATCAGGTGCAGGGTGATGATCGTCTCGATCACCCCGCAGGCGCCCATGGTGTGCCCGACGTAGCTCTTCAGGCCCGCGACCACCGGGCCCTGGCCGTACACGCTGCCGATCGCCTGGGCCTCGATCACGTCCCCCATCTTGGTGGCCGTGGCGTGGGCGCTGATGAAATCGACCTCGGCCGCGTCGACCGCGGCCGTTTCCAGCGCCAGCGTCAACGTGCGCGTGATCCCGTCGATGTTCGGCAGGATCAGGTCGCCGCCGTTGTTGTTGCAGGAGAACCCGATGACCTCGCCGAGAATGTCGGCGCCCCGCCTGCGGGCGTGCTCGTAGTCCTCCAGCACGACGGCCCCGGCTCCCTCGCCGACCACCAGCCCGTCGCGGCGCACGTCGAAGGGCCGCGGCGTCAGGTGCGGGGTGGCGTTGAACTCGGTCGAGCAGGCCAGCAGGTTGTCGAACACCGCCACGGTCGTCGTGTCGTACTCGTCGGCCCCGCCGCAGAGCATGGCGTCCTGCAGGCCGAACTTGACCGTTTCGTAGCCGAACCCGATCGACTGGCTGCTGGTGGTGCAGGCGGTGGACGACGAGATGACGCGCCCGGTGATCCCGAACATCTTGGTGATGTTGACCGCCGTCGTGTGCACCATGGACTTGAGGTAATCCACGGCCCCGACCGATGTCAGCCGGCGGTCGGTCTCGGCCTCGGTGAAGAAGGTCTTGTAGATGCTGCGCTGGGCCGAGGGGCTGCCGTGCGTGGAGCCGAACGCGACCCCCAGCCGGCCCGAGGTGATCGTCTCCGGGTCGAGCCCCGAGGCCGCCAGCGCCTCCTTGGCCACCTGGCAGGCGTAGAAGGCGACCGGGCCCATCGTCTTGCTGTGGCTGCGCTTGAAATCGTACGCGATGGGGTAGTCGACCGTCCCGTAGACGCCGGAGTGGATGTAGTCGGAGAGGAAACCGTCCTTGCGCAGCGGCTTGACGCCGGAGACCCCTTCCGTCAGGTGGCGCAGGATCTCCGCCCGGGTTCGGCCGATCGGGGTGATGGCGCTGCAGCCGGTGATGACGACGCGCCTGGCCATCACGGCTCCGCGGCCGACAGGCGCTCGACGCCGCCGGCGGGATCCGCGCCGGTTCGCGCCGCCGCCAGGGCTTCGATGTAGTCGATGATCTGGTTGATCGTCCGGATGTCCATGGCGCTCTTTTTCTCGGCCTGGGTGAGCTTCGAGTCGAGCATCAGCTCGATCTCGTGCAGGAGCTCGACCGCGTCGATGCTGTCGAACTCGTAGGCGTCCCTGAGGTTCTCGTCGACGCCGGGGTCGACGATTTGAAACTTGTCCCTGAAAACCCTGAGCAGTGCCGTTCTGATCTGATCGCGTCCCATGTCCTTGTCTCGTTTCGATAAATGGCCGGAAAACGGTTTTTTACTATGATCGGCCGCCAAACTCAAAACAAATCCTCCCTGCGCCGGTTGCGACCCGCGCCCGATCACCCGATCTTCCGCCAGTCTGTTGAGAAACAAGCGTCGGGCCGTCAGCCAAGGCACTGGGAGCGTTGGCGCGTTTGCCCGTGGACCCGTGCACCCGTGGGAAAAAGAACGGGCCAACGGGACAACCGGCAAACGGGCAACCGGGACCCCGATCACGGCCCGAGGCGCCGTTTATCAACAGACTGCAGAAAAGGCTCGAAGTGGTACCACTCAAAGGGGTTGGCTCGCAGCTCGGCTTCCAGCAGGTCGGCGTAGCACTGGGCCGAGCGGCGGATGGCCTCCTCCCGGAGCCGACGGGGTGTCCGGTCGATGGTCAGGGGAGCGCAGCACTTCAGGTGGTAGCTGCTTGCGGCCGACCCGACGCGAGAAAAAGATGAGCAGCGGCGCGCCCGAGAGCATGGCCAGCAGGTGCGGGGTTTCCGGCAGCGCGACCGCGTGCCCCAGCATCGAGACCCGCACCGCGCGCTGGTCCGCGCTCCAGACCCGGTCACCGGTCATGGAGACGATGCCCCCGGCTTGAATGAATCGCAGCCCTTCCAGCAGGTCGAATGCCGCGGCCTCGTTCTTCTCGACGGCGACCACCCGGATCCCGCGCTCCTGGATCTCGCCTTTCTGGATGCGGTCGATGCTGTCCTTCGGCCGCTTGCCCATGAAGAGCAGCAGCGGGATGCCGGGGCGCTTCTGCTGCATGATGTAGGCGGCGACCTCCCAGTTGCCGAGGTGGGACATCAGGACGACCCCGCCGGTGCCCGCATCCAGGGCCCGCTCGATGTGCTCGAACCCCTCGGAGGTGTGGCGGATGTCCCCGTGTTCCTGCAGGCGGAAGCGGTCCAGGTATACCGACGTGAAGTTGCGGAACTGCTTCCAGGTGCACCAGAGGGCGTAGAGCCGGGAACGCTGCGGGAAGAGCGCGCGGTAGAATCGCACGCCGACTCTCACCCGGCGCGGGGCGAAGCAGAAATAGCCGGCGGCGATGCCCTGGGCGACCAGGTCGAAGACCCATGTGCCGAAGATGCGCGTGATGAAGATGAGGCAACGGTAGAACATGGGGCGAGGTTCAACGGTTCAGGGTTCACGGTTCACGGTTCACGGTTCAGCGGTTGGGCGGTTCACGGTCGAACGGTCGGCCGCCGGCGCGCCGGATGCCCAGGATGCGCTGGGTGATCAGGCGGCTGAACAGGCCCGTGTTGCGCAGGAAATCGTAGAACGGGTGGAAGTGGGAGATGCGGCGGGTGCCCGGGGTGTAGGACACCCCGACCGGCACTTCCACGACCGGCATGCCGCGCCATCGGGCCTTGACCAGCACCTCGACCTCGAACTGGAACCGGCGGGCGACGACGCCCAGGTGCAGGCACTCGGGCAGCGGGTAGGCCCGGAACCCGCTCTGGGAGTCCCTCACGGCGGGCCCGCCGGACACCCGCACCCAGAAATTGGAGAACTCGCGCCCGAATCGGCTCGTCCAGGGCACGTCGGCCCCGAGCATCCCCTCGCGTCGCCCGATCACGATCGCCCGCCCGGCGCCGGGGATGGCCGCGAGCAGCGCCCGGGCGTCCTGCGGGTCGTGCTGGCCGTCGGCGTCCAGGGTGATCGCCCAGTCCGCGACCTCGGCCGCAGCGGCGAACCCCGTCAGCAGCGCGGCCCCCTTGCCGCGGTTGAACCGGTGCGTCAGAACCCGGATGCCGTCGATCCTGCGGATGCGCTCGCCGGTGCGGTCGGTGGACCCGTCGTCGACGACCAGAACCGGGAGGCTGAGAGCGAGCGCCCGTCGCACGACATCGGCGACCATCTGCTCGTGGTTGTATACGGGAATGACGACGGCCGCTTTAACGGGGGGCATGGCGGTCGGCCTCATGTTCCGCGGCAAGGGCATGAGCGGGCAGGAACGCAACCCCCCAGGTCCCGGGGCCCATGTGGGCGCCCGAGGTCAGGGACAGGGGGCTCACGATGACCTCGGCCGCCGGGTGCCGGCCGCGGATCGCCGGCAGGACCTCCGCGACGACCCACTCCCGGTTGTCCGAGTGCTCGAGCAGGATCAGGCCGCCCGCGGCCCGCCCCATGCCCTGCTCCAGCCGGGCCAGGGCGAACTCGACCTGCTCGCGCCGGGTGCGCGCCCGGCCCACCTTCACCGCCCCTTCGGGTGTCGGCGTGATGATGGGCTTCACGTTGAGCAGGTCGCCGATGAAGCCTCTGGTCTTGGACAGGCGCCCGCCCGCGGCCAGGTACTGAAGCCGATCGAGAAAGATGTACTCCTCGCTGGCGCGCGCGGCCTCCCGCGCGAAACGGATCACCGCCTCGGCGTCTGCGACCGCCTGCGCGACCCGCGCCGTCGCGCGCACCGCGATGCCGAGGCGGCCGGAGGCGAGCCCCGTGTCGACCACCGTGAGGCGGTCGTCCGGGTCGTGCGCGCGCTTCCAGGCGGTCACGGCCGCGTAGTTGCCGGTGTAGACCGACCCGACGCACAGGTACAGCGCCCGGTCGTGCTGGCCGAGAACGCTCTGGTAGCTCTGGTGACGTTCGAAAACGCTGGCCTGGGCGGTGGTCACCCGGACACCTGCCCGCATCGACCGGTAGAGCTCTTCGGGCGACAGCACGGTCTCGGGCAGGGACCGGTTCCCCACCACGATGTAGCTCGCCAGCAGGGTGACCCCGAGACCGGCCGCGTCCTCGCGGGTGATGGAGCCGGCAGCGTCGGTCACGATGTGGATGACCGGATGGGGGGAATGCGCAGCCCGAGGCGCCGGGGGGCCCAGTCCCCCCTCCGACCAGCGCTCCACCTCGCCCGCCCCTTCCAGCGCCCGGCGCAGGGCCGCGGGCTGCCGGGTGTGGATGTGGATCTTGAGCCGGTCATGGTCCTGCTGCACCACGAGGCTGCTCCCGAGCCCGGGCAAGCCCTGCAGGGGCGGACCGCCGTTCGGGCCGACACGCACGACCGTGTCGACGCAGCTCCCGTCGGCTTCACCGCCGGCGGTGAAGCCGGGCGGCAATCGCACGGCCGCGCCGAACATGTCGGTGACCGGCCGGAAGGTGTGCGGGCGGTCGGAAAACCCGCTGAAGAACCCCTCCATGAACAGGAAGAGCCCGAGCGCGCCGGAGTCGACGACCCCCGCCGCCTTGAGGACCGGGAGGGTCTCGGTCGTGGAGCGGACCGCCCGTTCGAGGGCTTCCAAGAGGCCGGGGAACCCGTCCGGCGGTGGGGACGAGGAATGCTCGAAGTACCGCAGCAGTTCGTCGAGCACGGTCAGCATCGTGCCGGGCATGGGGTCGGCGACCGCCGCCACGGCCCGGTCCCGGCCGGCCCGGACGGCCGCGTGCATGTCCGCGGCGGGATCCCCGCCGATGAAGCCTGCGAAAAACGCTGCGGCGATGTTCCCGGAGTTGCCGGTCGCGGAAGCGAGCAGCCGGGGGGCGACGGCCCCGGGATCGGGCCCGACCCGGTGCAGCGGGGCCAGGCTGATCACGAGGTTGCGACCCGTGTCGGCATCCGCCACCGGGTAAACGTTGATCGCGTCCAGGAGCTCCGCCCAGGCCGTCAGCCTCTCGTACCCCGTGACGAACGCGGGCTGCAGGCGTTCGGCGATCATGCCCCACCCAGCGCCTGGGTCACGTCCGCGGGGATTTCGAATTGCATTTCCATTTCAGGCCATTTGACGGCCAGCTGCTCGCTGCGGCCCCGCGTGCAGATCAGACCGTCCCCCGGCCGCCGGACCTCGAAACCCAGGACGATCTTGTACACCGCTTCGAGCACGGTCGCCCGGCAGATGAACTCCTCGCCGAAACGCAGGGGCACGATGTGCTTGGCCGTGCTGCGCGTCACGGGGAAGATGATCTGACGCGTCTGGAAATACCGGTAGAGGTCGACGCCGGCCTGGTTGAACAGCCCGAACCGGGCCATGTCGAAATACTTGAGGTAGTTCCCGTGCCAGACGATTTGCAGTGGATCCAGGTCGTGAAAGGGGACCTGCAGCCTGATCTCGTAATGCATGGTCATTTCTCACATTTTCCAATAGTTACGAGATATCTACCATGTTCGACGAGATCAATCCAGGCTTTTTCTACCGATGTTCAGAATGAAAACGCCGCCTGTTCGGCGGCGCTTCACTTCCCCACCGACCACTTAGGAGGGGGGTCGTAGCGGCAGGGAATCAAACCGGCGGGTCACGACGGTCGGTTATGGCCCGTCATCGCTTTGCGGGAATCTTCAAGACACGGCGCAGCAGAGCTTGGGAAACGGGTTCAAGAAGGTCTCGTAGCAGGACGTGCACATCGCCGTCCGACCGCTGCCGACCCCGTCCGCCGCGCTCTTCACCTTGTGGCCGCAGCAGGCGCATGTCGGGGCATCCGCGCTCTTGACGTCCTCTTCCGTTTTCACTTCGCGTCCGGTGCTCATGGGGGCTCCTTGGGTTCGATGTCGCTGTCCTGCTGAGGTAATAATCAACTTCCATGCCACGATGATGAAAGGTAAACCTTTCATCATAAAAGTTTTAAATTCAAATTGTTAACGCTATTACCACGCAGGAGACCGCCGGAACCTGTATCGACACAATAGTAATAAATAGCACCTTGTTATAACAAAAATGTATGTGCGTCCAGGATTGACGGGAGCGGCCGGGAGGGATCGCGGGCGCATTTTGACAGCCCTGCGCGAACTGTACTATACGCTGGTCCATGTGAACCCTGGGCGCGAGGAGAGACCGTGGCGGCGACAACACGAAGCGCAACATCGCGGAAACCGGTGGACACCCTGCTGCGGTCGCACGGGGTGGACGATTTTATCTTGGATCGACCCCAGGCGCATCGTCACCGCGCAGTGGGTGCGCATGAAGTGCATGTTCGGCTGCGCGAGCTACGGCCGGCGCGCCTGCTGCCCGCCGAACACGCCCTCGGTCGCCGAGTGCGAGCGCTTCCTGCGGGAGTACCGGGAGGCGGTGCTGTTCCGGTTGGTGACCCGCTTCGAAACCCCCAAGGACCGCGTGCGCTGGAACAACCAGGTCAACCGCCGGCTTTCGGCGCTCGAGCGCGAGCTCTTCGTCGCCGGGCACGAACGCGTGTTCCTCCTGGCGCCCGCGACCTGCTGTCTGTGCGCCACGTGCACGGGCGAGCGATCGCAGTGCGCGCAACCGCTCGCGGCTCGTCCCTCGCCCGAGGCCATGGCGATCGACGTCTACTCGACGGCACGCCGCTTCGGCTACCCGATCGCCGTGCGGCAGGCGCCGACCGACGAGCAGAACCGCTACGGCGTCCTGTTGATCCGGTGAAGCCCCGGCGCCGTTTAAACGCCCGGTTTACCCGGCACGCGACCCCGAAAACCCAAAGGAGGATTCCATGACCGTCCAGGCCACCTGGCTCAGCCATTCCTGCTTCATGATCGAAACCGGCAAGGGGCGGATCCTGATCGACCCCTTCATTACCGGCAACCCGCTCGCCCCGGTGAAAGCCGACAGCCTCACGCCGAACGCCATCCTCGTGTCCCACGGACACGGCGACCACGTCGGCGACACCGTCGGCATCGCCAAGCGCACCGGGGCCTTGGTGGTGTCCAACTTCGAGATCCAGAACTGGATGGTCGCCCAGGGAGTGCCGAACGTTCACCCGCAGCACATCGGCGGCGCGTTCACCCACCCCTGGGGCCGGGTCAAGCTGACCCAGGCGCTGCACGGCTCGGCCTTGCCGGACGGCTCCTACGGCGGCAACCCCTGCGGCTTCCTGCTCTATCTGGAGGGCAAGACCATCTACCACGCCTGCGACACCGGCCTTTTCGGCGACATGCAGCTGATCGGAGACGAGGGCATCGACCTGGCGATCCTGCCGATCGGCGACAATTTCACCATGGGGCCGGACGACGCGCTGCGCGCCGTCAAGCTGATCCGGCCCAAACGCGTGGTGCCCATTCACTACAACACCTTCGACGTGATCCGGCAGGACGCGGCCGCGTGGGCCGCACGGGTGGAGAAGGAGACCCCGGCCAAGGTGGCGGTGATGAAGCCCGGGGAAACGATTGTGGTGTGACGCGGCGATTCTGAAACAGGGTTCGATCGCACGAACCGAAAGCACCCGCAGCAGGCTGCGGGTGCTTTTTTTCGCAGAGGGGCGAGGGCCTTCCCGTCCAGGGAGGCGTCAGACCCGTCAGCCGGAGGGCTTGCAGGGGGGCGGCTTGAAACCGCCGGAGCCCGTCGGGATGCCCTGGGGCCGCACACACCCGGCCGACATCAGTTTTTCGACGTCCGCGCAGCCGCACTGCGGACACTTCGGTTTCGGTGGTTTCGAGGAGACGACCAGCTCCTCGAAACAGGCGCAACAGGCCTTGCACTGGTACTCGTAAATGGGCATGGCTTCGACCGACTCCTCTCTCAACCGGCTGTTGAAAAACGGCGTCTCGGGCCGTGATCCGGCGTTGCGCGGCTTTTGGCCATGCTCACATACTGGCCCGTATGCTGCGCTGTCCAAAAGGCCGCGCGCCTTGGCTGACGGCCCGATACGTGTTTTTCAGGACCTATGAAAAAATTCGTACCCCTATTATGCCGCCCGCAACCTCGCGCGTCAACGCCGCGGCCCGCTTACAGCCACTGCAGCGCCGGCCCCGCGTATTCGTCCGGGCGCGTCCGCAGCACCCACCTCCGGTGCAGGAGGGCGTCGCCGAAGCCGATGTGGTAGCGCTCGGCCGTTTTCGCAGCGGCACGGTCCTGCCAGTCGGCGACCGCGTCGGCCGGTGCGGGGGTGTCGATCAGGATCCCGTCCAGATGCCGGAAGCCGGCAAGCTCCCTCGGCCGCGGCAGCTCGGGCCGCCGCCACCAGTAGACCTGCCGCTCCATCTCGCCCTGGAACCGCCCGGCCGGGTCTGCGCTCACGACGGTCAGCAGGACGGCACGGTCGCCCGACCGCGGGAAGAGGTAGCGCAGGTCGCCGTCCAGGAAGTGCGGGCGCCTCAGCCGCACGGCCGCGAGCAGCGCGGCGCGGCGCGGGAGAGCCTCCGGCTCGAAGAACACGACTTCGAGCGGGGAAAATGGATTCGCCGTCGTGGTGATGCGCAGCACCTCCTGGAGCAACCGGTGGTCCTGCTCCCGGAACCCCGGCGCGACCAGGACCTGGTAGGGCTGCGTGAGCCGTCCGGCCGCGCGCCGGACGGCGCCGAGCGCCTGGCCCCGGGCAACGATGAGCTTGGCCGTGTACGCGGCGGCGCCGACGCGGACCCGCAGCCCCGGCTCCGTCCAGGGCCGGGCCCGGTCTCCCAGGCGCCACGACGCATCCAGGTCGGGCAGCGGGAAGAAGACGGTGTCGAAGCGGCTTTCGGCGTAGTCGTAGGCCTGCAGGAAATCCTCCGGGCTGAACCCGCCCGTGCGAAGGACCGTGTAGGGCGGCCGCGGCGCGGCGTGCAGCCCCAGCTCGCGCCGCCTGCGGCGGAAGTCGGTGCCCGGGAGCACGGCCAGCGGGAAGACCTGGACGTCGTCCTGCAGGTCGTTCTCGGCAACCCAGTCGACGCTGCGCATGAATCCGGCCAGGTCGTCCCCGGGCAGCCCCAGGATCAGGTCGATGCTGGGGGTGATCCCGCGCGCCTTCAGCCGCTGCGCCCCCGCGAGCACCTGCGGGAGCCGGGTCGGGCGCCGCATGAGGCGCAGCGCCCGGGGGTTGGTGGTCTGGAGGCCGATCTCGAACCAGTCGAAGCCGGCCGCGGCAAACCGGTCGGCCAGGTCGTCGTCGACCCCCTCGGCCCGGATCTCGCTGAAGAAGCGGACGGCCCGGCTGGCGTTCAGGCGCGCGATCTCGGTCAGCAGCCGCTTGAGCCCGGGACGCACGTTCAGGCTGGGGTCCAGCAGATACACCTGCCCGATGCGGCGTTCCACCGCCCAGGCCACCGCCCGCAGCACCCGCTGCTCCTCGGCGAAAAGCAGGCGTGGCCGGGACTTGTTGTAGAAGCAGAACCCGCAGCGGTAAGGGCAGCCGCGCTGGGTTTCGAGGAGCATGATGTTCTCGAGCTCGGGTTCGAGCAGCCCACAGAGGTATGGGCTTTCGGCGGCCCGGAAGGTATCGGCCCCGGCACGCGCCCGTACGCCCCGCCCCTTCCAGGCGGCCGGTCCGCTGAGCAGCCGGCGGAAGACCGACTCCCCCTCTCCGAACACGCGGCGATCGACGGCCGGGGAGCGGGCGAGACGATTGTCGGGAGTGATCTCCGGGCCGCCGAAGACGATGCGCGGGCCGCCGCCCTCCTTCAGCCGGCCGGCCACGTGCAGGCTGCGCTCCAGGTTCCAGCTGAACACCGTGAACCCGACCACGTCCGGTTGCCGCCGGCGCAGGAGCTCGAGCAGCGCCGCATCCCCCAGGTACGAGGCCAGGCTTTCGGGCAGGATGTCCACCTCCACCCCCGGGACACCCCGCGCCGCAAGCTTCAGGCAGGCGGCGCCCAGGGGGATGTTGCCGGTCTTGAGGCCGAAGGTGTGGCGGGGGATCGGCAGTTGGAGGAGAAGGACGCGGACCATCGGGCCGTCACACGCGAACGACGAGCCTGTAGACCAGCACGATCTCCCAGGCGACCACCCCGCCGAAGGCGAGCAGGGCGAACCGGTAGAGCCGCTGGGGCGTAAACCTGCTGGACCACGGCATGACGCTGTGCGCGAGCAGAACGAAGATGACCACCGCGATGCTGGTGAAGAGGTACTTGGCCGTCATGAACACGACGGGGCCCTTCTGGAGGAAGTAGTTCATGACCGGGTTTATTTCGGAGGCCCCGTGTGCGACGAGATAGAGCGTCAGGGCGGCGTCCAGGATGCTGAGAACGATAATGCCCATCATGGCCGCGAAGAGCCTGGGGCTGTAGCGGTCGAGGACAAAAACCCGGCGCGTGTCGGACGAGCGCCGAACCCCCCGCCGCCGGCCGCCCAGAAGCAGGTACCGCAAACGGGGCAGGCCCGGCCGGCGCCGGTCGCCTCCGGAGCGCTGGTTCGCGGGGGAATCGTCGGGGTCAATAGGCATCGATGCGGCCGCCGATCGGATGATGGTTATGGCTCTGCTGAAACGACACGTCACGCGCAGCCCCGGGGAGTTTCGTGAGGCGGGAGCGGGGAGCCCGCCGCGCACGACGGGCAGCACTCTTCATATCGACCACATCCCGGAAGATCTTGAGCCGGTGGAAAGCCGCGACCGCCGGCACCCACGCGGGTCGTACGGTCAGGCGGAGTGGCCGCTTTCGTCCGGCGGCGACGACAAATCGCCGCAGTCGAAACGCTGCCCGCAGCCCCCGCAGACCAGCGGCTTGGCATCGCCGCGCCCGATTCGCGGGAGCTTGAGCGGACGGTGGCACCCCGGGCAGACCAGGTCGATCCCCGGGCAAACATTCTCGACGTCTTCGGCCTTCATCGGCGTTCTCTCTCCTGTGGACGGCCGGGCCGGACCCCCTGCGTGCGGCCCTTCGGCCTCACAGAAGATCCCCGCGCGGCGCATGGCGTGGTACGGCCTGAACGGGACTCCCTTCATCGCTGGTATGGGTTCTAATAAGGCCGACCGTCGCCGCTGTCCACCCTCGTTTGACATGCGCGGCCGGATGTGGTGTTTTTGCAGCCCGGCGCAAATGCTCCCGACACCGACAGCGCCGGATGCGCCCGCCCTGACGCACAGGGCCGAGGCCCCGCGCAGCACGCACGCGGGAACGGGGTGCTCGGGCCCATGGAATCGACCGCATGTCCCACGCCGATTACTACGACGCTCTCGGGATCCCGCCGGATGCCGCGGCAAGCGTCATCAAGAACGCCTATCGACGGCTGGCGTTTCAGCACCACCCCGACCGAAACCCGGACCCGGCGGCGGCCGACGCCATGAAGCGCGTCAACGAGGCCTACGCCGTGCTCTCCCACCCCGAAAAGCGGCGCGAGTACGATGCCCTGCGCAGTCGGTTCGGCTCGACCGCGCACGACCGGTTCCGCACCGCTCACTCCGCGCAGGACATCTTCAACGGATCGGACATCGGCGCTGTTTTCGAGGAGATGGCCAGTGCGTTCGGGTTCCGCGGGTTCGAGGACACCTTTCGCAACGTCTACGGGCAGGAGTATCGCCATTTCGAGTTCAAAAGGCCGGGGGGGTCGGTCCGGACGGTCGTGTTCGGCCGCATGGCCGGACGGGCGGGCGTGGCCGGCCCGATGGGTCGCATGAGCCGTCTGCTCGTCCGCCGGGTGTTCGGCGTCGAACTGCCCGAGGACGGTGCGACCGTGCGCGACCGCATTGTGGTGGACCCGGCCCTGGCCGCCGCCGGCGGGCCCTATGCCTACCACCTGAAAGAGCGCTCCAAGAAGCTGGTGGTCAAGATCCCGGCCGGGATGCGGGAAGGCCAGCTGATCCGGCTGGCCGGCATGGGCCGCGAGGGGCGGGCGGGCGGCAAGCCCGGCGACCTCCTGCTGGAGGTGCGCCTGCGGCGTTCGCTGCGCGGGCAGATCGTGCGGGCTCTGTCTCGCTGGGTGAAACCGTGAGCGCCCGGCACCGGATGCGCGTCGTCTGCCTCGGCGACAGTCTGACCGAGGCGTCCGATGTCGGCCCGGGCGAGGCCTGGCACGCGCTGGCGGCCGCGCAGTTGGGGGCCGAGTTCGTCAACTGCGGCATCGGCGGCGACACCTCCGCGGGTCTCCTGAGCCGGTTCCAGACGGATGTCGTCGCCCGCCGGCCGCACGCGGTCATCCTGCTCGGCGGGGCGAACGACCTGTGGTGGGACCTCGACCTCGGCCCGATTCAGGCGAACCTCTTCGCCATGGCCTGCCAGGCCCGCTTTCACCGCATCGTCCCGGTGGTCGGTCTGCCGCCCCCGCTGGACGCCCGCCAGGCGCGCACGCGGGACATGTTCCAGCCTCTGGCCGGCTGGGACGCCTGCTGCCGCAAGCTCACCGGCCTGGTCGACGCCCTGCGCGCGGCCGCGCGGTCGTGCGAGATCGCATGCCTCGACTTCCACCGGCCGTTCTTGGCCCCCGGCGGAACCGTACGCAGCGAGCTCTACCTGGAAAACGGCCTGCACCCCAACCCGCAGGGGCACCGGCTCATGGCGGAGGCCGCCGTCGGGCTGATTGCCGGTCTCCTCCCGACCCGGCGGTGATCCCACGCGCTCGCGACGCTTATTTCATAGTTGACTGCCGGGGTTGATTCCATTACCCTCGCCACCATACGCCACGATCCGGGGAGGACTCCATGAAGCTATCCACCCGCAGCCGCTACGGCACCCGCCTGATCCTCGACATGGCCAAGCAAAACAGCAAGACCCCTATTCAGCTGGGAGAGATCGCGCGGAGGCAAAACATCTCGCTGAAGTATCTCGAGCAGATCATCCGGCCGCTCAAACGCGCCAACTACATCAAGAGCTTCCGCGGATCCAAGGGCGGGCACCTGCTGAACCGCAACCCCGAGGACATCACGGTCGGCGAAGTGGTGGCGCTCCTCGAAGGCAGCACCTATTTGACCGCCTGCTCCAAAAACCCCAAGAGCTGCAGCCGATCGGACAAATGCCTCACGCGCTTTCTCTGGATGGAGGCCTCGCAGGCGTTTTTCAACCGCCTCAACCAGATCACGTTCGCCGACCTGCTGACCAGCGGCAGGGATGCGCAGGCCGAAATCTGCGACCCCGCGTGACCCCCCGCGCGGCCCGCCACCCGGTCGCGTCCGTGCCTTCGCCCCCGCCCCGTGCCCTTTTCGCGCCCCTCTCCCAAAAAAATCGGGGTGGAAGCCATTGCGGCCCCCACCCCTTGGAGGAGAGAGTTTGTTGCACTGCATTTGGTTTAAAAGTCCTGGACAGGCCTAAAAGGAGGTGGAAAACGGACTGCCCAGGAAGACCACCCCGGTGCATTGGATGGCTTTTCTTTTAAACCATATCTAAAGACTCGGTTTATCCTAAAACGTTACACGGTGGATGCACGTTTTCAGCCGTGAGACCCGAACCCGCCATCGACGAGCGCTACCGGTCGCTGCTCCAGAAAGCGGTGCGGCGCGGTCACGTCGACCTGGCGATCACGGTCGGGGCTTGCATGGCGGATGCGGGTGACCCGGCGTGGTTCGAGCGCCGGACGGACCTGATCGCGCTGAGCGAGTGCTGGCCGCTGACCGGCCGAACCGACTTCACCAAGGCCGCCCACAGCAAGCTGGCGGCCCTGGTCCGGGTGGCGCGGGCGCGCAAGGACCGGGATGCGGCCGGGCTCGGCTTCCTGTCTTATGCCCTGGCCCGCGGCGACGGCAGCGTGCTCGCGGGGACGGAAGACGACCGGGCCGTCAGGCTGCTGGCCCAGGCCGTCCAGCGCCCGACGAAGTTCTGGGAGTGGATCGCCGCGCAGCCCTGCGGGGAGGACCGCCGCCACGTGATCGCGCATGCCGACCGGCTGGGGGCCGGCGACCGGCCGCACGACCAGGCCGTGGCTCAGGCGGCGGCTTACCTGGCCCTGTCCGCGCCGCTTCCGCAGACGCCCGAGGCGCCGCCCGCTGCAGGGGCGTTTCCCTACTGGGCCGTGTTCGACCGGCACACGACGGCCGGGAAGCGCGCCCTGCGCGACGTCGCCCGGGATTTGCACCTGAAGGTCGACCAGCTCGAGTGGTGCTTCTACTACTACGAGGGGGCCATCGCCAACGCCGAGGCCCCCTCGCCCTGGTGGGCGCGCTACTGCCGCTGGGGCTTCGACCGCCACGGGCTCCGCCCGGACGAGGCGCCGCTGCTGTGGGAGCCGGCCAGGATCCAGCTGGCCGAAGCCCTCTCCGGGGACAGCCGCACCCTCCAGGCCGAAGTGTACGGCTGGAGGCTCGCTCATCGGGACCGGGTCGAGCTCCTGAAGCAGCAGGTCGAGCTCTTTATCGGCCGCCTGCGGGACGTGCCGCGGGATCAGCCCGAGCTGTTCTGACAGGCGTTTGAAAAACGGCGTCTCGAGCCGTGATCCGGCGTTGCGCGGCCTTTTGTACATGCTCACATACTCTGAGTGTATGCTGCGCTGTCCAAAAGGCCGCGCGCCTTGGCTGACGGCCCGATACTTGTTTTTCAAAAGCCTGTCACTGTTTTGCTTGCTTGGTCGTTAACTCGTAACTCGCGACTCGTAACTGTTTTTCTTCGGAGGCTCACCATGTCCAGGATCGTGGATCAGCCCGAAGTCTATTTCAGCCGTTTCCGAAAGTCGGACGACCCGCTGCTGCTCGAGCTGGAAGCCGAAGCCGCGACGGAACCCGTCCCCATCGTGGGCCCGGTCGTGGGACAGATGCTCTACGTCCTCGCGCGCGCCATCCATGCGCGTTCGGTCCTGGAGCTCGGCACCGCCACCGGGTATTCGACGATCTTCCTCGCCCGCGCGTGCGCCGCGACCGGCGGAAGGCTGACCACCGTCGAGATCGACCCCGCCATGGCAGCCCGCGCCCGCCGCAACCTCGACCGTTCCGGCGCCGGGGGGTGCGTGGAGGTGGTCTGCGGGGACGTGCTCGGCCGGCTGCCCGGGATGCGGGGGCCGTTCGACCTGATTTTTATGGACATCGAGAAGTCGGACTACGCGCGGGTGCTGCCCGAGTGCGGCCGTCTGCTGAGGCCGGCCGGACTGCTCGTGGCCGACAACGTCGCCTTCCCGGAGGCGGACGCGTTCAACCGGGCGATCTTCAGCAGCCCGGACTGGCAGCCGGTCTCGCTCCTGGCCCACCTGCCCGGACACTCGCCCGAAAAGGACGGGGTCTGCCTGGCTCTGCGCTGCTGAGTCGCGGGGCGGGGATTCGCGTCACGGGCGCGCGACCGGCACCCCGGCTCACTTGGGGGCCGGCCGGGCCTGCGGAGGCCCCGCGCCTTTGAGGTCGTCCACGTCGGGCTGGCCGCGTCCGGGTTTTGCCGGCAGAGGCGTGGGCCTTTGCCCGGGTGGAAGTCCCGGCGGAGGAAGAGGCCGGGGCGGGTCCTTGTAGTAGAGGCTGTTGTTCTCGCGGTAATACCCGCGGTAGAGGTTCGGGTTGCCGGGCCGGCCGTGGGAGTAGGTCCCGGGGCCGTAAGTCCCGTAGCGCAGGTAGTAGCCGTCGTCGTCGGATCCGCTGTCGCGGTTTTCGTTGGCGCGACTGCGGGCCAGCTCCTCCAGCTGCCGGGTGCGCTCCTGCTCGAGCTTCAGCTGGGCGTCGCGTTCGCGCGCAGCGGCCTGCGCCTTGCTCTCCTCGAGCTCGAGCCGCCGGTTCTCGAGCCGCATCCGGCGCTCCTCCTCGAGTCGCTGCCGGTCGGCGACGGGGTCATGCGGCGTCTCTTCGGTCGTTTCGATGACCTTGGCCCCCGGGGGCGGCGGTTCGTTGCTGAAGTGCACGACGCCGTTGGCGTCCTTCCAGCGGTAGATGTCGGCGTCCGCCACGGCGGGGGTCGCCAGCACCGCCAGGCAAAGCACCAGAATCAGACGAGGTTTCATCGCATCCCCCCATGCGCATGACAGGTCATGAGCCGACGCTCCGAATAGGGATATCGGCCATCGCCATGAACGGCTTGAGCACTGCCTCCGCGACCACACCATAATGCTCCTTATGACGTCGTAAACGGCGGATCGGGTTACGCCGCCCCCGGTCGTTCGCGGGAGTTGCCGTTCCGCCGGTCTTCCTCGTCCGCCTGCGCGATCACCGCCCAGGCCTCCTCGGCCGTGTCCACGTAGCGGAAGAGGTCCAGGTCCTGCGGCGCTATCGTGCCCTCGTCCACCAGCACCTGGAAATCGATCACCCGCTCCCAGAACTCGCGGCCGAAGAGCAGGACCGGGATGCGCCGCACCTTCCCGGTCTGGATGAGCGTGAGCGTTTCGAAGAGCTCGTCCAGGGTGCCGAACCCGCCCGGGAACGCCACCAGGGTCCGGGCCCGCATCAGCAGGTGCATCTTGCGGATGGCGAAGTAGTGGAACTGGAAGTTGAGCGACGGGGTGATGTACGGGTTGGGCAGCTGTTCGTGGGGCAGGACGATGTTCAGGCCGATGGTGAACGCACCGGCCTCGCTGGCCCCGCGGTTGGCCGCCTCCATGATGCCCGGGCCGCCGCCGGTCGTCACCACGCAGCGGCGGTTGTCCGCGTGTTCGCCGATCAGCCGCCCGAGGCGCCGCGCCTCCTCGTAGTAACGGCTCTGGGCGAGCCGGCGCTCGGCCGTCTGCACCGCGCCCCGGGCCGCGGCGTCGCCCGGGGCGGCGCTCGCCCGGGCGCGCGCCGCTTCCAGCTCCGCCCGGGCGGTGTCGGGGTCGGGGATGCGGGCGCTGCCGTAGACGACGACCGTCGACTCGATGTGGTGCTCCTGCAGGATGAGCTCGGGCTTGAGCAGCTCGAGCTGCAGCCGCACCGGGCGCAGCTCGTCGCGCAGCAGGAACTCGGGGTCCTGGAAGGCCAGCCGGTAGCTGGCCGAGCGGCAGTGCTCGGGGACGGTGGGTTTCTCGGCCCGGCGCGCGTCCTCGTGCGCGGAGGGGAAGATTCGCCTGCGGGGGGGGTGCGGGATCATGTCGGGGTCCTCCTTTTGGCGCCACTCTAGTGCCGCGGAGGCCGGATAGTCAAATGGGCGGGGGACTTGCAGCTCTCGGCGGAGGGGGCTTACACGAGCGTGTTCAGGAGGTGACCGCGCACCTCGTCCGGAGCCTTGACCGGCTTGAGGTTGGCCCTGAAGCCGTAGACCGTGGTGGTCGGGCTCACGGCCTCGGCCGGCGGGCCCGGCAACGCAACGGCCTGCAGGCCTGGCCCCGGGCCGGCATCGAGCGGCTCGAAATCCGCGTCGAGTTCGGCATCGGCCGGGCCGGCGTCCGGCGTCCGGTCGCCCGGGCCGGTGAACCCCAGCTTCTGCCCGAAGGCCTGCAGGGCGGACAGGGTGTGATGGAGCGCCTCAACCATGATCATTCCTTGCTTAACACGTAAAACCTAACACCCGACACCTTCCCGATATCTGAGCTCCCAAACACCAAACACCCAAACACCCAAACACCCAAACACCAAAAAAAGAGACTTCCCACGATGCCGTTGTTCCTGACGGTGCAGTCCTCCAATTTTTTCGAATTGCGAGAGCCCGTCGGGGAGATGCACGCACACCCGAGAAGTCAGGCAGAGTTTTTTCAACATTCGTGCCAACAACCTTGGAATGAGAATTTTCCAATCAAGACGCCAGGGTTGCACTCCGGCGAGGTCTCGGCCGGCCGGGCGACGGCCGGATTTTGTCAATTTTCCGCCGAAAAACGTCAACCGATTGAATCGGCCCAATGGAGGTGTTAGATTCGCGGCCATGCAATTCGAATTCGCCACGGCCGGCCGTATCGTCTTCGGAGCCGGGGTTGCGTCCACGCTCGGCCGGGAGGCAGCCGCCCTCGGGCGCCGGGCCTTCGTGCTGACCGGCGGCCGACCGCAGGCGCACGCCTCCCTGCTGCGGCTCCTGGAGGACCACCATGTCGCCCACACCCCGTTTCGGGTGACCCGGGAGCCGACGACCGACCTCGTCCTGGAAGCCGTCGAGCGGGCGGCCGCACACACCTGCGACCTGGTCGTCGGCATCGGCGGGGGCAGCGTCATCGACGCCGGCAAGGTGGTTGCCGCGCTGCTCACCAACGGCGGCGACATCATGGACTACCTGGAAGTCGTCGGCCGCGGGCAGCCGCTCGGCCGCACCTCAGCGCCCTACATCGCGCTGCCGACCACCGCCGGGACCGGCGCCGAGGTCACGCGCAACGCCGTGCTGGAGTCCCCGCGGCACCGGGTCAAGGTCAGCATGCGCAGCCCGTTCATGCTGCCCCGCCTGGCGCTGGTCGACCCCGTGCTGACCTACTCCATGCCGCCCGCCCTCACCGCCGCAACCGGGCTGGATGCCCTGACCCAGCTCCTGGAAGCCTTCGTGTCGCGCGGCGCCAACCCGCTGACGGACGGAGTGTGCCGCGAGGGTCTCGCGCGCGCCGGACGCGGGCTGCAGCGCGCCTGCGACGACGGGACGGACCGCGACGCTCGCGCGGACATGTGCGTTGCCAGCCTCTGCAGCGGCCTGGCGCTGGCCAACGCAAAGCTCGGGGCGGTGCACGGCATCGCGGGACCCTTCGGCGGGCGGTTCAAGGCCCCGCACGGGGCGGTGTGCGGCCGGTTGCTGCCGTTCGTGACCGCCGCCAACATCGCCGCGCTGCGCGCCCGCGCACTCGAAGCGCCGGCGCTCGATCGCTACGCCGAAGCCGCCCGGCTGGTCACCGGCACACCGTCTGCGACCGCAGCGGACGTTCTGCCCTGGCTGGAGGGCCTGTGCGCTCGCCTGAAGGTGCCCGGGCTCGCGTCGTTCGGCTACGGCGAGGACGACGCCGAAGCGATCATCCCCGCCGCGCTGCGCTCGAGCAGCATGCGCGGCAATCCCGTCGACCTGACGGCCGAGGAACTGCGGGCCGTCCTCAACCGCGCCAGGTAGGCCGCCATGCGCCCCCGCTCCCTGACCCTGATCCTGCTCGCGGCCTTCGCGGCCGCAACCGCGCACGCGGCCGAACCCGGCCTGGTGGGCCTGGTGAAGAAGATCCAGCCGGCGGTGGCGACGATCGTCGGGTACGACATCGACCGCAACGTCGCGAGCCTCGGGACCGGTTTCTTCGTCAATTCTCAAGGGCACCTGGTCACGAACTATCACGTCATGCAGGGTCGCTACGCGGCGGACGTGCGCACCGCGGCCGGCCGCAGCTACCCGGTCGCGGCCGTGCTGGCCGAGGACCGGGAGGCCGACCTGGTCAGGCTGCGGGTGGACATCCCGCCCGGGGAGGTGGCCTGGATCCCGCTGAGCGACCGGGTCCCCGAGATCGCCGAGCAGGTGGTGGTGGTCGGCAGCCCCATGGGGTTGGAGCAGACCGTGACCGAAGGCATCGTCTCCTCGGTGCGCGAGATCCCGCCGGTCGGCACGGTGTTCCAGATGTCGGCGCCCATCTCCCAGGGCTCCAGCGGCAGCCCGGTCGTGGACCTGAAGGGGCAGGTCGTCGGGATCGCCACGTTCCAGTTCGTCCAGGGCCAGAACCTCAACTTCGCCGTGGCGGCCCGGCAGGTGCTGGCCCTCAAGCGGCTCGAGACCGCCCGGACCGTCTCCGAGTGGACCTTCGGCAACCTCGGGCAGAAACCCAAGCTGGCCGAGGCGTTGTGCCGCAAGGGGTTCAGCTTCTCCATCCAGGGCGAGGACCGCAAGGCGATCGACTATTTCCGCCGGGCCACCGAAGAGGACCCGCAGGACCCCGCGGCCTGGAGCGGCCTGGGGTCGTGCTACGCCGGCCTCGACCACCCCGAGGAGGCCGTCACGGCCTACCGTCTGGCGGTCGAGGCCGCCCCGCGAGACCCCGCCGCGCATTTCCACCTCGCGAACTACTTCGTCCGGATCGGCCGGACCGAGGAGGCGATCGCCGCCTACGCGCAGGCGATCGCGATCAACCCGCAGTTCGAGGCCGCCCACTTCAACCTGGGGCTGCTGCTGGTGCGCGAAGACCGCTTGGAGGAGGGCCGCCGGCAGTTCGAGGCGGTGACCCGCCTGAACCCGGAGGCCGCTCCGGCCTTCTTCAACGCCGGGATCGCCTCCGCCCGCATGGGCCGGTTCGAGGAGTCTCTCGCCGCCCTGCGGGAAGTCGTCCGGCTGCAGCCGGAGTTCGCGCCCGGGTGGTTCGCGATCGGCGAGGCGTTCGGCGGGCTCGGGCGCACCCGCGAGAAACTCGGCGCCTACCGCGAGGCGATCCGCGTCGACCCCGACTATGCGCCGGCGCACCACGCCATGGGCGCGGCCCACGCGGCCGCCGGCAACACGGGCCCCGCCCTGGAAGAATACAAGATCCTGAGAAATCTGGACGCGGAGCTGGCCCAGAACCTCTTCAAACAGATCTATGCCGATGACCCCCCTGTCCGAAAACCTAAGGGAACTGCCAAGCGGTCGAAACCATAACTGCTTCGGGTGCAGCCCGATCAACCCCTCCGGCCTGCGCATGCGGTTTTTGACGGACGGCCGGGCGGTGTACTCGCAGCTGCGGGTGCCCGGCCACCTCTGCGGCTGGAGCCACATCGTCCACGGCGGGGTGCTCTCCACCATCCTGGACGAGATCATGAGCTGGGCGGCCATCCGCCTGCTGCAGCGCATCGCCCTCACCCAGAAAATGGAAGTCGAGTTCCTCAAGCCGGTCCAGGTCGGGGCGGAGCTGCAGGCGGAGGGCCGGGTGCGCGCGTCCGGACCCAGGAACGACGCGTACACCGAGGGCGTGATCTACGACGGCCAGGGTGAGGCCTGCGCGCGCGCCACGGCGGTCTTCAAGGTGTTCTCGCCGGCCGTCGCGCGCCGCCTCGGCATCGCCGACGAGGCCTCCATCCGCTGGTTCGAGCGTATCTTCGAAGACGTCGGGCAAGCCCCGGGAGGCCTCTAAAGTTTCCCGCGCGTCAGACCGAAGATAGAACAGGTCGGCCGCGTGCCGGCCGGCCCGCGTCATAAGACTTCCGATCCGGAGACATCGACATCGCTTATGGAAAACGTCCAGATCTGCGAGAAATGCAAGTACTGGGTTGAAACGGGTGGGACCGACGACGGGATGGTGGGGGAGTGCCACCGCAACGCGCCCCTGCCCGAGCTGATCGATTCCAGCTCCACCAGCACGGTCCGCTACGCGGTGTGGCCGGTCACGGCCGACAAAAACTGGTGTGGGAAATTCGAGGAGCGCCCGATGGCCAACACCGAAGTGCTCGCACGCGTCGCCATGATCGAGAAGCTGGAGGCCGATCGCAAGGCCAAGCTAAAGGCCTGAACGGGCTCACCCCTTCGGTGCCGCCTCCGCCAGGGCGAGCAGCCGACGCAGCTGCGACTTCAGCGGGTGCGGGACCGCGCCGTCCACCGCCGGCAGGGCCTGCTGCGCGGCTGCAAACGCCCGGCCGATGACCCGTTCGGAGCCGGCCAGACGAACCACCAGCTGCAGCGCGCAAAAGCTCAGGAGCAGGGTGATGGCGACGACCCAGAAGGCGTGCGTGAAGTAGTCGCCCGGCAGGTAGTCGCCGGTGAAGAACCTCCGCACCGTCGTCCACCCCACGTCACCCAAAACTCCGACCACCGGGGCGTTGAGCAGAAGCTGGAGCCAGGTCCCGCCCAGCCGGCGGGCCACGCGCTCGGTTTCGCGCCGCACGGCCTCGTCCCACAAGTCGCCCAGCCGCTCGATGGTTGATTCGGCCGCGTCCAGGGGCGGGTCGACGCCGCGCACGACCGGCGCGAAACGCGCCTGCACCAGCCGCTCGGACACCGCCGGCCAGGCGCTCAGGAAGGCGGCGCGGTACCCGCGCAGGGCCGGTTCCAGCCCGGCCCGCGAGACCCCGCCGTCCGCCCCGGCCTTGGCGCGCTCCGCCCCGGAGGGCCGCGCCCAGCGCAGCAGGGCCCCGAGCCCGCTGCCGAGCGTCGTCGCCCGCGTCCAGAACGCCAGCATCCACCCCACCGGTCCGACCCAGCGCGTCGCCAGGGACTGATAGAAGGCCGCACCCCACCCGCCGCCCCGCCGGGGGTCGCTGTCCCGCAGCGCGCCGACCGCCGCCTCGAACGCCTGCGCCTGGGCCTGTTGGAACGCCTCCAGCCCGGCCCGGGCCGCCGCCCGGTCGGCGGCGAGCTCGCGCGCGGCCTCCTCCAGCATGACCCGGTGCAGCTGCCGGGCGTTCTCCACCCGCCGGTCGACCACCCGCCCGTGGCCGGCGACCCCGAAGACCAGCACCCGCAGCTCGTCGAACTGGTCGAACCCGTGCCGCGGGCCGGCCGCCGGGTCCCAGCCCGGGTCCTGCACGTGCCGGCGGGCGGAGGTGCACAGGATGCGGTCGACCGGCCGCTGCCAGCCGCGCGCGAGGTAGGCCCGGAGGTCCGGGAGGATCCGGTCCTTGAGCTCGGCCTCGTCCAGGCGGTCGCACTTGTTGATCACGGCCACCAGGGACTCGCCGTCGAAGCGCCGCACGACCGGCGCGAGAAAATCGGCGTGATCGCGGCGCTTGGGGTTCTCGCCGTCGAACACGCACACCAGAACGTCCGCGTGCGCGACGGCGCGTTCCAGCGCCGGGAGGTGGCGCTGGAACTCCATGCTGTCGGTGTCCGGGGTGTCGACGAGGCCGATCCCCTCGGGCAGGGCGGTGCCCGCCGCGGGCAGCACCTCGACCGAGTCGGGGCCGAGCTCGGCCGCGAGCTCGGCCGCGTCGGGGCCGCCGCCGAAGAGCAGCAGGTGCCCCGTGGTCGGGCGTCGATGCCCGGCCGGCGACAGCTCCCGGCCGCCGGCGAGCGCGTTCACGAGGGTCGACTTGCCGGACCCGGAGGGGCCGATCACGGTCACCACCGGGTGGCGGTCGAAGCGCGCAGCGATCGCCCGGATCATGCGCACGGTCTCGTCGCACTGAGCCGCGAGCGCCGGGGCCGGGCGCCAGAGCGGCACCGCTTCCAGGTTTTCCTTCAGCAGCGCGATGTCGGCCACCAGAGCCCTCGATGCGGCCGATCCCTCGAAGGGCGGCCGCCCCCTGCTCGTTCGCAGACCGGTTCATCGGTCCTCCCCCAGCGCCGTGAGGCTCCGGTCGATATCGGCCAGCAGGCGCTCGGCCTCCGCCGCCGCGCGGTCGGCCGCCTGCAGGAGGTCGCCGGTGATCTCCTGCTCGAAAATCGCCCGGACCGTTTCGAATTTGTGCGCCAGCCAGGCGCGCGCGATCGGGGCCAGCATGGCCTCGATCTGCCGGCGCTCGGCCTGCTTCACCCCCCGGGTGACCGGGATGGCCACCAGCGCGTAGAGATCCTTCAGCCCGAAGAGGCTGGCCAGCTTGACCTTGACGGCCGCGGCGCCGACGGGGTCGCCGGTCGAGAGCACGTAGGTGACGGCCGCCGTGGCGGGCAGGACATTCAGGGCGGCCCAGAAGGTCTGGCCGACCCGGTCCCAGACCCCCATGCGGCTGCGGAAGCGGTCGGCCAGGGCGCGCAGCTCCTCGTCCGTTTCGCGGCCGATGTTCCCCACCTCGTCGCGCCGGGCCAGCACGCGCGCGAGCAGCGCGGGGAAGTCCCGGGCGCGCAGCCGTTCCCGGGCGTCCAGCGCGGCGGGGTGCGCCGCGGCCGGCCCGTCCGCGTGCGGGACCGGAGCGTCGTCCGCCGCGCGATACGGGACCAGCACCGGGCCGAGGAGCTGCTGGTGGAGGCGCGTCACGGCCGTGATCAGGTTCTCCTGCAACCGGCGCGCGAACTGCTCGGACGGGGATTCGGGGCCGGGCACCGCCGCGACCGTGCCGCGCACCCAGGTGACCGCGCCCGCGACCGCCCGCAGCGGCATCTCGATCAGGCTGCCCGTGCGCCGCATGAGCTTGATCGCCGGCGGGTCGGTGGCGGCCCAGATCTTGGCAAACCGCCGGACCACCCGGTCCATGGGGACGTGCTGCAGGGCGTCCTGGATGCACAGCTCCTGGACCGTGCGCAGGGCGGCGGCGTAGGACCGCAGCTCCGCGAGGGACGCGGCGGCCCGGGCGCGCAGCGCGCCTGCCTGCCCGATGAGGTCCGAGAGCATGGAGGCGTTCAGCTCCCGGCGCAGGCGGGTGACGTCGATCGCGCGCAGGGTCGCGTCGAGGGAAGGCGCACCGGCCTCGGCCGGGCAGAGGGCGACCGGGCGCTCGCCCGCGGCGACGCGGTTGTCCTCGTCGGCGCGGAAGACCCCGAGCACGCTGCGCCCGGCGGCGGGCCCGTAGAGGTTGCGCGCCACGGTCATGGCGTGGTCGCGGACCTCCTCCGCCGTGAAGCTCGGGTAGCAGCGGTAGACCAGGACGCACGGCCGGCGGCCGATGCCCGTCAGCATGCGGCCGACGAAATCGGTGTTGTCGCGGTTGTTGTAGTTCGAGTTGGTGAAGACGTAGACCAGCAGGTCGGCCGCCTCGAGCGCCGCCTGGGCGCTGCGGCGGTTGTCGTAGCGCCCGCGCGCGCCGGTGTCGAAATCCGGGGTGTCCATCAGGATCAGATCCAGCCCACCCGGACCCGTGCGGACGAACAGCGGCCCGCCCTCCTGCAGGAGCTCCTCGGGGTGCCGCAGCGGCTCGGGCGGCGGCGCCGACGCGTCGACCAGGCCGGCGACGAAAGCCGGCGTCGCGGCGGCCCGCTCCGGGATCGCGAAGAGCACCCGGCGGTTCATGCCCGCGCGGCCGCCGACCGGCGAGAACCGCCCGCCGGCCAGCGCGTTGAAGAGGGTGGACTTGCCGGACGACCCCCCGCCGCACACCGCCGCCACCAGCGGGAAGGACGGGTCGAAGCGCGTGAGCAGCCGCGTGTCCACGGCCTTGCACCACGCGCGCACGTCTTCGCCCGCCTCCAGGCGCAGCGTCTCCGCCAGAGGCGGCAGGGCCGCCCGCAAGGCGTTCAGGTGGTCGTGCAGCTCGGTTTTCACGCGTCAGCGTCTCCGTGCGCGGGTCGGGTGCAAATGCTGCAATGATAAGATCGATCGGCCCGAAACCAAGCCGTCCGTCGCACCGCCCCGCGTTGCCGCTCCCGTGCGGCCGTGATAGGGTGCCGAACGGCGCGGGCCGGCCCCGCGCCCACTCTACACGGATCCGCCCGGGGAATTCAAATGACACCCCCCACCGACCGAGCGCCGGAAGGCCGGGCATCCTCCCCTACCTCGTGCTCGCCCTGGCCCCGCTGTGCTGGGCCGGGAACATCGTGCTCGCGCGCGGCGTGGCGGAGCTGATCCCGCCCGCGGCGTTCGCGTTCTGGCGCTGGTCGCTCGCCGCCCTGCTGGTAGTGCTTTTCGCCCGGCGGCACCTCGCGGCCGACCGGGGCGCGCTGGCGCGCGGCTGGAAACCCTTGCTGGCGCTGGCCGTCCTGGGGATCTCGAGCTTCAACGCCCTGCTCTACACGGCCGTCCACACCACCACGGCGATCAACGGCGCGCTGATCCAGACCTCGATGCCGGCCGTGATCGCGGTGCTGACGCTGCTGCTCTACCGCGAGCGGCTCGCCCCGCGCCAGATGGCCGGCACCGCGCTGTGCATCGCCGGGGCCGGCCTGGTCGTGCTGCGCGGGGAGCTGCGCACGGTCGCGACGATGGGCGTCGCGACCGGGGACCTGCTGATGGTCGCGGCCGTGATCTGCTACGGGCTCTATTCCGCGCTGCTGCGCCGCCGCCCCGCGGTCCACCCGCTGAGCTTCCTGGCGGCCACGTTCGCGCTCGGTGCGGCCGGCCTGCTGCCGGCCTACCTCGTCGAGCTGGCGTTCGTCGGCGGGTTCGCCCTCACCGGCCCGGTCGCGCTGAGCATCCTGTTCGTCGCGCTCTTCCCGTCGATCGTGGCCTATTTCTGCTGGAACCGGGGGGTGGACCGCGTGGGCCCGAACCGCGCCGGGCTCTTCATCAACCTCATCCCGGTGTTCGCCTCCCTGATGTCGACCGGGCTGCTCGGCGAATCCGTCCAGGGCTTCCACCTGGCCGGGATGGCGCTCCGCGATCGCCGGGGGCATGGCGCTGTTCTACCTCACCCGCAGCTGAACCCCGCGCCGCCGGGCCGGGTTTGAGATTTTTTCGCAGCTGTACTATGACGGTGCCGAACCGGTGAGGACCCCGATTCGCCGCACGCCATCCGAACCCCATCCCGGAACGACCATGAGACGCTTGCTGCTCCCGCTGCTGATGCTGATTGCCGCGACCGCCCTCGCCCATGCCGCCGAGGCGCCCGCACCCGAGCCGACGCTGCCGACGATCTCCCTCTCCGAGGACATGGGGGAGGCCATCGCCAAAGAAGCCGCGGAGGTCAAGGAGGAGATCGAACACCAGGCGCGCAGCCTCTTCACGCGGACCTATCTCGGCTGGGACCTCGACACGATCCGCTATGTCTCCACCTGGGCGTTGAGCCTGCCGCTGCGGGCGCCCGAAATGGTGCGCGCGCTGGCCGCGCACGGGCGGCTGCTCGGCATCGCCGGCTCGCTCGTCGTGCTCACGTTCATCGCGGCGGTCGTCTACAGCCTGACCGGCCGCCACCGGGTCGTGCGCCGGGTCGAGGCCGCGCTCGAGCCCGTCCGCCATCGCCTGCCCGGAACGGCCTATCCGTTCGCCATGGCCGCCGTGCGCGTGCTGGCGGCCGCGGCCATCCCGCTGGCGCTGCTGGGCGCCTACACCCTGATCCGGGAGGCCATCGCCTACCGGGCCGCCTGGTTCGGGCTCCTGGGCGAGCTGCTCCTGCTCTGGGCCGCGGCCGCGCTGGTCCTGCGCAGCCTCGAGGAGGCGCTGACCGGCGGGCTCTTCGCCACGACGGCCGCCCACGGCCGCCGGATCTTCCGCTTCGCCCGGCTGGGGCTTCTCTACACGGTCTTTTGCCTGGTCCTCCTGCACGCCGCGGACGCCTACGCGTTTCGCCCGGACGTGCTGCGCTTCCTGAGGTTCGCGGTGTCGGTGTCGGTCGTGTGCCTGTTCCTGCTGCTGATGCTGAACAAGCGCTCGCTGCTGTCCTTTTTCCCGGAGCTGCCCTACCACAGCTACCGCCGCTACCTCGCGGCCCTGGGCCGGTACTACTACCCGCTGATCGGGGTGTCCTTCCTGCTCGCGCTGGCCTGGTGCTTCGGGTTCCGCGAGTTCGGCACCCTGCTGCTGGTGAAGATCTGGTCCACCATCGCCGCCCTCGGCCTGCTCGGCGTCGGCTACCACGCGCTGCGACTCAGCCTGACCCGCTGGGCCGGCCGCATCCCCGCGACGGCCGAGTCGTCCCGCGAGCTCGTCCGCACGGCCCGCTCGCTGCTCGGGTTCGCGTCGGGGCTGGCGGCCGCGCTCGTCTTCCTGAACATGCTCGGCCTGCTCGGGCCGGCCGAGCGGCTGCTGTCCTTCCCCGTGCTCAAGATCGGCGCCGTCACGCTCACCTTCTGGCGCATGATCATCGCCGCGCTCGTGCTGGCGGCCTTCGTCTACGCATCGCGGTTTCTGCAGGCGTACCTGGACTACCGGGTGTTCCCGGCGCTGGGGGTCGACTCCGGGCTGGGCTACGCGATCAACACCATCGTGCGCATCGCCAGCCTGGCGCTGGGCTGCCTGGTGGCGCTCAACACCCTCGGTGTGGACCTGGCCTTCCTGCTGGTCTTCGCCGGGGCGATCGGCGTCGGGGTGGGGCTGGGGCTGCAGACCGCGGCCGCCCACCTGGTGGCGGGGTTCATCATCATCTTCGGCGGGAAGGTCCGCAAGGGCGACTGGATCAAGGTCGAGGAGAACGTGGGCATGATCACGGACATCCACCTGATGTCCACCCGTGTCCGGACCCGCGGCGACGTGGAGTACCTCATCCCGAACTCGAGCCTGCTGTCCAGCACGATCGTCAACTACACGCTCTCGTCGTCGACGGTCTGGATCTCGCTGCCGGTGGGCGTCGCCTACGACACGGACCCGCAGCGGGTGCAGGCGATCCTGCTCGCGGTCGCGGCGGCCGAACCGACCGTCCTGCGCGGCGAGACCCCGCGGGTGCTGTTCACGCAGTTCGCCGACAGCTCGCTCAACTTCGAGCTCGCGGTCGCCATCGACATCCGCCTCCACCCGGAGCGGCTGGTGAAGAGCAACCTCTACTTCGCCGTGTTCCGCGAGTTCCGGCAGGCCGGGATCGAGATCCCCTACCCGCAGCGCGAGGTCCGCGTGCGCAGCGCCGGGGGCGCAATGCCGGGGCCTGAGGCTGCAGCGGCAGGGGCGGGGGCCTGAGCGGCCTGAGATCCGACCGATCCGTCGGATCCGACGGATCGGTCGTTCAGCACCCCTGAAAGCGACGCATGAAGGACCGGTCGAGATGGTCCTTCAGCCGGAACCCGAGCCGGCCGCCGAAGACCAGGCACTTCCAGGCCACGACGGCCGTCCCGTCCCCCATGTTGAAGGCCAGCAGGTAGTTCGCCTGGGGGGTGAAGGTCGCGAGCGGCTCCCCGGCGAGGCGGCGCCGCAGGTTGTCGAGCAGGACCGGGTTCTGGCGCACGGCGTAGACGCCGACGCGCGCGAGCGGCTGGGGCTCGAAGCTGATGCAGTCTCCGCCGCCGAAGATCTCCGGGTAGGCGACGCACTGCAGGTGGCGGTTGACCCGCAGCCCGCCGTCCTCCCCGACCGGCAGGCCGGAATCCCGGAAGAGCGGCGAAGGCTGGACGCCCACGGCCGGGAAGAGGTAGTCGCAGTCGAGCGCCGCGCCCGCGCTCAGCGTCACGGCGGACGCGCTTGCGCCGACGGCCCGCGCCCCCTCGAGCACCGCCGACCCCCAGCCGGCGCAGCCGCCGCTTGACCCGGTTGCGCACCCGGGCGCCGAAGGCCGGCAGGAGCCGCTCGCCGGCGACCAGCGTGACGTCCGCCCCCCGGCCCGCCCCGTGCGCGAGCCGCCGCAGGTTGGCCGCGACCTCGACGCCCGCGGGCCCTCCCCCGACCACCACCAGCGACAGGCGGTGCAGGCGGATGTCGGCCAGGATGCTCTCGCGCGCCTGCAGGAGCGACTCGATCGGCTTGACCGGGAACACATGCGGGTGCGGCGCGAAGCGGTCGTCCACGGGCACGCCGCTGCCGGTGTTGAACGAGACCGCGTCGTACCCGACACGGCGGCCGTCGCTCAACTGCAGCTCCCGGGCCGCCGCATCCACCGCGACCACGCGCTCCTGGACGAAGGCCGCTCCCCGCTTCTCGACCATCTCCCGCACGTTGAAGCGGATCTCATCCGGCCGGTAGATCCCCGACAGCATGCCGGGCCCCATGCCCGAGTAGTAGTGGTGCGGCCCGGGCCCGATCACGGTCACCCGGTGACCGGCCGAGACGAAATCCGCCAGGTGCTGCATGACCATCATGTGCGCGTGACCCGCGCCGACGAGGACGAGGTGTTTTGACATGGGAGATCCTGACGAATTGTGTGAGTCGAAAAGGGTAAAAGTAGGGCCCTACCAGCTGCCCAGGGGAATGAATCCAGGGTTCAGGGTTCAGAGTTCAGGGAAAACGTCTGCAAATGACTCCCATTCTGTGCGGCTGTGGGTGGTTTGGATCACTGCGATTTTCTGCAGAGGTTTTGCTGAACCCTGAACCCCGAACCCTGGCCAACTTGATCAAGGCTTCGGATTCATCAACTCTTCGATCTCGTCCACCTCGCGCGGGATGTCGGCCATGAGGTCCTCGGGGCCGTCGGCGGTGACGAGGATATCGTTCTCGATGCGCACCCCGATGCCCTCCTCGCGCAGGTAGATCCCCGGCTCGCAGGTGAGCACCATGCCCGCTTCGAAGGGCCGGAACCGGTCCCCGTAGTCGTGCACGTCCAGGCCCAGGTGGTGCGAGGTCCCGTGGGGGAAGTAGCTCTTGTAGAGCGGCCGGTCCGCCGGCTGCGCGCGCACCCGTTCCGCGTCCAGGACGCCCAGCCCGATCAGCTCGGCCTCCATGAGCTTGCCGACTTCGGCGTGGTAGGCCTCGAGGGTGTTGCCGGGCCGCAGCAGGTCGATGGCCGCCTTCTGGACCCGCAGCACGGCCGCGTAGACCGCCCGCTGCCGCGCGGTGAAGCGCCCGTTCACGGGCACGGTGCGCGTGAGGTCGGCCGCGTAGTGCGCGTACTCGGCGCCGAAGTCGAGCAGCACCAGGTCCCCGTCCCGGCAGGGCTTGTCGTTTTTCACGTAGTGCAGGGTGCAGCTGTCGGGGCCGGAGGCCGCGATGGTCTGGAAGGCCGGGCCGCGCGAGCGCCCCCGCAGGAACTCGTGCCAGATCTCGGCCTCGATCTCGAACTCCCAGACCCCCGGGCGGATGAACCCGAGCAGGCGCCGGAAGGCCCGGCCCGTGAGCGCGGCCGCCTGCCGGATGAGGTCGACCTCCAGGGGCGATTTGACGGCGCGCAGGTGGTGCATGAGCGGCGCCAGCCGTTCGTAGCGGTGCAGCGGGAAGCTCTCGCGGCAGCGGCGGCCGAAGCGCGCGTCCCGGCTCTCGACCTCCGAGGCGGCCCGCGGGTGCTCGTTCGAGTTGAGGTAGATCCGCTCGGCCTGCGCGGCCAGGCCCCGGAACACCGTGTCGAACTCGGCGTTCCAGCACACCGTCTGCACGCCGGACACGGCGGTCGCCTCCTCGCGCGCGTACTTCCTGCCCTCCCAGAGCGCGATCTGATCGTTGGTTTCGCGCAGGAAGAGCACCTCGCGGTGCTTCTCCTCCCGGGCCCCGGGAAAGACGACCAGGGTGCTCTCTTCCTGGTCGATCCCGGAGAGGTAGAACAGGTCCGTCTGCTGGATGAAGGGGTGGGTGCCGTCGGCGCTGGTGGGCATCACGTCGCTGGAGTTCAGCACCGCGAGCGCCCCGGGCTTCAGGCGCTCGGCCAGCCGACGGCGGTTGGCAACGAAGAGCGTCGGGTCGATGGGAGCGTAGCGCATGCGGTCACCCCTGTTGCTTCGGCAATTGAACCTGCCGAGATTCGTCATTCCGGCGAACGCCGGAACCCGGGCCGGGAGCGGATGCCGGATCACGGCCCGAGACGCGGGTATTCAACCGCCCGTCAGGTGTGCTTCAGACCATGCGCTTCTTTGAATTTGTGCCACTCGTCGTGATCGATGTTGCCGTCCTTGTTCAGGTCGATGGCGGCAAACACGGCGGGCTCGGCCTGCGGGAAGTAGGCCTTGAACTCCGCCCAGCTCACGAGCCCGTCGCCGTTCTTGTCCATGTCGCCGAAGTGGGCGTTGTACCCCTTGGGGTCCGGCAGGTTCGTGTCGTGATGGCGGCCGCCCGACGTGCAGGCCGCCGAGGCTGCGACCAAGACGACGATCAGGGCCCCCAGTAGCGCTTTCTTCATGATGGACTCCTTTGTCGATGGAATGGAAACCTGAAAGGATACGCGACAGTAATCATTTACTCCCGGAGGTCAATCGGACGGGCGGCCTTTGCGGCCACCCCGAACTGTGGTAGGCATCCCGGACATCGGCCTGTGGGTTGCCGCAAACGGATGCCATGCCGCACGACGGACTACCGCCCCCCGGAGAAGAGTCGCCGCGGGCGCTCGCGCCCGCCATCGCCGCCACGATCGCCTGCCGGACCACCCTCAACACGGCGCGGCGCTTCATCTACCCCTTCGCCCCCGACCTGAGCCGCGCCCTCGAGGTCCCCCTCACCGCGGTCACCGGGCTGATCGCCGTGAACTGGGCCACGAACCTGCTGGGGCTCGCCCTCGCCCCGCTGGCGGACCGCTGGGGGCACCGCCGCATGATGATCGCGGGCATGGTGCTGCCGGCCGTCGGCATGCTGGCCGCCGGCGCGGCCCCGGTGCTTGCGGTGATCGTGGCGTCCCAGTTCCTCGCCGGGCTGGGGAAGAGCGTCTTCGACCCGGCCGTGCAGGCCTGGGTCAGCGCGCGCGTCCCCTACCGCCGGCGGGGGCTGGTGATCGGCTTTCTCGAGACGGCCTGGGCCGCCAGCACGCTGGTCGGCATCCCGGCGCTCGGGCTGCTCATCGACCGCGCCGGCTGGCGCGCGGCCTTCGTCGCGCTCGGCGTCTCCGCCGTCGGCGGTCTGGCGCTGATCGCCGCGGCCACCCCCGGCCGGGAGCGGCCGGTCGGACAGGGCCGGAGCCTCGCGGAATTCGGCCGCGGCTTCCGCGAGCTGCTGCGCAGCCGCGTCGCGGCCGGTCTCCTGGGCTGCGCCTTCTGCTTCAACCTCGCCATGGACAACCTGTTCGTGATCTACGGCGTCTGGCTCGAGGGCGCCTTCGGCCTGACCCTGGTGGCGGTGGGGCTGGGGACGGCGGTCATCGGAGCGGCCGAACTCGCGGGGGAGTTCCTGACGGCGGGGTTCGCGGACCGCGTCGGCCTCAAGCGCACCGCCCTCGGCGGGGTGGCGGCCTGCGGGCTGACCTACGCGGCGCTGCCCTGGGTGGCCGTCACGGTGCCGCTCGCCCTCGGCGGCCTCTTCGTGCACTTCTGCCTGTTCGAAATGACGGTGGTGACCGCGGTGTCGCTCGCGACCGAGCTGCTCCCGTCGAACCGGGCAACCATGATCTCGGCCTACTACGCCGCGGCCGGGCTGGGCCGGGTGGCCGGCGCGCTCATGGGCGGCCTGGTCTGGCTGGCCGGCGGCATCGTCGCCACCGGCCTGGTCTCGGCGGCGGTGACGGTCGCGGCCCTGGGGTGCCTGTGGTGGGGGGTGAGCGGCTGGACGGAACCGTGATTACGCGCCCGGGAGGAGATCGGGCCAGTCGGAGCTCTTGCCGAGCAGTGCCTTCAGAGTCTCCAGCACCAGCACGGAGCGCATGTCCTCGGCCGTGAGCCCGGCCCAGTAGCTGTCGGCCCAGAAGGGGTCGGGCAGGTGCTTGCGCGCACCCCCCTCGAGCACGTCGGCCCGTGCGGCGAGCACCTTGCGGTAGCGCGTCATGCGTTCGCGCAACTCGCCGTCGTTCAGCCGCTCGATGCGCCGGCAGGCCTCCTCGAGCGCCTGGACCGCAGGCAGCCGCGGCGACTCCAGCAGCTGCTTGAAGGTCGAGGCGAAGCGGGTCATCCCGTGGTAGATGTGGTCGTTCTGCACGACGTTGAGCCCGTTCCAACCGGCGCGGATCCATTTCAGGTTGCCCAGGCGGACCACCCCGGGCTCCGGCTCGGTGTAAATGGAGATACCGGCCGAATCGAACATGCGGCACTTCACCCACCCCAGGCCGCCCAGGGTCAACCCGGGCTCCCCGGAATAGAAATAGGTCCAGTCGTCGTCCTTGCCGACCGTGTAGCCCTTCTTGCCGATCTCCGAGGCATCGACCTGCCGCGAGATCGAGATGACCGTGCGCCGCCCGCCGTACGTAAAAGCGATCAGCGTGCGGTGCAGGCGGTAGCGGTAGTAGGAGCCGGAGAAGAGGTCCGGGGTGTTCTCGACCACCTCTTCCCCCCGGACGACCAGGGGCGGCCCCTCTGTGGGGATCTGCTCCCACAGCCGCGGCAGCGCCGGCCAGGGCTGCTCGGTGCGGGTCCAGGCGGTCGACCGCAGGGAGGACGGGGAGGTCGCAAACCACGGAATCGCCGGGTTGAACGCGTACTGCAGCACCCGGTCGAGCGGCATGCGCACGTCCACCTGGCAGTAGGCGGAAGGCAAATCGAGAGCCGCGGCGATCGTGTGGATCGTGCCGTCCTTCTTGGGCCGCAGGATGAACTCCAGCAGCCCGGCCAGGCGCTCGGGCTGGACCTCCTGGCGGTTGCCGGGGCCGACCAGGCTCAGGAGGTGGGCGGCGCCGCTCGCGGCCGCCGCGGGCACGGGGACCTCATCCAGACAACGGCCCGTCCCGGCGGACGCGGCCAGCAGCAGCAGAACCAGGGGCAGGAGCACCCGGGAGGATGCGGAAGATTTCATCGACATTCCCATTCCAGTGGATTATTCAAACCGGCCGATGGATAAGCACAAACTCAGCGAAAGGCAAGCGCGGCCGCCGGGGGTCCGGAACCCGGGCCGACGCCCGGGGAGGGGAGTTGCAATGCGAACGGCGGGGATTACCTTGGCACGGCCTTGACCCACGAGACGAAGAACCGGACGGAATGAACCGAGACGCCATTCACGTTGTCGGCGCGAGCCAGCACAACCTCAAGCACCTGACCCTCGACATCCCGCTCAACCGCATCACGGTCGTGACGGGGGTGAGCGGCTCGGGCAAGTCCTCGCTCGCCTTCGACACCCTGTACGCCGAGGGCCAGCGCCGCTACATCGAAACGTTCTCCCCCTACGCGCGCCAGTTCATGGACCGCATGGACCGCCCGCACGTCGAGCGCATCGAGGGCATCCCGCCCGCCATTGCGATCGACTCCAAGGACCCCGTGCGGACGTCCCGCTCGACCGTCGGGACCATGACCGAGGTCACCGACTACGTCAAGCTGCTCTACGCCCGCTACGGCCGGCTGCACTGCCGCGCCTGCGGCCGCCCGGTCGCCCCGGAATCCCCGTCGGACGTGTGGCGGGCGCTGGCCGACCTGCCCGAGGGCGCGCCCCTCGTCATCACCTTCCCCTCGACGGCCGACGGGTCCACGCCGGCCGAGCGACGCCGCTCCCTGGCCCAGGCGGGCTTCGACCGGGTCTACCGGGAGGGGCGGGTCCTCGCGATCGAGGAGGCCGCGGCGCAGGACACCGAGTGGGCGGTGGTCGCGGACCGCCTCGCCTTCCGCGCCCGCGACCGCAAGCGCGTGCTCGACTCGGTCGAGCTGGCCTACCGCTTCGGGGGCGGCCGCGCCGACGTCTGGACCCCCGAAGGCGGGCACCACGCGTTCAGCCGCCGCCTGGAGTGCGCCTTCTGCCGGGTCGCGTACGCCTCCCCGCTGCCGAGCCTGTTTTCGTTCAACAGCCCGGTCGGCGCCTGCGACAGCTGCCGCGGGTTCGGCCGCGTCATCGGCATCGACATGGACCTGATCGTCCCCGACCCCGCCCGCTCGCTCGCCGAAGGCGCCGTCAAGCCCTTCGGCGGCGCGGCGGACGGCAAGCCCGAGTACCGGGACCTCGCGGCCTGCTGCCGGCGCGAGCGCATCCCCATGGACCGGCCCTTCCGGGAGCTGACCGAGGAGCAGCGCGCCGCGATCGTGCGCGGCACCTCGTCCTTCTACGGCATCGAGGGCTATTTCCGCTGGCTCGAGGGCCGCACTTACAGGATGCACGTGCGCGTCTTCCTGTCGCGCTACCGCAGCTACGACGTCTGCCCGGCCTGCAGCGGGACCCGCTTCAAGGACGAGGCGCTGCTCTACACGCTCGAAGGCCGGACCATCGCCCAGCTCTACGCGCTGAACGTGGACCAGGCCCTCGCGTTTTTCGCAGGGTTCCCGCTGCCCGAGTCGGACGAGGCCGGCCGCATGATCCTGGGGGAAGTCGTCCACCGCCTGACCTACCTGAAGGACGTCGGCCTGGGCTACCTCACGCTCGACCGCCAGTCGCGCACCCTTTCGGGCGGGGAAGTGCAGCGGGTGTCGCTGACCTCGGCGCTCGGCTCGGCGCTGGTCAACACGCTCTATGTCCTGGACGAGCCCAGCATCGGGCTGCACCCGCGGGACAACCACCGCCTGGTCCGGATCCTCAAGGGCCTGCGCGACCTCTCGAACACGGTGGTCGTCGTCGAGCACGACCCGGAGATCATCCGCGAGAGCGACTACCTCCTGGACCTCGGGCCCAAGGCCGGGGAGGCCGGCGGCGAGGTGATGTACTTCGGCCCGACCGGGCGCGTGAACGGCTCGCTCACGGGAGACTACCTGCGCGGCCTGCGCCGCATCCCGGTGCCCGCCCGGCGGCGCCGGCCGCGGGCGGACCGCTGGCTCACGGTGCGCGGCGCGGCGGAACACAACCTGAAGGCGATCGACGTCGCCATCCCGCTCGGCTGCTTCGTCTGCCTCACGGGCGTCTCCGGCTCCGGCAAGTCGACCCTGGCCGAGGAGGTCCTCTACAAGGCCGTGCGCCGCGCGCTCGGCGACCCCGAGGGGCGCCCCGGGCGCCACGCCGGGATCGAGGGGCTGCCGCACGTCCACGAGGTGGTGCTCGTGGACCAGCGCGCGGTCGGCCGCACGCCGCGCGCCAACGCCCTGACCTACACCAAGGCCCTCGAGCCGATCCGCACGCTGCTGGCGGACACCCCCGAGGCGCGCCGCCGCGGCTTCGGGCCCGGGCACTTTTCGTTCAACACGCCCGGCGGCCGCTGCGAGACGTGCAGCGGCGACGGGTTCGAGCGGGTCGAGATGCAGTTTCTCTCGGACGTCTACATCACCTGCCCGGACTGCCGGGGGCGCCGGTTCCGCCCCGACGTCCTGGAGGTGGCCTACCGCGGTCGCACGATCACCGACCTGCTCGACATGACGGTCGACCAGGCCCTCGTCTTCTTCGCGGACCAGTCCAAGGTGGTCCGGGCGCTGCAGCCCCTGGCCGACGTCGGCCTCGGCTACATCCGGCTGGGCCAGCCGATCAGCACCATGTCCGGCGGCGAGTCCCAGCGGCTGAAGCTCTCGCGCCACCTGCGCCCCGGCCCGGACGGCCGGCACACGCTCTTCATCTTCGACGAACCCACGACCGGCCTGCACTTCGAGGACATCGGGGTGCTCCTGACCGCGCTGCAGCGCCTGGTCGACGCGGGCCACACCGTCCTGGTGATCGAGCACAACATGGACGTGGTCAAGACCGCGGACTGGGTGATCGACCTCGGTCCGGAGGGCGGCGAGCAGGGCGGCCGGGTCGTGGCGGCCGGCCCGCCGGAGACGGTGGCCGCCGCCGCCACCCACACCGGGCGCTTCCTCGAGGCCTACCTGAACGGCGGCGGCCGCTTGAAGGCGGCCGACCGGCCGGCCGCCGGGGTCGCCGAAGCGCACGCGCCCTATGCCGCCCGGCCCGCGGCGCCGTCGATCGAGATCCGCGGCGCCCGCGAGCACAACCTGCAGGACATCGACATCGCGCTGCCCCACCACCAGCTGGTCGTGCTGACGGGCGTCTCCGGGTCGGGCAAGTCCACCCTGGCCTTCGACATCCTGTTCGCGGAGGGCCAGCGGCGCTACCTCGAGAGCCTGGCGCCCTACGTCCGCCAGTACATGAAGATCATGGAACGGCCCGATGTCGACGTGGTCAGCGGCCTCGCGCCGACGGTGGCGATCGAGCAGCGCATCAGCTCCGCCGGGCGGCGCTCCACCGTCGCGACGCTGACGGAGACCTACCACTTCCTGCGCCTGCTCTACAGCAAGCTCGGCCGGCAGCACTGCCCCGGCTGCGGCCGGCCGCTGGCCGCGCAGACGGAAGCGGCCATCGTGGACCAGGTGCGCGCCCGCTTCCGCCGGACACCGGCCACCCTCCTCGCGCCCAAGGTGATCGGCCGCAAGGGGTTCCACAAGGAGGTGTTCGAGCGCGCGCGCAAGCAGGGCCTCACTCACGCCCGGGTCGACGGCGCCGTCCGGCCGATCACCGCCGGCATGTCCCTCAGCCGCTGGCACGAGCACACGATCGAGCTGATCGTCGGGCGGCTGCCCGCGCGCAACCCGGAAGAGCTCGTCCGCCGCGGCCTGAAGGAAGGCGACGGCCACATCAGCGTCCTCACCGACGCCGGCCCGGAAGACGTGTTCAGCCTGCACGGCATCTGCCCGGCCTGCGGGATCGGCATGGACCCCCTCGACCCGCGCCTGTTCTCTTTCAACAGCCGGCAGGGCGCCTGCCCGGACTGCAAGGGCCTGGGCGTGGGGGGCCCCGAGGACGAGGCCGAGGAGGTCGAGGCCCCCGTCTGCCCGGCCTGCAACGGCAGCCGGCTCAAGCCGCAGGCGCTCGCCGTAAAGCTCGAGGGCCTCTCGATCTGGGACCTCGTGCGGCTGCCCGCGGCCGAGGCCGCGGCCGCGATCCGCGCCCTCCGCTTCCCGGCCGACCGCCGGCCGGTCGCCCGGCCGGTGGTCTCCGAAATCCTCGCGCGCCTCGAGCTGCTCGACCGGCTGGGGCTCTCCTACCTCGCGCTCGGACGCAGCGGCAACACGCTCTCGGGCGGCGAAGCCCAGCGGGTGCGCCTGGCCGCCCAGCTCGGCTCCAACCTCACCGGAGTCTGCTACATTTTGGACGAGCCCACGATCGGCCTGCACCCGCGCGACAACCACGTGCTGGTCGGGGCCCTCAAGGCGCTGCGCGACCGGGGCAACACCATCGTGGTGGTCGAGCACGACGAGGAGACCATCCGCGCGGCCGACACGCTGATCGACCTCGGCCCCGGGGCGGGCCGCGACGGCGGCCGGGTGGTCGCGACGGGGTCCATACGCGACCTGCGCCGCGCGCCGCAGTCGGCGACCGGGGCGGCCTTCGGCAGCGTCGTGCGCGCGCTGACCTCGCGCAACCGCCCCTACCGCGACGGGCCGCGGGTCGGCGTGCGGGGCGCTGCGGCCCACAACCTGGCCGGCGTGGACGTCGACTTCCCGCTGGGCACCCTGATCGCGGTCACCGGCGTCTCCGGATCGGGCAAGTCGACGCTGCTGAAGGAAACCCTCTTCAAGGGCCTGCGCAACCGGCTGCTCGACCGCCGCGACCCGGCCGGCCCCTGCCGCGAGATCACCGGCTGGCAGGCGCTGCGCCGCGTGCTGGAGGTCGATCACAGCCCGATCGGCCGGACGCCGCGTTCGGTCCCGGCCTCCTACGTCGGGTTCCTGGACGAGATCCGGCGGCTCTTCGCGCTGACGCCGGCGGCCCGCGCCCGCGGCTACGCGCCCGGCCGCTTCTCGTTCAACGTCTCCGGCGGCCGCTGCGAGGCCTGCCTGGGCCAGGGCCGGCCCAAGGTCGAGATGAGCTTCCTGCCGGACGTCTACGTCCCCTGCGAGGTCTGCGAGGGCCGGCGCTTCAACCCCGACACCCTGGCCGTGACGTACAAGGGGCGCACGATCGCCGGCGTGCTGCGGATGACGTTCGCCGAAGCGGCGGAGTTCTTCGCCGCGGTGCCGGCGATCCACCGCGCCGCGCGCTTCGTGTGCGACGTGGGGCTGGGCTACCTCGAGCTCGGCCAGCCCAGCCCGACCCTCTCCGGGGGCGAGGCCCAGCGCATCAAGCTGGCCGAGCAGCTGGCGAAGCCCGCCGGCGGGCACACCTTCTACATCCTGGACGAGCCGACCACCGGCCTGCACCTGGCCGACATCCGGCGGCTGACCGGCGTCCTCCAGGACCTGGTCGCGGCCGGCAACACGGTGGCCGTGATCGAGCACAACCTGGAGATTGTGAAGGAGGCCGACTACGTCGTCGACCTCGGCCCCGAGGGCGGGGCGGCGGGCGGCCGTGTCGTGGGCGCCGGCTCCCCGGCCGAGCTGCTCGGGATGACCGACCGCTCGCACACGGCCCGCGCGCTGAAGAGCTACCTGTCGGCCGGGAGCCGACGCCGGAAGGAGAGGCGATGAGCACAATGAACGTGGCCGTGGTGCAGTTCTGCCCCGAGTTCGGGCGCAAACCCGAGAACCTGGCCCGCATCGAACGGCTGGTCGCCGGCACGGCCGCCGACCTCTACGTTTTCCCCGAACTCTGCACCACGGGGTATTTCTTCACCTCGCGCCGCGAGGCGGCCGCGGTCGCCGAGCCGGCCGAGGGCCCGACCTGGGAGGCCCTCCGTCGCCTGACCGCAGCGACCGGTGCCACCATCGTCGCCGGGTTTGCCGAGGCCGCGGGGGACCGGATCTTCAACGCGTGCATGCTCGCGCTGCCCGGCCGCCCGGCCCCGGTGGTCTACCGCAAGACCCACCTCTTCTACCGCGAGAAAGGCTGCTTCGACCCGGGCGACACCGGGTTCTTCTCGGTGCACGACCCGGCGCGGGACGTGCGCATCGGCCCGATGATCTGCTACGACTGGCGCTTCCCCGAGGCCGCGCGCGCCCTGACCCTCGCCGGCGCCGACCTGATCGTCTGCCCGGCCAACCTCGTGACCGAGGCCTGGCGGCCGGTCATGCCCGCGCGCGCGATCGAGAACAAGGTGTTCGTCGCCCTGGCCAACCGCACCGGCCTGGAATCGCGCGACGGGGAGGACCTCCTCTTCCAGGGAGGCTCGGCCGTCTACGGCTGGGACGGCCGGCCGCTGGTCCAGGCCGGGGCGGCCGAGGAGGCCGTTCTCGTGGCGGAGATCGACCCGCGCGAGACGCGCGACAAGTCCTTCAACGCGCTCAACGACGTCCTGCGCGACCGCCGCCCGGAGATGTACGGCCGACTGGTCGAGCCGAACGGGGGATGACCTTGATACCTCGATGCAGGATGCAAGATGCAGGATACAGAAGATCCGATGCTCCATCGGGTAGCGAATTCTGATTCTCACATCCTGGATCCTGCATCCTTGCATCCTGCATCCCGAAACCCGCATCCCGCATCTGTTCCTCTTCCCGCACCTGTGGTAGGCAGGGAGTGCGCGGGCGCGGCCGCCCGCGCCCCGACGCCCACCCGATCCGCAGGAGGCCCCCATGCCGCGGCTGGAGCTCACGCCCTCGGAACTGCGCAGCACCTGCGACCCGTCCCGCTTCAGCTTCAGGGACACCTCGCAGCTGCCCCCCCTCGACCAGGTGATCGGCCAGGAACGCGCCGTGCAGGCCGTCGAGTTCGGCCTGAACATGCGCAGCCCCGGCTACAACATCTTCGTCACCGGCGCCGAGGGCACGGGCAAGTCCAACATCGTCCAGGACCTGGTCGGCCGCTACGCCCGGCTGCAGCCGGTCCCGGACGACTGGTGCCTCGTCAACAACTTCCAGGACGAGTTCCGCCCGCGCGTCGTCGCGCTGCCGCCCGGCCGCGGCCCGGCCTTCGCCAAGCGCATCGGCCGGCTCGTCGCCGACCTCCAGAAGGAGATCCCGCGCTGCTTCGAGGAGGAGGCCTATCTCAAGCGGCTCGCCCTGCTGAAGGGCCGCGCTTCGTCCCGGCAGCAGCGGGTCTTTCAGAAGATCGAGCGTTTCGCCGCCGGCCTGGGGCTGCACCTCGACTCGGGGCGCAAGGAGTTCCCGATCCTGCCCGTCGTGGACGGCAAGCGGCTCTCGCCGGAGGAATACCAGGGCCTGCCGCGGCCGGCCCGGGCGGAGGTCGACGCGGCCATCGCCGCCGTCCAGTCAGAGATCGAACGCGCCGGCCGCCGGGTCGAAAAGACCAACGCGCAGCTGCGCGCCGAGATCGAGCGACTCATGAGCGAGTCGGTCTCCGGGCTCATGCGCCGGCGCCTGCAGCCGGTGCACAAGGATTTCAGGGACCGGCCGGAGGTGATCGAGTTCCTGGACGCGCTGCAGGCGGACGTCGTCGAAAACTTCAACCTCTTCGTGCCCGGGGACCGCGGCGAACCGCCGGCGGCGGGCGAGCTGCCCCAGGCGCAGCGACCGCCGCTGCAGGATTACCAGGTCAACGTGCTCGTGCACCGGCGGCTGGCCGGCGGCGCCCCGGTCATCTTCGAAACCAACCCCACCTACGGCAACGTCTTCGGCCGCATCGAGAAGCGCGCGACCATGGGCGGCGTGAACACGGACTTCACGCTGGTGATGGCGGGCTCGCTGCTCGCCGCCAACGGCGGCTTTCTGATCATGGACATCGAGCCGCTGCTCTCGCACCCCTACGTGTGGGAGGCGCTCAAACGCGCGCTGCAGACCCAGTGCCTCTCGATCGAAGACCTGCCCGAGGAATCCGGGCCCGGGACCACGAGCCTCAGGCCCGAACCGATCCCCCTCGAGGTCAAGGTGATCCTGCTCGGCAGCTACGAGGCCTTCGAAGGGCCTGCAGAACTTCGACTCCCGCTTCAACAAGATCTTCCGGGTGCGGGCGGACTTCGACGACGAGGTGGCGCACTCGCCCGACGCCGAGGACCTCTACGCCCGGTTCATCGCCCGCGTCTGCCGCGAGGAGGCCCTGTTGCCCTTCAACCGCGGCGGGGTCGCGGCCGTGGTCGAGTTCGGCCAGAAGCACGTCGCCGACCAGCGCAAGCTCACGCTCCAGTTCGGCCGCCTGGTGGCGGTGCTGAAGGAGGCGGACTACTGGGCCCGGCGCCAGCGCGCCCGGCTCGTCTCCGAACGGCACGTGGTGCGCGCCTTCCAGGAGCACCGCTTCCGCTACAGCCTCTACGAGCAGAAGGTCCATGAGTCCTACCGGGACGGCTCGATCCTGATCGACGTCACGGGGGCCGTGACCGGGCAGGTCAACGGCCTGGCGGTCTACCAGATCGGCGACTACGCCTTCGGCCGCCCGGTGCGGATCACGGCCGCCACCTTCATGGGCAAACCGGGGGTGATCAACATCGAGCGCGAGGCCGAGCTGAGCGGCAGCACCCACGACAAGGGCGTGCTGATCCTGTCCGGCTACCTCGGCAGCGTCTTTGCCCAGCGCCACCCGCTCAATCTCGCGATCAGCATCGCGTTCGAACAGAGCTACAACGAGATCGACGGCGACAGCGCCTCGTCCGCCGAGCTCTACGCCATCCTCTCCAGCCTCTCGGGGATCCCGATCCGGCAGGGGATCGCCGTCACGGGGTCGGTCAATCAACGGGGTCGGATCCAGGCCATCGGCGGGATCAACCAGAAGATCGAAGGGTTCTTCGAGGTCTGCCGCGAGAAGGGCTTGACGGGCGAGCAGGGAGTGATCATGCCTATGGCCAACGTCCGCAACCTCATGCTGCGCCGGGACGTGGTCGATGCCGTCCGGAAGAAGCGGTTCCATGTCTACCGGGTGTCGACCGTGGAGGAAGGGATCGAGATCCTGACCGGCGTGCGGGCCGGACGACCGGGCGCCGAGGGCCGATACGCCCCCGGGACCGTCTACGGCGAGGTTCAGAAAAAGCTGAAAATCTACGTCGAGCAGGCCCGCCGGGCGAAGCTGGCCGAAAGCGGCGACGCCGACTGACCACGGAGAAGATCGCATGAAAACCGATATTGCACATGTCATTGCACGGATCGGCGAGGACTTCAGGGAGGAGATCCTGCCGGGCTCCAGATTCTACCGTGAAGTCAACATCGGAGAACGCGCCGGGCGCCTGGGCCTGACGGAGCTCACGCGCCGGTACCGGGACGTTTTCGCCATCGTGCCCCTGAAGCAGCCTTCGGGCGGCATGAAAGTCCGCATCGACGGCCGCACCTTCGTGAACTACGCGCAGTTCGAATCCGGGGTGGTGGTGCCCGGGTATGTGGCGGCGGACGTCGGGCTCCCCTCCAGGCCCTTCGTGCCGAACGACAGCATGATCCTGGATTTCGCCTGACGATGAAGCGGCCGGCGGCCGCTTCATTCCTAACGGGCAGCCGAACACCATTGGGCCGCAACCGCATGACGACAGACCGCAGCGCCGCCGGGGTGGGCCTCGCAGGGAACGACCGCCCGTCCCCACGCGATTGGGTCCAGCGGCTCAAGGAATACAAGCGACCGGTGGGTCTGCGGCGCACCTGGACCGGCAGCCCGCCGAAGGTGCTGCACCTGCTGTCCCAGCAGCCGGGGAAGACCGGCAGCGGGGTGGCGTTGCTCGCCTTGGCGCGCCTCGGGGCGGAGGCGGGGTGGACGCAGCGCGCCGTGATCGGCCTGCCGGCCGGCGAGCCGCTGCCGGACATCCCCCCGCTGACGGCGGCCGAGATCTTCCCGTTGCGCTTCGACCGGCCGCCGGTTCCGTTTGCCGTTCCCGGCATGAGCGACATCATGCCGTACCCGTCCACCCGGTTTTCCGATTTCACTCCGGACATGCTCGACCGGTACCTGCATGGGTTCGCCGACGCGCTGGCGGCCGCCACCGGGGATTTCCATCCGGACCTGATTCAGTCCAACCACCTCTGGCTGCTGACCGCCCTGGCGCGGGTTCTCTTCCCCGCAACGCCCCTCTGCGCCTACAGCCACGGCACCGAGCTGCGCCAGCTGCTCAATGCCGCCCACCTCGCCCCCGTGGTCGTGCCGGCCTGCGCGGACGTGGACCGGGTCTTCGCCCTGCACGCGGACAACCGGGACAGGATCGTGCAGGCCTATGGGATTCCGGCGGCGCGCGTCCGCGTCGTGGGGGCCGGGTTCCGGGAAGACGTGTTCACGCCCGGCGTTGGCGGCGCTAGGCCCGCCGACCGGGACGAGCTCACGGTCGTCTACGCCGGCAAGATCAGCGCGCCGAAGGGGGTCCCGTGGCTGATCGAGGCCATGCGGCGGGTGAAGGGCCCCGGGGAGCGGCGCGTGCGGCTCCTGCTGGCCGGCTCGGCGGGGGACGGCGGCGGCGAAACCATCCGCCGCCAGGCGGCGGACATGGACAACGTCGTCTTCCTCGGCGCGCTCCCCCAGGCGGAACTCGCCGCCGTGCTGCAGAATGCCGACGTCTTCGTCCTGCCGTCCTTTTTCGAAGGGCTGCCCCTGGTGGTGGTCGAATCGCTCGCCTGCGGCTGCCGGGTCGTGATGACGGACCTGCCGGGCGTGGACGGCTGGATGCCGGCCGGGCTCTGCGCGGAGGGGCGGGTGGATCGCGTGCCGCTCCCGCGGCTGATCGGCGCGGACACCCCGATGCCGGCGGACCTCCCGGAGTTCGTCGCACGCCTGGTCGAGGCCCTCGAGCGCCAGCTGGCCGCCAGCGTTGAATGCCGCCGGGCAGCGCAGCCCGACGGCCGTCTGAAGCCGCTGTCCTGGTCGGGGGTGTTCGAGAGAATGCAGGCGGAGTACCGTGAGTTGCACCGGTAGGGGGGATGGGTGTTGGGGTATCCTATTGTTCGGTGGGCGGCTGAAACCCTCTGCCGCAACGTTCAAACGTTCCTACCGCTGACGGGGTGCCGAACCCGCGCCCGCGCGGGCGCCCCCGTTCTTAGGGACGATTTTTGGGGACGTTCGTTCCGAAAGTGCAAAACGGAAACGGGGGTTGGCGATAAATGCATTTTCAGAACGAACGTCCCCAAAAATGGGAACTGCCAGGCGACTGACCTGCGCTTGATATTTGATGACACCCACAGTAAAGATGCGCTCTCGAGTTCGACCGGAGGTCAGGATGCCCCAGAGACGCAGAAACTCGCCGCAGCGCGTGATGGTGTTCTTCACGGGCGGGACCATCACCATGACCCCGCGCACCGGCGCCCAGGGCGTGGTTCCGAGCAACGAGTTCGACCGCCTGTTCGCCGAGCTGCGGCCGCGCATCCCCGCAGTGCAGGTCGAGCCGGTGCTCTGGTCCAACCTGCCCAGCCCGCACGTGACGCCGGACCACATGTTCCGCCTGGCGCGCGACATCGACCGGGCGCTCAGGCGTCCCTCGGTGTGCGGCGCGGTCGTCCTGCACGGGACGGACGTGCTCGTGGAGTCCGCCTACATGGCCGACCTCACGGTGCGCACGCGCAAGCCGGTCGTGTTCACCGGGGCCATGCGCTACTACAGCGAGACGGGGTTCGACGGGATCCGCAACCTCTTGAACGGCATCAAGGCCTGCGTCCTGCCCCTGCCGCCGGCCACCGGGGTGGTGCTGCTGATGACCGACCGCATCTTCAGCGCGCGGGACGTGATCAAGGTGCACTCGCTCAACGTCGACGCCTTCGAGGCCCCGGAGTGCGGTCCCGTGGCCTACGTGGCGGGCGAGGACGTGCGCCTCACGCACGCGGCGCGTCGCTCCCCCGAGGTGCGCCGCCCGCTGATTCGCGCTGGACGCATCGACCCGCGCGTCGCCCTCGTGTCCTGCTACACCGGCATGGACGGCGGCGTGGTCGCGCACTTCCTGCGCCAGGGCGTGGCGGGCCTCGTCGTGGAGGGCTTCGGGGCCGGGAACGTGCCTCCGGGAGTTGTCCCGGCCCTGGAGGACGCGGTCGGCCGCGGGCTCCCGGTCGTCCTGACGACCCGCTGCCCGGAGGGGGGCGTCTGGCCGATGTACGCCTACAGCGGCGGCGCGGCCGACCTCCGCGCCAGGGGCGTCATCCTGGCCGGACGGCTCTCGGCTCCCAAGGCGCGCGTCAAGCTCATGGTCGCGCTCGGGGCCGGCTGCACGCTGTCGGCCATACGGCGCCTGTTCGAACGGGATATCTGAGGGAGTTGGTTTGGTATTGGGGTATTTAGGTGTTTGGGTGATTCGTGTTGGGATGAAGGAGGGACAACAGCGAAATGAAACGTACACCGATCAAGCGTCTTCTCGACAGCGCGGCCGCCAGCGAGCGCGTCCTCGTCAAGGGCTGGGTGCGCACCCGGCGCGACTCCAAGGGGTTTTCCTTCCTCGAGCTGAACGACGGCTCCTGCCTGAAGAACCTGCAGGTGATCGTGGACGAGGGTCTCCCGTCCTTCGCTCAGTTGAAGGACGTGACCACCGGCGCCGCGCTGGAGGTCGAAGGGGCCTTGGTCGAGTCTCCGGGGGCGGGTCAGACGTGGGAAGTCCGGGCCGCGGCGCTGCGGCTGCTCGGGACGGCCGACCCCGAATCCTACCCCCTTCAGAAGAAGCGCCACACGGACGAGTTCCTGCGGACGATCGCCCACCTGCGGCCCCGCACGAACAAGTACGGCGCCCTCTTCCGCATCCGGTCCGAGTGCGCCTTTGCCGTGCACCGGTTCTTCCGCGAGCGCGGGTTCTACTACCTGCACACGCCGATCATCACCGGTTCGGACTGCGAGGGCGCGGGCGAGATGTTCCGCGTGACCACGCTCCCGCTCTGCGCGCCCGCGGCGCCCGAAGGTGAGGGGCCTTTCGGGGCGGACTTCTTCGGCAAGGAGGCCGGGCTGACCGTGTCCGGGCAGCTCGAGGCGGAGCTCTTCGCCTGCGCGCTGGGCAACGTCTACACCTTCGGGCCCACCTTCCGCGCCGAGAACTCCAACACCCCGCGGCATGCGGCCGAGTTCTGGATGATCGAGCCGGAAATGGCCTTCGCTGACCTCGCCGACACCATGGACCTGGGCGAGGAGCTCGTGAAGTCCGTGACGCGGCAGGTCATGGAGAACTGCCGGGACGACCTCGAGCTCTTCGCCAAGTTCGTCGACAAGTCCCTCATGCCGAGCCTCGAAGCGATCGTCTCCGAGCCCTACGTGCGGCTGCCCTACGCGGAGGCCGTCGACCTGCTCAAGCGCTGCGGCCGCAGCTTCGAGTTCCCGGTCGACTTCGGGACGGACCTGCAGACCGAGCACGAGCGCTTCCTCTGCGAGGAGCACTTCAAGCGGCCGGTCATCGTCCACGACTACCCGCGCGAGATCAAAGCGTTCTACATGCGCCTGAACGACGACGGCCGCACGGTCGCGGCCATGGACCTGCTGGTCCCGCGCGTCGGCGAGCTCATCGGCGGCAGCCAGCGCGAGGAGCGCGGCGACGTGCTCGAGCGCCGCATGCGCGCTGCCGGCCTGGCGACGGAAAACTACTGGTGGTACCTCGATCTGCGCCGCTACGGGACCGTGCCGCACGCCGGCTTCGGCCTGGGCTTCGAGCGGTTTCTCATGATGATCACCGGGGTCACGAACATCCGCGACGTCATCCCGTTCCCGCGCACGCCGAAGCACCTGGAGTTCTGAAGGGGTGCGTTGGCCCGTTGGCCCGTGGACCCGATAGCCCGTTCGACCCAAACGGGCCAACGGGTCAACGGGCACACGAATGCTACGACACCCGCCTCTTTGAATCGCCGCGATCGCGCCTATCTCTATCTTCAACCCGGAACTCTGCCATGGAAAAGAAGAAACCCTACGGCAAGACGATCAAGGAGCAGTACCTGGCCTCGGCCCGGGACCGCCTGCACGTGTTCATGCTGGCGGACGGGGCGGCCCGCGGCGCCATCCTCCACGGAACGCGCATGGTCAACGAGATGCGCGCCAACCACGGCCTCGGCATCCTGGAAACCCTGACGCTCGGCCGGGCCTACCTGGGGGTGGGGCTGATGGCGGCCGACCTGAAAGGCAGCGACCGCCTGTCGCTGCAGATCAACTGCAGCGGGCCGATCAAGGGGTTGAGCGTCGAGGGCAATGCCTTCGGCGAGGTGCGGGGGTATCTCAAGCGCGTGCCGATCCCGATCGACAGGCCCATGGAGGACTTCAACCTCTCGCCCTTCTTCGGGGCCGGGCTTTTATCGGTGACCCGCCACCTCGAGAGCGCCAAGCAGCCCTTCACCGGCCAGGTGGAGCTGCGCTACGGCAACATCGCCCAGGACCTGGCGTACTACTACACGACGTCCGAGCAGAAACCGTCCGCCTTCAACCTCGGCATCCGCTTCGACCGCGACGGGGAGGTGACCGGCGCGGGCGGCCTGCGCCTGCAGGCCATGCCGCAGGCCGACGAGCGCCTGGCAGCCGAGCTCGAGGCGCTCGTCCTGGGGTTCCCGTCCCTGGGCGAGGCGTTCGCTGAGGGGCAGCGGCCCGAGGACGTCGTCCGCAGCGTGTTCGCGGCCCACGCCCCCAGGTTCCTGGAGGACCGGCGGGTGGAGTTCATGTGCCACTGCAACCGCGAGCGGCTGCGCCGCATGCTGTCGATGCTGCCCGCTGCCGACCTCGCGGAGCTGCGCGACAACGGACCCTTCCCGCTCGAGCTGCGCTGCCACAACTGCGGCACGCCGTACGAGTTCACGCAGGCGGAAATCGAGGGGATCTACGGAAGCCGGTATGAGGAGAACTGAACGTGGGGGTCAGGGTTCAGAGTTCAGGGTTCGGGGAACAAGAACGAGGAAATCGTGCGACCATTGAATAACGAGTTGCGATCCCTTGAACCACTGAACCCCGAACCCTTCCGTCTCTACTTCTTTTCGGCCATCTGCTTCTTCAACCCCTGCACCATCTGGTCGACCGACATGCCGCCGGGCGCCATGGCCATGGGGTTGACCTCGAGCAGCCCTTCCCAGGCGCGCAGCGCGCCGGGGCCGTCCTGCAGGTCGTGCAGGAGCACGATCCCCTTGTTGAGGCGCGAGATCTCGTGTTTGGGGTTGATCGCGATCGCGCGGTCGAAGGCCTGCGACGGCGTCCTGCGGCCGGCCGTCCTTGCGCAGCATCACGCCCATGTCCGTCGACGACGTCGGCGTTGTTCGGCTGCAGCTCGAGCGCCTTGCGGTAGGCCTCGATCGACGGCTTGACCTGGTCGCTGTCGAAGTAGGCGTTGCCCAGCTCGACCCAGGCCGCCGCGTTCGCCGGGTTGCGGCGCGTCTCGGCTTCGAGGCCGGCGATCTGGTCCTGCAGGTCGCGGCGGCGGCCACGGGCGGCGCTCCCGCCCCCATGCCGCCTTTCACGGTCGGCCCCGATTTGTAGACCCCGAAGAAGACCCCGCCGAAGAAGCCGAGCGCGAGCGCGCCCAGCGCGATCAACAGCGCCGTCTCCTTGCGCATGGTGGCCTTGGGATCCGGAGCTGCCGGTTTGGTGGACTTGGCCGCTTTCGCCATGGAAGGTTCCTTTCGATGCGGAAATTGTAGCGGGAAAGTAAGGTGGTGCGGCACACGGGTCAATCAAGGGGGTGTCCGATCCGTCCGATCGGTCGGATTTGTTGCAGCCCCGCTCAGCGCTGAATCGTGCGGGCAGTCACTCCGAGCGCCTCCAACTCGCGCCGGTGGCTCTCGGCCGCGGCCTGGCCCGGGAAGGCGCCGATCATCAGCTGCACGGAGGCGCCCTTCTTGACGGTATAGGGGAAGAGGCCTTTACGGGCCAGCTCAGCGGCCGCCGCGGCCGCTTCGGGTTCGGACCCGTATTCCCCGACCAGGTTGGCATAGGGCGTCCGGACCGGGACGGCATGGGCCAGCGCCGGCCCTCGCTTGGCGGCCACGGCCTCCTCGAGGGAGGGGTAGGCGCCGGCCAGCGTCCGCCACCACACCCCCTTGGGGCCGAGGTCGGTCTGAACGATGTAGGGCGCCAGGCCGGACCGCCGGAAGTCCGCCAGGGCGGCTTCGGCGTTGCGCCGGTCCTGGCAGCTCGCGAGCAGCAGCGAGAAGGGAGTGCGGCCCGTCCCGGGCGCCGCCTTCACGGCCGGCTTGGGGGCTTCGGGTTTCGGCGCCATCGCCGCGGGCGCGGCCGCCGGTACCGGGACGATCGCCGGAGGGGGCGGCTGCGCCGGGGCCGGGGCCGCGGTCACGGTCTCGGCCGGTTTCGCCTCCACGGGCTTCGCCTCTTCTGGTTTGGGGGCATCGACCGGGGCAATGGCGACGGGTGGCGCCGGCGGTGCCGCCATCTGCACGGGCGGTTCCGGCACGGGCGGGGTCGGCACGGCGCTCGCCGGGGCGGCCGGCGGCGCGGGCAGCTTCTTGCGCACGACGCCCGCGGGCGCGGCCTCGGCCGCCTGGGCCTCTGCCGGGAGCACCCCCTCCGAGATCTTCTTCTGGACCACGGGGGTCGCCGCAGCGGCCGGGCGCAGGCCGGCATCGACCGACAGCCCGAGCAGGAGGGCGATCAGCAGGGGTAGACCGAGAAAGCACCGATTCCGTCGCTGCGTGTGGGCCATGGGGGGCACCTTTCCAGAGGGTTGTCTGTTTATATCCCAACCCCTTGAAAAGGTAAAGAACGGCCGCGGGACCGCGGGTCGGCGCAGGCCTGTCTTTGACCCGCGGAATGTGGTAGCTTGAACCCGTCATGCTTCCGGAAAGGGGATCGATCACGACCATGCGCGCCGCGTGCCTGATGGTTGGGGCCCTGATGCTGCTCGTGCCGGCGGCCGGCGCACGCGCGGCCACGCTCCCGGTCGAGCACCGGCTCGAGGTCGAGCTCATCCCCTCCGCGCACCTGCTGGTCGGCCGCGACCACTTGACCGTCTCGACGGACGGCCGGCGCAAGCTGGTGGTCGGGCTCTCCGACCGGGTGACTCACCTTCATGTCGACGTGGACGGCCAGCCGCGGACCTTCCGGTTCACCAACAACGAGTTGGAAATCCCCCTCGAGCCGGACGAACGCCGCCGCGCACTCGAGATCGTCATCTCCTACGAGGCCGTCTTCAACGATCCCTTCCCGCACACCCCCGTGAACACCGACAACCCCGGGTTCGGCGTGACCGGGACGATCACCGCAGAGGGGGTCTTCCTGCTCGCCGGCGCCGGCTGGTACCCGGACGTGGTGGACGGCATCGACACGTTTCCCCTGGTGCGGGTGAAGGCCCCCGCCGGCATGCTGGCCGTGACCGCGGGCGCGAGCCTGGGCCACGTCGAGCGGGACGGCGCGACCATCTCGGAGTGGCGGGTCGGGCGGCCCGTCCGCGGCCTGGCCCTCTCGGCCGCCGCCTACCAGGTGCGGGAACGGCGCGAAGGCGACCTCGTCGCCGTGACCTATTTCACGAGCGCCAACCAGGATCTCGCCCCCGCCTACCTCGAGGCGGTCATCCGCTATCTCACGCTCTACACGGAACGCTTCGGGCCCTACCCCTTCCCGAAGTTCGCGGTCGTCGAGAACTTCTTCCCGACCGGGTACGGCTTCCCCTCCTACACCTTGCTCGGCAGCACGGTCCTGCGCCTGCCCTTCATCCTCGCGACCAGCCTCGGCCACGAGATCGCCCACTGCTGGTGGGGCAACGGGGTGCAGGTCGACTACGAGTGGGGCAACTGGAGCGAGGCGCTGACCACCTACGTCGCCGACTACCTCTACGCGGAAATGGCCTCGCCGGCCGAGGCCCGGGACTACCGCCTGCAGGCCATCCGCAACTACACGACCCTGGTGCCGCCGGCCCGGGACATGCCCCTGGCACGGTTCACGAGCCGCACCGACCCGCTCACGCGCGCGATCGGCTACGACAAGGGCATGATGGTGTTCCACATGCTGCGGCAGTCCGTGGGCGAGGAGGCCTTCTGGGGCGCGCTGCGGGATGTCTACCGGGAGCGGCTCTTCGTGCCGACCTCGTGGGACGACCTGAGGCTCGCCTTCGAACGGCGCTCCGGCCGGCCGCTCGGCCCCTTCTTCGACCAGTGGGTCGGCCGCAAGGGCGCCCCGCGAATCCACCTGGGCGACGTCCAGACCGCCCGGGAGGGCGGCGAGCTCAAGGTCACGGGCCGCCTGATCCAGGAGAAACCGTTCTTCACGGCGGGGCTGGACATGGCGCTGGACGGGGCGGGGCATCACGCCCGGCAACGGCTGACGATCGTCGACGAGACGACCCGCTTCGACCTCGCGGCTCCCGCCGGGGCGGCGCAGCTCAGCGCCGACCCGGACCACCACCTCCTGCGGCGCCTCGACCCCGCGGAGATCCCGCCGACGGTCAACCGCCTCAAGAGCTCCCCGTCCGTGCTCCTGGTCGTGTGTGCGTCGGCCCCCGCGAACGGCCAGGAGGTCGCCGAGACGCTGGCCGAAGCGCTCGGGCTCCAGGCCTACTCGATCGCCGCCGAACGCAACGTCGACCGCGCGCTGCTCGACGGGCGCGACGTCATCCTCGTGGGCACCCCCCGCGACCCCGAGTGGCTGCGCGCGCACCCGCCCGCGCTGAAGCTGAATCCGCAGGGGTTTGCGCTCGACCCCGGGGGGGAGGCCGGGGGCGCGGACGCGTTTTTCGGGGTGTTCGCGCACCCCCACCAGCCCGGCCGGGTGCTCGCCCTGCTGCTGCCGCTCTCGCCGGACCACGCCGAGCGCGTGGCCGCCAAGATCACCCACTACGGGCGCTACAGCTACCTGGTCTTCCGGGGGGACCGCAACCTGGCCAGGGGCTGGTGGCCCGTCGAAGCCTCGCCGGTGTCCATCCCCATCCCCTGAAGGAGGACCCATGCGCTCCGCCCTGATCGCGTTCGCCGTGCTCGCGGCCGCCGCGCTGGCCGGCGCCGCCCCCGACCTCACCCTGCTCGACCTCGCCGACGGCCGCACCCTCACGCTGGCCGAGGCCGTCCCGCTCCTGCGCCAGCAGCGCATCGTCCTCGTCGGCGAGGAGCACACCAACCCGGACCACCATCGCGCACAGCTGCAGGTCATCCGGGCGCTGGCCGACGCCGGGGCGAAGATCGCGATCGGCCTCGAGATGTTCCGCCGCGAAAGCCAGCCGGCCCTCGACCGCTGGGTGGCGGGCGAGCTGTCCGCAAACGCCTTCGAACAGGTCTACGCCGCCAACTGGGGGTACCCGTGGCCGGCCTACCGCGCCATCTTCGAGTTCGCCCGCGACCGCCGCATCCCCATGATCGCGCTCAACGTCCCGCCGGACATCACCCGGCAGGTGGCGCGCAACGGGTTCCAGTCCCTCTCCGAATCCCAGCGCGGCGCTTTGTCCGACGTCACCTGCAGCGTGGACGAGGAGTACATGCGCTACATCCGCCAGGTCTTCGGGGCCCACGCGCACGGGCACGGGAATTTCACTTTTTTCTGCGAGGCCCAGATGATATGGGATACGGCCATGGCGGTGCACGCGCTCGACTACCTGCGCGCCCGCCCCGACGACACGGTGGTGATCCTGACCGGGGTCGGCCACGCGCAGAAGGGTGCGGTCCCGCGCCAGCTGCGTCTGCGCGCCGCCGCGCCGCTGCCGGTGGCCGCGCTGCTGCCGGAGATCCCCGGCCGGCTCGACCGCCGCACGACCGACCTGCAGGATGCGGACTATCTCATCACCGGCCTGAAATGAGGCCTGCGGCCCGGGAGATCGGGGCATGACCTACTGCAGCGTGTGCGGCGCCCGGACGACGGTCGCGGTCCCCGCGGGGGACGACCGGCCGCGGCAGGTCTGCGGGAGCTGCCGCACCGTTCACTACCAGAACCCGCGGGTGGTCGTGGGGTGCATCCCGGTGCACGCGGACCGGGTGCTGCTCTGCCGCCGCGCGATCGAGCCCTGCCGGGGCAAATGGACCTTGCCCGCGGGCTACCTGGAGAACGGCGAGACCGTGGCGGCCTGCGCCGAGCGCGAAACGCTCGAGGAGGCCTGCGCGCGGGTCGGCGGCCTCGAGCCTTACCTGATGTACGACATCTGCCACATCGGCCAGATCTATTTCATGTTCCGGGCCGTGCTCGCGGAGCCGCGGTTCGCGCCCGGCAAGGAGAGCCTGGATGTGGCGCTGTTCACCGAAGCGGAGATCCCCTGGGAGGAGATCGCCTTCCGCGTCATCACGGAGACGCTGAAGACCTTCTTCCATGACCGGGCGACGGGGACCTTCCGCTTCACGATCGGGGACATCTCCGCAGCCCGCCCGGCGGATTGACGCCGGGCGCAGACGAACGGACAGTGACGATGAGGACGGGCGTGCACACTCGCGACAGCGGCAAGAATCGGCTCGGAGCGCTGGGCCTGGCGCTCGCGTTGCTCGCGATCGGCCTCGGCGCCTGCGGCGACCGGGAGGAACCCCGTCGCGGGGCCGCCCCGCAGGCCGGGGTCGAGAGCTTCACCTTCCTCGGCATGGGGCGGGATACGGAGCTGACCGACCGGCTGCGCGGCGAACTCTCCGAGAAGCTCGGCAACGCCGCCGTCGAGAACCGCGGCCTCATCGACCTCGAGGCGGGCACCCCGGGCGTCCTGGGCACCCGCCTGCCCGCGCTGGATGCGATCAACCGCCAGCTGAACTCGCCCCCCGGCGAGCGGGTCGAGCACGACATGATCCGGCTGATGTACCGCTACGCACGTGGCAAGGAGGCCCCCTTCGACCTCGTCGAGCTCCTCTTCGACCCCCAGACCCGCCGGCCGCTCCTCTTCCGCATGCGCTTCAAGGGGGACGACGCCGGCATGGTCGACGCCCTGCGGAGCAAGCACGGGCCGCCCGCAGTCGACGACGCCGCCGGCGACGGTCGCACGCTGGTCTGGCAGAAGGAGGGCGACGGGCTGGTGGTCGCCATCGTTCCCGACCAGTTCGGGCACCCCGTGCACCACGTCGCCATCTTCTTCACCGAAAACCTGCAACGGCGGGTCGCCGCCGAGAAGGCCCAGGCCGCGGAAAAGGCCAAGGACAAGCAGCGCTCGGGCAAGTCGGCATTCTAAAACCGACGCCTCAGGCCGTGATCCGGCGTTGCGCGGCATCTCGGAAGTGCTCACATACTGTTCGTATGCTGCGCTTTCCGAGACGCCGCGCAACGCTCTGGCATCGACGGCCCGACGCTTGGTTTTAGGCACTTCGCCGAAATGAGAAAAACCCGCCAGGCAGGCGTCCGCGCTTTGCGGCGGCGCGCGGATGTGCTATAGGTTTTCCGTCCATGAACACGCCACGCTCTCACCGCCTGCGCCCCCCCGGCACCGCTTCCGCGTTCGCCCGCCTCGCGCGCCTGCTCGAAAGGCTCTGGTTCTGGCGCCGGCTCTCCAAGCGCCGCCTGACCCGCGTCATCGACGCGCACCAGCTGTGGTTCAGCTCGCGGACGCGCCAGGGCAGCCGGGCCATACTGAGCGGCGCCAACCTGAAGGGGGTCCACCTGGCCGAAACCGACCTGCGCGGCGCGGACCTGAGCAGCGCCAGCCTGGACCTCGGCGTCCTCAACCAGTCCGACCTGCGCGAAGCCGACCTGAGCAGCGCCAGCCTGCACCAGGCCGAAATCCGGGACACCGACCTGCGCGAGGCCAACCTGGGCCAGGCCGTCCTGACCGACGCGGACCTGACGCGCTCGAACCTGATCATGGCCAACCTGAGCCGGGCCGAGATGGGGGGCTGCATCCTGCGCGATGCCAACCTTTTCCGGGCCTACCTCAAGGGCGCCGATCTCACTGCCGCCGACCTGCGCGGCGCCGACCTGCGCGAGGCCAACATCAGCCAGGGCGACCTGCACAACGCCGATCTGAGCCACGCCAACCTGATCATGGCCAACCTCAGCCTGGCCAACCTGAACACCGCGGACCTCAAGCACGCGCAGCTGTTCCGGGCATACCTGCGCGGCGCCGACCTGCGCCGGGCCGACCTGCGCGGGGCGGACCTCTCCGGGATCAACCTGCGCGAGGCCAACCTGAAGGACGCCCTCGTCACGGCCGACCAGCTCGCCTCGGCCATTCTCGACGAGACCACGGCCCTGCCGGACGGGTCGAACCCGAAGGGCGGCTGAGCGCGTGATCCCCGCAACCGTCCGCGCCGCCCGGACGACGAACGCTATCTGCATGCGGCGGCCCTCGCCCCCCGGGCGCCGCCGCTGAAACCCATCACCCACAAGGAAACGAAAGGAATCGCCATGAAATCCGTCACCCTCTCGATAGTGGTGCTGAGTCTGCTGCTCCCGGCATGGGCCGGGGCCGCCGACAAGCCCGCCAAGGCCCCCGAGCTCAACACGTTCGAGCAGAAGTTCAGCTACGTGATCGGCCGGGAAATCGGCCAGAGCTTCCAGGAGGCGCCGGCCAAGATCGACATAGACCTCTTCGTGCGCGGGATCCAGGATGCCATGAACAAGCGCCCCTCGCCCATCGCCGCCGAGGAGGAGCAGAAGATCAAGGAGGAGTTCTCCCAGCGCATGCAGGCCGAGCAGGCCAAGCGCGCAGGCGAGGCGGGGGAGAAGAACCGCAAGGAGGAAGAGGCCTTTCTGGCCAAGAACAAGACCGAGCCGGGGGTGAAGACCACCGCGAGCGGCCTGCAGTACAAGGTCCTCCAGGACGGCACCGGCGCGGCCATCAAGGCGAGCGACCGGGTGAAGGTGCACTACAAGGGGACTCTCGTGAACGGGACCGAATTCGACAGCTCCTACAGCCGCAACCAGCCGGCGGTCTTCGAGCTGAACGGGGTCATCCCCGGGTGGACCGAGGGGCTCCAGCTCATGCGGGTCGGCGGCAAGTACCGGCTTTGGGTCCCGTCCAACCTGGCCTACGGCGCCCGCGGGGCCGGCCGGATGATCGGCCCGAACACCCTGCTGGTGTTCGACATCGAACCGCTGGAGGTCATGGCCCCGTAGGTCAGGGCATGCCGCGCAGCGGTGCCGGTTGCAATTGCCCGCCGGAGTGACTAGTAGTGGGTACGCTCGTCACCGCCAAAAGGAGGAGGTTTCAATGAAGGAGAAGCGCAACCTGCATCTGAAGGTCCAGGAGCTCTGCGACTGCTACGCCGCAACCGATCCGCTGAAGGAAATGTCCACCGTGCCCCAGGCCAAGGACGCCGAGGAGGCCGCCCTCAAGTGGCTCGCGCTCGCGGCGCTGCACGGCGTGAACGACGGCGCCAAGGAGATCACCATCCGCAGCGACAAGACCGGCCGAGTGACCGTGGAGGCCGAGTACCGCGAAAAAGAGCTCCCCTCGCCCGGGCCCGTGGTCGGCCGGCAGATCCTGGCCGCCGTGCGCGAGATCACGCACATCGAAGGCGACTCGGGCAAGACCCTGCTCGCGCTCGGCATGCGCAACGACAGCCTGGAACTGAAGGTCAAGGTGAAGGGCAAGGGCGACACGCAGAAGGTGAAGATCGAGTTCCCCCGCTGAGGGCGCGGCGCGCCCGAGGCCGTTGAATCCCCTTCCCCCGCCTCCCTCGCCGCAGGGAGCGCGGGGGATTTTTGTCCCCTCCACGGCGCCGCGGACGGGAAGAACCTGTTGATCGAGCCGGCGGCCTCGGGTAAAACACGAGCCGACCGGGCAGCGTCTGCCCGCACCGGGCACAGCAGGGTGGTGAAAAACACGTATCGGTCCGTCAGCCAAGGCGCGCGGCCTGTCGGGAAGCGCAGCATACGGTCCAGTATGTGAGCATTCACGAAGGCCGCGCAACGCCGGATCACGGACCGAGACACCGTTTTTCAACACCCTGACAGCAAGGAGACACGTCGATGAGCGACCAGCCGAACAAGATCATCTACTCGATGATCGGGGTGAGCAAGTACTACGACAAGCGCCCCGTGCTCGAGGACATCAGCCTGTCCTATTTCTACGGGGCCAAGATCGGGGTCCTCGGTCTCAACGGCTCGGGGAAGAGCTCGCTCTTGCGGATCCTGGCCGGCACCGACACGGAATTCGTGGGCAAGACGATCCTGTCCCCGGGCCTCACGGTCGGGTTCCTCGAGCAGGAGCCGGCGCTGGACGACGCCAAGACCGTGCGCGGCGTGGTCGAGGAGGGGGTCCAGGAGACGGTCCGGCTCGTCGAGGAGTTCAACCGCATCAACGAGCGCCTGGCCGAGCCCATGTCCGACGAGGAGATGGACAAGACCCTGGCGCGCCAGGGGACCATCCAGGAAAAGCTCGACGCACAGGATGCCTGGGACCTCGACTCGCGCCTCGAAATGGCCATGGACGCCCTGCGCTGCCCGCCCGGCGACACCCCGGTCAAGGTCATCTCCGGCGGCGAGCGGCGGCGCGTGGCGCTCTGCCGCCTGCTGCTGCAGAAGCCGGACATCCTGCTGCTCGACGAGCCCACCAACCACCTCGACGCCGAAACCGTCGCCTGGCTGGAGCACCACCTGCAGGACTACGCCGGCACGGTCATCGCCGTGACCCACGACCGCTACTTCCTGGACAACGTCGCGGGCTGGATCCTGGAGCTCGACCGCGGCCGGGGCATCCCCTGGAAGGGCAACTACTCCTCCTGGCTCGAGCAGAAGAAGGCGCGCCTGCAGCTGGAGGAGAAATCCGAGGGCAAGCGCCAGAAGACGCTCGAACGCGAGCTCGAGTGGATCCGCATGAGCCCCAGGGCGCGCCAGACCAAGTCCAAGGCGCGCATCACGGCCTACGAGAACCTGCTGTCGCAGGACAGCGCCAAGCGGCAGGAGGACCTCGAGATCTACATCCCGCCCGGCCCGCGCCTGGGCAACCTCGTGGTCGAGGCCCGCGATGTCTCCAAGAGCTTCGGCGATCAGCTGCTGGTCGAAAACGTCAGCTTCAGCCTGCCGCCCGGCGGCATCGTGGGGGTCGTCGGGCCCAACGGCGCCGGCAAGACGACCCTCTTCCGCATGATCACGGGGCAGGAAACAGCGGACGCGGGGTCGATCCGCGTCGGCGACACCGTCCAGCTCGCCTACGTCGACCAGAGCCGCGACAGCCTCGCCCCGGAGCAGTCGGTGTGGGAGGCGATCACGGGCGGGGCGGACGTGCTCGACCTCGGCAAGGTCCAGGTCAAGTCGCGCGCCTACGTGGCGCGTTTCAACTTCTCGGGCAACGACCAGCAGAAGAAGGTCGGCATGCTCTCCGGCGGGGAGCGCAACCGCGTGCACCTGGCCCGCATGCTGAAGTCCGGGGCCAACGTGCTGCTGCTCGACGAGCCCACCAACGACCTGGACGTGAACACCCTGCGCGCGCTCGAAGAGGCGCTCGAGAGCTTCGCGGGCTGCGCCGTGGTCATCAGCCACGACCGCTGGTTTCTCGACCGCATCGCGACCCACATCATGGCCTTCGAGGGCGACAGCAAGGTGGTGTGGTTCGAGGGCAACTACACGGACTACGAGGCGGACCGGCGCAAGCGGATCGGCGCGGAGGCCGACCAGCCGCACCGCATCAAGTATCGGCATTTGACGAGATAGGGAAAGTGTTCGGTGTTAGGTTTTAAGTGTTTGAAGTTTGGGGACTGGGGATTCAGGTGTTCGGGTGTTCTGTGGGAGCGGCATTCCTGCCGCGACATTTTTTGACTTAAAACCTAACACCTAAAACCGAACACTATCTTTTCGCTATCCCGTAGTCGGCCCAGTTCCATAAGGCGGGGCGTCGTTCGGGTTCGATCGCCCTCCCATGGCCAACCTTCGGGTACGGGCGCGGTGAAGGTGAGGCGCTCGGGGCGCGTGGGGTGCTCGATTTCGATCGCGTGCGCCAGCAGCGCGATCGGGCCGCCGGGCAGCGGGCCGGGCGCACCGTAGCGCACGTCGCCCACGATCGGGCAGCCGGCGTGGGCCAGCTGCAGGCGGATCTGGTGCTTGCGCCCGGTTTCGAGCTCGACCGAAACCAGGCTGCGGCCGGCCGCGACCGCCTGCACCCGGTAGGAGAGCCGCGCCTCGCGGCTGAGCGGGTCGGGACCGTCGGCGACCCGGCTGGCGTGCTCCCCGCGCACGAGGTGGTCGCACAGCCGCCCCTCGGCGGCGGGCATCCGGCCCTCGACGACCGCGAGGTACACCTTGCGCATGTGGCGGGACCGGATCTGGGCGCTCAGGCGCGCGGCGGCCTTGGAGGTGCGGGCGAACACCATGACGCCCGCCACGGGACGGTCCAGGCGGTGCACCAGCCCCAGGAAGACCCGGCCCGGCTTGGCGTGGCGCGTTTTCAGCCAGGATTTGCAGAGATCGAGCAGGTTGTCGGCGCCGCTCGCGTCCCCCTGCGACAGCAGCCCCGCCGGCTTGTACACGACCAAAAGGTGGTTGTCCTCGTGAAAGACCGGCCAGCGCGCATGCACGAACCCCGTCATGGAACCCCCCGCCCGTGAACCGCACCCGCCATCCGGAAGCGACCCCGGAGGGGATGGAGGCGATTTTCCGAGCCTGCGGCATTCGGCTCACCCCGGTGCAGCTCGAGCAGCTCTGGGCCTACCACAGCCGCCTGCGGGAAGGCAACGTCGAACTGAACCTCACGCGCGTGCGCAATTTCGAGAGCATGGTCCTGAAGCTCTACGTCGACTCCGTGCTGCCCGCCGACCTGATGGAGCTGCCCTCCCCGCTGATGGACCTCGGCAGCGGCCCCGGGATGCCCGGGATCCCGCTCAAGATCTACCGGCCGGAGATCGAGATGGTGCTCGCCGAGCAGCGCGGGCCGCGGGTGGACTTCCTGCGCGACACCGTGCAGCGGATCGGGCTCGCCGGCGTGCGCGTGGTCGGCGGCCGGGTGTCGCGCCGCTTCGAGGAGCCCGTGGCCGGCGTGATCACGCGCGCGGTCGAGCCCGTCGCGGAAACCCTCGCGCGCGTCGCGGGGTGCCTGGCGCCGGGCGGGCAGGTCGTCTTCATGAAGGGCCCGGACTGCGACGCCGAGGTGGCCGACGCCGGGCCGAAGATCCGCGGCCGGTACGCGCTCGAGCGCGACCTCCCCTACCGCATCCCGACCACCGCGCACCGCCGGCGCCTGCTGGTTTACCGGCGCCTGGACGAACCTCCCTACCGACGGAAGGCCGACGCCATGGACCGCCACGTTGTGCGACCCCTCGCGAGCGACCAGAACCCCCGCTTCAAGGACTTGAAAAAACTCCTCGGCGGGCGGGGGGTGCGCAAGAGCGGCCACGCCCTGGTCGCCGGCGCCAGGCAGGTGGCGGAGATCCTCGCCCGCCACCCCGACGCCTGCCGCGCCTGGATCGGCCGCGAGGACCGCGAGCCGCCCCCGGCCGGCAGCCCGGCGCACCTCGAGTGGCTCCAGCTCGCGCCCGAGCTCTTCGAGTCTCCTGGACGAGTCCGGCACGCGCTCCCCGCTGCTGCTCGTCCGCCTGCCGGAGATCCGGCCCTGGCGACCGGCGGACGGGTTCGTGGCAGGGTGCAGCCTGCTGGTCCCCTTCCAGGACCCCGAAAACGTCGGGGCCGTGGTCCGCTCGGCCGCGGCCTTCGGGGCGGCGGAGGTCATCCTGCTCGCCGAGAGCGCCCACCCCTTCCACCCCAAGGCGCTGCGCGCCTCCGGCGGGGCGGCGCTGGAGGTCGTCTTCCGCGAGGGGCCGGCGCTGTCCGAGCTCCCGGAGGACCTGCCCATCCTGTCCCTCTCGGCCGAGGGCACCCCGCTGCAGTCCGCCGAGTTCCCGCCGGCCTTCGGCCTGCTCGCGGGCATGGAGGGGCCGGGCCTGCCCGAGCGCTGGCGCCGCCGCAGCCTGCGCATCCCCATCCGGCCGGAGGTGGAGTCGCTGAACGCGGCGGCGGCGGTGAGTGTGGCGCTCTACGAGTGGAAGAGAAGGATGGGGGGTAGTGTTTAGTGTTCGGTGTTTAGTATTTGGTGTTTGGGGGATGAGAAGAAGCAAATGGAACAGCATGCCAGCGCGGAAACCGCAAGCCAGCCCGAGCCTCCCGGCGGAGTGTACCTCTGCCAGGTGAGCGAAACCGTCTCGTGCGGCGCCTGCTGCGGGCTTTACAACCTGAGCGACGCCTCGCGCGACCGCCTGGAGCAGATGCTCGCGGCGCGCACCGAGCGCTTCCGCGGCACGCCGCGCACCCCCGACGCCATCGCCGCCTTCCAGACCGAGATGGAGCCCGAGGACCCGCGCCCCTTCTTCGATTTCTACCACTGCCCCTTCATCGGCCTCATCGGAGACGGCGGCCGCCGCGCGGGGTGCCTGCTCCACCCGCTGGCCGAGGGCAACGGCGGCATCGACTACCGCGGGCTCAGCTTCTACGGCGGCCTCGCCTGCCGCGAGTACTTCTGCCCGTCCTGCCGCAGCCTGCCCCCGGCCTACAAGACCCTCGTCCAGGCGGCCTGCGACGACTGGTACCTCTACGGCCTGGCGGTCACCGAGGACCGACTCCTGGCGGCCTTTTTCGGTGAGGCCGAGCGCCGCCTGGGGCGCCCGCTGCCGGCGGACCCCGGCCGGCTGCGGCCGGAGGCCGTCGCAGCGGTCGCGGAGTTCCTGCGGCTGAAGGTGGACTGGCCCTTCCGCGGCCCGGGCTGGAAGGGCCCGGCGCACTACCTCTTCAACGACGGGCTGCACCCGCGGCCGGCCATCGACTACGCCCGCCTCGGGTCGCAGCGTTCGCCGCACGACCCGATCCTGCAGGAGCTCGAAACCTGCCCGCGCTCCCCGGCCGAGTTGGAGGACGCGGAAGGGCGGATTGAGCGACTTGTAGGGCTTGTGGTGGCAGCTCTCCAGCCGTGACGCGACCGTGACGCCGCGGGAACCGGCCTTACCAATAGCGGATCACGGTTACAGCCAAGGCGCCGGTCGCCGAAAAGGCGCAGCATGACGGTTGAGGTTGTGAGCACGTTGCAGCGGTCGACAACTGCCGAATCCGACCGTCAGACGCACTACTGAGATAGGTTCTATTGATGTCGGTTGCCTGCCTGTGGTATGAAGCATTCACGTTACATCCCCAGCCAAGGAGGAAGACCGAATGGGAAGAGGCGACAAACGCTCCAAGAAGGGCAAGATCTGGCGCGGCACGAACGGCAAGGTCCGCCCCAAGAAGAAAAAGGCGGTCGAGAAGCCGGGGTCCTGAACCGGAACGAACGCCGCATGGCATGCCGGGTGTTTCGCGCGAGCGGCGACGAAACCACCCGGCTTTTTTTTCCGGCATCGTAAAGAGGAGGACCGGATGAACGGGAAACCCTCGAACCCGAGGACACCGGACTGGGACGTCGACAGCATGTTCGTCGACCGCTGGTCGCCGCGCGGGTTCTCCGGCGAGCCGCTGACCGAGCGCGAGATCCACACCCTGTTCGAGGCGGCCCGCTGGGCGCCCTCCTGCTACAACGAGCAGCCGTGGCGGTTCGTGTACGCGACCGAGCCGCAGGCCCGCGCCCGGCTGACGGCCTGCCTGGTCGCCAAGAACCGGGCCTGGGCCGGGGGCGCGCCCCTGCTGATGTTCCTGCTGGCGCGCCGGCACTTCCAGAAGACCGGCGCGGAAAACCGCCACGCCCCGTACGACGCGGGCGCGGCCTGGATGGCGCTCGCGCTGCAGGCGCGCAAGCTCGGGCTCTACGCGCACGCGATGGCCGGCTTCAACCCGGACAAAGCCTACGAGGCGTTGGGGGTCTCGCGCGAGGACTACCTGGTCATGACCGCTATCGCGGTCGGCCGCCGCGGCGACGCCTCCGGCCTGCCGGAGGACCTTCGTCTCCTGGAATCCCCGAACGACCGCAAGCCCCACGCCGAGGTCGCAACCCCCCTGGCCCCCGCGCCCGGCGCCACCGACTGAGAGGAGGCCCACGTGATCGCCTATTTCGTCCACGACCCGAAGAAAGGCCGGGACACCGTCTACCTGCCTGACCGGGGCTGCTTCGTGCCGGTCGACAAAGCCGCCCTGGAGCGCTTCATCGCGGTCAAGCCGGACTTCGCCGCCTGGGAGGGCATGCGCTGCGCGACCGTGGCGCCCGAGGAGTTCGGGACCGTCGCCGCCACGCGCGACGACGGGGGCGACGTCTGTATCGTGCGCCAGGACCTCTGGCGCGAACGCATGATGGCCCACCTGGCCGACGCCTGAAACCGGAGGCACCCGTGAAGCCACCCCGACCGGAGGACTACCTGGAGTTTGCCATCGACGCGGCGCACGCGGCCGGGCGCCTGACCCTCGGCTATTTCCAGGCCGGGGTCCAGCCGGACATGAAACCCGACGACACGCCGGTGACCGTGGCCGACCGCAAGGCCGAGCAGTTGATCCGCGGCCGCATCGAACGCCGGTTCCCGGACCACCGCATCGTCGGCGAGGAGTTCGGCCGCAAGGACGGGGACGCTGCGGCGCCGTGCTGGTGGATCGACCCGATCGACGGCACCAAGGCCTTCGTGCGCGGCGTCCCGCTCTACGGCGTCCTGCTCGGGCTCGAGGCCGACGGCCGCATCGTCGCCGGGGTGGCCTATTTCCCCGCCCTCGACGAGATGGTGTGCGCCGCCGAGGGGACGGGGTGCTTCTGGAACGGGCGGCGCTGCCGGGTGAGCGACGTGGACCGCCTGTCCCGGGCCGTGGTGTCGTTCACCAACGCCGCCAACTTCAAGGCCGCCCGACGGGAGACGGTCTGGCGGCGGGCGGTGGACCAGGCCTACCACACGGTCGGCTGGTCGGACGCCTACGGCCACGCGCTGGTCGCCACCGGCCGGCTGGAGCTGATGCTCGACCCGCTGATGAACCCGCACGACTGCGGCCCGTTCCCGGTCATCCTGCGCGAGGCGGGCGGCTATTTCGGGGACTGGTCCGGGACCGAGACCATCCACGCCGGCGAGGCGCTCAGCACCTCGCGCCGCCTGCTCCCCGACGTGCTGCGGCTGGTCGCCGGCCGGGACGAACCGTAGCACGCTTTCAGCGCACCCTCTCCCCTCGGGAACCCGGGGAGCGCGACCCGCAGGAGCCATCCATGAAGATCCGGATCGCCAGCGGCCGCGTCACGCTCACGGTCGACCTCCCGGCGCACCCGCCCGCGACCGTCGGCGACGCCCTGCGGCGGCTCGCCGCGAGCCACCCCGAAACCCGCACCGCGTGGGCGGACGCGTCCGGCCGCCCGCGCGAGTCCCTCCAGCTCTTCGTCAACGGCGAGAACGTCCGCTACCGCGGCGGGCTCGCGTGCCCGCTCGCCGAAGGCGACGAGATCTACGTCATCCCGCTGATCGCCGGCGGCTGACCCGCCGGCCCCGCGAAAGGAGGCTTTCATGGCCAACGGCTACATGGGCAAGCTCCTGAACGTCGACCTGACCCGCGGCACGTTCGCCGAGGAGGCGCTCGACCCGGCGCTCGGCCGCGACTACATCGGCGGCTACGGCCTGGGCGCGCGGCTGCTCTACGACCGCATCCCCGCCGGCGCCGACCCGCTCGGCCCGCAGAACATCCTGGGCTTTCTGACCGGGCCCCTCACCGGCACCCCGGCCATCATCGGATCGCGCTTCACGGTCGTGGGCAAGTCGCCGAAGACCGCCGGCGGCTGGGGGGACGCCAACTGCGGCGGCCACTTCGGCCCGCACCTCAAGTTCGCCGGCTTCGACGGCCTGCTCTTCGGCGGCATCTCCCCGAAGCCGGTCTACCTGTTCGTCGACGGGGGCCGGGCCGAGCTGCGCGACGCGGCCGACCTCTGGGGCCTGGGGGTCTCGGCGCTGGAGGACCTCCTGGAGGAGCGCCACGGCCGGGGCATCCAGGTCTGCTCGATCGGGCCGGCCGGCGAGCGGCTGGCGCTCACGGCCTGCATCATGAACGACAAGGAGCGCGCGGCCGGGCGCTCGGGCCTGGGCGCGGTCATGGGGGCCAAGCGCCTCAAGTGCGTCGTCGTCACGGGCAAGCTCAAGGTTCCGGTGCACGACGAGGAACGGATGAAGGAGCTGCGGCGCTCCTACCTCAAGCAGGCCACCGGCGCCTTCGAGGTCTTCAACCGCTACGGCACGGCCGGCATCACCCACGACGCCGTCCTGAGCGGCGACGGGCCGGTGAAGAACTGGGGCGGGGCGGGCACGGTCGACTTCCCCTCCGAGCGGGCGCGGCGCATCAGCGACGACGCCGTGGTCGGGATGCCGGGCTACAAGCCTTACGGGTGCTGGCACTGCCCGATCGCCTGCGGCGGGAAGGTGACCCAGACGGGCGGCCGCTTCCCGCTCGAGCTCAACGGCGGCGTCGGCCACAAGCCGGAGTACGAAACGCTCGCCATGTTCGGGTCCAACCTGCTGAACGACGACCTCGCCTCGATCGTCAAGGCGAACGAGATCTGCAACAACCTGGGCATGGACACCATCAGCGTCGGCGCAACGGTCGCCTATGCGATCGAGTGCTTCGAAAACGGCCTGATCACGGCCGCGCAGACCGACGGCCTCGAGCTGCGCTGGGGCAACGCGGAGGCCATCGTGCGCCTGACCGAGAAGATCGGCCGGCGCGACGGCTTCGGGGACGTCCTGGCGGACGGGGTGTGGGCGGCCTGGAAGCGGCTGGGGCAGATCGGCACCGAGTTCGCCGTGCACATCCAGGGCGAGGAGATCCCGGCGCACGACCCCAAGTTCACGCCCGGGCTGGCCTCGACCTACTGGATCACGGCCACCCCCGGCCGCCACACCCAGGGCGGCGAGCTGGTCGCGGGCCCGGGGGTGCCGGTCCCGCCGGCCGACAAATACGTCTACCAGGGCCAGGCCGAGGGCCACCACCTGCTGGTCGCCGTGGTCGAAGTGGTCAACGCGGCGGGGCTCTGCCTCTTCGGCTACCTGAGCTACCCCTTCCAGGCCGTTCTCGACCAGCTCTCGGCCGCCACCGGTGACCCCTGGGACCTGGAGCGCGTGGTCACGGCCGGCACGCGGATCTACACCATGCGCCACGCTTTCAATCTGCGCGAGGGCATCAACCCGCTCAGCCGCAACATGCCGGGCCGGCTCGTAGGCGACCCGCCGCTCACCGCAGGCAACGTCCGCGACATCACCGTCGACCACCGCACGCTCGCGGCCGAGTTCCTCGACCGCCTGGGCTGGGACCGGCGCACGACCGTCCCGACCCCGGCTTGCCTCGCGCGCCTGGGCATGGGGTTCCTGGCCGAGGACCTGCGGGCGGCAAAGGTTGATCCGGCCTGAAACCATCTGCGTTGATAAGCCGGGTCGGAAGATGAAAGGGGGCGCCCCGGGGATGGGGCGCCTCAGGAGAAGAGAGGAAGGGGAGATTCTGGAGAAGTGGTAACATCTCCAGATTTATCCCCTTTTTTAGGAGGTATGCTCAGTTAACACTGCAAAATATTATTGTCAACATATTTTTTATTTGTGCCAACTATATAAATTAAATTCATATTTTAAAATGCGTTATCATGAGGTGATTTTTCTCTGTATATTTTTGCTCGGCCATGCTAAACATGACAACGATATGTTAACGCTTGCTCTTTTTGCGGACTTCGCAGTGAGCCTTCTGCTATTCCAGTCAATGTCGATTTACAACGAATGTGAAGAAATCCTTCCGTTCACGATTCTCCCCCACTAAATCTCTGGAGGAAACCGCCAGATGGAAAAAAACGTCTACAGCCTATGTTTCATGTGCTCGATCCGCTGTCCCATCAAAGTCACGGTCAAAGACGGCCAGGTGACTTTCATCGAGGGCAACCCGAAGGTGGCCGGCATCGACGGCAGCCTGTGCCCTCGGGGTTCGGCCGGCATCTCGCTGCTATACGACTCGCAGAGGCTCCAGTCCCCCATGATCCGCACCGGTGAACGCGGCGCGGGTCAGTGGCGCAAGGCTACCTGGGACGAAGCGCTGGACTACATTGCCGACAAGCTGAAGCCCATCATCAAAAAGCACGGCGGCCACAGCGTGGCCCTCACCGAGCGAACCAACCTCTCCACGCACGTGAGCAAGACCTTTCTCAAGGCGATCGGCTCCCCGAACCACTTCACACACGACGCCCTGTGCAAAGGTTCGGTCAACACGGCCTGCCGCTCGCTGTTCGGCTACACCGACGCCCAGGTCGGGATCGATTACAAGAACACCAAGCATATCGTGATGTATGGCCGCAACCTGTTCGAAGCCATCTCCGTGAAGGAGGTCAACAACCTCCTGGAGGCCATGGCCGCCGGGGCCAAGGTGACCTACATCGACCCGCGCGTGTCCGTCACGGCCACCAAGGCCAGCCGCTTCTGGATGATCCGCCCGGGGACCGACTTGGCGCTGAACTACGCGCTCATGCACGTCATCCTCAAGGAGCGCCTGTACGACGCCGCGTTCGTCGAACGCTGGGTGCTGGGACTCGCCGAGCTCCAGGATTTCGTGCGCGACTACACGCCCGAGTGGGCCGAGACGGAGACCGGCATACCGGCGGCCGAAATCGTCGCCCTGGCGCGCGAGATGAGCAAGGACAAGCCGTCGGTCGCCTTCCACTTCGGCTACCGGGGCGCGCACCACGCCAACGAGATCTACCTGCGCCGCTCCATGCTGATCCTGAATGCCCTGATGGGCAGCGTCGAGGCCAAGGGGGGGATCTTTTTCAAGAAGGGACCCGGCGAGGTCGGCGCGAAACCCGCACGCAAGCTGACCGAACAGAAGTTCCCGACCATCAAGGTGCCGCGGGCCGACAAGGTCGGCACCAAGGATTTCCCGCTGCCGGACCCCGACCACGGGGTGCCGCAGATGCTGCCGGAAGCCATCCTCAAGGAAGACCCCTACCCGGTCAAAGCCCTGTTCGTCTACCGGTTCGAGCCGCTCATGTCCATGCCGGACAGCAACCTGACCCGCAAGGCGCTCGACCAGTTGGACCTCATCGTCACCGTCGACATCAACGCCAGCGACATCGCCTGGTACTCGGACGTCATCCTGCCCGAGTCCATCTACCTGGAGCGCAATGACTGCGTTCAGCAGGCCAACGGGCAGAAGCCGCAGATGTTCGTCCGGCGGCAGGCGGTCCCCCCGCGCTACGACACCCGGGACTGGGCCGTCATCGCCAAGCAGATCGGCGAGCGCATCGGCATCGGCGAGTTCTTCCCCTACACGGACAGCGAGGAGCTGGTGCGCTGGCAGCTCGAGGGCACGGGGTTCACCCTGGAGGATTTCGACAAATCCGGCTTCGTGGCCTACACGGACAAGCAGATCCTCTGGGACCGCAAGGACGGCCTGAAGCTGAAAACGCCCTCGAAGAAAATCGAGTTCAAGTCCTCGCTGCTCGAAAACGCGGGGTTCCCGTCGTTTCCGCCCTACGAGCCGGTCCCGCAGTGCCAGGACAACCGCTTCCGGCTGATCACGGGCCGCCATGCCCTGCACACGCACGTGTCCACCCAGAACAACGCCTACCTGAACGAGCTGATGCCCGAAAACACGCTCTGGATCAACAGCCGGCGGGCCGCGGCGCTGGGGATCAGGGACGGCGGACCGGTGACCATAACCTCGAAGCTCGGCTCCGGGCAGCTCAAGGCGTTCGTCACCGACTTCATCCACCCGGATTCGGTCTTTATGCTGCACGGGTTCGGCCACCAGGCCCGGCTCGCCGCCCGTTCCTTCAACAAGGGCGTCTCGGATGCCATGCTGGAGGAGAACATCACCGACCGGGTCGGCGGCAGCCCGGCCCTGCACGACACCTTCGTCACCGTCCAGGCGGCGTAATCAGGATCGGAGGATAACGACAGATGAGCCAGTACTTCTTGTTTCAGGACACAAAAACCTGCATCGGGTGCCATTCCTGCGAGATCGTCTGCAAAAGCAACAAGGCGCTTCCGGTCGGCCCCAAGCCGTGCCAGGTCATTCACGTCGCCCCCAAGATGGTGAACGGCCTGCCGCGGGCCTCCTACGTGTTCATGCCCTGCTTCCACTGCGAGAACCCCTGGTGTGTGGCGGCCTGCCCGACCGGGGCCATGCGCAAGCGGCCGCAGGACGGCATCGTCTACGTCGAGCGCAGCCTGTGCGTGGGGTGCAAGACCTGCGTCGCGGCCTGCCCGTGGGGCGCCCCACAGTGGAACCCGGAGACCGGCAAGGTCGTCAAGTGCGACTACTGCAAGGACCGGCTGGACGCCGGCCTGAAACCGGCGTGCGTCACCATCTGCACCACCCACTGCCTGCACTTCGGCAACGTGGAGGACATGACCCAGATCCGTCGCGAACGCCATGCCAAGACCATTGCCAGCCTGGAGCACCAGATCTCCTGAGGAGCCGCCCTCGGGCGCGGCGGCGTTCACCCGGGCCGCCGCACCCGAACGGCACCGCCGGACGCGACGACCTGCAACCGAACCCCGCTGGCTCGTTAGGAACGCCACATGCCCGACCCCACCTGCCCGGTCAATCGAGCGTTGACCTGCCTTCAAGAGGCGGTCGAGTCCAATGCGGTCACCCACCCGCGCAGCCGCCGGGTCGCCGAGGAAATCGTCGACCTGCTGCAGGACGTGGCCTGGGGGCGGGCCGGCGGGGACCACCTGGCCGCCCTGGCCGCCCTGGCGGGCGAACTCGCCGGGGACACGGCCTCGACGGGTGCGGTCGAAGCCGCCGGCTTCCTGCGGGCGGCCCTGGCCGAGCACCGCGAGGTCTTCCAAAGCCATATCGAGACGCACAACTGTGCCACCGGGGACTGTGTACGGCTGGTGCCCGCCCCCTGCCAGATGACCTGCCCGGCCGGCATCGACATCCCCACCTATGTCAATCTCATCGGCCAGGGGCATGACGCCGAAGCCATCGAGGTGATCCGCCGGGACAACCCGTTCCCGTGGGTGTGCGGCCTGGTCTGCACCCGGCCCTGCGAGCTCATGTGCGTCCGCGGCCGGGTAGACACGCCGGTGTCGATCAAGTTTCTCAAGGCGTTCGCGGCCGAGCGGGCGCTCTCGGACCACCGCTACCGCAACCCGGCCCGTCAACCGGACAAGGGCCAACGGGTCGCGGTCGTCGGCGCGGGCCCCGGCGGCATGACGGCCGCCTACTACCTCGCGCTGAAGGGTTACGGGGTCACGGTCTTCGAAGCGCTGCCCGTGGCCGGCGGCATGATGATGCTCGGCATTCCCCGCTACCGGCTGCCGCGGGAAGTGATCGACCGTGAAGTCGGGATGCTCGAGGAACTCGGGGTCGAATTCCGTTTCAACGTCCGCTACGGCCGGGACATCCGTCACCAGGATCTCACCGCCGGCGGCTTCGCGGCGGTCTTCCTGTCCATCGGTGCCCACCAGTCCTTCAAGCTGAACATCCCCGGCGAGGCCGATTTCCCCCAGGTCGTCGAGTCCGTCGACCTGTTGCGCCGGGTGGCGCTCGGCGACCGCCGGAGCCCCGGGCGGCGCGCGGTCATCGTCGGCGGCGGCAACGTCGCCATCGACGCCGCCCGGACCTGTCTGCGGCTGGGCTCCGAGGAGGTGACCATCGCCTACCGGCGCACGCGCGCGGAAATGCCGGCGGACATCGAAGAGGTCGAGCAGGCGGAGGACGAGGGCATCCACCTGGCCTTGCTGACAATCCCCAAGGCCGTCATGGGAAGGGACGGCCGGCTGACCGGGCTGCAGTGCATCCGCGCCCAGTTGATCAAGCGCGACGACAGCGAGCGCCTGTTCCCGGTGCCCGTGGAGGGCAGCGATTTCACGATCGAGGCCGACACGGTCATCTGCGCCATCGGGCAGCGCATCGACCAGGATTGCCTGAGCGACCTGAACGATCTGAAATGGACCCGGCGCCAGACCATCCAGGCCGACACGGTCAGCATGGAGACCTCCATTCCCGGTATCTTCGCGGGCGGCGATGCCGTCACCGGCCCGGCCACCGTGGTCGAGGCCATCGGCGCGGGCAAGCGGGCGGCCGAGGCGATCGACCGCCATCTCTCGGGGATTCCCCAGCCCAAGATGCCGCCGGTGCCGGTGCGGCGCGCACGGGTGGAGTGGCTGGAGGTGCCGGCCAGCACCAAGATGACCTTGCGGCGCCCGGAGATGCCCCTGCTCAACCTCGAACGCCGGCGCACCACCTTCCAACAGGTGGAGCTCGGCTACACCGAGAACGTCGTGCGGGAGGAAGCGCGCCGCTGCCTGCGGTGCGACATCTGTCTGCGGTGCGGCAAATGCGTCGAGGTCTGTCGGGACAAGATGGGGGTGGACGCGCTGCAGTTCGGCTTCCTCAACTTCGACAAGCCCGAGTCCACCGATTTCCGCACGACCGCGGAGCGCTGCATCCTCTGCGGGGCCTGCGCTGCAACCTGCCCGAACCAGGCCATCCGCATCATCGATCAAAACGGGGAGCGCCTGCTGTCCTACTGCGGGACCATCCTCAACCGGCAGAAAATCGAGCGCTGCCGGGGCTGCGGGGTCGTGCTGGGGCCGCGGCGCTACCTCGAGTTCCTCCAGAAGCGCGTCCAGGCGGTTTCGCCTGTCATAACCGACCAGAGCCTGTGCCCCGCATGCTCGCGCAGGCAGACGGCACACGTCCACGCCGACAACACGCCCGTGTAATCGGCCGACGTCCACGAGAGCAGGAAGGGAGCAGCGGCATGGCGTTTCACAGGGGGCAGAAAGTCGAAATTTTCCGCAAATCAGACGACGAGAGCTGGGGCGACCACATGGACCAATACGTCGGTCTCCACGGCATCATCACCGATCCCGACACCACCAAGAACGACCCCGACGCCCTGATCGAGGTCAGTGTGGAGGGCAAGGGAACGTATCGCTTCCCCCAGGACTGCATTCGCCTGCTGTGAGGAAGGACACGACACCGATCATGATTCCCATTCGCGTCAATGGCCACGACGTCGAGGTCGCCGAGGGCGAAAACCTGCTCCAGGTGCTTCAATCCACCGGCACCCGGATTCCGGCCCTCTGCTTTCACCCGGCGCTGAAGAAAACCGCAGGGATGTGCCGGCTGTGCACGGCGGAAATCACCCTCCCCGGCCGACCGCCCGAGATCAAACGCACCTGCCTCATGAAAACCACGGCGAACATGGCCGTGCAGACGGAGAGCGTGGCCGTCCAGGCCGCGCGCGAGAAGGCCATGCGCGCGCTGCTGAAGCAGGCGCCCCAGTCCGAACGCCTCATCCGCCTGGCGCAGGAGTTCAACCTCCGGATGGACCCGGCGCCGGACGGGTGCATCCGCTGCCTGTTGTGCGAGCGGGTCTGCCGGGAGATCGTAGGCGCAGGGGCGCTGCGCCTCGGCAAACGCGACGGCCAGCGCCTGATCGAGCCGGAGCCGGGGCGCTGCATCGGGTGCGGCACCTGCGTCAACGTCTGCCCGACCCAGGCCATTGCGATTCGGGACGAGGACAACGTCCGGACCATATCGATCCGCGACGAGGTGATCGGCCGGCACCCGCTGGCCACCTGCGAGGGGTGCGGCAAATACTTCGCGACGCCCCGGTTTCTGGAGGTCGCCCACGACCGCGCCGTCGACCACCACCCCGATGTGAAGGACCACCACCGCTATTGCCCGGAGTGCTCGAAACGGCTTTCACCGCGGGTGACGGGCGCCCAGGCGCGCCGGTACTAGGGCCCGGCCGCGCGTTGACCTCCCCGCCCTCGCCGCGCTCCGCCCTCGTGCTGCTCCTGCTGACGGCGCTGCTGTGGAGCAGCAGCGGTCTCTTCTTCAAGCTGGTGACCTGGCACCCGCTGGCGATCTTCGGCGGCCGCGCGCTCGTTGCGAGCGTCGTCTTCCTGATCTACCTGCGCGGGGTGCGCTTCCGCTGGACGCGGATGCTGGCGGCCGGCGCGGCGGGGTATGCGGCCTCGCAGTTCCTGTTCATCCTGGCCGAACAAGCTGACCACCGCCGCCAACGCGATTTTCCTGCAGTACACCGCCCCCGTCTACGTGATGCTGCTGGGGTACTGGATCCTGGGCGAGCGCCCGCGGCGCGCCGACTGGGCCGCGACGGCCGCGATCCTGGCCGGGTTGCTGCTCTTCTTCGGCGAGGGGCTGAGCCTGCAGGGGCTGGTCGGGAACCTGGCGGCGATCGCGAGCGGGGTCGCGTTCGCGCTGATGATGGTGTGCATGCGGGCCGAGAAGGATGGCGACCCCGCCGAGGTGGTGCGGCTCGGCAGCCTCGTGAGCGCGGCGATCGGCGCACCCTGGGTGCTCCTGGAGAGCTGGACCCTCGCGGACGCGGGGGTCATCCTCTACCTGGGGCTCTTCCAGATCAGCCTCGCCTTCATCCTTTACGCCCACGCCGTCCGGCGGGTCCGCGCGGTCGAGTCGGTCCTCGTCCTGACCCTGGAGCCGGTGCTGAACCCGATATGGGTGCTGCTCGTGCTGGGGGAGCGGCCCGGCGCGATGGCCGTGCTGGGGGGAACGGTCGTGATCGGGGCCGTGCTGGGCCGGGCCCTCTTCGGCGCCCTCGCGGCCGCCCGCGCGCCGGGGCTTGACAGAGACGCCTCGACCGTGTCTCATGCCCCCGGCTCGAACCCTTTCAAGTGAGTCGACATTTTTCCCGTGGGAGCGGCGCCTGTCCTCGGCGAAAGCCGGGGATTCCGGCCGCGACGATCGAGGCGGAACGCCTCTCCCGCAACGCATAATAACTTTCTTCCCGGAATAGCGGTGCCGAGCGCCATGGCCCGCTAATCAAGGAAAGGCTCGATGACCCGGCGCGGACTGATCGTGACGATTGCAGTGTTCCTGCTGCTGGTGGGGCTTGTCGCGCTGCCGGCGGTCCGGGGCTGGATCGCAACGGCGTACGCCCTGGTCACCGACCGGGAGTGGGTCCAGGAAACCGTGCGGTCGTTCGGCCGGGCGGCGCCGTTCCTCTTCATGGGGGTCCAGATCGCGCAGGTGGTGGCCGCACCCGTGCCCGGCGAGGCGACCGGGGTCGTCGGGGGCTACGTCTTCGGCGCCGGGTGGGGGTTCGTCTACTCGACCGTGGCGCTCGCGCTCGGCTCGCTCGTCAACTTCGCGATCGGCCGCCTGCTGGGCGAACGGTTCGTGCGCCGGCTGGTCTCCGCGGAAGCCTTCGGCCGCCTGGACCGGATGGTCACCCACCAGGGGGTGGTGGCGGTGATGATCATGTTCATCGTCCCGGGCTTCCCCAAGGACTACCTCTGCCTGCTGCTGGGGCTGACCGCCATGCCGCTGAAGCTGTTCCTGCCGATCGCGGCGCTCGGCCGAATGCCCGGGACCCTCATGCTGAGCCTCCAGGGCGCCTCGCTCTACGAGCGCAACTACTGGATGCTCGCGCTGCTCTTCGCCGTCTGCGCGCTCGCGGTCTTCCTGGCCTGGCGCTTTCGGGAGCGGCTCTACGCCTGGGTGGACAAGATGAACAACCGCCCGAGGCCCGCGCACGACGGGCCGGACGACGGAAGGCCGTCGCCATGACCCCTTACGATCCCGACCAAACGCCGGAGGCCGGTGCGTGGCTCGCGCTGGACGAGAGCGAGCGCATCGGGCGCATCACCGCCCACCACGCGGCGGCCGGCATCACGCCGCCCAACGCCCGGCTGCACGCGGCCCTGCACGCGGTCGTCGAAAACCAGATCGCCGGGGAGATGGCGACCGTGCGCGAGACGGTCGCGCGCCTGTGCACTGAGGGGCTGACCCGGCACGAGGCGCTGCACGCGGTCGGCTCGGTCCTGGTCGCGCACCTGACGGCGCGCATGGGCCGCCCCGGGAAAGGCCGGGCGGCGGTCGACGACTATGTCCGCAAACTGCACTCGCTGACGGCCGAAGGGTGGCGGGAGCACGCGCGGCGGAAAAGGACCATCTGAAAAAACGGCGTTGGCCCGTCGCGGCTGGAAAGCCGCTCCCACGGGGGGATCGCCAGCTTACCGGGGAGGCTCCGGCGGGTTGTCGACCGCCGGGCGCAGGATGGCGGCCAGGCGGCCGACCAGCGCCCGGTTGTCGAACTCGGTGCGCACGCGGTCGCGCGCGGCCGGGATGACCTGCCGGCGCAGCGCCGCGTCCGTCAGCATGCGCCGCATGGCGTCGGCCAGCGCGTCCGGCTGTTGCGGCGGCACGAGCAGCCCCGTCACCCCCGGCACCACCAGCTCCGGGATCGCCGACACGTCGGTCGCCACCACCGGCACCCCCATGGCCATGCTCTCGAACAGCACGTTGGGCACCCCGTCCCGGTCCCCGTCCTCGGCGACCTCGCACCCCAGGACGAAGAGATCCGCCCGGCGGTAGTGCTCGAGCACCACCTCGTGCGGCTGGGTCCCCAGCCAGCGGCAGTGGGCCTCGAGGCCCAGCCGGCGCACCAGCTCGAGCACCTGCCCGCGGTCCTGCCCGTCGCCGATCAGCGTGTAGCTCAGCCGCACCCCGGAGTCCACCAGCCGCCGCACCGCCTGCAGCACGGTCGGGATGCCCTTCTTGGCCGTCAGCCGCGCCACGGTGAGCACGCGGAAAGGCGGCCGGGCGTCGCCGTCGCGCGGCGCGCACGCCCCGAAGAGGCCCGTGTCGATGCCGTGGTAGACGCGGTGGACCGGGGTCGGGAGCCCGTGCCCGACCTCGGCCAGGTAGCGGCGGTTGTACTCGGTGCAGGTCACCACGAAGCGGGCCAGCGCGATTTTCTCGCGCAGCTGCTCCCGGTCCGAGGTGTAGATGTCTTTGGCGTGCGCCGAAAAGCTGTACGGCAGCCCGCTCAGGACCGCGGCGTAGAGCGCGACCGAGGTGGGCGAGTGGGCGAAGTGGGCGTGCAGGTGCACCACCCCCGAGCCCGGCAGGCAGCGGTTCACGAGGTAGGCCGCCTGGAGCAGGTGGCGCAGCGAGGCGAGGTTGCGCGTGCGGCGGTAGCGCCGCAGGGCAAGCGCCAGGCCGGCCGCGGCCGCCCGCGGGCGGCGGATCGCCAGGCAGGCGCCGTGGAAGAGCAGCCGGTGCGGGTTGCGCAGGAAGGTTTCGGGCAGGTAGTCGACCCGGGCGCGGATGTTTCGGACGCTCGCGTGCGTCACGCCCTCGCGCCCGGGGCGCATGGAGAAGATGTGAACCGTGAACCCCAGGTGTTCGAGCAGCAGGATCTCGTTGGAGATGAACGTCTCCGAGATGCGCGGATAGCCCTTCAGCACCACCCCGAGCACGGGCCGGCCGGTCAACACCGGCCGCACCGGAACTCCTTCAGGCGCTGGCGCATGGCCTCGATGCCCGTGAGGGGGAAGCGCGCGATGGCGTCCCGCAGGGGCTGCGGGTCCGCGATGATGGCGTCCACCTTGTCGCGCATCCGCTCGGGCGTCAGGGCGTCCCAGGGGATGTAGTCGATCAGCTGCTGGCGCTGGAAGGTCTCGGCGCGGATCAGCTGCTCGCGCCGGGGGGTGTCGCGCGGGACCACCAGGCTGACCGTGCCCTGGCTCAGGATCTCGCAGAGCGTGTTGTAGCCGCCCATGCAGATGACCAGGTCGGCCGCGGCGAAGATCTTCTCCATCTGCCGGTAGAAGTGGTGCATGCGCACCCCGAGCTTGCGGCAGCGCTTGTTGAGGTTCTTGCGGTCCCGCTTGGGCATGAAGGGCCCGGTGATCAGGATGCTCTTGAATGCGGGCGGCGGCCCGGCCTCGAGCATGCGCAGGTAGGCGTCCATCACCTCGTAGCCGTCCCCGCCGCCGCCGGTCGTGACCACCACGAGCTTGTCCCCCTCCTGCAGGCCGTTTTCCTTGCGCGCGTTCTGGACCCCTTCCGGGGAGGGGACCTTGCGGGGGATGTAGCCGGTGAAGCGGACCTTCGCGCTCACCGCGGCGGGGATCGCGTACTCGCGGATCGGGTCGTAGAGGTCCTGGTTGCCGTAGACCCAGATCTCGCTGTAGAGCTCGTCGAGCGCGCCGTAGACCCCCTTGTCGGCCCATTCGCGGCGCGTCACGCCCGCGTCGTCCATGATGTCGCGCAGGCCGAGCACGGTGCGGGTGCGGGGGCGCGAGCGCCGCAGCCACTGCAGCGCCGGCAGGACCTCGCGCTTCAGCCCGAGGGGCTCCTTGTCGACGATGAAGAGCTGGGGCTGGAAGGTCTTGACGGTCGCCGTGATGATGTTCTTGCGGATGTCGAGCGCGTGGCGCGCGTTGATCTTGATCGACAGCGGCAGGTACTCCTCGTTGGTGCGCTTGATCATGCCGGGGATGCGCACGAAATCGATCTGCTCGGGGAAGGAGAAGCGGCCGGCGATGGGCGACCCGGTGAGGATGAGGATGTTCACCCGCGGTTCGAGCAGGCTGGCGGCGATCGCCATGCTGCGGCGGATGTGCCCGAGCCCGTAGGTGTCGTGGGAGTACATCAGGATGTTGTAGGTCGAGTTCCGGGCCATGGCCCTCCGTCGGTTCTGTCTGCCGTTAGACGCATCGCAGGTATAGTGAAAAGGGCCGCGGGTTGTCAAGGAATCCGGGGATCTTGCCCGGCGGCGCCGCGCGCCTGAAAGGCCGTTTCCCCCACGGCCCGCAATCTGATATGGTGGCGAATACAAGATGGGTTCACGGTTCACGGTTCACGGTTCAAGGGTTCAGGGTTCGGGGTTCAGGGGTTCACGGTTCGGGGTTCAGCAAGGGGACGAACTGGTGCTGGCCCGTCGACCTAACACTTAAAACGGAACACCTAAAACCGATACCCCCCAAACACCAAACACAAAACACCAAACACCTGAACACCCAAATACCCAATCACCCAAACACCGGAATACCCAACCACCATGACACCTTCGCACACCCCCCCCATTCACCGCTTCGAGAGCTGGCAGGTCTGGCCCGGGTCCTTCGACAACCCGCCGATCGACGGGAACTTCCCGTCCCCGCCCGGCAAGGGCTTCGCCATCACGCGCACGACTCCGATCGCCTCGATGGGCTCGTGCTTCGCGCGCGAGATCAAGCGCCGGCTGCAGCAGCGGGAGTTCGCCTACATCGCCGAGGAGACCGACCACCCCGCGTCGGTGCACGCCAGCGCCGCCTGGGAGCGGGTCTACAGCACCTTCTGCATGCGCCAGATCTTCGAGTACACCTTCGAGGAGCGCTGGGCGCCCGCCCGGCGCTGGTGGGTCTGCCCGCGTTCCGGCCGGGTCCAGGACCCGTTCCGCCGCTCGATCGCCTACGACAGCCTCGCGGCGGCCGAGGCCGGGTTCGCCCGGCACCGCGAGTGCTCGCGCCGGGCGCTGGCCCGGGCGAAGCTCCTGATCCTCACCCTCGGGCTGACCGAGATCTGGCAGGACCGGGAGGACGGCACCGTCATCAGCCTGCCGGCCGGCCCCTACGTGTCCGAGGGCGGCGACATGAGCCGCTACGCCTTCCGGGTCAGCCGCTGCGGGGAGAACCTCGCCAACCTCGAGCAGCATCCACCTGCTGATGGCGCGGCACAACCCCGGCTGCCGCCTGCTGGTGACCGTCTCGCCCGTGAACCTCTGGGCGACCTTCCGCCGGGACCTGGACGTGATCAGCGCGAGCTGCAACTCCAAGTCCACCCTGCGCGCCGCGGCCGACGAGTTCGTCGCCCGCCACGACAACGTCACCTACTTCCCGGCCTACGAGATGGCCACCGTCTACCAGCCCATGCTCGGCCGGAGCTACTTCGAGGACGGCCGCGAGAACTTCCACGTCAACAAGCGCACGGTGAAGTTCATCATGAACCACTTCTTCAAATGGTACGCGCCCGCCGAGCCGCTCGAGCCGTTCGAGACGGAGGAATGAATAAACGGGTTGTGTTTGGTGTTGGGTGTTTAGTGTTTGGAAATACGGCTGGACGTTAGATCGTTCGCAGTTCTATCCCAAACACCAAATACAAAACACCAAACACCCGTTCCCAACATTCGCTTGACTAATAACAGGTTATTGGCAAAAATCCCCAGCCGTTAAGTTCGCTTGCCATCGTGCGGCCCGGCTTCGTCCGACGCCCGAGTTCCAGGCGCGCGAGCTTTGCGGCGCGAGGCGTACAACCGGTACGCCGCAGCGACCGCGAAGCGCAGCGCAACGCCGAAATTCGGGCTTCCGACGAAGCCGCTTTTGGAGAATAAATGGAATTCGAGCCTGTCATCGGCCTTGAGATTCACGCCCAGCTCAAGACCGACACCAAGATTTTCTGCGGCTGCTCCACCGCGTTCGGGGCGGCCCCCAACACCCAGACCTGCCCGGTGTGCCTGGGCCTGCCCGGCGTCCTGCCGGTGCTCAACCGCTCGGTCGTGGAGTTCGCCTTGCGCATGGCGCTGGCGACCGGGTGCACCGTGGCCCGCGAGAGCCGCTTCGCCCGCAAGAACTACTTCTACCCCGACCTGCCCAAGGGCTACCAGATCTCGATGTACGAGCTGCCGATCGCCGAGCACGGCCGGGTCGACGTCCCGGTCGACGGCACGCTGCTCCCGGTGCGCATCCGGCGCATCCACATGGAGGAGGACGCGGGCAAGCTCACGCACGACCCGGACCGGCCCTTCAGCCGGGTCGACCTCAACCGCGCGGGCGTGCCGCTGATCGAGATCGTGAGCGAGCCGGACCTCCACACCCCGGCCGCGGCCGGGGCCTACCTGCGGCAGCTGCGGTCGATCGTGCGCTACCTGGAGATCTGCGACGGGAACCTGGAGGAGGGCAGCTTCCGCTGCGACGCCAACGTCTCGATCCGCCCCAGGGGCGCGACGGAGCTCGGGACCCGCGCCGAGTTGAAGAACCTGAACTCCTTCCGCTTCGTGGAGCGGGCGATCGAACACGAGATCGAGCGCCAGAAGGAGATCCTGCTCGACGGCGGCGCCGTCACCCAGGAGACGCGCCTGTGGGACGCCGCGGCCGGCCGCAGCGTCTCGATGCGGGGCAAGGAGGAGGCCCACGACTACCGCTACTTCCCCGACCCCGACCTCCTGCCGCTCGTGATCGACGCGGGCTGGGTCGAGCGGGTGAGAGGCGAGCTGCCCGAGCTGCCGGATGCGCGGCGCAAGCGGTTCGTCGCCGCGCACGGACTGCCGGACTACGACGCGGGGGTGCTGACCGCCGAACGCGAGCTGGCCGACTACTTCGAGCGCTGCCTCCAGGCCCACCCCCACCCCAAGACCGTCAGCAACTGGGTCATGGGCCCGCTGCTCGGCCTGCTGAACGCGCAGGGCATCGGCATCGAGCGCTCCCCCATCCCGGCCGCGGAGCTCGCCGCCCTGCTCGCGCTGGTCGAGCGCGGCGCCATCAGCGCCAAGACCGCCAAGACCGTGTTCGACGAGATGGCCGCCACGGGCCGGCCGGCCGAGGCCATCGTCCGCGCGCAGGGTCTCGCCCAGATCAGCGACGCCGGAGCCCTCGACCGGGTCGTCGACGACGTCATGGCCCGCAACCCGGCCGAAGTCGCGGCCTACCGCGGCGGCAAGGTCAAGCTCATGGGCTTCTTCGTGGGCGAGGTCATGAAGGCCACCCGCGGCCAGGCCAACCCGAAAACCGTCAACGAGATTCTCAGGAAGAAGCTCAGTTTTAAGTTTTAGGTGTTAAGTGTTAGGTACAGAAAACGACCGATCGAGGTGCAGCCGGGCGGGTTGAACCTTGTCTGCTTAACACTTAAACACCTAACACCTAAAACCTTCAATCTTCTGGAGTTGTAATGAAACCGATACGGATCGTCATCGTGCTGCTGATGGCCCTGATGCTGGCCGGCCAGGCCCACGCCGCCGCCAAGCAGATCGCCATCGTCCCCTTCAAGATCAACGCCGACAAGGACGTCGGCTTCCTGCGGGACGGCATCTACGACATGCTGAGCTCGCGGCTCTACAAGGAGGGCGAGGTCGAGGTGATCGGCCGGCCGCAGGTGGAGAAGACCATCGCCTCGGTCGCCGGCGGCTTCACCGAAGCCAAGGCGCGCGACATCGGCAAGCTGATGGGCGCCGACTACCTCCTGTACGGCAGCCTGACGGTGCTCGGCAACAGCATCAGCGTGGACTCCAAGATGGTGGACGTGAGCGGCGCCAAGCCCGTGCTGAGCTTCTTCGAGCAGAGCGAGGACGCCGGCGGGATCGTGACCCGCGTGAACCAGATGGCGGCCGAGATCAACGACAAGATCTTCGGCCGCGCGCCGGCCGCGCGCGCAGCAGCGCCCGCGGCCGCGCCCCAGGGATCGTCCGCCCAGCCGGCCGACCCGACCGCGCACCCGGAAAAGATGTTCAAGCAGCAGGGCGGCGTAGTCGGCGAGGGCCGCGAGTCGCCCTTCGCCACCGACGAGGGCGGAGGGCGCGAGTTCTCGCCCCAGATCTGGCGCAGCCCCACCATCAGTCAGGTCCTCAACGGCCTCGCGCTGGGCGACGTGGACGGCGACGGCAAGGTCGAAACCGTCCTCATCACTCCCCAGAGCGTGCTCATCTACCGCTACGACCAGAAACGCTTCTTCAAGGTGGTCGAGATCGAGAACAAGGGGGTCAACATCGGGGTCGACGTCGCCGACATCAACGGCAACGGGGTCCCCGAGATCATCGTCACCAGCATGTCGTACACCCGCAAGGCCATGGCCTCGTTCGCGCTCGAGTGGGACGGCAAGGGCTTCAAGCGCATCGTCGAGGGCGCGAACTGGTTTTACCGCGTCAGCGCCAGCCCGGACCGGGGCAAGGTCCTGCTGGGCCAGGAGCACCGCTCGGAGGCGCCTTTCAGCGGCCGGGTCTTCGAGATGACCTGGCGCGGGGCGCAGTACGAGCCCGACGTGGACGTGCTCCCGGCCAACCGCGACGTGAACGTGCTCGGGGTCATGCTGAGCGGCGTCGTCGAGGGCCAGCGCGAAACGGTCGTGGCCATGGACAGCACGGACCGCATCAAGGTCTTCGAGGGCGCGGGCAAGGAACTCTGGAAGAGCACCGACCGCTACGGCGGCTCCACCCTGTATTACGCGGGCAAGATCACGGACGTCGGCGAGGTCGAACGGCCGCTCTATCTCCCGACCCGCCTGCTGCCGCTGCAGAGCAAGGACGGCAAGCCCCGCATCCTGACCGTCAAGAACCACGACATCATGGGCGCGGTGCGGCTGGAGAAGTTCCGCGCCTACAACGACAGCCAGATCATGGCCATGTACTGGGACGGGCTGGGCCTGGCGCAGGACTGGCGGACGCGCAAGCTCACCGGCTGCATCCGCGACTTCGCCGTCGGCGACTTCAACAACGACGGCAAGGACGAACTGGTGGCCGCCGTCATCCTGGAGGAGGGCCGCGTCATCGGCACGACGCCCAGATGCACGGTGATTGCGTTGGAGTTTAAATAGAGAGGCGTGTTTGGTGTTTCGTGTTTAGTGTTAGGTGTGTTGGTGTTTGGTGTTTCAGTGTTTGGTGTTTGGCAGAGGGGAATTTGTCGTTGTGGTGCGCGGGGGTTAACAGAGCGCCCTCATGCGGTTTGAGACCTTTCAGGAGGTCGAATTGTCCTTCTTGAGGTTTGAAGATCTGCGGGTCTTCAAGGCTGCAGAAGAGTTCGCCGATGCGGTGTGGGACATCGTCAGCAGATGGGAAACATTTGCCAAGCTCACGGTCGGCAAGCAACTCGCAAGGTCAGCCGACAGCGTGGCCGCCAACATAGCCGAGGGGTCCGGCAGAGGTGCCTCTAAAGATAACCAGCGGTTTGTACGGATGGCGCGCGGATCCCTGAACGAGTCCAAGTACTGGCTGCGCAGGGCATCCGCCCGAAAATCTGAATAGCCCCAGAAGACCAGGTCGCTTTGAATCTGATGGCAGAAGCCATCGGCCCCAGCCTCAACGCCTACCTGAAATCCCTGGACCGCTCAGCCCCCGACAAAGCCAATACATAGCCCCCCTACACCACCAAACACCAAACACCAAACACCAAACACTAATCGTCGAACGAAAAACCCCCGAGGCTTGCGCCCCGGGGGGTTTTCGTTCGGGAGAAATCAGCCGGTCGGCTGTGTGACGCCTAAGACGTCAGATCAGAAATCGATCTGCCACTTGGCGCCCACGTACCACTGATAGCCCTGGCTGTCGCCGTTCACGCCGTCCATGTAGTCGATGTAGCCGACTTCCGGCGCGAGGTACACGCCCGGGGCCATGGTGATCAGCGCCTGCAGGTAGGCCACCCACGCTTCGTCCTTCTGCGAGAAGCCGGGGGCGCCGTCGGCGTTGTCCATGACGGTAGCCGAAGCCCGCCTCAAAGCGCAGGGTGTCGGTGAACTTCATGGCCGGGACGATCAGGGCCTGGAGGGTGTAGACGTCGGCGATGTCGTCGCCGTTCTTCAGGTAGGCCGAGCTGGAGGCGCGGTTGTTGTAGCCGGTGGCCCAGCCTTGACGTTGCCCTGGTTCATGCCGTAGCTCAGCTGGCCGCCGATCGAGAAGGCGCCGATGTTCCAGCTGGTGCTGACGCCCAGGACCCAGGACCACACGTCGATGTCGTCGGTCACGGTGGTGGAGGCACCCTGCTTGACCGTGTAGTACTGGAAGCCGCCGAAGGGCTTGATGTAGCCCGCGCCGAGCTTCAGCGTCGTAGGCAGCCTCGAACCGCGGAATGTAGGAATCCGGGTCGGCGTTGCCGGTGACACCGGTGACGCCGGTGGCGGTGGTGTTGAGGTCCGCGCCGTAGCTCGGGACCAGGGCGGCCAGCTCGAAGTTGCCGAGGATCAGGGTGAGGCCGGCCGGGCGGCGGCCGTAGAAGTTGCCGGTGCCGAGCAGGTCGTTGTCAGCGTCGAACCACTGGTTGCTGATGAAGTCGGTCATCGGGGAGTAGTCCTTGCCGACCTTGAAGCCGCGTGAGTCGCTGACCTTCCACACGCCGTAGGCGCGCCGGGTGGACGACACTGGTGTCCGCACCGTCGCCGCCGGCGCCGAGCGCGAGCTCGATCTGGCCGGTGACCTTGTCGGCCTTGACCTTGGCGCCCAGGCGGCTGTTGCCCTGGAAGTACATCTGGGTGGCCGCGTCGTCGCTGTCGCCGGCCGTTGCTGTCGCCGGGGTAGTGACTCTCCGTGTACCAGGTGCCGATGCGCTGGCTGCCGTAGAAGGCCCAGTCAGCTGCGAACGCGGGGGCTGCAAACATCAGAACCGCGAGAACAACAATTAGTTTCTTCATCTCTTTCCATCCTCCTTAACGCGCTTTTGAAACCGTTTTTGCCAAGCCTAATAATTTTATGCCGAACTGCCGACTCTCCCGAACTCTCCGGCCGCGCGCCGGTTCCCGGGAAGCCTAATAGACCCGAAAATCCTGCCGCTGCCGAATTAGGTCAAACTTTATTCCGGGGAACTTTTGAAGTCAAGGTCTTTCTAATGATGCGGCCGGCCCCCAAGACCCACGGCAACTACCTTCCGCGCCAGTTGGTATTTTCCCCCTGTGGGAGCGGCTTTCCAGCCGCGATCGTTTCGAGGCACCTCGGCCACAGGACATCGCGGCTGGAAAGCCGCTCCCACAAAAAGCAGACTTTCTTGCCGATACAGTGATGCAGGGGGCCGTGGCCCGCTGAACCCTGAACCCCGAACCCTTCCCCTCCCAGTCCCCAACACCAAACACGAAACACCAAACACCTGAACACCAAAACACCCCCCACCCGTCGTCACCCGGCGGCCTATACCGTGCGGCGAAACGACCGCTCGATGGTGGCCGTCTCCCACTTGAGCCAGGTGGGGCGGCCGTGCGGGCAGTGGCTGAGGTTGACGCAGGCGTCGAGCTGGCGCAGCAGCGTTTCCATCTGCTCGCGCGAGAGCGCCTGGCGCGCGCGGATCGCGCCGTGGCAGGCGGCGCGCTGGCGGCAGAAATCGAGGACGGCATCGGCCTGCGCCGGCGCATCCGGGGCCGCGGCGGCTGCGGCGATCTCCAGCAGCAGCGGCCGCACCTCGCGGCCGGCAAGGAACCCGGGCACCGACCGGACCACCACGGTGCCGCCCCCGAAGGGCTCGGCCTCGAGGCCGAGCCGCCGCAGGTGGGGCAGCAGGCGCTCGAGCGCCTCCGCCTCCCGCGCCCCGAGCTCGACCGTTTCGGGAACGAGCAGCACCTGCCCGGCGGGCGTGTCGGCCGCGTCCGGCCGGGCGAGGCGGTCGTAGAGAACCCGCTCGTGCGCCGCGTGCTGGTCCACCAGGACCAGGCCGTCGTCGGCCTCGGCCACGATGTAAGTGTTGTGCAGCTGTCCGACCACCCGCAGCCCCGCGAACCCGCGCGCCTCCCAGATCTCCACCTGCGCCCGGTGGGTGCTCTGCGGGGCATGCTGGAGGCCGGAGGCCTCTATCCCGAAACCCGAGGCCTTTTCCCTCACTGTGGGAGCGGCGCCTGTCTTCGGCGAAGCCGGGGATTCCAGCCGCGATCTTCGGGGACCGCCGCGCCTCCCGCATCGGGGCTGGAAGCCCCTCCCACACCATCTTCATTCTTTTGTGGGAGCGGCGTCCCGCCGCGATGCTCGATATCCGATGCCGCCCTGAACCCCGAACCCTGAACCCTGAACCCCGGACTCTTCTGGTCTTCGGCTGTTTCGACCGGGCGAAGGTCTCCCCCGGACATCCCTCCCGGAGACCGGACCCGGCCATACCCTGCCCTATCTTCCCCCTCTGATTGGTTTCCGGCGCCTTCTGGCGGAAACCAGGCCGGTCGACGTCGTAGAGGGTCTGGGCCACGGCCCGCCGGATGACCTCGTGCACGCCGCCCGGCCGGGCGAAGCGCACCTCGTTCTTGGCCGGGTGGACGTTGACGTCGACCTCTCCGCAGGGGACCGTGAGGAAGAGCACGGCGAGCGGGTACTGCCCCTTCACCAGGCGCTGGGCGTAGCCCTGGAAGAGGGCGTGCTGCACCACGCGGTCGCGCACGTGGCGCCGGTTGACGAGCGTGAAGATCCCGTCGGCCGTCCGGCGGTGGAGCTGCGGGCGCGACACCCACCCGCCCACCGCGACGCCCTCGAGCTCGAGCGCGACCGGGTGCAGCTCGTTGCGCAGTCCGGCGCCCAGCACCTCGAGCGCGCGTTCGAAGGGGTCGGCCGCTGCCGGCCAGTTCTTGACGACCCGGTTGTTGTGCGTGAGCCGGAACTGCACGCCCGGCCAGGCCAGCGCCAGGCCGGCCAGAAGATCGGTGATGTGCGCCATTTCGGTGGCGACCGACTTGAGGAACTTGCGGCGGGCGGGCACGTTGAAGAACAGGTTGCGCACCGAGATCATCGTCCCGGCCGGGGCCCCGGTTTCGGCGACGTTCGCGAGACGCCCGCCCTCGATCGTGATCTCCGTGCCGGACTCGGAAGCGGCGTCGCGGCTCACGAGGGAGAAGCTGGACACGGAGGCGATGCTGGGCAGGGCCTCCCCGCGGAAGCCCAGGGTGCGGATCGAGAAGAGGTCGGCGTCGGTCAGCAGCTTGCTCGTGGCGTGGCGCTCGATCGCGAGCAGGGCGTCGTCCCGGCCCATGCCGCAGCCGTCGTCCGCCACCCGGATCAGCGAGCGTCCGCCCTCCTCGATGTCGACCAGGATGCGTCCGGCCTCGGCGTCGAGCGCGTTTTCGACCAGCTCCTTGACCACCGACGCCGGGCGCTCGACCACCTCGCCCGCGGCGATCTTGTTCGACAGCACTTCGGGGAGGATCCGGATCTTGGACATGGCTGGCATCTCGATATCGCGGCCGGGAGCCGCTTCCATGGAACAGGTTAAAACTCTCGGGCGGCACAGCAACAAAGCGCCTGCTGGCGGCCTTATCGTCGGGGCAAGATGCCCCTCCCACCAAATGCCACCCCCTAAAAACAGTGAGGGAGAGGCATCCCGACTCGATCACAGCCGGCGCAGAATGTCCCTACACCCGATGCGGCTCCCGAAATAACGCTCAGATCAAAATCTTCTGTGGGAGAGGCGTCCCGCCTCGATTTATACTGCCCAGCGGCACCACCAGAACGGGTAATCGTGGAAATCCTTGACCAACCCGGCCCGGACCGGGTTGTTGAGCATGTAGAGAACGACTTCGATCAGGTTCTCGCTCTTGCGAACAGCATGGTCGTAGTACTGCTCCTGCCAAACTGCGCCCTCTCGCGCTAAAATGGTCTTTACCTGCTTGGCCGTGTAGCTCTTCAGACTGTGCATCAGCCTGCGGCAGACTGCCCGTCTTTAGCGCAAAGACGACGTGCAGGTGATCGGGCATCAGGACGGCCGCATCCAGAATCATCTTCCCCGCCTGGTCGAGCCATTTCAAGGCGTCGAGAACAGCGCTGGCCGCACGGGGGTCGAGGAACAAAGGAACGCGTTCATGGACTGCGGTTGTAACAAAGTAGACCTGGTTTTTGATCGACTCCCTGCCGCGCCTAAGATTGTGAGAGCCTACAGGCGGTTTCATTTTTTGCCGATCTACGTCGGGGCAAGATGCCCCTCCCACCGGGGATGCTCCTAAAAAGCATTGTGGGAGCGGCGTCCCGCCGCGACTCATTGGGCTCGGCACCATCGGGGCAAGATGCCCCTCCCACCAAATGCCGCACCAATCATCCCTTCTTTTCGGTAAAGAACCTCGAGAGATACTCGCCTTCGGCCGGGGAGAGGTTGAACCTGACGGCGGCTTCCTCGACCAGCTTGGAGAGCTTCCGCCCCGGGCTGCTCTGCCGTTCCTCGGAGATCCACTTGACCGCTTTTCGGATGTCTTCGCCCTGGGGCATGATGGTTGTCATTTTGGCTCCTTCTCGATCGCGGCTGGAAAGCCGCTCCCACAAAGAAATTCCTTTTGGGTCTTGCCCGTGGGAGCGGCTTTCCAGCCGCGATCCGCTATGGCGCTATTTCACAAGATCCAAAAACCCGAACGCCTGGATACCCATCCGGACAGCGCCCTCACACCCCCGGTTTTCTCTTGTGAACCCCCGTCGCCTGCTCGAACGCGTGCGCCGCCCGGAAGAGGGTCTCCTCGCTGAAGTGGCTGCCCATGAGCTGCAGGCCGATCGGCAGCCCGGCCTGCGAAAAACCGCAGGGGACGGACATGGCCGGGATGCCGGCCAGGTTGGCCGAGATCGTGAAGATGTCGGAGAGGTACATGGTCAGGGGGTCGTCGGTCTTCTCCCCGATGCGGAAGGCGGGCGTGGGGGCGACCGGGCAGGCGATCAGGTCGCACTCGGCGAAGGCCTGCTTGAAATCCTCCACGATCAGGGTGCGCACCTGGGAGGCCTTCCCGTAGTAGGCGTCGTAGTAACCGGCCGAGAGGCAGTAGGTGCCGATGATGATGCGCCGCCGGACCTCCGGCCCGAAGCCCCGCGACCGGGTGGCGCGGTACATCTCCAACAGGTCGCCGGCGCCTTCGGCCCGCAGGCCGTATTTCACGCCGTCGTAGCGCGCGAGGTTCGAGCTCGCCTCGCAGGGCGCGACCACGTAGTAGACCGCGACCGCGTAGCGGGTGTGCGGCAGCGAGACGGGCACCCGCCGCGCACCGAGGCCCTCGAGGGTGCGGACCGCGCCCTCGACGGCCTCGAGCACCTCGGGGTCGGCGCCCTCGGTGGCGCCGTACTCGGCCGGGATCCCGATCCGCAGCCCCCGGACATCGCCGGTCAAGCGCCGCGCGGTAGTCGGGCACGGGCAGCGCGACCGAGGTCGAGTCCGCCGCGTCGTGGCCGGCGATCGCGGAGGTCAGCAGCGCCGCGTCGGCCACCGAGCGCGCCAGCGGCCCCACCTGGTCGAGCGACGAGGCGTAGGCCACGAGACCGTAGCGCGAGACGCGGCCGTAGGTCGGCTTGATGCCGACGACCCCGCAGTGCGCGGCGGGCTGACGGATCGAGCCCCCCGTGTCCGAGCCGAGGGCGCCCAGGCACATGCCCGCCGCCACGGCCGCGGCCGACCCGCCGCTCGACCCGCCGGGGATGCGGCCGAGGTCCCAGGGGTTGCGGGTGATCTTGAAGCCCGAGTTCTCGGTCGAGGAGCCCATCGCGAACTCGTCCATGTTGAGCTTGCCCACGATCACCGCCCCCTCGGCCCTGAGCCGCGCGACCACGGTCGCGTCGTACGGGGGGACGAACCCCGCGAGGATCCTCGAGCCGCAGGTGGTCGGGACACCGGCCGTGCACAGCACGTCCTTGAGCGCCACCGGGATCCCGGTCAGCGGCCGACAGCTCCCGGACGCGATCGCGCGGTCGGCGGCGTCCGCCTGCCGCAGCGCCTCCTCGGCCGTGACGGCGAGGAAGGCGTCGACCCGCGGCTCCACGGCCGCGATGCGGTCCAGCACGGACCGGGTCAGCTCGCGGGAGCCGATCTCCCGCTTGGCCAGGCGCCGGTGGGCTTCTTCGATGCTCAGATCATGCAGGTCCACGGTTGTCCTTAGTGTTTGGTGTTTCGTGTTTCGTGTTTGGTGTTTAGCGGGCCATGACGCCCGGCGTCACGCTATCATCCAGTAGATTTGTTTTTTGTGGGAGAGGCTTTCAGCCTCGATCGTCGCGGCTGGAAAGCCGCTCCCACAGGGGAGATGCCGACGTGCTTGAACGTGTCTCGTGTCAGGTGGTCTGGGGCCCAGCTCCTTCGGCCCTGTCGCGGGCTCACCCCACTATTTTCGGCACCAGGAAGCAGCCGGCCTCCTGCGCGGGCGCGTTGGCGAGCGCCGCGTCGCGGTCGAGGTGCGGGCGGACGGCATCCTCGCGAAAGGCGTTGGTGAGCGCGAGGGCGTGGGAGGTCGGCGCCACGCCGGTGGTGTCGACCTGGTTCAGCTGGTCGACGTAGTCCAGGATGTTGCCGACCTGGGCGGCGAGCCGCTCGGTCGCGGATTCCTCGATCTCCAGGCGGGCGAGGCGCGCAACGTAGAGCACTTCGTCACGGGTGATTTTCACGGCGGGGTCCTAAGTGAATGGTGTTTGGTGTTTGGTGTTTCGTGTTTGGTGTTGTGGGTATTCGGGTGTTTGGGTGTTGCGTCGATTCGCTGTCAGTGGTTTCCACCCTGAACCCTGAACCCCGACACCCTGAACCCTGCCCCTATTTCGGCACCACCTGCGGCTCGAACCCGTCCTTCTGCAGCCGGTCCAGGGTGCTGCGCGCGAACTCCCTGGACGGGAATTCCCCCATGCGCACCCGGTAGAACGTGCCCTTGTCCGGGGTCGTGACGGGCTCGATGTAGCCCGCGTAGCCGCGCTGCCGCAGGCGGTCGAGCATGCGGCGCGCCTCGTCCTCGCTCTTGACGGCGGCCACCTGGACGGTCAGGGCCTTGCCGGGGGCCGCGGCGGGCGCGGGCGCAGCGGGTGCGGCCGGCGGTTGCGCCGGGGCGGCCTTTTCGGGCTTGGGCGCGGGGGCCTCGACCGGCTTGGGGGCCGCGGGTTCCGGCCGCACGCCGGGCGGGGGCGGCGCCGGCTTGGGCAGGATCGGCAGGTCGGTGTCCTCCTTGCTCTTCGCCAGCGCCTCGTAGAAGTCGAGCTTGGTCTTGTCCTTCATCTCCGTCGATTCGACCGGAGTCCCGCCCGGCTTCTGGGGCTCGCGGGCGGACTTCTGGAGCGAGTCGAGCGTGCGCTTGAGCTGGTCGACGTCGAAGTGCACGGGCGCCGTCCCGCGCCCCACCATCACGCCCATGCCGAACATCCAGGCCGAGACGACGACCAGCACGCAGACCCACCCGGCCACCGCCCGCCGGGACAGGGCGAAGCCGGGTTTTCTTCTCCGCGCTTTTTTCGCTTGCTTTGGCCAATGACGGTATTCCCTGCGTGAACGGATCGGGGTGTCTGCGTGAACCATCCTTCTAGAGATTTTCCCAATTCAAGTCAAGCCGGTTAAAGGCGAAGTGTTTCGTGTTTGGTGTTTCGTGTTTGGGATTGGGTTTGCGGGAGCGGCGTCCCGCCGCGACGCAGCACGAAAGGCGGGGTGCCGGTTTCACCTTGACACGGCAGGAGCACTTGCGTATAGCCTTGGCCCAATCGCGGGCTGAAGCCTGCGGCGGATCGCATTGTTCTGGGTGTAAACGCAAGCCACGAAGGAAGGAGCCACGAAGGCGCCGGACTCGTGGCTTTTTTGTTTTCCAAGGACAGGAGGAAACGATGAGAAAGCGGTTGACGGCGTGTGTTGCGGTTGCAGTGTGTCTGCTGGGCGCTCCGGCCTTCGCCCACTTCGGGATGCTCATCCCCTCGAAGGCCACGGTGTCCAAGGCCGACCCCAGGACGGTGGACATGCAGATTTCGTTTTCACACCCGATGGAGGTGGTCGGCATGGACATGGCCAAGCCCAAGGCCTACGGGGTTGTCGCCGGCAGCTCCAAGGAGGACCTTCTCGGCACCCTGAAACCGATTCAGGTGATGGGCAAGGCGGCGTGGGCCTCCCCGTACACCCTCAAGAAGCCCGGGGTCTACATCTTCCACATGGAGCCCGAGCCCTACTGGGAGCCGGCCGAGGACGCATTCATCGTGCACTACACCAAGGTCGTCGTGCCGGCCTTCGGCGACGAGGAGGGCTGGGACAAGGAGGTCGGCCAGAAGATCGAGATCGTCCCGCTGACCCGTCCCTTCGGGCTCTATGCCGGCAACGTCTTCCAGGGGATCGTCATGCTGGACGGCAAGCGAATGCCCTACGCCGAGGTGGAGATCGAGTTCTACAACCAGGAGGAAAAGGCGGAAGCCCCGAACGAGTACCTGGTCACCCAGGTGGTCAAGACCGACCGCAACGGCGTCTTCACCTACGCGGTCCCCAAGGCCGGGTGGTGGGGGTTCGCGGCGCTGACCACGGCCGACTTCAAGCTCAAAAAGGACGGCAAGGACAAGGCGGTCGAGATCGGCGGGGTGATCTGGGTGTACTTTCACGACTGGCGGATTAAGAAGTGAGGGGGGCCGTGCGCTCCATTCCACGCTGAAGGGAAGCGATGATGAAACTCTACTGGATGGTTTTGACTGCGCTGCTCTGCATCGTCGGGTTCATCGGCCGAGCGCCGGCCGAGGAGGTTCCGAAGAGCGGAACCACGGAAATCGGGCAGGAGCGCGAGGGGCAAAAGTCGGCTGAAGAGAAACCGGGGGAGGGGTTCCATGAAATGACCGGCCTGATCCTGGAGGGGAGCTTCGGCACGCTCGAGATCCACGGCGGGGCGATCCTCTACTATCAGGGCAGCCGGACCGACGAACTCGACGGCGCCCGCGCCGACAGCCCGGGCGGGCCGGGGTCCACGGCCGATCTCGAGCTCAGCTGGAAACCGGCGCTGTCACTGCTCGAGGACGGACGGTTCTACGCCCGTGTCCACGCCGGCGGCCGGGACCGGTGCGGACCGCGCCGGCAATCGCGACAACAACCCGGTCAAGGTGCTGCTCGCGCAACCTCAACACCATCGCCGACGACAACACGGCGGGCGGCAACGACACCAATGTCAATCTGCTGGAGGCCCACTACACCCACGAGTTCTTCGACGAGGCGTTTTCGGTCACCGCCGGCAAGGCCCAGTTCCTGCTGTACCTGGACGGCAACGCCTTCGCCAACAATGAGAGACAGCAGTTCGTGGGCAAGCCCTTCGTCAACAACTCGGTGCTCAGACAGCGAGAGCGAGTACGCGCCGCTGCTGGGTGCGGAAATCAAACCGATCGAGTGGTTCCGGTGGTCCGTGGTCGGCACCTCGACCTCGCGACCTATGTCGAGGGCACACCGCTCGCAGGACACGTCCAAGAGCAAGTACGACAATGTCTTCGAGCACCCCGTTCCTGGGCAGCCAGCTGACGATGTCCCCCAAGTTCGGGGAATTGGAAGGCAACTACCGTTTCTACGGCTGGTGGGCCGGCTACAACCATGCCAAGCTCGACAGCGACCGCAATGCGCACCGATCGGCGGAGAAGGGCTACGGGGCTGGGCTCAGCGCCGACCAGCAGCTGAGCCGGGACGATCGGGCTTTTCGGCCGCTTCGCCTGGAACAACGAGGAGGTGTACGTCGTGCAGTGGGAAGTGTCGGGCGGGCCTGAGCCTCAAGGGGCTTATCCCCAGCCGGACGAGGACGTCCTGGGAGCTGGGCGTGGCCGCGCTGATCCCCGGGCGACCGCTACGACGCGAACGACCCGGAATACCACTTCGAGCTCGTACTACCGCATCGCGGTGACCGATTACCTGGCCTTCAGCCCGGATTTGCAGGTCGTGCTCAACCCGGGCGGCGACAGCAAGAACGACCCGTGCTTCGCCGGCATGCTCCGCGCCGAGTTCAAGTTCTGACGAGGGGCGGTGGGGTGTTTGGTCGTGTTTGGTGGTTCAGGGTTAGGGTTCGGCGGGCCATGACGCTCGACGACAGGGCATCAGCCGGCAGCCGGTTCCTGTGGGAGAGGCTTTCAGCCTCGATCCTCGCGGCTGGAAAGCCGCTCCCACGAAAATGGCGACTGACCTGGAAGCAGGCACGGATGTTGCGGGCTCAGGATCCTGAGTTACGTTGAAGGGGACAGAATGGGGCGTGTCGCATCCGCCCTCCCGGGCGGCGGTGCGTTCGAACTTCAGGCCGGATTACAGCCCATGCACATTTCGGAAGGCGTTCTCTCCGGGCCGGTGCTGCTCTCCGGCGCAGCGCTGGCCGCGGCCGGGCACGGCGGTCGGCCTGAAGAAGCTCGACTACGACCAGATCGCCAAGGCCGGCATGCTGTCCGCGGCCTTTTTCGTGGCCTCGCTGATTCACGTGCCCCTCGGGCCGGCCAGCGTGCACCTGATCATGAACGGCCTGGTCGGCCTGTTCCTGGGGTGGTCGGCGTTCCCCGCGATACTCGTCGCGTTGGCGCTGCAAGCCGTGTTCTTCCAGTTCGGAGGCATCACCACCCTGGGCGTCAACACCACCTTGATGGCGCTTCCCGCCGTCCTCTGCTACTTCGCCTTCAGCCCGCTTCTCTTCAACCGCCGGCCGCTGGTGGTGCTGGCCGCCGCCTCCGCCTGCGGGTTTCTCTCCGTGTTTTTGGCGGGAGTCGTCGCGAGCCTGGCGCTGATGTTCACGGAGGAAGGCTTCTGGAGCGTCGCGGCCCTGGTGCTGGCCGCGCACATCCCGATCATGATCATCGAGGGTATCGTGACGGCGCTGTGCGTGGCCTTTCTCAAAAAAGTGCAGCCGTCCATGCTGCCGGGGTATACTCCCAAGGAGGTCGCATGAACGTGCGCGTGCTCTCAACGGCATTTTGCGTTCTGGGGATTCTCCTTGCAGCCGCCACGGCCTCGGCCCACCGGGTGAACCTCTTCGCCTGGGTCGAAGGCGACACGGTTCTGGTCGAGTGCAAGTACCCGGACGGCACCAAGGTGCACGAAGGCGTCATCCGGGTCTTCGATTCCGCCGGCAAGGAGCTTCTGAACGGGAAGACCAACACCAAGGGCGAGTTTTCCTTCAAAATCCCCAAGCAGGACGACCTGAAAATCGTCCTCGAAGCCGGCATGGGCCACCGGGCCGAGTGGCCGTTGTCCAAGCAGGACCTCGCACCGTGACGCGGCGGTGCGGGCCGCCGTCTCAACCCGGCCCCGCTGCGGCACGGCCGCGAAACTCTCGCAAGGAGGTTGCATGACATCTCGTTTCCTGTCCCTGGCGTGTGGGGTGGCGGCGCTGCTGCTGTGCGCGGCCGGCGCGGCGCCGGCCCAGAGCGTGCAGGCGCCGCCCGACCGCCCCGAAGACCGAAGCCGCCGCGGCCGTGGAGAGCTCTCCCGCCGCGGCGTCACCGCTGCCCGCGGGCATCGACAAGGCGCTGGAGAAAGCGCTGGACCGAAAACTCGCACCCATCATGCGAACGCTCGCGGAAATGCAGGAGCAGAAGGTTCGGCTGACGGATGTGTTGGGCGGCCTGGGATACATCTTCGGGCTGGTCGGCGTCGCCGCCTACTTCAAGCGCCCGCGGAAAGGGTAGCCGACGGTGAAGCGGGTGTGCGTCATCGACGGTCAGGGCGGCGGCATCGGCACGGCGCTGATCAAGGGGCTGAAGGAGGCCTACGGCGAGTCGATCGAGCTGATCGCGCTCGGCACGAACGCGATCGCGGCGGCCCAGATGCTCAAGGCCGGCGCCAACCGCGCCGCCTCGGGCGAGAACGCGATCGTGCGGACCGCCGCGACGGCGGACGCGATCGTCGGCCCGGTGTCCATCTGCTGGGCCAACGCCATGCTGGGCGAGGTCACCCCCCGCATGGCCGAGGCCGTGACCTCCAGCGCGGCGCCCAAGTTCCTGCTGCCGCTGGCCCAGGAGGCGGTTACCATCGTCGGGGTGACGACCGAGCCCCTGCCGCACCTGGTGCAGCAGCTGGTTCAAAAATACATCACGGAGGTGTTGGGATGTGCGAAGCCAATGCGTATGTCGCGGTGAACGGCAGCGAGGACCTGGTGATGGAGTCCCTCGACCGCGTGGAGCCCCAGCCGGACGGGGCCTTCCTGCTGGTCGACATCTTCGGCAACCAGAAGGTCCTCAGGGGCCGGCTCAAGCGCATGAGCCTGGTCGACCACCGGGTCGTTTTCGAAACCGCGTCGTAGCCGGAGACGGCGACCCCATGAACATCGAAGCGCTGGCGGTCGGCGACTCGCCGCTGCACCGCATCGACCCGCGCGTGCGGCTGACGGCCGCGGCCGCGTTCGCGACGGTGGCGGCGGTGTCCTACCGTCTGCCGGCCCTTTGGGCGGCGCTGGCCGCCGCGATCCTGCTCGCCGTGCTCGCACGCCTGCCGGCCAGGGCCGTCGCCGCGCGCCTGCTGGCCGTGAACGGGCTGGTGGTGCTGCTCTGGGCCATGCTCCCCTTCACCTTCCCCGGGGAAACGCTGGTGCGGCTGGGGCCGCTGGCGGCCTCGGCCGAGGGGGTCCGAATGGCGGCCCAGATCACGCTCAAGTCGAACGCGATCGTCCTCGCCTTCATGAGCCTGGTCGCCACCCTGTCGCCGGCCGCGATCGGCCACGCCCTGCACCGGATGCGCGTGCCGGACAAAATCGTGCACCTGCTCCTCATGGCCTACCGCTACATCTTCGTCCTCGAGGAAGAGTACCAGCGGCTGGTGCGCGCGGCGCGCATCCGGGGCTTCCGGGCCGGGACCAACCTGCACACCTACCGGACCTACGCCTACCTCGTGGGCATGCTGTTCGTGCGCGCGGCCGACCGCGCCGAACGGGTGCGCAACGCCATGCTCTGCCGCGGGTTCCGGCGCCGGTTCCACAGCCTGCAGGAGTTCCGGACGACCGAGCGGGACATCGTCTTCGGCGCGGCCATGGCGGCCGTCGTGGCGATCATGGCAGGCCTCGAGCTCGGCTGGAGATAATCGATGATGCAAGAACCCCCAAACACTAAACACCAAACACTAAACACCTCCCCTGACTCCGTCCCCCTCATCCACATCGAAGGCCTCTGCTTCCATTACCCGGGCGGGCCGCCGGTCCTGCAGGAGCTCGACTTCACGCTCGAGCGTGGCCAGCGGGTCGGCGTCATGGCCCCGAACGGCAGCGGCAAGACCACTCTCTTTCATATCATCATGGGTCTGCTGAAACCCACGGCCGGCCGGCTCGAGCTCTTCGGCCGCGCGGCGCGCACCGAGGAGGACTTCGCCGAGGTGCGCCGGCGGGTGGGGCTGCTCTTCCAGGACGCGGACGACCAGCTGTTCAGCCCGACCGTGCTCGAGGACGTGGCCTTCGGCCCGCTCAACCTGGGCCGGACCAAGGGCGAGGCGATCGCGATCGCGCGGCGCACCCTCGACTTCCTCGGCCTGAACGGGTTCGAGGACCGCATCACCTTCAAGCTCTCGGGCGGGGAAAAGCGCCTGGTGTCGCTCGCGACGGTGCTCGCGATGGAGCCCGAGGCCCTGCTGCTCGACGAGCCCGTGAACGGCCTGGACACCCGCACCCGCGCCAAGCTGATCGAGGTCCTGCGGCGCCTCGACCTTTCCTACGTCCTGATCTCGCACGAGCTCGAATTCCTGACCGCTCACCACCGACACCGTCTACACGATGGACGCGGGCAAGATCCTCCTCGACCGCGAGCTCCACGTCCACCAGCACGTGCACGCCCATCCGCTCGGGGCGCGGCCCCACGCGCACCCCCCGCCCGACGCCGAGGAGTGAAGGCCCGCGTCCGGCAAGCGGTCTTCCGCGCGTTTCAGCTCGCCTTTTCAGGCACCTGCGCTTCCGCGAAGGTCATCACCTCGGTCATGACCCGCACGGCGGCGTCGATCACGACCATGGCGAGCGCCGCACCCGTGCCCTCGCCCAGGCGCAGCCCCAGGTCGAGAATCGGCTGCAGCCCGAGATGCCGCAGCATGTGGCGGTGGCCCGGTTCCTCCGAGCAGTGGCCGGCAAACGTGAAATCCGTCGCGCGCGGGCAGAGCGCGTGTGCGACGAGGGCCCCGGCGGTCGAGATGAACCCGTCGATCACGACCGCCTTGCGGTGATAGGCGCCGGCCAGGACGATCCCGGCGATCCCGCCGATCTCGAACCCCCCGACCTTGGCCAGCACGTCCAGCCCGTCGCGCCCATCCGGCCGGTTCAGCTCGATGCCCCGGCGGATCGCCTCGCGCTTGCGGGCCAGGCCCAGGTCGTCGATCCCGGTCCCGCGGCCGACCATCTCCTCGACGCTCCGGCCGGTCAGCACCGACCCGATCGCCGCCGAGGGCGTGGTGTTGCCGATCCCCATGTCCCCGGTCCCGAGGAGGTCGGCGCCGTTGCGGATCAGGCCGGAGGCGAGCTCGAAGCCGTGGAGCACCGCGGTCGCGGCCTCGGCCCGGGTCATGGCCGCCTCGCGCGCGAAGTTGCGCGTGCCGCGGCCGACCTTGCGGACCAGCAGCCGCTCGCGGTTTTTCAGGTCGGCGGTCTCGATGTCGGGGATCGCGCCCAGGTCGGCCACCCACACCTCGGCGCCGGCCTGGCGCGCCAGCGCGTTGATGCCGGCCCCGCCCGCCAGGAAGGTCGCGATCATGGCGCCGGTCACCGACTGCGGGAAGGCGCTGATGCCCTCCGCCACGATGCCGTGGTCGCCGGCCATCACCAGGACGGCCTTGCCGCGCACGACCGGGGTGAGCGTGCCCTGAATGCCGCACAGGCGCTCGCCGATCTCGTGCAGACGGCCGAGCGCCCGCGGCGGCATCACCAGCTGAGCCGTGTGCGCCCGGGCCTTTTCGAGCGCCGCCGGGTCGAGGGGTTGAATGCCGGCGATGATGTCTTCGAGGGTCAATGGCATGAGGAACCTCCGAGGTAAGTTTTAGGTGTTCAGTGTTAGGTGTTAAGTTCAGGGTGCCTCATCGCCGGCGCCAGCTCTTTCTTTGATGTTGCGGGAGAGGCGCCCCGCCTCGATATTCATCGCGGCTGAAAGCCGCTCCCACAGCATCATGTGACCTGGCAGCGCAACGCGACGATGCGAGTCGCCCGATGGGCGCGCAGTGAGCCCAAGGTCAAGGCGCGCGAATGCCGCGGAGCGAGGCGTACGTTGGGTACGCCGCAGCGACTGCGGCATGAAGCGCAACGCAGATATTGGGCTCAATCCGCGCCCATCTCTCCAAAAAAAAATCCCCAAGCTAGTGCAAGCTTGAGGATTTGCCATCTCCCCGGCAGCACAGCTCCTGACGGCAGGTCTTCTGACTTCCCGCCCGCCCCGGCGGCCTTCCCGGCCCGTTTGAAAGCGGGTCAGTGGCCGAATCTCTGCCGAGGGGGTCCCCGTCCGGGGTCGGGATCACAGCGGCGGGTCCGTTCCGGAGTCGCACCGGATTCCCTGTTATGCCCCTGAGGGCGCCGTCAGGCCGCCTGATCGATTGTGACCTGCTGATAGCCGAGGACGAGGGCGGGTGTCAAGAGCCCCGAAAGGGGGGTGTTAGGTTTTCAGTGTTAGGTGTTAAGTCAGAGAGAGGCCTTAGAGCCGCTTTTGCTTAACACTTAAAACCGAACACTAAACACTTCGCCTCCGTTTCTCCTTGACTCCCCTCGGCCGCTCCTTTAGTATCCCGCCCCAGTTCCAGCGAGGTGCAAGCGCTTAATAGGGAACCCCGTGCAAACCGGGGGCGGTCCCGCCGCTGTAACCCCGTCGCGGCGCAAGTTGCCGGGAACCCGTTCGGCCCCGAATGACCACTGTTTCGTCTTAACGGGATGGGAAGGTCGCCGAACGGGCGGGGGAGCCAGAAGACCTGCCTTGGCTGGATGGCTGAACGTGCCTGCGGACACAGGCGCGACGGTCTATCGATCGGGGGCCAAGCAAACTGGGTGCAACCCTTCGGGCAACAGCCTGAGGGGTTTTTTATTTTAACGGTAGACGCATGCCGAACGACCTTTCACCCACAGCCCCCCGCCCGTTGACGCGCCTGCGCGACTCGGCCGCCCTGCAGCTGGCGCTGATGGCCGTCCTGCTGACGGGCCTGCTGGTCGTCGCGACCGGGCTGGGCTTTATCCGGATCCCGGCCGCGGACGTCCTGCGGGTGGTCGCCGGCCGGCTCACCGGCGACCCGGACTGGGTGCGCGGCATGAACGACATCTTCCCGGTGGTGGTCCTGGACGTGCGCCTGCCGCGCATCCTCACGGCCGCGCTGGTCGGCGGGGGGCTCGCCATGTCCGGGGTGGTGTTCCAGGGCATCCTGCTCAACCCGCTGGCCGACCCGTACACGCTGGGGGTCTCGGCCGGTGCCGCGTTCGGCGCCGCACTGGCGATCCTGCTGAACCTGGGGGCGCTCGGCTCCGCCCCGGTCCCGCTCTTCGCCTTCGCCGGCGCAGCGGCAACGCTCGCCGCCGTGGTCTACCTCTCGTCCGCGGAGGGGCTGTCCTCCAACAGCCTGATCCTCTCGGGCATCATCGTGGCCTCGATCCTCTCCGCGGGCATCAGCTTCCTGAAGTACGTGGCCGACGAGCAGGTGGCGGTCATCATCTTCTGGCTGATGGGCAGCTTCGCCTCCAAGAGCTGGGGCGACGTGGCGCTGGCGGCCGCGAGCACGGCCGCGGGGCTCGGCGTCTTCCTCGTCTTCGCCCGCGAGATGAACCTGATGTCGCTCGGCCCCCAGATGGCGGCCTCGCTCGGGGTGGACACGCGGCGGGTGACCTTGACGCTGCTCGTGACCGCCTCGCTCGTGGCCGCCGTGTGCGTGTCGGTCGCCGGCATCATCGGGTTCGTGGGGCTGCTCGTGCCGCACCTGATGCGGCTGGTCGTGGGGCCGGACAACCGGCGTCTCATCCCCGCGAGCCTGCTGGCCGGGGCGCTGCTCCTGCTCGCGGCCGACACGCTGACGCGCGCCGTGCTGCCGGCCGAGGTGCCGATCGGGGTCCTCACGGCGCTGATCGGCGGTCCGTTCTTCTGCTACGTCTTCCGCCGGCAGCAGTCGGCCCGTCGCGTGTGGTGATATGGGCTTCGAGCTCGACGACATCGCCTTCGCCTTCGCCGGCCGGACCGTGCTGGACGGGGTCTCGCTCGCGCTCGAGGGCGGGCGGTTCCACGGGATCGTGGGGCCCAACGGCAGCGGCAAGACCACGCTGGTGGACCTCCTCTGCCGCTATCGCCGGCCGCAGCGGGGGGCGATCCGCCTCGGCGGGCGGCCGCTGCCCGACTGGCCGCGCCGGGAGCTCGCGCGCGCGATCGCGCTCGTGCCCCAGAACTTCTACATCAACTTCCCTTTCACGGTGCGCGACGTCGTCATGATGGGCCGCCACCCCTACATCCCGCGCTTCGGGGCCCCCTCGGCCCACGACGTGGAGACCGTGGAGCGGGTGCTGGCGGAGGCCGGCGTGGCGGGCATGTCCGGCCGGCTGGTGACCGAGTTGAGCGGCGGCGAGCGGCAGCGCGTGGTCATCGCCCGCGCGCTCGCGCAGGACACGCCCGTGCTGATCCTGGACGAGGCCACCTCCAACCTGGACGTCGGGCACGCCGTGCGCCTGCTCGGGCTGGCGGCCGACCAGGTGCGCCGCCAGGGGCGCACCGCGATCGGCGTCTTCCAGGACCTGAACCAGGCGGCGGCCTGGTGCGACCGGCTGGTCTTCATGCGGGATGGCCGTGTCGCCGCGGCCGGGCCGACGGCCGACGTGCTGACCCCTGAAACCATCGCGTCCGTGTTCGGGGTCCGGGCCCGAGTGTTTTTCGAGCCTTTCTCCAATTCGTTGCAGGTGGCGTTCAGCACCCCCTCACCCTGCCCTCTCCCTCCGGGGGAGAGGGTCCAGGCATGACGGCTTCGAGGCGATGAGACGATGGCATCGTTCAGACAGAACCTTCAGCGCAACCTGATCCTGTGCGGAATCCCGCTGATGCTGGTCGCAGGTTGGCTGGCGCTGCCCCAGCCCGCGCTCGCCCAGGGCCTGCGGATCGAGGGGCGGACCATCGTCGACGAGACCGGCCGCCGGGTGACGGTCGCCGCGCCCTTCCGGCGGATCGTCTCGCTTTACGGCGCGCACACCGAGAACCTTTTCGCCCTGGGGGCGGGCGACCGGGTCGTCGGCGTCTCGCCGAGCGAGGACTTCCCGCCCGAGGCCCGGCAGCGGCCGGTCTTCTCGTACCACGACGACCCGGAGAAGTTCCTGGCCGCCCGGCCGGACCTCGTCCTCACCCGGCCCATGATCGACCGCGGCTACCCGCGGCTCGTCCGACGGCTGGAGCAGAGCGGCATCGCCGTGATCTCGCTGCAGCCGGGCACGGTCGAGGAAATGGCCCTCTACTGGCAGGCGCTCGGCCTGCTCGCCGGCTGCGAGCCGCAGGCGGCGGCCATGGGCGAGGGCTTCCGGGCGAGCGGTCGCGGCCATGGCCGCGCTGACGGCCGACGTCCAGCCCAAGACGCGCGTCTACTTCGAGGCCATCCACGCGCGCATGAAGACCTTCACGCCCGACTCGATGGCCGTCTTCGCGCTCGCCGCGGCGGGCGGGGTCAACGTGGCCTCCGACGCCGAGCCCGTGCGCGACACGAACATCGCGGCCTACGGCAAGGAGCGCATCCTCGCGCGCGCGGCCGAGATCGACGTCTTCCTGGCGCAGGTCGGGCCCATGAACCCGGTCACGGTCGAGGCGATCCGCGCGGAGAGCGGGTTTCAGGCGCTGCGCGCCGTGCGGGCGGGCCGCGTCCACCTGGTGGACGAGCGCCTGGTCTCGCGGCCCACCCTGCGGCTGCTGAACGGCGTCTTCGAAATCGGCCGCCTCCTCTACCCCGACCGGTTCACGGACGAGGCGCGGGCGCGGCTGCCGCTCCTCCAGGCGGTGCGGCCATGAAGGGCGTCGTCGTCGCGGGCACCGGCAGCGGGTGCGGCAAGACCACGGTCAGCCTCGGCCTGATGGCCGCCCTGGCCGGCCGCGGGCTGCGGGTCGCGCCGTTCAAGGTCGGCCCGGATTTCATCGACCCGGGCCACCACCGCCAGGCGGCCGGCCGGCCCGGCCGCAACCTGGACGGCTGGATGCTCCCGCGCGCGACCAACGAGCGCACCTTCCGCCGGTCCGTCGGCGCGGCCGACGTCGCCGTGGTCGAAGGCGTCATGGGCCTCTTCGACGGATATGACGGCCGCAGCGAGTCCGGCTCCACGGCCGAGATGGCCAAGTGGCTCGGGCTGCCGGTGCTGCTGGTCGTGGACGCCCGCAGCATGGCCCGCAGCGCGGCCGCGCTCGTCCAGGGCTTCGAGCGCTTCGACCCGGAGCTGCGGTTCGCCGGGGTGGCCTTCAACCGCATCGGCAGCGAGCGGCACCTGCGCTACCTGCGCGAGGCCCTCGCAGACAACGTGCGCATGCCCTGCCTGGGCGGGTTCGGCCGGGACGAGGCGGTCTCCGTCCCGGAGCGCCACCTGGGGCTCGTGACGGCCGAGGACCACCCCCTGGACGCGCGGCGCCTGGCCCGGCTGGCGGCGATGGTCGAGGCCGGCCTGGACGTGGACGGCCTGCTCTCCGCGCTGCCGCAGATCGCAGCCGACCCGGCGCGCGATGGCGCCGCACCCCGCACCCCCGTCCGCGCCGGCGCGGATCGGGGTCGCCCGGGACCGCGCCTTCTGCTTCTACTACGAGGACAACCTCGAGCGGCTCGAGCGCTGCGGGGCGCGCCTGGTGCCGTTTTCGCCGCTGGCCGACCGGGAGCTGCCGTCCGACCTCGACGGCCTGTATTTCGGCGGCGGCTACCCCGAGCTGAGCGCCGCGGCCCTGGCGGGCAACGCGTCCATGCGCGCCGGGGTGCGGGCGGCGTCGGAGGCCGGCATGCCGATCTACGCCGAGTGCGGGGGGTTCATGTACCTCTGCGCCGAGCTGGGCGACCTCTCCGGAGCGCGCGCGCCGATGGCGGGCTGCTTCCCGTTCGCGACCCGCATGCTGCCCCGCCTGAAGGCGCTCGGCTACCGCGAGGTGCGGCTCACGCGCGACACGCTCCTCGGGCCGGTCGGCACCGTCCTGCGCGGCCACGAGTTCCACTACTCCGAGATGGAGTCCCATCCCGGGCCGGTCGACAGCGTCTACGCGACCACGGCGCGCGACGGGTCGGCCCCCGCCGCGCCGGGGTTCCTCGCCCGCCGCACGCTGGCGAGCTACGTTCACCTGCACTTCGGCAGCGCGCCCGCCGCGGCGGCCGCGTTCGTCGACGCCTGCCGGGCCTACCGGCTGGAAAGGAAGTCCCATGACGCCTGATCAGATCGAAGCCGAGAGCTTCCGCATCATCGACCGCGAGGCCGGAGCGCACGGCTTCCCCCCGGACGAGTGGCGGGTCGTACGCCGCATGATCCACACCTCGGCCGATTTCGACTACCTGCGCACGGTGCGGATCCACCCGCGGGCGATCCCCGCCGGGGTCGCGGCGATCCGCGCCGGCCGGCCGGTCATCACGGACACGAACATGGCGCGCATGGGCATCCGCAGCCGCGACCTGGAGCGCTTCGGCGGCCGGGTCGCCTGCCGCATGGACGACCCGGCGACGCACGCGGCCGCCCGCTCGGCCGGCACCACGCGCGCCGCGGTCGCCGTCGCCGCGGCCGCGGACGAGATGGAGGGCGGCATCTACGTGGTCGGCAACGCCCCGACCGCGCTCGTGCGGCTGATCGAGCTCGTGCGCGCCGGCCGGGCGCGGCCCGCGCTCGTGGTCGGGCTGCCGGTCGGCTTCGTGAACGCGGCCGAGTCCAAGGCCGCGCTGGCGGCGCTCGACCACCCCCACATCACCAACCACGGCCGCAAGGGCGGCTCCAACGTGGCGGCCGCCGTGGTGAACGCCCTGATCCTGCTCGCGCACGAGACGCCCGGCGAAGCTCCGGGCGCTTCCGCACCCGATCACACGCAAAAGAGGTCGACATGACTACCCCGTTGGGCACCCTCCACGGCATCGGCGTCGGACCCGGCGACCCGGACCTGATGACCCTGAAAGCCTGCAAGGTGTTGAGCCAGGTGGACATCGTGTTCGCGGCCGCGTCCAGCCGCAACCACCACAGCCTGGCGCTCGACATCGCCCGGCCGCACATCCCCGGCGGGACCCCGGTCGAGATGCTGCCCTTCCCCATGACGCGCGACCGGCGCGAGACCGTCCGCGCCTGGGAGGCCAACGCACGCCGCATCGTGGCCGAACTGGAAGCCGGGCGCAACGTCGCCTTCCTGACCCTGGGCGATTCCCTGACCTACTCCACCTTCGGCTACCTGATGGACTACGTGCGGCGCGCCGCCCCCGCGGCCGAGGTGCGCACCGTGCCCGGCATCACCTCTTACCAGGCCGCCGCCTCGCGCCTGAACACGACCCTGGTCGAGGGCGAGGGCGCGCTCATGGTCCTCTCGGGGGCGATGGGCGGCGACCGGCTGCGCTCGCTCCGGGAAAAGCCCGAGACGGTCGTGTTCCTGAAGGCCTACCGCAACCTGGAGGACATCTGCGCGGCGCTGGAAGAAAGCGGCGAGTACCCCTATTGCATGGCCGTGAAGAACTGCTGCCAGCCGAACGAGGAGATCGTCGCAGACCTGGACCAGCTCTGCCGGCAGAAACCCGACTACTGGACGCTGGTGATCGCCAAGAAGCGACCGGACCATGACGCGACGCCGGAATAAACCGGTCGACCTGCGCCGGGTGGCGGTCGCCCTCCTGGTGTCGGCGGCCGTGCTGGCGGCGGGTCTGCACGGGTCGGACACGACCGCGGCCGACCTCGGCCGGCACCTGCTCTGGCCGCTCGCGCAGCTCATGGGGACGATCGCGCTCGGCCTCGTCGTCGGGCAGGTGATCGAGGCGACCGGCTGGACGCGGGGGCTCGCGGTCCTGGCCCGCCCCCTGTTCCGCTTCGGGCGCCTGGGGGACCGCTGCGGCGCGGCCTTCACGGCCGCCTTCGCCTCCGGGGTCGCGGCCAACGCCATGCTGCAGGGGTTCTACGCGGAGGGGAAGATCAGCCGACCGCAGCTCTTTCTCGCGAATTTCGTGAACCAGCTGCCGGCCTTCTTCCTGCACCTGCCGACCACGTTCTTCACGGTCATGGCGCTGACCGGCCGGGCCGGCGCGCTGTACTTCGCCCTCACGCTGGCGGCGGCCCTGGGGCGGACGTTCCTGCTCCTGCTCTACGGCCGCTGGCGGCTGCCGCCGGAGCCCGCGGCCGCGCCGGCCGCGGCCGCGGGCGCCCCGCGCCGAGCGGACGTCTCCGGGATATGGGGAACGCTGCGGGACCGCCTGCCGGCCGCGCTCACCCGGATCGGGGTCTACGTGGTGCCGATCTACACGGCCGTGTTCGTGCTGAACCGGCTGGGGGCCTTCGCCCTGCTGCGGGACTGGATGACCCGGCACATCGTGACGGCCGTGGTGCCGGTCGAGTCCCTGTCGCTCGTGGTGCTGGGGTTCACGGCGGAGTTCACCTCCGGCTTCGCGACGGCCGGGGCGCTCCAGGACGCCGGGATGCTCGACGTGCGGCAGACGGTCCTGGCGCTGCTCGCCGGCAACGTGCTGGCCTTCCCGCTGCGGGCGCTGCGCCACCAGCTGCCGCACTACATGGGCATTTACGCGCCCCGCACCGGGCTGCAGATCCTGGCGCTCGGACAAATGCTCAGGGTCTTGAGCCTGGTGGGAGTGGGGGCGGTTTTTTACTGGGCATATGGATGCGTGATGCCGGGGGTGGGGAATGACGGATCAGGATTCGGGGTTCAGGGTTCAGCATCAGGGCAGCATCCAGCATCCATGTATCCAGGATCCAGCATCATGGATCGGGTATATCCGGCATGGGTAAACGCGCACGCAAGCTCCGCTCCGGCTTCACCACCGGCACGGCCGCGGCCGCGGCGGCCAAGGGGGCCGTGCTGCGGCTCGTGCTCGGCCGCGCGCCCGCGGCGGTCGAGGTGGAGCTCTTGACCGGCGAGCGCCTGCGCATCCCGCTGCACAGCTGCCGCCTGGACCCGGACGGGTCGGCCGCCTGCACGGTCGTCAAGGACGCCGGGGACGACCCGGACGTGACCCACGGCGCCGAGATCGGGGCGCGCGCGCGGCTGCTGCCCGGGCGCGGAGACCCGCGTGCGCATCAGCGGCGGGCCGGGGGTCGGCCGGGTGACCAAACCGGGGCTGGACGTGCCGCCGGGCGAGGCGGCGATCAACCCGGGGCCGCGGCGCATGATCACGGCCGCGGTCGGCGAAGCGCTCCACGACCACGGGCGGGCGCAGGCGGTCGCGATCGAGGTCTTCGTCCCGCACGGCGAGGAGATCGCCCGCCGGACCCTGAACGCCCGCCTGGGCATCCTGGGCGGGATTTCCATCCTGGGGACGACCGGCATCGTGCGGCCGCTCTCGCACGAGGCGTTCACGGCCACGATCCGCGCGGCCCTGTCGGTCGCGGCCGCCACCGGGGCGGAGCGGGCGGTCCTGACGACCGGCCGTCGCAGCGAACGCTTCGCCCAGGCCCTCTGGCCGGAGCTGCCGCCCGAGGCGTTCGTGCAGATCGGGGACTATTTCGAAAACGGCCTCGCGACAGCGGCGGCCCTCGGGCTCGGCCGGGTGACCGTCGCGGCCTTCTTCGGCAAAGCGGTCAAGATGGCCCAGGGGGCGGCCCACACGCACGCCGGCCGCGTCGAGCTGACCCTCGACGCCCTGGCCGAGTGGACCCGGGAGGCGACCGGCGTGCCCGCCCTCGCCGCGGCGGTGCGCGGCTGCAACACGGCGCGCGAGGCCTTCGGCCTGCTCGCGGCCGACCACCCGGCCGCCATCGCGCAGGTCGGGCGGCGCATGCGCGCGGCCGCCGGGCGCTTTGCGGGGCCGGCCGTGGAGCTGCGCGCGGTGATTTTCGACTTCGAGGGCCGGGTCGCGTTCGACTCGGGCCCGGGCGGAGACGGCCATGCCTGAACGCGACAGACGCAAACGGCGGATAGATGTCATCGGCCTGGGGGTGGACGCCCGGGACCTGACTGCAGCGCAGCGCGAGCGCATCGACGCGGCCGAGGTCCTCGTCGGCGGCCGGCGCCAGCTCGCCCGTTTCGAGGGCAGCCGGGCGGAAAAGAAGACCGTCGGCCGCGACATCGGCGAGATCATCGCCTTCATCGGCCGCCGGCTCGACCGGAAATCGATCGTGGTGCTGGCCTCGGGGGACCCGCTCTTCTTCGGCATCGGCGCCCGGCTGGTGGAGGCCTTCGGCCCCGAACGGGTCGCCGTCCACCCCAACGTCTCCTCGGTCGCGGCGGCCTGCGCGCGCCTGGGCGCGCCCTGGGGGGGGCTGCCGGTCGTGAGCCTGCACGGCCGTCGGGGGGAAGGCGAGCTCCTGCGGACGCTCGCCGCAGCGGGTCGGGCGGCCGTGCTGACCGACCCGGAGCACCACCCCGCCTGGCTGGCCGGCCGCATCCGCGCCGGGCTGGGGGACGGGTTCCGCATGGCGGTGGCCGAGGCGCTCGGTGAGCCCGGCGAACGCGCGGCCTGGTACAGTCTGGCCGCGGCGCAGGCCGGACGCTTCGCGGACCCGAACGTCGTCATTCTCGAGCGCGCGGCCCAGGCGCCCCCGCGGCGGCGGCCGCTGCGCCTGGGGACGCCCGAGTCCTGGTTCGAACACGAGCGCGGCCTGATCACCAAGTCCGAGGTGCGCGCGGTGTCGCTCGCCAAGCTGCGGCTCGGCCGCGGCCACGTGCTCTGGGACCTCGGGGCCGGCAGCGGCGCGGTCGCGATCGAGGCCGCCCTCCTGACCGGCGGCAGCCCGGCCGTGGCGGTCGAGAAGGACCCCCGGCGGGCCGAGCAGATCCGCGTCAACGCCCGACGCTTCGGGGTGCGGCGGCTGGCCGTCGTGCAGGCCGAGCTGCCCGCCGGCCTCGACGGGCTGCCGGACCCGGACCGCGTCTTCATCGGCGGCGGGGGCCGGGAGCTGCCGCGCATCCTCCGGGCGGCGGCCGCGCGCCTGCGGCCGGGCGGGGTCCTGGTGGTCAACACGGTGCTGCTGGAGACGGCGAGCCGCGGCCGCGGCCGCGCTGCGGCGGCTGGGCTTCAGCCCGCAGACCGTCCAGGTGCAGGTCAACCGCAGCCGCCCGATGCCGTTCGGCGAACGGCTCGAGGCCGTCAACCCGGTGTGGATCGTCTCCGGGACGAGCGCGGCCGCGGACGAGGAAGGGGCAGACGAGTGACAGCGAATCCATCGTCCGGCGGCCGGCACCCGGTCCTCTTCGTCGGGGCCGGCCCGGGAGACCCGGAGCTCATCACGGTCAAGGGACAGCGCGCGCTCGCCGAGGCCGACCTCGTGGTCTACACCGGCTCGCTCGTCCCCGATGCGCTCTTGCGCTGGACGCGGCCGACGGCCCGCACGGTCAGCAGCGCCGCGCTGCACCTGGACGAGGTGATCGAGCTCCTCGCCTCCGCGCACGGCGAGGGCCTGCGCGTGGTGCGGCTGCACACCGGCGACCCGAGCCTCTACGGCGCCATCGGCGAGCAGATGGCGGAGCTGCGCCGGCGGGCGATCCCCTACGCCGTCGTGCCCGGGGTGACCGCGGCCTTCGCCGCCGCCGCCGCGCTCGGGATCGAGTTCACCCTGCCGGAGATCTCGCAGACGCTGATCCTGACGCGCATGGCCGGCCGCACCCCGGTGCCGGAGGCCGAGCGCCTCGAGGCCCTTGCCGCCCACCGCGCCTCGATGGCGATCTACCTGAGCGTGGACCAGGCGGACGCGATGGCGGAAACGCTCGGGCGGGCGTACGGCCCGGACGCGCCCTGCGCCGTGGTGGTCCGGGCGAGCCAGCCCGAAGAAAAGATCATCCGCACGCGGCTGAGCGAGCTGGCCGCGTGCGTCCGGGCCGAAGGGGTCACGCGCCAGGCGGTCGTCGTCGTCGGCCGCGTGCTCGACACCGACGGGGGGGAGACCCGCTCGAAGCTCTATGACAAGGACTTCACGCACGGCTACCGCCGATAAGATCGCCGTCTGGGCCCTGACGCCGGGCGGTGCAGCGCTGGCTGCGCGGCTGGCCGCCGCCCTGCCGGGGGTGGAGGTTCTCGTCCCCGGGGCGCTCGCGCCGCTGGCGCCGGCCGCCGTGCCGTTCGCGTCCCTGAAAACGGCGCTGGAGGAGCGCTTCCGCTCCTACCGCGGCCACGTCTGCGTGATGGCGACCGGGATCGTGGTGCGGCTGGTGGCCGGCCTGCTGGTCCACAAGGCCGAGGACCCGGCGGTCGTCGTGGTCGACGAAGGCGGCGGCTTTGCGATCAGCCTCGTGTCGGGCCACCTCGGCGGGGCGAACGCGCTCGCCCGGCAGGTGGCGGCCGCCCTCGGGGCCCGGCCCGTCATCACGACCGCAACCGACGTGAACGGGGTGCCGGCGGTCGACGTCGTCGCCCTCGAGCTCGGGCTCGTCGTCGAAAACCCGGCGGCCATCAAAGCGGTGAACATGGCGCTGCTCGCCGGGGAGCCGGTCGCGGTGCACGACCCGGGCGGTCTCCTGACCGGGCGCGTGCCCGGCGCCGTCCCGGACGGCACCGTCGCGGCGCGGGCCCGCGTCTGGGTCGAGGACCGCACGCTCGCCCCGCCCGCGGGCGCGCTCGTGCTGCGACCCCGCTCGCTCGTCGCCGGCATCGGGTGCAACCGCAACACCGGAACCGAGGAGATGCGCGAGCTCCTGCTGGGGACCCTGGAGGCCGCCGGCCTGGCGCGGGCGAGCCTCGCCCGCCTGGCCTCGATCGACCTCAAGGCCGACGAGCCGGGGCTGACCGGCCTGGCCGACGAGCTCGAGCTGGCCGTGGACTATTTCAGTCGCGACGGACATCCGGCGGGTGGAGGACGACGTGCCGACGCCCTCCGCCCGCGTGCACCACCACATCGGAGTGAAAAGCGTATGCGAAGCCGCCGCCATCCTGGCGTCCCGGGGCGGGACGCTGATCGTCCCCAAACGCTCGAGCCGCAACGCGACGGTCGCCGTCGCGCGCATCGGCTCGCGGTCGTAGGCATCGGACCCGGCAGCCTCGAGCACCTCACCCTGCGTGCGCGCGAGGTGCTGCTGGCGGCGGACTGTGTCGCCGGCTACGGTCTCTACCTCGACCTGATCGCGCCCCTCGTCGCAGACAAGCCGACGCTGCGCTCGGGCATGATGAAAGAGGTGGAGCGGGTCGAGTCCGCGATCGAGTCCGCGATGGCCGGGCGGTCGTGCGCGCTCGTTTCGAGCGGCGACCCGGGCATCTACGCCATGGCCGGGCTCGTGTTCGAAACCTGCGCGCGGAAGGGGATTCGGGTCCTGCGGCCCGAGGCCGGCGACGCGCAGGCGGCCGACGGCCCCGCGCTGCAGGTCGAGGTGGTGCCGGGCGTCCCGGCGCTCTGCGCCGGCGCGGCGCTCCTGGGCGCCCCGCTCACGCACGACTTCGCCGTGGTCAGCCTGAGCGACCTGCTCACCCCCTGGGAGCGCATCGCCGAGCGCCTGGAGGCCGCGGCGCGGGCGGATTTCGTGGTGGTGATCTACAACCCCCGCAGCCGCAAGCGCGACTGGCAGCTGGGGCGGGCGCGCGACATCCTGCTCGCCCACCGGCCGCCCGAGACCCCGGTCGGGATCGTGCGGGCGGCCATGCGGCCGGACCAGGACGTGCGCATCGTTTCCCTGGCCGAGCTCGACCCGGCGGCGGTCGACATGCAGACGGTGCTCTTCGTCGGCAGCCGCTCCTCCGGCCGCTACCTGGAGTTCATGTACACCCCGCGCGGGTACGCGGGGAAATACGCGATCGGGGTGATGCTCGATACTGGATGCTCGATGCTCGATACTCGATGCTCGAATGCAACCCGTAAGCTGTGCTTCTTTATCGAGCATCCAGCATCGAGTATCGAGTGACTGCCCGGGATGGCGACAGGAGACTTTAGATGAGTCGAGGCTGCATCCAGGTCTACACGGGCGACGGGAAGGGCAAGACCACGGCCGCGATCGGGCTGGCGGTGCGCGCGGCCGGCGCCGGCCTGCGCGTGTTCATCGCGCAGTTCATGAAGCGGGGCGACTACAGCGAGATCGCGGGGCTTCGCCCGCTCGCGGACCGGATCACGGTCGAGCAGTTCGGCACCGGCCGCTTCGTGCGCGGGGCGCCCGACGCCGAGGACCTCGCTGCGGCGCGCGCCGGCCTGGACCGCGTGCGCACGGTGTTCGCGGCCGGCGCCCACGACCTCGTGATCCTGGACGAGGCCAACGTGGCCGCGGCCGTCGGCGTCGTGCCGACCGCCGAGCTCCTGGCGCTGCTCGACCTCCGTCCGGCGGCGACCGAGGTGGTCCTGACCGGCCGCGCGGCCCCGGCCGAGATCCTCGCGCGGGCGGACCTGGTGACCGAGATGCGGGCCGTGCGGCACTACTTCCAGGCCGGGGTCCCCGCGCGGAAAGGGATCGAGAAGTGAGCGCCCCCTGCATCGCTGTGTTCGGCACCGGGTCGGACGTCGGCAAGAGCGTCGTCGTCACCGCGCTCTGCCGCGCCATCCTGCGCCGGGGGATCCGGGTCGCGCCCTTCAAGGCCCAGAACATGTCCAACAACTCCGGGGTCACCCCCGAGGGCCTGGAAATGGGGCGCGCGCAAATCGTCCAGGCCGAGGCCGCTCGCATCGCCCCGCAGGTCGACATGAACCCGGTCCTCCTGAAACCAACGAGCGATCTGGGCTCGCAGGTGGTGGTGCTGGGCCGGGTCGAGGGCAACAGCCTTGCGGCGGACTACCACCGCCGCAAGGAGCGGCTCTTCGGCACGGCGGCCGCGGCACTCGCACGGCTGCGCCGCGCGCACGAGCTCGTGGTCCTCGAGGGGGCCGGGTCCTGCGCCGAGGTGAACCTCATGGCCGGCGACTTCGTCAACCTGCGCATGGCCGAGCAGGCCGCGGCCCCCGTGGTGCTGGTCGCGGACATCCACCGCGGGGGCGTCTTCGCGCAGATCGTCGGCACCCTCGCGTGCCTCGAGCCGCGCCAGCGGGACATGATCCGGGGGTTCATCGTCAACCGCTTCCGCGGCGACCTCACGCTCTTCGCGGACGGCGTGCGCTGGATCGAGGCGCGCACCGGCCGGCCGGTGTTCGGCGTGCTGCCCTGGTTCACCGACATCCGCATCGAAAGCGAGGACTCGGTCGCGATCGAAAACCCGCCCCGCGTGGCGGGGGCCGCCGCGGCCGGCGACGCCGCGATTGCGGTGGTCCGCCTGCCGCACATCTCCAACTTCACCGACGTCGAGCCGCTGCAGGCGGTCGCGGGCCTGCGGGTCCACTTCCTCGAGCGTCCGCAGGACCTCCGCGGCTTCCGGGCGGTCATCCTGCCGGGCTCCAAGAACACCCGGCACGATCTCGAGTGGCTGCAGACCTCCGGCTGGGCCGACGCCGTCCGGGCGCACCACCGGGACGGCGGGCACATCCTCGGGGTCTGCGGCGGCTACCAGATGCTGGGGGCACGGGTGCACGACCCCGACGGGCACGAGGGCCGCCCCGGGTCGACCGAAGGCCTGGGCCTGCTGCCGGTCGAAACGGTCCTGCAGGCGCCCAAGACCACGACGCTCACGCGGTTCCGCTGGGACGGCGCCGACGGCTGCGGCTACGAGATCCACATGGGCCGCACCACGCGGCTGGGCGGTACGCCCGGGTTCCGCATCCTGGAGCGCAACGGCCGCGCGGAAGCCGACGAGGACGGCTGCGTGTCGCCGGACGGCCGGATCGTCGGGACCTATCTGCACGGCCTCTTCGACGCCCCGGCCGTGACGGCGCGCTGGCTGGCCGCGCTCGGACTGGACGCCTGCGGCGTGCCGGCGCTGGGGGGACTCGCCGCGCGCGACCGCGAGTACGACCGGCTGGCCGATCACCTGGAGGCGCACGTGGACGTGGGGCGGATTCTGGCGATTGCAGGGGTCGAGGGGTCAAGGGGTCAAGGGGTCAAGTGAACAGATTCATGCGATGCCGTTTCCACACCCTCGAACCCTCGACCCCTCGAACCCTTCCGCGAGGTGGGTGCACACACCCGGAGCTGCCGAATTCAGGGTCGGAGATAGAAAGCGAATGCTGGACAAACTCACCTTCGTGATCGGCGGTTGCCGCAGCGGCAAGAGCCGCTTTGCGCTCGAGACCGCGCTGCGGGCCCCGGCCGAGCGGCGCCTGTTCGTGGCGACCGCCGTCGCCTTCGACGCCGAGATGCGCGCGCGGGTCGACCGCCACCGGCAGGAGCGCGGCTCCGGCTGGATCACGGTCGAAGCACCCGACGACCTGCCCGAGGCGGTCGAGCGGCACGGGGGCGCGGCCGGCGACCTGCTCCTGGTCGACTCGCTCACCCTGTGGGTCGCCAACCGGCTCCTGCACGAGCCGGACCCGGCGCGGGTCGAAGCCGAGATCCCGCGCCTGGCCCGGGCGCTCGCGGCCGCGCGTGGGCCGGTCGTCGCGGTCGCGGACGAGGTGGGCCTCGGCATCGTCCCCGACAACGCGCTCGGCCGGGCCTTCCGCGACCTGGCGGGCACCCTGAACCAGGCCGTGGCCGCCGTCGCCGGCCGGGTCGTCCTGGTCGCTGCGGGCCTGCCCCTCACCCTGAAACCCGCGCCGGAGGCCGGCCGATGACGCACTTCCGCGCGGCCGTCCGCTTCCTCACCGTCCTGCCGGCCGGCCCGGCGACCGGCTTCGACGCGGTCGCCATGGTGCCCTGGTTCCCGGTCGTCGGCCTGGTCCTCGGCGGTCTGCTCGCGGCCGGCGACCTGCTGGCCGGCCGCTGGTGGGGCCCGGACACCGTGGCGGTGCTGGACGTGCTGGTGCTGGCCGGGCTGAGCGGCGCGCTGCACCTCGACGGCCTGGCCGACACGGCCGACGGCCTGTTCAGCCACCGCCCGCGCGAGGCGAAGCTCGCGATCATGAAGGACAGCCGCATCGGCTCCATGGGCGTGATCGTTCTGTGCGCGATCCTCGCGCTCAAGTGGTGCGGGATCGGCGAGATCGAGGAGAACCGCGGCCTGCTGCTGCTCCTCGTGCCGGCCTACGCCCGCGGGGGTGTCATCTTCGCCATGCGCCTGCTCCCCTACGGCCGCCCGGGGGGCGGCACCGGGCTCGCCTTCTTCGACCGCCGGCCGGGCGCGGGGGCCTTCTGGGCGCTGGGGGCGACCGCGCTGATGTCGCTCGCGCTCGGCCCCCAGGCGATCGCGCTGAACGCCGCCTTCGCGCTGATCACGGCCGGGCTGATCGCGTTCTACCGCCGGCAGCTCGGGTGCGTCACCGGCGACATGCTCGGCGCCATGATCGAAGCCACGGAAGCCGGGCTCTTCCTCGTCGCCGCGATCGGGGGGGCAGCATGATCAGCGGGCACGGCGGCAACATCTTCGCGCTCGCGCGCCGTCTGGGCTGCGCACCCGAGGACATCCTCGACCTCAGCAGCAACGTCAACCCGCTCGGCCCGCCGCCCGGGCTGCGCGAGCACCTGGCCGAGCACCTGGACGCGATCGCGGTCCTGCCCGAGGTCGACAGCCGCGACATCGTCGCGCGCTACGCCGCGCGCCTCGGCCTGCCGGCCGAGCGCATGGCGGCCGGCAACGGCACGACCCAGTTCATCTACTCCATCCCGTCGACTCTGAAGACCCGGCGGGCGCTGATCGTGGGGCCGACCTACTCGGACTACGCCGACAGCTGCCGCCTGCAGGGCGTCGAGCCCGGGTTCCTGCTGGGGTCCGACGCGGACGGGTTCCGCGCCGACCCGCAGCGGCTCTCCGACGCCGCGGCCGGGGCCGACACGGTCTTCGTCTGCAACCCCAACAACCCCACCGGCGGGCTCATCCCGGCCGAGGAGCTGCGGCAGGTCTGCGCCGCCCACCCGGCCGTGCGCTTCGTCGTCGACGAGTCCTACCTGCCGTTCGCGGCCGACGGGGACCGGCAGAGCCTGGCCGGCTGCCGGCTCGCGAACGTGCTCGTCCTGCTATCGATCTCCAAGATCTACCGCATCCCGGGCCTGCGCATCGGCTTTCTCGTCGGCGACCCGGCCGTGGTCGAGCGGTTCAAGCGCGGTCTCTGGCCCTGGAGCGTCAACGCCATCGCCCAGGCGGCGGTGCGCTTCATCTGCGAATCCGGCGCCGCCATCGACCGGTTCACGGCCGAAACCCGGGACCACCTCGACCGCGAGCGCCGGGACCTGCATGGAGCGCCTGGCCGCGATCCCCGGCATGCGCCCCTACCCCTCGACGGTCTCCTTCGTGCTGGCCCGGCTGCCCGAGGGGCTGACGGCGGCCTCCGCCTGGGCGCGCCTGGCGGCGGAGCGCATCCTCATCCGCGACTGCAGCAACTTCGTCGGCCTCTCGGAGCGGTTCATCCGCCTCTGCCCTCGTTCGCGCGCGGCGAACCAACGGGCGGCCGAGGCGCTCGCGGCCTGGGCGGCCGAGGGACACGGCCGCAGGGAGGACACCTGATGGACGGCCTGTCGTCCTGGACGATCATCCCGGCGGCCTTCGCTCTGGACATGCTCCTGGGCGACCCCCGTCGCTTCCCCCACCCCGTGCGCTGGATGGGATGGGCGATCGGCGCGGCCGAACCCCGGTTCCGCCGACTCGTGTCCCACCCGGCCGCGGCCGGGGTCCTGTTCGCGGCCGCACTGGTGGTGGGCGCCTGGGCGCTCACCGCGCTGCTGGTCGATGCGATGCGCGAGGTCCGGCCGGCGCTCGGGGCCGGCATCGAGACGCTCCTGGTCTACTATTGCCTGTCGGTGCGCTCGCTCGACGACGCCGCGCGCGAGATCTTCGACCTCCTGACCGGGGACCGGGTGGACGCGGCGCGTTCGAAGCTCGCGCTGATCGTGGGCCGCGACGTCGAGCGCTACGAGACCGGCGACATCGCGCGCGCCACGGTCGAGACCGTGGCCGAAAACTTCGTCGACGGCGTGCTCTCGCCGCTGCTCTTCGCCGCCGTGGGCGGGGCGCCGCTCGCGATCGCGTTCAAGATGGCGAGCACGCTGGACTCGATGGTGGGCTACAAGAACGAACGCTACCTCCTCTTCGGTCGGGCCTCCGCCCGCCTGGACGATCTCTTCAACCTCCTCCCCGCGCGTCTCTCGGTGCCGATCATCGCGCTGGCCGCCCAGATCCTCTCGCGCACCGGGCGGCGCGCCTTCCGCACGGCCTGGCGGGAGGGGGGCCACCACACCAGCCCGAACGCCGGGCTGCCGGAGGCGGCCTTCGCCGGCGCCCTCGGCCTGCGCCTGAACGGCCCCAACACCTACGGCGGCATCCTCGTGAAGAAGCCCTACATCGGCGTGCGCTTCGGCGACACCGTCCCCGGGGACATCCGCCGCGCCTGCGACCTCATGGTGCTCGCGTCGGTGCTGAGCCTGCTCGTCGCAACCGCCATCGCGGCCTGGCTCTGAGCGGGGAGGCGCCTGCATGACGCTCGACCGGCTGCCCCGCTCCGCCCGGCGCGCCTACCCGTTCCGCACGGCCACCACCTCGTTCATCTACCCCGCGGACTACGGGCCCAACGTGCGCCGGCTGGCGCCCTTCTTCGACGAGATCGAGCTGCTGTTCTTCGAGGCCGAGGCGCTGCCCCCGCGCCACGTGATCGCGGAGCTCGCGGCCATCGGCGCGGCCGAGGGCCTCGGCTACAACGTCCACCTGCCGACCGACGTATCGCTCGCCGACCCCGACCCGATCGGCCGCCGCCGGGCGGTGGACGCGCTGCGCCGGGCCTGCGACCACGCGGCCCCGCTGCGGCCGTCGACCTTCACCGTGCACGTCCCCGGCGGGCCGGCGGGCGCGCTCGACCCGTGGCGGGAGCAGGCGCGGCAGGGCCTCGCCGAGCTCGCGGCCGCGGTGGGGGACCCGGCGCGCATGGCGGTCGAAACCCTGGACTACCCCCCGGAGCGGGTCGGCGAGCTGATCGCCGGGCTCGGGCTCTCGGTCTGCCTGGACGTGGGGCACCTGCTCCTCCAGGGGCGGGACCCCGCGGCCGTCGCCGCGCGCTTCGCCCCGGCCGTCGCGATCGTCCACCTGCACGCGGCGGCCGGCGGCCGGGACCACCTCGCGCTGGACCGCCTGCCCGGGCCCGCGGCCGCTCAGGTCCTCGAACTGCTCGCCGGCTTCCGCGGCGTGGTGTCGCTGGAGGTCTTCTCCTTCGAGGCGTCTGCGGGATTCGATGGAATGGCTGATCCACCCGATTTTCCCTGCGGGCTGGAATGAGATTCCACCCCGGTGAATGGGAGGCGCTTTGCGGTTTTCAATTTTAGGCAGGTTAGTCAGTTTAGCTCATTTTAGGCATTGCCCCTCTCGCCGGATCTGCTACTATCCGGGGAACTCGACGGGAGGGCCGCCCTCATGCTTCTGGTCATCAACGTCAACAACACCAACACCTCGTTCGGCGTCCACGCGGGATCGCAGTGGCGCGCGCACTGGCGCGTCGCCACCGACCGGGCCAAGCAGACCGACGAGCACGCGATGCTGCTGCACAGCCTGTTCGACTTCCACGGCCTGCAGTGGTCCGAGCTGGAGGGGGTCGCCATCTCGAGCGTCGTGCCCCCGATCACCGCCAATTTCGTAGACCTGAGCCGCCGCTACCTGAAGCACGAGCCGCTGCTGGTCAGCCCCCGGATCAAGACCGGCGTCCGGATCCTGCTCGACTATCCGGACGAGATCGGCGCCGACCGCATCCTGAACGCCCTGGGGGCGCGCACGCTGCACGGCGGCCCGTGCATCGTGGTCGACTTCGGCACCGCGACCACCTTCGACGCCATCTCGGCGGAAGGCGACTACCTGGGCGGCGCCATCGCCCCCGGCCTCGGGATCTCGGCCGAGGCCCTCACCAGCCGCACCGCCAAGCTGCCGCGCATCGAGCTGACGCCGCCCCCGGCCGCCATCGGCCGCAACACCGTGCACGCCATGCAGTCGGGGCTGGTGTTCGGCTACGTGGGCCTGATCGAGGGGCTGGTGGCGCGCATCCGGGCGGAGCTCGGCGGCCGCGCCAAGGTGGTGGCGACCGGCGGGATGGCGCACATCCTGGCCGAGTTGACGCCGGTCATCGAGGCGGTCGACCCCCTGCTCACGCTCGAAGGCCTGCGGTTGATCTACGAGCTGAATCGAACACCCTGCTGAGGCAGCCCCGGACGGCTGCCGAGGAGGCACCCGACAGATGGACACCCGCATCCCGGTCCTGGACGGCAAGCGCATCGTCCTCGGCGTCAGCGGCGGCATCGCCGCCTACAAATCCGCCGATCTCACCAGCCGCCTGGTCAAGTCCGGCGCGGTCGTCGACGTGATCATGACGGCGGCGGCGACCGAGTTCGTGCGGCCCATCACCTTCCAGGCCCTGACCCACCGGCCGGTGGCGGTCGAGATGTTCGCCCTGCTCCAGGAGACCGAGATCGGCCACGTGTCGCTCGGGCAGCGGGCCGATCTCATGGTCGTCGCCCCGGCCACCGCCAACACCCTGGCCAAGCTCGCCTGCGGCCTGGCCGACAACATGCTCGTCACGACCGCGCTCGCCTGCCGGGCGCCCATCCTGCTCGCCCCGGCCATGGAATCCGGGATGTGGGCCAACCCGGCCACGACCGCCAACATGAAAACCCTGTGCGACCGCGGCATGCACGTGGTCGGGCCCGAGTCCGGCCGGCTGGCCTCGGGCGGGACCGGCAGCGGGCGCATGTCCGAGCCCGCGGACATCCTGGAGGCGTGCCGCTGGGTGCTCGGCCGCCGCGGGCCGCTCGCGGGCCGCACCGTGGTGGTGACCGCGGGCGGGACACGCGAGGCGATCGACCCGGTGCGCTTCGTCGGCAACCGCAGCAGCGGGAAAATGGGGTTCGCGCTCGCCGCGGCCGCACGCGATCGCGGGGCGGACGTGATCCTGATCCACGCACCGGGCGCCGGGCGCATTCCGCACGGCAGCCGGGGGATGGCCGTCGAGTCGGCCGAAGAGATGCGCGCTGCCGTGCTCACGGCCGCGTCCGGCGCGGACGCCTTGCTGATGGCGGCGGCGGTGGCCGACTACCGCCCGACCGCACCGGCGGCCCAGAAGATCAAGAAGGACGGCGCGACCCTGCGCCTGGAGCTGGCGCGCACGGCCGACATCCTGTCCGAGGTGGCTGAGCTGCGGGGCCGCTCGGGCTGCCCGCGGGCGGTCGTCGGGTTTGCGGCCGAGACCCGGGACGTGCTCGCCAACGCCCGCGACAAGCTCGCGCGCAAGCGGCTCGACCTGATCGTGGCCAACGACGTCGCCGCACCCGACTCCGGCTTCGAGGTCGACACCAACCGCGTGACCCTGCTGGACCCTTCCGGCACGGCCGAGGCGCTGCCGCTGATGTCCAAGTCGGAGGCGGCCGAGCGCATCGTCGACCGGCTCGTCGGCCTGCTGCCCCCGCCCTGAAGCCGCTGGCCCGCCCGAGGCGGCCCAGCCCTCATCCCGTGCCGAATTCGTCCCGAATTCGCCCACCCACCGGGCGGGGCGGAAGCCCCTGCCGCGTCGGGTTGACCAGTCCCATTAACGTTGTTATCATTTGACCACATTAACGCACACCATCCTGGGAGGGAGACCGGTTTCGATGAAGAGAAAACATGTCATCCTGTTGAGCCTGATCGGCCTGCTCTGTGCCGTCTTCGTTGTGAACGAGGCCGCCGAGGCGGCGCGCATGGGCGGCGGCAAGTCCTTCGGCAGCAGCCCGTCCTACCAGCGCAGCGCGCCGGCCCCCTCGCCGAGCACCGGCTCGCCCGCCAGCCCCGGGATGTCGCGCCCGGCGCCGACGACGGCCCCCTCGCCCATGGGCGGGCGCTGGGGCGGCATGTTGGGCGGAATGCTGATGGGCGGACTGATCGGCTCGATGCTCTTCGGCGGCGGGCATGCCTGGGGCGGCCCGAGCCTGATCGACCTGGTCCTCATCGGCGGCGGGCTTTTCCTGCTCTTCCGTTTTCTGCGCAGCCGGCGTGAAGCGACCCAGGCCGCGGGCGGCACGAGCGGCTATTCGTTCGACCGGGGGCGCTTCGCAGGGATGGGGGACTTCCGGGATCGACCCGGTGACCGCCCCGCCCACCGATGAACCGGCGCCGATCCCGGCCGATTTCGACCAGGCGGATTTCATGAAGGGCGCCCGGATCATGTACAACCGGCTGCAGGCCGCCTGGGACAAGCGCGACCTGGCCGACATCCGGCAGTTCACCTCCAACGAGGTCTACGAGGAAATCCGGCGCCAGGCGCAGGAGAGCCCCACCCCCGGGAAGACGGAGCTGCTGCTCGTCAACCCGCGCCTGCTCGAAGTGCGCGACGTGGATGGCCGCAGGGTCGCCTCGGTGCTGTACGACGTGATGATGCGCGAAGACGGCGACGAGCGCGCCCGCCAGGTGCGCGAGATATGGCACTTCAGCCGTGAGGCGAAGGACGCGCAGGCGTTCTGGGTGCTGGAGGGCATCCAGCAGGTCGAGGGCTGATCAGCCCGCCCCGCCGACCGTCTCCACCAGGTAGGATTTGATCACGCGGGCACACTCCTCGGGTTTCTCCATGGCCGGAAAATGGCCGCAGCCGGGGAGTGTGGCCAGCGTGCAGGTTGGAACCCGGCGTTTCAACCGCTGTGCAGCCCCCTCCAGGAACACCTCCGATTGCTCCCCCCGGATTGCAAGGACCGGGCAGCGGACGCGCCGGATGTACCCCCACACGTCGACCGGCACGGACTCGAAGATCTGGGCCTCCAGCTCCGGGTCGCACCGCAGGACCGCCGTCTGGGCGTCCCGTTCCAGGAACCCGCACTCCAGGTAGGCGTCGATGAACTCGGGCGCCCAGCTTTTGAACGCGCCGGGTTTGGCCGAGAACACCCGCAGCAAGTCTGCCTTCCCCTTGAACACCCGCCGCCGTCTGCGCGCCTGCACCGCGAGCGGGGAATGGCCGCGCATGCCGAGCAGCCGCAGGGCCGCCACGCGCCAGAGCCGCAGCGGTTCGAAGAAGACCGGGTCGATCAGCACCAGGGCCGAGAAGAGCTCGGGGTGGGCGGCCGCAGCCAGGGTCGTGGCCACCGCTCCCAGCGAGTGCCCCATCCCGACGACCGGGCCGCGCTGCACGCTCTGCACGAGCAGCGCCAGGTCCTCGGCGAAGACGTTCCAGTGCCGGATAGGGGGCATGCGGTCGAAGGCCGACTCCCCGTGGCCGCGGATGTCGCTGGCAGTGACGTGCAGGTCGGGGGCGAGCAGGCGCAGAAACGGGGCGTAGGTGCCCGCGCAGAAGCCGTTGCCGTGCAGAAAGTGGGCCGGCGGGCCATCGCCGCCCCAGTCCAGGTAGTGCAGCGTCCCGCCGGGGACCTCTAAGAGCCCTTCCGCGGGTTCGCTCCGGCCGCCCCCCGCAGCGCCGTCAGGTGCACTCATCCGCTTTCCCTCTCGTTCGAGCGTTCACTCGCACCCCTCGGGTTTGAGCCAGTGCTCGGTCACAGCCGCCTCTGCGTTCGGCGGCCGGCAGGGCAACCAGGCCTGGCCGGTGAGGTTGGCCGCCCGCAGGCGAATGGCGCAGGGGTCGTCGATGACCTCCAGCACGAGCCGGCCCTGTTCCAGCCGCCAGCGGTAGAGCCCGATTTCGTCGATGCAGACCGGATCGTTGACCAGCAGCAACCGGTCCCCGGCCGCGATCACGGTCGCAATGCTCTTCCAGCCGGAGGCGAGGTGCATGACGCGGAACACCCCCTGATCGAAGCGCATCCGCCAGAGGCCGCCCTCCGGCGCGTAATCCGGGCAGCGCAGGCAATGCACCGGCTCGGCCACGGACGGCACGCGTTTGGCGTAGGTGCCGTCGAACTCGGCCGGACGGGGTTCCGGAAGCGGGACCCGGTATGGGAAGGGCTGCCGCGCCAGCAACTCGGACCATTTTTCCCCGGCGGCGGCCCCGGCGGGTGCCGTCTGCGGGGCTGCCGGGTGGGGGAACCCGGCGACAAGCTGCAGGGCCAGAAACAGGACCGTTGCACATCGCCGGCGGTTGGCCGAGTCGGGTCGCATCCGTTCACCCCCTGGCTGGACGACTGTCCAGAGCACCTACCACAGACGCCTGACGCAGGCAAACACGACGCAGGATCGGGACGACGCGCTCCAGGGAAGACATAGCGGAACCGGGGCGGGCAACCGCCGGGTCGTGAACCTGCGGCGAGGGGGATGGGACGAAGAGGCCGAAGGTGCGGGACGTGGCGCTTCAGAGCTTGGAGGCCTGGCTCACGGACTCCGCGATCTTCGAGACCAGATCTCCCAGGTCGGCCTGCTTCAGACCCAGGAAATCCATCGTGCCCGCCTCCACCTGGCTCAGCACGTCGTCGCTGTCGTAGCCGATGCCGATCATGGTCGCCAGGTGGTCGGCCATGTGCAGGATGTGGGCGAGCAGATCCCCGTTCGACTTGGAGGGCTCGTGGTGCCATCCGATGGCAACGGCCATCACGGGAGGGAACTTCCACTTGCGGCAGACCTCGGCCGCCACCCGGGCGTGGTTGAGCCCGAAAAACCGGGTCTCGGCATCCAGGAAGGTCTTCTGCTCCCGCTCCATGAATTCGGCGATCTCGGCCTTCATCTCGAGGACGAGCCGGTCCAGAATGATCCGCCCGACGTCGTGGATCAGCCCGGCCAGGTAAGCCGTCTCGCTGATCCCCGGGTCCTTTCGCAGGGCCAGCAGCTTCGACCCGCAGGCGACCGCGAGCGAGTGCCGCCAGAGGTCCTCGGCCTCGTAGCCGTACCCCGGCAGCCGGCCGACCAGCAGGCGCTGGGCTCCCGCCAGCGCGACCACTTCCAGCAGCCCCTTCAGCCCGATGAGGTTCAGGGCCCCGGTCATGGTGGCCACCTTGCCGCTCTGGCCGTAGAAGGCCGAGTTGGCCGACCGCAGCACCTTGGTCGCAATCGCCGCGTCGGCTTCGATCAGCCCGCAGATTTTGCGGGTGTTGATGTCGGCGCCGGCCATCTGCGCCTGGATCTCCGTGATGACCTGGGGCATGGCGGGCAGGTCCTTGATGCCGTTCAGGATCCGCTCCCGCGGCGGAAGCTCCGCGGAAGATGCCGCGGCCGCCGGCGGCGGAGTCGGCGGCATGACCGGAGACGGAGGCGCCGGGGCGTCGCCGCCGGCGGAACGGCAGCGCTTGCAGGTGAAGCGCACCTTCTTGCCGGCGGGGATGACCCCGTCCTGAATCTTATAAACCGTTTTGCAGGCGTCGCACTGGATGTCCATGCCGCTCTCCGGCTGTGAAATCAAAGGAGGACTCATCCATTATCGGCACGCGGGGGGGTTTGGCTTAGCTTCTGATCGGCAATTTTTCTGAGGCAGCAGATGAAAGCAAGGCAGGACCGCGGTCGTCAACGGCGCGGCTTCAGCCCCAGAAGAGGTGAAACGGGTCGTCCCGCAAGAGCTCGACCAGGGTTTTCAGATTGTTGGTGGGCTCGGCCGCGGGGTATTTGCGCCACCGGTCGGAGGGGGTGCGGAAATACAGCTGCCAGCGGATGGTGTCCGGATCGTATTTGAACCGGGCCACCTGCCGTTCGGTCCAGACGTGACTCCCCCGGAACGGTCTGGCCTCGCTCAGCTTGACCTCGAAGCCGCGCATCTCGTAGAGGAGCTTCACCTGGCTGCGCTGGTGGTCCGGGATCCTGTCGATGCAGAACCCGCCGACGATCTTCTTGATCCGCTTCAGCTCGATATCGTTGAAAGACATGGGCCCCCTCGTATCACGAGGGCATGCGCGGAGCAATTCAAAAGAACGCCGGCGGCGGGGATCCCGGAGCGACCCGGCCTCGAAGGGCAGGCGGCCTCCTCAGGCGCAGCGGCCTTACTTCCACAGCCCGGCCTTGTCGGGAGAAGACGCCTCCCGCACGAACGTCAGCGCCTGGTCCTTGAAGCGGATCCCTCCGCCCGCGACGGTCGGGCCCGCCGTCCACTGGTAGTCCGTACCGAGGCCCGTGTTGATCTGAGAGAAGAGGGTCGCATCGTCCACCCAGCCCGCGGGGGAGAGCTTCACCTGGCACCAGGTCATGTTTTCGCGGCTGTTGAGTTCCGAAAGGCAGGAGCGCAGCATCTGTTGGGAAGCGCCCTGGTCCAGGGACACCATGCGGGCCAGGGCAAACGAGGCCAGGGTCGCCAGCAGGACGAGGACGCAAATGATCTCGATCAGGGTGAAGCCGGAACGGTTGGACACCAAACGACAGCGCATGCG
>CAWHEZ010000014.1:0-89723 GCA_963828345.1 uncultured delta proteobacterium
CCTCCGGCGGCTCGCAGCCGTGGAGCTGGACCGCGCCGAGCCCGGCCGTGCGGGCGACCCGCAGGACGGTCTCCGGCGGGGCGTCCACGAAGACGCCGACGCAGACGACCTCGGGCGGGAGCGCCCGGCGGATCTCCCGCGCGGTCTCCGCGCTGATGTAGCGGCGGCTGCGCGGGTAGAACACCAGCCCGATGGCGTGGGCCCCGGCCGCGGCGCAGGCCGCGGCTTCGTCGGCCCGCGTCAGCCCGCAGATCTTTGACTTGAACGGTTTCCCGGGGCAGCGGGCTTTCCCCCGCCCGTTTCACCTCATCCGGCGACATGGTCCTTTTCCCCTTTCAGCGATTTTCAGAAAACCCGCAGGGTTTTCTGAACGCACCAGGCTTTCACCGACCAGGAAGTTGAAGACCGGCGTCCCCCGGTAGCGCAGGATGTCCGCGCGGTCGCGGATGCCGCTGGCCGCGACGGCCGTCTGGCCGGGGGCGAGCGCGGGCAGCACCTTCAGGGTGTGGTCGAGGTCGGTGTGGAACGAGCTCAGGTCGCGGTTGTTGATCCCGACCAGGCGCGCGCCGGCCCGGGCGGCGGTTTCAGCCTCGCCGGCGCTGTAGACCTCCACCAGCGCGGCGAGGCCGAGCGCGGCGGCGGTGCGGAGCAGGTCGGCGAGCAAGGGCTCGGTCAGGATGCGCACGATCAGCAGCACGGCGTCCGCGCCCATGGCGGCGGATTCGTAGAGCTGGTAGTCGCAGAAGAGGAAATCCTTGCGCAGCACCGGCAGCGTGCAGGCCGCCCGCGCCCGTCGCAGGTCGTCGGCCGAGCCGAGGAAGAAGCGGGTTTCGGTCAGGACCGAGAGGGCCGCGGCCCCGCCCGCGGCATAGGCCCGGGCGAGGCCCGCGGGGTCGAGATCGCCGCGGATCACCCCCTTCGACGGGGAGGCGCGTTTGATCTCGGCGATGACGTTGACCCCCGCGGGGCCAGGCCGGGCGAGGGCCGCGGCGAAGGGCCGGACGTCGGTCCGGGACTCGGCCGCGGCGCGCAGGTGCGCGAGCGGGAGCGCGCGTGCGGCGGCTGCGACGTCGTCCTGCTTGGCGGCGACGATGCGATCCAGGATGTCGGTGGCCATGACCTCTCCGATCTCGGCGTGCGGGCCCGACGGGCCGCCGGCCGTCAATGGGTGCTGCGGGTGAATTCGACCAGTCGATCGAGCTTCTGCCGCGCCGCGCCGCTGTCGATCGACTGGGCCGCGAGCCGCAGACCGTCCTCCAGGCGCTCGGCCTTGCCGGCTGCGGCCAGCGCGGCGGCCGCGTTCAGCAGCACCACCTCGCGCGCGCCGCCCGGCTCGCCCGCCAGGATGCGCCGCGCGAGCGCGGCGTTGTGCGGCGGGTCGCCGCCCGCCATCTCGGCCGGGTCCGCGCGGTGGCCGAGCAGCTGCTCGGGGGTGATGTCGTAGGTGCGGATGAGCCCGTCGCGAAGCTCGGTCACGCGCGTGGGCGCGCAGGCCGAAATCTCGTCCAGGCCGTCGTGGCCGTGCACGACGAAGGCGCGTTTCGAGCCGAGCAGCCGCAGCGCCTCGGCGAACATCTCGGTCAGCTGGGGGGCGTAGACCCCGAGCAGCTGGGCGCCGGCGCCGGCCGGGTTGGTGAGCGGGCCGAGCATGTTGAAGATGCTGCGCAGCCCGAGCTCCTTGCGTGCCCCGGCCGCGTGTTTCATGGCGCCGTGGTAGAGGGGTGCGAAGAGGAATCCGATGCCGATCTCGCGCACGGCTTCCTCGACGAGGTCGGGCGAGGCGGCGAGATCGACCCCGAGCGCTTCGATCAGGTCGGCGCTGCCGCAGCGGCTCGAGACCGAGCGGTTGCCGTGCTTGGCGACCGTGACCCCGCAGCCGGCCACGACGAAGGCCGTCACGGTGGAGATGTTGAACGTCCCGGTCCCGTCGCCGCCCGTGCCGCAGGTGTCGACGACCAGGCCCCCGCCCGCCTGGATGCGCGCGGCCTTGCGGCGCATGGCCTTGGCCGCGCCGGCCAGCTCCTCGAAGGTCTCGCCCTTGGTGGCGAGCGCCGCCATGAAGGCGCCGATCAGCGTGTCCGAGAGGGTGCCCGAGAAGATCTCGGCCATCAGCTCGGAGGTTTCCTCCTCGGTCAGGTTCCGTCGCTGGACGATCTGGCGCAAGCTGTCGCGAAACATGGAGTCCTCCTGTAAGGTTCAGCGGTTCAACGGGTCAGCGGTTGGTTGCATCGACGGGTGTACCTGCTGTTCCGTAAACCGGTTAACCAAAGTTCTCATGCATAGAGCGTCTGGTGGGTCATCTTGAGAAAGTTGCGCAGCAGCCGCTTGCCCACGGTCGTCATGATGGATTCGGGGTGGAACTGCACGCCCTCGGTGGGGTGGCTGCGATGGCGCAGGCCCATGACCTCGCCGTCCTCGGACTCGGCCGTGACTTCGAGGCAGTCGGGCAGCGACCGGCGCTCCACGGCCAGCGAGTGATAGCGCATGGCGGCAAAGGGGTTCTGGATGCCCTGGAAGAGCGTGCGGCCGTCGGCGGTCACCGCCGAGGTCTTGCCGTGCATCAGCCGCGCGGCCGGTACCACCCGTGCGCCGAAGGCCAGCCCGATCGCCTGGTGGCCGAGGCAGACCCCCAGGATCGGGATGCGCCCGGAGAAGCGCCGGATGGCCGGCACGGTGATGCCCGCGTCCTCCGGCCGCCCGGGCCCGGGCGAGATGACCAGGCCGCGGGGCTCGAGCGCCTCGAGCTCGTCCACGGTCAGGCGGTTGTTGCGCAGGACGCGCACCTCGGCGCCCATCTGCATCAGGTACTGGTAGAGGTTGTAGGTGAACGAGTCGAAGTTGTCGATCATGACCAACATGGTAGCCTCCCAGGCGAATGCCTAAAATGTCAAAAATGCCTAAACTGCCTAAAATGAGCTAAATTGCCTAAAATTACGGATGGCGAAGTCATCTGCCCAAACACCCAAACACCCGAAACCAAAACCCAAACACCCAAACACCCTTCTTCTAAAACCTCGTCTGCGCAGTCAGCTCCAGCGCCTTCTGGAAGGCCTTGGCCTTGTTCACGGTTTCCTGCCGCTCGCGTTCGGGGTCGGAGTCGGCCACGATGCCCGCACCCGCCCGCACCGTGAGCCGGCCGTCCATGATGCAGGCGGTCCGGATCGTGATCGCCATGTCCATGTTGCCGCTGAAGGAGAGGTAGCCGACCGCGCCGCCGTAAGGCCCGCGCGGCCGCCCCTCGAGCTGGCCGATGATCTCCATCGCCCGGACCTTGGGGGCGCCCGACAGCGTGCCGGCCGGGAAGGTGGCTGCGAAGAGGTCCCAGGCGTCGAGCCCGGAGCGCAGGTCGCTCCGGATGTTGGACACCAGGTGCATGACGTGCGAGTAGCGCTCGACCACCATGAGGTCGGTCACCTGCACCGAGCCGATCTCCGCGACCCGCCCGAGGTCGTTGCGCCCGAGGTCCACCAGCATCAGGTGCTCGGCCCGCTCCTTCTCGTCCTGCAGCAGCTCGTCGGCGAGCGTGCGGTCCTCCTGCTCGGTCCGGCCGCGCGGCCGGGTGCCGGCGATCGGGCGCAGGGTGGCGATGCCGTTCTCCAGCCGCACCATGGTCTCGGGCGAGGAGCCGACGAGCACCGTGTCGTCCAGGTGCAGGAAGAAGAGGTAGGGGGACGGGTTGACGTAGCGCATGGCGCGGTAGAGCCGCCAGGGCTCGGGCGCGGACGCGCTCTCGAACGGCTGCGAGAGCACCGCCTGGATGACGTCGCCCGCACGGATATGCTCCTTGATCGCGCGCACCTGGGTGCGGAACTCCTCGTCCGGCACGGCTGCCGCGAGCTCGGGTTGGCCGTTGGCGGCGACCGCCGGGCGCGGCATCGGCGCGGCGATCGTGTCCAGCACGCGTTCGAGGCGGGTTTCGGCCTCGGCCCAGTCGCGCTCCGGCTCGCCGTCCGGGAAGGTCAGCGCCACCACCAGCAGGGTGTGGCGCGAGTTGTCGAAGATCAGCACGGTTTCCGGGACCATGAAGCAGGCGAGCGGCTTGTCGGCCGGCCAGGCGTGCGGGATCTCCTCGATGAAGGAGACCATCTCGTAGTTGAGGTGCCCCACGAGGCCCCCCCAGAAGCGCGGCAGGCCGAAGACGTCGGCCGGCCGGTAGGGCGCCAGCAGCTCGCGCAGCACCTGGAAAGGGTTGCCCGCGTGCGGCACCCGGCGCACGGCCCCGGCCTGCTCGATCTCGACCGCGTCGGCGAAGACCCGCACGAGCATGTGGGCCGAGAATCCGAGGAAACTGTAGCGCGCCCAGCGCTCGCCGCCCTCGACGCTCTCGAAAAGGAAGACCGGCCCGCGACCCTCGTAGAAGCGGCCGAGCAGCGACACCGGGGTCAGGGTGTCCGCGAGGACCTGGGTGCAGACCGGGACCACGCGGTAGCGCTCGGCCAGGCGCAGGTACTGGTTCTTGTCCGGGAAGCGGTTCAGGATCATGATTCCTCCTTGATCGGGGTTGCGCCATCGTCCGTACGCGGTTTCCGAAACGCAAAGGGCCGTGGGGGTTGCCCCACGGCCCTTTGGGAGGAAATAAAAAAAGGATCGCGGGGCTTTTGGAGCCGCCTACGATCCTGGGTGTTTCAGAAGATGCCGGTCGCGCAGGCTACTCCGTAGAGTCGGCCCGCCACCACCATGAACAGCGCTTGAGAGTTGTGTCGAAAACGGTCATCGATCCCTTTTTCCTTGGCCGCTAAATTACGCGTTTCGCGGACGGTGTCAAGAAATTTTTTCAGGGCCGGCCGCCGGGGGGCGCGAGCTGCAGCCGGATGCGCCGCAGGTCTTCGGCCGTCGGCGGGAAGGGGTAGTTGCGCAGGTGCGGCCCGGGGCGCGAGTTGGCGAAGGGCCGATTGCAGGCGACCTCGCCGTCCGCCCCCGTGCACCCGGAGGTCCGGAAGGGCTCGCCCGAGCCCACGACCGCCTCCAGCTCAGCGGGCGGGACCCCGAAGGCGGTGATCCGGCCGCCCGGGCCGAAGGCTAACCTCTCCGCGCGGGCCACGCCGCGGTCGATCAGGTAGCGCGCGAGCTGGACGCGGCGGTAGCGGCTCATGGCCGGCCGCGGGTGGCCCTGCAGCGGCGAGCCCGGCTCCGGGAAGAAGGAGAAGAGGTGCGTGCCCCCGCCCATGTCGTGCGCGCGCTGGATCGCGGCGCACATCTCCTGTTCGGTTTCGCCCATCCCGACGATGAGGTGGACCCCGGCCTGGCCGCGGCCGAAGACCTCGATCGCTCGGCCGTAGCACTCCCAGTAGACTTCCCACTGGTGCGGCCCCTTGACCCCGCCGCCGCGGTAGCGGTCGAAGAGCGCGGGGGTGGCCAGGTCGACCGCGACCCCGACCTTGTCGGCCCCGGCCGCCCTCAGATCCTCGAGGTCGCCCGGCCGCAGGACGGTGGGGGTGATCAGGAGCGACACCGGCAGGTCGACGGCGGTGCGCAGCCGCCGGCAGACGGCGGCCGTGTCCGCGACCGCGCGGCGTCGCGTCACCATGGAGATGCACACGCGGCGGATGCGCTCGCGCCGCGCGGCGATGCGGTGGACGATGTCCTCGAGCGGGAAGGCCGGCCACTGGACGCGGATGAAGCTGCGCCCCCCGTCCGCGCATTCCCGGCGCCCGGCCGCAAGCCCGCAGTAGGCGCAGCGCGCGCGGCAGCCCTCGGGATAGGTCAGCAGCAGGTTGATGCAGTAAAGGCGGGCGTCGCGGTAGAACAGGCCGGGCGCCCAGCCCAGGGTCATGGCGGCCGCGAGGCTCATGCGCAGGTGGTCGGGGCTGGACGGGGTGGTGTCGGTAACGGCCATGGAGTCACTCATTCTTTGGTTCACCTCGGGCCCGATCCCTGTGGGAGCGGCTTTCCAGCCGCGACGGTCGGCACGGTGATCCAGCTGTCGCCTGCCCAGCGCTCCGGCACGGAGCAGCAGGAGCGCTGGTAGCGGATCGCGAGGCCGTGGTGGCGGGCGCGCGCCACCGCCTCTTCCGAGGGCAGCGCCATGCGGTTTACGCCGGCGTCGACGGCGAGGACGTCGAGGCGGCTCGCGCCGCGCGGCCGCGCGCAGCCGAGGCTGATCGTGAGATCGGGCACCCGCAGCCGGGCGCGTGCAATCAGCCCGGCCACCGCCTCGGGGGGCGGCGGCGCGGCCCCGTGGAGCGGCGTGCCCGGCAGGCCCATGAAGGACAGCACGACCAGCTGCTCGAGCCGGAAGCGGGCGACGAGATCGAGGGCGCGCTCCTCGCCCGCCATCCGGCCGCCGTCGAGCCCGCAGACGATGTGCGGCACGACCGGGATGCCCGCCGCCTGGAGCGCCTCGAGCGCGGCCGCAACCCGCTCGACCCCGAAGGGGACGTGGCAGACGCGGCGCAGCGTGTCGTCGTCGCCGACGAGGTCCACGAGCGCCTGGTCGACCCCGGCCGCCTTCAGGCCGAGGGCGTCCCGCCGGTGGATGAACCCCGCGTGCACCGAGACGTGCAGCCGGGTCGTGGCCTTCACCCGGCGGATCGCCGGCAGGAAGCGCCCCCACGGCAGGCAGCCGTCGGCGTCGCAGCCCCCGCTGACCAGAACGCCCGGGTGCCCCTCGCGTTCGATCTCCCGGCAGCGCGCGACCAGGAGCTCGGGGCTGTCGGCCGCGATCATGGGCGCGAGCAGGCTGCCGCGGCAGTGGTCGCACATCAGCTCGCAGCGGCCGCCGGTGAGCGAGAGCGCCGGGTACCGGCCCGGGACCCCGTCCAGGACGAACATCCCCGGGAGGAAGAAGGTGATGCCGCGGCCCTTGCGCTCCCAGCTGATCCGCCGGGCCTCGGATAGGGACGGCGTCTCATCCCGCATGCCGACCTCCCGCACCCTCGTCCCGACCCTCTCCCGCCCCCGGGGGGAGGGTCGGCCGGTGGTACTCTTCGAACGCGACCCAGCAGGAGCGGATGATGTCGTCGAACCGGCCCCAGTGCGCTTCCATGCGGCGGCGCCGGGCCGCCGCACGCGCGAGCGTCCCTCCGAGCAGATCGCGCCACTCCTCGTCGTAGCGCCGCAGCAGGCTCACGTCGTCCCCGAGCGCGGCGCGGGCGGCCCACCTCCCGGCCATGGCCCCGCAGGTGACCGCGTTGAAGATGCCGGCGCCCGTGACCGGGTGCGTCTGGCCGGCGGCGTCGCCGACCAGCAGGAGGTTGCCGCGGACCGAGTCCGCGAGCGGGGCGACCGGGATCCAGCCCGCCTGGTAGGCGGCGACGGGGCCCGCGATCCGGCCGCGGCGCGCGAGCGTCGCGAGGAAGGCCGCGAGCGCCGCGGTCGGACGGGGTCCCCCGGGCACCGGGGCGAACCCGACGCCGGCGTTGGCCATCCCTTGCTTGGGGAAGAGCCAGGCGTAGCCGGCGGGGTAGTCCGGGTGCAGGTAGACCTCCGTGACGTCCAGCGGCTGCACGAGGCGCACCCGGGCCTGGACCGCGGGCACCAGGCGCCGGTTGACGAGCCCCGCCCAGCGGCCGACGGTCGAGCGCGGGCCGTCCGCGCCGACGATGACCCGCGGCCGCAGCACGAGCGTCGTGCCGCCCCGGCGTTTGAGGACCACCGTGTCCCCCTCCAGGCGTCGGGCCGCCGTCCCCGTGAGCAGGCTCGCGCCCGCCCGCTCGGCCGCGGCTGCGAGCAGCTGGTCGAAGCGATCGCGGTCGACGACGCAGCCGGGCGCGTCGAGCTCGCCCGCCGGCTCGTCGCGCACGAAGGTGCGCATAGCCCTTACGGCCTGCACGACCGCCGGGCCGCAGGCGGGCACGTCCCGCAGCAGCATGGCCGGGATGTACTCGGCGCACTGCACGGGCACCCCGATCGCCCGGCGCCGGTCGACCACGGTCACCCGGGCGCCCGCCTGCGCGGCTGCGAGCGCCGCCGCGGTGCCGGCCGGACCGGCGCCGACCACGAGGATGTCGCATCCGGCGCGGGTCACGCGATCCCGCCCAGCACGCGGTCGAGCAGGTCGACGGCGAGATCGGTCTGCCGGTCGAAGCCCCCGGCGTAGGCGTCGCGGGCCTGGCCCAGGTCGTAGCAGGTCGTGTGGTCGATATCGAGCAGGATGCCGGGGACCCCGGCGCGCTCGAAATCCCCGGCGTGCTTGGTGAAAAAGGGCCGGCAGCAGCAGCCGACGAAGGCTGCCTCCCCGTCGGCCCGCATGCGCACCAGCTCCGCCCAGAGGTCCTCGAAGCTGACGACCGTCGCCACCCGCATGCCCCGGTCCGTCCCGGCCCGCCACGCGCGGCCGACCGTGCAGTCGTCCCGGCCGCACACGCGGCAGGACTTGTCGCGGCGCAGGTCGCAGTCGGCGGGTTTGGCGCAGTAGGGCAGCAGCAGCACCGAGGGCCGGCAGCCGATGACCTCCGCAAAGGTCCCGTTGGTCGGGCTGATGCGGTCGCAGTCGGCGAGCGGGAGGCCCGTGCGGGCGATGGCGAGCTTTTGGAAGAGCGGGTCGAGCGGCCGGGCGAACTCCGCGGCGCTCATGCCCGGGATCCGCAGCGCGCCGTCATCGAAGAACCCCTGGATGGTCCGGCGCAGCGCGGCGGGGTCGAGGTCCGCGCCGCGGAGCGCGGTCTCGAGGTCGTAGAGCGCCCGGTGGGGGAAGGCGAGAAAGTCCCCGGTGATGAAGAGCTCGTGCACGCGGTTGCGCCGCAGGTCGGGCGACAGGGTATAGCGCACCAGGCCGGCCTCGAATTTCGCGGCCGCCTGCAGGCTCCCGCGCGGCCGCGCGGGCGGCCGCGCCGGGTCGATCCACTCCGCGGAGCGGTAGTGCGGCAGCCGGGCCTGGAAGCGCTCGGTCTCCTCGGCGGTCAGACCGGACGGGACGAGCCGGATGCCCAAACGGCTCTCGAAGCCGCGGCGCACGGCGTCCTTGATCGCGGCGAGCGGCGGGGTGCGCCCGAGCACCCAGCGCAGGCAGGTCACGCGCTCCTTGATCGAGTCGATCTCCCGGGCCTTGAGCTTTTCGACCGGGACCCGCAGCGCGCGCAGCATCGTGTCCACGTCGAAATCCACCAGCATCGTGCCCTGGAAGAGGAAGGCCTCCCCGGACTCCGTGCCTCCCGTACCGGAAATCTTGCGCCCGTCGACCTCGATGTCGTTGCGCGGCCGGAAGTCGGCCGAGACCCCCAGGATCGCGAGCGCGTCCACCACCGGCAGGCACAGGGTCCGGAAGAGGCGCGGGTTGGGCACCCCGACGTCGAAGACGGCCTTGCGGCAGATGACCTCCCACCCCAGCTGGTTTTCGTCGAAGAAGATCGCGCCGCCGCCCGTGTTGCGGCGGTTGACGTCGATGCCCTGCGCGCGGCAGTAGTCGACGCGCACCTCCTCGGCCACGGACTGGTGGTAGCCCACGAGCACCGCGCGGGGCTTGAACTGCAGGAAACGGATGGTGTCGGGCGTGCGGCCCTCGCCCTTGAGCTCGAGCAGCACGTCGTCGAGGGCCATGTTTTCGGCCGCCGTCATGGGCGGGGTGTCGAGCAGGCGCCATTCCATCATGCGCGAGGGTATAGCGCGTCCGCGCGGCCGGTTCAACGCCGACCGGCCCGGAGCCGTCCGGGCGCGGCGAGCGCTTGAGAATCGGAGCGGAGTGCACTATACTGGTCGCATCAGAACGGAGGTTTTTCTCGCGATGCTCAAACGCTTGACGATTTCGCTCGCATTCCTGCTCGCCGCCATGCTCCTCGTGTTCGGCGACTGGGCCGTCTCGGACGAGGCCGTGCCGACCTGGCCCGGCGCCGAGGAGCGGCCGACCGCCCTTGACCAACACCCCGGCAACCGTTTGTCCGGCTATTGACGAACCGACGTCCGCCCGCGCGCTGCCGCCGGGCCCTTCCCGCAGGGCCCGGCGTTGCTGCTGCATCTCCTCGCTTCACCCGACAGCTCCGCTCGGCGGAGCCGCCCATGTGGAGTGACATCGCCCGGCTGCTCGCCGGCCACCTCTGGGTGCTGCGGCCGTCCGGGTGAGAGGAAGGGCGGGGGAGACGTTCCGGGGAGAGGGTCTTGCGGGAGCAGGAGACTCTGGGGGATGAATCCGGCTGCGGGAAAGGCTTACGCCGGTTGACGGTACTTTTCGGCCTTTGCCCGGAGGTCGGCCAGCTGAACGGCCACCTTGGCCATCTCCTCCCGCGTCAGGGCGCGAACCACCTTCGCGGGCTGCCCCAGCGCGAGGACCCCGGCGGGCACCTCCATGCCCGGCGGCACCAGCGCGCCCGCACCGACCAGAGCTCCCGCCCCGATCACCGCACCGTCCAGGACGATCGCTCCGATCCCGACCAGTGCCCCGCCGCGGACGATGGCGCCGTGCAGGCAGGCCTTGTGGCTGACGAGCGCCCCGGGCTCGACCCGAACCGGCGTGCCCGCCGGCGCCTCGAGCAGGCAGAGGTCCAGGACCGCGCTGCCCGCGCCGACCCGTATCTCCTCGTCGTCCGCCCGCAGGACCGCCCCCGGCCAGATCGTCGCCCCCGCTTCTATCGCCACCCGGCCGACCAGCCGGGCCGAGATGTCCACGAAAGCCTGCGGGTCGATCTGCGGGCGATGTCCGGCGAAGGCGCTGATGTACGGACGATTTTCCATGCCCCGCCGGCTCATTCCGCCGGCGCTTTGGCCTTCTTCTTGGCGGCTTTCTTGGGCTTGGCCGGAGCCGGTTTTGCGGCGGCGGCGAGATCCTCCTGCCGTTTCTTCTCCCACTGGCGGCGCCCCTGGATGCGGCCCTGGAACTCTGCGGACGTCTGAACCTCCTCGCCGTTTTTCCACCGGATCACCATGGTGTCGCCGTCGATGGAGACGACCGTGAACTGCCCCTTTTCGTTTTCGTAGGACTCGTCGACGGAAAACTCAAATTCACCGTTCGGGTTCATACCGCGTTCCCTTCGCCTGGATGATTTTTCGGATTTCTCCTACTCTACACTAAGCACTGCCGCGGAGGAAGCGATATCGGGGGTCGCGACTTGATTCTTGATTTCAACGCCCGCGCCCCCTGCGTGCACTCTCCGCGCAACAGACCGCGGGCGGCCACGACCCGGACGCCCGCCTCGTCCTGAACGCACCCCGCACCGTGCGCCTTTATTTTTAAGCGCAGCCTTGCCGGCGCCGAAATCGCTGTTGCGGATCCTAATTCAACGCGGTCATGACCCGGCGGGCCCCTGGAGCCGGTCCAGCAGGCGGTCCTTCTCCTGCCAGATGCGGTCGACCCAGGCGCGCATGCGCGCGCTGAAATCCGTGTCCTCCACGTAGTCCCGGCCGACCGTGTCCGCCGGCAGCGGCAGCAGGCGCGCGCGCACGACGATGCGCGGGATTTTCCCCTGCAGCAGTTGCCAGAGCATGGCGCCGGGCGGGTGTTCGGGGTAGGCAATCGTCACGTCCAGGACGCCCGAGAGGGCGTCCCCCATGGCCGCGAGCACGTAGGCCACCCCGCCGGCCCTGGGTTTCAGCAGGTGCGCGAAGGGCGACGCCTGCGCCCGGTGTTTCCCGGGCGTGAAGCGCGTGCCTTCGAGGAAATTGAGCACGGACACCGGGGCGCTTCTGAATTTTTCGCAGTGCCGGCGCGTGGTTTCCATGTCCCGGCCGCGGAGCTCCGGGTGCTTGGCTAGGAACGCGCGCGAATGGCGCTGCATGAAGGGGAATTCCAGCGCCCACCAGGCGATCCCCAGAAACGGCACCCAGATGAGCTCTTTTTTCAGAAAGAACCTGAGGAACGGCACCCGGCCCCTGAAGACGTGCTGCAGGACGAAGATGTCGGTCCAGGAACGATGGTTGCAGACGACCAGGTAGGACCGGGTCGGGTCGAGGCCCTCCGGAAGCGCTACATCCCAGACCAGGTTTTGCGTGGCGGCGACGACCCAGCTGTTGACGCCCACCCAGCGCCAGGCGAAGGCGATCAGGACCGCGCTGCAGCGCTGCCGGAACCGGGCGGAGGCAACGACCAGCCGCGCCGCAATGACCGGGATGAACAGGGCGACCCAGAAGACGGTGTTAACGGTGAGCAGGGACAGCGCAATCGCGCCGACGATCGGCGGGGGCAGAAGCTGAAGCATGTGCAGACTCCGTGTGGCGGCGCTCGCGAGTCGCGCCGGACATGCAGCCCTCCCGGAAGAAAATGCCGCCGCGCGAATCAAGGTTGAAGAGGCAATTGGTTAACACCGCGCCGATGGAGCGTCAAGGGGAGGGCCATGGGCCCCACGAGTCGCCGATGCCTGCGGCACGCCTGAAAATTCGGGCAGGGTGTGGTAGAATGGATTTCGAACGGTTCAACCCCGCAAAGGAGGTGCCCTTTGAAACGAAACGGCTGGGGACGCGTGACGACGATCGTGTGGGTGGCAGCTGTTCTGGCATGCGGCGGCACCGGGGGAGACTCGTCGTCGGGCTCCGCCCCGCAGCCGACGGTGGTCAGCGTCTCTCCTGCACCTGACGACAGCGCCGCCAGCGCGGTCGCCGTGGTGTCCGCCACGTTCGACGCGAACATGGGCGCCGCGTCCGCCGCAACCTTTGTGGTCTACGGCTCGCTGACCGGGAAGCGCTCCGGGACCTTCTCCGGGGGGGGCACCGCTCCTCTGAGCTTCGACCCCTCCGGCAACTTCAAGGCCGGCGAGCTCGTGGAGGTGACTCTGACCCAGGGCCTCGCCTCGACCGGCGGCCTCGCGCTCGACCCGCCCTACGTCTTCCGCTTCACGGTAGAGACCGGGGGCGGCACGGGGGCATTCGTCGACACCCAAACCATAGCCGGCCGGACGAACGCGGTGGCCGTGGCGGCCGGGGACTGGGACGGGGACGGCGACGTGGACCTGGCCACGGCCGATTTCGGCGCCGACCGCGTCACCCTCCTCGCCAACGACGGCGCCGGAGGTTTTTTCCGAAGCGGCCGCTCTGAACCTCCAGGTGGGCGTCTCGGCCCTCGCGGTCGGGGACTGGGACGGGGACGGCGACCTGGATCTCGCGGCGGCCAATTTCGGCTCCAACAGCGTCGCCATCCTGAAGAACGACGGCAGCTTCAATTTCAGGCTGTCCGGCACGGTCGCCGGCCGGCTTGGGGCTAAGGCCCTCGCGGTCGGGGACTGGGACGGGGACGGCGACCTGGATCTCGCCGTGGCCGATTCCAGCTCCAACAGCGTCGCCATTCCTGCTCAACGACGGCACGGGGACGTTTACACTCGCGAGCACGGTGTCCGGCCTGGCCGGCGTCAGCGCGCTCGCCGCCGGGGACTGGGACGGGGACGGCGACCTGGATCTCGCCGCGGCCAACTTCGGGAGCATAACGGTGGCCGTTCTCACCAACGACGGCACGGGCGTTTTCGCGATTTCCGCGACCGTGACGGGCATGGCGAACGCCAGGGCGCTGGCCGCCGGGGACTGGGACGGGGACGGGGCGCCTGGACCTCGCGGTCGGCAACTCGGGGTCGAGCTCGGTCGCCATTCTGAAGAACAACGGCCTCGGGCGTCTTCGCGCTGGTGCAGACCATCACCGGTCAGACCAACGTCGCGGCGCTGATCGCGGGGGACTGGGACGCCGACGGCGACCTGGACCTGGCGGTCGCCAATTTCGGCTCCGACAGCCTGACGGTTTTGACCAACACCGGCAGCGGGAGCTTTTCTCCCCTGGGAACCGTTGCCGGCCTGATTGGAATCAGCGGCCTGGCGACCGGCGACTTCAACGCCGACGGGAGCCTCGATCTGGCGGCAGCCGACCGCGGGTCCAACAGCGTTCAGATCCTGATCAATCAACCCTGATCGTTTTCATGCCGGCTGCCGGAAACCCATATCGGGCCCTCAAGCGCCTTTTGGGGGCGGGTTTCCCTGAGACGCCCGCCAGCTGTCCCGCACCCTCACGGCCACCACCTCCGCGCGGGCGCACTCGTCCGAGTTCGAGTAGAGGCTGCAGCGCACGAGCGTCTTCTTCGGGCCGGCCTCGGCGATGCGGGCGCGCAGCGTCACCGGCACTTCGAGCGGCGTGGGGCGCAGGTAGGTCACGTTGAGGTTGGCCGTCACGCACCAGATGTGGGGCGCGGAGCCGATGGGACGACCCTCCGCCCGGTAGGCGTGGGCGATGGCGGTGCAGACGCTGTGGCAGTCGATCAGCGTGGCGATGATGCCGCCGTTGAGGAACTGCGGCGGCCCGGCCGACTGGTGGGGCTCGGGCCGGTAGACGCAGACCGCCTCCTCCCCTTCCCAGACGCTCTTGATCCGCAACCCGTGCGGGTTGGCCGGGCCGCAGCCGTAGCAGCCGTTGCCGGGGATCAGATCCTGGAATGCGGTCGAACTCATGGGCCTCCTCTTCCCTGCCGTCCCGGCAGGGTCAGGGCGTTCAAGCGACGACCTTCCCCCCTGAGAGGACGCAGCGGTCCGTCACTTTGCCTTCCGGGGTTTCGATCTCGAACGCACAGGAGCCGGCAAGTCCCCGCCGCCTCATCTCGTCGCAGAGATCAAACAGGGCCCGCTGGGCTGCCTCCGTGGAGGCGGCCTGCAAGTCGATTGTGATCACGGCCTTCATCCCGAGCCCTCATCTCCTCAGACAATTCCGTGCATTGCCACGCCTCACCGATCGACGCGAACCGACATGGGGGCGAAACTGCCCACCTGATTAGCCGATGGACATGCGGCATCATATACCATTGGGCCGCGGGAAGGAAATGCGGTGCACCCCTTCAGTCGAACCACCCTCCGGGCGGCGAACTTGCATCGATGTCCTGCAACCGGATAAAGTGCGGCTGCGTATACGGGTGGGCAATAGCACTCCGGATGGGCGGGGGAACAAACGAATCGCGGAGGTGTCTGGATATGAAAGAGGCCGCCGAGCAACTGCGCGCCGTCGTCGCCATCGTGGGGCCCGAGCTGTCCCGGCTCGACAGCGGAGATGTGGCAACGAAGACCGCCCCGGGCGAGTGGTCGAAGAAGGAAATCCTCGGCCACCTGATCGACTCGGCCGCGAACAACCACCAGCGGTTCGTCAGGGCGGTCGGCGGCGCCGGGCTGGAATTCCCGCCTTACACTCAGACCGAATGGGTCAGAATCCAGCGGTGCAACGAACGCCCGTGGGCGGCGCTGGTCTCTCTCTGGTCGGCTTACAACGACCACCTCTCTCACGTGATCGCGTGCATCCCTGATGCGGCCAAGCCCTCCCCGTGCAACATCGGCACGCCGGAACCGGCGGCGCTGGAATTCGTCGTCACGGATTACCTGCGACACCTGAAGCACCACCTGAAGGATATCCTGGGCGGCGAGCTTCTATAGACGTGGGACCTTTACGCCTCGCCGGTGCGTCCGATGTAGACCTCTCTGCCGGTGAGCCGGTTGAGGAACACATCCATCCCGTCTTCGTGGCGCAGGAATTCCAGGCTCTGGTCCAACTCCCCGGCGGGGATGAACCCGTAGGTCTGGCTGAGCGAGCCTTCGTACTCCCAGCCTTCCGGCAGCATGATCGACGCGACTCGGCTGCCGACGAGGCGGCAGGCGGCCACCTTGGCGCCGGCGCCGGTCAGATCCACGTGGCCGAACTCCAGCCACCCGGACGGGGATGCCGGGCCGCCCATCTGATCGACCACGACCAGGTCGATCGCCTTCCCGCCGTCGAGGTGGGTCAGCCCCGCCCGTTCCAGCGACCGGACATAGCCTTCGACGTCGGCCGGCGACATGAACCCCACGCGGGCGATCTCGCCGTCGGCGCAGATCGTGAGGTTGGGCGCGGCGGCGGCGAACGCCGGCCACCCGCCGGGGAACTTCGCGTCCACCGCGCTTCTCCGAACGATCACCGAAATCGCTTCGACCAGGACCGCCATCAGGACCCCCTGCCCAGGCGGCCGCACCCCGCTGAACCCGGCGCCAGCTCGGCCGCCACCCGCTGCAGGAGGCCGGCGGTTTCAGGCGCCAGCTCCGGGCGCCGCTTGCCTTCTATCATGAAGCCGGCCGGCAGGCCGACCGGGCTGGCGCCGGTCAGCACGGCGACCAGCACGCAGGCGGACAGGTAGGAGCCGGCGGCGCTGGCGTGTCGGCCGTCGGCGTGGTGGAGCTCGAGCGCCGGGTCGAGATGGAGCGCGCGCTGCCAGGCCAACCCGGCCGGGGCGAGCACGGCGTCGAGCTCCGCGGCCATGGACGCGTAGGCGTCCGCGATGTCCGTCTGCGTCTGCGGGTGCAGGCGGTGCGCCCAGGTCATGTACAGGACCGTCCGGCGCGCCGGCGGCGCGGATTTCGGCGTCGAGCAGGCGCGCGTGCCGCTCGAAGGAGTCCCGGTTCTTGAGCGGGCCGCCGCTGCGGTCCTGGAGCACGACAAAATCCCATCCCCCGCCGGCAATCAGCTCCCGGGTGCGCGCGTTGCCCCAGTGCCACTCCAGGCCGACCGCATCGCCGACGGACTGGTCGACCTCCACCGGCGAGCGATGCCCGGAAGCCTCGACCAGCCGCTTCACCATCTGAGGCATGTAGTTGAGGTACGTGTGGCTGTTGCCGACAAACAGCAGGCGCATGGTCATGTCCTCGGATTCACGCGAGCCTGAGCCGGTTCGGAGAAAGCGAGCGTTCTTGCATACCGCTGGCTTTTGAAGTGTTTGAGGGTCACGTCCATGAAGGCTTTGATCAGATTGGAGATGTATTTGTCTTTGTGGTGAACCATAAAATAGTCTAGATAAAGACTTTCCGTCTTGACGCGGTACTGCTTGATGACCCCCCGTTTGACTTCTTTCTCCACCACCCCGACGGGAACGATAGAAATGCCGAGGCCGACGGCGACCGCGCGTTTGATCGCCTCGTCGCTGCCGATCTCCATCACCGTTTTGGTGACGATCCCCTGCCGCCGCAGCCTCTCCTCGATGTACTCGCGGGTCCCGGACCCTTTCTCGCGCACGATGAGCGGCTGGTGGCTCAGCTCTGCCGGCAGGATCGACGGCTTCTTGCCGAACGAGCGGGACTTGCTCGTGATGACCACCAGTTCCTCCTTCCACAACGGGGTCACCACCAGGCTGGGGTTAACCGGGACGTTGCCGATAAATCCGAGATCGTCGTTCAACATCAGGATGTCGTCGATGACCCCCTTCTTGTTCTTGACCTTCATGTGAATGTCGACGCCCGGAAACTGCTTGCTGAACACGTTGATGAGCGGCGCCAGATGATAGGTCCCCACGGTCAGCCCCGTGCTGATCTTGAGGTTGCCCGTCATGCCGCCTTTCAAATCGTCCATGTGGTCGTCGGCCTCTTTCACGAGGTTGAAGACCCGCTCGGCATAGCCGAGCAGGGCTTCCCCCGGATCGGTCAGCTCGACCTTGCGACCGGACCGCTCGAACAGTTTGAGGTCGTAGTGACTTTCCAGCTGCTTGATTTTGATGCTGACGGCCGGTGGGGTAACGAACAGCGCGTCCGCCGCTGCCGCGAAGCTCTTGAGCTTGGCCACGTGATAGAAGACTCGCAACTGGCTGAGGTCCATCCCGGGACCCCCTTTCCGCGCCCAATGGGATTGGTAAGAAATTTTTAATCATTTCTTCATTATTATTAATTTGATTTTAATCACGGCCGCCGAATATAGTCAAGCCACTCTTCAACCCATCACTCGCAAACGTGTCACCCACCACTACTCAAAGGAGGTCAAGCGCATGGGCAAAATCAGCATGGTGATGTTCGATCTATCCGGCACGACGGTCTACGACGATACGGGGGTCCGGGACAGCCTCTACAAGGCCGCAGTGGAGTTCAAGATCAAGACCACGCCCGATGAGATCATGTTCAACATGGGCACCAACAAAATCCACCTGTACCAGTTCCTCATCGCGCGCCAGATGGGCAAGAAGATCGACATCGAAGACTTCGAGAAGATCAAGGACCCCGAGACCTACGAACCGGCCAAGAAAGTGTTCGACCGGTACCAGCAGATCATGCTCGACCACTATCGCACCCAGTGCAAGCCGATCCCCGGGGCCGAGGACACGTTCCGCTGGTGCCACGACCACGGCATCAAGGTGGCCACGGACACCGGTTTCCACAGCCTGATCACCGACGCGATCATGGACAGCCTCGGCTGGCTCAAGCGCGGCCTGGTCGACCTCGCGGTCGACGTGGAGGACATCCCCGGGGAGATCGGGCGGCCGGCGCCCTTCATGCTTTTCCACGCCATGACGCACTTCAACGTCCAGAGCGTCCACGAGGTCATCAAGGTCGGCGACACCCCGGCCGACATGCTCTCGGGCCGCAACGCGGGCGTGCGCGGCGTCGTCGGCGTGCTCAGCGGGCCGCGGCCGGTGACCGACTGGGGCAAGTACTGGCACACCCACGTCATCCAGAGCGTGGCCGACCTGCCGCAGCTGATCGAGTCCGAGTTCCTGAGATAGCAGACACGGGGCGGGGGCCCGGCCCCCGCCCCGAAGAAGCACCGCCTGGAGGCGTCATGCCTGTCGGATTGGATCCATCCAGCCCCAGATCGGTAAGCTCCCCTGAGACCGGCCTGCCCAGCCCCCGGGCTCGCCGCGGCATCCTCTCGCAGCACCGTCTTCCCAATCGATCAACCGGAAATTCGACACCGGATCACGCCCGCCGATGGCCGGGCTCCCCCAGGCCGGCGGCCGAAGCGTGCCGGGCGACCGGGATGCACGCGGGCATTCGGGCGCACGCGTGGAACGACGCGACCGCAGAAGGCCTGGGGCATTCCGTGACCAACGCGACTACTGAATCCTGGAGGATGGCTTTGTGAAAACTGGAAAAGCTGCCGTAATGACCAAGATCAACGGCGACCTCGAGATCCGAACGTATCCCCTGCCCAAGCCCGAGAAGGGGGGGATCCTGGTCCGGATCACCTGCTGCACCATCTGCGGTTCGGATGTCCTCGCCTGGATGGGCAAGAAGAAATCCCACATCCCGATGATCCTGGGGCACGAGATCGTCGGGAAGATCGTGGAACTGGGCGAGGGGGTCGCCTGCGATTCCGGAAACCGTCCCCTCAAGATCGGGGACCGTGTGACGTGGACCATCATGAGCAGCTGCGGCAAGTGCTACTACTGCCGCGAGAAGGGGCTCATGATGAAATGCCGCGAGCTGATGAAGTACGGGCACGACAGCTGCGACGCCGCCCCGCATTTCAACGGCGGGTTCGCCGAGTATTGCTACATCACCCCGGGGACCTGCGTGATCCGGGTGCCGGACACGCTGCCCGACCGGGTGGCCACCCCGGCCAACTGTGCGCTCGCGACCGTCGTCGCGGGCTGGGAAGCCGTGAATCTGAGGGCGTTCGAGAACGTCCTGATCCAGGGCGCCGGCGCGCTCGGATTTTACGCCGCGGCGCTGGCCGGCCACTACGGCTGCCGCCGCGTGATCGTGACCGACATTCTGGATCACCGGCTGGAGGCGATCAAATCCTTCGGCGCGACCGATGTCATCAACACCACGGGCATGACGGACGACGACATGGTTAAGGCGGTTCGGGACCTCACGGACGGTTTCGGGGCCGACGTCGCCATGGAGTGCGCCGGGACCCCGCTGGTCATCCCCGCGGGGCTGAAGAGCCTGAGGATCGGCGGTCGCTACGTGGAGCACGGGTGCACCTTCCCGAACGCACACGTCACCTACGACTTCTCGGATATCGTTTTCCGTTACCTGACCATAACGGGCGTGCACAACTACGACACCCGGCACCTGCAGTCGGCCATCGACTTCCTCGACCAGACCCAGTCGAAGTACCCGTTCGAGAAGATGGTCACGCACACGTTCCCGTTCGAGCGGATCAACGAGGCTCTGAAGCTGGCGCAGTCGGGCCAGGCGATCCGGGTGGCGGTGACCCCGTGACAGCCCTCGGCCGTTCTCAATCCTTCCATCGAGCGCCGCTCAGGGCGAAGCAATGCGGCGGGTGATGGCCATGCCGAAGCGGTCTGTCCAGGGAACGTCCGCCGGCGCAGCGCTCCGTTCGATGGAGCTCCGGATGGTTTGACTGGGCTCCGGGCTGAGGGTATCTTACCGGCCGCTTGACGGGCTCAGGCTCCTGCAGCAACCTGGTGTTGAAGCGAGTGGAAGTCTTGCCTCGACGACGCGGACTGCGGGGTTGAATCGCCGGCACCGACATCAGACTCTTTGGAGGCGGTTACATGAAGAAAGTGGCTATCGGCTGCGACCCGAATGCCGCCGAGCTCAAGCGGGTTCTCAAGCAGCACCTGGAAACCCTGGGATACCCGACCGAGGATTACGGCAGCGACGACCCCATCTACGCCAACGTGGCCTTCGCCGTGGCCGAAGCGGTCGCCGCCGGCAGGCACGACCGCGGCATCCTGCTCTGCGGCACGGGGATCGGGGTGTGCATCGCCGCCAACAAGGTCCCGGGGGCCTACGCCGCCCTCTGCGCGGACGTCTACTCGACCGAGCGCTCGCGCAAGAGCAACAACGCCAACATCATGACGCTGGGATCCCAGGTCGTGGGGCCGGAGCTCGCCAAGGCGCTGGTCACGATCTGGATGCAGTCGGAGTACGTCCCGGGCGGCCGCTCCGAGCCCAAGGTGCAGCGCATCATCCAATACGCCAGGGAGCACCAGAAATGACGGGGAAGACCATGAGCCTCATCAGCGCCGACGAACGGCGCGAGCTCGAGCGCGCCGCCGTCCGGGTGCGCCGCGCCATCCTGAGGATGCTGAAGGCGGGCCGATCCGGACACATCGGCGGTGCCCTGTCGTGCGCCGACATTCTCACCGCCCTCTACTTCAAGGTCATGCGGCTCGACCCGCAGCGGCCGGACTGGCCGGAGCGCGACCGGTTCGTGCTGTCGGCCGGCCACAAGTGCCTGGCCCTCTACGCGGCGCTCTCCGAGCGGGGCTTCCTGGACGAGTGCGTCCTGGACACCTACGGCACCCACTGCACCAATCTCGGCGGGCACCCCGACATGCACAAGGTCCCCGGCATCGAGACCAACACCGGGGCGCTCGGCCACGGGCTGTCGATTGCGGGCGGCATGGCGATGGGCCTCAAGATGGACGGCGTCGACGCGCGGGTCTACGTCGTCATGGGCGACGGGGAGCTCGCCGAGGGGTCGAACTGGGAGGCGGCCGCCGCGGCCAGCCACCACCGGCTGGACAACCTGCTGGTGTTCGTGGACCGCAACCGGCTGCAGATCAGCGGGCCGACGGTCGACGTCATGAGCTACGAGCCGCTCGACCGGCGCTGGGAGTCCTTCGGCTGGGAGGTCCGGGTGATCGACGGCCACGACATGGGCCAGATCGTCGCCTGCGCCGCGAACGCGCCCTTCGCGCCGGGCAAGCCCTCGGTGGTCATCGCCGACACGGTCAAGGCCAAGGGGCTGTCGTTCGCGGAGAACAAGGTCGAGTTCCACTACTGGAAGGCCACGGAAGAGGGCCTGGCGATCGCGGAGCGCGAACTGAAAGAAGCCGAGGAGCGGATCGGGTGACACCCATGCTCAAAGACCCCAGGAAAACGTTCGGCGAGGCGCTGGTCGCCGCCGGCGAGAAGAACCCCCGCATCGTGGCGTTGTCGGCCGACAGCTCGAGCGGCTCCGGCCTCACGCCCTTTCAGAAGCGCTTCCCCGGGCGGCACCTCGAATTCGGGATCATGGAGCAGGGCATCATGGGGTTCGCGGCCGGGCTGGCCACCACCGGCAAGATCCCCTTCGTGGTGGCGATCGCCCCCTTCGTGACGGCGCGCCCCTTCGAGATGTTCCGCAACGACCTCGGCTACATGCGCCAGAACGTCAAGGTGGTCGGCCGCTGCGCCGGGCTCACGTATTCGGACCTCGGCGCAACGCACCAGTCGCTGGACGACGTGGCCATCATCCGGACCATCCCGGGCGTCACGATCCTCAACCCGGGGGACCCGGTGGACATCGTCAAGGCCGTTCACGCGGCGGCCGAACACGTCGGCCCGGTCTACATCAGGATCGGCAGCCCCCCGATGCCCGTGCTCATGGACGAGGCCTACCCCTTCCGGATCGGCAAGGGCGTCGTCGTGCAGGAGGGGGACGACGTCACCCTCATCGGGACGGGGACGGTCTTCAGCAAGGCGGCCGGCGCCGCGAAGCTGCTCAAGGACCAGGGCATCCACGCCCGGCTCATCAACCTGCACACGATCAAGCCGCTCGACACCGAGCTGATCCTGAAGGCGGCGCGCGAAACCGGCCGCATCGTCACCGTAGAGGAAGGCTACACGGCCGGCGGCATGGGCGGCTGCATCGCCGAATTCCTCTCGGCCGAGCACCCGGTGCGGATCCGGAGGATCGGCATCGACGACCGCTTCGCCGAGCCCGGGCCCTACGAGGACGTGCTGGCGCTCTACGGGCTTCAGAGCGAGCAGATCGCGGACACGGTGGTAAGCTTCTTGAAATCATAACGTCGGGCGCCGAGCGCGCCCGCAGCCGGCAATCGGCGAGGAGGGGACCATGACCGTCGCAAACGCAAAGGGGATGCTCACGAAAGCCGCGGAGGGGCGGTACGCGGTCGGGGCGTTCAACATCACCAGCCTGGTGCAGATGGCCGCCGTGGTCGACGCGGCCGCGGGCCGGCGGGCGCCGGTCATCGTCCAGACCTCGCTGTCGACCGTCACGTTCTTCACCCCTAACGTGCTGGCCGCCGCCTACCGGGCGCTGGCCGAGGCCGCCCCGGTTCCCGTCTGCCTGCACCTGGACCACTGCGAGGACCCGGCCATCTGCATGACCTGCGCGGACGCCGGCTACACCAGCATCATGATCGACGCCTCGAAGCAGGACCTCGAGACCAACATCCGCCGGACCCGTCAGGTGGTCGACGGCTGCCGCCGCTCGGGCGACATCACGGTGGAAGGCGAGCTGGGCACCGTGGTGGGGGTGGAGGACCACGTCGCGGTGGCGGAGGACGAGGTCAGCCTGTGCAACCCCGAGCACGCCCGGCAGTTCGTCGAGCGTTCGGGGGTGGACATCTTCGCGCCCGCGATCGGCACCGCCCACGGCCTCTACAAGACCGACACGCCGCGGCTCGACTTCGACCGCCTGGGGAAGATCTCTGAGCTGCTCAACGGCCGCGGGGTCCGGGTGCCGCTGGTCATCCACGGCGGCACCGGGCTGCACCCCGATGTGGTGCGGCGGCTGGTGGCGCTCGGCGGCGCGAAGTTCAACGTGTCCACCGAGCTCAAGATGACGCTGATCGACACCACCGAGGCCTACCTGGCGGCCCACCGCGGCGAGTACAACCCGGGCAGGATCGACGCGGCCGTCCGGGCCGCGACCCGGGCCCGGATCGAGGGGTGGATCGACCTGCTCGGCAGCACCGGCAAGGCGTGAAAAGGGGGGCACCCATGGCACGGATCCAGGCGCTGTTCTTCGACGTGGACGGGACGATCGTCGACACCGAGCGCGACGGCCACCGGGTGGCCTTCAACGCCACCTTCCGGGAGTTCGGCTACGACGACGTCTGGGACGTCGACACCTACCACGAGCTGCTCCAGGTCGCGGGCGGCAAGGAGCGCATGCGGCGGCACTTCGAGCGCAGCGGGCGGTTCCCCGCCGGGGTCCCGGACGCGCTGATCGCCTCGCTGCACACGCGCAAGACCGAGATCTTCATCGGGCTCATCCAGGCAGGCCGGCTGCCGCTGCGGCCCGGGGTCCGGCGCCTGATGACGGAGGCGCTGGACGCCGGCCTGCGGCTGGGGATCTGCACGACGGCCAACGAGCGCTCGGTGCAGGCCCTGCGGCAGGCGATGCTGCCCGACATCCCGTTCGAGGTCGTGCTGGCCGGGGACGTCATCCGCCGGAAAAAGCCCGACCCGGAGATCTACCGGCTCGCGCTCGCGAGGACCGGGCTGCCGGCCGAGGCGGCGATCGCAATCGAGGACTCGGCCAACGGCGTGCGCGCCGGCAAGGCGGCGGGGATGTTCGTCGTGGCGACGACCAACGGGTACACGGAACGGGAAGACCTGAGCGGCGCCGACCTCGTCCTGACCGCGCTGGGCGACCCGGACGGCGAGAAGGGCGTGCTGAAGAAGGCGGCCGGGCCGCTCGATTTCGACGGGTGCCTGCGCGTGGATGCGCTGCTCGCCTACGTCGCGCAGCAGGCGTAGAGCCCCCGCACCCGACTCACGCCGGACCGCAGAGGCCCCCGATGGCGAAGGACGCCACCCGAGTCGGCGAGAGCTGCATCAACAACGAGCCGGGCCGCCCGGCATCGTGACGCCCAGTTTTTTCCGGGGCGGCGGTTGACAACCCGCTGCCTGAGAGGGATAGACTGAACCCCATTTCACCCCAGTCTGAACACGGAGGAGCGTCAAGCGACATGGTTTCCGTCAAACACGTAGTCCTTTTCCTGGTGGACGGCATGCGCCCGGACGGGCTGCTGCGCGCCGACACCCCCTTCCTGGACGAGATGAAGTCCCGCGGGGTCTACACGTACCGGGCGCGGTCCGTCTTCCCGACGACCACCCTGCCGTGCCACGTCTCGCTGTTCCACAGCATCCCGCCCGAGGTCCACGGGGTCCGGGCGAACACCTGGCAGCCGCTGCCGGCGCCGGTCCCCGGACTGGCCGACGTCATTCATCAGAACGGCTTGACCGCAGCAGCCTTCTACAACTGGGAGGAGCTCCGCGACATCTCGCGGCCGGGCTCGCTCGCGGCCTCCTTCTATCTCAGGGACATCCCGGACGACGGCGGCCAGACCGACCGCGATATCGCGGCGCTGGCCGGCGCGTGGCTGCAGGCCCACGAGTGGTCGTTTGCGTTCGTCTACATGCACAACACCGACAAGAACGGACACCGCTCCGGCTGGATGTCGGATGCCTACCTCGCGGCCATCGGCAATGCCGACCGCTGCATCCGGCAGGTCTGCCAGGTCCTGCCGGAGGACACGGCGGTGATCGTCACCAGCGACCATGGCGGGCACGAGAACACCCATCACAGCGATCTCGAGGAAGACATGACCATCCCGTTTTTCCTCCGCGGGCCCGGGATCCCGCCGGGACGCGAGATCGACGGCCCGTTCGGGATCCTGGACGTCGCCCCGACGGTCGTGCGCCTGCTCGGGCTCCAAGCGCCCGAGGGGTGGGTCGGCAGGCCGATTTCGCTGGACCGCCGCTGACGAGCGGCGCCTAACGCGGCGCTCACGCGCGTCTCACGTTCCGGCAATCATCGCGCTGTATTCAGAGCCGCAGCGTTTCCTGTGACGGCCGGCCTGGGCCTCCCATCGGGGGGCGCCGGCGGGGCGTATCCAAACACCATTCGACGAAAGGAGAGGGCCATGGCAACTCAACGGACGTGCCGACAGGGGGCGAGCGGCGGGGGGTGGGCGTTCATCGGCGTGCTGGCGGTTCTGACGCTGATCGCCGCCGCGGGGACCGCGACGGCGGCGGCCAAAGAGCTGCGGGTCGGGCTGCAGTCCTTCGACGACGGGACGCCCGGCCTGGACAGCTACCACACCACCAACGCCCAGGCGCAGATGCTGAACACCATCCACGAGTGCCTGATCGAGCGCGAGCCGTACTCTCAGCCCCTGAAATTCCAGCCGGCGCTGGCCGAGAGCTGGAAGACGGTGGCGCCGACCGTAGTCGAGGTGAAGCTGCGCAAGGGGGTCAAGTTCCACGACGGCTCCGTCATGACCGCCGAGGACGTCGCCTATTCACTGAACCGCATCTGGAAGCGCACCCGGCCGGAGTACGATGTCGCCAACGGCCGTTTCTTCTACAACTTCGACCGCGTCGAAGTGGTCGATCCGCACACGGTCCTGATCCACACCAAGCGCCCGGAGCCGCTCTTCGAGGTCCTGCTGTCGGACCGGTGCGCCGGGATCGTGTCGAAGTCCTATTTCGAGAAAAACGGGCCCGAAAAGGCCGAGCTCGCCCCCGTGGGGGCCGGCCCCTACAAGGTGGCGTCGTTCAAAGCCCGCCACCAGCTGGTCGTGGAACGGTTCGACGACTACTACGGCGCGAAGGCGCCTCTGGACCGGATCACCTTCACCCACATCCCGGAGATCTCCTCGCGCATCACGGCGCTGATCAACGGCGAAGTCGATTTCATCGGCAACATCCCGCCCGACCAGGAAGCGCCGCTGCAGAACCGCAAGGACGTCAAGCTGATCGGCGTCGTCTGGCCGATGTTCCACGTTTACGCCGTCAGCATGACGCACCCGGTCACCCGCAACAAGAAGCTGCGCCAGGCCATGAACCTGTCGATCGACCGGGAGCTGCTGGTCAAGGGGCTCTGGCAGGGGAAGGGGCTCGTCCCCAAGGCCCACCAGTTCAAGGAGTACGGGCCGCCCCTCTACATGCCGGATCTGGTCACGGTGAAATACGACCCCGAGCAGGCGCGCAAGCTCGTCAAGGAGTCCGGCTACGACGGCACGCCCGTCCTGCTGACGTTCCTCCCGCACTATTACACCTACGGCAGCCTGGCCGCCCAGGCCATCGCGGAAATGTGGCAGAAGGCCGGGATCAACGTGCAGCTCAAGACCGTCGACAGCTACCCGAGCGACATGAAGGACATCATGATCCGGATCTGGTCCAACCCGATGTACTACCCGGACCCGATGGGTGCCTTCGACACGCACTGGTCGAACGCCGGCTGGCCGTATCGCCGCAATTTCTTCAAGCCGGAAGACCCGCGGTGGAACGGGCTCTATGAGAAAGCCCGGTTCTCTACGGACCCCGAGGAACGCAAGCAGGCGTATGCGGAGCTGCTGCGCATCGGGCAGGACGAATCGGGCTACATCCTGCTCTATCAGCCGTACGAGTCGTTTGCCATGCGCAGCAATGTCGAGTGGAAGGTCCCGACCAACATGCGGCCCTACGTGCTGACCTTCCGGGCGGGCCAGGTCGACGTCAACCCCTAACCGCGACCCGGACCGAGGGATCTTACTAAGCAGTGCGTATTTGTATAGACACGGGATCCCCCCTCACCCTGCCCTCTCCCCCAGAATTGGGGGAGAGGGTTAGGGGGAGGGGGCGCGGCTAGTCCATACTATTTCGAGAAAATTAGTATGCTCAAGTTCATCGCGTGGCGTTTCGGGCGCGCCGTGCTGACGGTGCTGGCCGTCACGGTCGCCGTGTTCCTGGCGGCCAGGCTCACCGGCAACCCGCTGGAGATGATGTACCCGGAGGGCCTGCCGCCGGACCAGGAGGAGCGGCTGCTGGCCGAGTACGGGCTGGACAAGCCCATCCCGGTGCAGTTCTTGCGCTACGTCCGGGAGCTCTCACAGGGCAACTTCGGGGTCAGCCTGCGGGAGAAGCGGCCGGTGGCCGAGATGTTCGCCGAGGACATCGGCGCCACCCTGAAGCTGGCCGGGCTGGCCTTCCTGGTGAGCGTTGCCTTCGGCATTCCCATCGGCATGGTCGGTGCGCTCAAGCGCCGCAGCGGCACCGGCCGGTTCGTCATGTCCATTGCCTTCCTGGGCTATGCCGTGCCGCACTTCATCATCGCGCTCAGCCTAATTCTCGTCTTCGCCTTCTACCTCCACTGGCTCCCGAGTACCGGGAACGCCACGGTCTGGCACTACGTGCTGCCGACCGTCACTCTGGCGGCGCACCGGTTCGCCTCGATCGCCCGGCACACCCGCAGCTCGCTCCTGGACGTGCTCTCCCAGGACTTCATGCGGACCGCGCGGGCCAAAGGCCTCGAGGAGCGCGTGGTCATCTTCAAGCACGCGTTGCGGAACTCGCTCATCCCGGTCATCACCATTCTGGGCCTGCAGGTCACGGGCTTGATCAACGGGTCGATCATCATCGAGACGGTGTTCGCCTGGCCCGGGATCGGCCGGCTGTTCGTGGGCGCGGTCCTCAAGCGCGATTTCCCGGTCCTGCAGTTCGGCGTCCTGTGCTTCGCCGCCATCGTCGTTCTGGTGAATTTTCTGGTGGACATTTTCTACGTCGTCATCGACCCGCGCATTCGAACGGACGCATGAAAACGATCGTGCCATCCCCTGAGCCGCCGGCCGAAGCGACCTGCACCCCGGAGATCGAGGAGGTCGCGCTCGGCCCGTCCAACCTGCCGCCCGGCGCGGCGGTCCGGGGGGGCGGTTCTTCGACCGGGTCAAGTCCGCTCCGCCCAGCATCCACCTCTGCCTGGCGCTGATGCTGCTCATGGCGATCGCGGCCGTGGCCGCGCCGTGGGTCGCCCCCTTCGACCCCAACCAGAGCAACGTCCTGCAGCGCAACGACCCCCCGTCGTGGATGGGGGGAAAATCGGGTCACCTGCTCGGCACGGACCAGCTCGGCCGCGACGTTCTGAGCCGCTGCATTTACGCGTTGCGGGTCAGCGTCGGGATCGCGCTGCTCGGGGTCGCCATCGGGTGCATGATCGGCGTCCTGACAGGCGTGCTGAGCGGCCTGCTCGGGGGCTGGACCGACCGGATCATCATGATGATCGTCGATTTCCAGCTCTCGATCCCGTTCCTGCTGATCGTGCTGGTGGGGATCGCGGTCTTCGGGACCAGCATGGCGGTGCTGATCGTGCTGGTCGGCACGGCGCACTGGGAAACCTATGCGCGGCTGACGCGCGGCCAGGTGCTCACCGTGCGCGAGTTCCAGTTCGTCGAGGCGGCGGTGGCGCTCGGGGCCACGACTCTGCGGATCGCCCGCCGGCACATCCTGCCCAACATCGCCTCCCCCATCATCGTCCTCGTCACGCTGAACTTCCCGTCCATCCTCCTGCTGGAGTCCTCGCTGTCCTTTCTCGGGATCGGGGTCCAGCCGCCGACGGCGTCGCTGGGGCGCATGGTGGGGGAGGGGCGCGACTACATGATGAGCGCCTGGTGGCTCGTCATGTCGCCGGCCGCGTTCATCGTCGTGGTCACGCTGTGCATGCAGCTGATCGGCGACTGGCTGCGCGACGTCATCGACGTGCGGTTGACATGAGGACGAGCCCGATGGATGCCCCGCTGCTCGACATCGAAGAGCTGAAGGTCCACTTCCACACCGCCGCGGGCACCGTCAAGGCCGTGGACGGGGTGAGCTTCCGCATCGAGCGCGGGGAGACGCTCGCCGTGGTCGGCGAGACGGGCTCCGGCAAATCGGTCACGGCGCTCTCCCTGCTGCGCCTGGTGGGGGCGGGGGGGATTTCCGAAACGGCCCGGATCACGGGGCGCATCGTCTTCCGGCCCGACGCCGGGACGGAATACGACCTGCTGTGCCTGTCGCCCGCCGAGATCCGCTCCATCCGGGGCCGCTTGATTTCGATGATCTTCCAGGAACCGATGACCTCGTTGAACCCGGTCTTCACGGTCGGGGACCAGATCGCCGAGGTCATCGTCCGCCACCAGGGCCTGGCCCGGCGCGAGGCGTTGAGGATCGCGGCCGAGATGATGGAACTGGTGCGGATCCCGGAGGCGACCGCCCGGCTGAAGTCGCTGCCGCACCAGCTTTCGGGGGGGATGCGCCAGCGGGTGATGATCGCGATGGCGCTCGCCTGCCGCCCCGCGCTGCTGATCGCCGACGAGCCCACCACCGCGCTGGACGTCACCATCCAGGCGCAGATCCTGGACATCCTCCAGCGGCTGCAGCGCGAAATCCGGACCTCGGTGCTGTTCATCACGCACGACCTGGGGGTGGTCGCCCAACTGGCCGACCGGGTGGTGGTCATGTACGCGGGGCGCGCCGTGGAGACCGGGACGGTCGACGACATCTATCACGGGGCGCTGCACCCCTACACGCAGAGCCTGCTCAGGTCGGTTCCCAAGCCGTGGCGTTCCGGCGACACCCCCGAGCGTCTGGAGCCGATACCGGGAACCGTGCCCAACCCGGCCGCGCTGCCGACCGGCTGCGCGTTTCACCCGCGCTGCACCCGCGCCGGGACGGACGGCCGCTGCCGGCGGGAGGACCCGAAAACCGAGCTGCTGGGAGAGGGTCGTTCGATCCGCTGCTGGCACTGGAAGAGACCGGAGGCCCCGCACCCATGACGCCCGAGCCTCTTGTGGAGGTCGACAACCTGCGGACCTGGTTTGCCGTCAAGGCCGGCCTGATGCGCGCCTCGAGCACGGAAACCGTCAAGGCGGTGGACGGTGTGACCCTGTCCATCCGCAACGGCGAAGTGCTCGGGCTGGTGGGGGAATCCGGGTCCGGTAAAACGACTCTGGGGCGCTCCATCCTCCGGCTGGTCGAGCCCACCTCCGGCACCGTGACGTTCAGGGGGCGGCCGGTGACCGGGATGAAGGCCTCCGCGATGCGCGCGCTGCGGCGCGAGATGCAGATCATCTTCCAGGACCCGGGCGGGTCCCTGGACCCGCGGATGTCGGTCGGCGAGATCGTCGCCGAAGGGCTGCAGATCCACGGCATCGGGTCCCGGGACGAGCAGCGTCAGCGCGTGGCCGAGCTGCTGCGACTGGTCGACCTGGAGCCGGAGTACGCCGCCCGCTACCCGCACGAGTTCTCCGGCGGCCAGCGGCAGCGGATCGGCGTCGCGCGCGCCCTGGCCCCGGGGCCGACCTTCCTGGTCGGGGACGAACCCGTCTCGGCGTTGGACGTCTCGGTCAAGGCGCAGGTCATCAACCTGCTGAGCGACCTGAAGCAGCGCCTGGGCCTGACCCTGCTGTTCATCTCCCACGACCTGGCGGTGGTCCAGCACATCTCCGACCGCGTTGCGGTCATGTACCTGGGGCACATCATGGAGCTGGCCGGCACCCGGGAGTTTTTCAACGCCCCCCGCCACCCCTACACTCTGGCGCTGATGGAAGCCATCCCCATGCCCGATCCCCGGACGCGCAAGCCGTTCAAGCTGCTGGAGGGCGACATCCCCAGCCCGATCCACCCGCCGAGCGGATGCGTGTTCCGCACCCGCTGCCCCGAGGCCATCCCGGACTGCGCGGCGGTCGTCCCGGAGCTCACGGACGTCGGGTCGGACCATGCCGTCGCGTGCATCCGGCACTCGTAGCCCCGCGATTCCGTCACTCGAGGAGGATCACCGCGTGAACGCCCCGCACGACTTTTACACGGTCGGCGAGATCCGCAGCCGGCTCTCGATGTCCACGGTCGTCTTCTGGAAATACCGGCCCATCGGGGAAGCGACCCTGTCCGCGCTGGCGCGCCACGGCATCCAGCGGATCGAGCTGCTCGAGAGCCCGGAGCAGTTCGACCTGACGGACCTCCGGTCGATGCGCTACGTCGACGACGCCTGCCGCGCGTTCGGCATCCGCATCGTCGCCTATCACGCCCACATGACGCATTTCTCGGATCTGGACGGCGAGGCCCAACGGCAGGCGAGGGTGGACCGGTGCAAGCGGCAGATCGACACCCTGCTCGCGCTGGGCGGCAACGTCTGGGGCACGCACGCGACGACCACGGACCGCACGCTGCTCCGGTGCTATTCGGAGCTGGCCCGCCACGTCGAGGGGACCGGCGCGGTCGTCCTGATCGAGAACTTCAAGGACGACGGCCTCTGGGTCGAGGACCGCGTGGCCTTCCTGGACGAGGTCGGCCACCCCCAGGCGGGCATGATCCTGGACATCGGGCACGTCCGGGACCGGGACGGGACCAATCCGATGACGATTCCCGGGCGGACCGACACGCATCATCTCCATGTGCCGCCGCCACTTGCGCCACGTCCACCTGCACGGTTTCAAGGACGGCGTGGATCACTACCCGGCCTTCGCCGAGGGCGACACCATCCAGTGGGTCGAGCTGTTCAGGGCGTTGCGCGCGTCCGGCTACGGGGGGCACATCAACTTCGAGTCCAAGGGCGAGCCGAAGCACCTGGACACGATCGAGGCGACTGCGCTCGCACCGGAGCGCATCGTCGCGGCCGAGGCGAGCACGCGGGAGCCAGAGACGCGGCAAGGGGTCGGGACCCCTCCGGGGCGTTGAGCCGCAGGACCCCGGTCGCTATCGGCGGGCGCCGTCTTTCCAGACCGGCTGGAGCCACACCCGCTTGTGAAAGCGGTCCTCCATCTCGAGCCGGGCATAGGTGTGGATGGCCGCCGGGATGAGTTGCACGTGTTCAGACCCCTGTCCGTTTGCGCCCGGAGTGAGCAGGCTGTGGTTGAAGAACCCGCCGTCCGCCACCAGCGCCGCCCCCCGGATGGGCCCGGCCGTGCGCACCGTGATGACGTCGGGCGCCCAGGTCAGAGATTCGATCCGGGGGCCGCAGCTTGAATAAAAGTTGCCACGGCGGATGGCCTTCAGAACCGCGTCCTCGTTCAGCGCCTCGGCCCAGACCTCGACGAATCCCCCGCCGTAGGAGGGGGCCGCATGGGCGTCATCGGTCGCCGCCGCATAGACGCGGCGCCCCTCTTCCAGCAGGAGATCCCAGAAATGGCTCGACTCGCGGGCGTATTTCAATCCCCCGTGGGTGTTCCAGACCTCGATCAGGGCGTAGTCCCGAAGCTCCAGCGCCCGGCGCAGCGGCATGCGCGACCAGAAGGGGTGGCAGAGGATCGGGACCCCGCCGGACCGATTGACCCAGTCGATCGCCTCCTGGGTGTCTTTCAGGCCGTCCCACGCGTGAACCCCCAGCGCCACCACGTGCTCGCGGCCTCCGCGGCACGAAAGCTCGAGCGCGCTGAAGACCTTGAAGTCGTCTCCCGACAGGCGGGAGTGATCGTTCCACTGGTCGTGGTCGGTGATGAAGACGAAATCGTAGCCGAGCTTGCGGTACCGCCGGCAGCATTGCTCGGGCGTGAGCTTGCCGTCCGAACAGGTGGTGTGGACGTGGAGCGCCCCCCGGTAGGTCCGTCCCGAGAGTTGACCGGAAACAGCTTCCATGCGATTTCCTTTCTGCCCGCCTGGAGCGAAGAAGTGCTCTGCCCCTGCCCGGCGGCAGGCGGCGTATTCTAAGCCGGGCGCCGCGGCTTGGCAACCGCCCCGGGCGCAGGGATGCCCGGCGGATGGAGTCGGTCATGAATGTGGTGATCATCGGCGATTTCCCCGAGGCTGCCCGGCAGGCCATCCGGGCCATCTTCCCCCCGGGCTGGACGGTCGCGGTCGGGCGCTGCAGGACGTGGCCGCGGATCTGGCCCGGGCCGAGGTGATCATCCCCGAGCACGCGGCGGTCGACGCCGGCCTGCTGGACCGCGCGCCGAAGCTGAAGTTGGTGCAGACCGGCGCCGGCTTCGACAACGTCGCGATCCCCGAATGCACCCGGAGAGGGGTCTGGGTGGCCAACGCCGCCGGCGTCAACGCCGGCGCGGTGGCCGAGCACGTGATCGCGCTCGTCCTGTGCTGGTACAAGAACCTCATCCCACTCGACCGGGCCATGAAGCGGGGGGAGTACGCCGTGGGCTACGCCGGAGGCGAGGTCGCGGGAAAGACCATCGGGGTCGTGGGCATGGGCCACATCGGCGCGCGGGTCGCCGCCATGGCCGCTGCCCTCGGGATGGAGGTCCTGAAGGGGTCGGTGCAGGCCCCGGCGGCGGCCGCGGCGGGGCTTACGGAGATCCTGCGCCGCGCGGACGTGCTCACCGTGCACTGCCGCTTGAACGAGGGCACCCGGCACCTGATCGGCCCGGCCGAGCTCGCGTGTATGAAGCCCGGCGCCTTCCTGGTCAATACCTCCCGCGGCGGGGTGGTGGACGAAGCGGCGCTGGTCGAGGCGCTGCGGGCGGGGCGGATCGCCGGGGCCGGACTGGACGTCTACGAGAGCGAACCCCTGCCGCCGGACAGCCCGCTGCGGCAGATGGAGAACGTCATCCTGACGCCGCACACGGCCGGCATGCCGGACGGGCTCCGGTTCCATCGCAGGCGCTATCTCTTTTTCGCCGAGAACGCATGCCGGGTCGCGAACGGCCAGGCGCCGCTGAATGCCCTGAACCGGCCGTGACTCCGTCCGTCCCCTTCTATTCCGCGCAGCCCGTGCGGCGTTGTCTGTTGCCAGCGCGGCCCGACGCGGGATATGATCCGGCCCGCCCGGAAGCGGAGATACGCCCCGGGCACCGGACGACCATCACCAGCGGGAGGCCTACGTGCGCAAGACAGACCAAAAGGTTTCGGCCGATTGGGTCCGCGGGGTGATCGATGATTTCATCGCCACCTCACCCCTGAACACCATCAAAGATCAAACGCATGAACCGGCCTGGGACAGTGCCCTGGTCGGCTTCGCCTCGGGCGCGGACCAGATCTGGCAGCAGTACAAGGAGTACGTCGGGCCGTTTCACTGGACGCCCTGGGAGGTCTTCGCGCAGCATTGCCCCGGGGAGAAGGCGGGCGCCGAGGACCTGACGGTCATTTCGTGGGTCCTGCCGCAGCGGGAGGCCATCCGCCGGTCAAACCGCAAGGCCAGGAAATTCCCTTCCGAAGGCTGGGCCCGGATCAGGGTGTACGGCGAAGAGTTCAACGTCGGGCTGCGCCGCCACCTGGCGTCAGGCCTCACGCAAGCCGGCCATCCCGCCATCGCGCCGATGCTGGTTCCGAACTGGACGTGGGTCAAATCCCAGCGCTTTTCCTATGCGTCGTCCTGGTCGGAGCGCCACGCCGCCTACGCGGCCGGGCTGGGGACCTTCGGCCTGTGCGACGGGCTCATCACCGCGAAGGGCAAGGCCATGCGGGTCGGCTCGGTGGTGGCCAGGATACGGATCGCACCGACCCCGCGGCCGTACTCCGACCACCGCGCGTATTGCCTGTTCTTCGCCGATGGGACGTGCGGCAAGTGCATCGACCGGTGTCCCGCGCACGCGATCTCCAAGAAGGGCCACGACAAGGAGAAATGCCGCCGGCACCTGCAGCAGGCCCGGGAGTACGTCAAGCGGACCTACCAGTTCGAAGGCTACGGTTGCGGGTTGTGCCAGGTGGGCGTGCCGTGCGAAGCCGGCATCCCGGTGCGGGCAGCGCGCGAGGCCCTGGAGCGCGGGGAATTGCCGCCCCCGCCGGGGCCCTTGGCGTGAGTGCGGCTTTCAACATGCTGCGACCGCCCTCGACGCCCGACATCGACCATCGTTGCCGGCAGGCCCGGGGAGAAGCAGGCGTCGGGGGGATCATCCTCCGGCGTTGCTATATGAACCCGCAGCAGTTTGCCGAGTTCAGACCGAATTTCATCCGGTCCGCCTCCCGCAATTCCGCGGCGGAACCTCTTCTCCAGCGCGAAGGAACAGACCATGACCGAGTCGGCGGCAGCGATGAACCGCACCCGATGGGTGCGGCTTTGCGCAGCGGTGGGCGCGATGATGCTCACGAGCATCTACCAATACTCCTGGTTCCTCTTTTCTTTCGAGATCCAGAAAAACTGGGGCTGGAGCCTGGCATCGCTCGGCCTGATATACACCATCTTTCACTACACCTCGACTCTCGTCATGCCCTTTTCCGGCATGATCGCCGACACCTACGGGCCCCGGCTGGTGGCGCTGGGGGCTTCGCTCCTGGTGGGCGCGGGTTTCATCCTGTGCGCGTTGTTCCCGCACCTCTGGGCGTTCCAGCTCTTCTACGGCCTGGGCGGGATCGGATGCGGGGTGCTCTACGGGGTGTCCATCGCCACGGCCATCAAGTGGTTCGCAGACCGGCGCGGCCTCGCCTCGGGTCTCGTGGCGCTGGGGTTCGGAGGGGGAACGGCGGTTTTCAACCTTTTCATCGTCCGGATGCTGGAGACCCTGGGGCTGTCCACCACGCTGCTCTACCTGGGGATCATGATGCTGGGCCTGTTGCTGCCTCTGTCCTTCGTCTATAAATACCCGCCGGCATCGTACTCCCGGCCCCCGGCCCGGGGGGTGGCCGCTGCGGCGCGCACCGGGACCCGTGACTACCGGCCCGGCCAGATGCTCGGCACCCCGCAGTGGTACCTGATCTACTTTTCCTTCAGCGTGACCGTCTCGCTCGTGCTCCTGTTCGGCGCCCAGATGAAGCTCCTGGCCATGGAGTACGACCTGCCCGCCGCTTACTTCAGCCTGCTGATCGTGTTGTTCCCGGTGGCCAACGGGGTGAGCCGGGTCCTGGCCGGCATCATATCGGACCGCTTCGGCCGCTCGGTCACCATGGTGGTCTTCTACGCCCTGCTCGGGCTGAGCATCCTGGCGCTCCTCCAGTTCGGCCGGTACCCGCTCGTCTTCGTCTCCCTCGTCATCCTGGCCTCCCTGCTGGGCGGCGCGCCCTTCGCGCTCTACCCGGCCGCCATCGGAGATCTCTACGGCACCCGGTACGCCACCACCAATTACGGGATCACTTACACGGCCAAGGCCTGGGCGGGTCTGATATCCGGCTGGCTCTGCGGGGTGCTGGCCAGTCATTTCGGCTCGTTCACCGTACCGCTGGCGATCGTGGCCGCAGCCAGCCTCCTGGCCGCCGTGCTTTCCCTGCCCCGGTTCCTGAAGGCGCCCTCCGTCACAGGTTCAACCACCGCCGGGCGTGCAGAGGAAAATCAGGCGCGGATGGGATAGATAGAGGGGGGAACGGGTCCAATGCGGGCGGCCGATCGAACCGCTGGACGCATGCGGCGACGCGCAGGCGGCCGGCGAAAGCGAGAACACCATAAGCTGTCTCTTTACGGGCCAAGGGGATACCCATGAAAAGAGCTATGACCACCTCGGCGTGTGCGCTCCTCGCTCTCATGATCGTGCTCCTCGTTCCGGGCGGTTTCGCCCAGGCCGGAACGGGTGCAATTCACATTGCCGTTCTCTCCGACATGCACCTGCCCGGCCGGATCCTCCCGAAAAAAGAGATGGCCCTCGAGACTCTCAACGCATGGCCGGACCTGGCCATGGTGGTCGTCCTGGGGGATATCTGCGAGGACAACGGGTCCGTCGAGGAATACGCCTTTGCCCGGGGATTCCTCAGCAGGCTGAAGCAGCCGTTTTTCCCTGTCGTCGGGAACCACGATTACATCTACTACGATATCAACCCGTTCAACCCCAACGAGAAGATCGCCAAGGGGAAGCACGTCGTGGCGGCGTCGGGCACGGCGCGACGGACGAAGATCCAGCGGTTCAAGGAGAGCTTCTCGCTGCCCGAGATTTTCTACACGAAGCGGGTCGGTCCGTATCAGCTCGTGTTTCTGTCCACCGATCACCTGTACGTGAGCTACCGGACCGCCATCTCCGACACCCAGCTGGACTGGTTGGCGGCCGAACTCGGGAAGAACCGGGGCGTCCCGACCATCATTTTCTTCCACGGCCCGTTGGAAGGGACCATCGGCGGTGAGAACCTCGTCGACAACGACCCGGCCAACTATATGGCACAGCCCCACCGGGAGATTCGCAAGATCCTCGGCGAGAACCCCCAGGTCTTTCTGTGGGTTTCGGGCCACGCTCACATCGCCCCCACCAATGCCAACTTCAACCACCCGATCAACCTGTACGATCGGCGGGTCACCAATATCCACAACCCGGGCATGAACGGGAGCAGCTACCTCTCGGAAAAGGACAAGAAGGGAACGAAGCACGAGAACATCTGGACGAACTCGCTGTTTCTCTACCCGGACAAGGTGGTCGTGAAAACCTTCGACCACGAAAAGGCAGAATGGATGGAAGCCTTGACGCGCGAGGTCCGGCCGCCGAAGACCCGGTAGGGGTCTGTATATGCCTAAGCTGCGCTTTCGGGAGAGCGGGGCGCCGGCGATTCCGACAAGGTCGGATCAGATGGGAGGGGTGTCCAAAGGGGGAGAGAAAGGGGCCGGAGGCAATCCCTTTCTCCGGCCCCGAGCTACAAGAAGGGACAACGCTTTAACACGACCAATTTGCACCGACCGGGCAATCGGCGGCGCGGCTCGAGCCTCCATAATTGCCCGATGAAGCCGCCTTCACTGTTTTGAGCCTGTTATCAACCTGCTTGACACCATCGACATAACCGGCAAGCTTGCCGGCTCGAGTGTGGTCTGCGTGGGAGTTGACAATGCCCTTCAGCGTTACTTCCCCGTCTTTGGTTTCAACGATGATGCGGGACCCCATCAACTGGCTATCGCTGTTAAGCTTCTCCTGGACTCTTGCAGTGATGGCCAGGTCGTTATTCGAACTGTCGGCCCCCGCGGGGTTGGCGAAGGACAACGCAAGGAAAAAAAGAGGAACAAGGGTCAGAATGGATTTTTTCCATATTTTGGTTTTCATAGCGGGCCTCCTCCTTCGAGGCGTGAAATTAATCTAATACAGGAGTGGGCCAGGGCAAATTTTTTTTGCAGGTTGTTGAAAAACGGCGTCTCGGGCCGTGATCCGGCGTTGCGCGGCTCGGGTGAATGCTCACATACTGGCCCGTATGCTGCGCTTCCCCCATCCCCGCGCGCCTTGGCTGACGGCCCGATACTGGTTTTTCAACAGCCTGTTAGGGAAAATGACAGGGGCGGGTATGAGACCCAACGCTTGACGGGAGTCGATTATACGATGTCTGTCGGCTGTCTGCCACAAGGTGTCCGTTCATGACCGAAAAACCACCGCAGAAACCTGCGCCAGGCCCGCTCGACCGCATAGAGGCGCCGGCGTTTGACCCCTTCCACGACCGATTGAGCCGCAATATCCGCAACGGCCTCTCCCGGGCCTTCGGCCAGGCGCTGGCAGACAGAAACCTGTCCCGGGTCGAGGAACTCTCCGCCGCTCTGCTCAACCAGGATCTCGGCCGCTGTTACCGCGACTATGTGACCAGCCGGTTGGAGCGCTATCGCCGGGCCTTCAACCGGGTTCTGGAAAACCGCAAGGATCCAGTCGTGCAGGGGCTCATCCTCTGGGATTTGCAGCTCTTCTTCGAGGTGCACGAGGTCCTCGAGCATGCCTGGCACCAGGCCGAGGGGAGCCGCAAGATGCTGCTGCAGGCCATGATCCGGGCGGCCGGCGTCTATATCAAGCTCGAGTTCGGCCATACCCGGCAGGCGGCCAAACTGGCGGAAAAGGCCTGCAAGGTCCTGGAGAGAAACAGCGACGCCCTGCGGGACTATTTTGCCCCGGACGAACTGATGGCCGCCCTCCGGTCGCTGAATCCCACCCCGCCGTTGCTGCTGGCCGAGTCCCATCCCGCATGCGCGGGGATAAACCGCGCCAATCGGTCCGGAGTCGAAATCGGTGCAACTCCCGGAAAGCGTGCCTTTTGGGAGAGGGACGATGGAGCCTGACGTCGCCCGGGTGGTCGCGCTGGGTGCCAGCAATCTGACCCGCGGGTTTCGGGCCGTCGTGTCGGCGGCTCGCGCGACGTGGGGGCCCGAGGTCGAGGTGCTGGCGGCGCTCGGGCATGGCCGGTCGTATGGCGCCCGGAGCCGGGTCGGCATCCGTGCTCTCCCGGGCATCCTGGATTCGGGGGTGTGGCGGGCGCTGGGGTCGCTGCCCGCGCTTCCGACGCGCGCCATAGTCGCCGACGTCGGAAACGACATCATGTACGGTGTGCCGGCCCAGCGGATCCTGGCGTGGGTCGACGAGACGCTCGGCCGGCTGCAGCGGGTGACGCGGGACATCACCCTGACGGAGCTGCCGCTTGACGGCATTCGACGGTTGTCCGCGGCGCGGTTCCTCGTGTTTCGCTCGATCTTTTTCCCTTACTGCCGCCTGTCGCTGGTCGCGCTATTGGAGACAGCCGGGCGCGTCAACGCGGGCCTGTCCGAATTAGCGCATGCGCGCGGCGTCAACCTGTTCCATCTGGATCCCGGCTGGTACGGGTTCGATCCTATCCACATCCGCCGATCGCTGCTGCGGGCGGCGTGGCAGGAGATCCTCGATGCCCGTTCAGCGGCCGGCAAACCCGTCTCTTTCGTTGAGGGGCTAAGGCTCTGTTCTCTTCCCCCTGAACGCAGGTGGCTGCTGGGTCTGGAGCAGTTCACGCCTCAGGCAGGCCGGGCGCTGCCATCGGGCGGACGGGTGTGGCTGTACTGACGTTTGAATTAGGGGGTCACATCCTGATTCTTGATTTTACGCCCGGCCCCCGACCCGCATCGGGGGCGCCTCGACGAAGAGGGGAATTGAAAATTTCGCTCCCGGCCCCATCGTGTGAGAGGGCCATACTCGCGTTGATGCTCGGCGGGGGCTCCTCACTGCAGAAGTCTTGCAATCTGTCTGCGATGGCGATACGCAAGACAAATTTCGTAACGCACCGGGGTTTGAGCTCACGCAGAAACGATTCAAGATGCCGGGGGGGAATCTGAATGAAAATCGTCATCGCGCCTGATTCGTTCAAGGAGAACCTGACCTCGATGGAGGTGGCCATCGAGATCGAAGCCGGGCTACGGCGGGTGTGGCCCAAGGCCCGCTGCGTGAAAATCCCGATGGCCGACGGCGGCGAGGGCACGGTGCAGTCGCTGGTCGATGCCACCGATGGCGAGTTGATCCGGTGCGAGGTGACGGCGCCGCTGGGCGAGAGGATCACGGCCGCTTACGGAATGCTCGGCGGCGGCAAGACCGCGGTGATGGAGATGGCGGCGGCTTCGGGCCTGCCACTCGTCCCGCGCGAGCGGCGCAACCCGCTGCAGGCCACGAGCTTCGGCACCGGCGAGATGCTGCTGCATGCGCTGCGCCGCGGCGCGCGCGAGATCATCATCGGCATCGGCGGCTCGGCGACCAACGACTGCGGCGCCGGCATGGCGCAGGCGCTGGGCGTGCGCTTCCTCGACGCCGACGGCCGGCCGATCGACGAACCGCTCGGCGGCGGCTTGCTCGAGCGGGTGGCGACTATCGACATGGCCGGGCTCGCGCCCGAGGTCCGGCTGGCGACCATCCAGGTCGCCTGCGACGTGACCAACCCCCTGTGCGGACCGAAAGGGGCCTCGCGCGTCTACGGCACGCAGAAGGGAGCCACGCCGGAGATGATCGAGACGCTCGACCGGAACCTCGCGCACCTCGCGGCGATCATGGAACGGGACCTGGGCGTCGAGGTCGCGGAGCGGCCGGGCGCGGGCGCCGCCGGGGGGATGGGGGCGGGGCTCATGGCCTTCACGGACGCTACGCTCAAGCGCGGCGTCGAGCTGGTGGTCCAGGTCACGCGGCTGGACCGGCACATGAAGGGCGCGGCACTGGCGATCACCGGCGAGGGGCGTGTCGATTTCCAGACGGCTTTCGGCAAGACGCCTTCCGGCGTGGCCATGGCGGCCCAGCGGCACGGGGTGCCGGTGGTCGCGATCGGCGGCGGGCTGGCGGACGACGCCGGCGGGGTGTTCGCCCATGGCATCGACGGCCTGGAGAGCGCAACGCCCAACGCCATGGAGTTGGACGTCGCCATCCGCAAGTCCCGGCAGTATCTGCAGGATGCCGCCGAGCGGGTGGCCCGGCTGATCGCCATCGGCCAGCGCATGGTCCGAAAGACCGCTGCGGCGGGAACCCGCAAGGCGGCAGCGAAAACCAAGGCGGCAGCGAAGCGCAAGAAGGTAAAGGTTTCCGGCGGGCCACAGGCTCAGACCCGCACGCCGTCGCGGACGGCACGCAAGACCGGGGCGAAAAAGCCGGTGCCCGCCGCACGGCCTCCCCGCCGACGCTGAAGCGGTACCGCGCGATCGCAGAAAGACGAAAAGGCCTCCCGGGGGATCGTTTCTTGACAAGCGAGGCCGGCTCTTATAGGGAAGTTCGACTCGCATCTTTCCCGACAGAAACAGGATGGAATTCGTCGAGCGCAGGCGTCCGGCCGCAGAGCGATACGTGCGCTTGGATTCCGCCCGCTACCAGGAGGCAGATCGGCTTCAATGAAGAGGGTGCGAAGGGGCTTTATCGGCAGAGGGTGCAGCGCGGCGGTGGCCGTTCAGCCGCGCGGGCGCAAGCGCGTGCAGGCCTTTTCGGTCGTGCTGATCGTCGCCGCGCTGTCGGCGCTGGCCGGCGGGGGATTTGCCGCGGACCTCGCGCTGCCGCCCGTCAACCTGGGGGACACGAACTTCCAGGACGCCATCGCCTTCCCGGGGTGGCTCGTGGAAGAGCTGGTGACCTACTACCACGCCAACCAGTTCAGAGATTACGAGGGCCGGGAGCGGCCGGGCTCCAATCAGCTCACCGCCATGAGCGCGGTGACCCACGTGGCCTGGATATCGACCTTCAAGATCTTCGAGGGCTGGTACGGCGCCGAGATCCTGGTCCCGGTGGGGCAGCTCGACTTCAAGACCGAGTTCGGGCCCAAGGACCGGGACGGCGGCCTCGGGGACCTATCCGTCAGCCCCTTCTTCCTCCAGTGGCCGGAGTACAAGCTCTTCGGCATGCCGTTCTTTCAGCGCCTGGACCTGCTGTTCAAGCTGCCGACGGGCGATTACAGCCGCCACTCGGCGGTGAACGTCGGCAGCAACGTCTACAGCTTCAACCCCTACTACGCCTTCACCCTGGTCCCGACGAACCGGCTGGAGATCAGCTCCCGGATCTACTACCTCTGGAACTCAGAGAACGACGCCCCGTTTTACCGGCTGCGGGCCGACAATTCCCAGCCCGGCCAGGCGGTGCACGCCAACGTGGCCGTCTCCTACGAAGTGCTGAAAGACCTGCGGCTGGGCGTCGCCGGCTACGTCCTGCAGCAGATCACCGACGACAAGGTGGACGGCGACGACCAGGCCCACTCGCGGGAGCGGGTCTTCGGCATCGGCCCCGGGCTCAAGTACAAGCTGGACTCCTGGATGATGTACCTGAACAGCTATAAGGAGTTCGGCGCCGAGAACCGGCCGGAGGGGGTCAAGTTCGCACTCCGGTTATCCAAGGTGTTTTAGCCGGCCATCCCGCGGGCCCCGCGCCCGTACCCCCCGGCTCATCCCAGCTTGAGCAGCCGCAGCGCGTTGCCGCGGAAGATCTTCGCCTTGTCCGCTTCCGGAATCCCCATGCCCGCGACGCTTGCGATGGCATCGGCGGTGAAGCTGCGGCCGGCGCTGGCGTCCATCGGGGCGTCGGACCCGAAGAGGACGCGCTCGGGGCCGAAGAACGCCGCCGTCATCTCCAGCAGCTTCGGCTCGTTGCCCTGCGTGGCGGTGTCGCAGTAGAATTTACGGAAGTGCTCGATGTACGGCCGCGAGATGGACGTCGCCTGCTTGACGCCGGTGTTCTGCTCGAAATAGTCCCAGCCGTACTGCATCCGTTGGGCGAAGAGCGGGATCAGGGCGCCGTGGTGGTGGATGACGAGCTTGAGCGCCGGGTGGCGTTCGTACACCCCGGCGAACACGATGCGCACCATGGCCGTCGAGCTGTCCTGCAGCCAGGAGAGCGCCTGCCAGATCTGGAATTTCGAGTCCGTTTCGTCCGTGTAGTCCGGGTAGAACGGCGGCCGCGAGGGGTGGATCCACAGCGGCACGTCCAGCCGGGCGGCCTCGGCGTACAGAAGCTCGTAATCCGCGTGGTCCGGCCGCTTGACCGTCGGGCCCGTGACGAACATCCCCCCGGCCATGCGGAGCTCTTTCACGCAGCGGTTCAGCTCGGGCAGCATGACCTCCGGGGTGGTCGTCGGCAGCACGGCCACCGCCGTGAACCGGTCCGGGCGGCGGGCGGCGACCGCGGCCAGGTCGTCGTTCAGCAGGCGCGCGGCCTGCAGGCACTTTTGAGGGTCGGCGTGGACGGCCGGGGCCGTCTCCAGCCAGGGAAGCGGCACCAGTACGGAGCGCGCGATGCCGAAGTCGTCCATCAGCCGCAGCCGCTGATCGGGGTCGATCAGGGTGGGGGTGTTGGCGAAAAGGCTGCGGAAGACGTGGGGCTTCGGGCCGCCGGCCGCCTCGAGATAGTCGATGACCCGCATCGCGGAGAAGTGACAGTAAAAATCGATTTTCCCCGAGCCCCCGTCCGGTTGGGCTGCGGAGGCAGCAGCGTCGCTATGCGCGCGGTCTGCGGCGGACAGGGCGGCCGCGGCCAGCGCCGTTTTCAAGAAGCGTCTGCGGTTCATAAGGGCTCACCTGCGAGATGGTGGTGTCGAAAAATGCCGACATGTCAAACCGTCCGACTGCGGCGCCACTCTTGGTTCCGGCGCCGCGGCCGCGTGCGAACTGTACGCATCGGCGCCGGATTTTCAACGTCGTCCGGCCGCCGCGGCATTCACGGGCCGTCACGGGTTGCCGACGGTACCACGGTTCCGAAAGGTGTGGTATCCTGAACCGGAGTGTAAATTGAAGGGCGGCCGCGGCGGCTGTGGTCACGGGTTTGAGCGCGCGCAGGCCTCCCGCCCCTTCGAATGAGGAGAGACGCAACATGCTGCAGCGGTTGCTCCTGGTCGTTCTGCTGAGCGTCGCCCTGCTGGGCGGCGGCGCCTGCCAGAAAGCCGATGTCCCGGTGGCCGTAAAACCGGCGCCGGTCCTGGCGCCGGAGCCGAAAGCGCCGTCAATTGCAGGGCAGCGGGTCGACTTCGATTCGCTCGACATCGATACCGCCACCGGCCGACCGGTCCGCCTCCAGGGGCTGGTCTTCTCTCCGCCGGACGCCGGAAACCGACGCTTGCCGGCGGTCCTCGCACTGCACGGCTGCGGGGGCATGTACAGCGTTCTCAAGTCGAAACGGGACGCCTTGTCCATGCGCCACCAGGCCATGGCCGACCTGCTGGTGGCCGAGGGCTACATCGTGCTCTTCCCGGACTCGTTCCGGTCGCGCGGCGTGGAGGAAATCTGCACGATCGAGAGCCGCCGGCGCACGATCACCCAGCGCAACCGGCTGTCCGACACCCTAGGGGCGCTGGCCTGGCTGCAGCGGCGCGAGGACGTCCAGCCGGACCGCATCGCCGTTCTCGGGTGGTCGCACGGCGGCAGCGCGGTGCTCGCCGGTCTCAACGCGAAGGAGGCCGCGGTCGCGGGCCGCAAGACCGCGGCCGACTATTTCCGCGCCGGGGTGGCCTTCTACCCCGGCTGCAGCGATTCGCTGCAGGTCAAACCCGGCTATTCTCTCGCGGCGCCGCTCACGCTCTTCATCGCCGGCAGCGATGACTGGACGCCGCCGGGCCCCTGCGTGAACCTGGCGGGCAGGCTCAGGGACGCGGGCGAGCCGGTGGAGATCACGGTCTACGCGGACACCTACCACGGGTTCGACGCGCCCGGGAGCGCACAGCAGCGGCAGCGGCTGGAGGTCCCCAACGGCGTCAACCCGGGCAAGGGCGTCACGGTCGGGTCGAACCCGGCCGCGCGCAGCGACGCCTATGCCCGGCTGAAGCAGTTCCTGAGCGAGCGCATCGGGTCCTGAACCGGATGGAAAGCCTGCAACAGGCCGTGCGCATGCGCAGCGCCTTGAAGCGATGCGCGGCCTGACCGACTCAGCGTCGTCGCCCTGTCACCGAGACCGCATAAGGAGGGAGTCATGGGATTCGAGCTTGGGCCCCGCCGGGGCATTTACGTCGACATTTCACGCGAGGCGCCGACCGACGGCGCGGGCATCGGGCATCTCGAGCAGCTCGACCTGACGTACCGCTCGCTGTGCGCCATGCTTTTCAACTACGTGCCCACCTCCGGGCACCCCGGAGGATCGATCTCGTCCGGACGCTTGCTGTCGGGGATCCTCTTCGACAGCATGGCGTACGATGTCTCCGACCCGGACCGCGAGGATGCGGACCTCGTGTCGTTCGCGGCCGGGCACAAGACCCTCGGTCTCTACGCCATGTGGGCGCTGCGCAACGAGATCGTGCGCCTCGGCTGCCCCGAGCTGTTGCCCAAAAACGAGAAGCTGCAGCTGCGCCTGGAGGACCTGCTCGGGTTCCGTCGCAACCCGCTGAGCGGGACGCCGCTGTTCCGGGAGTTCCGGGTCAAGCCGCTGGACGGCCACCCCACGCCGGCCACCCCGTTCCTGCGCCTGTCCACGGGGGCGTCCGGGGTGGGGGTCGCGGCCTCGGTCGGCCTCGCCCTCGGCGCCATGGACTATTACGGCGGCGCGGCTCCGCGCGTGCACATCGTCGAGGGCGAGGGCGGCATGACGCCCGGTCGGGTCGTCGAGACCATGGCGATGGCCGGCACGGCCTGCCTGCGAAACGTGATCCTGCACGTGGACTGGAACCAGGCCTCGATCGACTCCAACCGCGTCTGCCGCGACGGGGAGGTGCCGGGCGAGTACGTCCAGTGGACCCCGGTCGAGCTCGCGATGCTGCACGACTGGAACGCCGTCCTGGTCCCGGATGGGATGGATTTCGCGCAGGTCCTCGCGGCCCAGCGGCTGGCGCTGTCGATCCGCAATGACCAGCCCACCGCGATCGTCTACCGCACCCGCAAGGGCTGGCAGTACGGGGTGGAGGGGAAGGCCTCGCACGGCGCCGGCCACGGCCTGTGCACGGACGGGTTTTTTCAGGCCGTTCAACCCTTCATGGCGCAGACCGCGGCCGCGCTCCCGTGCTGCGACGCCGCCAACCAGCGCTGCCGGGCCGGCAAGTCGCCGGAGGTGTTGGAGGAGTGCTTCTGGGAGGCGCTGACCGTGGTCCGCTCCGCGCTCGAGCGCAACCGGCCGATGGTGGACGCGCTGGCCGGCCGGCTTCGGGCGGCCAAAGAGCGCCTCGACCGGCTCGGCCGCACGCCGCGGCCGCAGGCGCCGCGGGTCGAGGCCGTCTTCGAGCTGGCCCGCAGCGGCGGGGACCATATGCCGGCCGAGCTGACCCTTAAGGCGGGGCAGGCGGCCACCCTGCGCGGCGAGCTGGGCAGGGTGCTCCAGCACTACAACCGCGCGAGCGGGGGGGCCTTCCTGACGGCGTCCGCCGACCTGTACGGGTCGACCAGCGTGAACGTCATCGCGCAGGGGTTCGGCGAAGGCTGGTACAACGCGGCCACGAACCCGGGATCGCGCCTGCTCGCCACCGGCGGTATCTGCGAGGACGCGATGAGCGGCCTGCTGGCCGGGCTGTCCACCTACGGGCATCACGTGGGCGTGGGGTCCTCTTACGGGGCCTTTATCGCCGCCCTCGGGCACGTGGCCGCGCGCCTGCACGCGATCGGCAACCAGGCCCGGCAGGCCACCGCGGCCGGCCCCTTCAAGCCCTTCATTCTGATCTGCGCCCACGCCGGCGTGAAAACGGGCGAGGACGGGCCGACGCACGCCGACCCCCAGGCGCTGCAGTTGCTCCAGGGAAATTTTCCGCTGGGGACGATGATCACGCTCACCCCCTGGGACCCGCAGGAGATCTGGACCCTGGTCTCGGCCGCGCTCGCGCGGCGACCGGCCGTGATCGCGCCCTTCGTCACGCGGCCGTCCGAGAAGGTGATCGACCGTCCCGCGCTGGGTCTCGCGCCGGTCACGGCCGCGGCCAACGGGGTCTACCCCCTCGTGCGCGCGCAGGGCAGACGCGAGGGCACCGTGGTGCTCCAGGGCAGCGACGCCGGCTATGCCTTCGTCGAGCAGGCGCTGCCCATCCTGCGGCAGAAGGGCGTCGAGCTGGACGTCTACTACGTCGCGAGCGCCGAGCTCTTCGACCTCCTGCCCGCGGCCAAGAGGAAAGCGATCTATCCGGCCTCGGCCGCCCGCGAGGCCATGGGGATCACCGGCTTCACCCTGCCCACCATGGAACGCTGGGTTTGCTCCGCCCGCGGACGGGCCGCCACCCTGCACCCCTTCCGCGCAGGGCACTTCCTGGGCAGCGGTCCGGCCGAGAAGGTCCTCGAGGAAGCCGGGCTCGACGGCGAAAGCCAGGCGAAGGCTATCCTGCGATATCTCGGACGACGAGGAAAATAACTTCGAGAGGGGATGGCAAAGGGGAAGGGCTCACCCGCCCGAAGGGGTTCGAACCTCTTTGAGGTTCTGGGCGGCAGCCTCGTAGTCGGGGCTGATTCGCAGCGCCTGCTGAAACTGCTCGGCCGCTCCGACCCAATCGCCCATTGCCTTCAGCGTCAGGCCGAGGTTGTTGTAGGCCTCGGCGTATCCGGGGAAGATGGCGATCGCCCGGGCGAAGCTGTCCCTGGCCCCGTTCAGATCGCCCGTGCTCTTCAGGGCGACCCCCAGGTTGTTCCAGGCGGTCTCGTAGTCCGGCTTGAGGCGTACGGTCTTCTCGAGGCTCTGCACCGCCCCCGCGGGGTCCCCTCGCAGCAGGAAGGCGATTCCCAGATTGTTCCAGGCCATGACGTTCTCGGGCTCGATCTCGAGCAGGCGTTGGGTCGCCGCGATCCCCGCATCCAGGTCGCCGGCGCGCATCAGCGCGTAGCCGAGGTTGTACCAGGCGTCCGCGTAAGCGGGGGCGATGGCGACGGCGGTCTGCAGGGGTGGGATGGCCTCCGGCAGGCGGCCGAGCCGCATGTAGGTGCCGCCCAGGTTGTTGTAGGGCCGGGCCTTGCCGGGCGATTTCGCGATGCAGTCCTCCCAGAGCGCTACCGCATTCCCCCAGACTTCGCAGCGCTGCCAGGTCCAGGCCGACCCGAGGACCGCGAGCGCAACGGGGAGGGCGACCGCTGCCCAGCGCCAGCGCAACCGGCCGAGCCCCCACCCGGCGAGGGCGATGGCCGGCATCACCGAGGGCAGGTAGGTGCGGTGCTCAAAGACGGTCTCGAGGCGGATGAACGAGGACTCGATCACCAGGTTGCCGAAGAACCAGAGGACCGCGTACGCCGCCAGGCGCTCGCGCCGGGCCAGGAGCAGAGCGGCCGCCAGGATCCCCAGGATCAGCGCCAGCGCGAGCAGGGTCGCGGGCGGGTCGAGCAGCGAGTGCGAGAAGGGGAAGCTGTGGTCGAGGTTGAGCCGCGCCGGGGAGGGCCAGAGGAGCAGGCCGATGTAGAGACACACCACGCGGAATTGGGTGAGCAGGCGCTGCGTCGCAGTGGCGCTCCCCTCAGCCGCATACGCCTGCATGACATACGCCACGGGGTCGCTCGTGCGCATGTACAGGAGGCCGAAGGCGGCCGTCGCGGCCACGGCGGCCGCAAGCCAGCCGAGGTTCCGCCGCAGCCACTTGGGGTCAGCCCCCCGGAAGAAGAACCACTCGTAGAGGAAGATGCACACCGGAAGGGTCGCCGCGATTTCCTTCGTCCCGAGCGCCAGCAGGCCGGCCGCGGCGCACCCGGCCAGGAGGGCCGCCCGGCGCCCGGGGCTCGGGCAGAGGCGTGCGTGCGCATAGCAGACGAGAGACAGGAGGAAGAACAGGGTCGCGAGGCTCGTCATGCGCTGGACGATGTAGGCGACCGACTGCGTGTGCAGCGGGTGGACCATCCACAGCGCGGCGGCCGCCGCGGCGATCAACGGCGCATGGCGCGCGTCCCGCAGCCCGCCCGCAAGCCCCAGGGTGACCGCCGCCAAGGCGTAGACCGCGAACCCGCTCAGGATGTGCACCACGATGTTGATCAGCCGGTAGCCGACCACGTTGTAGCCGTTGAAGAAAAAATTCAGGGCGAAGCTCACGTTGGCGACCGGGCGGGTCGGGATCGGGCTCTGGAAGGCCGCCGCGTACAGGGCGTGCGGCGAGAGGGCCTCGATGCGGATGTGCGGGTTGCGTTGGATGTTGTGTTCGTCGTCGAAGACGAAGGGACCGCTGAGCGCCCCCGCGTAGGCGAAGATGGTCACGGCCGCGGCCGCGGCGACGATCAGGAATGCATACGAAGGTCTGTCGGTCATCGAAACCCTGTCGCGGCCGAAAGCCGCTCCCGCAGGACGAAAATATCGCGGCCGGTGCCGCGACCCTCACCGCCCAACACCCAACACCCAACACCAACACCAAACACCAAACACAAATAACCAACCACTCCTTCACAATTTATCATCGATTGCCTGAAAACGCCCGCAAATGCTGTGTCCGGGCGTTTGACACTTTTTGGGATATCGAATATTCATTAAATAAGAGGTGCTTGCGAAACCATGCGAGCGAAAAACGCCCCCGACTGGCCGAACCCGCACAGGTAGAGAATGCCGATGGACCGCACGAACTCCCACGACCGGACGCTCAAATCGATCCTGATCGCCGGCATCGCCTTGTCCTGCTTCTACTGGGTGTGCGAGTCCTTCATGTTTTTTTTCCTGGCGCCGGAGGCGAACTTCATCCAGCACCTGCTCGGTCCCGACATGTTCAACACCTGGACGCGCCTGCTGGTGCTGTGCCTCTTCGCCATCTTCGGCTCCCACATCCAGTACACCATCAACAAGGAACGCGAGGCCGACGAGGCCCTGCGCGAAAGCGAGGCGAAATACCGCGTCATCCTCGAAAGCATCGAGGAAGGCGTCTTCGAGTCCGACCTTTCCGGCCAGCTGACCTTTTTCAACGGCCCGTTCGGCCGGATCCTGGGGTATCCCGCCCCGGAACTGCGACGGATGAACATCGCGGACTTCACGACTCCGGAATCGGAGGCCGCGGCCGAACCGATCCTGCAGAACATCGAAAAAAGCGGCGGGTCGGCCACCATCCACGACTACACGGTGACGCAGGGCGACGGCTCGCGCCGGCAGCTGGAGCTCTCGGTCTCGCGCACGACCGACACCGCCGGCCGGTCGACCGGCTTTCGGTACGTGGCGCGGGACGTGACCGAGCGCATCAACTCGGACCTCGAGAAACGGAAACTCGAGGCCCAGCTTCAAATGGCCCAGAAAATGGAGGCCATCGGGACGCTCGCGGGCGGCATCGCCCACGACTTCAACAACATCCTCATGGGCATCCAGGGCAACGCCTCGCTGCTGGAGATGCGGCTCGACGCGAACCACCCCGGCCGCGACAAGATCAAGAACATCGAGAAATACGTCGAGAGCGGGACGGAGCTCTCGCGCCAGCTGCTGGGCTTTGCCCGGCGCGGGAAGTACAACGTCAAGGCGAGCGACATCAACGACATCATCGACAAGACCTCCTCCATGTTCGCGCGCACGCGCAAGGAGATCCGGGTCCGGACGCAGCTGGCCGAAGGCGCCTGGGCGGTCGAGGTGGATCGGGGGCAGATCGAGCAGGCGCTGTTGAACCTCTACATCAACGCCTGGCAGGCCATGTCGGAGGGGGGCGAGCTCTACCTCGCGACCGAGAACCTGACCCTGGACGAGAGCTACGTCCGTCCTTACAGCGTCAAGGCCGGACCGTTCGTGAAGGTCACCGTCGCCGACACGGGCGCGGGGATCGCCCGGGAGGACCTGCCGCGCATCTTCGAGCCCTTCTTCACGACCAAGGAGATGGGGCGCGGCACGGGGCTCGGGCTCGCTTCGGTCTACGGCATCGTCAAGAGCCACGGCGGGCACATCAACGTCTACAGCGAACCGGGGCAGGGCACGACGTTCAACTTCTACCTGCCGGCCTCGACGCGCGAGGTCGTCGACCCGGTCGCGCTCCCGGACCAGGCCCTGCGGCGGGGCAGTGAAACCGTTCTGCTGATCGACGACGAGGAGATGATCCTCGAGGTGGGCTCCGGCCTGCTGCAGGAGCTCGGGTACACGGTCGTCACGGCCCTGAGCGGCCCGGAGGCCCTGGAGATTTACACGGCCCGGCAGTCGGAGATCGCCATGGTGGTGATGGACATGATCATGCCGGGCATGGGCGGCGGGGAAACCTTCGACCGGCTGAAGGAGATCAACCCCGCGGTCAAGGTCCTGCTGTCCAGCGGATACAGCATCAACGGGCAGGCCTCGCACATCATGGAGCGCGGCTGCGACGGGTTCATCCAGAAGCCGTTCACCATGCAGCAGCTGTCGGCCAGGATGCGGGAAATCCTGGACCGCTGAGTGGAAACGGCGCCGCGGGCCGTGATCCGAGCAATCAGAGTGCCTAAAATTGGAAAGTGCCTAAAGTGCCTAAAATTGAGGATGATGGCTATTCGGAAAGCTAAATCTGCAAACACCTGAATGCTTAATTTGAAGATGACAGCATTCCACAATTTTAGGCACTTTAGCTCACTTTAGTCACTTTAGGCACTCAGCTTCTTACACCACCGGGTCCCGCAGCAGCAGCTCGATCGCCCGGGCCGCGGACGCCGCTGCCCCGGGGAACACCTCCGCGAGCGACCGCACGTGCCGCAGGTTGTCGACAGTCCTCAATACCAGCATCGCAAAGTTCCCTTCCTCCACCTCCGAGATGGCGACGGCGTCCTCCCACGCGCTACCGTTCGCCCAGGCGAAGATGGCGGCTGCCGGTCGCAGGTAGAGCCTCCGGACTTCGAATCCCCAGTCGAACATCTCCTGCTGCAGGGGCATGAGGTGCTGCGCCGCGCGCTGGTAGCTTTTCAGGAGGACGGCGGGCAGGAACCGGCGGTCGACATGCTCGTCGGCCTCCCGCTCGTTGACGAAGACGGCGATGACGGCGGCCAGGAGCGCCGGCTGGTCGACCGGGAAGAGCCCGTGCCGGAACCCTTCCGCGATCACCACGGGCTGATCCACCCGCAGGCGCGACGCCCACGTCCCCTCCGCGGTCAACCGCCCGTCCCCGTCGACGTACCCCTTGAGTCGCAGGAACTCCACGTGGCGCGTAAAATCGTCCCACAGGTGCACGTGCTCCGACGGCGGCCGGCCGCGCTGCGCGCGCTTCGCACGGAGCAGGTAGGTCGCAAACGACTGCCGCAGCAGGTCCCGCACCTGCTCGGGGCCGTGCGAGAGCAGGAGGTTGAGCGTCATCGAGAAGTTGATCCGGATCTGGCTCCGGACGTCCGTGGCCGGCGAGCCCAGCAGGCGGCAGATGTGGCGGACGTCCATGTACCGGCCGGGGATGGTCAGGGCAAAGCCGATCTTGTCCATGCCGCGGCGCCCGGCGCGCCCGGTCATCTGGTGGAACTCGGTGGCGTCCAGCGGCAGGAAGGCCGTGCCGTTGAACCGGTCGGAGTTGAGCAGGGCGATGGTGCGCGCCGGGAAATTGACTCCCGCCGCGACGGTCGTGGTGGCGAACACCGCTTCCAGCAGGCCCGCGGTCATCAGCTGTTCCAGCAGGATCTTCCACGCGGGCAGCTGCCCGGCGTGGTGCGCGCCCACGCCTAAGTGTTCGAGATGCCAGAGCTGGCGGTGTTGCGCCATGCGCGGCGTTTGCGTGGAGGCCTCGTCCAGCCGCGCCCGGATCAGGCGGCCCCGGGCGGGGTCGAGCGCGCGCTCGCCGCGGCAGATGTCCAGGGCCGCGTCGCAGTCCGCCCTGGATTTGAGGAAGAAAATGGCCGGCAGCAGGTTGTGGTCCCGGAGCAGCTCCAGGATGCGGCCGAAGGGCGGCAGCTTGGGGCCGCGGAAGGAAGACCGGGCGTTGCGGCCGAGGAATTCAGCTACCTTCCGGCTCGGACGCACACCCGTTCCACCGCGCTCGGCTTCGGTCAGCGGCAGCAGCGTGCCCCCCGGGCGCAGGAAGAGCGGGAAGAGCGGCACCGGTCGACGGGTCTCCTCGACGACCGCGCACGGGCGCCCGCGGATCGACTCGAGCCAGCCCGCGATCCGGCCCGCGTTGCCGATCGTGGCCGAGAGCAGCAGCAGCGGGATGCGGGCCGGCAGGTAGATCATGACCTCCTCCCAGACGACCCCGCGCTCGGCATCCCCCAGGAAATGGGCCTCGTCCAGGATGACGAAGTCGGAACGCAGCGACTCCCCGAGGTGCATGGCGTCGTAGAGCTGGTTGCGGAGGATTTCGGTGGTGCCGACGAGCACAGGCGCCTCCGGGTTCTCCTTGCGGTCGCCCGTGAGGATGCCGACCTGCTCGGGGCCGAACCGGCGGCCGAACTCGGCGTGTTTGGCGTTGCTCAGGGCTTTGAGGGGGCAGGCGTACCACGCGCGTCCGCCGTCTGCGAGGATGCGGGCGATCGCCTGCTCGGCGATCCACGTCTTGCCGGAACCGGTCGGCGCGGTGACCAGGCAATCGGAGCGGCCGATGGCCGCGAGGGCCTCCAGCTGGAAAGGGTCCGGGGCGAACGGACGGGATTCAGGGACGCCGATTTTCGCGAACACGCGTCGGAGGCTCGGGTCCGCAGCCGGCACGAACTTCTCCGGCGCAGCCGGTCGGGTCTGCTGGCGCGAGGGGTAGTGGCGAGGACGGGGCATGAGAGGCGAGTGCCTAAAATTTATAAGTGCCTAAAGTGACTAAAATTGAGGAAGGCGATCGATTCGGAGCTTCCTTTTCAATTTTAGGCACTTTAGCTCACTTTAGGCACTTTAGGCACTCCAATCTTCTCGATCATCTCCCGCACGCAGGCCTTGGCAGGCGAGTCGACGTCGTAGGGCGAAATCCCCTTCACGTCGGCCTCGATCAGGGCGTCGTCGTGCGGCAGGAAGCCCAGGAATTCGAAGTCGGGGAGGTTGGCCTGGAGGAACTCCCGGTCCGCAGCACTGCGGATCTTGTTGCCGACGACGGCGAGGTGGCGGAGCGAGATCTGGGCGGCCAGCCGGCGAATGTGCTCGGCCGTGTCGATGCTGCGGCGGCCGGGTTCCACGACCACGATGAGCCGGTCCACCGCCTTGGCGGTCGAGCGGCCGAGGTGCTCGATGCCGGCTTCCATGTCCATCACGACCACCTCGTCCCGCCGCAGGACGATGTGCATGACGAGCGCCCGCAGCAGGCTGCTCTCCGGGCAGATGCAGCCGGAGCCCCCCTTTTTGATGCCGCCCAGGCGCATGAGCTTGATGTTGTCGAGCTTGGCCGAAAGCGCGTCGGGCAGGTCGTCGACCTGGGGGTTGAGCTTGAAATAGCCGCCGATGGTCCCGGGCTGCGCCCCGGTCCGCTCGAAGATCATCTCTTTCATCTCGGCGATGGGGACGATGCGGTCCGCGCCGGCAATGCCGAGACCGGCCGCCAGGTTGGCGTCCGGGTCCGCGTCGATGGCCAGCACTTTTTTGCCCTGGTCGCTGAGGGTCCGAATCAGAAGAGCTGCGAAGGTCGTCTTCCCAACGCCTCCTTTGCCGCTGACGGCGAGTTTCATGGCACGGTCCTTATGGGTACAAGACGCTTCAACGCTGACGTGCAAAGTAACGCGTGCAGCCGAGACGGGCAAGCACCAAAAAAAGAAGGCGGCGTTTCCGCCGCCTCCTGAGACTTTATTCGCGTCAGGTCAGCGCTGCCATTTGCCGGGCGCGTCGGTTTTGGAGGGGGTTCGTATGAGAGTGGCCTGAACCTCCCTTTTGAACCTCAGGGCGCCACCGCCTGATGCCACGCGGGCGTCGGCCAATCGTAATCGGCACCTATGTTGGTACCGGGGTCCACGCTCAATCGATTCCAAAGCTGGGTGTCGTTCAGGTATCCGGAATCCGACAGCTTGACCATGGCCCACGTGAGCGTTTCGCGGCCGTTCATTTCAGCGACCCCCATGTCCAGCCCGCGCATTTTCGATGACGTCTCCGCGTCGATGTACCGCGGGATCAGCATGGCGGCCAAGACGCTGATGATCACCAGGGTCGATATCAGTTCGATCAGGGTGAAGCCGCTCTCGTCGCCATGCGAACCGTGCCGGCCCGGGTATCAGCTCTTCAAATCTCGATTTCATAAGTCATCAGCCTGTTGACGTGCCATCGACATGGCCAACGGTCCGGGTTACTGCGCTCTCCAGCGTTCCGGGCGCTGTGTCTGTTGACGGGGTCCTCTCAAGGTGACTTCGGCACCGCCTGCTTGAACGACAGCGTTCCGCCGGTCGCTGCGAGCGTGCTGAAGCTGTAGTCCCTGCCCAGATCGGGCTGCAGCGGAGATGCCGGTGGTCGTCATTCTGGTGAAAACTCCAGTGTCGGTGATCAGTGTCCAGCCGCTGGCACTGATTTTCACATCGGCCCACACCAGGCTTTCGCGCCCGTTCAGTTCCGAAACCGCCGCATCGATGGCCCGCGACTTGGCGTTGGCTTCGAGGTCGATGTACCGCGGTACCGCCACGGCCGCCAGAATGCCGAGGATGATCAGCACGGCGATTATCTCGACCAGGGTGAAACCCTCCTGGCTCTTCAGAATGGCCTCTTTTTCATAAGTCCTCCCCCCAAAGTAGTATTTAGATCCTCGAGTTGTCTGGAACTCAAATGAAAGCAGGTTGCATGCCACCTGTTAAATTTAGGCATCTTGCAAGCAGCTATTTTTAGTTATTGCAGCGTGTTATGTTTTTTCAGGCAATGCGGGCGGTTTCCTGCCGTTGCGCGCTTTTCTCCAAAAATTGATGAGCTTTACGGCCGAGCTCGTCAATTTTCGTGATTTTTCAAGCTTTTCACATCGATGTGCAGCTTCTTGATGCGGTGCCACAGGCTTCTCTGGTTGATCCCAAGCAGCTCCGTGGCGCGGGACTGCACCCCGCCGGTCTTGGACAGCGCTTCGATGATCAGGCCGCGCTCGACCTCCATCAGCCGTTCGTCGAGGGAGAGGTTCGACGGCAGCTTGATGTCCGTCCGCCCCCATTGGCTGAACAGGCCGGTGATCTTGGACGGCAGCTGAGCCGGTTCGATATATCCCCCTTCAGCGATGACGGCCGCGCTTTCGATCACGTTCTTCAACTCCCGTATGTTGCCGGGCCAGGCGTGCGTCATCAGCATCTGGAGGGCGAGCGAGGAGATGTCCACGGGCTTGGGCAGGCCTTTCAGGAAGGCGTCCACCAGCGCCGGGATGTCCTCCCTGCGCTCGCGCAGCGGCGGCAGGTGCAGCGTGAACACGTTCAGGCGGTAGAACAGGTCCTCGCGGAACGTCCCCTCCTGCACCATTTTTTCCAGGTTCTTGTTGGTCGACGCGATGACGCGCACGTCCACCTTGATCGTCTGGCTGCCGCCGACGCGATAGAACTCCTTTTCCTGGAGCACCCGGAGGATCTTGGCCTGCAGCGTCATCGGCATGTCGCCGATCTCGTCCATGAAGATCGTGCCCTGGTGCGCCATGTCGAACTTCCCGGGCTTGAAGGCGGTGGCGCCCGTGAACGCGCCCTTCTCGTGCCCGAACAGCTCGCTTTCCAAAAGCTCCTCCGGGATCGCGGCACAGTTCAGCTTGACGAAGGCCTTCTCCTTGCGCAGGCTGTGCTCGTAAATGCTGGTCGCCACGAGTTCTTTGCCGGTCCCGCTCTCCCCCAGCAGCAGAACGGTGGAGTCCGTGGGCGCGACCTTCATGATCAGGCTCTGCAGCCCGCGCATGGCGATGCTCTCGCCGATCATCTCGGGGAAGAAGTGCCGCGCCTCGATGCGGCTCAGGACCGAGGCGACCTGGTCGAAGACGCTCGTGAACTGCTCCATTTTGTCGACGGACCAGTCCTTGCGCGATTTCGGGGCAGGGGCCCGGCTGAAGGCCGGCAGCTTGCTCGCCTTCTCGACGAACTGCTCCACCGGACGCAGGATGAAGCGCACCACGCCGAACCCGGCGGCGAAGGCCAGGATGCTGAGGCAGATGATCAGCCAGAACACCCAGGTGGCCGGGTCGGCCTTGTTTTCGATCCCGTACTTGGTCAGGCGATAGGCGAGCAGCGCCGAGAATATGCTGAACCCCGCAAAGATGAAGGGGATGATGATGTAGAGGCTGATGTGGAATCGAAACTGTTTCATTTGCAAAACGGCGCCTCAGGCCGTGATCCGGCGTTGCGCGGCCTTTTGTAAATGCTCACATATTCCCGACATATGCTGCGCTTTCCAAAAGGCCGCGCGCCTTGGCTGACGGCCCGATGCTTGTTTTCCGCCATCCTGAAAACCTTATTTCACCTTGAGCGACAGGTCCCACATGGGCAGGAAAATCGCCAGGGCGAAGAAACCGACCACGGCCGCCAGGCTGATGGTCAGGATCGGGGCGAGCGCGTCGGACAGCTTCTTGGTGGCGTACTCGACCTCGGTGTCGTAGTGCGTGGCGACGTCCCGCAGGAGGGTGTCGAGGTTGCCCGACTCCTCGCCGACGGCGATCATGTTGATCAGCATGGGGGTGAAATACGACGCCTGGCGCAGCGGCCCGGAAATGCCGCGACCCTCCCGCAGGCGGTCCTTGATGCCCTGCAACTGCCGGGAGATGGCGTCGTTGCCGATGGTGTCCGCGAGGATGTCCATGGCGTCCAGGATGTCGACGCCGCTGCTCTGCAGGATGGAAAAAATGCTTGCAAAGCGCGAAAGGGCGGACTTCTGCAGAAGCTTGCCGACCAGCGGCAGCTTGAGCAGCAGCGTGTCGCGCACGAAGCGCCCCTGCTCGGTGCGACCGTAAAAGAACAGACCCGACCCCCCGGCGACCGTCAGCAGCGCCAGCACGTACCAGTATTGCGAGATGAACTGGTAGAGGGCCAGACAGATCTGGGTGGGCCAGGGCAGCTGCAGGCCGGCGTTCTTGAAAACGTTGACGAACTTGGGGACGACCCCGATCAGCAGGATGAAGAACGCGATCCCCAGGAACGCGAGGACGATGATCGGGTAGGTCATGGCCGACTTCACGTCGGACTTGACCTTGTGCTCGTGCTCGATGACGTAGACCAGACGGTCGAGGATTTCGGGCAGCGCCCCGGCCGATTCGCCCGCCTTGAGCATGCTGCAGTAGAGCGGGGAAAACACGTTCGGGTGCCGCCGAAACGCGTCGTGCAGGCTCGCGCCATCGCGGATGTCCTGGTGAATGCGCCCCAGCACGGGGCGCAGCCGCTTGTTCTCGGTCTGGTCCTCGAGCACCTGCAGGATGGTCAGCATCGGGACCCCGGAGCGGATCAGGGTCTTGAACTGCTTGGTGAACAGGATCAGCTCGGGCGTGCCGATGCCGGAAAACAGGGAAATGCCCGCGCCCGAGCCGGACTGCGATCGGCCGCGGTTCTCCCGGACCTGGGTCGGGATGTAGCCGCGCGCGGCCAGCTGGCTGGAGGCGGCCGCGACGGACTCGGCTTCGATCTCCCCCTTGGCGGCGGCCCCGGTTTCGGTGATGGCCTGGTAGCTGAACTTGGGCATGCGGTCCCTCGTCTACATGAGCACGGCGGATGCGGCTTCTTCGAGGCTCGTGATCCCCTGCACCACCTTCTCGAGCGCGTTGTCCCTGAGGGTCGTGAAGGTGCCGGCATCGATGGCGGCCCGGTTGATCTCGTGCGCGGACCGGCGCTTCAGGATCATGTCCTGGATCATGGCGTCGATGACGAGCACCTCGTACACGCCGGTGCGCCCCTTGTAGCCCGTGTGCATGCAGTTGAAGCACCCCTGCCCGACGATGAAGCCGCTCACGTCGATGCCGTCCAGGTGCCAGTAACGGCGTGCCTCCTCCGAGGGGATATGCGCGGTGCGGCAGTGGGGGCAGACCTTGCGGACCAGACGCTGGGCGAACGACACCAGCACGACCGAGGACACCAGGAAGGGCTCGATGCTCATGTCCATCAGCCGCGTCATGGCCCCGGCCGCGTCGTTGGTGTGCAGCGTGCTCAGCACGCGGTGCCCGGTGAGCGCCGCCTGCACGGCGATGCCGGCCGTTTCGGAGTCGCGGATCTCGCCGACCATGATGACGTCGGGATCCTGGCGCAGGATGGAGCGCAGCCCGCTGGCGAAGGTCATTCCGGCCTTGCGGTTGAGCTGCACCTGGCGGATCTTGTCGATGCGGTACTCCACCGGGTCTTCGACCGTGATGATGTTGATGTCGGGCTGGTTGACCTTCTTGAGGATCGAGTAGAGCGCCGTGCTCTTGCCGCTGCCCGTCGGGCCGGTGCTCAGGATCATGCCGTAGGGTTTGTGGATCTCGGCTTCGAGGCGCTGCCGGTCGCGCTCGTTCATCCCGAGCAGCTCGAGCGAATAGATGCTGCTGCTCGTGTCGAGCAGCCGCAGAACCAGGTTCTCGCCGTGAATGGACGGGATGGTGGAGGCGCGGATGTTGATGTCCTTGTTCTTCATCTTGACGGTGAAGCGCCCGTCCTGCGGGACGCGCGAGAGCGCGATGTCCATGTTGGCCAGGATCTTCAGCCGCGAGATGATGGGCAGGAACATGGACTTGGGCGGGGCCGGCACCTCGTGCAGCTTGCCGTCCACCCGGAAGCGGATCTGGACGTGGTCTTTTTCGGGACTGACGTGGATGTCGCTCGCTCCCTCCCGGACTCCCTGGGAAAGTATCGAATTGACCAGGCGCACGACCGGCGCCTCCTGCGCCATGCCCTGCAGCGAGCTGACCTCGACGTCTTCCAGGTTGGCGGTTTTTTCCGGGGCCTTGTCGATCTGGACGTCTTCCAGATCCTCGAGCACGCCGCCGATGCCGGCGTAGGTGCCGTAAAGCGTGGTGTGGAGCTGGTTGAGCTGCTGCTCGGTGCAGATGACGGCCTCCACCTCGCAGTTCGTGTAGACTTCGGTCGCGTCCAGGGCGTTGATGTCGAGGGGGTCCATCATCGCGACCGTGAGGAGCATCCCGCTCTTGTTCAACGGGGCCACGGCGTACTTGTGGGCGATGTCGGCCGGGATCTGCTTGGCGAGCTCCATGTCGATGGTGTGCTTGTCCGGGCGGTACTTCTCGAGCTTGAGCTGGTTCGACACCAGGTCGACGATCTGGGACTCGCTGACGATGCCCTCGCGCACCAGGAACTGCCCCAGCTTGAGGTTGCTTTTCTTTTGGAAGGGGAGGGCCTGCTCGAGTTGCTTCTGGCTCAGGAGCCCCCCCTCGACCAGAATCTCGCCCAGCTTTTTGCGTGCGATCACAACGAATCTCCCGGAAAAGAAGGTTTTAAGTGTTCAGTTTTAAGTGTTAAGAAACCAGCCTCTCTCCCAAAGCTTAACCCTTATCACCTAAAACCTAAAACTTAACACTTAACACGATTTTTTATTTGATGCCGTACCAGGGGTCGGCATAAAACACGGTCTGCTCGGCCCACGCGCTCATCACCTCGCCGCCGGCGGACAGGGCCGGCGGGAGCAGCTTCAGCTGCAGCCGCGCGGCTTCCGCGTCGCTGAAGGTCTGCTTCAGGAGCAGGGCGAAACGCTGGCCTGACTTCGGGCTCCAGTACGGGACCATCCTGGCGGCGGGAGCCGACTCGGGGTATCCGCGCAGAAAGTCGAACGCCTCCTGCAGGGATGCCTTTTCCGCGACCCGCACCCACCAGAAGTTACGGCCACCGGGAGGTTTCGCGGCGGCGGGGATGGCGGGGATCTGGATGATCTGCCCGGCCTCGACCCGGTCCGGGTCGTCGATCTGCGGGTTGGCGAGAATGATCGACCGGAAGTTGCGGGCCGAGTAGTTGCCGTAGATCCGCTGGATCAGGCCGGAAATCGTCTCGTGGCGTCGCAGGGTCAGCGCGCCGAGCATCTCGGGCGTCCGGGCCGCCCTGATCGCCGGCAAGGCAGGCGCCGGCGGCGCGTCCGCGACCGGGGCTGCGGCCGGGGCGGGTGCGGGCGTCGCGACGGCCGGCTTGACGGACGCGGCCGGCGTGGGCGCAGTTTCGGCCGGGACCGCAGGCGCCGGCGCTGAGTCCGGGGAGGGCGCCGGGGCTGCCTGGGCCACAGGCGGTAGAGGCTCCGCGGGTGCCGGCGGCACCTCGATGCGCTTTTCGACCACCGCGGTCACCGGCGCGGTCGCGCGGGACCCCAGGCCGCTCCAGTCCGGGAGCGGGACGACACCCGTTGCCGTCGCCCAGATCAGGAGCCCGGCGAGCGCCGCGACCGCACCCAGCGCCAGCGCCGGCCGCCGACGAGTTGCGACACCCGTCGCGGGAAAGACCCGCGTGGCGCTGCGCCGCACCAGCCAGTAGCCGACCTTGGACCGGTTCTGGATGATCATGGCCAGGATGCACTGGTGGCACAGGTTGATGATCTTGCGCGGGTAGCCGCCGGTGGTGCGATGCACGGCGATCAGCCCCGGAAGGGTGAAGAGGTCCAGCTTCTGGGGCGCGGAGCTGGATTTCTCCAGCCGGAACTTGATCATCAGGCGCGTGTCGCGCAGGCTGAGCGGTTTGAGGTGGTGGTAGAGGTTGATGCGGTCGCCGAAGTTGGGGTGGCTGCGGACGACCCCCTCGAACTCCTTCTGCGCGAAGATCACGATCTGCAGCAGTTTGTAGTCGTTGGTCTCGTAGTTCAGGAACTCCCGCAGCAGCTCGAGGCAGAACACCGGGATTTTCTGCCCCTCGTCGATGATCAGGATGGTCGTCCGCTTCTGGTCGACGCCCTTGCGGAACAGGGTGTGCTTGATGAACTCCTTGGCCTGCCAGTCGGTGGTGCCCTCCGGCAGCTTCCGGCCGCTGAGCAGCTTGGCGGTCGCAGCCAGGAAATCCGCCGGGTCCTTGAACAGGGGGTCCAGGACCAGGTGGGTCTCCATGTCCTTGCGGTTGGCGAAGCGGCGGATGATCTGGCGGCAGAGCGTGGTCTTGCCGGTGCCGACGTCGCCGATGATGACGTTCAGACCGCGGCGCAGGTGCAGCGAGAGCTCAAGCTTTTGAAGGCAGTCGAGGTGCTGGCTCGAGTGGTAAAAGTAATCGGGGTCGGGCGAGTTGGAGAACGGCTCCCGGTTCAGATTGAGTATCGAGAAATAATCCATGGGGGAGGCTTCCTAACACCTATCCGACGTTCCCGGCCGGCCCCGACAGGGGGGATGCGAATCGGGGACCCGCGCGAGGCGGCAGGTCCGAGCGGTATCCGGCGACGCGGTTGGGGCATCGGGCGCCATCATCCGCCCGAGGGCGATCCCTGCGGCTTGAGGATCGTCGGCGTGATGAAGATCAGCAAGTCCTCCTTGGCGCTGCTCTTGCCGTCCCGCTTGAACAGCCAGTTCAGCCCGGGCACGTCCATCAGGCCGGGCGTCCCGGTTCGATCGTCGGTGGTGGTTTCCTTGTTCAGCCCGCCGATCACCAGGGTCTGGCCGTCGACCTGGATCACGTTGGTCTCCGCCTGCTTGGTGATGATGGTCGGGTTGCCCAGCACCGGACTGGGAGAAGTCGACCTCGTCCTTGTTGACCTTGACCGCGAGCTTCAGCGTCTGGGAGTCGATGACGTGCGGGGTGACTTTGAGGCTGAGCACCGCCTTCTTGTACTCGATGTTGACCTCGCCGTCCTCCACGGTCTGGAACGGCACGTCGCGGCCGCTCTCGATCATCGCGGTCAGGTTGTCGAGGGTCGTGATCGACGGGCTCGAGAGGATGTTGAGCTTGCCCTCCTGCTGGAGGGCCGTCAGCTGGGCGGACAGCAGGAACTTGCCCACGTTCTGGTAGAGGAAGCCGATGCTGCTGGCCGCGGCGGCCTCGACCGGCAGGTTGACGATGTTGCCCGTGGACGGGTCGATCCGGCTGCCGATGTCCGAATTGGTCGTGGTCCCGGTTCCCGTCCCCGTGCCGGTCGTCGTGCTGCGGTCGCGGCCGGTGACGAAGCCGCGGCGGTCGCCGCCGCTGATCTGGTAGGCGCCGCCCCACTGCACGCCGAGGTCGCGCGCCACGTCCTTGTTGGCCTCCACGATGAAGGCTTCGATCAGGACCTGGGGCGTGGGCTTGTCGAGCTTGTCGATGACCGCCAGGATCGCGTTGATGTCCTTGGGCAGAGCGTTGACGACGAGCGAGTTGGTGTGCTGGTCGACGAGCACTGCGCCGATCGCTTTGCTGGACCTGTCGGTGGTCAGCAGCGCCTTGGCGGTTTCCTGCAGCTTGGTCGCCTCGGAGAACTTGATGGGGACGATGCGGGTGACAGGCGATTCGGCCGTCAGGAGATCGCGCTTGCGGGTTTCGCGCCGCAGGTCCTCCTCAAGGTCGTCGGCGGTCATGATGCGGATGATGTCCCCCTGCCAGGCGTAGGTCAGGTTGTGGGTGCGCAGGATCCCGAGGAACACCTGGTCCCACGGGGCCTGGGTGATGTTGATGTTGGACCGCCCGGTCACGCGTTCGTTGAGGATGATGTTCACGTCGGCCGCCCGGGCGAGCGCACGCAGGAGCACCGAGACGTCGACGTTGCTCATTTTGAGGCTCACCCGCTTGACCGGCAGCGGTTTTTCCACGTCCTGCCGAACGTCCACCGGGCGAGCGGCGGTCTCCTTCACCACGTCCCGCGGCGCGGTCGAGGGCGCCGGCGAAGCGCCCTTGGACTCCTGGGCCTTGGCCTTCCACTTGTCCATGAACGGGTCGGCCGTTTCGGTCTTCTGCGGCTGGGCACATCCTGACACCAGCAGCAGGGCAAGAGCGCATGCGAGCGGAGCTTTGGGCAGTCGTATCATGGCCGGCTTGTCCTATTCGATTTCCTTCAGCGGCAGTTCGATCTGGGCGCCGTCCCGTTGGGGCGAGCCCATGACCACCTTGGTCGGCAGAACGGATTTCACGGTGAAGCCGCCGGGGGCAACGGTGTCCCCGGCTTCGTACTCCATGCCGTTGATGATGGCCATCCGCTTGGCCCCGATTTCGATGAAGCCGCTGTAGACGAAGTTCCCCGGCAGGCGGCCCCCGTCTTTCGGGCCCGTCGTCTCGGGCCGCGGCGCCTGGGGCTTGCGGATTTCGAGAAAAGGGTCCTGCTTCCAGGCGGCTTCGGCTTTCTGGACGATCAGGGCGCTCGACTCGGAGGAGGCCGACTTGATCGTGTCGGCCACCTTGGCGATGAACGCGTTGACGCCTTCGGCCACGGTGGTCGTCAGCGTGCCGCCGGCCTTGTTGCGCGGCAGCAGCAGCTCGATCGCGCCGTACCCGACCGTGAGGACCATGGCCCCGACGATGATCTTTTCCCGGTTTGTCATACCCCACACCGACGTGAAATGCCTGTTATGCCGTCCCGATCGATCACCGTCGGGAGGGTCACTCGCGGGCCAGCCAGACCTTTAGCATGACCTCTTCCCCGCCGCCCTCGATCCCGCGGATGTCCATTTCCTCGATGCCGTCGAAGAACGGCAGGGCCCCGACATCGAGCAGAAACCCGCGCAGGTCGGCGAACTGCCCCTGCGCATTGATCTTCATCGACAGCCGTCCGGACGAGTCCGTCAGCGTGTTGATGTCCGGCACGACTTCGCGCACCCCCAGCCGGTGCGCGGCGGCCATGTCCTGAAAGCGCTTGGGCAGCGCGGCGATGTCGGGTCGGCTGAGCTTCGTGCGGGCCGGCGCGACGGCGCCGCCCTTCAGCGGTGACCGCGCTTTCTCGAACAGGTTTTTGAAAACGGGCGAGAGGACTTTCTGCTCCTCGACCCGGGCGGTCAACGCGGCGATGTCCCGGTCGAGCTCGGCCGACGCCCGATCGGCCGGGACGATGACCAGCAGCAGGAACCCGAGGACCCCGGCCCCGCACAACGCGAAGAGGACCAGGCTCTGGGTCGGAACGACGGGGCCGAGCTTGCCCTTCTTCATAAGGCCTACCCTACGTCCATCTGAGCGGTGAAGCGCATGACGGGTCGGTTGTCCATCATGTCGACCGACTTCTTGCTGATGACCGGCTGCTTGAACAGGGGGGAGGTCCTGAGCGTCATCAGAAAACCTGCCAGATCGGCTTCCAGGGTGGCACGCTCACCGAACACCACCCCGTCGATGACCAGCACCTTCTTGGCCGGCTCGGGCTTGCCGCCCGCCGGCTTGGCCGGGCTCAGCCGCGCGTTGACGCTCAGCAGCCGGATGTTGGGCGGCACCGTGTTGGCGACTTCGCCCAGCAGCGCGACCCCGAGCAGATTGCTGCCCATGCCCTGCAGGCTCTGATTCTGGGTCCGGATCTGGTCGACCAGCTTCAGGATGAGATTCCGGTCTACGCGGACATCGAATGCGGCGAGTTGGTTCTGAAGGTTGAGCTTGCGGATGTCCTTTTCCCGGATCTGCTGCTCCTGCCAGAACGCATAGCCTGCGCAGCCGCACAGAACGGCCATGAAACAGGCAAACACCGCGCGGTTGATCTGCCGCGTGTGTGTGGCCCCGCTCTTGTCCTTGTGGGTGTAAAGAAAATTGGGGGTGATGGCGTTGGTGGACAGGGCCATCCCCATGGCGGGCGCGTACGCGCTCTGTTCGGCCAGGGACTCGGGCACCGTGAGCTCGGTCTCGAAGCCGGTCCCCGGGGTGAACGGGTTGAGCACCTCGATCGGCAGTCCCGAGTTCGTCGCCGATGTAGTCGAGGATGTGCGGGTGGGGCTGAATGCCGCTGGAAACGTAAATCTTCTCGACGCGGGCGTTGTCGAAGTTGAGCGCGAAGTGACGAATGGTGCGCTCCATCTGCCGGACCAGCCGCTCCAGAGCGGGGAGGATCATCTGGAAGATCCGCTCGTCCTTGACGGCCGGGGCCTTGTCCGCGGCGGGCGCGGAGGAGTGGATGGGCCCGAAGAAGTGATTCTGGGCGGTTTCCAGCTCCTGCTTGAGCCGCATTTTTATGGCCCGGATCCGGTTCTGGTCGGAGGTGGGCGACTTGGCGAGCGAAAGCTCGAACCAACTCCCCTCGATCTCGCGCTGCAGCGCCTCGATCATGGTGCGGATGCCGGCCTTGATGCCGCGCGAGAGCACCAGGCTGTCGTTCATGAAGATGTCGATGCGGGACCAGTCGCGCCCGATGTAGAGGCTGGAGATCGCTGCGCCGTGGCTCCGGATGCGGCCCGAGCGCAGCAGGGTCTGGAAGGCGAAGGGGACGATGGAAATGCCCTTCAGCGGGAAACCTGCCCGCGCAAACAGGTCGCGGAGCCCCTCGACTTCCTGGCGGGGGGCGGTGTAGGCCATGACGGCGATTTTCTTGACGCCGCCTTCCTCGGCCTCCCCGAGCACCTCGTAGTCGAAGATGGTTTCCTTGTCGTCGAAGGCCGAGTGTTTCTGATAGGTCCAGAAGACGGAGTTGGCGATCTGCTTCTGGGGGACCTTCGGTATCTTGAGGTAGCGGTTTTCCACCCGCGCGGACGGGATGGTGCCCCAGAGTTCGGCCACCTTGTCGGTGCCGCAGAACTTGAGCAGCGTCGACCTCAGGAATTGGGGGAAGTTCGGGTGGTCCCGGGGGATTTCCGGGTTGAGCTCGACCCGCGAGAAATCGAGCAGATCCACCTTGCGATCGGAGACCCGGTTGACCTTGACCAGCTTCAGTTCATCGTGCCCCAGGTCCACGCCCACCGATGCGCCCTGGCGCGTGAGGGGCAGAGAATCAGCGAGGAACGTCTTCAGCCGGCTGCCGGGTGTCTTGGCCGCAATTGGTTCGGGACCCTCCGGCTGCTCGTTTCGGATCAGTTCCAACAGCCTTTCGGTCGATGACAGTTCATCCGGTTTGCCCAAGGCGTTCTCCCCGATCATGCTGACATGCAGAAAAGCGGCCCCCCGGAGGGGCTCTCCGCATTTGCCCGGTCCACTCAGATGCCGGAGCGGATCCCCGGGCGGGTTCCGCCTCCGGCGCTTTTCATTTTTGCAACTAACTTAAATAATTAATCCATGATTATCCTCAAAAGTCAAGGGAAGCGGTCGGCCCGACGGGGCGCGGCGCATGCCCAGTCTGCCCTCGACTGGGGGCTAGCGACTACATTTCTATTGTCAAAACCGACTTTGGCCGGTAAACTGTATGTAATTTTATTCCCACACTCATTACCCGGTCTGCATCAGCGAAGGAAGCCCGAGGTTCCATGGAAAACGAGTTGGTCGGTGTAAGCAAGAACATCTGCCGCATTCGGGAACTCATCGAGCGGGTGGCCGAAACCGGCCTGAACATCGTAGTCTGCGGCGAAACCGGCGTCGGTAAGGAACTCGTGGTTCAGAGCCTCTACCAGAAGTCGGACCGGGTGGGGAAACCCTTTGTCAAGGTGAACTGCGCCGCGCTCCCCGACACTCTGCTGGAGAGCGAGATGTTCGGCTACGAGCAGGGCGCCTTCACCGGCGCGGAAAAACGCCGTCGCGGAAAGTTCGAGCAGGCCAACGGCGGGGTGTTGTTTCTGGATGAAATCGGTGACATGACCCTGCCGTTGCAGTCCAAGCTGCTGCACGTGCTGCAGGGGGGAGACTTCACCCCGCTCGGGTCCGAAAAAGCCGTGCGGACCGACGCCTGGGTGATCGCTGCGACCAACCACGATCTCGAGAAGAGTCTCACCGCGGGAAAATTCCGGGAGGACCTGTATTTCCGGTTGAGCGCCATCAAGATTTTCGTCGAGCCGCTGCGCAACCGGCCCGAAGACATCCCGTACCTCATCGACTATTACATTCACAAGTACAAGGCCGAATACAATACCAAGGACTTGAAAGCGCCCCGACAGAAGACCATCGACCGGCTGTGCGCCTACGGTTGGCCCGGCAACGTCCGCGAGCTCCAGAACATGCTGAAGCGGCTCATGATCCTGGGCGACGCCGAGGAAAACATCAACGGCATGCTCGGAGGGACGGCTCAGCCGGTGGAAGCGCCCGGCGTGCGCCCGGATGCCGCGAGCGCCGGCGCCCCGCGGCTCTTCGACATCCAGGAGTTGTCCGACCTCTCCACCCTGTCCCTCAAAAAGATGCGCAAAAAGGCCATGGACCAGGTCGAGAAGGAAGTCATTTCGTACGTGCTCGAAAAGACGGCCTGGAATCGCAGCAAGGCGACCAAACTGCTCAAGATCAGCTACAAGACCCTCCTTTACAAAATCAAGGATCTGGGGATCCAGCCGCCCCCCGACGCATTCGATTGACCGTCGGATGTCCTGCCCGTCCCATGTATAGGCAAAATTTTCTCCAAGCTAATGGACCACGTTTCCCATCGCGCGGGTGCGCCCGCGCGATCGCTCCATCTTCGGCAGCCCGTTAACCCCCCGGTTTAGAAGCAGTTAGCCCATGACACAGAATCCCGGCGCGGCATCGGTTTCGGGTGGCATGCTCCGTGCTTTGAAAAAAGCGCAGAGGGCACTTCCGGCATGCCCCCCTGACTCCATGCGCTGCGGGTAGACCGATGCCATTCACGACCAAGGCCGGGGCTAATCGCCCCGGCCTCCAGACGGCCACAACACCCCCGTCGGACAACGGCGGTCGAAGATCCGAGAAGGACCGTCGGCGTTTTTCCTACACCGCCTACATCCCGGAACGTCGCGACGGCGACGACCGGCGCTCGGGCGACGACCGGCGCCGGCTCGTCCGCACACCACACTCTGAGCCCACCGGCGACGAGGCGGCCGCAGGAGTCCCCGGGCCCGGTCGCCGACTCGCATCCCGCTCTTGAAACAAACGCTCCCGACTGTTAGAGCAATCCCGCAGCACGTTTCTGAAGACTCGGCGTGTGACGAGGCCGTGGGCGCGGCATCGACGCCGACTCGAAACGCCTGAACCGCACCGGGGCCGAGAGGGGGGCGCATGAACACAACGCCGAAAGTTCGTGTCCGCGTCTGGGACCAGATGGTGCTGATCGGCATCGGTCTGGCGCTGTTCTACACGGTTTTCGAGTCCGTCCTTTCCATTTTCCTGCAAGTCAACGTCGATTTCATGCAGCGGCTCTTCGGCGTGGGCCAGAACACCATTTATGGCCGGCTGACCATCCTGTGCCTGTTCGCGATTTTTGGCTCGCACGCCCAGTACACGATCAACCAGCGGAAGGTGGCCGAAAACGCCCTGCGCGAAAGCGAGGAGCGCTTCCGGCGAATCATCGAAAACGCGCCGGTCGGGTATTTCGAGCTGGACCTGCGGGGGCGGTTCAACTTCTTCAACGATGCGACCTGCGACATTCTCGGGTACCCCGCCGCCGAGCTGCCGTTGCACACCCAGGACGAGGTGTCGGACCCCTCCAGCCGCACCCGCCTGGGCGAGGCCTTCGAGCAGGTGCGGTCCACGGGTGAAACCGCCAAGTCCGTCGACTGGGTCTTGGTGCGTCCGGACCAGGCCCGGCGATTCGCCGAGTCGTCGATTTCGCTGTTGCGGGACGGCCGCGGGCGGGCGACCGGGTTCAGCGTGTTCGTGCGGGACATCACCGAGCGCAAACGCTCGGAGGCGCTGCTGCGCGCCAAGCTCGCGGCCGAGGCCGCCAACCGCACCAAGAGCGAATTCCTCGCGAGCATGAGCCACGAGATCCGCACCCCGCTGAACGCCATCATCGGCCTGGTGGACCTGCTGCTCAACAGCAGCCTGCGCCCCGACCAGCGCGAGGACTTGGACGTGGTCAAGTCCTCGGCCCATGCGCTGCTCGCCATCATCAACAACGTCCTGGACTTCTCCAAGATCGAGGCCGGCAAGCTCGAACTGGAGCGCATCCCGTTCAGCCTCGAGCAGTTCCTGCAGGACTCGGTCAAGATCATGGCCATGAAAGCGCACGCCAAGGGGCTGGAGCTGGCCTATCGCGCGGATGCCGACGTCCCCGACGCCCTGGTCGGCGACCCCAACCGCCTGCGGCAGGTCGTCCTCAACCTCATGGACAACGCCATCAAGTTCACCGAGAGCGGTGGGGTCGTCCTGAACGTGCATTGCACGCCCGAGGACAGCGACCGGGTCCGGCTGCGGTTCACCGTGACCGACACCGGCATCGGCATCCCGCCCGACCAGCAGCGGCGGATTTTCGCGGCCTACGACCAGGGCAACGCCGCGGTGTCGCGCCGTTACGGCGGCACGGGCCTCGGGCTGGCCGTGTCGGCGCAGCTCGTCCACATGATGGGCGGCCGGATCGGCGTGCGCAGCCGGCCGGGGGCGGGCAGCGTTTTCGGCTTCAGCGCCTGTTTCGGGCGCCCGGACGGCATCTCCACCGCGGCCGCCCCGGAGCCCACCGGCCTGCGCGGCCGCACAGCGCTGGTCGTGGACGACAACGCCGTGTCGCGCAGCATCGCCGTCGAGCACCTGCAGCGCGCGGGCGGTTCCGCCATGCAGGCCTCCAGTGCTGCGGCCGCCCGGGCGGTCATCGAACAGGCCCGGCCCGCCGTGGTCCTGGTGGACTCCGACATGCCCGGGGAGGACGGCTTCGAGTTCGTCCGGTGGCTGCGGGGACCGGGGGGGTTCGAGGGCGTCGTCGTCCTGATGCTGAGCTTCCCCCACCTCAAACGCAAATCCGAGTGTGCGGGGATCGGGGTGACTGCGACCGTGGTGAAGCCGTTCGGGGCGCGCGAACTGATGAGGGCGCTGGCCGGCGGCTCGGCGGCCCCCCTCCCGGAGCCGCCCGCATCGAACGAGCCCGAGGTTTCCCGGCCGCACCCCGGCGCCCCGCTGCGCGTGCTCGTGGCCGAAGACACGCCCTTCAACCAGCGGTTCATCATGCGGCTGATGGAGCGCTGGGGCCACGCGGCTGTCCTGGCCCCGGACGGGCGGCAGGCCGTGGCCGAGTTCTCCCGAGAACCCTTCGACGTGGTGCTGATGGACGTCCAGATGCCCGAGATGGACGGGCTCGAAACGGCGGCCGCCATGCGCGCCCTGGAGGGCGGGGGGCGGCGGACGCCGATCATCGCGATGACGGCCCACGCCATCCCCGGCGACCGGGAACGGTGCCTGGCGGCGGGAATGGACGACTATGTCTCCAAGCCGATCGACGTGGAGATCCTCCAGAAGTCGATCGCGCGGCTGACGGCGGCGGCCGACCCGCCGGCGAAGGCCCGGCCGCCGGCCGCCGCCGCGTCCGCCCGCTTGCCGGAGCTGCTCAGAGCCTTCGATCAGGACTGGGAGTTCATGCGCGAGGTGGTCGAGGTTTTTTTCAACGACTACCCGCAGCAGCTCGCAGACCCTGCGCCGGTCGGCCGGCGCGGGAGACGCCCCGGCATTTCGGCGCTCCGCGCACTCCCTGAAAGGGATGCTCCTGAACTTTCAGGCTGAGGCCGCGGCACAAAAGGCGTTGCGCCTGGAGCACCTGGGCCAGGCGGGCGAGCTGGCCGGCACCGACGGCCTGATCGAGGACCTCGCCGCCGACCTGAAGGCCGTTGAGGAGAATCTGCGTGCCCTCCTGGCGGGCGGCGAGACATAGAAACGACCGCCGTGCGCCTATCAATTCGGGACAATGTCTGATAGTATTCGAAGGATGAGCACGGGCAAGAAAATACTCGTTGTGGACGATGACCGGGTCATCCTGACCTTCGCCAGCAAGCTGCTCACTCGCAGCGGGCACGAGGTGATCACGGCCGGGGACGGCTTCGAAGCGCTCAACGTGCTGTCCGCCTTCAAACCGGACATCATATTCTTCGATCTGATCATGCCCAAGATCGACGGGGACAAGCTGATCCAGATCGTCCGCAGCATGCCCCAACTGAAGAGCTGTTTCCTGGTGATCGTCTCCGCGGCGGTGGCCGAGATCGACTTCAATTTCCAGGAAACCGGCGCCGACTACTATGTCGCCAAGGGCCCCTTCAGCGCCATGGCCGAGAATTTCCTCGCCGCCATCCGGGCGGCCGAGGCGCCGCACCCCATGGCCGTGCCGAAACCCGTGGTCGGGCTGGAACACGTCTACGCGCGCCAGCTGACCAAGGAGTTGCTCTCGCGCAACCGGCACCTGGAGACGATCCTCGAGAGCATGGCGGAGGGAATCCTCGAGGTCTACGCGGGCCGGATCGTCTACGCCAACTCGGCCGCGGTCGCGATGCTGGGTATCCCGCCCCAGAAGATGCTGACCGCGTACCCGCCCGATCTCTTCAGCGGCAAGGTGCGCGAGCGGGTGGCCGCGCTGTTCGCCCCGGAAGCCGACGGGCGGAGCGACATCGGCGGCAACCCGCCGCTGGAGCTCAACGACCGGCTGGTCATCCTGAGGAAGCTCCCCGTCAAGGGGGACGAGTCAACGGTGATCTTGATGATCACCGACATCACCGAGCGCAACCGGCTGGAAAACCAGCTGCAGCACGCCCAGAAAATGGAAGCCATCGGGACGATCGCGGCCGGGGTGGCGCACAACTTCCGCAACACCTTGACGGAGATCCTGGTCAACAGCCAACTCGTCCAGCTCAACTTCAAGGACCAGCCCACGCTGCAGGAGGTCACGGGCCGCATCAACTCGTCGGTCAAGAAGGGGTCGCGCCTGGTCGACGGGCTGCTCCATTTCTCCCGCAAGCAGATCGGCAAGGAGTTCAAGAGCATCGACCTGGCAGCCATCATCCAGGAGACCTGCCAGATCGTCAAAACCTCCTTCGACGCCAGGATTCAGATCGAGGTCGATGTCCCCGGGGTGCTGCCGATCATGGGGGACGCCGCCGGGATCAGCCAAGTGATCATGAACCTCTGCACCAACGCCCGGGATGCCATGCCCGAGGGGGGACGCCTGCGGGTCGAGGCCAGGAGCGTTCCCCCGCACGCCCTCGTGCAGGTGACCGACACGGGCGCCGGGATGGACCGCGAAACGGTGGAGAAGTGCTTCGACCCCTTCTTCACCACCAAGCCCATCGGCAAGGGGACCGGGCTCGGCCTGTCCACCGCGTACGGCATCATCAAGAGCCACGACGGGATGATCAGCGTGAGCTCCAGGCCGGGCGAGGGGACGGTCTTCCGCCTGCAGATGCCTTTGGCGGTAACCAGCCCCGCCGCAGCAGAGTCGGCCGAATCCCTCATTTACGGCAATGGCCAGTGTGTGCTGCTCGTGGACGACGAGGCGGACATCCTGCGCGCGATGCAGGGGCTGCTCCGGACGCTCAACTACCGCCCGCTTTTCGCCGAAAACGGGGAACAGGCGCTGCAGCTCTACACTTCCTGGCGACCGGACGCGGTTCTGATGGACGTCAACATGCCGGGGATGGATGGTCTGGAGTGCGCCCGCCGGATGCTCGAGTCTGATCCCGACGCACGGATCGTGATCTTTTCAGGGTACGAACCGGCTCAACCGAAGCTGCCGGACCTTCTGGAGAAAGAAGCTCTTGAAGGGGTATCTCACCAAGCCGGCCGACATTGCCGAGCTCAGCCGTTTTCTCGCCAAGGTGCTCGGCAGCCCGTAGATTCCCCGGCCCGCCGAGACTTCCGACCGGGAGCTTTGCGGTGGCGGGCAGCGCCAACCCACATGCCAAACGAGCAGAGTTTATTATCAGGAGGGGATCCTATGAAACGCGTCCATATGCTTTTTCTCGCTTTCCTGATGGCGGCCGTCGCCCTCAGCGCCTGCTCGTCGGACGAGCAGAAGAAGCAGTCCCACTTCGCCAAGGGCAAGGAGTACTTCGACAAGGGCGAATACAAGAGCGCCAGGATCGAGTTCAAGAACGCCATCCAGATCGACCCCCGGTTCGCCCGGGCGCACCTGATGCTCGGCGAGACCAGCCTGAAGCTGGGGGACGCCCAGGACGCCTTCCGGTCGTATTCGGCCGTGGCCGAGATCGAGCCCGCGAACACCGAAGCCCAGCTCAAGCTGGCGACTTTCCTGCTGCTCGGCCAGAAGTACCCCGACGCGCGCAAGCGGGTGGACGACATCCTGGCGCGCGAGCCGAACAACGTCGAAGCGCTGCTGCTGCTGGCCACGCTCTACGGCCACGACGAGAACCTCTTCGAGGCCGCCAGCTGCTTCAAGAAGGTGATCGAGATCAACAGCCGCGAAACCCGCGCCTACCTGGGGCTGGCGCGCGTGCTCGCCCAGCAGGGGCAGACGGCCGCGGCCGAGCAGGCGCTGGTGCAGGCGGTCGCCATCGATCCCCAATCGGCCAAGAACCGGCTGGCGCTTTTCAGCTTCCACGTCGGCCAGCGTCAATTCGAGAAGGCCGATGTCGAGATCCGCAGGATCGTCGCCGACAACCCCGGCAACAGCGACCTGCTCATCACGATGGGCAACTATTACCTGGGGCTGCGCCGGACGGGCGAGGCCGAGGCGGCCTACCAGAAGGCGATCGACGTCGACCCGAGAAACGTGAAACCCTACCTGGTCATGGCCGGTTTCTACGCGGCCGCCAACCAGAAGGACAAGACCCTCTCCATGTACGCCAAGGCCCTCGAGCTCGAGCCGGAGAACGTGAACATCCTGCACGCGGCCGGCCGGTTCCACCTGTCCCAGGGGGACCTCGCGGAGGCCGAAACGAAGATCACCCAGATGCTCCAGAAACGGCCCAACTACTTTCCCGCGCGGATGCTGAAGGCCGAGTGGCTGGTGGCCAAACGGGATTTCGGGGCCGCCGTCGAGCTGCTGGGGCAGCTGGTGCAGGACGAGCCCAAGTCCGCGCGGGTCCACTACATCAAAGGGGTGGCGCATTTCGGCCAAGGCGACCCCCGCATGGCCAACGCCGCGCTGGTCAAATCGCTCGAGCTGGAACCCGGGAACGTGCGGGCGCACCTGCTGCTGGCGGAAATCGCCTTGAACGAGCGCGACCCGGCCCGGGCCCAGCGGGAAGTGGAAGCCGCGTTGAAGCTCGAGCCCGACAGCTACGCGGCCCGGCTCATGCTGGGCAACATCCTGCTGGGGCAGCAGAAGCTCGCCGAGGCCCAGACCGTGTTCGAAGGGCTCGTCAAGTCGGAGCCGAAGAACCCCACCGGGTACTACCGCCTCGGGATGGTCTACCATCTGCGCAAGCAGTACGACCCGGCGCTCCAGAACTACGACAAGGCGCTGGCGATCAACCCGGCGCTGCTGGACGTGTTCTCGAACGTCGTCCAGCTGCTGGCCGAGCAGAAGCAGTACGACAAGGCCTTCGAACGCTGCAACCGGATGATGCAGCAGGTGGAGGCCAGCCCGGCCGCGTTGGGGGGGGTGTACGACCTGAAGGGGGCCCTCCACCAGGCCAAGGGGGAGACCCGCGCCGCGGAGGAAGCCTTCCGGGCGGCCATCCAGAAGAACCCCAACCTGCTGCGGCCCTATTACTCGCTGGCGGGGATCTATCTCAAGGAGCAGAACGCGGACAAGGCGGTCGACCAGTTCAAGTCCCTGCTGCAGGTCAACCCGCGCCAGGCGGCCCCCAACATGATGATCGGCGTCATCTACGATTCGCAGAAGAAATTCGATCTCTCCGAGAAGTACTACCGGGCCGCCCTGGAGGTCAACCCGCGGTTCGCGCCGGCCGCGAACAACCTGGCCTACATCCTGGCGGAGGGCAACCGCGATCTGAACGACGCGCTCAAATACGCCCAGACCGCCAAAGAGCAGATGCCCGACGACCCCAGCGTGATGGACACCCTCGGCTGGGTCTACTACCAGAAGGGCGTCTACGACTCCGCCATCGGGGAGTTCAAGGGCAGCCTCGCGAAGGCGCCGGACAACCCGACCGTGCTCTACCACCTCGCCCGGGCTTACGCCAAAAAGGGCGAAACGGACAAGGCGCGGACCGAGGCCGAGCGCGCCCTGAAGCTCAACCCCGAGCTTCACCAACGCCGAGGACGCGCGCAAGCTGCTGGCCGAGCTGAAATAATCGCGGCGGGTTCGCCCGGGACCGACCCATGCGCCATTTTTCCGTCACCCTGCTGGTGCTCTGCATGCTGCTGCCGCCGGTCATGTACCTGGCGACGGTCGTCGTGCTCGAGCAGCAGGTCCAGGATCGGTTCACGCGCGCGATCGAAGACGCCTCCACCGGCGACCCGCAGCCGCTGCTGGAGGGCAGCGTCCGCCTGCGGGACGTTTTGCGGACCAACATCGATGCCTTCCTGCGGGCCTCCGCGCTGGTGCGCTACGGGAGTGTCGGCCCGGGTCAGCGTCACGACCCGGGGCGGGACCGTGCTCTATCCCTATCCGTACGACGAGGACCCGGGCGTGCCGGCGCCCGCCAACCCCACGGCCGTCGCGCGTGAGAACTTCGCGCTCCTGAGCGAAGGCCTCGTTGTGCAGGTGGACGTGATCCTGGAGCACAACCGCCTGCTGTCCAACGCGATCCTGGGGCTTTACGTGGGGGCGGCCCTGATCGTGCTGTTGCTCCACTATCGAACCGCCGGCCGGCGGTTCGGGCGCGAGGAGACAGAGCGGCGCGGGGAAGTGGACCGGCTCCAGCAGCTGCAGCGGGCGAACACCGATCGTCTCGCCGAGCTGCAGAGCAACCGCGAAGCCCTGGTGCAGGAGCTTGGCAGCGCTGCGTTCCTCCCTGCACGACGAACGCTCGCGGGCCGAGCGCAACGAGGACGACCTCATTGCGGAAATCGAATCGCTCGAAAAGCGGCTCGAGGAGAACCTGAGACTTCAGGAGATCCAGCAGCAGGAGATCGCGTCCCTCAAGGAAAACCTGACCGGCCACGAAAAGGAGCAGCGCCGGGAGGACAAGGGCCGGCAGAAGACCGAGGCGGTGCTCCGCAAGCGGTTTGCCACGCTCTACAAGAACATCGCCGTAAACGACCGCGCGATCGCGGGCCTGGCCGATCTGAACGACGAGCTGCGGCTGAAGGCGGAAGAGATCGTTCACCAGCTGAACTCCAACCCGGACCTCGTCACCGTCAAACGCAAGGTGTTCGGGAAGAAGAACCGGGAGACGGTCCTCGAGGTGGTCTTCGCCTACAAGGGCCGGCTCTACTTCCGCCGGGGTGCGGACCGCCGGGTCGAGGTGCTCGCCGTCGGCACCAAGAACAGCCAGGAGCGCGAGCTCGAATTTCTGGGCAATCTCTGAATGCGGCGCACGGCCGGGGGCAGGCCCGCGCGGGATGTGCTTGCCTTGAATCGTGCGAGCGCGTATAGTAGCAAAAACGGTGTAATACCTGATGGATGATCGAGGTGGCCTATGACGCAAAAGCAGCGGTTGCTGGTGATCGACGACAGCCGGGAGACGGTCGCAGGTCTGCAGAGTTTCCTGAGCCAGAACTACGACGTGATCACGGCCTACAACGGACTCGACGGCCTCAAAGCCTTCGAATCCAGCGAGGGCCGGATCGACCTCGTCATCACCGACCTGGTGATGCCCGAGATCAGCGGCGTGGGGGTCATTTCGATCATCAAGAAAAAATACCCCGGGACCCCGGTCATCGCCATCACCGGCTGGGGGGAGCACCCGGGCGCGCTCGCCACCGAGGCCGAGGCCAACCTCGTGCTGGACAAACCCTTCGAGCTGGTCGATCTCGAGCGCCACGTGACCGAGTTGCTGGCCGGCCGCGCGGGGAAGGCCTGAGCGGCGAGCGGGCTATCGCGCGGTCGTTCCCGACGCCCCGCTGTCTCCACGGACTCGGGCGAGCGGACGTCGTCCGGCTGCGAGGGCAGCCATGCGAATACCGACCGGTTTCAACTCTCACCGCAAACGCACACATATCGTATGGGGGGCGCTATGAAGAAATGGTTCGTGTGGGTCGCGTCGAGCATCGTCGTCGTCCTGGTCGCCGCGGCCGCAGCCCATGCCCAGTTCACGTTCACCCCGCGGGTATCGGTCACCGAGGAGTACAACGACAACATCAACCTCGACCGCAAAAACAAGATGGACGACTGGATCACCACCGTCTCACCCGGCGCCACGCTGGAGTGGTACGGGCAGGCGGCGGGCTTTCGCCTGTACTACGACCCCGCCTACTCGTTCTACGCCGACCACGACGAGTACGACAGCTGGTCGCACAACGCCTCGGGCACCGTGTGGTACAACTTCTCGCGCGCCACGCGCCTCGAGGTGTCCAATTACTTCATCTACACCAAGGACCCGTTGTCCGACGACACGTTCGATTCGGGCGAGAACCTGGTCATCCAGGGGCAACAACCGCAGCCGGGGCGCAAAACGAACAAATATTACACCAACCAGGCGAGCGCGCGGCTGAGCCACCAGTTCGGCCCCGAGAACACGGTCTACGCCCAGATGGCCGGCGGGTTCACCAACTATGACGACCCCGGCAACGCCACCACCGACGGAACCACCAACGAGGACGGCCAGTGGTTCACGCCCTCGGTCGGCCTGACCTACTGGTTCTCGACCCAGAACGGGATCGAGACCGACTTCAGCTACACGCGGGGCCTCTACGAGGAAGACGGCCAGAGCGACTTCAACAACTACGACGGCCGGCTGCGCTTCAACCACCGCCTCACCCAGCAGACCGGCGTCTACGGCCAGTACCGCCAGATCTACCGCACCTGGGACGACCCCAGCGACACCACGGTCAACGGGACGGAGGAGCAGGACTACCTGGTCTACGCCCCGTCGGTCGGCGTCTTCCACCAGTTCGACCCGACCATGACGGGCTCGTTCGGCGTGGGCTACTTCTACCAGCAGGTGAAGGACGGCAACGACCAGAAGCGGCCCGTTCATCTCCATCCGAGCTCAACAAACTCTGGGATTTCCAGCGCTGGAGCATCCGCCTGCGGACCGCGAGCGGCATCGACAGCCAGGACTTCACGGGCGACCAGCAGGGCTTCGAGCGCTTCGCGCTGGTCGATGTGATCACCCGCTACAACTTCACGCGCGATTTCTTCGGCGACCTCCGCCTGGGCGTCCGCTATTCCGACTACCTCAACAGCGAGGACGACGAAAAGGATCTACCGCTACACGGTGGACGTCGGGCTGGGGTACGCCATCACGCGCTGGGCGACGGTCCGGGTCGCGTACGCCTTCAACAAGCTGGACGCGATCAACAGCACCGACGACTACGAGCAGAACCGGGGCTACGTCACCCTGACCCTCTCCCCGGACCAGCCCTGGCGGATTTTCGACTGATCCCGGCGGCTCTCCGCGCCGCGGTTTGAGCGCGAGAAGCAAAGGCGTATGCGACGAATCACAACGGACATCGACGGGGTGGTCATCTTCGAGCCGCGGGCGTTCACGGACGACCGCGGCACCTTCATGGAGACCTACCACCGCGGGCGCTACGCCGAAAACGGCGTCGGGGTGGAGTTCTGCCAGGACAACGTCTCCATCTCCCGCCAGGGCACGCTGAGGGGGCTGCACTACCAGCACCCCCAGGCGCAGGCCAAACTGGTGCAGGTCCTGCAGGGGGAAGTCGTCGACGTGGCGGTCGACATCCGGCGCGGCTCCCCCACCTTCGGCCGGTCCGTGACGCGCGGTGCTCTCGGAGGCCAACCACCGCCAGATGTTCATCCCCGAGGGCTTTGCCCACGGGTTCTGTGTGACGAGCGAGAGCGCCCTGTTCGTCTACAAGTGCAGCCAGTTCTACGCCCCCGACTGCGAGGGCGGTGTCCTCTGGTGCGACCCCGACCTGGCGATCCCCTGGCCCGTGAACGCCCCGCTGCTCTCGCCGAAGGACCAGCGCTTCCCGCGTCTGGCAGACATCCCGACCGATCGCCTCCCGGTTTATTTGAAGCCATCGCAAAAATAGCAGATCACGCCCGAGGGCCAGGCGCCCGCCGATGAAAACGCGCAGCAACCGTGCCAGGTTGTGAGCATTTTTCAGAGGCGGGCAACGCCGCCATCGGGTGTCAGATGCATTTTTGAGATGGCTTCTAGAAGCCATCCCCCGCACGCTTTCGGCGGCCGAGCGCTGTTCAGCCGGCTGTCTCCCCTCCCCCACGCTGAATACCCGCTGCCATTTGCGGAGATCACAGCCTGTCCGGAGTTCTTATTCCCATTTTTCAGACAGCTTCGACTCTCGTAAGGCCGGAATCCAGCTGAATTACACACCCGTGCTTCGCATTTCAAAACGGACGGCCCGGCCGTCGGGAGACAGGCGCAAAGCCTTTGCCGGCGCGCATCTCCCGGGGCAGAATGGATGGCACCCTTATTGCTAAATTTCAGGTCAGTTCGTTCTCTTACAGATCGTCGTGCTTGAAAAAGGCAAACCATCCGAAAGGGTGGGACGCAAAGCCACCGGCCTAAATCCTCCCGGCGCGAAACCCGGGGCGGACACGGCAGCGGGGTTGCCGGGCAACGCAGCACCTTCCACCGTGCTGACGCTCAGCCGGCCAAACTTCGGAAGGTGCTGTCATGAACCAGAATCCGTCCACGCCCCGCAATTTCACCCGCAACCTGCTGTTCTTCTCGGCGCTGCTCTGCGCGTTGCTGATCTCGGTGTGGGCCCGCGCCGCGCAGGTCACCCTGGCCTGGGATGCGAACACGGAAAGCGACCTGGCCGGGTATCGCATCCACTACGGTACGGCGAGCGGCAGCTATACCGTGACGGTGGCGGTCGACAAAAGCACCCCCACCTGCACCATCCTCAACCTTTCGGCCGGGCAGACCTACTACTTCGCCGCCAGCGCCTACAACGCGAGCGGTGCGTCCAGCGGCTATTCCAACGAAGTCAGCTACACGATCTCGGTTCCGAACACAGCCCCCACCACCCCGTCGATCCCCGCAGGGACGACCAGCGGCGTGGTCAACCGGTCCATTGCCTTCACCACCGCGGCCACGGACCCGGAAGGCCAGAGCCTTTCTTACCGCTACGACTGGGGCGGCGGCGAGCTCTCGAACTGGGGCACTGGGGCGCAGTCGCGCGCCTGGGCGTCCGCCGGGCAGTATTGCGTGAAGGCCCAGTCCCGCGATTCGCTGGGCCTGGAGTCCGGGTGGTCGGCCTGCCGGACGGTCACGATCGCCCCTGACCGGGACGGCGACGGGATCCCGGACGCCCAGGACCTCGACAACGACAACGACGGCATGCCGGACGCCTGGGAGATCGCCCACGGCCTCAACCCGTTCGCGAACGACGCCGCCGGCGACCTCGACGGGGACGGGATCAGCAACCTGGCCGAATACCAGGCCGGTTCCGACCCGACCGTGCCTGCGCCCAACGATCCGCCCCAGACGCCCGCGGCGGTGACGCCGACCGGCCGTGCGCTGGTCTCGCTCACGCCCACCCTGCAGACGGGCGCCTTCGCGGATCCGGATGCGGGCGACCGCCACGCGGAGACCCGCTGGCAGATCGTGCAGGGCTCGAACGACTTGGTCGTCCTGGACGTCGCGAGCACCGACGGAGCTGACTCAACTGGCCGTGCCCGAGCCTCGTGCTGGACGAAAACACCGAGTATTACTGGCGTTCGATCTTCTTCGATCAGCGCGGCGCGGCCTCCGCATGGTCGACCGCGGCCTGGTTCACGACCGACTTCAGCCTCACGGACAGCGACGGCAACGGGATCCCGGACGACCAGGAGACCGAGCCGGTGGTCGGCAGCAGTGTAGGGGCCAAGACCGTCCAGACCAAGAAGGGCGATGCTAAAGTCGGCATCGGAGCAGCATCAGCATCCGGCATCCAGGTCGTCTCGATCGAGTCCATGGACCCGAACGACGAGGTCGTCGACGTCGACGTGGACGGCATCGGCGACGACTTGCCCTTCGGCCTGGTCAACTTCAAGGTCCTGGTGGACACCCCGGGCGAGGACGTGGTCGTGACCGTCTACTTCTCGGAGCCGGTCCCGCCCAAGGGCAAGTGGTACAAGTACGACACGATCCGCAAGCGGTGGTCCGACTACTCGCGCTTCGCCACCTTCAGCAGCGATCGCAAGTCCATGACCCTCGTGCTCGCCGACGGCGGGGCCGGGGACGCGGACGGGGTCGTGAACGGCATCATCATCGACCCGGCCGGCGTGCTGGTGGAATCCTCCGGCGGCGGGGGAGGGGGCATCGTCGGCGGGGTCGTGGACGGTGTGGGCAGCGTGGTGTCGATCGATCGGGGACGCCGCCGGGGGCGGCGGGTGTTTCATCGGGTCGACGGCGCCGGCGTCGCCCGGCTCCCTGATCCTGTACCTGTTGCCCGGTATCGCGGCCGCGATCGGTCATAACGTCCGCAGAAAATAACCGCCGTCGCGAGCGGCGGATCGTAAAGACATCGCCCGGACGTGTCACGAATGAGGTGACGGTCCGGGCGATCTTATTGGGCGAAAAAGTATCCCGTCAAAAACGCAGCAGATCCCGGACCCAGGCAAGGTGTCCGGCCACCGGGACCGCGCAGCATCCGGGGTAGTGTGAGCCGGTTGAGGCGGCCAGCAACGCCGCGGGTGTCCGTCAGATGCGTTATTGAGGCGGGTGTTACTTGTTCTTGCGCCAGCGATGGTGGGCGATGCCGAGCTTTTTGACCCGGTAGTTCAGCGCGCGCGGCGAAATCCCGAGCTGGTTGGCGGCATCCTTCTGGATCCAGAGGTTGTCCTCGAGGGCGCGCAGGATCATGTCCCGCTCCTGGTCGATCGTGAGCTTCAGGCCGACCGGCGGCGTTTCAGGTTCGGCGGCCATCGTATGGCGTTTGATTTCGGGGAGCGAGACGCTCTCGGCGCGGATGAGCCGCCCTTCCTCCACCAGGATGGCGCGCTCGATGGTGTTGGACATCTGGCGGATGTTGCCCGGCCAGGCGTAGGACTGGAAGAGCTCGACCACCTCGGGCGAGAACCCGTCCACCGATTTTTTAAGCGAGCGGCACAGTCGGCCCAGCAGGTAGTTGGCCATGGGGTGGATGTCTTCGCGGCGTTCGCGCAGGGGCGGCAGGTGGATGCGCAGGACGTTGATGCGGTAGTAGAGATCCTCGCGGAAGCGTCCCTGGCTGACGAGCGCCTCGATGTCGCGGTTGGTGGCCGCGATGACGCGCACGTCGACCTGGAGGGTCTTGTTGCCGCCCAATCGCTCGAAGCTCTTGTCCTCGAGCACCCGCAGCAGCTTGGACTGCAGCCCGAAGCTCAACTCGCAGAACTCGTCCAGGAAGAGCGTGCCCCCGTGGGCCTGTTCGAAGCGCCCGGCGCGCGTCTTGTCGGCGCTGGTGAACGCTCCCCGCTCGTGGCCGAACAGCTCGCTTTCGAGCAGGGTCTCCGGAATGTTGGCGCAGTTGACCTTGACGAACGGTTTGTGGCGGCGCGGGCTGTTGAAGTGGATGTTGCCCGAGACGAAGCTCTTGCCGGTCCCGGTTTCGCCCGTGATCAGGATGGTCGACTCGGTCTGGGCCAGCCGGCGTATGCTGCTCATGGCCTTCTGCATGGCCGGGCTGACCGAGATGATGCGATCGGTATCGTAGACGATGTCCTGCTCGCGGCGCAGGTAGTCGATCTCGTTTTTGAGGCTGCGGTTTTCGAGGATGCGCCGCAGCGACAGCCGCAGCTTTTCCGGGGGAAAGGGGCGGGTGACGAAGTCCGAGGCCCCGGCCTGCACGGCCTCCACGATCATCCGCGGGTCCTGGACCCTGGAGGTGACCAGGATCGGCGTCCCCGGCGCGACCTGCTGCAGGGTGCGCAGGATGTCGGCCGTCTGCGCGCCGCCCTCGGGCACGTCGAAGATGATCGCGGCGTACGATTCCTTCTGCAGCCGCTTGCCCGCATCCAGCACCGTCGGGGCCAGGCTGAGCGCGTGGTCCTGAGCCAGGGCGTCGGCGAAGGTCTGCACCTCGCTGCCGAGCTCACCGATGATGAGAATGCGGTCGGTCATGGTCGTCGTACCGTCGCCTGCCTAATGAGCGTCGGCCCCGCCGGGCCGCGCGGACCCTTTCAATTTCCGGTGCCACGCCCAGGCGGTGCGCAGGATGTGGTCCAGGCCGCTTTCCCGCGGCGTCCACCCGAGGTCCTGCCGGGCTTTCCGGTTGGAGGCGACCAGGACCGGGGCGTCCCCCGGCCGGCGTCCCGAGATTCGGACCGCGACCGGCAGCCCCGTGACCTCCTCCGCCGCGCGGATCACCTCCATGACGGAGTACCCGCGTCCCTGGCCGAGGTTGATGGCCGCTGCCGGACCCCCCGCCGCCAAGCGTTCGACGGCCGTGACATGGGCCGCGGCCAGGTCGGACACATGGACATAGTCGCGGACGCAGGTCCCGTCCGGGGTGGGGTAGTCCGCGCCGAAAACGTCGACCGGCCGTCCCGCGATGGCCGCATCGAGCACCCGCGGGATGAGGTGGCTCTCCGGGTCGTGCGCCTCCCCGATGTCCGCGGACCGGTCCGCACCCGCCGCGTTGAAGTACCGCAAGGCCGTCCAGCGCAGGCCGTAGGCCCGCCCGAAGTCCTCGAGCATGGCCTCCATCATCCGCTTGGTCCACCCGTAGGGGCTCAGGGGGTTGAGCGGGTGGTCCTCCTCGATCGGCACCCGTTCCGGGGTCCCGTAGACGGCCGCCGAGGAGGAGAACACGAAGTTCCGGACGCCGTGGCGTTGCACGGCCCGCAGCAGCTGCAGCGTCCCGCCGACGTTGTTGGCGTAGTAGGCCAGCGGGTCCGCCACGGACTCCCCCACCTCGATGAAGGCGGCAAAGTGCACCACGGCGTCGACCCGACACCGTTCGAGGCAACGCTCGAGCGCCTCCGGGTCGTTGAGGTCGCCGCGGATGAACTCGCCCCAGCGGACGTTTTCGCGGTGGCCCTTGACGAGGCTGTCGAAGACGATCGGGTGGTGCCCGCCGGCCGCGAGTGCCTTGCAGCAATGGGACCCGATGTAACCGGCACCTCCGGTGACGAGGATGTTCATAGGGCCAAGGGTTCAAGGGTTCAGGGTTCGGGGGTGCAAGGGGTCGAGGGGAAACGACCGCCAGCCCCCCGGGCAAACGGGTCAACAGGGAAACGGGTCCACAATCGGCACCCGATTCGGCCCAGTGCGGCCGCCCGGTTGCATGGCCGTTTTGTTCTAGATGCCTATATCGGCCGAATTCCCCGCGAACTGTAATCCGAATGACGGCCCCCCTTAGCAGGGTGTTGAGAAACCAGTATCGGGCCGTCAGCCAAGGCGCGCGGCGATGGGGGAAGCGCAGCATACGCGCCCGTATGTGAGCGCATTCACCCGAGCCGCGCAACGCCGGATCACGGACCCGAGACGCCGTTTTTCAACAGCCTGTCAGGTCAGATGAAGCCCCGCTGACCGAGATACAGCAGGATCTCCTGGGCGGCTTCGTCGGGGCTGATGCCGGTGGTGTCGATGCGCACCTCCGGGGATTCGGGGGCTTCGTACGGGTCGTCGATCCCGGTGTAGCCCTTGATCAGGCCGGCCCGGGCCTTGGCGTACATGCCCTTGCGGTCGCGGCGCTCGCACTCCTCGAGCGGGGTTGCCACGAACACCTCGATGAACCCGCCGGTGCTCTCGATCGTGCGGCGGATTTCCGCGCGGGTCTTGGCGTACGGTGCGATCGGGGCGCAGATGGCGATGCCGCGGTTCTTGGTGATTTCGGAGGCCACGAACCCGATCCGTTTCACGTTCAGGTCGCGGTGCTCCTTCGAGAAGGAGAGCTCGCTCGAGAGGTTGTGGCGCACGATGTCCCCGTCGAGCAGCGTCACCGGGCGATCCCCGCGCTCGAGGAACTTCGAGTAGAGAATTTTGGCGATGGTGCTCTTGCCCGCGCCCGAGAGCCCGGTCATGAAAATCGTGAACCCCTGGCGGTCGGGCGGGGGGTAGGCCTTCTGCAGTTCGGTGACCACCTCCGGGAAGGTCGCCCAGTCGGGGATGCGGCGGCCCTCGTGGATGCGGCGGCGGATGTCGCTGCCCGACAGCGAAATGGACTGGGTGCCCGCCGGCACCTGGTCGGCCCGGCGGAACTCGTCCTCGAAGGGCAGGTAGACCATCTCAGAGAAGGTGATGGCTTCGATGCCGAGCTCGCGGGCGTGGTCCTCGACGAAGCGGCAGGCGTCGTCGCTGCCGTAGTAGGGTTTGCCGCTCGAATCGCAGCCGGGGCCGGCGTGGTCCCGGCCGGCGATGAAGTGGGTGCAGCCGCAGTTGCGCGCGATGATCGCGTGCAGCAGGGCCTCCCGCGGTCCGGACATGCGCATGGACAGCGGCAGCAGGTTCAGCAGGTACGCGTCCGGGGGGTAGTGCTGCACCACGTGGCGGTAGCATCGCACCCGGGTGTAATGGTCGAAGTCGCCCGGCTTGGTCATGCCCGCCACGGGCAGGATGAGCAGGTTGGTGCGGGTCTGGCGCATGGCCTGGACCGTCATCTCGAACTGCGGGCGGTGGATGGGGTTCTCGGTGATGAACCCGACCATGCGCTTCCAGTTGAGCTTGCGGGCGGCCGTACGGATCTCGCCCGGCGACAGACGGATCTTCCGGAAATCGAAATGCAGCGGCAGGCTGACCACTTCCAGGCGGCCGCCGATGTAGACGTCCCCGGTCTTGTGAAAGAGATAGTCGGTGCCGGGGTGGGCGGGATCGAGCGTGCCGTAGACCATCTCGGCCTCGCGGCGCCGGTCGACCGGCCAGATGTCCTCCACGTGCAGGACGGCCAGGAGAAACCCCTCGGGGTCCCTCAGGCCCACGGACTGGCCGGCCTCGAGGGTGCGTGCCTTGACTTCCGGGATGTCGAGGCAGATCGGGATCGGCCACAGACGGCCGTTCTGCAGCCGCATGCGGTCGAGCACCGGCTCGTAGTCGGCGCGGGTCATGAATCCCTGCAGGGGCGAAAAGGCGCCGGTCGCGAGCAGCTCCAGGTCGCACAGGTGGCGTTCGCTGAGGGTGATGTCCGGCAGGCTGGCGGCGATCTGCTTGAGCAGCGCGGCCCGGGTCTCGTCGACGATCAGGCTGACGAGCGGCTCCTCGTGAGCCGCGGCAGCGGCGGGTTCGGGCATGTTCATCCGGTTCCTCATGTGCGGGTGATCAATCTACAGAACTATATCAGAGCGGCAAATGTGAGTACACTGTTTTCGGCGGGGGCCGGATGTGCACAGGGTGTGGATTGACAGCGCTCGGGCGTTTGGAATAAATGGTATGGTATGCCGATGGACAATCTATTCTACCGAATGTACTGCGGCTTCGCCATCCTGGAGGTGCTTCGCGACTCGCGCGGAGAAGCGGTCGACTGCGAATTCAAGGCGGTCAACACGGCATTCGAAGAACTGATGGGGCTCAACGCCGGGGAGGTGGTCGGCCGGAAGCTGACCGACATCGTCCCGGAAAGCAACGCGGAGTGGATCCACTTCTGCGGGCGCATCGCTTCCGGCAATCTCAGGGCCAAATTCAGCACATTTTTCCAGCGCGTCGGTAAGCGGCTGGAGTTCGTCCTCTACAGCCACGCGGAGGGGCAGGTTGCGGCGCTCGTCACCGACATCACGCTCCGCCTGAAGACGCAGGCGGAGCTGCAACAAAACGAGGAGGGGTTTCGTTCGATCGCCGAGAACGCCCCGGAAGGCATCTTCATCTCGCCCGGGTTCGATGGACCGTTCCTGTACGCCAACCGCTGCGCCTGCGAGTTGACGGGATACTCCATCGACGAACTGCGGCGGATCGGCCCGGCGCAACTGGTGCCGTTGGACGAATATCCCCGCATCAAGCAACGCATGGAGCAGCGCCTGAGCGGCGAGAAGGTGCAGGAGACCTATCGAACAAACCTCTTGCGCAAGGATGGGCAGGTCACGCCGGTCGAAGTCACGGGGTCGAGGGCCGTGTGGCGGGGGCGCCCGGCCGTCTTAACCATGATGAGAGACGTGTCGCGATACGTCCTCAAGGAGGAGGAGCTTGAACAGTGGGCGCTGGGATTCAAGGCCGAATGGCAGGAAGTCGGTCCGGACCCTCGAGTTGAAAAAGGAAGAACTGGCGGCCCAGAAGATGAACCTGGACCGGACCAACCGGGAAGTGGTCAAGATCAACACGGCATTGTCCGTGCTGGCCCGTAACATCGACCGCCGCCGCGAGGAATTGGAGAAGAAGATCGCCCAAGCCATCTCCGCGAAAATCATGCCGGTCATGAACGAACTGCGCAGCGACAAACTGCCGGTGAAAAGCCTGGCCAAGATCGATGTGCTCTCCGCGCTCCTCACAGACCTGACCCCTGAAGGTTCGAAGGCCCACGAGGTGATCGCCGTGCTTTCCGCGACCGAACTGCGCCTGGCCTTGATGATCAAGAAGGACTTCAGCTCAGAGCAGATTGCCGGCCTGCTGAACATGTCCCCGCACACCATCAAGACCCACCGGCGCAACATCAGAAAAAAGCTTGGCCTTCACAATTCGAAAGTAAATCTTTCTTCCTATCTGAAACTCAAATTTTCGAAAGACTCCCCCTTTTTTCTCAAAGATGGTGCGATACCCTCCCAAGATCATGAAATTTAAGAATAAAATATACAGGTAATTGTAATAAGGGTATGGGCCATACCCATTTAAGGTAGTCGATCCTGAAAAACTCGATTTTAGGAGCAGGCGACCATCGCCGTTGTTCTTTGAGAGTATAGAAGCCAGCAGAAAATTTGGCGCAAAAATGCTGCGACCCACCGCAGCAGCTTGTGGAAGTTCATCCCCACCGCGCTCAGGATGGCATTGAACCGATCGCCCTCAACCCCGCTGAGACGGTTGCGCTCCATTCGATGCTCTCGTTTCAGATGCCCAATCCCCGGCTCGATCGCCGCTCGCCGTTTCATCCACCGCCACAGGCTCCGATCGATCCGCCCGCGATGGCGCTTATCCACATGGACTTCGACATCTCCCGAGTATCCATGCCCGCGGTAGCCCATGTCCACAAAGACCTGCTTGGGGTCTCGCCAGCAATCCGCTGAACCTGCTCCAGAGCGGCCTTCAACGTGTGACCGTCGTAGGGATTGCCGTGAAGGGCCTGGGCCCCGACAAACCACCCGCCGCGGCTGGTGGCCGCCACGCTGACCTTGCAGCCAAACTCGTAACGTTTGTGCGCCTTGCCTTTGCTGATGCACTCTACCAGCGGTTCATGAACGCTGTAGACTTTGTTCTTGTCATGCCGTTGCTGGTGGAAGATGCGAGTTGCGGTCTCCAGTAAGGACTTCAGCTCATCGTCCGGATGAGGCATTGCGCGTTCGATATCCCGCAGGACCCGTCCCAGATAGGTCTTGAGCTTGCGGGTGCACCGCTGGGCTCGTTTCATTTGCTTCGCATGCGCATACCGACTCTGCTGGCAGAGCAGGTGCTTGGAGGTGCGGTTGTAGTTTTGTCGAAGACTGATACCTCGTTCCTTGGCACAGTTTACTAGTCGCTGTCGCGCACGATCATACAAACGGGCGTCGGTAGGAAAACGAACTTCCTTTTCCTGCACCGTCGTATCGACATTGACGCGTTTCAGCTGATGGGGTTTTACGGCCTTGGTCTTCAACCCGGCTTGGATCGTCTCCTTCAGCAGCTCTTCGGCACCGGCCTCCCCGATGCGCTTTCGCCACCGGGTCATGCTCGAGGGATCGATGGGCGCCTCGTGCTCGAAGAATTTCATCCCGCTGAAGCACTGCCAGTACGGATTCTCGACCCAACCCTCAACGACATCTTCATCGCTGAGGTCGAAGCTGTACTTCAGGTAGTGAAGGGCCACCATCAATCGCGTACTGACAGCGGGCCGTCCGGTGTCGGGGCAATAGCTCGAGCCGAAAAGCTCATCGAGTCGATCCCAGTCAACGACGCTGGCCAGCTTGATCAGCCCATGGCTGGGATCGACGATGCGGCAAAGCTCAACCCGGAACAAATCCTTTTGCCGATCGGAGTGGGGAGATTTCTTGGGTTTCATGCTCTCAAAAATTGCAAGGTTTTGGATGGTTGTTGCCGAAAAACCTGCAATTTTGATAGCACATTTTGCGGATATTTACTAATAAATTCAAATAGAATTTGCGTTTTTCAGGGCCGACCTATCACTACCCCTCACTAACCATCCTTGTAAATCCATCTTGCTTCAGTTATTTGCGAATTCACTTCGTGTTCATTCTCCGAAAATCATGGAGGGATTACATGCCTCCAGAGCGCAGAACGCACCACCGGTATCCCCCAGTTGAAACCGCATATGCGGCCTTGGGTGCCGAATACTCAAGGGTTGGGAAGATAAGAGATTTCAGCCTTGGGGGCCTGGCATTTGAGTATTTAAACAACAAGACCCCGAACGGCGGAAAAGTTACGGTAGATGTCTTTCTCGTAGA
>CAWHEZ010000015.1:0-40769 GCA_963828345.1 uncultured delta proteobacterium
CTGACCGGAGACGCCCATGACCGCCGAGCCCCGCACGATCGCGCTGAACGAGCTGCCCGACATCCTCGCTTCGCACTTCCAGCACAAGCAGGCGATCACCTGCTACATCGGCTCGAACGCCGCCACCCCGACCGCCTCGCTCGAGGCCCTCACGGTGGCCGTGAAGGCGCGGGCCCCGCGGCTGCCGTTTCTCAAAATGGTCCACCTGCTGCTCCAGGGCCCGGTGCCCTACATCGAGCCGGGGCTGCAGGACCGCGTCATGACCTACTCGATCTTTTCGGGGGGCGAGGTGCGCCAGGCCGCCAACGACGGCCGGGCCTACTACCTGCCCTGCACCCTCGCCAACCTGGACAGCCTGATCGGCAAGGGCCGCCGCTTCGAGCCGGATGTCGCGATTCTCAAGGTGAGCCGCAACCCCTTCACCGGCGAGTTCAGCCTCGGGCTTTCGGTGGAGGCGCTGCACACGGCGATCGACCACGCGCGCGTGGTGGTGGCCGAGCTCGACCCCTCCATGCCGTTCACGGAGGGGCAGAGCACGGTCGACGCGCGCTCGATCGACTACCTCATCCGCGACGGCGTCAAGCCGGTGTACGAGCTGCCCGCCCCGGACTTCGAGAACCTCACCCCCCGCGAGCGGCGCATCGGCGAGCTGATCGCAGCCAACTTCGTTCAGGACGGCGTCACCTTGCAGGTGGGCATCGGCAAGATCCCCGACGCCGTGATCGCCACGATCCGTACCGGCGGCTACCGCGACCTCGGGGTGCAGACCGAGCTCTACGGCGACGGCCTCATGATCCTCGAGAAGGCCGGGATCGTCACCAACCGCCGCAAGAAAGCGAACCTGGGCTACAGCACGACCAGCCTCATCATGGGGTCGCGCGCGCTCTACGATTTCGTGCACATGCGCACCGGCGTGCAGATGCGGCCCTCGGCCTACACGAACTCGGCCGAGACCGTGCGCAAGAACGCGCCCTTCGTCTCGGTCAACACGGCCATGGGGGTGGACCTCTTCGGCAACGTCTGGGCGGACTTCATCGAGCTGCGCCGCTACTACAGCGGGGTGGGCGGTCAGCCGGACTTCGTCCGCGCGCTGAACGACCGCATCCACGGGACGCCGATCATCGCGCTGCCGAGCCGCACGGAGAAAGGCCAGTCCAAGATCGTCAAGCACAGCCCGCCGGGCATCAACCTGACCGCCTGTTCCTTCGACGGGGTGGTGATCGTGACCGAGTGGGGCATCGCCGACCTGCGCGAGCTCACGGTGGGGGAAAAGGCGCTGGCGCTCGCCTCCATCTCGCACCCGAACTGTCGCGAGGAGTTGCTGAAATACGTCTACGACGACCAGATGTTCACCAAGCCCGTGGGGTTCAAGCCGGGCAGCGTGCCGAAGGGCGTGCGGCCGTACACGGGCCCCGTGAAGCTGGACGAGGGCTGATTCGATCCCCCCCTCGGCCTTCCCTCTCCCCCAGACTTGGGGGAGAGGGTCAGGGTGAGGGGGTGCGCGCAGTCTGGACAAATTCGAGACGATCAATAAGGGGGAAGGGTGATGCGGTCGCGTTCCCGACGCTGGGCTGCGGCGGCGCTGTGCCTGCTGGCGGCCATGTGGCTGGCCGGCTGCCACCTCCAGCCCCGGCTCGACGTCGCGCCGCTGCCGGCCTGGGACGCGGCCTTCGACCGGAGCTCCGGCTGGGTCGGTGGGGACGGGGCCTACTCGACCCCGCTCGGCCGCGGCCGCACCCTCTGGCTCTTCGGGGACACCTTCGTCGGCCGGGTCGAGGGCGGGCGTCGCGTCGCGTCGCGGCTGATCGCCAACAGCCTGGCCGTGCAGCGTGGCGAACAGCCGGGATCGGGTTTTCTCGAGTTCTTCTATGGAACCGACGCCGCAAACCTGCCGCAGGCGGCGTTCGCGCCGCCGGACGGGGACACCTGGTTCTGGCCCTGGCACGCCGTGCGGACCCCCGCGGGGCTCTTCCTCTTCCTGCTGCAGGTCGAGCGCACCGACCCGGCCTCCGCCTTCGGCTTCCGCGTGCAGTCCGTGTCGCTCGCGCGCGTCGCCGACCCCGATGCCCCGCCCGCCGCGTGGCGCGCTGATCTGCGGCCCATCCCCTGGACGAGCGGCCAGCGGCTGCTCGGGTCCAGCGTTCTGACCGTGGACGGCGTCTGCTACATCTACGGCACGATCGACGACCCCGTGGCCGGGCCCGGCCGCAGGCAGGCGATCGTCGCGCGCGTTGCGGCCGAGCGGTTGTGGGATTTCGCCGAGTGGCGGTTTTTCGCAGGGGGCGGGTGGGTAGCGGAGGCCGGGCGGGCGGTCCCGGTCTGCGCGGATGCGGCTCCGGAGTTTTCGGTATCCTACCAGGCGGGCATCGGCCGCTACGTGATGGTCCACAGCGCCGCCGGGCTGTCGCCCGAGATGGTCGTGCGCTACGCCGCGGCGCCCGAGGGGCCGTGGTCGGCGCCCGTCCGCTTCTTCAGCTGCCCCGAAGCAGCTTGGGACCCGCGGGTCTTCTGCTATGCCGCCAAGGGCCACCCCGAGGTCGAGCCGTCGCCGGACGCGCTGACCGTCACCTACGTGGCCAACGCGACCGAGCTGGCGCTGGTCGAGGCCGATGCGCGGCTCTACCGGCCGCGTTTTCTGAGGCTCAGGTTCTCGGACGGGTCTCTTTGCGGTCCATGACGCTCGGCGTCAGGGTATCAGCCGGACGATTTCTTGTGGGAGAGGCTTTCAGCCTCGATCGTCGGCGGCTGGAAAGCCGCTCCCACAGGGAACCCGCCGACTCTTGCCAGCGTTACGAAGACACGTTGGCGGCGATCCAGTCCAGGAAAGGCTGGTGCCCACCCTCGACCTTCAGGCTGACGACGCACGGGCAGTCGTAGCTGTGGAGGGACTTCACCTTGGCCGTCAGCTCGGGCACCCGGGAGGCGGTGGTCTTGGCGATCACGACGACCTCGTCCGCCGCCTCGATTTTGCCTTCCCAGCGGTAGATCGACTGCATGCCGGGCAGGATGTTGACGCAGGCGGCCAGGCCCGACTCGACCAGCTCGCGTCCGATCGCCCGGGCCTCGGCCGGGCTGCCGGCCGTCATGTAGACGAAGCGGATGTCCATGCGGTGACCTCCTCAAAGTCGCGGCTGGAAAGCCGCTCCCACAGGGGAAGGGGAACATCGCGGCGGGACGCCGCTCCCACAGTCATCAAAGGGTTCAAGGGGGCAAGGGGCCCAGGGGATTGGTTCCCCTCCCCCGGCCCCTCCCGCAAGGGGAGGGGAGAGAATACCGCTGCTACGCGAATTCGCTTGCCAGCCACCACTTAACACTTAAAACCGAACACCGGACACGTTCTCAAACCAAACACGAAACACTAAACCCCAAACACGCTCCCCTGGCAGATTTACTAAAGCAGCCGGCCGATTACAAACCCAGCTCCTCGAACGCTTTCTCCAGCTTGCGCTCTCTCAAGAGGGCATCCGCCTGCACATGCGCTCGGGCGAGGCGAGCCGGGGCCGGAGGTGCCTCGGGGGCCGGGTCCTTCGCCTCGCACCAGGCGAAATACCCCGCCTGCGCCAGCCCGAACCCCCACACCCCCGCCGCCCGGCCGTAAAGCCCCGGCCGCAGATCGCAGAGAAGATCGGCCAGCATGAGCCCGCCGGCCACCACCACGAGCTCCACCACCCACCTCCGGCGCGCGGCCGCGGCGCAGCAGATGCCGCTGCGAATCCAGGCCAGGGCAGCCGCCGCAGGCAGCGCGAACGTCGCCACGGACCCGGCCGTGGCCGCCACCGCGGCCGTGACGGCGAGTGGGCCGGCGACCGCACGGAGCGGTCTGCGGGTGCAGCGGGCAAGATAGACCGCATAGGCGGCCAATCCGGCATACAAAGCGGCGCTCACACAGGCCGCCCGATGCACGGGCCACGGAACTGACGCAGCGGCAGCCGCGGATGCCGCCGTGGCAGCGGCAAAGATTACGGTTGCGAGGGTCGGCGAGATCGATGCCTGCATGACGGCCTCCGTTTTCGGCATTTTAAACTCGTAACTCTGAACTCCTAACTATCTTCTCTCGGTATAGCCTTCGTATTGCAGCGCCTTGGCGCCGGCTTTCTGCTTCTCCGCCGCTGCCGCCGGGGGGCCGCTGAAGGAGTCCGCCACACGATGGCGCAGGTCCTTCAGGTCGGTCTCGAGGTTGCGCTCGACAGCCGGCGAGCGCACGGCCGAGTTCACCGCCTTCTGCTCGCTTTCGTAGGCGTCGATGCATTTCATGGCGGCGTCCACGCGGCCGGAACTGACGTGGGAGGCGACCTCCTGCTTGAGGCGGCCGTAGTCTTCCTTGAGCACCTTGCCTTCCCAGCGGCTGCGGTCGATCGACGCGGCCACCCGGTCGGCGTCCCCGATGCACGCGACCGTGAAGGTCTGCTCCAGGCGGACTTCGCGCTCGCCGCCGTCCTGCAGCCAGCGAGCGGTGACCCCGGCGACATCGAAACGCGCCTCGGTCTCGGTCGGCACCTGCAGGGTCAGGAACAGGCGCCGGGTCTGGCCGGCGCGCAGGCTGCCTGGGTAGAAGACCGCGCGGCCGTCGGAGACGCTGACCGGGTAGCCGGCCGCATCGACCAGGCGCACGCCCGGGAGCAGGGGGATGGAAACCGAGACCCCGGTCGCGGCCGCGGTCTTCGCGGACACGAACTCGCGCTGGAACACCTCCGCGAAGGCCGCCGGGTTGTCGAGGTAGTAGTAGGACCCGGCCCCGCGGTCGGCGATCCGGGTCATCAGAACCTCGTTGAAGTCGGACCCGACGCCGACGGCGCTGACCGCGAACTCACGGCCGGCGGCGGTCGCCGCCATTCCGGCCAGAGCGGCCGGGTCGGTGACCCCGCGGTTGGCGAGGCCGTCGGAGATCAGGATCACGCGGCCCGGGTGGCCCGGCCGGGAGGCGGCGGTGATGAGCTCGATCCCCGCGCGCAGGCCTTCGCCCAGGTTGGTGGCGCCGCCGGACCTGATCCCGGCGACCGCCGCTTGCATCAGAGACCGGTTGGCGTCCGTCACCGGCAGCAGGTCGCACTGCTTCTGAACGGCATCCGCATAGCTGAAAAGTGCGAAGCGATCGCGGGCGCTCAGGCTTGCGAGCAGGTGCTGCAGGGACCGGCGGGCGTACTCCAGCTTGGCGCCTTCCATCGAACCGCTGCGGTCCAGCACCACGACGAAGTCGATGCCGCGTTCATCCGCCGAGGCCGCCGCAGGGCCCACGGCGGTGAGGGTCAGCTCCAGCCCGACCCTCCCGGGGGACCCCTTGAGCACGTGGGTCTGCACCAGGTGCCCGGAAAGGGTGATCCCGCTGCCGCCGGCCGGGAGGGGATCGGCGGGCGGCAGCGCCGGGGGTTTGCCGCGGCCGGTGGCGGCGAGGACGGCGATGGTGAGAACGGCGAGCGACGCGATCAGGGTCAGGGATTTCAAACGCGATCGTTGCATGACGGGTTCCTTTCGCTGGCGGAATCGGCTTGAGGTCAGCCGTACGCCCGTATTCTCGGGCCCGCCGGCCCAAAGCTCAATTCAAAGAACTGCTAAATGTCGGCCTCGGTTTTTTACAAAACTTTTGCTTTGAAGCATTCGCCCGCTGGGATAGAATTTGAGTGAGATGATGGGTGTTTGGGGGATTGGGTGTTTGGTGTTTTGGTGTTTTGTGTTGTGCGTGTTCGGGGTGTATCGGCTTCGCAGAGCTTGCTCGATCGTCGCGGCTGGAAAGCCGCTCCCACAGGGGAAATGCCAGCTGACTTGGACGATGTGGGGCGGAGGGTGCAGCTCGTGATCGCGGCGGGATGCCGCTCCCACAAGAGAAAAAGCCGACACGGCGGTGAGGGCGCCGAGAGATGACCGAGAAGGCCGACATCCTCGTGATCGAAGACGACCCCGCGCTGCTGCGCGGGTTGATGGACGTGCTCGTGTTCAACGGCTACGGGGTGCGCGGCGTCGCCGACGGGCGGGACGGGCTGCAGGCGGCGCTCGAGCGGCCGGCCGACCTGGTGCTGCTGGACCTCATGCTGCCGGGCCTGGACGGGCTCGCGGTGTGCCGGGCACTCAGGGCCCGCCGCCCGAACCAGCCCGTGATCATGATCACGGCGCGGGGGTCCGAGGACGACATCGTCGCCGGGTTCAAGGCCGGCGCGGACGACTACATCCCCAAGCCCTTCTCCCTGCGGGAGCTGATGGTGCGGGTCGAGGCCGTGCTGCGCCGCGCCGGTAAGAACCCCGCTGGGGGGAGCGTGCAGCTGGGCGGAGTCCGCTTCGACGCGCAGCAGCTGACGGCCGAGGCGTGCGGCCGCACGGTCGAGATCACGCGGCGCGAGATGGACCTCGTTGCCTATTTCTACCGCCACGCCGGCCGCATCGTGACCCGCGGCGAGCTGCTGACCGAGGTGTGGCACTACGCCGATGCCGCGATCGAGACGCGCACGGTGGACATCCACATGCTCAAGCTGCGCCGCAAGATCGCCGAGCTCACCGGCGAGGAGCGCCTCATCGCCACCGTGCGCGGCGAGGGCTATCGCCTGGACGCGACTGCATGAAGTCCCTGCGCCTGATGATCCTGCTGTTCGCGCTGGCCGCCACGGCCTGTCTAGGGGTCCTCATGCTGCACGCCTACCGCAGCCTGGACGCCGAGGAGGCCGCGACACTCGGGTTCTTCGCGGAGGCGCTCTTCGACGAGATGGAGGCTACGGCGGCGGCCCTCGTCCGGCGCGAGGAGGCCCGGCCGGTCGACGCCTATGCCGCGCCGCCCGCGACGGGGCCCGACGAGTTGCGCGAGCTGCCGGCCGAGGATTTCATCCGCGGCTACTTCCAGAACAACCCGGACGGGAGCCTGCAAACCCCCCATCAGGCGCCCGGGCGGCTGCCCGCAGCGGAGCACGCCGCGCGCCTGGCCGAGCTCGCGGACGCGAACCGCTTGTTCAACGGCCGACGGGCGGAAGGGACCGACCGGCTGCGGCCCCTGCCGGCCGCGGAGCCCCGCGAGGAGCGGCGCCAAGACCAGGAGCGCTTCGCCGGGCAGTACCTGGATTCGACGCGCTCGCGGCAGGCGAAGAGCTACCTGGGCGAGCGCGACAGCCGCCACGAGAAGGTGACTCCCGAGCAGGCGTACAACATCGCCCGGTCGGGCAGCCGGTCCTCCGCGTATTCCCGTGCCGCGCCGGAATCCGTCGCGGAGGAGAAGGCCGAGGATCGTGCGCCGGCCGCGGCGCCGTCGACCGGGCGTGCGCCGGCGGCCCCGGGGGCGGCCGCAGTCGACGGCGCGCCGATGGTGCAGGCCGAGGTGGCCCCGTTCCAGTCCGTCTTCCTCGACCACCGTCGGGTGTTCACCTTCCGGCGCGTGGTGATCGACGGCCGCATGTACCGCCAGGGGTTCGTGCTCGGGCTGGACGATTTTCTCGCCCACCTGACCCGCGCGCACTTCGCAGGGCAGCCGCTTGCGCGCTTCGCCCACCTGCGGCTGCGGGCGGTCGACCAGGGGGTCGACGCGGCCGTGGTCGACGCCGGGCCGCCGGCCGACCGGCCGCTTTTGACCCGCGCGCGAACCTTCCCGCCGCCCTTCGGGTTCCTGCGGGCGACCCTCGCGAGCGACAGCATCCCGGCCGCCCCCGGGCGCAGCACCCTCACCCTCGCGCTGGCGGCGCTGGCGGTCGTCATCCTGGGGGGTCTCGTTGCGATCTACCATGTCAGCCGCAGGATCGTGGACTACTCCGAGCGCCGCGCACGGTTCGTCGCCTCGGTCACCCATGAGCTGAAGACCCCGCTCACCAACATCCGCATGTACATCGAAATGCTCGAGCAGGGGATGGCCGGCGACCCGGAGCGCGAGCAGGCCTACTTCCGGATCCTGCACTCGGAAAGCGCGCGCCTGTCGCGGCTGATCGGCAACGTGCTGGAACTGTCCAAGCTGGAGCGGCGGCAGCGGCGGCCGGCCCTCGCGAGCGGCACCTTCGACGAGGTTCTGGACGAGGTGGCGGCGCTCCTGGCGGAGCCGCTGCGGCAGGAGGGGTTCGCGCTCGAGCGGGAGAACCGCCTGCGGCGGCCCTTCCGCTACGACCGCGAGATCATGGTCCAGGTGCTGCTCAACCTGATCGAAAACAGCCTCAAGTTCGGCCGGGCCTCGGCCGTGAAACGCATCGCCGTGCGCGTCTACGAGAGGGGGGAGCGGGTGCGGATCGAGGTGGCCGACAGCGGGCCGGGAATCCCACCCCGCGACCTCAAGAAGATTTTCGAGGACTTCTACCGCGCCGAAAACGCCATGACCGCGGCGGTCGGCGGCACGGGCATCGGGCTGGCCATGGTGCGGCGGTTCGTGCAGCTTTTAGGGGGTGCGGTGTCCGCCGCGAACAACGAGGGACCGGGCTGCACGATCCGGATCGAGCTGCCGCGCAGCTGAAAAACGGCGTCGCGGGCCGTGATCCTGCGTTGCGCGGCCCTTCGTAAATGCTCACATGCCGGGAGCATGCTGCGCTTTCCGAAGAGCCGCGCGCCTTGTCTGACGGCCCGGGACGCCGTTTTTCCTGCGGCGCTCTCCGCCAGAATTGGGGGAGAGGGTTCGGGTGAGTGCGGGCGCTGTCAGTCAATACTTATTTCGATTTCGAGAAAATTAATAAGTTGACATTTCTTCTGTGGGAGCGGCTTTCCAGCCGCGACGATCGAGGCGGGACGCCGCTCCCACAGGAGAAAAGGGAACCGGAACGACATGGCCCTCGATTCCCCCTCCCCCGGCCCCTCCCGCAAGGGGAGGGGTGTGCGAAGCCTAGCTCCGCGGCGGTTTTGACCCCGACGGGCGCAGGCCTCAGTTCAACCGCCTGTGGCGCAGGCCCGTCAGCTCGTCGACCGAGGCCGTGTAGTTGCGGCGCGCCAGGCCGCGGCCGCGGGTGAAGACCGACAGGTGCAGGCGGCGGTCCTTGAACCCCAGGAAGAAGCCGGCCACGCGCTCGTCCGCCGGCGCGCATCCGCCGGCCCGGCCCATCAGGCGTCGCAGCGCCAGGACCCCCTCCGAGGGCCCGGCCGCGCCGTCCAGCGCGTCCTCCCAGCCCCCGAGCGAGTAGCTCTCCATCACCCGGCCGAGCACGCGCGAGAGCGTGCGCGGCGCGGCGAAGCAGCCCACCCCCATCATCCGGTCTTCGATCCTCGCCATACGGGCCTCCTTTCAGTCCGCGCATTCCGCGTTGAAATAGTCGCTGGCTTCCTCGACCGTGTCGAAGATGATCCAGTCCCGCCACACCGTTTGCCCCGCGAGCGAACGGATGTGCTCGATCGCGGTGCTGCCGTGGTACTCGTAGGAATCGGAGTAGGTTGCGTGCGCCAGCAGACGGGTCATGACAGCCTCCTTGGGTTGGGGTCGAGCGTCACCATGGCCTCGAGCCTACCGGAAGCGTTTGACAGATCCGGTCACAGTTGCAGGATTTTTTTCGGAAAATTTTCGAAGCGGCTTGTGGTATATGAGAGTACCCCTTTGCGGGCACAGCTCCATGCAAGCCAGGTAGGATGTGAGCTCTCTGCGGCAAGGCGGAAGAGAAATTCGAAGCACGAAATCCGAAATCCGAAACAAATCGAAATGATGCAATGCTCAAAACTCCTAAACAAACAATGCCGATGGCGGTCGAGACCAATTTGGGTCATTATCTTTTTGAACATTTGAAATTGTTTCGAGTTTCGTGCTTCGGATTTCGGATTTGATCCCGGCTCGTCCGGGTTGGGCAGCATTCGCAGAGACGGAGGGATTGCGTATGGCGCGCGGGGATCAGCTGGCACGGCAGTGGAAGATCATCCAGGCGTTGATCGCCTCGCGGCAGGGACGCGCGGTCCCGGACCTGGCCGACATGGTGGAGTGCCACACGCGGACGGTGTACCGCGACCTGGAGGCCCTGCAGGCGGCCGGCTTCCCGGTCACGACCGAACGGGACGGCCACCGCATGGTCTGGTCGCTGCTCGACCCCGCCCGGCACGCCATCCCCATCCCCTTCTCGCTGCCCGAGCTGATGGCGCTCTACTTCGGCCGCCGCATGGTGGCCCCGCTCAAGGGCACCGTCTTCCACGACGCGCTCGAGTCGCTCTTCGCCAAGATCCGGGCCACCCTGCCGGGGGACGTCGGCCGCCACCTCGACCACCTGGACACCGCGCTGGCGGCGCCCGCTCCGCGCAAGGACCACGGGCGGGCGTCACGGGCGATCGAGGCCGTGAACGAGGCGATCGGGCGCAGCTGTTGTCTGCGGATGGTGTACCGCTCGATGCGCGAGGGCCGGGACACCCGCCGCACGGTCGCGCCCTACCGGCTGCTCTATTTCGACGGCACCTTCTACCTCGTGGGCCGGTGCGGGCTGCGGGAGGACATCCGCGTCTTCGCGCTGGACCGGGTGCGGGCGATCGAGGTGACCGACGAGGCCTTCGAGCCGCCGGAGCGCACGGCCATGGAGGAGTTTTTCTCCGCGAGCTTCGGCATCTTCCACGGGCCGCGCACGCGCGTGACCGTGCGGTTTGCGGCGGGGGTGGCGGGATACATCCGGGAGAAGGTCTGGCACGCGAGCCAGCGGGTCACGGCCCAGGCGGACGGCTCGGTCCTCTTCGAGGCGGAGGTCGCGGGGACCGAGGAGATCCGGCAGTGGATCCTGCGCTGGGGTGCGGGCGCCGAGGTGCTGGCGCCCGCCGACCTGCGGGAGGAGATGCGGCGCGAGGCGCAGGCCATGGCTGCCGCTTACAGGCCCTCAAACGCCGCGGCGCAGACCGGCGCTAAGCGAGCTCCACGGCGGCCTCGCGCATGAGGCGGCCGATCGGCATCCCGTGCGGGCAGCGCGCCTCGGCCGCGGCGTAGTCCACACGCGCCAGCGCCGTGCGCGCCTCGGCCGGCAGGGCGCGGAAGCGGCTGCGCGCGTACGCGCGGTCGCCGTAGCTGCGGCAGTACATCAGGTAGCGCATCACCCGCCCGACCGGCACGGCCTGCGACGAGGGCCGGCTCGCAGAAGCGCGTGCAGCCCGCGCAGTAGCCCGCCTGACCGGCCGCGGCCATCCGCAGCAGCTCGTCCCGCTCCACGGCCGATAGTCGCGTGCGGTCGACCGCCGCCGCGGTGTTCTCGCTCAAGAGCGCCATCGTCGGCATCTGGGCGCAGATGGCCGAGATCTGCGGGTTCTCCCAGACGGCCTTGAGCTTGGCCTGGCCCTGGGTAAAGCCGCCCTGCAGGAAGCGGCCGCCGATCCGGATCTCCTCCGGGCCGCCCGTCAGCACCTGGCCGCCGCCCTGCGTCTTCATGGCGGTGAGCCCGATCCCCGCCTTGACGCAGGCCTCCACGGCCCGGCGCATCCCGTCCTCGTGCATGATGCGGTAGTTGTACGTCATCATGATGCCGTCGATCCAGCCGAGCCCGGCGCCCCCGAGCAGGCACTGCTCCATGTTGCTGTGGGTGCTGAAGCCGAAGAGCCGGATCTTGCCCTGGGACTTGGCCTTCTCCGCCCACTGCCGCATGTCGGCGTCCATCGAGGACGCGCTCCGGACGGCGTGCACGAAGAAGAGGTCGACCGCGTCGGTCTGCATGCGTTCGAGCGAGAGGTCGAGGTGCTCCGACATGCCGGCCTTGGTCCAGGCCGTGGACTTCGTCACCAGGAAGATCTTCTTGCGGTCCTCGGGGTAGCGCGCAAAATACTTCCCGATGCCCTTCTCGCTGTGGCCGCCCTCGTAGGAGTTGGCCGTGTCCCAGTAGGTGACCCCCCACTTGACCGCCTGGCGCATCAGCAGCTGGTTGTTGGGGATGTCGAACATGCCGCCGAGCGAGAGAATGGGCACGTTCACCCCGCTGCGGCCGAAGGGCCGGGTGGGCACGGTCGGCGGGTCCTGGGCCGCGATCAGGCCGGGCGCGGCCGCCGTCGCCGCCAGGCCGAGCCCCGCGGCGCCGGTCGTCTTCAGGAACTGCCTGCGGGTGAGGTCGCGGTCGCTGGTCATGGGGTTCTATCCTTTCAAACTCGATTGTGGTTGCGCTGCGGAAGGGGGCGCTGCACCGATAAGGGGTCCAGGGTTCAAGGCGTCAAGGGGTCGAGTGAAGGAAGCAGGGGTCGGTTTTCTCCCCTTGGCCCCTTGACCCCTCGAACCCTTTCCCCGGCCGAGCGAGCAGGTGGCCACTCCTCAAGTTCCGATGCCAAGATCGCTGGGCCGCATCTCACAGCATCATGCGATGGTGCGGCTCCCGCGACTCGTTCTCGGCCGTCACCCGGATGGCCCGGCGGCCGAGCACCGGGCACTCGTGCTCGCAGACCCCGCAGCCGATGCAGTGGCGCGGGTCGACCACCGGCTGCTGCAGTCGGATCTGCACCGCGAGCGCGCTGCCCGCAGGCGTCCCCGGCCCCGGCGCCGGTTCGGTCTCGACCCAGCCCGGCCCGTTGGCGGTGATGCGCAGGCGCCGGCCGTCCGGCAGCAGCACGTGGTAGTCGCCGGTCCCGAAGCGGCCGGCCACGAGCGTGTCGCCCTGCAGGACGATGCGGCTGCCCTCCGCGCGCGCAACGGTCGCGGGCGCGGTCGCGCGCACGGGCGTGAAGACCTCGCGGGTGAAGATGGCCTTCGGGCTGACCGGGCAGTTCTCCTGGCAGACGATGCAGGGCGTGTCCATGGCCCAGGGCAGGCAGCGGCCGCGGTCGACGAACGCGGTGCCGATGCGCACCGGGCCGCGGCCCGCGAACGACTGCAGGCCCCGGCGCTCCTCGAGGCTGAGCGGCCGGATGGCGGCCGTGGGGCAGAGCTGGCCGCAGGCGATGCAGGTGTGCTGGCAGCCGCTCGTCCCGATGCGGAAGTTCAGCCGCGGCGTCCACAGGCCCTCCAGCCCGCCTCTCGAAACCGGCCGGGCTGGATCACGTTGGTCGGGCAGACGCGCATGCACTGGCCGCACTTGATGCAGCGCGCCAGGAAGTCCTCCTCCGCGAGCGCGCCGGGCGGCCGGATGAGATCCGGGTTCCAGTTCGGCCCGGTGGCGGCGCCCAGCCGCAGCGTCGGCGCGGCGACCAGACCGGTCGCGGCCGAGAGCAGGAACCCCCGGCGGCGCAGGTCGGGCAGCAGGCTCTCGCCTTCGGACGACGGGCGGGTGCGGTAGGCGATGGCCCCGTGCGCGCAGTCGTCCAGGCAGTTCACGCACATGACGCACTCGCTGATCTGGATCCGCCCGGTCGGGCGGCAGGCGCCCTCGCAGTTGCGTTCGCATTTCAGGCAGCCCGTGCAGCCCTCCCCCGTGCGGCCGATGCGCCAGAGCGCAAACCGGCCGAGCAGCCCGAGCAAGCGCGCCGAGCGGGCAGACGAAGCGGCAGTAGAACCGCGGCACCCAGAGGTTGAGCGCGAGCGCGGTCGCAAAGACCGCGGCGATCAGGCCGGCCCCGTCGTAGAAGCGGGGCAGCGGGGAGAGCGCGAGGGCGCCGCTGCGCTCGGCCAGCGGCAGCAGAACGAGGCTGACCGAGCGCTGCACGAGCGGCAGCGGGTCCAGCAGCCCGATCAGCAGGGTGCCGGAGCCGAGCGGGGCGAGGGCGGCTGCGGCCAGGAAGGCCGCCAGGACGTAGTACTTGAACCGCTGCGCCGGGCGGTAGCGGTTCGCCTCCACCCGCAGCTTCGATCGCAGCCGGCGCCGGCCGAGCCAGCCCACGAACTGGTGCATCGCGCCGAACGGGCAGACCCAGCCGCAGAAGACGCGCCCCAGGACGACCGTGAGCGCGACCGTCGCGAGTCCCCAGAGCAGGCCGGCGTAGAGCGTCCGGGTCGCGAGCAGGGTCGCCAGCCCCGCGAGCGGGTCGAGCTCCAGGAGCCAGTTGACCGGCCAGCCGCGCAGCTGCCAGAAGCGGTCGCCCAGCGTCGCCGCCACGCAGAACCAGACGAGGAGCAGCACGAAGAAGATCTGGCTGACCCGTCGCGCCGTGCGGATCGTCATGCGGACACCTCGGCCGGCGCCAGCGAGCGGTAGTCGGCCGTGCCCAGGCCGAGCGCCTCCGCTTTGGCGATGAACGGCAGGTCGGCCGCGGTCTTGCCGAGCAGGGTCGCGCCGCAGGCGTCGACGGCCACCTGGTCGGTGCCGACCACGAGGGTCCGGGTCTCCTTGAGGTCGGCGAGCGAGCCCCCGGTCGGGCCGTTGGTCATCATCGTGGTCGTGCCGTCGAGCACGACGAGCGTCGGCCGCACCATCGCCGCCAGCTCGGCGATGATGGTCTGGATGTCCTGGTGGAAGATGTTGCGGCGGCCGCCCAGGAGCCCGTACCAGTTCTTCATGCCCATCGAGGCGCCGCTGCGGTGGTGGTCCTTGACCGGCGCCACCCCGATCAGCTGGGTCGCCCCGGCGAGCGCGCCGAGCAGGACCGGCCAGTTGCGGATGAGGCGGGCGTCTTTCACGGTCATGTTCCGGAAGAGGCGCTCCTCCGGGAGGACCAGCTCGGCCCCCGCGCGGCGCGCGGCCTCGCCGATGCCGGACAGCGCGAAGCAGCTGGCCGGGTCGTTGATCGGGTTGTCGGTGACGACGACCGAGGCCGCCCCGGCCGCGAAGCACAGGCGCGCGAGCTCGTAGACGATGTCCGGGTGGGTCGTGGCCGAGAGCATGGGCGGCGAGGCGAAGGCCGCGTTCACCTTGAGGACCACGCGGTCCCCGCGGCGCACGAAGGCCTCGATGCCGCCGACCCCCTGCAGCCCCGCGCGCAGGTTGCGGACCCGGTCCTCGCCGCGGGCGATGCACATGCGGCGGCCGGCGGCGGGGACCGCGAAGTCGGGCAGGGCGGAGGCCTGGGGCCCGGCGGCGGCCGGCGCCGGGCCGTCCGGGTCGTGGGTCGAGTAGGCCACGGCGCCCGCGGCGAGCAGACAGGCGCCGGCCTTGGCCGCGCGGCCGATGAACTCGCGGCGGCTCAAGCGATCGTCACCGGGCACCGGGCACCTCCTTCAAGCGCGCGGCGAGCCGTCCGGCCAGGGCGAGCGCCTGGGCCAGGTCCGGGGCCTCGTGGACGCCCGCCACGAACTCCCCCTGGGCGAACACGACCGCATAGGTGTCCATGATCGCGATCGCCTGCGCACCCGGCACCGGGTCGCCGGCGCTCTTGGGCTCCCCGCCGTAGGCGGTGAGGAAATCGGCAAACGCCTTTGCCGCTTGGGCCGCCGCCTGCGGCTCGCCCCGGCGGGCCAGGAAGGCCGTGGCCTCGCCGCCCGGGACCGCGTAGACGGCCGTGAACACGCGGTCGAAGCCCTCCAGCCCGAAGGCGTCCGCCGGGATGAGCGTGATGCTGGCCTCGGAGAGCCCCTCCGGCGGGAAGAGGTCGCGCTCGGCGATGGCCGCGGACGGGGCCGCGGGCTGGCTTGCGATGAACGCGCGCGCGAGTTCCTCCATGGCTGCGGCCAGCCGCTCTTCCCTGCCCGAGGCGATCATCTCGACGTAGGCGGGGCCGTGCACGAGGAAGACCGCGTTCTCGGCGCGGTAGGCGAACTCCGCGACCCCGATGGGGACGCCGTCCGCCCGGCGCTGGCTGCTGAAGACCGCGTAGGCGTTTTCGACCGACCCCATCGCGTAGAGGAAGACCTCGATCCAGGCTCCGGCCGGGTCGGCGACCGCGAGTCGCTGCGCCTCGAGTCCGATGAACCCGGCCGAGAGGTAGAGCTCGGCCTTGCCGTCGATCTTGTCCGAGAGGGTCTCGCGGTCGAAGCGTTCGGGGGCGGTGAGCGGGGAGATGCCATCGGGCAGCGGCAGGATGGCCGTCCGCGCGCCGGGGGCGGCAGCACCGGGAGGGGCGGCCGCCTTGAGGTAGTTGACCACGGCCGGGTTGAAGCGCGACTGCGTCCAGAGCAGGCCGCCGGCGATGGCCAGGAGACCGGCCAGAACGGCGAGCGGCGACCGGGGTCCGGCGGCGGGGGGCGACGATTTCAGTTCCGTGGCGGCCGGCGGCCGGCGATGGGTTGGGCATGCGAACCACGCGAGCGGGGGTTTTCAGCTATGGACCGGAGGATACACACTGACGCGCTCCAAGTAAACGGGTAAGAGGCCAGGGTGCAGCGTGCCGGGGCCGGAATGCATATCCTGCGTGGGAGCGGCATCCTGCCGCGAAACGATCGAGGCGGGACGCCTCTCCCACATGAGGCCAGGAACCCGATGTGCGATGATACGTCGGTTTTTTGGAGGGTGGGCCGGGTGCTTGACCGCCGGCAGCACTGCCTTACTATGAAGTCGCCGGTCGCCGGACCGGCCGTGACATCATGCCTTCCTGCCTCTCAAGGGGCGGCGCGAGCCGCCCCTCTCCCTCCAACCCTTGAACGCGGACGCAAAGGTTCATGAAACGTCAACGGCAATCGACCCTCTGCCCCAACTGCAACCTGCTCATCAGCGTGAGCGAGGCCTACTGCCCCTACTGCGGGGTGAGGTCGCCCGCGGCGGCCTGGCGCCGGGTGGCCGTGTTCCGGCTTCTGAGCGACGCGGGACTGCTGGTCAAGGCGATCGTCGGCGCCAACATCGCCCTCTACGCCCTCGCCCTGATGCTGGACCCGCGGGGGAGCGGCTTCGGGCTCAACCCGCTCATGCTCCTTTCCCCCTCGGACCAGAGCCTGTTTATCCTGGGCGCCTCGGGCCGGATCCCGATCGACACGTACCACCGCTGGTGGTCCCTCGTGTCGGCCGGCTACCTGCACGCCGGGCTGCTGCACATTTTCTTCAACATGGCCGCGCTGCGGCAGCTCGCGGCCGTCGTGGCCGCCGAGTTCGGCCCCCGGCGCATGTTCGTCATCTACTCCTGCGGCAGCGTCGGCGGCTTCGTCGTGTCCTACCTGGCGGGGGTCCCGCTCACGGTCGGGGCCTCGGCCGGGGTGTGCGGGCTGGTCGGCGCGGTGCTCTACTACGGCCGCAGCCGCGGCGGGGTCTACGGCAGCGCCCTGTTTCGGCAGGTGGGGATGTGGGTGGTGGCGATGTTCGTGTTCGGGTTCATCGTGCCCGTCATCAACAACTGGGCGCATGCGGGCGGGATCGTGGTCGGCGCCGTGGCGGCCGCCCTGCTGGGCTACAACGAGCGCCGCCGCGAGGGCAGCCTGTCCAGGACCCTCGCGGCGGCCTGTCTCGTCGTGACGGCGCTCGTGCTGGCGTGGGCGGTGGTGACGGGGGTTTATTACCGGTTCGGGTGAAAATAAAGGGTTCGAGGGTTCAAGGGGTCGAGGGTTCAGAGTGGAACCGAAAAAAGAAGCCCCGAAATTCTCACTCGACCCCTTGAGCTCCTTGAACCCCTTGACCCCTCTGGCAGTCTTCTATCTCCCACCACGCGTAAAAGTGGTGCACCGGCCCATGCCCTCGCCCCAGCCGGTAGTCCGCACCGGCGCGGATGGCGGCCGTGATGTAGTCCTTGGCCTGGCGCACGGCCGGCTCGAGCGCTTCGCCGCGCGCCAGGAAGGCGGCGATGGCCGAGGAGAGCGTGCAGCCGGTCCCGTGGTTGTTGCGGGTGGGGATGCGCTCCCCGGGCAGATGCACCACCCGGTCCTCCGTGCAGAGGTAGAGCAGGTCCGTGCTGTCGGCCCCCTCGCCGTGGCCGCCCTTGATCAGGATGCTGCGCCCGCCGTGGCGGGCGAGCTCGCGCGCGGCGGCCTGCATGTCCGCGAGCGTGCGGACGGGGCGGCCCACCAGCACCTCGGCCTCGGGGAGGTTCGGCGTGACCACGTCCGTGAGCGGCAGGAGGTGCTCGCGGATGGCGCCGACGGCGTCGTCCCGCAGCAGCCGGTCGCCGCTCTGGGCGACCATGACGGGGTCGAGGACGACGTTGCGCGCACCGAACCGCGCCAGCTCGGCCGCGACCGTGCGGATCAGCTCGGCCGAGTAGAGCATCCCGATCTTCACCGCGTCCGCCCCGATGTCCTCGAGGACCGCCGCGATCTGCGCGGCCGCGAACTCCGGCGGCACCGGGTGAATCCCCCGCACCCCCTGCGTGTTCTGGGCCGTGAGCGCCGTGATCGCCGACATCCCGTAGCAGCCGAGGGCCGCGAACGTCTTGAGGTCGGCCTGGATGCCGGCCCCGCCGCCGCTGTCCGAGCCGGCGATCGTCAGCACCCGGCGGTAGCTGCGGGGCGCCTCCCCGCGGTCAGCGTGTGCCATGCGCGTCTCCTCTGAAGTGGTCCCAGCCCCCGGGCGGCGAGCGGTCGCGCGCGTCCCGTCCGCGTCGACGATCTCCATGCCGCCCGCCTCCGTGATCGTGCCGATGCGGTGCAGCGGCCGCCCGAACTCGGCCGCGAAGCGCCCGGCCAGGGCGTCCGCCCGCTCGGCCGCCACGGTCACCAGCAGCACGTAGTCCTCGCCCCCGCGCAGGGCGTACTCGAGCGGCGATCGCCCGAAGCGGGCGCAGTAGTGGCGCAGGGCGTCGGACACGGGCAGCCGCTCGGCGAAGAGGCGCGCGCCGACCCGGCTTTCCTCCACGATGTGGGCGAGGTCGGAGCTCAGGCCGTCGCTCACGTCGATGGCGGCCCGCGCCCCGCCGGCCGATGCGAGCAGCCGGCCTTCGCGCAGGTGCGGTTCGGGCCGCACGTGGGCGGCGCGCAGCCGTGCGAGCTCGGGCGAGTCGAGCGGGATGTCTCCGGTGATCAGGTGCAGGCCGGCGCGGCTGTCGCCCAGGAAGCCGGTCGCGAAGATGGCGTCTCCCGGCCGGGCGGCCGCGCGCGTGAGCATCTCCCGCTTCGGGCACCTCCCCGTAGACGGCAACGTTGATCGCGAGATCCGCCGGGGAGCCGGTCGTGTCGCCCCCGAGGATGTTGACCGCGTAGCGCCGGGCGGCCTCCTTCATGCCCTGGAACAGGTCCTCCAGGTACGCGAGCCCGCAGCTTCCCGGCACGGCGATGCTCACGAAGGCCTCGCGGGCGACGCCGCCCATGGCGGCGATGTCGCTCAGGTTGACCGCCATGGCCTTCCACCCCAGCTCGCGTCCGGTCTGGGCGTCCCGCAGGAAGTGCACCCGCTCGACCAGCAGGTCGGTGGTGAGGAGGGAGACGCGGCTGGCGTCCGCCCGGAACGCCGCGGCATCGTCGCCGATGCCCAGCACGACCCCCTCCGGCCGCACCAGGCAGCCGTCGCGGATGCGCCGGATGAATCCGAACTCGCCGATGTCTTTGAGGGTCATGGACGCCTCGCACTTCCGCTATCGACCAGGCGGTCCTTCACTCGGCCGGCTCGATCCGGCACCCCGCGCGCAGCGCCTCGGGCGTGATCGTGTAGAGGGCGTCGAGCAGCGCGATCATGAAGCTGCCGGGGGCGGCCGCGCGTTCGGCGGCGATTTCCCCTGCCAGCCCGAAAAAGGCGAGCGCGCTCGCCGCGGCGCCGACCGGGTCCGGGTCGACCGCGAGGAAGGCGCCGATCGTGGCGGTCGCGGCGCAGCCCGTGCCGGTCACGCGGCTCATCAGGGGGTGGCCGTTGTGCACCCGGACGGTGCGCGTGCCGTCGGTGACGAGGTCCACCGCCCCGGTGACGGCCAGGGTCGCCCCCAGGTCGACGGCCAGGCGCCCCGCCATCGCTGCGGCCCGATCGACCGGATCGGTGGAGTCCACCCCCCGGGTGGTCGCCGTCGCGCTGCCCAGGGCGAGGATCTCGGACGGGTTGCCCCGGATCACCCGCGGGCGGACATCGGCCGTGATCCGCAGCGCCGCGCGGGTCCTCAGCCGGGTTGCGCCCGCGCCGACCGGGTCGAGCACGACGGGCGTCCCGGCGGCGGTCGCCGCGCGCCCGGCGCGGACCATGGACTCGACCCACTCGTCGCTGAGGGTGCCGATGTTCAGCACGAGGGCCCCGGCGAGCGCCACCATCTCCTCGACTTCGCCGGCCGCGTGCGCCATCACCGGCGAGGCGCCCATCGCGAGCAGCGCGTTGGCGGTGAAGTTCATCACCACGAGGTTGGTGATGTTGTGGACCAGCGGCCGCCTCGCCCGGAGGGTCTCGAGATTGCGCGCCGCGCGCGCGGCGAATTCCGTCATGGTTTGCGCCTCCGTTGCGGAGCGGCAGACCGCCGCCTCCCGCAAAAATCATACGCACCCAACGCCCAGTGACCAAACACCAAACACGAAACACCAAACACAAATCGCAACAAAAAAAGCCGTTTCCGGGAGGGAAACGGCTTCGAGTCCGTGCAACCTGCTGCCGCGCTCGAATTCGTTTCCCTTCGCCGGCATGACCCGGATCAGGTTCGGAGGGTGTGATCTCAGGCTGCGGTCGGGTGTCCGGCGCGCCACCCCTGAACGAATCCGTTGCGATAGTAGTGGGCGAGTCAACCGGTGTCAAGCCGCGGATTGCGCGGCGGCGGGCATGCATTATGTTGGAGCCGACTGCGCTGAAACGGAGCGCGTGCAACGCATCTAAAAGGGAGGTAGGCGTATGCCGTTGATCACGATCACCCACGCGTTCGGCAGCGAAGGCGTGGAGGTGGCGCGCCGGGTGGCGGAAGCGCTCGGCTGCGAGCTCTTCGACGACTCCCGGCTCAAGCGACTGGTACAGGAGAAGGGGATTTCAGCGGACGAATTCAACCGGCTGGACGAGCGGACCCCCGGGTACTGGGCATCCTTCTTCAAGAGCCGGCCGCAGATATTCGTGAACATCCTCGAGTCCGCCATCTACGAGGCCGCCCGCAAGGGCGAAGGCGTGATCGTGGGGCACGGCAGCCAGGTGCTGCTGCGCAACTTCGACTGCGCCTTCCACGTGCGCCTCTTCGCCCCGGAGGGCCGGCGGGTCGAGCGCCTGGCGGCCGAGAAGGGGCTCAGCCGGGATGCCGCGACCAAGCTGGTGCGCAGCCAGGACCGGGAGCAGGCGGGCTTTTTCAAGTTCGCGTTCCAGATGGACATGGACGACCACGCCCTGTACGACCTGGTCGTCAACACCCGGAAACTCGAACCCGCCACCGCGGCGCGCATCATCGTCGACGCGGCCCGCTCGGAGGACCTGCGCTCGTGCAGCCTCCACGCGCTCGAAACCATGGAGCGGCTTTCGGTCGAGAAGAAGATCCGCGCGGCGCTCATGGAACACCGGGTCGACCCGAGCCTGGTGGTGGTCGAGGTGCGCGGGGACGGAGAGGCGCACGTGGGCGGGGTCAGCGCCAACGACGAGGACCGCCAGCGCGTCGTCACCATCGTGCGTGCGGTGCCCGGGGTCAAGAACGTCGTGTCGGAAATGGAAGTGGTGCGGGGCGGCCTGTAATTGCGGGCGCTCGTCCCGGCGGCGCGCGAGGGGTGTCCCGCGCCGCCGGGTGTTTTCTCCGGGGGGCTACCTCACGGTGACGACGGGGCAGGCGGCGTTCATGATGATGTACTGCGCGGTCGAGCCGAACAGCAGTTTGCCCACCTTGGACTTGCGCTGAATGCCGATGATGATCTCTTCGGCCTGCTTCTCCTCGGCGATCTTGATGATGTCCTCGCCGATGTCCAACCCGCGCACCGACAGCAGGCTCTCGCACTCGAACCCTTCTTCCTTCAGCGCGATCTCCTGGAGCTGCAGCTCCTTTTCCGCCTTCTCGAATTCCTTCTTCGGGATCTCCGGACCGCCGACCATCGAGTAGGTCAGGATGATGCGCGCGTTGAACGCCTTGGCGTGCCGGGTGGCGACGCGGGCGGCTTCCTTGGCTTCACGGGTGCCGTCGTAAGCGACCAGAATATTCATGCCTCCTCCTCCGTCACAGCCCCAGGTCCTGGTTGATCAGGACGACCCTGACCCGGCCCTTGGGGAACGACTTTTCGGTGATCGTCCACGTGTTGCAGATGCGCTCCGGGCTCTTGCACTCCTCGCAGTAGGAGGTCTTCACGCAGGGCGTCTTCTTGTCGAGGCGCATGGCGTTGGCCGGGGCGGCGATGTTCTTCACGCGGAACATGGCCTCCTCGAGGCTGGGCACGATCTTGTTGCGCCCGAGCAGGACGACCACGTGCCGGGGCCCGAAGGTCAGCGCGGCCACGCGGTTGCCGAGCATGTCCAGGTTCACGAGTTGCCCGTCTTCCGTGACGGCATTCGTGCCCGTGATGAAAAAATCCACGAGCAGCGAGCGCCGGCGCCGTTCCATCTGCTCGTCGACGCTGATCGTCTTGTCCAGCGTGTCGATCATCTCGAGGTCGGTGCGGCCCTTGATCGTGTGGAAGAGCCCGGCCGCGACGGCCGTCATCGAGCCGCCGAACGCGACCGTGCGGGCGCCGCTCTTGGGCAGGATCTGGTCGATCACGAGCCCGTGCGCCGCGGCGGCATCCGTGGCGAGGTGCACCTCGAAGTTGTTGGCTTCCAGCGCCTTCTGCACGGCGGCCAGGCGCGTGCTCCAGTAGTGCTCCAGGGGTTTGTCCATCCGACCTCCATTCGTCAGGGGGGTGTATTGGCGGCCGCAACCGTAGTGGACTTCGGGCCAAAAATCAACACCTGGACCACTCGCCCGGGGTCGCGCCCGCTGCAATTTGACGCTTCGCCGCCGAGCGGTCTTGTGCTATTAAACGTCCCATGAAAGACGAGCGTGGAGTTTTCTACTACCCCTCGGCGGCCAACCCCCGCGTGCGCATGTACGTTAAAGAGGCCGAAGGGGTCGTCTGGTTTCGCATGTGGAACGCGGACGACCCCGAGCTCTGGGAGCAGCACGACTGGGTGCCGTACGGGGCCATCCTGAAAGCGGCCGAAATCTACACCGGCAAGAACTTCGACCCGCGCAAGACCTACGACATGGAGCTGGCTCGGGCGGTTCTGGACGAAACGGCCTGAACGGCCTTGCCGACCGCCGCCCCCACCGCCGCCCCCCTGAGCGTCGTTCTCACCTCCAACCTGAGGCTGAGGGGCGGCCCGCCCGAGCTGCGCACCGCCCTCATGGAAGCGCTTGAGATCTCCAACCCCAAGTGGGTCGAAAACGAGCGCATGGGGCGCTGGAACCGGGGCGTGCCCCGCACGCTCAAGTTCTATGACAAAGTGGGCGCGGACGGCCTGTGGATCCCGCGCGGCTACCTGCGGCAGCTGATCCTGCTCTGCCGGCGCATGGACGTCGACCACCGCATCGAGGACCGCCGCCGCAGCCTGCCGCCCGTGGAGTTCGCCTTCTCGGGGGAGCTGCGCGGCTTTCAGGCCGAGGCGGTCGAGCAGATGGCGGCGCGCGACTTCGGCACGCTTTCCTCGCCCACGGGGTCGGGGAAGACGGTCATGGCCCTCGGCCTCGTGGCGCGCCGCCGACAACCGACCGTGGTGGTCGTCCACACCAAGGACCTCGCGGCCCAGTGGGTCGAGCGCATCGGCGCCTTCCTGTCCGTCCCGGCCGCGGAGTGCGGGATGATCGCCGGGGGACGGGCGCGCATCGGCGAGCGGATCACCGTGGCGCTCGTCCAGTCCCTCTACAAGTGCGCCGAGGAGGTCTCCGCCCGGACCGGCTTCCTGGTGGTGGACGAGTGCCACCGCTGCCCCAGCCGCACCTTCACCGAGGCCGTCACCGGTTTCGACTGCCGCTACATGCTCGGCCTGTCGGCGACTCCGTACCGGCGCGACAACCTGTCGCGGCTGATCTTCTGGCATCTGGGCGACGTGCACCACGAGATCGCCCGCGACGACCTGGTTCGCAGCGGCGCGGTGCTGGCGGCCGACATCGTCACGCGCGCGACCGTCTTCAGGTCCTACAGCGACCCGCTGACCGAGTACAGCCGGATGCTCTCCGAACTGACGGGCGACACCGAGCGCAACCTGCTGATCGCCCGGGACGTGGCGGCCGAGGCCGCCGGCGGGGGCGGCATCTCGCTCGTGCTCTCCGACCGCAAGGCCCACTGCGAGAACCTGAAGACCCTCCTGCTGCACCGGTTCAAGACCCCCTCCGAACTCATGACGGGCGACCTGCCGCCCCAGGAGCGGCAGGCGGTGGTCGACCGGCTGAACGCGGGCGCGGCGCGGGTTGTCATCGCGACCGGGCAGCTCATCGGCGAGGGCTTCGACTGCCCCAACCTCTCCTCGCTCTTCCTCGCCACCCCCATCCGCTTCAGCGGCCGTGTGCTGCAGTACCTCGGGCGCGTCCTGCGGCCTGCCCCCGGCAAGGAGCGGGCCAGGGTTTTCGACTATGTCGACGCGGAAGTCGAAACCCTGGCGAAAGCGGCCGAAGCCCGCCGGCGGGTGTATGTCCGGGCGGGCATGCGCCTGCTATGAAAAACGGCGTCTCGGGCCGTGATCCGGCGTTGCGCGGCGCCGGGCGGTCGCTGCGGCGTACTGGGAGTACGCCTCGCTCCGCCCGGCTTGCGCGCCTTGGCTGACGGCCCGCTACGCCGTTTTTCGTCGGCCTGGGAGGGTGTGCCGCGGGGTTGCAGCGACCGACGCTTGGCAAGTAGCCGTGATCCGGCGTTGCGCAGCGCCGGGCGGTCGCTGCGGCGTACTGGGAGTACGCCTCGCTCCGCCCGGCTTGCGCGCCTTGGCTGACGGCCCGATACGCCGTTTTTCATCGGCCTGCTCCCAGGAACCCGGTGGCTGGCGAGCGGGCTTTTTGTGGGAGCGGCTTTCCAGCCGCGATGATCAAAGTTTAAAGTCCACCCACACGGGAATTACAATCGCGATATGAACGCCAATCTGACAGTTGCTCTATCTCTCCGTGCATTCCCGGTTACAAACCGGTATGCCTGTCTTTGGTCGACTTGTAGCCATGCATACAAAAATCTTGCATCCCCGAGAGGTTCGAGATAGAATTTATCGAGTGTTTTCAGAAGCTCCCCATGCGGAGGAAGGGATGAAAAAAGAGCCCGGCACGACGGCCGTCCAAGCCGACCCGCCGCGCGATGCGGCCCACATCCTGAACTCCATCCTGGAGCTCTCGAGCCAGCTCCAGGTCACCGAAAACCAGGTCATGATCATCCTGGACGCGCTGGCGCGGGCTCAGGACGCGGCGCTGGTGTCGCGGTTCCCGGCGGTGCTGGCCATCTGCGCCCGGCGCGGCATCGAGCTCAGCGCATCCCACCTGCTGGGCCGGTACTGGGAGTCCAACCCCAGGCAGCAGAACCTGGAACGGCTGCTGTTCGTCAGCGCCGAGCTCTTCCGGCGCGAGGGCATCACCCCGCCGCGCAATCTGGCACAGATCGCCGACAGCCTGAAAGCGCGCCACGCGCCCCTGGCGTCGGCCGACATCCTTCAGCTGGCGAGCGGCCCGCGGGTGGCTGTCGCCGACATGCAGGCGGCGCTGCGGACGTTCGCGGGCGACCTCCGCCGATCGACGCAGCCCCCGGCAGCCGCGAAGGAGCCCTGGCGGTTCGGCTCGACGGCCCTCTCAGAGCTGATGGACCACCTGTTCTCCGAGAAGCAGAAGGAACTGGTGTTCAAGAAGGTCAGGGGGCTGCACCTGACCAAAACGGAGCGGGAATACTACTCGCGCGTCGTGAAGAAGAAGCTCGCCGCCATCGCCGATGCCGAGATGCAGGGGCTGGCAGCCGCCCTGTGCGGGCCGGGCGCCCGGTCCGGAGCGCGGCGGGCTGCACCGGCGAGCGCGGCGGACCGAGCATCCAGCGGGGACGGGACATGAACACCATTTGGCAAATCGTGCTCCAGGCGGTCGAGATCATCAACCTCGTGGTCGGCATCCTCGGCATGACCTTGTCTCTGCTGCTGCTCTTCGCGCCCGGCGTGGCCCGCAACCTGAGCGGGGTGTTCAACCGCCAGGTGGACACCGACCGCAAGCTGAGCTTCCTCGACCGGTCGTTCGCCTCCGAGGGCTGATCTACGGCCACCACCGGGTCGTCGGCGGCTGTTTGTCCGCCGGCGCCGCGTTCGCGCTCGTCTTCCTCTTCTGCACCTTTGACGCGCGCACCTTCGCGCTCGTCTTTTTCGGTCCCGACTTTCACGCGCTGACCGGCGAAATCATCTTTCAGGTCTTGGGCTGGGTGGGCCGGATCGGGTGCCTGCTGGGGCTGGCTCGCCGGGGCCGGCCTCGTGGTCGCCCCCGAGCGCATGCGCGCGATCGACCGCAGGCTGAACACCCGCTACGACACCGGCGAGTGGATCGACCGGATGCAGCGCTCGACCCACAGCTTCGACTCGCTCTTTTTCCGTTACCCGATACTCTTCGGGCTGCTCGGCGGCTCGATCTCCAGCCTGCTGATCGTCCTCTCCATCCTGAACCTCCTGCGGTAAGCGGCCCTTGCGCGGCTTCGCTGAACGCCCGGATCCGGCGTTGCGCGGCGCCGGCGTTCGCTGCGGCGTACCCAGTACGCCTCGCTCCGCGCGGCTGGCGCGCCTTGGCTCCGGGCTCTGATCGAAGCCTTAGGGATTCAGGATACAGGATGAATCCGGTAGGATCAGAGTCTCAGATTTGGTGGGAGCGGCTTTCAAGCCGCAATCGGAGGATACTGAACACCCTCAGCATGCCGCTCGCACAAGGGGAGCGCGAAGCGTATTCGGATCGCTGCATCCTGCATCCTGTGATCCTGCATCGCGGTCTGCGTGCGGTTTGACAAGCGGCGGCAATCTCCTATGTGGAGCGCTACACGAAAGGGAGGGCACGGGCGGAAGCCCGGCTCCTGCCCTCGACCATCAACCGGGTGACGCTGGCGAAGTCACCCCGAAGGACGTGAAGGTGAACCTGCGACTGTTCCCGGCCGAGCGCATGCACGTGGACTACCCCTGGGTGCTGTGGGCGATCGGCTGGCTGGCCATTTTCAGGGCCATTCTCTGGCTGGCGTTCGAGCCCGTGGTGCCCGATGCGGTGCTGCGGCTGGTCGGCTGGAAGTACATCGTCGGCGCCGTGCCCTTCCTGCTCTGTGCGGTCGGGATCTGGCGCCGGCGGCGGTGGGCGGCCTGGGGCCTGGCGGTCATGGCGGTCGTCGACCTGGGGCTGCTGCTGCTCGTGCCGCAGAGCTATCAAGCCTACCTGGTCGACTCCGAGGTGTACGCCTTTTCGGTCATCCTGTCGGCCGTGGTGCTCGTCTGCGGCGGGCCGGTCGGCGACCTCCTGATCCTATGCGCCGTCCCGCAGATGCTGCGTCATACCCGCTGAAAAACGGCGTAGCGGGCCGTGATCCGGCGTTGCGCTGCGCCGTGCGGTCGCTGCGGCGTACTGGGAGTACGCCTCGCTCCGCCCGGCTTGCGCGCCTTGGCTGACGGCCCGCTACGCCGTTTTTCATCGGCCTGAGAGGCGTTGCGGCAGGGTTTCGAGGCCGGACGCCTGCTGCCGTGATCCGGCGTTGCGCAGCGCCGTGCGATCGCTGCGGCGTACTGGGAGTACGCCTCGCTCCGCCCGGCTTGCGCGCCTTGGCTGACGGCCCGCTACGCCGCTTTTCGTCGGCCGAGAGGGATCGCAGGGTTTCGGCGCCCGCGTGAAATCCGTGTGGCCGTGTGCGGCGGTTGCTGCGGCGACTGGACGCTAGCGAGCGTGCCCCTGCTACGGCATCGGCGTGCGGCGCTCCGCGGCTTTCAGCCTCGATCGTCGCGGCTGGAAAGCCGCTCCCACAGAAAGCCGGCTCACCAGCAGTCGACTTTGTCGGGACTCCGGTTTTCAACAGCCAACCAATGCCTCGGGCGTCTCCAGCAGCTGCTTGATTCTCGCCATGAAGCGCGCGGCCAGGGCGCCGTCCACCACCCGGTGGTCGACCGAGAGGGTCAGCGTCACCATGTCGCGGGCGTGGATCCCGCCATCCTCCCCGACCACGGCCCGCTTGGCGAGACTCCCGACGGCCAGGATCCCGGTTTCGGGCGGGTTGATGATGGCCGTGAAGCTGTCGATCCCCAGCATCCCGAGGTTGCTCACCGTGAAGCCGGCCGGTTCGCCGCCCTCCAGCCGCCTCTCGCGCGCCGCGGCGGTGATGCGCCTGGCTTCCCGGGCGAGATCGGGCAGCGGCCGGCGGTCGGCCTTCTGCAGCACGGGCACGATGACCCCCTCGTCGAGGGTCACCGCGATTCCGACGTTGACCTCCTCCAGGAAGAGAACGGTGTCGCCCAGCAGGCGGCAGTTGACGCCCGGGAGCTCCCGCAGGCACAGGGCCGCCGCCTTCACGATCAGGTCGGTCAGCGTGAGGTCCGCGCCCGCTTCCCGCTCCAGGCGTGCTTTCAGCTCGAGCGCCGCCGTGAGATCGGCCGAAACCGTGACGTAGAAGTGCGGGATGGTTTGTTTGCTCTCGGTCATGCGCCGGGCGACGGCCCGCCGCATCTTCGACAGCGGCACCGTCCGCCCGCGCAGGGCCGGGACGGCGAGCTTCTGCTTTTCCGCGTGCAGCAGCACGTCGCGCTCGGTCACGCGACCGCCCGGGCCGCTGCCCGGCACCGCCGACGGGTCCACCCCCTGCTGGGCCGCGAGCCGGCGCGCGCGGCCCGAGAGCCTGGCCGCACCAGGGGCCGTGCCGCGGTTGGCCAGCCGGGCCCGGATGGCCGCGACGTCCACGGTGTTGCGCGCCGGCTGCGGCGGGGCCGCCTCCACGGGGGGGGCGGTCTCCCCCGGCTCGCCGATCACCCCGATCACCGCGAAGATCGGGACCTTCGAGCCGGCCGGGGCGACGATGCGCAGCAGGACGCCGTCACTCGGGGCCTCCACCTCGAACACCGCCTTCTCGGTTTCCACTTCGCAGAGCACCTCGCCGCGTCGGACCGCCTCGCCTTCGGCTTTGAACCAGTGCACGACGATTCCCTCGGTGATGTCCTGCCCGCCCTGGGGCATGATGATGTGGGTTGCCATGTTCGATAAAATAAGGGTTCAACGGTTCAGGGTTCAAGGGATCGAGGGGCTCAAGGGGTTGCGCCCCCTCCCCCGGCCCCTCCCGCAAGGGGAGGGGAGAGAATACCGCTGCAGCGCAACCTCGGCTGCCTTCCACCAAACACGAAACACCAAACACCAAACACCAAACACGAAACTTAACACGTAAAACCGAACACCGAACACGCTCTCAAACACCCAAACACCTCGCCCCCCTAAAGAAGGTCCAAGACGCCCGCGACGATGTCCTCGACCGAGGGCACGCAGGCGCGCTCGATGTTCAGGTTGTAGGGGATGGGGGTGTTGCGGCCGGCGATGCGCAGCACCGGGCCGTCCAGGTCGTCGTAGGCCTCCTCCATCAGCATGGCCGCGATGTCGCCGCCGACCCCGCCGCGCTTGACGGCCTCGTGCACGACGGCCACCCGCCCGGTCTTGCGCGCGGAGTTCAGGACCGTCTCCTTGTCGAGCGGTGTCAGCGTGCGCAGGTCCACGACCTCGACGCTGACGCCTTCGCCGGCCAGCACGGCCGCGGCTTCGAGGCACTTGAGCGCCATGAGCGACCAGCTGATCAGGGTGACGTCGCTGCCCTCCCGCTTGACCTCGGCCTTGCCGAGGGGGATCACGTACTCCTCGTCCGGAACCGGTCCCTGGGTCATGTAGAGCAGCTTGTGCTCGATGAAGACGACCGGGTGGTCGTCGCGGATGGCCGCTTTCAGCAGCCCGCAGGCGTCGCGCGGCGTGGAGGGCATGACCACCTTCAGCCCCGGCACGTGGTAGAAAAGCGCCTCGAGGCTCTGCGAGTGCTGGGCCGCGAGGCCGTTGCCCGCCCCGCCCTGGGTCCGCACGACCAGCGGGACCTTCGCCTGCCCGCCGGAGATGAAAGCGAACTTGGCCGCCTGGTTGACGATCTGGTCCATGGCGAGCATGGCGAAGTCGACGAACAGGAGCTCGACCACGGGCCGGCACCCGACGAGGGCGGCGCCGACGCCCATGCCCGTGAACGAGGCTTCGGCGATCGGCGTGTCGATCACCCGGCGGGGGCCGTACGTGGCCAGCAGCCCCTCGGTCACCTTGTAGGAGCCGCCGCGCTCGGCGATGGTCTCGCCCATGAGGAAGACGAGCGGGTCGCGCCGCATCTCCTCGTCCAGCGCCCGGCGCAGGGCGTCCCGGAACATCATCTCGGCCATCACGCCTCCTCGACCTCGGCCAGAAACGCGTCCACGTCGGGCTCGGGGCTGGCCGCGGCGAACTCCACGGCCGCGCGCAGCTCGGCGTCGACCGCGGCTTCGATCGCGGCGGCGCGCTCCTCGCCGATCGCCGCGCGCATGAGCAGGAGCGGGTCGCGCGCCTTCCACGCGGCCAGGGCCTCCGGGTCCATGTAGAGCCCGGGGTCGTTCACGTGGTGGCCGCCGTGCCGGAAGGTCTTCGCCTCGATCAGCGTCGGGCCCTCCCCGCGCCGCGCGCGGGTCACGGCCGCGAGGGTCGCCCGGTAGACCGCGACGGCGTCGTTGCCGTCCACGCAGGCGCCGGGGACGCCGTAGGCCGGGCCGCGGCCGGCGAGGTCGCAGCAGCCGGTGGAACACTCGATCGGGGTGGACACGGCGTAGCCGTTGTTTTCGAGCAGGTAAACGACCGGCAGCGCATAGATGCCGGCCAGGTTCAGCGACTCCGCGAAGACCCCGTTGTTCGACGCCCCGTCGCTGAAGAAGCAGACGACCACCTGGTCCGTGCCACGCACCCGGATCCCCATGGCCGCGCCCGTCGCGATGGGGATCCCCCCGCCCACGATCCCGTTGGCGCCCAGGTTGTTGAACTGCCGGTCGGCGATGTGCATCGACCCGCCGCGGCCCTTGCAGTAGCCGGTCTCCTTGCCCATGATCTCGGCCATCATCCGGCCGAGGTCCGCGCCTTTGCTGATGCAGTGGCCGTGCCCGCGGTGGGTGCTGGTGATGTAGTCGTCGGGTCGCAGCGCGGCGCAGGCGCCGGCGGCCACGGCCTCCTCCCCGAGGTAGGGGTGGAGGTAGCCGCGGATCAGCCCGCGGCGATAGCCGTCGACGCAGGCGAGCTCGAACTGCCTCGTGGCGTAGACGCTGCGGTGCATGCGGACCAGGACCTCTTCCGAGAGTTCCGGCGGGCCGCTTCGCTCGCGCCCCGATGGTTCCGCCGTGTTGCCCATGATCGTCTCCCGTGTAATTTTTAAGGCGGGTCCTACTTGCCGGAGTCGCAGCGTTTTAGTCAAGAGAAAAAAGGCGAGTGCGGCCGTGCCGGCGCTCAGCCGGGGCCTTCGAGGAAGGCGAGCACGGCGGCCAGAAAGCCGGGTTCGTCGTCCACGTGGACCCAGTGGCCCGCCCCGGAGATGACCACGCGTTGCGCGCGCGGGAACAGCCGCTGCACCGCGGGCCAGTCGCCGTCGCGGACGTAGTCGGAGCGCCCGCCGCAGACAAAAAGCGCGGGGGTCGGACCGCCGCGCAGGGGCAGGGGCGCGCACAGCCCCGCGTAGCCGCGCCGGATCGCCTCCAGGTTGACTTTCCAGCGGAAGCCTGCGGGCGAGCGCGCCAGGTTCTTCAGCAGGAAGAGCCGCAGCGCGGGGTCGGGTATGGCGGGCGCGAGGCGCTGGTCGGCATCCCTGAGCCGGGGGAGGTCCTTCAGCTCCAGCCCGCAGAGCGCGTCGATCGCCTCCCGGTGAACGGGCGGGTAGGCTCGGGGGCCGATGTCCACGACGATCAGGCGGTCGACGCGCCCGGGGAAGCGGTCGGCGAAGCGGAGCGCAGTTTTGCCGCCCATCGAGTGCCCGAGAAGGACGGCCCGCGGGAGCCCGAGCTCGTCCAGCAGGCTGCGCACGTCGTCTGCCAGGTGCTCGTAGTCGAGCGGCTCGGCATGGCCCGAGTCCCCGTGATTGCGCTGGTCGACTGCGAACACCCGGAACCGGTCGGCCAGCGCCCGGGCCACGGGGTACCAGTTGTGCCAGCACCCGAAGAGCCCGTGGAGGATCACGAGCGGGGCGCCGGACCCGAAAGCCCGGTAGTGCAGCGGCACGGGCGTCGACCGGGTCGACGGCATGGCCCCTCAGCCTTCCCGTTCCGCGAGCGTCGGGCCCCCGAACAGTCGCTGGTTCAGGCAGACTTCCTGGCGCAGGCGCGCGATCCGCTCGGCCGAGGAGACGTGGTGCGCCGTCTCCTCCAGCGACCGGCCGGCCGCCGCTACCCCGTACCCCGCGACGACGCAGCACCCGCGGTGGTCCCGCAGCAGACCCGGGAGCGGGTCGGCGGCGGAACCACCGCGCATGCAGGCGGCCTCCGCGAGCCCGAGCCGCCCGTAGAGATAGCGCCCCTCGATGTCGATCGGGGCTATCCCCGGGGGCTTCCCGGAGCGCGCCGATTCGGCCAGGACGGCCATGCCCTCGGCCGCCGCCAGCGGGCTCGCGGCGAACATGACCGCCCGGAACCCGGTCTGCCCGTAAATCGCCGCGTGCAGGCCGACCTCCCCGGGCCGGCGGCTTGCGTCCGCCAGCGGCACCCGTTCTATCGGGACGCCGAAGCCCTCGGGTGCGGCCGAGAGCGGGCAGAAGACCATGTCCGCATCCGAGACCCGCACGCTCATGGAGCCGGTCCCGCTGGCGCCCAGGCCCGTGTCGAAGTGGTAGGCCGCCCAGTACCGGAATTCGGCCTCGAGGCGCGGGTCCTCGGCCGGGGGAGCGGTCGGGGACGCCGGGGGCCGGAGACCGAACACCGCCTCCGCGCCCTCCGCCAGCAGCCGCTCCTGGAGCGGGCGGATGTCGACCCCGCGGCGGCGCAGCGCGAGGGCCATCGCGACGCTCGACTCGAGCAGGCTCAGGTGGCGGAGGCACTCGTCGAGCGACGCGCCGCGGGCAAACGGCCCGTGCCCGGCGACCACGGCGACGGGGGCACCCGCGAGCTGGCCGGGCAGGCGCTCCTCCATCTCGACCGACCCCACGGCCGCGCGGTAGATCCCGACCGGCACCGCTCCCAGGCGGGTCGCGCCGTACCCATCCACCGGCTGGAAGACGAACCCGTCGGGTGCGTGCCGCAACCCGAGGATCGGGGCGGCCGGAGAGTCGAAGCTCATGGCCGTGGCGGCGACCGAGTGGCAGTGCACGCAGGCGTTCACGCCCGGCAGGGCCAGGACCCGGCGGTGGATGCCGGACTCGGTCGAGGGCTTCACCCCCTCCCAGTTCGCGTGCGAGAAGCGCAGCGGCACGATGCAGCGCGACGTCAGCGCCCCGCACTGCGACCCCGACGCCGTGATGTAGAAGCGGTCCGGGTCCTCCGGGTCGCGCAGGGAGATGTTGCCGCTGTGGGTGTTGTTGGCGTTGACCCGCATCAAGGCCTGGCCGACCAGGCGAAAGCGGCGGTGGATATCCTCGGGCACGGTGGTCGTCATGGGAGGTGTTCTGGTGAAACCCGGCGCAAAAGTCAAGCCGTCCGGCCGGTTCCGGGTTACCGGCAGCGGCTCGCGTTGACGGCGCACGCCCACGGTCTTATGTGCATAAGAGCGCGACCCATTGGCGGCCACCCCGAGAGGGAACGGCGGCGGGGTGGGCAAAGCGCATGGGGAGTTCAGAATCCATACCGGCCGGGGGAGGTGGCACATGGGCGAGAGGGCTCGAAGCTTGGCGCATCGGCTCCAGACGCTCGCAGACGAAGTTCTAGGGGTCGTGCAGGGGTGCTCGCTGGCGGACTGGGGCAAGCACTGCGTGAGCGAGGACTGGCCCGTGGGCGTCACGGCCCGGCACATCGCCGCCGGGCACTTCGAAACGCTCGGGCTGGTCAAGGCGCTGGCCGACGGCGGGCCGCTGCCGCAACTCACCCGCGCGCAGATCGTGGCCATGGCCAACGACCATGCACGCGAGCACGCGAATTGCACTTCGGAGGAGGTGACCGGGCTCCTCCGGCGCAACGCCGCGGAGATGGTCGGTTACGTGGCCGGTCTGGAGGACGGCGAACTGGAACGCAAAGGTTTTTTCGCGTTTATCGGAGTCGAGATGTCGCTCCGGCAGTTCCTGGAAGCCGTCATCCTGAAATCCGGCGGCGGCCACCTGGCCAGCATCCGGGCCGCGATTGCCGGGGTTTGATTTAACCCCATCTCAAAAATGCAGCTGACGGCCAGATGCGGCGTTGCCGGCCGCCTCGACCTGCTCACAGACGGGTCCGTATGCTGCGCGGTCTCGGCGACCGGCGCCTTGCCTTTGGCCGTGATCCGCTATTTTTCAGGCGGGGTCTATCTACGGCGCGGTCGGCCTGGCGGCGATCTCGTTGGAAAACAGGACGTTGCCTTCCGGGGTGACGGCCTGGATGCGGTAAAAATACTGGGTTCCGGCCTTGGCCTCGGCGTCTGTGAACCCGGTCGACCCCGGCGGCAGCGTGGCGATGAGCCGGTAGCTGCCGGCCGGGCCTTCCCGGCGCTCGATCCGGTAGACGGTTTTGTTCGGGCTCTGGTCCTCCCAGGCCAGCTGGACGGGCCGGTAAGACGCGCAGGCGATCGTGAGCAGACAGGCAAACGCCGCGGCAAGAAGGCACCGGGTGCGGTTGCGCGCGTGACATTGCATGGCGGACCTCCAACGGGCGCCGGCGGCGCCGGCGGCGGCTTCTTTAATGGGGTTGGTCGGGGCGGTCAGATTTGAACTGACGGCCCCCTGCTCCCAAAGCAGGTGCGCTACCAGGCTGCGCCACGCCCCGACGGGGAATTTTTATCACGGCTTGTGCGCATGTGCAAGCGTCCGCATCCGCCCCGGCGGGGCCTTGCCGAACCGGCGTCCGTGTTGACATCATTGGCTTTTGTCTCTATACTGGCCGCGAGTTTGTTAGGGTGTTCGGACAATGTCAGGTTCTTACCCCGCCTTCAGGGCCCGGCACGGGCTCACGAGGTTGTGCGCATCCTGAAAGACACACCTTTTCAGCTTGCGAGAGTGGCGGAACTGGTAGACGCACTGGATTTAGGATCCAGCTCTGGCAACAGAATGGGAGTTCAAGTCTCCCCTCTCGCACCACGCCGGCACTCATGAGGTTCCGCCAGTCAGCGGTAAATTACGTATTTTAGAAGGGATTCGACTCGATGCAGGTCACGGTGGAAGACATCAGCAGTGTCAAAAAGACGTTGCACATTGAAATTTCCCGGGAAGAGGTCGCGCGGGAAATAGACAAGGCTTACGATGAGATCAAGCGCAGCGCGAAGATCAAGGGGTTTCGCCCCGGCAAGACCCCCCGCTCGGTGTTGGAGAAGATGTTCAAGAAGGACGTCCTGGCGGATGTCTCCTCCCGGCTGATCCAGACGTCCCTGATCGATGCGATCCAGGAAAAAGACTTGCGGGTGGTCGGGCGCCCCGATCTGGTTCCGCCCGAGCTCGACGCCGCGCAGGCTTACGCATACGTGGCCACGATCGAGGTCACCCCTCCCATCGCCGACATCGACTTCAAGGGGCTGGCGCTGCGGCGGTCGACCTACCAGGTGAGCGACGAGGAGGTGAACGCCCAGCTGAAGATGCTGCAGAAAAACCTCGCGAAGCTCCAGCCCATTGCGGAGAGCCGTCCGGCCCGGGACGGGGACCACCTGCTGATCACCTTCGAGGGGTTCCAGGGGGGCAAGCCCTGCGCGGACACCCCGCGCACGGAAAACTTCACGGTCAGGCTGGGGGCCGGCGCGGTGCTGAAGGAGTTCGACGCGCAGCTGACCGGGATGGCGGCCGGCGCGAGCAAGGAGTTCCCGCTCACCTTCCCGGCCGACTACCAGAAAAAGAGCCTGGCCGGTCAGACGCTGGACTTCCACGTGACGGTGAACGAGATCCGGGAGGAGATCCTGCCGGAGATCGACGACGAGCTGGCCAAGCGCGCCGGCCGCTACGACACCCTGGACGCGCTGAAGCAGGAGATCACGGCCAACCTGCGGCAGGGCTACGACAAGCGGGTCGAACAGGAGCTGAACGAGCAGGCCTTCGCCGGCCTTCTGGCGCGCACGAGCTTCGAGGTCCCGGAGACCCTGGTCGAGGCGGAGCTCGACGGCATCGTCGAGGAGGCCGAGCGGTCCTTCTCGTATCGCAACACCTCGCTCGAGGACATGGGGCTGACCCGCGAGTCCATCAAGGAGAAATACCGCGAGACGGCCGTCAAGCAGGTCAAGCGCCACCTCCTGCTCGGCAAGCTGATCGAGCAGGAGAAGCTCGGCGTCGAGGAGGCCGAGGTGGAGCAGGCGATGGTGCAGATGGCCGCGAGCTTCCAGCAGCCGATCGACCATGTCCGGCGCTACTACCGGGAGAACCCCGAGAAGCTGGACTATTTCAAGCACGCCCTGCTCGAGAAGAAGGCGACCCGGATGGTCCTCGACGGCAGCACCATCGAGGACGTCGCCCCCGACGCCAAGGGCTGAAGCATTCGGACCGCCGCGCGGGCGGTGTCACCCAACATCGACAAGGAGAGTCAATCGTGCCCCTCATCCCGATGGTCATCGAGCAGAGCAGCCGCGGCGAGCGCGCCTACGACATATACTCGCGCCTGCTGAAGGACCGGATCATTTTCCTGGGTTCGGCCATGAACGACGAGGTTGCCAACCTGCTGATCGCCCAGTTGCTGTTCCTGGAATCCGAGGACCCGGACAAGGACATCAACTTTTACATCAACTCGCCCGGGGGCCTGGTCACGGCCGGCCTGGCGGTGTACGACACCATGCAGTACATTAAGCCCAGCGTCGCCACGGTCTGCATCGGGCAGGCGGCCAGCATGGGGGCGCTGCTGCTCACCGCCGGCACCCGCGGCAAGCGCTACTCGCTGCCCAATGCGCGCATCCTCATCCACCAGCCCATGGGCGGTTTCCAGGGCCAGGCCTCGGACATCGAGATCCAGGCCAAGGAGATCCTGCGGATGAAGGACACCCTCAACCAGATCCTGGTCGCGCACAGCGGGAAAAACCTGGAGCAGATCCAGCGGGACACCGACCGGGATTATTTCATGAGCGCCCTCGAGGCGCGGGACTACGGCATCATCGACCACGTGATCGCCAGTCGCGAGGATCTCGATCACCTGGGCAAGACGGAGAAATAGGCATGGCCAAGAAAAAGGACGACAACGACAACCTGTTCTGCTCCTTTTGCGGCAAGAACCAGTCCGAGGTCCGCAAGCTGATCGCCGGTCCCGCCGTGTACATCTGCGACGAGTGCATCCAGCTGTGCAGCGAGATCATCGAGGAGGAGACCGAGAAGGACGCCAAGGACACGGCCCACATCCTGACCCCCAAGGAGATCAAGGAGCGGCTGGACGGGTACGTGATCGAGCAGGAGCCGGCCAAGAAGATCCTCTCGGTGGCGGTTTACAACCACTACAAGCGCCTGGAGTCGGCCTTCAACGCGGGCGACGTGGATGTGCAGAAGAGCAACATCCTGCTGATCGGGCCGACCGGCTGCGGCAAGACGCTGCTCGCCCAGACGCTGGCGCGCTTCCTGAACGTGCCGTTCACCATCGCCGACGCCACCAGCCTGACCGAGGCCGGCTACGTGGGCGAGGACGTGGAGAACATCATCCTGTCGCTCCTGCAGAACGCCGACTACGACGTCGAGAAGGCCAAGCGCGGGATCGTCTACATCGACGAGATCGACAAGATCGCCAGCAAGGCGGACAACCCGTCCATCACCCGCGACGTCTCGGGCGAGGGCGTGCAGCAGGCGCTGCTGAAGATCCTGGAGGGGACGCTGGCGAGTGTCCCGCCCAAGGGCGGGCGCAAGCACCCCCAGCAGGACTTCATCAAGGTCGACACGACCAACATCCTGTTCATCTGCGGCGGGACGTTTACCGGGCTGGAGAAGATCATCCAGCGGCGGCTCGGGCCCAAGATGATGGGGTTCGGCGCCAAGATCGTTCAGGAAAAGGAGCGCACCGTCGGCGAGACGCTCAAAGTGGTCCAGCCGGAGGACTTGATCAAGTACGGCATGATCCCCGAGTTCCTGGGCCGCCTGCCGGTGATCGCCACCCTGCACGAGCTGAACGAGGACAGCCTGATCCGCATTCTCAAGGAGCCCAAGAACGCCCTGATCAAGCAGTACCAGAAGCTCTTCGAGATGGAGGGGGTCAACCTGCGGTTCACGGACAGCGCGCTCTCCGCCGTGTCGCGCGAGGCGGTCAAGCGCAAGTCCGGCGCGCGGGGCCTGCGCGCCATCATGGAAGCCTGCATGCTCGACATCATGTACGAGCTGCCCTCCCTGGAAAACGTCAAGGAGTGCGTGATCAGCGAGGACGTGGTGCTCAACAAGGAAGACCCGATCCTGCTGTTCGAACAGACCAAGAAACAGGCTTGAGGACATCGGGCTGCGCCCGATGTCCTGCCATACGGGTCTTAACCGGTAACATTCGGCCTCGAGCGTCAGGCCTGGGGCATCGCTTTTTCGGTGGAACCATGGTGACCATTCCCAAGTTTTTCAAAGAAGGCGATCCCGCCTCCGGCCGGCTGGTGCTGCCGCTGCTCCCGCTGCGGGACATCGTTGTTTTCCCATACATGGTGGCGCCGCTCTTCGTGGGCCGCTCCAAGTCGGTCAATGCCCTGACCGAGGCCATGAACAAGGACAAGGTCGTCTTCCTGTCCACCCAGAAGAAGGCCGGGATCGACAACCCGGGCGAGGGGGACATCCACGAGATGGGCACCATCGGCAAGGTGCTCCAGCTGCTGCGCCTGCCGGACGGGACCGTCAAGGCCCTGGTGGAAGGCAAGAGCCGGGCGCGCGTGGTGGGGTTCCTGCCCGAGGAGGAGTTCTTCCGGGTCGAGCTCGAGCGCCAGGCCGAGCGTGAGCTCACCACCGCCGAGTCGACGGCGCTGATGCGCTCGATCGTCGAGAGCTTCGAAGAATACGCCGGGCTCAACCGCAGCATCTCCAAGGAGCTGGTCTCGAACATCGCCGCCATCACGGACCCCTCCCAGATGGCCGACACGGTCGCCTCCCACTTCTCCTTCAAGCTGGAGGACAAGCAGCGGCTGCTCGACACGGTCGAGCTGACCGAACGCCTGCCGCTGCTGCTCAGCCTGATCAAGATGGAAGTCGAAGTCTTCCGGATGGATCAGCGCATCAAGACCCGCATCAAGGAGCAGATGGAGAAGACCCAGAAGCAGTACTACCTGAACGAGCAGATGCGGGCCATCAAGAAGGAGATGGGGGCCGAGGACGATCCCGGCGACGAGGTGCGCGAGATCGAGGAGAAGCTCAAGACCAAGAAGATGTCCAAGGAGGCCACCGAAAAGGTCGAGCACGAGCTCAAGAAGCTCAAGATGATGACCCCCATGTCGGCCGAGGCGACGGTCGTGCGCAACTACATCGACTGGATTCTCAGCCTGCCCTGGCAGGAGAAGACCGAGCTGGTGGCGGACGACCTGAAGAAGGCCGAGCAGATCCTCGAGGAGGACCACTACGGGCTGGAGAAGCCCAAGGAGCGCATCCTCGAGTACCTGGCCGTGCAGGCCCTGGTCAAAAAGATGCGCGGCCCCATCCTGTGCTTCGTCGGCCCGCCCGGCGTCGGCAAGACCTCGCTCGCGAAGTCCATCGCGCGCGCCACCGGCCGCAAGTACGTCCGGCTGTCCCTGGGCGGGGTGCGCGACGAGGCCGAGATCCGCGGCCACCGGCGCACCTACATCGGGGCGCTGCCCGGCAAGATCATCCAGTCGCTGAAGAAGGCCGGCGTGAACAACCCCGTCTTCTGCCTGGACGAGGTCGACAAGATGAGCATGGACTTCCGCGGGGACCCCTCCGCGGCGCTGCTCGAAGTGCTCGATCCCGAGCAGAACTTCGCCTTCAACGACCACTACCTGGACTTGGACTACGACCTCTCGGACATCCTCTTCATCACGACCGCCAACACGCTGCCCGACATCCCGCTGCCGCTGCAGGACCGCATGGAGACCATTCGCCTGGCGGGCTACACCGAGGTCGAGAAGTACCACATCGCCGAGCAGTTCCTGGTCCCCAAGCAGATCAAGGCCAACGGCCTGGAGGGGCGCACGGTCGAGTTTTCCAAGAACGCGGTCCTGGCCATCATCCGACGCTACACGCGCGAGGCCGGGGTGCGCAACCTCGAGCGCGAGATCGCCGCGATCTGCCGCAAGCTGGCGCGCGAGGCGGTCGCCGACAAGGAGAAAACCGACTTCGCCGTCAGCGAGAAGTCGGTCACGAAATACCTCGGCCCCTACCGGTTCCGGACGGAGGAGGTCGAAGAGACGGATCAGATCGGCATGGTGACGGGGCTGGCCTGGACCGCAGGTCGGCGGCGAGCTGCTCTTCATCGAAACCCTGCTGATGCCCGGCCGCGGCCAACTGAAGGTGACCGGCAAGCTCGGGGACGTGATGCAGGAGTCGGCCCACGCCGCGCTCAGCTACGTGCGCTCGCGGGCCGAGCACCTGATGATCGACGACAAGTTTTACCGCAAGAACGACATCCACATCCATATCCCGGAAGGGGCGATTCCCAAGGACGGCCCCTCGGCCGGCATCTCGATGTGCACCTCGCTGGTCTCGGCCCTGACGCGCCGGCCCGTCCACCGGGACCTGGCCATGACGGGCGAGATCACGCTGCGCGGGCGCGTGCTGCCGATCGGCGGGCTGAAGGAGAAGCTGATTGCGGCCCAGCGCGGCGGGGTCAAGCGCGTCGTCATCCCCAAGGAGAACGAGAAGGACCTCAAGGACGTCCCCAAGAGCATCACGAGCCTGATGGAGATCGTCTTCGTCGAGCACATGGACGAGGTCCTCTCGCACGCGCTCATCGTGCCCGCGGGGGAGCGGCTCTTCGACAATGCGGACATGCCCCTGCCGGTCGCGGCCGGGCAAGAGGAAAAGCCCGCGCGGGCCATCAATTAGGCCCGACGGGCGCCCAGTTTGCGCTTGACAGGGTGATGGCAAGCTGGTAATTGCAGGCTTCGTTTAACGCTCGGGCGGATAGCTCAGCCGGGAGAGCGTCGGCCTTACAAGCCGAAGGTCACAGGTTCGATCCCTGTTCCGCCTACCACTTTTCAGACGGCGTCGCCGGAAAGGGTAGGCGAGGGGAGCAGACAGACAATCCAGTTTGCGGGGGCGTAGCTCAGTTTGGTTAGAGCGCCGGCCTGTCACGTCGGAGGTCGCGAGTTCGAGCCTCGTCGTCCCCGCCAAATTAAATCAGGGACTTAAGAGAAATCTTGGG
>CAWHEZ010000016.1:0-91904 GCA_963828345.1 uncultured delta proteobacterium
CGAGGACAACGTCGCCGAGTAGGGGTAGTCAAGACGGTCGGCATCATCGGGGGAATGGGGCCTGAGGCGACGGTGGGCCTCATGCAGCGCATTTTTCAGGCCACCCCGACACACGAAGATCAATTGAATTGGAGGAGGTTAAACATGAAAAAAATGGCTACCATTTGTGCGGTTTTTTTGTTGCTGCTACTGATGGCTGAATCATCTCTTGCCGATGAAGCATTGGTTATATCGCAGAACACGGAAGCGAGTACCCTCCACCCCCTGGCAATGAGAATGGCCCCCGAACAGAGCATTGCCAGCAACATCTACGACTCGCTGGTGGATCGTGACTCATCGGGAAAGCTGGTGCCCGGCCTTGCAACATCCTGGGAGTTGCTTGATGAGAACACATGGCGATTTCATTTGCGAAAAGGAGTTAAGTGGCAGAATGGGGGTGCCTTCACTGCGGATGACGTGGTTTTCACTTTTGAGGATATTGGCCGGACGAAGATAAACCGCTATACATTCATCATGGAGAAAATCAAAAAGGTACAAAAGGTTGATGATTATACGGTGAATATCATTACGACATCACCATATGCGGTACTGGCCGATGCCTTCTACCAGACGATGTTTATCATGTCGAAAGATTACACCACTGGGAAAAGTGATGCCTATCTTGCCGAGCATCCAATGGGAACGGGTCCCTGACATCCTCAAAGAGTGGTTACGTGACAGCCACATGCACCTCGAGGCCTTTGATGGGTGCTGGAAGGGCAAGGCCCCGATCAAAAAAATAACCTTCCAGCCCATTACCAATGACGCCACCCGCCTGGCGGGATTGACTACCGGCAAAATCCATCTGACCACGGACGTTCCTGTGCAGTACGTTGATATTGCAAGAAAGGCTCCGAATGTTGAGGCGATTTCGCGGGAAGGTATGAGGGTCATCTTTTTTACGATGAAGCTTGATGATAAAGATTCGCCGACCGGCAACATCAACGTCCGCAAGGCCCTCATGATGGGTATCAATCAAAAGGAGATACTGGAAAAGCTGCTATTAGGCAGATCTACTATTGCCGCACAACTTCCCGCACCGTTTTTCCGCGGGTTCAGCAAAAATATCGTGCGCCCCGAATATAACCCGGAAAGGGCCAGGGAACTGCTCAAAGAAGCCGGTTATGCCAATGGTTTTGATTTAAAAATAAATGTTCCAAATGACCGCTATATTATGGACAATGAAATCGGAGTCGCGGTTGCACAGCAATTGAGTAAGATCGGCGTACGTGTCAATCTGGTCGCTCAACCGGCTTCAATCCATTTAAAACAGAGAACTGAAAAAACTCACACTTTTTCCTTAAGTGGGTGGGGAGAGGCCACATTCGACAGTGCCAGAATTCTCGAAACGATATTATTTCAAGACAGCCAGCTCAAGGACGCTGCGTTTAAAGAAAAATTGGAAGCAGCGGATCGCATTATGGATCTTCAGTTGCGCCATGAAAAGCTGGCGGAACTAAATCAGTACGTAGCTGACATGACCTACGTTATACCGCTTCACTATGAGGCTGACATTTATGGAGTAAATAAAAAAGTCAAGGGGTTTGTCCCCAACGCAAAAAAGACGCTGAATTTAAATAAGCTGTCTTTTCAATAAACCACTCCTCGAGCAGCAAGTTATCAAGGCTGCTCATTGCACAGGGTCAACATCCGGGCGGTTTTTCAACCATGCTTGATTACATACTAAACAGAGTCCTGCAGAGCATCCTTGTATTGATTGGGGTAACGATCATCTGTTTCTTCATATTTCAGTATCTTGGCGATGCCGCCATGACTCTGACAAGTGAGGATGCGACACAGGAACAGTTAACTGAAGCACGGCGTACCCTCGGATTGGATCTTCCTTTATACCAGCAATACGGGCGTTTTGTCTGGAGGGTATTACATGCAGATTTTGGCATGTCATTTCTGACAAAAACACCTGCCTTGGAAATGGTTCTAAAAAGAATGCCGGCCACTCTGGAACTGGCGGTTGCCGCCATGATCATGGCCACACTGGTAGGTGGGTTAATTGGAGTTTATGCTGCCGTGATGCCCAGATCGGTCGTTTCACGACTGGCAATGATCACAACATTGGTGGGAATATCCATTCCAACATTCCTGACGGGCATTCTCTTGATCTATTTATTTGCTATCGAATTGGGCTGGTTCCCCCCGTTTTCACGAGGCGATGTAGTGCAGATCGGCTGGTGGTCAACAGGATTCTTGACCCTTAGCGGACTTAACCATCTGTTTCTTCCGGCGTTTACGCTTGCAATATTCCAGGTGGCAATGAGCACCCGGGTGATTCGCGGAGAGATGATGGAGGTCTTGGTGGAGGATTATATCCGCACGGCCAGGGCAAAAGGGCTTTCGCGTTTCCAGGTCACTTTCAAACATGCAATAAGGAATGCCCTGATTCCATTCATTACTATTGTCGGACTACAGCTGGGAAACCTGATCGCATTTGCCATTGTCGTTGAAACCGTTTTTCAATGGCCCGGCATGGGCAGCCTGTTAATCAAAGCCATCGGGCAAAATGACCAACCGGTTGTGATTACCTATATCATGATCGTAGCGGTCATGTTTGTATTCATCAACTTGACAGTTGATATTCTTTACAGTGTGATAAATCCCAGGATCGCTTATGATTGATCATTCTAAACTCACTAAGCATTTTTTTAGAAGTCCAACTGCCGTTTCTAGCGGTCTATTGATTGTGGTTTTTTTATTATTGGCGATTTCCGCTCCCCTTACCGCCCCGCACAATCCCTATGATCTGACCGCCTTTACCTTAGCCGACGGATTGAAGCCTCCTTCATGGGAAGCGGGTGGCGACGCGCAATTCATTTTGGGAACCGATGAACAGGGAAGATGTATTTTGAGCACAATTATGTTTGGACTTCGCACCTCATTCATGGTTGGGTTCGGTACGCTCCTGGCATCTGTTTCTTTTGGGGCGGTCATGGGACTCTTGGCCGGATATTTCCAGCGATGGACCGACGCGGTAATCAGTCGCATGTCTGATATCATGCTCTCCTTTCCGGCTTTTTTAATAGCGGTGCTCTTGCTGGGTGTTATTAAACAGCAGGGGGTATTCATGATGATCCTGGCTTTGTCGATCTGTCACTGGGTTCGCTATGCAAGGGTCATGCGGGGCAATGTACTCGTCGTAAGAGAGCGTGAATTTGTGGATGCGGCGCGGTCGCTCGGAGCCGGTCATTGCAGAATACTATTCTCGCATATCATGCCCAATTCGATCTCGACACTGTTTGTTATTGGAGCTGTGGATTTGGGAATCGTGATCGTCCAGGAATCTACCCTGAGTTTCCTGGGTATTGGCGTCCCATTGACCACCCCCTCATTGGGGATGATGATTTCAAGCGGGTACACCTTTTTATTTGCAGGTATCTGGTGGGTGGTCTTTTTCCCCGGAATAGTTCTGGCGCTGCTAATCCTGTCGATCAACCTCCTTGGTGACTGGTTACGCCGCGAGATTAATCCAAAGCTATGACAATTTTTCCTGTCGATTGGCATTGCAAATAATCGATTTTGCTCATTAGAGATGAATACTATGGATACGGTCTACAACAAGAACCAACTCGAGAAATTGACCTGGGTGGACTGCCAGGCAGCACTTGAAAAAACCGATACGATTATTATCCCGGTGGGTGCCGTAGAACAGCATGGTCCTCATCTGCCTCTTGGAACAGACTGGATGCACGCCGAATACGCCAGCCTGAAGGCTGCGGAGCGATGCGGTGTCATTGTAGGGCCTACCGTAAAGATTGGGGTTTCTGAAAACCACCTGGATTTTCCGGGGACTATTTCATTCAAACCACAGACATTGATTCTCATTCTCCAGGACATCTGCCGTTGCCTGATAAAACACGGTATTCGACGATTTATCTTCTTCAACAGCCACGGCGGAAACAAGGCAACACTGGATGTGGCGGTGATCAACCTGAAGACGGAATTCTGTCACTGTATATTTGGTCATGTTTTCGCCGGACAGTTGAAACAGGCGGGCCACGAATGCCTGGAGGATGAATTCAAGTACCATGCTGATGAAGGTGAAACTTCCCGGATGCTGGTCAAAGCACCCGAACTCGTTCACATGGACCGGGCCCTTCACGAAGTTCCCCACTCAAAATCGAAGCTTTTTGCCTTTTCAGACAAAGACAAAGCAGAGCAAATAGGCTTTTTCGGTTCGCCGCGCACAAAAAGCGCTACGAGGTCGGGCGTGTTTGGAAATGCCACCTTGGCCACCAGGGAAAAGGGAGAGATTTTGGAAAAGGCGATTATTGACGGTCTCTGTGCTGTCATCGAAAAGGTCAAATCGGTCAACCTGGATGAGTACGATGAGTAAGATTTCACTTCTCATGACGAAATAACGCAAAGAGAATTCCTGTCGTTGAACGGGCACCCGTCCACTCAGTTGGACCGATAGCAGGCGAACTGATGAACACGCAAAAAGAAATTCTTCAAATAAAAAACCTCAGTACCCACTTCAAAACGGACGATGGAGTGGTGAGGGCTTTAAACGGCATCAACCTGACCATTCGAAATGGAGAAACTCTGGGGCTGGTCGGTGAATCCGGCAGTGGAAAAAGCGTTACAGCTCTTTCTGTCATGCGGCTGATAGCGAGCCCTCCCGGACGAATTGTGGAAGGGGAGATCATGTTTGACGGAAAGGATCTTGCCCGGCTCAGTGAATCTGATATGCGTTATATCCGCGGGGACAGAATCTCAATGATTTTTCAGGAACCGATGACCTCACTGAATCCTGTTATCCGCATTGGGGTTCAGGTGGCTGAAAGCCTACAGCTGCATAAAAAATTGTCAAAGGCTCAAGCGGCCAAAAAAGCTGTCGAGATGCTGAGCACTGTGGGGATTCCCGACGCAGAGAAAAGGGCTTTGAATTATCCCCATCAGATGAGCGGCGGTATGCGTCAACGTGTCATGATTGCCATGGCGCTCTCCTGTAAACCGGAGTTGCTTATTGCGGATGAACCCACGACGGCGCTGGATGTAACCATACAAGCTCAGATTATTTATCTGATGAATAAACTCAAGGAGGAATCGGGAACTTCCATCCTGCTGATCACGCATGATATGGGCGTGATTGCCCAGATGGCCCAGACTGTTGCGGTTATGTATGCCGGCAGGATTGTTGAGCATGCAGAGGCGGGAGCGCTGTTCGGAAATCCGTCTCATCCCTATACCCGGGGACTACTCAATTCAATCCCCAACCTGAATAAGCCTGTTCCTGCTGACCGGAAGCTCCAGAGTATCCCGGGAACCGTTCCCAATCTCCTGGAACTGGATTCGGGCTGTTCTTATCGAAACCGCTGTCCTCTTGCTACAAAGCACTGCGATTCTGATATGCCGTTTTTACGAGAGATTAGAAACGATCATTTGGTGAGCTGTTTTTATGCAGAATAATCCGATTCTAGAAATCCAAAATCTGAAGAAGTATTATCCCTTTAAACGGGGAGTTTTCAGAAAATCCAATTTGCACGTTAAGGCAGTTGACGATGTTAGCCTCAGCCTGGAACAGGGAGAAACACTGGGCTTGGTCGGGGAATCCGGCTGCGGAAAGACAACGCTTGGACGCTGTGTCGTCAGGTTGGATGAACCTACTTCCGGAAGAATCCTTTTTGAAGGGGTCGATTTAGCGACGCAAAATAGAAAAGAGCTAAAACTCTCACGTCGCAATATACAGGTGGTGTTTCAGGATCCTTTTTCCTCTTTAAATCCAAGAAAGACCATAGAAAAGATTATTGGAGAGGGATTCATCATTCACCGACTGCACACGCCTCAGGAGCGTCGGGAAAAGATAAGAGAAATTATGGACGCCGTCGGCCTCAGGCCCGAGCAGGCCAACAGGTATCCCCATGAATTCAGCGGCGGACAGAGACAACGTATTGCTGTCGCACGTGCCCTGGCACTGCACCCGAAGCTGGTTATCGCGGATGAACCTGTTTCTGCGCTGGATGTCTCCATACAGGCACAAATCCTCAATCTTCTGGTGGATCTGCAGCAAGAGTTCAACCTGACATACCTCTTTATCTCGCATGATCTGAGCGTCGTCCGGCATATCTGCAATCGCGTAGCTGTGATGTATCTCGGCCACATCGTCGAGTCAGCAAGCAGTCATATACTGTTCGAAAGGGCGGCACACCCATATACACAGGCCCTGATGCAGGCCGTACCCATTCCTGATCCTTTTCGGAAAAAAGAATCCGTCCAGCTTGAAGGCGATGTCCCCAGTCCCATGAATCCCCCTTCCGGTTGTCCTTTCAACCCTCGCTGCCGATACAGCCAGGAAATATGCCGTGAAAAGTTCCCGGATTTAGAAGAGCTTGAAACCGGCCATAGCGTGGCTTGCCATTTTCCAAAATCCTGAATCAGCTCAGCCATCGTGGCCACGGCTCAGATGGATGAAAGCGGTTTGCCTTCACTGACAGCTCCGGCCGTTGCCACGCGGTAATGTCTATACCCCCAGCATGGGCACATCTAAGGCCAGGTCGGGATAATTGGCGGGTAGTTTAGTCCAGCCTTTTGGACTTCTGCCATTTATCGCCTGAAATGATCATTTCACGAAAATGCGAATCCCGGCGATGAATCAAACCGATAGACTCCCTTTGGGATTTGATGGTGTTCTTCGGCTAATCGCAACATACCTTGTCACGAAAATGTGAATCTCATCCTTCTTTTTTATCGGCAGTCTTTCTTTCCTTCAGCGCGGTCACGCAGTAGATGCCCTCGCCGCTGCGGGCCGGGCCGTAGCAGAGGTTGTCCGAGGTGCAGGCGGCCTTGCGGCGGTCGCCGGACTGCCAGCGGTTGACGAGGTCCGGCTCGCGGATGAACGGCCGGCTCATCGAGATGAAGTCGCAGACCCCCTCGGCCACCAGGCGCTCGGCCACCTCGAGCGAGCGGAGGCCGCCCACCAGCAGGACCGGGATCTTCAGGCGCCGCTTGAACAGGACGGCGTCTTCGCGGTTGTAGGCTTCCTTTTCGGCGCTGGTGATGGCCAAACGCGCCGAGCCTGATTTTGCGAACTTGGACATGCCGCTGCTGATCTCGATCGCGTCCAGCCCCGCACCCTCCATCAGGACCGCCGCCTCGACCGCGTCGGCCGCCTCCAGCCCCCCCTCCGCGCAGTCCCGCCCGTTGACCTTGGCCAGGATCGGGGTGGTGTCCCCGACCACCCGCCGCACGGCCTTCAGCGTTTCCACGATCACGCGCGCCCGGTTGGCGGTCGACCCGCCGTAGTCGTCCGTGCGCCGGTTGAAGAGCGGCGACAGAAACTGGCTGAACAGGTAGCCGTGGGCCGCATGGATCTGGACGCCGTCGTAGCCCGCCTCCATGGCGCGGGCGGCGGCATCCGCATAGGCCTGAACGATCCGCCGGATGCCCGCCTCGTCGAGCTCCTTGCGCTCGGCCTCGTCCAGGCGCACTGCGGTCGAGACCGCGAGCGGCTTGCGCCCGGTCAGCGACTCGACCGCGAGGTAGCCGGCGTGCGCGAGCTGCAGCACCATCTTGGCCCCGTGCTCGTGGGCGGCGGCCGCCATGCGCTTCAGCCCGGGCAGCATCGCGTCCGTGTGCACCCCGATCTGGCCGGGCCCGGCCTGGCCCTCGGGGCTCACGTAGGCGTGGCTGCTGATGATGAGCCCCACCCCGCCGCGGGCGAGCGCGCCGATCGTGTCGACGAGCTTCGGGGTGACCTCGCCGGCCGGGGTGGCCATGGCCTCCCAGGTGGCCGAGCGTACGAAGCGGTTGCGAAGGGTCAGAGTGCCAAGCTTAACCGGCTCAAAAAGGGTGTTCATTAGTGACCTCCGATCAGGTAGAAGATGAAATTCGAAATCCGAAGGGCGAAATCCGGAACAATCGGCGCTCATTCCCGAAGCCGATGGGGTTAAATCGCGGTTCGACGGCGGTCGATTCGACGCCAATCCCAAACATCTAAAGACTCAACACAAACACCGGGAATTCTAAGGCGCCAACACGGCGACCGCGTCTTGGGAGATCTCGAGGAACCACACCGGGTAGATGCCGGCGACGACCATGAAGGCCACGAGCGCGCCGGCGAGCAGCCGCATGCCGGGCGCCAGGCGCAGCGGGGGCTGCTCCGCGGCGGGCTCGAGCAGGTAGGCCGCGCGGACGATCATGAGGTAATAGTAGAGCGACACGACCACGTTGGCCATGGCGATCAGCACCAGCACGAGCTGGCCCTCGCGGATGGCCGCGTTGAAGATCAGGAACTTGCCGGTGAACCCGATGGTCGGCGGGATGCCGGCCAGCGAGAAGACCGACATCATGAGCGCCATGGCGAGGATCGGCGAGCGGCGGTGCAACCCGGCCAGCTGAGAGACATCGATGTCCGCCCCGTCGGCGGCGACCAGCACGAGCACGAGGAAGCAGGTGTACTTCATCGCGAGCAGCGCGAGCGTGTAGAAGACGGAGGCGGCGTAGCCGTCCGGGGAGAAGCTGAGGATGCCGATCAGGACGTAGCCGGCCTGGGCGATGCTCGAGTAGGCGAACAGGCGCTTGAGGTCCTTCTGGGCGACGGCCGCGAGGTTGCCGACCGTCATCGAGAGAATCGAGAGGACCACCAGACAGTCGAACAGGTACGGGCTGCCGCCGCTGACCGAGGCCATGCGCACCAGGATCGCGATGGCGGCGATCTTCGAGGCGGTCGCGATGTAGGCCGTGACCTGGTGGGCCGCGCCCTGGTAGGTGTCGGGCGCCCAGACGTGGAACGGGAAGACCGCGAGCTTGAAGAAGAACCCGCAGAGCGTGAAGAGCAGGCCCACCTGCACGAGCGGCTGGTCCGCGGCCGCCGGCAGCAGGCGCAGCAGGTCCTGGAGGTAGGCGGTCCCGGTGGCGCCGTAGAGCAGGGCCAGGCCGAAGAGCATCACGGCCGAGGACACGATGCCGACGATGAAGAACGAGAGCGCGGCCGAGACCGCGGCCGAGCGGGGTCGCCGCAGCGCGACCAGCACGTAGAGCGAGTAGCTCGACAGCTCGAGCGCGACGTAGATGCTGATCAGGTGCACGGCGCTCGACAGCAGCATCATCGCGAGCGTGCAGACGAAGAGCAGCAGGTAGAACTCGGGGTGGAGGCGCGCGGGGATCCCGTTCAGCTCGCCGCAGAGGCAGACGACCAGGAAGAGCCCCATGGCGAGCAGCACCTTGATGACCTGGGAGAAGAGGTCCACGCGGTAGGCCTGGGCGAAGAGCGAGCCCTCCATGCGGACCGCGGCCAGGCCGGCAAGGATCACGCAGAGGCCCGCCGCGACCGCGACCGCGAACAGCCGCCGCGGGTCCGGTCGCTCGGCGAGCGAGAGCGCCAGGAACACCATGGCCGCGCCGAAGGCGGCCAGCTCGGGCAGAAAGGCCAGCCAGGCGTTCATGGCAACCCCCTGATGAACGGGACCGAGGCCGTGCTGATGACGTCGAAGAGGATCGAGGGAAAGAGCCCGAACAGCACGATCACGGCCGCGAGGATCATGCGCGGGATGCCCAGCCGGAACGGCATGTCCTTCAGGTGCGCGAACTTCTCGTTGGCCGGCCCGTAGAAGGCTCGCTGCACGACCCGCAGGACGAAGAGGGCCCCGATCACGAGCGCCGCCACCGCGAGGACCCCGCCGACCGGGTAGACGCGGAAGGCGGCGATGAACACCATCAGCTCGCCCCAGAAGCTCGCCAGCCCCGGGACGCCGATCGCCGCCAGCGCGGCCAGGATGAAATAGCCCGAGGCCACCGGCATGACGCGGCTCAGCCCGCCCAGCTCCGGGATGAGCTTCGTGTGGGTGCGGTCGTAGATGTAGCCGATGGCCGAGAAGAAGAGGGCGGTCATGACCCCGTGGGCGAACATCTGGAAGACCGCGCCGTTCAGGCCGTCGACCGTCAGCGTCGAGAGCCCCAGGCCGACGATGCCCATGTGCGAGACGCTCGAGTAGCCGACGACGAACTTGAGGTCCGTCTGGACGAGCGCGGCGAGCGCGCCGTAGACGATGCCGATCACGGCCAGCGTCGCCATGAGCGGCGCCCAGAACACCCAGCCCTCCGGGCACAGGAACATCCCCACCCGCAGCACCCCGAAGGCCCCGATCTTCATGAGGACGCCCGCGTGCACCATGCTGACCGCGGTCGGGGCGGCCACGTGGCCGACCGGCGACCAGGTGTGGAAGGGCCACACGGCGGCCAGGATGCCGAACCCGACGAAGAGCAGCAGGAAGGCCAGCTTCTGGTCGCCGGCCGAGAAGGTGCCGGCCTGCATGAGCGCCGTGAGGTCGTAGGTGGTGCCGCCCGCCTGCACGTGCAGGAAGATGATGGCCGGCAGGATGAGCGCGCTGCCGGCCAGCAGGTACAGGGTGAGCTTCATCGCCCCGTACTCCTTGCGCGTGCTGCCCCAGATGGCGATCAGCGGGTACATCGGGAAGAGCGAGACGTCGTACCAGATGAAGATGAAGAAGAGGTCGAGCGTCATGAAGAGCCCGAAGACGCCGGTCACCAGCAGAAAGTAGAACGCGAAGAACTCCTTCACCCGGTGCTCGAGCTCCCACATCGTGAGCACCCCGGTGAAGAAGACGATGCCGGTGAGCAGCACCATCGGCAGGCTGAAGCCGTCGACCGCGTTCAGGTACTGAATCCCGAGCGACGGGACCCAGGCGGCGCGCTCGACGAACTGCAGCCCGCCGAGCTCCCGGTCGTATTTCAGGAAGACGGCGAGCGAGAGCGCCAGCGTCGCGCCCGAGAAGACGGCGCTCGCCTGCTTCACGGCCCGGGGGTTGGCGGCGGGGATGAGGAGGATCGCCATCAGCCCGGCGACGCAGCAGAGCAGGATGGCGCTCAAGTACGGGAAGCCCGAGAATTCCATTCGTCCCCTACACGAAGAAGTAAAAGGCCAGGAACACGATGCTGGCGAAGACCACCATCAGCCGCTGCTGCACCGTGGCCCCGTGCAGCCGTGACACGCGCCCGCCCGCGGCCGCGGTGACGGTCGCCAGCCCGTCCACCGCCCCGTCGATCACCTTCTGGTCGTTGCGCGCGCAGAAACGCGAGAAGACGTCGTAGAGCACGTGGTCGAGCAGCCAGCGGTACCCCCGGTCGATGTACCAGCGCTGGCCGAAGAGATCCCGCAGCGCCGGCACCCGCTCGACGAAGCCGATGCGGTCGGCCCCGCGCCGGCCGAACTCCGACCAGGCGAGCGCCACGGCCGCGAGGCTCAGGCCGATCGCCGTGACCGGCAGCCAGGGGTGCGGCGTCGCCGCGGCCGGGCCGCCGAGCGGGCGCAGCAGGAAGTGGGACAGGGCGTGCTCCGCAAACCCGAGCACCACGGTCGCCGCGGCCAGCACCACGAGCGGGACCGCCATCCAGGCGTAGCCGGCCCCGGCCGCGTGAGCGTGATCCGCCCCGTGGGCGGGGGGGGGTCCTCCGGCTGCGGGCGCAGGATCGCGAACACGAGCCGGAAGGTGTAGTAGGTCGTCAGGAAGGCGCCGAGCAGCCCCGCGGCCAGCCAGACCGGGTTCGACAGCCCGGCCAGCGCGCCCAGGACCATCTCCTTGCTGGCGAACCCCGAAAAGGGCGGGATGCCGGAGAGCGCGGCCGCCGCGACCACGAGGCAGGCGGTCGGCACCCGCAGCGTGCGGCCGCCCCCGCTGCCGATCGCGAACATGTCGTTGGTGTGGAAGGCGTGGATGAAGACCCCCGAGCAGAGGAAGAGCAGCGCCTTGAACCCGGCGTGGGTGGTCAGGTGGAAGACCCCGGCCGCGTAGTCTCCCGCGGCGAGCCCCATGATCATGAGGCCCAGCTGGCTGATGGTCGAGTACGCCCACACCTGCTTGATGTCGCGGCTGACCATCGCCATCGTGGAGGCGATCAGCATGCTGATCGTGCCGACCGCGAGGCAGACCGCGAGTGCGGTCGGCGACAGGCTGAAGAAGGGGAACAGGCGTGCGAGCAGGAACACCCCGGCCGCCACCATGGTGGCGGAGTGCAGCAGCGCGCTCACCGGGGTCGGGCCCTCCATCGCGTCCGGCAGCCAGGTCAGCAGCGGGAACTGCGCGCTCTTGCCGACGATGCCCCCGAAGATCAGGAGCGCGGCGAGCGTCACCGTGCCGGGTGCGAGGCGTGCGGCGGCCGGGCCGTTCATCTCGCGGATGCCGAGCCCGCCCAGCTGGGTCAGCACGAGCAGCACCCCCAGGAAGAAGGCCACGTCCCCGAAGCGCGTCATCACGAAGGCCTTCTTGCCGGCCTCGCTCGCGCTGAACTTCTCGTACCAGAACCCGATCAGCAGGTAGGAGGCGAGTCCGACCAGCTCCCAGAAGATGTAGAGCTGGAGGAGCGTCGCGGCGAGCGTCAGGTTCAGCATGGCCCAGGCGAAGAGCGACATGAACGCGTAGTAGCGCGCGAACCCCGGGTCCCCGGCCATGTAGCCGAGCGAGTACACCTGGACCAGAAACGAGATGGCGGCGACGATCAGGAGCATGAGCAGGCTGAGCGGGTCGAGCAGGAACCCGACGCGGACGGTCGCCTCGCCGCCGACGAGCCAGGTCGTCGCGTACTCGAGCGCCTGCCCGGTCTCCCAGTGGCGTGCGAGCAGGGTCACGGCGCCGGCGAGCGCGACCGTCACCGCGGCGAGCGACAGGGTCGCCGACAGCCGCGCCCGGCCGCGCGTCCAGAGCATGATCGTGACGAAGGCCGCAAACGGCAGCCAGGTCACCAGCGCGGCGAGGGTCAGCGTCGAGTCCGGGATTCCGACGGCAGGCATAGGTCAGTCCGTTGTCCGGCAGCGCTCCGGGTCGAGGGAGCCGGTCCGGCGGTAGAGGGTGACGATCATCGCCAGCCCGACGGACACCTCGGCCGCCGCGATCGCGATGAGGAAGAGCACGAAGGCCTGCCCCTCGAGGTGCTGCCAGCGCAGGGCCGCGCCCACGAAGGCGATGGCCGCGCCGTTCAGCATGATCTCGACCCCGAGCAGGATCATGACCAGGTTGCGCCGCGCCACGGCGCAGAGCATGCCGAGCGCCGCGACCACGGCGGCCAGCGCGAGCACGTGACCGAAGGGGATGCCCATCACGCGTCCTCCGGGTCGGCTGCGGGCCGGCCGATCACGAGCGCCCCCACCAGCGCGACCAGCAGCAAAAGCGAGGTGATCTCGATCGCCAGCCACGCGTGGCGGAACACGTAGACCCCGAACTGCGCCGGTTCGGCCTGCGCGGCGGGCAGCGCCGCCGCCCCGGCCGGGTCGAGGTAAATCATGATCCCGGAGACGACCGCGTAGCCCGCGGCGATGACGACCGCCGGGGCGATCTGGCCGGGCGGGAAAACGGGGCGCCGGTCGGCCTCGACCCGCAGCATCATGACGAGGAACAGGAACAGCACCATGATGGCCCCGGCATAGACGATGATCATGAAGGCCGCGAGCAGCGGCGCGCCGAGCAGGTAGAAGAGCGCCGCACTCCCGAAGAAGGAGACGACGAGGTAGACGACCGCGTGCACGAGGTTCTGCCGCGTGATCGCCAGCGCGGTCGAGGCCACGATCAGGGCCGCGACCGCGTAGAAGAGGATGGTGAAAATCGTCATGTCGTGCCTGGGCTCCTCGCCCGACCCGGCCGGGTCAGGGCATGTTGCTCCTGACGTTGACCGGCGGGTCTTCCCCGACGTGCTCGCCTTTGCCGCCGGCGGTGGTCACGACGCCGGCGTAGCGGTAGAAATTGTAGCTCGGGTCCTTGCCGCAGCCGTCGACCAGCAGGTCCTCCTTCTCGGCCACCATCTTCAGGATGTCCCGCTCGCAGAACTCGAACACCGGGGTGAGCTGGATGGCCGAGGTGGGGCAGGCCTCCTCGCACAGCCCGCAGAAGATGCAGCGGGAGAAGTTGATGCGGAACCAGGCCGCGCGGCGCCGCTCCTGCCCGCCGGCGGTCGACTGCATCGAGATGCAGCTGACCGGGCAGACGGCCGAGCAGAGGTAGCAGGCGACGCAGCGCTCGTTGCCGTCCGGGTCGCGCGTCAGCACGATGCGGAAGCGGGTGCGCGCCGGCAGCGGCCGCCGCTCTTCCGGGTACTGGACCGTGATCGGCCGGCGGAAGAGGTGGATGAAGGTCGTGGCAAAGCCCCCGAACAGGGCCCTGGCGCCGTGCCAGAAGGCGGCCACGGGTCCGGACGGCGGTTTGTCGATCAGGTCAACGCGCATACGAATCAGGGTTCAAGGGTTCGGGGTTCAGAGTTCAGATGCTCGATACTGGTTCCTGGATGCTCGATAACCCGACTTCTTTTTATCCAGGATCGAGTATCCAGCATCGAGTATCATCCTCACCACAAGAGCCTCGCTCCGGTCACGATCACGTTCACGAGCGATATCGGGACCAGGACCTTCCAGCCGAGGTTCATCAGTTGGTCGTAGCGCAGCCGCGGGAGCGTCCCGCGCATCCACACCATGACCAGGCAGACCAGGAAGATCTTGAGCGCCAGCCAGACGGGGCCGGGCAAGAGCGGCCCCTGCCACCCGCCCAGGAAGAAGACCGCGATCAGCCCCCCGAGCACCTGCATCGCGACGTACTCGCCCAGGAAGAAGAGCCCGAAGCGCATGCCGCTGTACTCGGTGTGGAAGCCGGCCCCGAGCTCGTTTTCGGCTTCCGGCAGGTCGAAGGGGATGCGCTTGCTCTCGGCCATGGCGCTGATGAAGAAAATGACGAAGGCCACCGGCTCGGTCACGACGTACCACAGCCCGGCCTGGGCGTTCACGATGTCCACCAGGCTGAACGACCCCGCGCGCATGACCACCGGGATGATCGCCAGCCCCAGCGACAGCTCGTAGCTGATCATCTGGGCGGCCCCGCGGATCCCGCCGAGCAGGCTGTACTTGGAGTTGGAGGCCCAGCCGCCGAGCGTGATGCCGTAGACGGACAGCGACGACAGGGCGAAGGCGAACAGGATCCCCACGTTCAGGTCCACGACCACCATCTTGACCTCGTGGCCGAAGAGGGTGAGGTCGGGGCCGAAGGGCACCACGGAGAACATGAGCAGCGCGGTGATGCCGACCACGGCCGGGGCGTAGAGGAAGATCGCCCGGTCGGCTTCGGCCGGCACGATGTCCTCCTTGGTGATCATCTTGATCGTGTCCGCGAACGGCTGCAGCAGCCCGTAGGGCCCGGCGCGGTTGGGGCCGTAGCGGATCTGCAGGCGCCCCAGGAACTTGCGCTCGAAGAGCACGAGGTAGGCCGCCGCCGTCAGCAGCACGGCGAGGACGACCCCGAGCTTGAGGATCAGGACGGCGAAGCCGATGATGAGCGTCTGGAGGTCCATGCCTTATGCCTTAACCAGATCCTGCCGCCGGATGCGGCCGCCGGGGGCGGGCAGGGCGGCCGAGCGCAGCCGCGGGATCACGACGACCCCGGGCGCCATGTCCGCGAAGCAGCGCACGTTCAGCCCGACCGGGCCGGAGGGTGTGCGCAGCGCGGCCCGGTCCCCCTCGCGCAGGCCGAGGGCCGCGGCATCCCGCGGGTGCAGCCCGACGAAGGGCGGCTCGTGCAGCGCGTGGAGGCAGGCGGAGTAGCCCGAGAGCTCCTCGGTCCCGAAGGTGCGTTCGGTGACCACGACCTCGAATTCGTCGGGGGCGGTCTCCGGTCCGGGAGGGGGCCGGTTCGAAGCGGGCCGCCCGTTCGTCCCCGAGCCGCAGCCGCAAACCGTCCGCGGGGAGCGCGGGCAGCTCGCGCAGCACCGCGTGCCGGGGGGCGGCCGCGGCCACGTCGCGCCGCAGCCGGTCCGGTTGAGTTTCGTCGCCCGCCGCGCCCGCGAGGCCTGCCAGGATCCGCCACGCCGGCCGCGGGTCGGACCCGGGCAGCCCCAGCCCGAAGACCCGCGGCGGGTGGTCGCCCGCGCCGGTATCGCGCACGGGGGCGCCGCCCGCGAAGACGGGCGGGCTTTCCTGGGCCCGGCCCTCGTTGTTGACGAAGGTCCCGCCGGCCTCGAAAACGGTCTGGGAGGGCAGCAGGATCCCGGCGCGGCGCGAGGTGGGGGAATCGAGGTAGTCGATCGCCACCAGGAGCTCCAGCCGCGCGAGGGCCGCCTCGAGCAGGGCGCGGTCCGGGAAGGACCCGAGGGGGTCGCTCTCCACGACCACCAGCGCCTTGACCGACCCGTCGGCGGCCGCCTGCAGGACGGACCGCACGGAGTCCGCGGGGTCGGCGAGCAGCGCGGCCCCGGCCGCGTTCGCGCCGGGCAGCACGTAGAAGAGCCCGGCGTCCTTGCCGGCGGCCCGGAGCATGAGGGCTCCGTCCGCCGCCAGGCCGACGAGGCCGGGCGGGGCGATTTCGGTGCCGCAGACGACGATCGGCCGGCGGCTCTCCCGCAGGCGCGCCGCGGCCGCCTGTTCGGCCGCCGAGGTTTCCGCATCGCCGGCCGGGAGCGTTGCGTGGAAGCGCGCCGTCTCCCCGCTCAGGCCCTCGGCCGGAATAGCCGCCCGCAGCAGGCGGCCGAGCGCTTCGGCGAGCGCCGCCGGCCCGACCGGGATGTGCGCGTGCGCGCACGGCAGCCAGACGGCGCGGGGGTCGACGGTCACCACCGCGGCCCCGGAGCGCGCGGCCTGCCGCACGGCCAGCGCGAGCATGGGGGCCTCGTGGAGCGGGTCGGCGCCGACGACGAGGACGCAGTCCGCCCGCTCGATTGCGCGCAGCGAGACCGCGAGGTCCGGCTCGAGGCGCGCGAGCGCGGCTGCGACGTTGCGGGCCGTGCGATCCTCGGCGAAGACGGCCGGCCCCCGCCACCCGCGCGTGCGGGCGAGGGCGGCGGCGGCCGCGAGCGTTTCCAGGCTGCCGCGCGCGGAGGCGACGAGCGCAACGGAGCGTGGCCCCCCGGCGGCCTGGACGGCGGTCAGACGCTCGCGGCCGTGGGCCAGGGCGTCGTCGAACCCGGCCCGCTCGGCCTGCACCCGCGCCTGGCGCGGCCGCTCCGCGAGGCTCGCGTAGTGGAACCCGTGGCGGCCCCGGTCGCAGACGAACCAGCCGTTCACGTCCGGGTGAAAGCGCGCCTCCTGGCGGGCCACCTGGCGGTAGCGGACGCTCGTCACCAGGCCGCAGCCGAGCGAGCAGTGGATGCACACCGTCGGCCGGCGCTGGTAGTCCCAGCGGCGGCCGAAGTAGCGCGAGGGCTTGTCGGTGAAGACCCCGGTCGGGCAGAGGTCGACCAGGTTGCCGCTGAAGGGGCTTTCGAGCGTCCCGCTCCGGGTGCGCCCGAAGTACGTGCGGTTGCCGATGCCCATCGCCCCCAGGTCGCGGTAGCCGGTGATCTCCTGGTAGTAGCGCGCGCAGCGGTAGCAGTGGATGCAGCGGTTCATCTCGTGTTCGACCAGCGGCCCCAGATCCTGGTCCGGGTAGGTGCGCTTGCGGCCGCGGTAGCGGCGGATGCCGTGGCCGCTCGACTCGGTCATGTCCTGGAGCAGGCAGTGGCCGCCCTCGTCGCAGACCGGGCAGTCGTGCGGGTGGTTGAGCATCAGGCATTCGACCACGAAGCGGCGGAACTCCGTCGACTCGGCGTCGGCGGTGGTGATCTTCATCCCGTCCTGGGCGTCGACCATGCAGCTCATCTGCACGCCCTTGACCGGGCCTTCCACGAACGAGACCGCACACATCCGGCAGGCGCCGACCGACCCCAAGGCGGGATGGTAGCAGAAGCGCGGGATCATGATCCCGAGGCGTTCGGCGGCCTCGATCACCTTGGTGCCGGCCGGGACCTCGATCTCGCGCTCGTCTATGGTCAGCTTGGGCATGCGGTGTCCCGTCCCGTTCAGGCGATGTGCCGCGGCGGTGCGAACTCGCCCGCCGCTTCGGCGGCCGGCCGGAAAGGGCAGGCCCGGCCGCGGATGTGCTCCTGGAGCTCGTCTTTGAAGTGCGCGAGCAGGCTCTCCAGGGGCGCCGCCGCCCCCGGTGCGAAGGCGCAGTAGGAGCGGTAGAGGTGGACCTTCATCTGCTCGAGCATGGGGATGAACCCGGGCTCCCCCTCGCCGGCCTCGATGCGGGCGAGGATGTCGCGGATGTAGGGCAGCCCCTCGCGGCAGGGGGTGCACCAGCCGCAGGACTCGCGTGCGAAGAACTCCATCAGGTTCAGGGTCGCAGCGACCATGCAGGTGTGCTGGTCGAGCACCATGACGGCGGCGGTCCCCAGGCGGTTGCCGACCTTCTTGAGCGCGTCGAAGTCCATCTCGACGTGGTAGTGCTCCCGCGTCAGGAACCCGGTCGAGGCGCCGCCCGGCAGGCAGGCCTTGAACTCCGACCCCGCGAGCATCCCGCCCGCGTGCACCTCGATGATCTCGCTGAGGCGCGTGCCGAGCGGCAGCTCGTAGCACCCCGGGCGCCGGACCTTGCCGCTCACGGCGAAGATCTTGGTGCCGGCCCCGCCGGCGGAGCGGGCGAGCCCCTTGAACCAGTCGGCGCCGTGCCGCACGATGTGCGGCAGGCAGGCGAAGGTCTCGACGTTGTGGACCAGGGTCGGCCGCGCCCAGAGGCCCTCCTGGGTCAGGTAGGGCGGGGGCTGCCGCGGGTTGGGCCGCCGGCCCATGAGGGCGTTCACCTGGGCCGTCACCTCGCCGCAGATGTAGCGTCCCGCGCTGCGGTGCACCACGATGTCGAAGGCGTATCCGGTGCCGAGGATGTTCCCCCCGAGGAAGCCGTTGGCGCGTGCCACCCCGAGCTCGCGCTCCAGGATGCGCGCCGCGTTCTCGTACTCCGGCCGGATGAAGATGATCCCGCGGTCGGCCTGCACCGACCAGGCCGCAAGGACGATGCCCTCGATCAGCTGGTGCGGGTCGGCGTGGATCAGGACCCGGTCCTTGAACGTGCCCGGCTCCATCTCGTCCGCGTTGCAGATGATGAAGCGCGGGTGGGGGGCGTCCTCGGCGATGGTCGCCATCTTGCGGCCGGCCGGGAAGGCCGCGCCGCCGCGGCCGAGCAGCGCCGCGTCCAGGACGATCTCGCGCACCTCGGCCGGCGTGCGCCGGGCGAGGGCGCCGGTCAGGGCCTCGTAGCCGCCGCCGGCGCGATACTCCTCGAAGGTCGCGATGCGATCCGGGTGGCGGTTCTGGAACAGGACCTGTGGGGTGGCGTCGTTCACGCGGTGTCCGTTCTATCCGGCCTGCGCGGCCTTGCGCCGGCAGTCGTCCAGGATCCCGTCGATCTTCTCGGGGGTCAGGTTGCCGTGGACCCGGCGGTTGACGAGCATCGCCGGGGAGCGGTCGCAGTAGCCCACGCAGCAGACCGGCAGCAGGGTGAACAGCCCGTCGGCGGTCGTCTCGCCCGGGCGGATGCCGAGCCGGCGGCAGAGGTAGTCCCGCACCGACTCGCCGCCGGTCATCCAGCACACGAGGCTGTCGCAGACGTGGATGACGAACTTGCCCACCGGGTCGCGGAAGGTGAAGGTGTAGAAGGTGGCGAGCTCGTCCAGCTCGAGCGGGGTCATCCCGAGCAGCGCCGCCGCCTCGGCGAGCGCCTCGTCGTGCAGGTGGCCGTAGTGCTCCTGGATCGCGAACATCACGTCCACCGCGAGCTCCCGCGGGTGCTCGACGTGCGCGATTTCGGCTTCCAGCCGCTCTTTCAGTTCAGCCGGCAGCATAGGTCTACCGAGGGCCTCCTTGTCCAAGTTGGGCGCTCGGCGCTCGCAGCGGGAAACGTGCGTGCCGTCGATGGCTGCGTTCAAAGCCCGAGATCAAGGCGCGCGAGTCCCGCGGAGCGAGGCGTACTCCCTGTACGCCGCAGCGACGGCGGGGCGAAGCGCAACGCGGATATCGGGCGTTCAACGCAGCCATCTCACCTGTCTATGTCCGGTAGAATGTAGTCGAGCGACCCGAAAATGGAGATCAGGTCCGCGATGGTCTCGCCCGCGGCGATGCGCGGGACGGTCTGCACGTTCGCGAACCCCGGCCCGCGAATCCGCAGGCGGTACGGGTGGCCCAGCCCGTCGCTGACGACGTAGTAGCCTTGCTCGCCGCGGGGGACCTCGCTCGCCGCGTAGGCCTCTCCGGGCGGCATTTTCATGCCGCGGGTGACGTTGATGAAATGGTGGATCAGGCTCTCGATGTCCTTCAACATGTCCGCGCGCTCGGGGATCACGTAGCGGTACTGGTCGGAGACGTATCGGCCGGAGGGCATGTTTGCGGCCGCCTGGCGGATGATCTTCAGGCTCTGGCGCATCTCCTCCACGCGCACGAGATAGCGCGCATAGCAGTCGCCCGCCGTCGCGGTCGGGATCTCGAAGTCGAACTGGTCGTACATCGAGTAGGGGAACGCCTTGCGCAGGTCCCACTCCAGGCCGCAGGCCCTCAGGTTCGGGCCGGTGACCCCCCAGTCGATCGCGTCCTCGAGCGACAACCGGCCGACCCCCTGGCTGCGCGCCTTGAAAATGGGGTTGTGCCGGGTGAGGGTCTCGTACTCGTCGAGCGCCTTCGGGAAGATCCGGACGAAGTCGTCGACCGCCTGCTTCCACCCCTCCGGGAGGTCGGCCGCGACCCCGCCCAGCCGGAACCAGGCCGGGTGCAGACGCCCGCCGGTGATGAGCTCGACGATGTCCATGATCATCTCGCGCTCGCGGAAGGCGTAGAAGTTCGGGGCCATGGCGCCCAGGTCGTGGGCGTAGGTCGAAAACCACACCAGGTGGTTGCTCAGCCGGAAGAGCTCGCACAGCAGCACCCGGATGACCTGGGCGCGCTCCGGGACCTTGATGCCGGCCAGGGTCTCGACCGCCATGACGTAGGACATGTCGTTGCAGCTGCCGGCCAGGTAGTCGACCCGGTTGGTGTAGGGGATGAACTGGTGCCAGGTCTGGCGCTCGCCGATCTTCTCCTGGCAGCGGTGGTGGTAGCCGATGTCGATGTCCATGCCCACGATCTCCTCGCCCTCGAGGGTCACGATGTAGCGGATGAGACCGTGGGTGCTGACGTGGTGCGGCCCGACGTTCAGGATGAGCCGCTCGCGGCCGTCGGTGCCGCGGGCGGTGAGGGCGGCGTCGCGCGGCTGGTTGCGGCGGGCGTCCGCGAGCGTGTACGGGGCCATCTCGGTCGCGCGGCCCGGGGTGCCCTTGCGCAGGGGGTGGCCCTGCCAGTCGTCGGGCATCAGGATGCGCCGCAGGTCCGGGTGCCCCTCGAAGCGGACCCCCATGAGGTCGTAGGCCTCGCGTTCGTACCAGTCGGCCGAGGGCCAGATGCCGGTCGCGCTCGGGGCCACGGGGTCGGCGCCGTGCAGGGGCACCTTGAGGCGCAGGCGCGTGGGCGGGTCGAAGGCGGTCAGGTGGTAGACCAGCGTGTAGTCCGGCCGGCCGCGCCGGTCCTGCCGGGCGGACTCGTCGACGGCGGTCAGGTCCTCCAGGCGCCGGAAGCGCGGGGCGGCCTCGTGCTTGAGGAAGCGCAGCACGTCCGTGACCCGCTCCCGGTCCACCTCGAAGCTCGGCATGTCGGCGGGGTGCGGCTCGGGCCGCACGGCCGCGCCGAAGCGTCCGGTCAGGGCGTGCGCGAGCTCGTTTTCCGCCAGCGTGAAGACGATGCGGTTGGCCGGCGGCGCCCACATGAGCTCGGAGCGGTTCTGCCAGAACTCCGGCGGCGTCACGGCGGTCCCGCGGATCGGGATCCCCTCCATGCCCGGGCCGCGCGGGTCGCGCGACTTGGTGACCTCGTCTACCAGTACGGGCCCGGTCGTCCCCTGGGTCCCGCCCGCGAGGTTGAAGATGGAGCGGCTCGGGCGCTCTTTCGCGCGGATCTTCTTCTGGAGGGTGACGAGGCTTTCGAGGACGCTCTCCGGCCGGGGCGGGCAGCCCGGGATGTAGACGTCCACCGGCAGGATCTGGTTGATCCCCTGCACCACGGCGTAGGCGTCGAACATGCCCCCGGAGTTGGAGCAGGAGCCCATGGAGATGACCCAGCGCGGCTCGGCCATCTGCTCGTACAGGCGCAGGATGACCGGCGCGATCTTCTTGAAGATGGTGCCGGCGGTGATGAGCAGATCGGCCTGCCGCGGCGAGGGGCGCAGCACCTCGGCCCCGAAGCGGGCCATGTCGTAGCGCGCCGTGAAGGTGACGGCCTCCTCGACGAAACAGCAGGACAGGCCGAAGAACATGGGCCACAGGCTGTTCTCGCGCGCCCAGTTGATCAGGAGGTCGGCGACGTTCGGCGGGCGCTCGATCACGCTTTTTTCCTGGTCGGCCCCCACGCGAGCCCCCCCTTCTTCCACACGTAAGCGAGTCCGGCCAGCAGCAGCACGATGAAGAAGGTCATCTGCAGCCATCCCTCCCAGCCCAGCTCGCGGAAGGCCACCGCCCAGGAGAAGATGAAGGCGCCTTCGATGTCGAAGAGCAGGAAGAAAATGGCGACGAGGTAGAACGGCACCGGGTATTTCAGGCGCGCCGAGCCGGTGGGGATTACGCCCGATTCATAGGCCCGCGTTTTTTCCTGGGAAGGGCGCCGCTGCCCGACCCAGGCCGAGGCCGCGAGCATGGCGACGATGAAGACCAGCACCATGGCCGTGAACACGGCCAGGCTGAACAGCCCCGATTCCCAGGGGGAGTACCAGGGGGTGGCGGACAGGGGGTGCATAGGGCTCCCGCGACGGTTGGTGCCGGCTATCGCCGATGCTGAACTATCCGTATAGAATGCGACTCGAATAAAGTCAATAGGGGGAGGGCCGGACGCGACTCGCAAGGAGGATGTCAGAAAAGGGGCGGACTGATGCGGCCGGATGCAGGTTCATCGTCTAAGGGTGTCAAGGGGTCGAGGGTTCAAGGATTCAAGGGAAGGAATGGACCGCCATTTGCGATCTTCTGAACCCAGAACTCTCTTCCTTTGCACTCGACCCCTTGACTCCTGGACCCCTCGACCCCTTTTTCCTCAGCGATTCTCCGGGGGCTTCCACTCGCGATCGGCGCCCCAGCTCTCGTAGAACTGCCAGGGTTCGGCCGCGGTGAGCCCCCGGATCTGGAGGTCCTTCTCGAGCAGGCTCGCGCGCAGCACATCGCCGATGGAGAGCAGGCCGACCGTTTCGCGGTTGCGGGTGATCACGATGTGCCGCACGTAGAGCCCCAGGAACATCTCCAGCAGCTTGACGATCGGCGTGTCGTGCGGGGCCGTGAAGAGCTTCGCGGTCATGTGGTCGGCCACGCGCGCCCGGTCGATGTCGAAGCCGGGGGCGAGGATGTCGCGGGCGAGATCGCGTTCGGTCCAGATGCCCACGATCTTGTGCGCGCGTCGCACCAGGATGGCGCCGATGCGGTGGGTCCGCATGACCTCGAGCGCCGCGCGCACGGTCTGGTCGGGGCCGACCGTGATCATGTCCCGCCGCTTGTCGAGCAGGATGTCTTCTGCGGTTTTCATGAGGGCCTCTCTTGTTCGCGGGGACCAATCAACCCCATTCAACATCCTTTCAGGTAAAGCCGGTTGATGGTCATGTCAAACCGCGCGTTCAGGCCTGCTGCTGCCGCAGGCGCTTCTTGTCGAGCTTGCCGACGCTGGTCTTGGGCAGCGCGTCCACCAGCTCGAGCCGGTCGGGGACGGCGTAGCGCGGAATTTTGCCCTGGTCCGCGAAACCGGCCATGAAGCGCCGCAGCTCCTCCGCCGACACCGTGCCCGCCTGCCCGGGTTTCAGGACCACGTAGAGCACCGGCCGCTCGCCCCACTTCTCGTCCCGGATGCCGATGGCCGCCGCTTCCAACACGGCCGGGTGCTGGCTGATGAGGTTTTCCAGGTCGAGCGAGGAGATCCACTCCCCGCCGCTCTTGATCACGTCCTTGATGCGGTCGGTGATCTGGAGATAGCCGTCGGGGCCGATGAACCCGACGTCCCCGCTGTGCAGCCAGCCCGAGCGCCACAGCTCGGCCGACCGCTCGGGGTCCTTCACGTAGCTGGCGGTGAGCCACGGGGTGCGCATGACCACCTCGCCCACCGTGCGCCCGTCGTGCGGCAGGGGCGCGTCCATGGGGTCGACCACCTCGATCTCCGCGAGCGGGATGGGCCGCCCGGTCCGGGTGACGACGTCGAGCTGGCGCTCCGGGTCCCAGGCGAGCATGTGCTCGTGGGGATTGGCCAGGCTGATGATCGGGCAGGTCTCCGACATGCCGTAGCCGACGTTGACCTCGATCCCCCGCTCGCGGGCCATGCGGGCCAGACCCTTGGAGAGCTGGGAGCCGCCGATGATGAGCTTCCAGCGCGAGAGGTCGACCGACTGCACGGCGGGGCTGGTCAGGATCATCTGCAGGATGGTCGGGACGCAGTGCGAGAAGGTGACCCCCTCGGCGGCGATCAGCTTGAGGATCATCGCCGGCTCGTACATGCCCGGGTAGACCTGCTTCACCCCGAGCAGGGTCGCGACGTAGGGGATGCCCCAGGCGTGCACGTGGAACATGGGGGTGAGCGGCATGTAGACGTCGTTCGAGCGCATGCGCACCTGGGTGTGGTAGGCCCCGAACGCAATGGCCGCGGACAGCGTGTGCAGCACGAGCTGGCGGTGGGAGAAGTGGACCCCCTTGGGGTTGCCGGTCGTGCCGGTGGTGTAGAACGTGGTCGCGCGCGTGTTCTCGTCGAGGTCCGGGAAGGCGAAGCCCGGGGAGGCCCCGGCGAGCAGCGCCTCGTACTCGGCCGCGAAGGCGAGCGGGCCGGCAGGCGCTTCGGTCGCGTCGTTGATCAGGACCAGCGCCTTGACCGTGGTCAGCTGGTCGCGCACGGCCTGCAGCAGCGGGAGGAAGTGCGCATTGACGAGCACGACCTTGGCCCCGGCGTGGTTGAGCGTGTAGACGATCTGCTCGGGCGAGAGCCGCCAGTTGACGGTCTGCAGCGTGGCGCCCATGCCGGGGACGGCGAAGAAGCACTCGAGGTAGCGGTGGCTGTCGAACTCCATCGCGGCCACGACGTCGCCGGGGGCGACCCCCAGGCGGCGGAGCCCGTCCGCGAGCCGGCCGATCCGCTCGTGCAGCGTGCGGTAGGTGATGCGGGTGCGGTCGCGGTAGACGATCTCGCGCTCGGGGGAGTACGCGAGCGCCGTGCCGAGCAGCTTCTTCAGGATCAGGGGGTACGCATAGGCCTCTCCCGGTCGGTACGCCTTCTCCGTCATGACGCCTCCTTTGGGTGGACGTGAGACTGCCGTTGAGGTTTCCGCATGGGCTCGATTTTAAGGGGATGGACTTCCTTTAGGGAACCGCCGTACGGAAGTCAAGAGGCCCGCCCGGCGCGAGCGAGCGTCCCGGGGTTGTCAACCGCACGCCAAATCGTGTATGCCGGGGGAAAACGATCGAACCCGGGAGGTCCGATGCCCCCTTTTGAAGTCGACGCCAAAACCTGCACCGGGACGGGCTCTGTGTCGCGGAGTGCCCGGCCCGCATCATCCGACTGCTCCCCTCGGACGCCGTCCCCGTGCCGGAGCCGGATTTCGCCTCCTTCTGCATCCGCTGCGGGCACTGCGTCGCGGTCTGCCCCACGGGAGCCTTCCGGCTCGACTGGCTCGGGCCCGAGCAGTGCCCCGAGCTGCGGGCCGAGGACCGGCCCACGGCCGAGGCGGCGGAGCGGTTCCTGCGGGCGCGGCGCTCGATCCGCACCTACCGGGAGACCCCCGTCGAGCGGGCCAAGCTGGAAAAGCTCATCGAGGTGGCCTGCCAGGCCCCGTCGGCCAAGAACAGCCAGCCCTGGCACTGGACGGTCGTGGAAACCCCGGCCGAGACGCGGCGCCTGGCCGGGCTGGTGATCGACTACATGCGGGGGTTCATCGCGGAAAAGCCCAAGCTGGCGGGGCTGTTCGGCTACGCGCGGGTGGTCGCCGCGTGGGACATGGGGTTCGAGCGCATCTGCCGCGGGGCGCCGCACCTGATCGTGGCGCATGCCGACAAGAACTGGGGCTTCGGCGCCGAGGACACGGCGCTGGCCTTGAGCTACCTCGAGCTTTACGCCCCGACCCTCGGGCTGGGCAGCTGCTGGGCCGGCTATTTCTATTCGGCGGTCAACGCCTATCCGCCGCTCTTCCAGGCGTTGAAGCTGCCGGCCAAACACAGGGCCTTCGGCGCCGTGATGGTCGGCTACCCGGCCTACAGCTACCGGCGCCTGCCGGCGCGCAGGCCGCCGGCGGTGAGTTGGGTGGGGTGAGGAAAACGGCGTCGCGGGCCGTGATCCGGCGTTGCGCGGCGCTTTTCGTGATTGCTCACATACTGGTCAGTATGCTGCGCTTCCCGAAACGCCGCGCGCCTTGGCTGACGGCCTGAGACACAGTTTTCTCAACGCCTGGCGGACAGAACCGAGGAGCCAAATAAGGCAAGGTACCGAACCCGCCGGCACCGGCGGCTGCCTCTGCGGTGCGGTGCGCTACGAAATCACCGGCCCGCTGCGCGACGTCATCAACTGCCACTGCAGCAAGTGCCGGCGCTTCCACGGGCACACGGGCGCTTACTCCTCCGTGCGCCGGGAGCACCTGACCCTCGTCAAGGCCGGCGGGCTCAAGTGGTACCGCTCGGTCGCCGACGAGACCCCCGGCGTGCACCGGGGGTTCTGCATGGAGTGCGGCGCGAGCCTGTTCTGGGACCCGCGCGGCTCCGGGGAGACCATCGCGGTCGCCGCCGGGTCGCTGGATGACACGAGCGGCCTGAAGACACTCGGCCACGTCTGGGTCTCCCAGAAGGCCGGGTACTACGACATCACCGACGGCCTGCCCCGGTTCGAACAGTCCCACGCCGGTCGGCTGCGATAGGACGCGGCCACCCGCGTCCTGGCGGAGCCCCTTGCGTATGGAAGACCCCACCTGCATCGCCCCGGGCGTGTGCCTGCCGAACCGGCCCGTCCAGCGCATCGTCGACCCCATTGCGCGCTTCCTGCACGTCGAGTCGACGAGCGGGATCGCGCTGCTGGCGGTCACGGCGTTGGCTCTCGTCCTAGCCAACTCGTCCGCGGCCGATCCGTTCCTCGCCTTCTGGAAGACCCCGGTCGGCCTCAGGGTCGGGCCGGTCGACTTCGTGCACTCGCTGCGCCACTGGATCAACGACGGCCTGATGGCGATCTTCTTCTTCGTCGTGGGGCTGGAGGTCAAACGCGAGATCGTGGTCGGCGAGCTGCGGGAGCTGCGCCTGGCCGCGCTGCCGATCGCAGCGGCCTTGGGCGGCATGGTGGCGCCCGCCCTCGTCTACCTGCTGCTCCAGGGCGACGGGCCGGCGACCCGCGGCTGGGGCATCCCCATGGCGACCGACATCGCCTTCGTGGTGGGGTGTCTCGCCATCCTGGGGCCGCGCGTCCCGCGCGGGCTGCGGGTCATGCTGCTCTCGCTCGCCATCGCCGACGACGTGGGCGCCATCCTCGTGATCGCGATCGGCTACACCGCCGAGGTGCAGCTCCTGCCGCTCGCCGGCGCGGCGGCCGGGGTGGTGCTGATCCTGCTCCTGACGCGGGCGGGGGTGCGCAGCCTGCTCGTCTTCGCGTCGATCGGAGCGGCCGTCTGGCTCGGGTTCCACGAGTCCGGCGTGCACGCCACGATCGCCGGCGTCATCCTGGGGCTGATCACGCCGGCGCGGCCGCTCGTCGGCCGGCGCCTGCTGGCGGGGTTCCTGGAGGCCACGGGGGCCTACCTGCAGGGGGACGACTGGAAGGACAGCCGGCGGCGCTACCAGCTGACGGTTTCCTTGCGGCGCGCCGCGCGCGAGACCATCTCCCCGCTCGAACGGATCGAGACCGCGCTGCACCCCTGGGTGAGCTTCGGCATCATGCCGCTTTTCGCCTTCGCCAATGCCGGCGTGACCCTTCAGCCGGGCGGGTTCACCGACCCGGTCGCGCTCGCGGTGATCGCCGGTCTCGGGTTGGGCAAACCTGTCGGGATCGTTATTTTCAGCGCGGCTGCCGTCATGACGGGGCTGGCGCGCCTGCCCGAAGGGGTCGGCTGGCGGATGCTCTGCGCCGGCGGGGTGCTCGCCGGGATCGGGTTTACCATGTCGCTCTTCATCGCGGGCCTTGCCCTGGAGGGCGCGGCGCTCGAGGCGGCCAAGATCGGCATCCTGACGGGATCCTTCGGCTGCGCGGTCGGCGGCATGGTCCTGCTGCGCTGGTTCAGCCCGCGGCCGGCTCCCGCGGGGGAGGCGTGATAGTCGTGGAGAGACACCCCCCAACACCGGCCGGTGTCCCCGGCCTGCGCCTGCGCCCCGCGGGCGCGGCCGACGTCGGGCTGATCCTCGAGCTGATCCGGGAGCTCGCCGGCTTCGAGCGGCTCTCGCACGAGGTCGTCGCCGATGCGGCCGCCCTGCGCCGCCACCTCTTCGGCGAGCGCCCCGCGGCCGAGGTCCTGATCGCGGAGGTCGGCGACGCGCCGGCGGGCTTCGCCCTGTACTTCCCCACGTTTTCGACGTTTGTGGGCAAGCCCGGCCTTTACCTGGAAGACCTCTTCATCCGGCCCGCCTACCGGGGCCGGGGCATCGGCCGGGCGGTGCTCATCCATCTATCGCGGCTCGCGGTCGAGCGCGGCTGCGGCCGGCTCGAGTGGTCGGTGCTGGACTGGAACGAGCGCGCGATCGGCTTCTACAGGGGACTCGGCGCCCGCCCGATGAGCGACTGGACGGTTTTCCGCCTGGACGGGGAGGCCCTGGAGACGCTGGCGTCGGCGTCGCCGTCAGCGCTCTGAAGGCGCCGGGCCGGAAATTCGAAATCCGAATCTCGAATTTCGAAACCATGTTGAAATCGAACCATTCTAGATGCAGGAGGGGTTTCGGATTTCGTGCTCGGGTTCTCCGAAATCAGCCGGCGGTGGAAAAACTCAAGGCGATCTGGTAGACCTTCACGAGGCGGCAGGCGGAGCGTTGGCTCACGACGAAACCCATTCATGTCAAAGGGGGGAGTATGACACGCAAGCTGATGACAGGGTTGGTGGTTGTGGCGATGGTGGGGTTGCTGGCGGGGGCGGCGGTCGCCCAGTTCGCCAAGACCGAGGACGCGGTCAAGTACCGCCAGTCGGCCATGTTCCTGATCGGGCAGCACTTCACCCGCATGGGGGCGGTCGTCAAGGGCGAGGCCCCGTACGACAAGGCGGCGTTCGAGAAGAACGCGGTCGTGGTCGACACCCTCTACCGGCTGCCGCTGGTCGAGGCCTTCATGGTGGCCGGCAGCGACAAGGGCAGCGGGATGAAGCCCGAGGCGCTGACCGAGAAGGACAAGTTCACCCAGATGCACAACGCGACCGAGGCGGAGCTGGCCAAGCTCGTCGCCGCCGCCAAGGGCGGCGACCTGAACGCGATCAAGCCCCAGTTCGGCGCGACCGGCGGCACCTGCCAGGCCTGTCACAAGGCCTACCGCAAGTAACTCCGAAAACCGGCGTCTCGGGCCGTGATCCGGCGTTGCGCGGCCTTTGGCCATGCTCACATACTTTCGTATGCTCCGCCGTCCAAAAGGCCGCGCGCCTTGGCTGACGGCCCGAGCCTTGGTTTTCAAAGTCTGATGGCGAGCCGAATCGATCCCCCCTTTGTCCGGAATTCCGGACAAAGGGGGTTTTTCGTCTCTCAGCGCACCAGCCACCAGACGGTCCCGGCCGCGAGCGCGGCGACGACCGCGGCCAGCCACAGGGGGCTTTTGCGGGTCTCCGGCAGGGGCCCCTCCCAGGGTTTTTCCCCCGTGATCATGGGGCCGATCAGGTTGTCGTGCTTGTAGACCAGGTGGAAGATCACGGCCGCGACGTGCACGGCCACGAGCGCCAGGATGACGTCCGCATTGAACTCGTGGAGGTCGGTCAACAGGCGGCCCACGCCCGAGCTCACGTGACGGTTGAGCGGGCCCTGGGTCATGATGTCGTCGCTCGCGAAGAGGCCGGTGGCGGCCTGGAGCAGCACGGCACCCAGCATCGCGACCACCGACCAGCCGCCGAGCGGGTTGTGGGTCAGGTGGTGCGGGGCGTCCGGCCGGGACAGGGCCAGGGCGTAGGCGATCACCCGGCGCGGCCCGACCAGAAAGGTTTTGAAACGGGACGGCGTGCTGCCGACAAAGCCCCAGGCCAGGCGAAACAACACCAGCGCCAGGATCGTGAACCCGCTCCACGCGTGCACCCGCATGGCGTTGCCGCCGATCTCGACCGTCACGACCGAAACCGCCATGAGACCGACCAGCAGCCAGTGGAACAGGCGCGTCGGCAGGTCCCAGACCGCGACCGTCCGGCGTTCGGAAGTCTTCCCCATACCCGCACCTTCGAGTTATTAATCGTCTCGAAATAGTACCGTCATGCCGGACGTGATCCGGCATCCAGAACGATTTGAATTCACTGGATTCCGGCTGAAAGCATGCCGGAATGACAACGTAAAGACAATTATGAGACCGTTAATACGAGTTACAGAAACATCCAAACACCGAATACCCAGCCCCCCAATCCTCACCGCCTAACCATCACACGGGAGGCCGCCGGATCGCAACCCTTTTCCGGTCCTGCCCCGCCCGAGAGGCCGGCGCCGCCGGCTTGACACCCATTGGCGTCTTTTGTATGGAGCAAACTCGCCCTCGCTCCAGACAGAGCCCCACCCGACATCCATTAGGAGGAACGTGATGGCATCCGAGCAGCTGACGGCCTTCCTCGAGGCGCGCGATTTCCTGTTCCGGCACCGCGACGATTACCAGACGGCCTACCGCGACTTCCGCTGGCCCGACCTTGCGCACTTCAACTGGGCGCTGGACTACTTCGACGCCATGGCCGCCGGCAACACGCGCACGGCCCTCTGGGTGGTCGAGGAAGACGGCACGGAGACGCGCCTGTCCTTCGCCCAGATGGCGGAGCGCTCCAACCGGGTGGCCAACTTCATGCGCGCGGTCGGGATGCGGCGCGGGGACCGGCTGCTGATGATGCTCGGCAACGAGGTGCCGCTCTGGGACCTCATGCTGGCGGCCATCAAGATGGGGGTGGTCGTGATCCCGGCGACGACGCTGCTGGCGGCCGACGACCTGCGCGACCGCCTGGAGCGCGGCAACGTGCGCCACGTCGTCACCGGTCCGGGCAACGCGGCGAAATTCGCGGATTTGCCGGGCGACTACAGCCGCATCTGCGTCGGCGGCACCGCCCCCGGCTGGATCCCCTTCGAGGAGGCCTACCGCCACGACCCGGTCTTCACCCCCGACGGCCCGACCCCCGTGGACGACCCGCTGCTGCTCTATTTCACCTCGGGCACGACCACCAAGCCCAAGCTCGTGCTGCACACGCACCAGAGCTACACGATCGGCCACCTCTCGACCATGTACTGGATCGGCCTGCGGCCGGACGACGTGCACCTGAACATCAGCTCCCCGGGCTGGGGCAAGCACGCCTGGAGCTGCTTCTTCGCGCCCTGGAACGCGGGCTGCTGCGTCTTCATCTACAACTACGCCCGCTTCAGCGGCAAGGCGCTGCTCGAGGCGCTGGTCCGGTACGGGGTGACCACCCTGTGCGCGCCGCCGACGGTCTGGCGCATGCTCATCCAGGAGGAGCTGGCGGCCTACCCCGTGAAGCTCAAGGAGCTGGTCGGGGCCGGGGAGCCCCTGAACCCGGAGGTCATCGACCAGGTGAAGCGGGCCTGGGGCATCACCATCCGCGACGGGTACGGCCAGACCGAGACCACGGCCCAGATCGGCAACTCCCCGGGGCAGGCGGTCAAGCCCGGGTCCATGGGGCGCCCGTTGCCGGGCTACGACTGCGCGCTGCTCGACGCCGACGGCGAGATCGCCCAGGAGGGCGAGATCTGCCTCGTGCTGCAGCCGCGGCCGGCCGGGCTGATGGCGGGCTACGTCGGCGACGACGCCAAGACGTCGGACGCGCTGCGCGGAGGCTTCTACCACACCGGCGACGTGGCCGCCCGCGACGCCGAGGGGTACATCACCTACGTCGGCCGGTCGGACGACGTCTTCAAGGCCTCCGACTACCGGATCAGCCCCTTCGAGCTCGAGAGCGTCCTCATCCAGCACCCGGCCGTGGCCGAGGCGGCGGTGGTCCCCAGCCCCGATCCGGTGCGCCTGGCGGTCCCCAAGGCCTTCCTGATCCTGCGCGCCGGCCACATCCCCGGCCGCGACCTCGCCAAGGACATCTTCGCCTTCCTGCGCGCGAACCTGGCGCCCTTCAAGCGCATCCGGCGGATAGAGTTCGCGAACCTGCCCAAGACCATCTCCGGCAAGATCCGGCGGGTCGAGCTGCGGCAGAACGAAAAACAGCATCGCGCGGACAAGGGTCGGCACGAGCTGGAGTTCTTCGAGGAGGATTTCCCCGAGCTGAAGGGCTGAAGGCCGCAATCGGGCGCGCGCCCCCGCTGGACGGGCGCGGGAAAGCCCTTGCTTTTTCCCTGATTAAAGATAAAATATTCTTCAATCATGAAAGGTCCGTCCACGACGGGCCGGTTTCGACTTAAGGGAAAACCAGTTCCGTTAGGTGGCGCCCTTAGTATGAGACTATGAGAAAATTATGAAAGGAGGGTGCAACCGAATGGCCAACGGAACTGTGAAGTGGTTCAACGACAAGAAGGGTTACGGCTTCATCCAGTCGGAAGACGGGCAGGACATTTTCGTCCACCACACCGGGATCAACGGAAGCGGCTTCAAGACCCTGAAAGACGGCGACCGTGTTACCTTCGACATCACGCAGGGCAAAAAAGGCCCCGCGGCCGTGAACGTTTCGACTGTCAGCTAAGCGACCCCGAAGCTTTAAACAAAAAGGGCATTTCCCGTGCGACTGGGAGATGCCCTTTTTGCTTCAGGGCAGATTCAAGGGGTCAAGGGGTCGAGTGAAGGAAATCGAGCATCGTGTTTCTACGCACCCTAGCCCTCGAGCCTTTCCCTTATCCGAACACCCCGCCCATCTTGGTCCCCGCCACCCGGTTGATGACGAAGAGACACGCGGCGCCGAGCACGATCAGGATCAGCCCCAGGGCCGCCGCCTCGTTCACCGACCCGCCGATGTAGAAATTGAAGATGCCGACGGTCATCATCTCGTGCCCGGGGACGACCAGCAGGAGCGTCGCCGAGGCCTCCTGCAGCGCGAGGATGAACGAGTAGAGCGAGCCCACCAGGACCCCCTTCCAGATCAGGGGCAGGGTGATGTCCTTGAAGGTGGTCATCTTCGTGGCCCCGACGCTCTCCCCCGCCTCCTCGAAGGACTTGTGCACGATCTGCAGCGAGGCGTACGTCCCGCGCACCGTGTACGGCAGGCGCCGCACCCCGAGCACCACCGGGATGACCATCCACAGGCCGATGAACGCCACATCGATATAGGGGAGCGGGTCCCGGAACGCGCGCATGTAGGCGATGCCGATGCCGGTGCCCGGCAGGGCGAGAATCAGGGTGGTCATGGAATCCAGGAACTCGCGGCCCGGCAGCTTGGTGCGCGCGCCCACCCAGGCGAGCGGCACCCCCACGACGATACAGATCAGCACCGAGATGCCGGCATAGAGCAGGCTGTTGATGATGAACTTGGGCGTCTCGAACGCCACGCGCTGGAAGTACTGGATGGTGTACTTCACCGGGAAGGGCGTCAGGGCCCAGCCCTTGCCGAAGGAATCGAGCGCGATGCCCAGGTAGGGGATGAAGGCGAGCACCAGGATCGCCGCCAGGAAGAGCACGACCCCCAGGCGCGCGGCGGGCGAGAGCTTCTTGCGCTCGATGACCGAGTAGGACAGCGAGCTGTAGTCCTTGATCGACACGTACTTCTTGGCGACGATCAGGAACAGGATGGCCATGATCACCATGATGGCCGAGATGACGATCCCCATCTTGAACAGCCGCCGGTCGACGAACTGCACGATGTTGAGGTAGGCCTGGGAGGCGAGCAGGTCGTCGACGCCCACCACGAGCGGGGTCGCGAAATCCGCGAAGGTCCAGATGAAGACCAGCAGCGCCCCCGACACGTAGCCCGGGGTGGTGAGCGGGAAGGTGATGTCCCAGAACTTCCGCAGCCCCCGCGAGCCCACGCTTTCCGCGGCCTCGTCCAGCGAAGGGGAGATCTTGCCCATGGCGTCCACGATGCTCAGCGTCATGAGCGGGAACAGGTGCAGGGTTTCCACCAGCAGCACGCCCTGGATGCCGTACATGAAGTTGATGGGCGTCTCGAACCCGAGGTAGTCCATCAGCAGGATGTTGACCGTTCCGGCCCGCCCCAGGATGAAGACAAACCCCATGACCCCGACCAGCGGCGGCATGATCATCGGCACGATGGAGAGATACGAGAACAGCCCGCGCCCCGGGAACTCGTAGCGCAGCAGCAGGAAGGCGAAGGTGATGCCGATGATCGAGGTGGTGATGACCGTTCCCACCCCCAGCAGCATGGAGTTCAGCAGGGATTTGAGATAGTAGCGGTCCGTGAAAAAATCCTGGAAGTTCAGAAGCGTGAACTCCCCCGTGTCGGAGGTGAAGGCATCGTAGAACAGGTGCAGCAGGGGGTAGATCAGAAAAACGATCATGAAGGCCCAGATCGCCCCGTAGCCGATCAGTCCGCCGACATGGATGCCGGTTCCCGCCTTGACCTGTGGAGCCGATAGTGTCGCCGTGTGGGTTGTCATGGGGGGTGCCTATTCCACCGGGATGCCCAGAGAGGATGTCGCCGGGAAGCGGACGAAGACCTGGGTTCCGACCGACAGCAGCTGGTGGTCCCGCGGGTTCTGAACGTCCACCTTGAAGGTGATGCCGGCCACATCCACGTCGTAGCGGATGGTGTTGCCGATGTAGGAGGGGAAGCTCACGGTGCCGGCGATGCTGCTGAAGCCGTCCGGCGGCGTCGGGGACGAGCTGATCTCGGCGGTTTCGGGACGGATGCACACCATGCAGCCGGAGCCGGGCGTGAGGCGACCGTCCCCCGCGCAGGCGATGGGGCCCCCGGCGGTGTCGACGACCAGCCGCAACCCGGAGTCCATCGCCGCTGTCACCTTCCCGGGGATGAGGTTGTTGATGCCGATGAAATCGGCCACGAACGGGTTGTACGGCTTCTCGTAGAGCTCGTGGGGGCTCCCCAGCTGCTGCACCTTGCCCTGGCTCAATACGGCGATGCGGTCGGAGAGGGTCAGCGCCTCCTCCTGGTCGTGCGTGACGTAGATCGTGGTGATGCCGAGCTCCTTCTGAAGCTTGCGGATCTCCGCGCGCACCTGGATGCGGATCTTGGCGTCCAGATTGGAGAGCGGCTCGTCCAGCAGGAGCACGTCCGGGTTGAGCACCAGCGCGCGCGCGAGCGCCACCCGCTGCTGCTGGCCGCCGGAGAGCTCGCCCGGGTAGCGCCGCTCGAGCCCCCGCAGGTTGACCAGCCCCAGCGTGTGGTTCACCTTTTCCCGGGTTTCGTCCGCCGAAAACTTCTTCAGCTTCAGGCCGTAGGCGATGTTGTCGAAAATCCGCATGTGCGGCCACAGGGCGTAGTTCTGGAACACCATCCCGATGTTGCGCTCGAAGGGAGGCTTGCCCGTCATGTCCTTGTCGCCGAACAGGATGCGGCCCTGGTCCGACCGGTGGAAGCCCCCGACCAGCCGCAGAATGGTGGTCTTGCCGCAGCCCGAAGGCCCCAGGAGCGTGAACAGCTCGCCGTCCCGGATGTCCAGCGACACATGGCTCACTGCTTCCATGGCGCCGAAGCGTTTGACGATGTCCTGCAGTTCGATTCTCATCCGTCTGCCGCTTTCATCAGGTAAAAGATCAGGGGAAGCCCGACGGCGCGCAACGGCGGCCGAATGGGTTCCCCCTGAGTTCGGGTGATGGGTTATTTCACGATGTCCTTGTGCTTCTCGGCGATCTCCTTGCGGAAGTAGGAGTTCACGTCCTCGATGCGCTTCTTCTCGCCCGCGACCTTGTCGTCGTAGACGTTGCCGATCTCGGTGTCGAAGAAGGACCGCAGGCCGCCCGTGAAGGCCACGGCCTTTTCCTGGTTGGACCCCTCCGGGCCCTTGACCTTGAACTTGGGCGTGATCGGGTAGACGCCCAGGCCGGCCAGCAGCAGCTGCCCTTCCTCGCTCAGGCAGAACTCGATGAAGGCGTGCCCGGCCTTGGCGTGCGGGGCGCCCTTGAGCACCGCCATGGGCTCGGGCGTCACGTAGGCGTTCTTGGGGTAGACGAAGTTCACGTCGTAGCCGCCGAGGACCTCGGCGAAGGCCATGTAGCTCGGGACCGCGACGCCCACCGCGAACTCGCCCTTGGCGACGACGCTCGGCACGTCGCGCGAGCGGGCGTTGAAGATCCCGGTGTTGGCCGCGAGCTTGGTCAGCCACTCCCAGCCCTTGTCCCAGCCGTAGGTCTGCAGGATGACTTCGTAGCTGGCGTGGCTCGAGCTCGAGCGGTCGGGCGTGCACTGGGCGATCTGGCCCTTGAGCTTCGGGTTGAGCAGGTCGTCCCAGTCCTTGATCTCGACGCCGAGGCGCTTGAGCAGCTTGGGCTGGTAGATGATGCCGTAAGGCTCGAGGGTGGTGCCGACCCAGTACCCCTTGGGATCCTTCAGGGGCAGCGGGACGGGCTTGCCGATCGTGGCCGGGATCTCGTCCCACGTGGCCTTGGGGAGCTGGATCTTGTCGAGGAGGCCTTCGGCCGAGAGGGCGTCGAAGAGGGTGCCCTCGCCGCCCCAGAAGACATCCGCCTGGGGCCGGCCCTTCCACTCGAGGATCTGCCCGTAGGCGACCGGCGTGCCCTTGGGGATGGCGCTGGTCTTCACGTCCACGCCGTACTTCTTCTTGGCCCAGGCCGCGAAGGCCTTCAGCATGGGGTCGTGGACGTCCTTGGACACCGGGGTGATCAGGTAGAGCTCGTTTTCGATGGGGGCCTGTGCGAAGGAATGGGTCGAGAGGCTCAGCAGGACAAAAGCGGTCGCGACGAACATCAGTAGCGCCTTCTTCATGGTGCACCCTCCTTGGTTGACGTTAACAGTCGAAAACCTATCGGACTCGGCGTGGCAAGTCAAACACTAATCCACCGGGTAAGTGGCTCGAATCGCCGGTTATATGGGCATGTTCCGGCTGATGCGGGACCCGTTCACTCCAGCAGCAGCTCCGTCAGCTCGGCAAACCCGTGCCCGCCCTCCTGTTGGGTGATGTAGGCGGGCAGAGCGGACATCTGCGCGGCGAAGGCCGCCACGTTGGCCACCCCGACCGAGTGCGGGAAAAAGGCGAACATGGGCTGGTCGTTCGGCGAGTCGCCGACGAAGACGCACTCGTCCCGGACCGCATCCAAATCGAGCTGCCAGCAGTCGCGGAACAGGCGGCGGGTCATCGTGAGCTTGTCGTAGTCGCCGAACCAGCCGTTGACGTGGATCGAGCTCACCTTGGCGCGCGCGCCGGCCGCCTCGAAGCAGGCGACGATGCGCGCGACGGCCTCGGCCGGCAGCCGCGGCACGTCCTCGCAGAAATCGATGGCGAGGTCGGCCTCGCGGAAGGCCTGGTCGGCCGACACCGCGCAGCCCGGCACCTGCGCGAGGATGCGGGTCTTGAGGTCTTCCAGGCGCTGGCGGTCGGCGGCGCGCTCGGCGCCCGGCTTGAAGTAGCGGCGCTCCATCCGGCGTGCGGCGCGGTCGTAGCGGTAGTAGAACGCCCCGTTCTCGCCGACCACCGCGGACACCGGCCACATGCGGGCGATGTGGTCGCACCAGCCGGCCGGCCGGCCGGTGATCGGGACGACCGCCACCCCGGCGTCCCGCAGCCGCTCCATGGCCGCGAACGAGGCGGCCGGCAGCAGGCCGTCTAAGGTCAGGGTGTCGTCGATGTCCGTGAGGACGAAGCGAATGCGCGGTCTGAGGTGGGGGGGAAATTCTCGTATGGGACGCATAAAGAAAAGGGTTCCTGGGAGCAAGGGTCCAAGCGAAGAACCGATGGGCGACGCCCGCCGGGATGACTACCACATCCCGGGTGTGCACCTCAAGCACGACACCGCCCTCCCCGCCGAATACGCCGAGCACTCCGCACGGGCATTCGATTGACATCGCCGTGCCGCCGGTTTAGCGTCCGCTGCTATCGATCATCTCACAGCAGGAAATGGAGTCCCCATGAGACCGACCGCTGTCCGGCTGCTCGCCGCCCGGTGTTCCTCGCCGCCGTCGTTTCGCCGGCGTTCGCCGCGGGCGACCTCAGTCGCAAATATTCCTCCACCACCACGACCCGGACCGTCACCGCAACCATCGTGAAGATCGACGCGGCGGCGGAGGCGATCGTCCTGGAGAACCGCCAGGGCAAGCGCTGGGAGTTGACCGTGCCGGGGCGATCGGGGATCGACCTCGGCCGCTACCGGGTCGGGGACAAGGTCACGGCGACCTTCGCGAATGTCGTCTCGTCCACGTCGGCGCCGCGGACGAAGACCAAAACGCATGAGCTGCTGAAGCTCGAATAGCGGCCTGCGCTGTGGCCACAGGGATGCGGCCCCATCGCTCTCAGGCTGAACCGGATCGCGCCAGGAGCGCTTCGACCGCCGCGGCGTGCGGGACCGGGGCGACGCACCCGAGTCCGGTCGTGGTGAGGGCCGCCGCCGCGTTCGCAAACCGCATGCACTCGTCGAGGGGCCGGCCGGCGAGGTAGCGCACGACGAAGGCGCCGTCGAAGGTGTCGCCCGCGCCGGACATGTCCACCGACTCCACCCGGGCCGGCGGGAAGGCCTTGACCCCGTCGGCGGTGGCGAGCATGGCCCCGTCGGCGCCCAGCTTGAGAACGACCACCTTCGGGCCGAGGGCCAGGTAGAACCGGGATATCTCCTCGGCCGACTGCAGGCCGCTGAGGGCCCGGGCGTCCTCGAGGCTGGGGAAAACCAGGTCCGCGAGCCGGCAGGTTTCGTGCACGACGGCGCGCGCCCGCTCGAGCGGCCAGAGCTTGGGGCGGTGGTTGGGGTCGTAGGAGACGATCCGCCCCGCCCGGCGGGCGATGCCGATCGCGGCGAAGACGGTGTCGCAGGCCGAGACGCTGATGGCCTGGCTGATGCCGGAGACGTGCAAGAGCTTGGCCGCGGCGATGTAGTCCGACGGCAGGAAGTCCGGCGTCATGCGGCTGGCGGCCGAGTCGCGGCGGTAGTAGGTGAAGTGGTGCTGCCGCCCCTTGCGCGAGATGAAGTAGATGCCGGTCGCGGCCTGGGGGTCGCGCGCGACGTGCGCCGTGTCGATGCCCTCCCGCTGCCAGAGGGCCATGAAGCTGTCCCCGAACTCGTCGGCGCCCAGGCGCGTGAGGTAGCCCACCGTGCCGCCCGCGCGGCAGGCCGCCACGGCGAAGTTGGAGGTGTCCCCGCCCCAGCCTACGAGGAATCCGGGGACTTCCGAGAGCGCCCCCTCCTCGGGGGCGTTGAACTCGAGCATCGGTTCACCGAGGGAAATGATGTCGGGCTGCATCCGGCATTCCTTTCGGGATGTCTCCCCAAACCGATCGACCCCTGCGCTGCGCCCGGGCTGATCGGAGAGGTCCTCGACCGCGGACCCCTTCGCGGACGCACTACCCCAGCACGTCCTGCAGCGCGATGGCGCAGCGGGCCTGGGCCTCCTCGGGCCCGTCGATGTTCAGGATGTGCTTTTCGAAGTCGATCTCCACCAGCCGGCACCCGTTCTGCTCGACCACGTTTTTCACGATCGTCAGCAACTGGTCCTCTCGCATCTCGCTCATGCCCAATCCCTCTCGACGCGCATTCGGCGGCCGCGGCCGCCGTGAGCCTAACATGCGGCCGCGGCCGGCCAAGTCAACGGCCGGGCCGCTCACTGGCGCTGTTCGTACTCGAGCGTCACCGTGACCGTGCGGTTGTAGGCGCGCCCCTCCGGCAGCGCGTTGTCGAAGAGCGGGTCGGCCGGGCCCTTGCCCGTGACGGACACCCGGTTCCTGGCGCCCGCCTCGGCCGACAGGGCCAGCGCGGTGGCCGCATCGGCGCGTCGCTTGGAGAGGGCGACGTTGTAGTCCGCCTTGCCGATCGTGTCGGTGTGGCCGACGATCGCGACCGACGCGGACGGGACTTCGCGCACGCGGGCGGCGATGCGGTCCATCACGACCCGGTTGCGGTCCTTGATGTCGGCCCGGTCGAAGTCGAAGAGGATCAGGGCGTAGCGTTCGATCACCTTGTAGCCCTCTTTGCGCGCCAGGCGCTCCTCGCGGCGTTCGAAGCGCACCTGCGCGGTGTCACGCGCCCGCAGCGTCCGCCCCTTGGAGTCCGCCGCTTCGAGCGCGGCGGTGATGGTCCGGTAGGTGCCGATGTTCAGCAGACCCAGGTCCTTCAGCTCCAGGACGTAGCTCGGCTCGAGCGCGCCCTCCCCGTTCAGGCCCTCCAGGCGCTGGTCGTCGCCGTAGATCTCGATCTTCCAGCGGCCGAGGCTGATCCCCGGCTCGATGTCCAGGGTCATCCGGAATTTATCGGCGTTGCTCACGGACTCAACGTAGGTGCTCTGGATGGTGTCGAGAATGGCCGGGTCGTCTGCGGTGATTTCGACCCGCTGGTTCTCCGCGCGGCCCTCGGGGATGCCGGAGGCGCTCGCCACGGCCGGCAGCCCGCGCGCCTCCACGTCCATGCGTGCGGCCGCTATTCCCCAGATCGTTTTGAGGTAGCCGCGCACGGCCTCCGCGCGGCTGCGCGACAGGTCGGGTCGGCTCTTGTCGTCGCCGAACCCCGAGTTGCAGCCGACGATTTTCAGCCGCGCCTGCGGCCGTTCGGCCGCGCGCTTGCCGATGATGTCGAGCACGTGGCGGTACTTCTCCATCGTGCCCCGCAGCGCCTTCTCGTCGAACCCCCGGGCGTCGGCAGCCGAACGGAACAGGTTGTAGCGCGTCGGGATCTCGGCGCGCCCGGACTCGAAAAAGACCATGTTGAGCAAGGGCGAGCTGTCGACGACCGTGATCTCCTCCACGGTCACCGTTTTCGGCTCGAGGGCGACATTGCCGTAGGGGGGGAGCCCGAGCTCGGGGATCAGGACCTTGGGGTTGACCCGGATCTGGCAGAGGTCGGAGGAGGCCTCGTGCGTCGCCCCGGTGTCGTCCGTCACCCGGATGGCGGCTTCGATGGCATTGAGCTTCACCAGCCGGTCGCGGCCGATCTCGTCGAGCGGGATGGTCTGGGAGACGGGAATGCGGGCGCCGCCCGAGATGGTCTTCAGGGGGCGCTCGTCCGCCTGAACGGTCACCTCGGCCTTCGTGATGCCCGGCAGGGGGAAGAGGTCCAGCTTGACGCCGAGCGTCCTCTGGTTGCGCGTCTCGGTGATCAGCCTGCCGTAGACCTGGTTGCGCACGGCGTCGTTGTCGAAGAGGAGCTCCACGCGCTGGTTCTCCATCCGCCCCTCCCGGGTGTCGCCGGGGGAGGCTTCGGACGGCAGCCCGCGGGCTTCGATCAGGATGCGTGCGGGGTTGATCCCCCACACGCGCAGCAGGTAGTCCTTCACCGTCTCGGCCCGGGCCTGGGCGAGCTTCAGGTTGTCCTTTTCCACACCCGTTTCGGAGGTGCAGCCCACCAGGGTCAGCTGGGCGTCGGAGGTGTCGCGCATGGCTTTGCCGGCGAAGTTCAGGACGTTGAAGCAGCGGCTCAGGAACCCGGACACCTCGTCGGGCCTGAAGGCGTCCGCGTCGGTGCGCGTCTTGTAGAGCGCGTAGGTGTCCGGCAGGTCGCTGCGCCCGGTCGGGAAGAACACCATCTGGGCGGCCGACCGCCCGGTCGTGGTCACGGGGACGTCGAAGGTCAGCGTCCTGGGTTCGAGCGCGATCGGGTTGATCAGCTCGTAGGTGATGACGTACTTGTGCAGGATCGTGCTCTTGAGCTCCTGGAAGATGGGCACGAGCTCGGCCGCCGACCGGGCCTTCCAGGTGCGGCCGCTGTGGCCCCCGGCGAAGCCGGAGAGGAACTCGTCCATCCGTTCGCCGGGCATGTAGTCGATGCTGTAGGCCCTGAGCTTGCCGATGCCGATGGCCTCGGGCGCCACCTCGGACTTGGAGAGCTTGCTGTTCAGGTCCTCCCCGTCCGAAAAGACCACCAGCATCTTCTCCTGCCGGGCCGGCATCCGTTTCACGATGTCCAGGCCGGCGACGATCCCCTCGTAGAGATAGGTCTTGTTGGTGAGCCCGCGGTCGAACGACTCGGCGAAAAACGCCTTCCACTCCGCGGCGCTCGTCGAGGTGAAGGTGCGCACGTTCAGCAGGCGCTTGCCCACCAGGCGCGTCTCGCGGTCGCTGAAGACGACGGCGTGAATGTTGTCGATCGGGCGGATGCCCTTGAGCAGCTCTTCGAGCGCGGTCAGCAGCGGCTTGATCGCCTGGCGCTCGGACATGGAGAAGGAGTTGTCGATCACCAGCACCATGTTGACGGGCACGGCCTTGCTGGCCTGCAGCGGCTCGACCGCGAGGACCCGCCCCTTGCGGATGCCCCGGGAGACCGAGAAGTCCTTGATCTGCAGGTTGCGGATCGGATCGCCCGCGGGGTCGACCACCGAAACGATGGCCTGCGGGGGCGTGCTCGTGGGGTCCACGGTGATCTGCGAGTTCAGCGCGGGGGTCTGGATCCGGATGTCCTCGACCGCTGCGGCCGGGGGGGCCAGGGCAATCCAGAGGGCGGCGGCCAGCATCCCCCAACTCGTCTTCGACATGGGCACTCTCCTGCTCGCTGGTGCTTGACAAGAAAACCCGGGAGGCCCGGCGCGGCGACGGGGTTGACTCCCCCGCCGGGCGGCCGGTTGTCGCCGGGCGATCACGGGCACACATCCCGATTTTTCCGAGACTACCCGCAAGCCCCCTGCATGTCAATTTGCCGCGGAGGGGCTAAAGTCCGCCCGCACCGGTGTCGATATCACCAACTTTCTCAAGGACTGGCTCGCGAAGCACATCCGCGAGACGGACAAGAAGTACGGGCCGTTCCTGTCGGCGAAGGGGGGCGTGTAGGAGAGTTACACGTTACGAGTTACAAGGTGCAGGACTGCCTCAGAAGGCATAGCTGACTATTGCCGATCGTCATGTAGCTTACGTTTGAGAACAAGTATCGGGCCGTCAGCCAAGGCGCGCGGCCTTTCGGGAAGCGCAGCATACTGGCCAGTATGTGAGCATTCACGAAAGGCCGCGCAACGCCGGATCACGGCCCGAGACGCCGTTCTCAAGCCTCAGCGGACCAGCGCGAGGCTCAGCCACGGCACGTAGGTGATCAGGCCGAGGGCCAGCAGCAGGATGGCGATGAACGGAAGGCAGGCGCGGTAGAGTGCCAGCACCGGGCGCTCGAAGCGCATGCTCGCGATGAAGAGGTTGATCCCCAGGGGGGGGATGGAGGCCCCGATCTCGAGGTTGGTCAGGAAGATGATCCCGAGGTGGACCGGGTCGATCCCGTAGGCCTGGCCGATCGGGCCCAGGAGCGGCACGACCACCACGAGGGCCGAGAAAATCCCCATCGTGCAGCCGACCGCGAGCAGGAAGGCGTTCAGCACCCCGAGGAAGAGCCAGCGGCTTTCGATGTGGGCCTTGAAGAGGTCGAGCAGCCGCATCGGGATTTCGGCGTCGATGAGGTAGCTCGTCAGCCCCATGGCGGCGCCCAGGATGATCAGCACCCCGCCCATCAACACCATGCTCTGCTTCGCGATCCCCGGCAGCGCGCGCCAGCGGATGTCCCGCAGGATCACGACCTCCACCACGAAGACGTACATGCACGTGATGGCGGCCGCCTCGCTCACGGCGAAATACCCGGTGTAGATCCCGCCGAGCACCACCAGCGGCAGCGGCAGCTCCCAGGCGCACTCGGCGACGGCCGAGAACAGCGCGCGCGTCCGGAAGGGGGTCCGGGGCACGGTCCGCGCGGCCGCGATCCGGATGCTGTAAAGCGACAGCAGCAGCACGAGCAGCGCCCCCGGCAGGAGACCCGCCACGAAGAGCGGCCCGATCCCGACCTTGGCGACGACGGCGTAGACGATCAGCGGCAAGCTGGGCGGGAAGAGCAGCCCGAGGGTCCCCGAGGTCGTGAGCAGCCCGAGCGAAAAGCCTTCGGGGTACCGTCCGCGGGTCATGGCCGGCAGCAGGATTCCGCCGAGTGCGATGATGGTCAGGCCGGTCGCGCCGGTGAGCGCGGTGAACACGGCGCAGGCGATCAGGGCGATGACGGCCAGGCCCCCCGGGAACCATCCGAGCAGCGCGTCGGCGAGGCGGATGAGCCGCCGCGGCGCGCCGCTCTCCGAGAGCAGGTAGCCGGCGAAGGTGAAGAGCGGGATGGCCACCAGGATCGGTGTCGTCGCCAGCCGGTAGATCTCGATGATGACGGCCGAGAGGTCGATTCCGGCCGTGAAGAAGAGATAGAGCGTCAGGCCGGAGATCACCACGAAGACCGGTGTGCCGATCAGCGTGAACCCCAGGGCGACGGCGATGACGAGTGCGAGCGTCATGCGGGGTCGGGGGGGGCCGGGTCGGGGTGAACACACTGCGCGGCGCGCAGCAGGAAGCGCAGCGCCATGACCGCGAACGTGACCGGGACGATCAGCTCGGGCACCCAGCCCGGCAGGCCGAGGAAGGTCTGGTTGCCGATCTGCGCCTCGTCGCGCACGAAGCGGGCGGCGGCATAGGCGAGCAGCGAGCAGACCACGGCCGAGCCCAGGTGGGACACCGCTTTGAGCGTGCCGCTGTCGCGAGCCGACCTCCACAGGACGGCCACTTCGATCGTGATGTGCCGTCCTTCCCGCACGGCCAGCGCGGCCCCCAGAAACCCCACCCACAGGACGAGGTAGCGCACCAGGGGCTCGGACCAGGTCAGCCCGATGCCGAAGAGGTTGCGGACCGCGATCTGGGAGAAGGCGGTCACCATCATCAGCGCCAGAAAGAAGACGAGCAGCGCCTGCTCCACCCGCGCCAGGAGCGCGTCCAGCCGCTCCCAGGATTTCACTTGGCCCCTCCGCGGAAGGCCTGGACGAGGGCGGCGACCTCCGCGCCCATGGCGGCCGAGTACTTGTGGGAGCCCTCCCGGGACATGGCCCGCTCCGTGATGCGCTTGTATTCGTCGATCTGCTCGGGGCTCAGGGTCATGAACTGGACCCCCTGCTTGCGCATGAGGTTCAGGGAGTCCTGGTTTTCCTTGCGGATGACCTCCCGCAGTTTGCCGAAGTGCTTGCGGAAAATCTCGAGCACGACCGCCTGGTGCGCCGCCGGGATGCCGTCGAAGGTCTCCTTCTTCATCAGGATGCCGCCCTGGAGAAAAAGCAGCGGGGTGTCCGAGAGGTACTTGATCCGGGTGAACCACTGTAGAGCGATGGCGGCCGAGGGCGGGGCGTAGACCGTCTCCACGAGACCGGTCTGCAGCCCGACCAGCACGTCCGGGATGTTGAGCGGCACGCCGGGGACGCCGGCCTCCTTGAAAATGACGGCGGCCATGGGCGCGTCGCTCCAGATCCAGACCTTGGACTTGCGCACCTTCTCGAGGGTGTCGACCGGCACGGTCGCCATGAGGTTGACGAATCCGGCCTCCGACCAGCCTAAGAGCACGTAGCCCTTTTCGGCCAGCCCCTTGCTCAGGGCCGGTTCGACCTTGTCGACCACGTGGTCCACTTCCGGGTAGCTGTTGAACAGGAAGGGAATCTGCAGCACGTCCATGTCCGGGGAGATGCCCGACATGCCGGCCGAGGTCAGGACGGCGGAGTGGATCTGGCCGATGTGCAGCTTGCGGACCATGTCCTTTTCGTCGCCCATGACGCCGCCCGGGTAGATTTTGAACTGGACGGCATTGCCGGTCTTCTGCTGGACTTCGTCGGCCGCGGCCTTGAAGATCTGCATCCACGAGCTGCCCTCGGGGGCGAGGGTGGCGAACTTGATGACCGTGGGGCTCTGGGCCCCGGCCGGCGTCAGGGCGCATGCCGCCCCCATCACCAGCAGGGCGAGTCCGATCTGTTTGAACGAGCGCATGGGTGGGGTCTCCGTCAGAAGGTGTCGTCGGCGTGGTCGAGCAGCGCCTGGGCCTTGCGCCGGGCGACCGTGTTCAGCAGCGTGAGTTCGGGTACCGCGTCCGCGGGGGCGGCGAGCACGGATTGGAGCGTCCGGGTGAAGCATTCGCGGTCCATCGCCTTGCGGCAGTAGACATCCGCATAGTAGACCGGGGTCATCAGGAACTTCCCCTGGCCGATTTCCATGGCACGCCGAAAGTGGCCCTCGGCCCGCTCGAGGCTGCCGCCGGCCACCGGGGGGCGCGACGCGTACCAGATGCCCATGAAGAGGTGCGGACCGCCGTAGTAGTAGGTTTCGTCCAGGGCGAGCGCCCGGCGCATGAGCGCCTCGACCCGCGGCAAGTCGGCAATCGCTTCGATGGAATTGCGGTTGGCTGCGACCCAGCCGGCCCAGCAGGAGCCGCCCCAGAACGCATAGGGCAGGTCGTCCCGCGACATGCGCCCCACGGCGGCCTCGAAGGCGTCGAAGGGCGAGGTGGCGGGGTCGGGCAGGCCCCGGGCGGCAAGCGCCCGCAGGGCATAGGCCTTGGCGCGGTTCACGAGCACGTCCCCGAAGGGGTTCCCCTCTTCCAGCGCGACGACCGCGGCAAAGGAAGAGTAGGCCTGGGCGGCGGCGAGCAGGAGCCGGTCGTTGTCCGGCCAGCCTTCCACCATGCCGTCCATCAGGAGCAGGTAGGCCGGCATGCCCTCCCGCACCACCCGCAGGTCGGACTGCTTCGAGGCCGCCGCGGCCACGTCCTGCACGAGTCCGGCCGTGCTGACGACGGTCATCTTCTGGTTGAGCGCACAGGCGCTGGGCAGGGCCAGCAGGCAGGCCAGGATCACCCCTGCCCATCCGCGGTGTGGCCGCGGTCTCATCGTCCGCCGCCTTCCGAAGTCTCCCTCCGCCATGCCAACTCCTCCCGAGGTCGTTGAAGAAGCAGTATAGGTAGAGCGACCAATGCGGTCAAGCCGTCGCTCCAGCCAAAAGGCAGGCCGAGGGTCGACGCCGCATCGGCAGGGTGTTGCGGCGATGGAACGGACACCCCGATAGGGCGAAACAAAAAAGGCAGGATGAACATTCATCCTGCCTTGATCCGACGGTGTCGGAAGCGCTTCGAAACTTACTTGGCCGGGACGTAGGGAATTTCCCTGCCCCACCAGCCCTGATCGGCCGACGCCTTCTGGTCGACGGCCGTGGTGTTCTTGTACCCCCACCAGCTGTAGGCGACGTGCGAATTGGTGGCGAAAACCCGATCGTGCTTGTAGAACTCCGACGTGCAGCCCGCGATCAGCATGGCGGCAACCAGCAGAAGCAACAACTTTTTCATTTTTCTTCCTCCTTTTGGAATGATGTGGTGATGCGGCCTTCGGGTCAATTTTAGATGGCCGATTATAACCATGGTTTCGCATTTGTCCACAAAAAAAGAGAGAAAAGTCTCCAGCCCGGATTTCACATGGTCCCAGGGAGCGGAGGCCGTGGCGGTCAGGCCTGTAACACACTGCAACTTCAGCCCAAACCTGTTTTCTGATGCTTCCGGCGTCCAGCGGAAAAGACATGCTGATTTCTTTGTATCTTGATCCTCTTCGCGGCGCAGGCGGGAAGAAGTTCAGCTCTCCCGCTTCGGCTCCGGGAAAACGCTGCAGGCAGCCTGGAGCGCAGGGCGTCTCCGGAAACCGCTAAAGTTTCGGCCGCGGCCGGCCGATGTTCCCCTGAGACCCCCGCACCGCCATACCATTTTTGAGGTCCGGATGCAGTCGGCCGTAAGCCGCCCCAAGCAAGCGTTTGCCCGATCACCGGATGGCGTCCGGCCCGGTTCGCCCGTTGCAGTTGACATGCCGCGGCGGGCTCACTATGATCGCACCCGCTGGTCCGACCCGCCCGGCAATCTCTTCGCCCGGGCGCATGTCCGGAACATCCCGGTCGGACGGCCCAGCACCCGGAGAACCGGGTCGTTCTGCGGACAGAAGGTCCTCGTAGCCCATCCCTGCGTTCCGCCCGGTCCTTCACCCACGACCCCACTCGACATCCGGCATCACGTCATCAGGAGGAGACACCTTATGAAAACCCGCATCTGGATCTGCGTCGTATTGACCGTCGCCCTGGCCGCCTGCGCCCACACCGGGAGCAAGGCGCCGACATCCTTCAACGTCGCCATGCCGGAAGGATGGCGCTCGATCGACACCGATGAGCCCATGCTCTTCATGACCAAGGACGGCGGTTACAAGCAGTTCATCATGGTCCGGGAGCGGCCGCTGACCGACCCGTTCGTCTTCACCCAGCGCTCCATGTACGCCGGCATGCTGCCCGAACAGGCGGCCGAGCTCGTGGTCAACGAGATCATCGCCGACACCAACATCAGCAACTTCAGCCTGCTCGAGAACATCCCGGCCCGGATCGCCGGCCACAACGGGTTCCGCCTGACCTTCCTTTACAGCGATGCGGACGGATTCGTCTTCAAGACGATCTACTACGGGTTCATCAAGGGCAATACGTTTTACAACGTCCGGTACGGCGCCACCGAGGACCCCACCAAGGAGAACTATTTCCAGCGGGACCTGAAGACCTTTCAGCAGGTGTTCGAGAGTTTCAACCTGGCCGCCGCCAAGGCCAACTGAGATTCCGCGACCCGCACCGGAGCGCAGGGCGCCTTGCCCTGCGCCGTCCTTCCGCGGCCCTTGACGCCGTCGGCCGCAGCCCCTTATTTTCCTGCCGAATCCGTTCGCGGCCCGGCCTGCCCCGGCAGGCATGCACCCACCACACGAAGGGAGCCCCGGTGATCATCTATGATCCGCGTCAGCCTCACGGCATGCAGGAGTTCGGCATCCAGATCCCGGTCATGGACAGCCGGGCCTCCGAGACCTTTGCGCGCCTGTCCGCCCACCCCGTCCTGGGACCGCACCAGAGCGACTGGCACATCGGAGAGATCCGCGAGTCACCGGCGCGCGCGGACCTGCTGCGGGCCCACTCGGGCGACTACGTGCAGCGGTTGTTTTCGAGCGCGCTCGAAACGGAGCTCGTGCGCACCTACGAGCTGGTCGACGCCCACGGGACGTATCACCGCTACAACCCGGCGGCGGCAACGCTGCCCCTCACCGCCATGCTCGACCGCATCCTGGTGCGCGTCGGCGGGACCACGCAGACGTGCCGCACCGCCTTGGGCACCGGCTTCTGCTTTTACTTCGGCGGGGGCATGCATCACGCGCAGAGGGATTTCGGGAAGGGGTTCTGCCTGCTGAACGACCTGGTGATCGCGCTGCGGAAGCTGCAGGCCGAAGGCCTGGTCCGCACGGCATGGGTCGTCGATGTCGACGCGCACAAGGGCGACGGCACGGCCGCCATCACGCGGGGGGACGACTCGATCGCGACCCTGAGCATCCACATGGCGAGCGGGTGGCCGCTGGACGAGCCCGAGCAGGACGCGGACGGCCGCCCGAACCCTTCGTTCATCCCGAGCACGATCGACATCGGCATCGAGTCGGGGGAGGAGGCGCAGTATGTCCCCCGCCTGCACGACGGGCTCGCGCGGCTCCCGGGGCGGCCCGACCTGGCGCTGGTCGTGAGCGGGGCCGACCCCTACGAGCTGGATGAGCTGCCGTCCACCGCGAAGCTGCGCCTGACCCTCGACCAGCTCATGGAGCGCGACCGCCTGGTCTACGCCTTCCTCAAATCCCGGGGCATCCCCGCGGGCTACGTCATGGCCGGGGGGTACGGACGCAATTCCTGGCGGGTGTACACGCAGTTCCTGGAGTGGGCGCTCCTGGACCGACTCGGTTAAAAGAGGGTTCACGGTTCCGGGTTCAGCGGTTACAGGAGGGGTGATACGCCCCCTCCCAAGACACCAAACACCAAACACGAAACCCCAAACACTAAATCATTTCTTGGCGGGCTCGAGGAAGTGGGCGATGTGGTTGCGGTACTGCATGGCCACGTCGTGGTTGTGCACCACGAACATGTCGCCGTCGAGCGAGGTGATCGGCCGCTCGGGTGAAGAAAAAACCTGGAAGGTGCGGTTGATGATCTCGTCCGACGACAGCAGCTGGCCGCTGTAGCCCAGGACGTAGTGCAGGTCGATCCGCTGCCGTTGCCGGCCCCAGACCAGGTGCCGCAGGCGGTCGCGCACGTCGTCGATGCGCTCGCGCATGACGCGCGTGGGCATGCGGCTGAAGCGTTCGTCGAAGGCGGAGAAGTAGATGTTGGCCGGGAAGACCGGCTGCATGCCCATGACCCCCTCGAAGGTCTCCTTGGCGGCCGTGTGGGCGGCGAACTTGATCTTGGCCCCCAGCACGTCGCTTTTCAGCGCGCGCCCGTCGACCCGGCGCGGCTCCCCGAACTTGATCGAAAGGTTCACCTTGGGCTTGTCGTCGCAGAAGCGGCGGATGATGAAGCCCATGTCGTGGAAGTAGATCTTCTGCGGGTCCACGCCCGCCTCGTGCATGCGGGTCAGCTCCTGGAAACTCTCGTCCTCCATCACCCGCTCGTAGGCGAGGTTCACCGGCACGATGCACACGTCCACCCCGGAGTCGACCGCCGCCTCGATGTCCATCTGGAAGGGCAGGTGGTGGAACCCGTCGATGCGGCCGGTGTAGGTCCGCCCCGTCTTGACGCCGTCCATCTTGATGAGGTCGAGCAGGCTCGAGCGCACGGCCGAGAAGCCGGGGAAGGTCAGGTACATCTCCTTCGCCTCGACCAGGTGCTGGCGGTAGGCCCGGCTGAGCGAGAGGATGTCCTTGCGGCCGAGCTTGAGCTCGGTCCCGTCCGGCTGCTTCACCGTGATCGGGTTGCGAAAGACCTTGAACGAGCCGCGCTGACACAGATAGTCGGCGATGCTCATGCGGTGGGAGGCGGCGAGCTCGGCGAAGGCGGGGTTCAGCAGCCCCGGCAGGACGTCCCGGAAGATGTCGACCGTGTCGATGAAGAGGTTGTTGCCCCCCTCGATCAGGACCCGCATGCCGTTGCGCCGGAAGAGCACGGCCAGGACGATGAAATCGGCTTCGCTCAGGTGGTTGGGCTTGAAGGTGATCGCGCAGTCGGGGTTCTCCTGGCGGAAGCGCTTGACGGCGTCGAGGCCGACCACGCGGGAGTTGAAGGTGTTCCCGAGCGCCAGGCGGTAGAGAAGGTCCTCGAGCGGCCCGATCTCGTGATAGTCGTGGCCGATGACCGGGAACATCGCCTTCATCTTGTCGTACAACGGTTTTTTCACGGGCTGCTTTCCGTAGGCGGAATTGGCTCTCGCGTGTGTGCAGAAAATTTATAACACCGGGGATGCGCGAAATCAATTATGCGGAGAATGCTCGCGGAGATGCCCCTGCAGGATGGAGGTTCGGACTTCCATCCCGCGGGGCGCACTTTCAGCAGGTGGTGGGCACGTCAGAAGTTGACGTGTTCGAACCCTTTCAACCCCAGGATGCTCCGAGCCTCCGTCGAGGTCGCGGGTTCGACGCCGAGTTCACGGGCGATCCGTACGATCTTGGCGACCTGTTCGGCGCTGCTTTTGGCCAGCACCCCCTTCTCCAGGTACAAGCTGTCCTCGAGGCCGACGCGGGCGTGACCGCCCAGGATCAAAGAGCCGGTGCACATGGGAATTTGGTGGCGGCCGGCAGCGCAGACCGAAAACTGAAAATCCCCGATCTGCCTGCGAGCGGTGTCGACCAGGAACACCAGGTTTTCCAGGGTGGCCGGGATTCCGCCCAGAATGCCCATCACGAATTGCAAATACACTGGTTTACGCGCGATGCCTTTCTGAATAAGGAACGCCAGGTTGTTGATCATCCCGACATCGTAGATCTCGAACTCTGGCTTGGCCTCGTTGGCGTAGATGATTTCCAGGTACTGGCGCATCGTGCGGAAGGTGTTGGGGAAAATGTAGTCCTCCGTGCCCTCCAGGTACGGTTTCTCCCACTCGTATTTCCATTCGGACACCTGCCCGGCGATGTGAAACAGGGCGAAGTTGAGCGACCCGGCATTGAGCGAGGTCAGCTCGGGCTTCAGATTGGATGCGACGCGGACCCGGTTTTCGACCGGTTCTCCCAGTTTGCCGCCGGTCGTGAAGCAGAGAATGACATCGCAGCGGCGCTTCACTTCCTCGGCGATCTCGCGGTAGATGGCTTGGTCGGCATTGGGCAGCCCACTCTTGGGGTCGCGTATGTGGACATGCGCAACGGCGGCCCCGGCCGCATGCGCCCGGACGGCCTCCTCGATCAGCTGCTGAGGCGTGATCGGCAGGTGGGGCGACATGCTCGGGGTGTGTATGGCTCCGGTCAATGCGGCTGTGAATATTCGCTTGGTCATGGATGCTCTTTCCTGATGTCAGGCGTAATGCCTGCGGTTGATCTCGAAGTCTCGGATGAAATCGTCGACCATGGCTTCGAGTGGGTACTCGATCTCGAGCTGCCATTCGGACCGGGCGCAGGCGTCGCTGATCTGCAACGACCCCAACTCGCGCAGCAAGTCCACCACTACCGGGTCGGGTTCGAACGTCAGCCGTGCACCCGGAACCCGGTCTTGGACGACTCGGACCAGCTCCATGGCCGAGAACGCGGGCGTTATACCGGCGATGTTGTAGATCCGGGTCGGTATCCCGGACGGGTCCGCACTGGCCAGCTTCACAAGCGCCCTAGCGGCGTCCTTGTAGTAGAGCACGGCAACCCGCGTCTCGGGTTCGCAGCGGAGCACATAGGGCAGGCCTTTCAGCGCATACTCGATGGCCCAGGCGTTGTAGATCGACATGTGCTCCGTCTTAGCTCCCGGGCCCACGATCGACGGCAGCCGCACACCGCGGAAATCGGTGCCGAAACGGCGTTGATAGTAGCGCGCCCATGAGCTCACCAAAGGTTTTCGTGACACCGTAAAAGCTCGAGGGCCGCTGGATGGTGCGGTCGTCGATGGTTACCCCAGGGATGTCCTTGCTGTATGTGGCGATAGTGCTGCCGTATAACACCTGGATGGGGCGCTTGATCCGGGCCGTCTCCAATACGTGGTACGTCCCCATCACATTCGCGTCGAACGCGGCCGGGTGGTTGTTTTCCGACGGGAGGGACAGCATTCCGCCCAGGTGAAAGATCCGGGTGACGGCGTGCCGCTCCACACAGTCCATCAGGACGGAAAGGTGCGCAAGCGAGCCCCGCTCGAACACCCAGCGGCCCTCCAATTCCGTCAGCGGGCCGGTCACCGGTGCGATGTCGAACAGAACCGGCCGCTCACCGGCCTCGATCAGGAGTCGGGCGACAAACGACCCAATGAACCCGGCCCCTCCCGTGATTAGCGTAGTCATAGTGCAGGAGCTCCTGTATTTGCCCGCATTGCAACGGCCGGCCGTTCAGTCACGGCCGGCCGAAGGACCCGGACCCGTTACTTGGCCATTTTACAGCCTGTTTCCTCGCAGGGGACTTCCACTTCCTTGGCCGAAATTATGGTGGCAGGTCCGACGAACGCATGCTTGAAATACGGGTTGTCCTTCACCAGCTCGGCTGTCCAGTAAGGGACCTGCGCCTGGTGATCGCAAGCCCGCATGGTCCAAAGGCCGGCCGGTCCATCGTAGGAGAGACCCTCCCATGCCTTGATCACCGCCCCGACGTCGGTCGTGCCGGCTTTCTTGACCGCTTCGGCCCAGAACATGGTCGCCGTATAGGATTTCCCCCGCAGCCAAGTGGGGTAGTAGCCTTTGTCTTTGTGGAATTTGGCGATGAACTCCTTGTTCTTCTCGGTGGGGATCGAGAGCATGTAGATTTCCGCTCCCATGTCACCCAGGATCAGGTTGTCGTCCCCCAGCGAGGAGATCATGACCTCGTCATTGATGTAGTAGCTGACGATTTTCTGCTTCAACCCCATGGGGCGTCCCTGTTTGACGAGCAGAGTGAGGTCGTTGCCCCAGTTGGGCGTGAAAATGACATCCGGACTCGCGGTGATCAGCTGGCTGGCATAGGGCGCATAATCCTTCGTGCCGGCCGGGTGGTAGATCTCGGCGACGATCTGGGTCGACGTGCTGATCTTGGCGAGCTTCTTTTTGAACGCTGCCACGGCCTCGTGCCCGAACGAGTAGTCCTGCGCTATGATGCCGACCTTTTTGAAGCCCTTGTTTACGATCAGCTGGGCCAACGCAAAAGAGCGGCCGTCGGTGCTTCCGCCCGGGCGGAAAAAGTTCTTGTTACACTTTTCGCCGACCATGCTCGCGGCATCCATGCCGTAGGTGAACATGATCACGTTTTCCTTCTCAGCGAGCTGGGACATGGCAGCGCCGACCGAGCTGCCGGTTCCGCCGCAGAAGAATTTCACCTCGTCCTTCAGAATCATCGCCTGGGCCTTGCGGGTAGCCACATCCGGCTTGAGTTCCGAGTCGATGGGGACGACTTCCACCTTTTTCCCGAGCAGGCCGCCGCTCTCGTTGATCACTTTCGCCGCGTACTGCACACCTTCCAGATAGCGCTCGCCGATGTCCTTGAATGTCCCCGAAAGGGGCTCCGTCGCTCCGATTTTGATGGTGTCCTGTGCTGTGGCCAGCACCGGAATGGCGAGGGTTAAGACCACTGCGCACAACACCCGACTGCAGACACTCGCTTTCATGTTCAGCCTCCTCATGTTGGGTTGACGGGTCTCAGACTTCCAGGTAGTTTTTTCTGACATCATCTGCCGCCAGCAATGCATCCACGTTTCCTTCGAACACGATCTGTCCCTTGCTCATGATGTAGAAGCGGTCGGCCACCTTGATCGCAGCCTTGAAATTCTGTTCCACCATGAGGATGGTAACCCCGGCCTTGCGGACGGTCGACAGCATCTCGAGGACTTCCTTTACGATCAAGGGCGCCAATCCCTCTGTCGGTTCGTCCACCAGGACCAGCCTGGGGTTGCCCATCAAGGTGCGGGCCACGGTCAGCATCTGCTGTTCACCGCCAGACAGGTGCCCACCCTTGTTGTTGCGGCGCTCGCCCAGTCGGGGGAAGATGTCGTACACTTTCTCGATGGTCCAGGCCTTGGCTTTCTCGTCGTTCGGTCCTCCCTTCTTGAGGCCCATCATCAGGTTCTCGTGCACGGTCAGGCTTTTGAAAATCCGCCGGTCTTCCGGAACATATCCGACCCCCAGGCGCGCGATTTCATACGGCGGCTTGCCCAAAATCTCCCGGCCTTCAAACTGGATGCTCCCCTGGCTGGGGTGAAGCAGGCCCATGATGCTTTTCATGGTCGTCGACTTGCCTACCCCGTTGCGTCCGAGAAGGCAGACCATCTCCCCTTCCCGCAGCTCGAGTGTGACGCTGTGGAGGATGTGGCTTTTGCCGTAGAAGGTGTGGATGTCTTTTACTGCGAGCATGACTATTCTTCCCCCAAGTACGCGTCTTTTACGCGTTGATCGGAGCGGATTCGCTCGGGAGTGTCCGACACCAGGATCTTCCCGTAGTGGAGGACAGAGATCGTGTCGGCGAGGGAAAACACCACATCCATGTCGTGCTCGATGATGATCAGTGTGCGCCCGGCGGTCACGCGGTCGATCATGCGGATGGCCTGCGCCGTCTCCTCTCGGGTCATACCCGCAGTCGGTTCGTCCAGTAGGATCAGCTCCGGTTCGGTCGACAGGGTGATAGCGACCTCGAGCGCCCGCTGTTGGCCGTAAGACAGCGCGCTCACTGGCATGTGCAGGACGGGGTGGAGACCCAGATCCGCGGCGATCGCCTCGGTGCGTTCATTGATCCCACTGGCATTGTCCGGTCTGCGGAAGAAGTGGTATCGCATCCCGGCATGCGACCGAACCCCGGAGCGGATGTTTTCAAAGACAGACAACTCCTGGAAGACGTTGGTGATCTGAAAAGAACGCGACAGCCCTTGGCGGTTCAGGGTATGGGCCGGCCGGCCGGAGATGTCCTGCCCGCGAAGGAGAATGGTGCCACCGGACGGTTTGAAGCGACCGCTGATGATGTTGAAGAGAGTGGTTTTCCCGGCCCCATTCGGCCCAATGATCGCATGCCGCTCTCCTTCGTTTACCTGAAAGGACACTCCGGTGAGCACTTTCAGGCCCGAGAAGTCCTTATAGACGTCCTGAAGCTGCAGATATGCGGTCATGACCTTGTATCCTCGGACGTCGGTTGCGGCATGGGCGACTTTTCTTTTATCAGTCGGGCCCGGAGGTCATGGGCGATTTGCGAGAGGCCGCCGGGGACTACGAGAACCATGCCGACGAAGAGCAGCCCCATAAACAACGGCCAACGGTCCGTGATGTCGCTTAGGTAATTCTGCAAAATAATGTAGACAAACGCGCCGACGATCGGTCCCCAGAACGTCCCGGTCCCCCCAACGAACGTCATCAGCAACACGGTGGTGGTCATGTCGACGCTGATCGCCGTCTGCGACACGAATTGAAAGTGCAGGGTGTAAAAAGCTCCTGCCAGTCCGGCCGCTGCACCCGTGAAGGTGAAGAGGATCAATCGGCTGATGTTGGTGTCGTATCCCAGGAACTTCATTCGTTCTTCGTTCTCGCGCATCAGGACGACCGTGCGGCCCATGGCGGTGCGGGTGAAGAACCAGCAGAACACGATGGCGGCTCCGATGATGACCAGCGTGAGGTAGTAAAAGTGGGTGAGGTTCGCCATCTTGACGCTGAACAAACCCAGGTGCAGGTCCGGACGGGTAATGCTGAGGCCGTCGTCGCCGCCCGTGATCTTGTGCCATTTGGTGGCGACCGCGTAAAAAAGCGAGTTGAAGGCCAGGGTCAGCAGCGCGAAGTAGGAGCCTTTGTGGCGCAGGAGCAACCCCCCCGTGACGAAACCGACCAGCGTGGTCGCCAGGACGGCGAGCAGGATGGCCCCCCCCAGCGAAAGCCCCGGGATGTGGATCAACCCCACCGCGACGGAAAAGGCCCCTACGCCGAAAAACATGGCGTGGCCAAAGGAAAGCAGCCCCGCATACCCCAGCAGGAGATTGTAGCTGACGGCGTATAGCGCAAAAATGATGATCTCGTTCAGCATGTTCAGCTGGTATTTCCGGATGAGCTGGGGCATCCATCCCGCCAGAATGAACACGCTGAGGATCACGAGCCAAGGGGCCCATTTTCTACCCATCATTGCTTCTCCCCGAAAAGCCCGGAAGGTTTGATGATCAGAACGGCCGCCATCAGAAGATACACTAAGGCCAGCGACAGCTTCGGGAAGAGCAACACGCCGAACGATTGCAGTTCGCCGATGAGGAAGGAGGCGACCACCGCCCCGCCGAGGCTTCCGCACCCGCCCACCACGATAACCACGAACGCGTCGACCAGGATCTCATGCGCCATGCCGGGGTAGGTGGACAGCAGCGGCCCGGCGATAACGCCTGCCAGACCCGAAAGAGCTGCGCCGAAGGCGAACACGCCCGTGAAGACCAGGGGCACATTGAGTCCCAGAGCGTTCACCATCTCGCTATCGTCGACCGCTGCACGTAGAATGATCCCCAGGCGTGTCTGGTAAAGGACGACCGCCATCGTGAGCCCGACGACCACCGCGCAGGCGAAGATAAAGATGCGGTAGACGGGGTAGATCATGCCGAACATGTCGATGGTACTGCCCAGGAATCCGCCGACGTTCACGGCAAGCGGGAAATTGCCCCAGATCCATTTCACGACTTCCGTGATGATGTAGGCCAGCCCGAAAGTCAGCAGCAGCTCTTGCAGGTGGCCGTGGACATGCACGCGGCGCAGGAGAAAGCGCTCGACGAGGGCGCCGATCACAAACAGAATGACGGGACAGACTACGATGCAGAGCCAGAATTGGCCGGTAGTCTGGAGCAAGGTGTAGGAGAAATACGCGCCCAGCATGTACATCGCAGCGTGCGCGAAGTTCAAGACGTTCATCATGCCGAACACGAGAGTCAATCCGGCGGAGACGAGAAACAGAAGGCCTGCATAGGCCAGTCCATGCAGGAAAAAGATAGGGATATCGCTCATGCCGTCACTCCCTCGGTGAACGTCTTGCCGGTCTTCGCTTCAGGGTTACCCCCGCACGGAACCTGGCACCCCGATGATTTCGTGCAGGATGCGCAGCAGAACGGTGTCGCGTTTCTGGATGAGGTGTTGCACCCTGTCCGGGGCCCAGTCGTAAAACCCCTTCCCGGCCTTCACTCCAGTGGCTCCCTCCGACACCAGTTTGACAATCAGCGGCGAGGCCTCCTGCGCGTTTTCGAGGTAAGGGAACAAATAGTGATGGATGTCGTGGGTGAGTTTCAGGCCTGCCAGATCGGCGGTTTCGAGCGGCCCGATGAAAGGCATCCGCGCGCCGAACCCGTACTTCACCACCTTGTCGATATCCTCCGCACTGGCGATGCCGTTTTCGCAGAGGGAGATCGCCTCCCGCCACATGGCATGCTGGAGCCGGTTTCCCAAGAACCCCGGGACATCTTTCAGGACCCGCACCGGCACTTTTCCCACTTTCTCCATGAGGGCATAAACCATTTCGAATGGACCGTCCTCGGTGTGTCGCCCCTTGATGACTTCCACACACGGCAGCACGTGGGGCGGATTCCAGAAGTGGGTCCCCATGAAGCGGCCCTTCTCTTTCAGCGCCTCGCTGATCCGGGTGATGCTGATGGCGGACGTGTTGCTGGTGAGCAGGGTTTGCGGCCCGGCATGGACTTCTATTTCGGCGTACGTGGCCAGCTTCAGGCCGAGGTCTTCCAGAATCGCTTCGATGATGACGTGTGCCCCTTGGCCGAGATCCGCTATGGTGCGGCACAGGGTAATTCGTTCCAGGCAGCGATCGATATCCTCGGGCACCGCAAGCCCGAGGTCGATGAACGGCCGGAAATTTCCAGCGATTCGATCCTTGGCGGCATTTAACGTGGCGGTGTCGACATCGTAGAGAGCAACCTCATATCCTGCGGAAGCGAAAACCTGTGCGATGCCGTGCCCCATCAACCCGGCTCCTACCACCCCGATTCGTCGGATGTCGTTAAGTTCCATGCGGTTTCCTTTCAATGCTGCCCGAGGGGTTACAAATGACCATGAAGCACTTGACTTCCGGGGAGCCGATCGTTTCCCCGAAATGCGGGATGCTGGAGTCGAAGTAGATGCAATCGCCCGTTTCGACGATGACCGTCTCGGCCCCGTGCTGAAACTTCATCCTGCCCTGGATGACGTAGAGAATCTCCTCACCTTCGTGCTGATAGATGGTTCGCTTTTTCGGCTTCAACGGGAGGTGTGAGGATGAAGGGTTCCATGACTTTGTTGGGGTATTTGTAAGCCATGGCTTCATACGCATACCCGAACGCCGTTCCGTCCCGGGCGATGAGAGGGGCCTCGTTCTTGCGAACCAGGCACAGGGAGGTGCTTCGCGTTTCTTCGCCTAAAAGGGCCGAAATGGTGGTGTTGAAGGCGCGGGCGATGTTGCCCAGCGTGGAAACCGGCGGGGCTTTCGTCGGATTTTTCGACCTTGGAGAGGTACCCTTTGGTGAACCCGGTTTGCCGGGCGAGCTGCTCGAGCGTGATCCCCTTAACGGTTCTCAGCGCGTTGATTCGTTTTCCGATCTCGGCTTCGACGATGGCCGACGTTGGTTTCATGGTAGAAAACATCGGGCGGTCTTTCTGGGCTCTAAAATGGGTGTGTATGGACGCTCGAATCGGCGGAAATGTTTCCTATTATGAAACTCTGCACTACACGCCTTTCGCCTGGCCTGTCAATCCGTTTTATTGCCGGAGGGAGCCGAGGACTTCGCGTCGGGTGTCTCCCTCAGCGGGCGTGCAGGCGCGACGCGCAGACCACTCCGATCCCGGCCTCGACCAGCGCCCGCGCGGTCAGGTCGACCGACCGGTGCTTTTCCATGTAGTTCCTCTCGAGGGCGGCCATGAGGCCGCCCTTCTCCGCGTCGGTCTTGGCCAGGAAGTAGTCGAAGATGTCCGACGGGTGCGCGAGTGTCTGCTCGATCTCCGGCTCGCCGCCCTCGTGCTTGGCCGAGATGTTGGGGACCTCTTTCGCGATCTCCACGAGCTCGGCGCGGCGGTTGTAGGGCTGGCGCACGATGGATTTCCAGGTCTCGGTGATGTGGTGCTCGAAGCGCACGACCTCCTCGAGCCCGAGGGCCTTGCGCAGATAAGACGCCTGGCGCAGGGTCGCGTTGTTCGGCCGAGTTGGACAGGTTGAAGCCGATCAGCGAGGTCCGGCCGTCGGCGCGTGCGAACAGGCGCGCTCCGATCAGCGTCCACAGGACGGCAAACGGGTTGTCGTTGCCCATGAAGACCGAGATTTTGAACTCGTTGTCGATGCCCAGCCGGTGCATCAGGTATCCCACGAGCACCGTGCCCGGGTTGATGTTGAGCACCTGACGTATCCCGTAGGTGGTGTAGTATTTCAGGAACTCGTCGGCCCACTTGAGGGGGTAGTCGTTGGGCTGGCCGATCCCGCCGAAGTAGCCCGTGATGGTGTCGGGCCCTCCCAGGTGCACGTTCGAGCCGTCGGTGCCCTTGGTGTCCAGGGTCTCGACGTAGCTCGCGCCGATGATCTGCATCGCCGCGGCGGTCGCCATGATGTCGCCGTTGTCGGTCTCCTGTTCGGCCATCCGGCGCACGCGGATGAACCGGCCCGGCATCAATTCGCGCTGTTGAATGCAGTGCCTGGCCTCGGCGATCAGCCAGGGGAAATACTGCAGGGCGCTGATTTCGAGCGTGACCGCGTTTTTACGGTTCAGCTCCGCTGGGGCGCCCTTCACCTGGCGGACGTAGTCCGGCAGCGCGACGAAGGCGTTTTGGTCCCGCTGCGCGATCAGCCACTCGAGGTCTTTGACATAGGGGGACTTCGCCTTTGCCAGCCGGGCCATGAGGGTCTCGAGCTTGCCGGCCTCGGCCGCCTTGCGGTTGATCTCCTTCGGGCCGCCGTACCGCTCCACGACCTGGAGAAGCCCGGTGACGGTTTCATTGCGGGGATCGGCCAGCAGCGCGTTGATCTCCGCCAGGCGATCGGCCGAAATGGCCAGCGCGTTCCGGATGTCGTCTTGCATGCGCCACCTCCCTTGCGGCCGCTGTATCGGCCGGTCGGCCGGTATGCGACCTGTTCGCGATGGGTTGGGATGGATGTTCGGACGGTTCGGCCGCCATATGCCGGGTGATGGCGCCGAGTGTAGCGGGTTCGCTGAAAATCTTCAATATGGGCGCGGAATGGGGGCTTGGACTTCTGGTTTCAGGCGTGCCATAGTCCGCACCATGGAAGGTGGACACGATCAGGCGCCGTCCCTGGTCGCGCTGCATTCGGCGACGCTCCGGATCCGGGACCGGCTCATCCTCGAGGGAACCACCTGGGACATCCGCGCCGGGCAGCACTGGGGCGTCCTCGGCCCGAACGGCGCCGGGAAGAGCACCCTCATGCGCGCGCTGAGCGGCGAGACGCCCGTGGTGCGCGGGCGGATCGAGCCGCCTTCGCCGGCGGTCCTGCGCGCCCAGGCGGCGATGGTGTCCTTCGAGCGGCAGCGCGGGATGCTGGCGCGGGACGAACAGGCGGACGAGCACCGGCACTTCAGCGGCGAGCTGGACGGCGGGGCGCGCGTGCGGGACTACCTCCAGCCGCCGGCGGCCGGCGTGCGCCGCCGCCCTGCGCCGCCCTCGCGGCTGCGGATCGAGCCGCTGCTCGACCGCCGCATCCGCGAGCTGTCCACCGGGGAGATGCGGCGGTTCCAGATCGTGCTCGCGCTGTCCACGGCCCCGCGGCTGCTGATCCTGGACGAGCCCTTCGAGGGGCTCGACGCCGCGTCGCGCTCCGCGCTGGCCGCCCTGGTCGAGGAGCTGATGGACGCCGAGCGGTCGGTCGTGCTCGTCACCCACCGGTCGAGGGAAATCCCGTCCCGGGTCACGCATCTGCTGGGGGTCAAGGACGGGCGGGTGGTGTTCCAGGGGCGGCGGGAGGACCCTGCGGTGCGGGCCGGGGTGGACGCGCTGTATGGGCCGACGGGGCCGGGCGCGCGCCCGCTGCCGGCATCGCCCGGCGCCACCGCCCCGCCGTCCGGCGAGCCTCTGATCGAGCTGCGCGGGGTGACGGTCACCCACCGGGGCGCGCCGCTTTTCGAAAACCTCTCGTGGACGGTCCGGCCGCTGGAACACTGGGCGCTGTGCGGCCCGAACGGGTCGGGCAAGACCACGCTCCTGCGCCTGATCGCCGGCGAGCACCCGCAGGCCTATGCCAACCACGTGCGCGTGTTCGGCCGGGGGCGCGGCGATGCCGCCCTGAGAGAGCTCAAGGCCGGCATCGGTGCGGTCTCGCCCGAGCTCCAGGTGCGCTACCGCAAGCACCTGAGCGTGCTCGACGTCGTGATCTCGGGGTACTACGACTCGGTCGGCCTCTACCGCCACGCGACCGCGGAGCAGACGCACCGTGCCCGCCGCTGGCTCGCATCCTTAGGGCTCGAAGCGCTCGCGGGAACACCCTTCCCGCATCTCTCCCAGGGCGAGCAGCGCATGGTGCTGCTCGCGCGGGCCATGATCAAACCGCCCCGCCTCCTGATCCTGGACGAACCCTGTCAGGGGCTCGACCGCTCCAACCGCCGCAGGATTCTCGCCACCGTCGACCGCATCGCCGCCTCCGGTCTGACGACCATCCTCTTCGTCACCCACCACGCGGACGAGCTGCCGGCCTGCATCCGACGACGGCTCGACCTCCCGGGAGCAGAAAAACGGCGTCTCGGGCCGTGATCCGGCGTTGCGCGGCCTTTTGTAATTACCTGCAAACCCCAGCAGGTACAACGATGAAAGCACTGGCGTGCTTCTGGTCTTTTCGGCCTGCGGCCGAAAATCCGCACACCCGCTGCCGCGGGTGGTCGTTGAGCGCTCACATACCTCCCGGTATGCTGCGCTTTCCAAAACGCCGCGCGCCTTGGCTGACGGCCCGATACTTGTTTTTCACACCTGCCGTGGTCTGAGAAAGCGGATATCGGTCTGCTATAGTCCGGGGATACAGCCGATCGTTTGGTGATGAGAGATGTGGGGGGATAAGATCGTTCGGATCAGAACAGCGTCAGTTGGATGATGTAGCCGATGCCGCTGAAGAGCCCGATGTAGAAGACCATCGAGAAGATCGAGTTGAACCAGCACTTCACGGATCTGCGGGGCAGGATCGTCACGCTGCGGGAGGTGTGCTCCATGAACATAGTTTACCCCGGAATCGGAAAGCTGTAAAGCCGGGCCCCGGTCTCCGGGACCGCATCGGGGTCGGGCATGGGCGTGCCGTTGGCCCGGATGTCTTCGATCAGCACGCGCAGCAGGTCCGGGGGGAAGATGCCCGGCCCCATGCGCTCCATGATGGTAAAGGCGTGCTCCCGCTGCCGGCCCTTCTGGTACGGTCGATCCGTGGTCAGGGCGTCGAAACAGTCGGCCACGCTGATGATCTGCGCGCTGCGGGGGATCGCCTCCGCCCTCAGACCGTACGGGTATCCCGACCCGTCCGGCCGCTCGTGGTGGTAGCGTACGCAATCGACCACCGGGTCGGAGACGCCGAGCGCCCTGAGAAAATTGAACCCGATCTCGGGGTGCCGGCGGATCTCCGCGCGCATGCCTGCCGTCAGGCGGGTGTTGCAGTTGGCGCGCAGCTTGCGGCTGAAGCCGATCTTGCCGATGTCGTGCAGCAGCCCGCCGGTGCGGACCAGCTCCCGCTCCTCAGCCCCCATGCCCAGCCGGGCGGCCATGCGGGCGGCGTATTCCGCCACCCGCCGGGAGTGGCCCTGGGTGTACGGGTCCTGGGAGCCCAGGGCGAGCGCCAGGGCGGTCAGGTCACCCGCTATCGGGGTAGCTCCGAGCCGGCTGCCCGTCAATGCACCCGGGTAAGCCAGCAGGGCTGGTTGTGCGGTCATCCGTGTCCTCGGGAAAACACCCGCAGCGTCGATACGCTACGGGTGTGGTCAGGATTAGGAGAGGTGGGATATAGATCCAAGGCGGGCGGCTGTCAAGCGAAAAGGCCTCACGAGCTTCCGAAGCGGCGCATCACCTCTAAAAACAGCACGGGGTCGACGTTGGCCGCCCCGACCCTCACGGTCCAGTGCAGGTGTGGCCCGGTGACCCGGCCGGTCGCCCCCGCCAGGCCGATCACCGCCCCGCGCGCGACCGTCTGCCCCACCTTCACGTCGATGCGGCTCATGTGGGAGTAGGAGGTGAAGACGCCGGCGCCGTGGTCCAGGATGACGGCGTTGCCCGAGTAGAAGAGGTCCTTCGTCAGGCGGACCACTCCGGCGGCGGCGGCCCGGATGGGGTCGCCCGTCTGGGCGCGGAAGTCGGCGCCGTTGTGCTGGCTCTGGAGTTCGCCGTTAAATACGCGTCGGGTGCCGAAGGGCCCGTGCATCTCGCCGGGGACGGGCACCTGGAACGTCTCCTTCCACAGCCGCGACCGGCTGCCGGACGCGTAGACCTGCCGGACCTCGGCCTGCTCGCGGCGGATGCGCTCGAGGTCCTGGGGGCTTGGCCGGACGTGGCGGGGGTCGACCGTCAGGGTGTCCTCGCCGTAGACGCCGGGCCGCACCGTGAATTCGGCCGAAACCGTCTGCCGGCCGGGGCCTTCGCCCCAGCTCACGGTCACCGCCGCCGGGCCCGCGGCTGTCGAGACCGGGATCCCCACGAGTCCGGCGTACACCCCTTGGGGCCGGCCCGGGTACGGGAACACCGGGACCGACTGCCCCCCGAAGCCGAGGGCCGGCTCCCGCGCGGGCGCCTTGAGGCCGCGGACGTCCACCGTCACGATCAGGGTGCCGCCGGTTTCGACCTCCGCGGCCGAGAGCGCCACGAGCGGCTTGGACGCGGGCGGCGGGCCGGCCGACGAGGTCGCGGCCACGAGGGCCGCCAGGCAGAGCGCCAGGCAGAAACCGAGCGTCCGGGTCGGGCCGGCGGCGCAGGAGCGCGATGATCGAACTGGCATGAATCGGGTTCCGTATGTGCGGCGGGTGCGGCCCGGGGGCCGCACCCGTCCAGGGGTTCAGCCCTTGATGATCCGCGGGAGCATCATCTGGTGATGGGGGCAGATGGACCGGGGGTTCTGGTACGCGGCGCCGGCGAAGGCCACCAGGTAGTTGCGCAGGCCGGTCATGTGCGCCACCTCGTCCACCAGGCCGTGCCGGGCGCAGTAGAGCGGCCGCGAGTTGTCGTAGTAGGACTTGACGAGCTTGTTCATCTCCTCGATCACGGGCTCGAGCGGCTTGCCGCTTTCCTTTTCCTTGACCAGGCGGCGCGAGTAGCTGGCCGCCGCCGCGGTTTCCCCGTGCATGACGTAGATCTCGGTCGTCGCCGTGCCGAGCGTGAAGACGTTGTGGCGGTTGGCGGTGGGCCCGCCCATCACATAGTGTGCGGCCGCAGTGCCCTTGCGCAGCACGAGCAGCATCATCGGGACCTCGGTCTGCTGGATCGAGTAGATCAGCGACTGGCCCAGCCCGAGCAGCTCCGCCTTCTCCGCGATGTCGCCGACGTCGATGCCGGTCGTGTCCTGGACCCAGACGATCGGCACCCGGTCGCGGCCGCAGTGCACGACGAACTCGTTCATCTTGATGAGCCCCTGGCGGTAGAGCTTGCCGCCGATTCCGGGGTAGGGCGCGTACTCGGGGTAGTCCTCCCCCAGGAACCCCTGGCGGTTGCCGATCACCCCGACCAGGAACCCGTCGATCTTGACGAGACCGGTGTAGATCTCCGGGCCGTAGCCCGGGCGGTATTCCAGGTGCTCGCTGCCGTCCACCAGGCGCGCGAGGACCTCGTCGAAGTTGTACATCTGCTTCTGGTTGAACGGGACCAGGGTGTACAGGTCCTCGCCCGGGAAGCGCGGGGCCTTGGGCTCGGCCACCCTGAAAAACTTGGGGGCGTAGGCCGGTATGCCCTGCATGTACTCCTTGATGCCGTCCAGGACCGCCTGCTCGGTGTCGAAGACGTGCCGGAAAAAGCCGGTCTCGTCGTGGTGGATCTTCACCGAGCCCGGCGGTTCGGCCTTGAACTGCTTGGCGGCCGAGATCAGCTGTTCGGCGCCCTCCAGGTCGAAGAAGCCCTTGGGCGACATGCCGCTCAGGATGCCCCCGCCCCCGACCGCCATGTTGGCGTCCTTGTGGGCGAAGAGGATCGTCGGGCTGATGCTCTGGTAGCCGCCGCCGGCCGGGTTGGTCCCCCAGATCCCGGCCAGGATCGGGACCCCCTCCTGCTCGAGCTCGGCGTGCCGGAAGAAGGTCGTCCCGCCGCCGCGGCGGTCGCCGTAGAACTTCTCCTGGTTGGGGAGCTTGACCCCGCTGCAGTTCACGAGCCACACCAGGGGGACGTGCAGCCGTCGGGCCAGGTTGGTGGCCCGCAGGATGTGGTCGGGCTGCCCGGGCAGCCAGGCGCCGGCCAGCACCTTGTTGTCGAAGCCGATCACGACGGCCCATTTGCCCGAGATCTTGGCCAGGCCGTGATAGACGTTGCTGGTCCCCTCGACGTTGTCCATGGGATTGAACAGGGTGTTGAGGGGGCACCACGTGCCGGGGTCGAGCAGGTAGTCCAGGCGCTGCCAGATGGTCAGCTGCTTGCGCCGGTTGATCTCCGCCGCGGGCAGCCCCACGTTCTTGATCTTCTCCAGGGCGGCGTCCAACTCGGCCTCCACGGCCTTGACCAGTTTGACGTTGCCCTCGCCGCTCTTGATCTTCCCGGGCGGCAGCGCGCTGCCGAACTCTTTCATCTTCTCAAAGTACGGTCTCATTCCCTCCCCCTTTTGGTTGTGGCTGAACCCTCGGTGCAGAACGGAATCAGCTTATAAGAAAGCGGCGCAACCCCGTCAAGCCGGCGGGATCCGTCTTGACTTTCGGATGCCGGTCCAGTATCAAGCGCCGGTTCGACATCAACGCAGACAGGAGGGATTCGAAATGGCGAAGCAGGTCGTAGCCCCCATGCCCGGCAAGGTCGTGGACATCCTCGTGAAGGCGGGCGAAGAGGTCCTGGAGTACCAGGACGTGCTCATCCTCGAGGCCATGAAGATGGAAAACGCCATCCCCTCGCCGCAGGCGGGCCGAGTCAAGGAGATCAAGGTCCAGAAGGGCGACACGGTCGCCACGCAGCAGGTCCTGGTCGTTCTCGAATAACCCCCGGTGCGAGGCCCGGCCTCGCACCGCCCGATCCCTTTTTACACCCACTCGCCGAGCCGCACCGCGCGGACGATCTCGGTCGCCGTGGACAGGGCCTCGCCCCTGAGCCGCGCGGCGAGGGCCGCTTCCAGCGTTTCCATCCCGACCACGAGCCCCAGCCTGGCCATCACCGCGAGCGAGGCGAGCGCCCAGTCCGTCCCCTTGAACCCCTGCGTCTTGAAGTCCACCCGATGGGTGCGGGCGGCCGAGGCCGGGACCTCCACCCCTGCCGCCTGGATGACGACCGCCGACGCGTCGAGCGCGGCGAAGGTCTTGCGGCGGCGGGCGACGCCCTCCGGGCCCAGCGCCATGACCACCGCGGGCCGCACGATGCCGGCGTAGTCGATCGCCTGCGGGGAGAGGATCATCTCGCTGATCGACGGGCCCCGCAGCACGGTGATGTCGTAGTCGTTCTTCTGGGTGACGTTCAGCCCCGCGTGCATCCCCGCGAGGCACAGGATTTCCCCGGCCGTGATGATGCGCTGCCCGGCGCTGCCCAGCATGATCACCTCGCGGCGGCCTTCGCCGAGCGGCGCGAAGGAGGCCGGGACGGCCCGGGGCGGCGGGACCGGCCGCTGCGCGGCCGCGAGCTCGCGGTAGTGTTCCCCGAATTCCCGGCGCCGGTTCTCCGGGACCTCGCCCTCGAGGGCGGGCAGGCGCGCGAGCCCTTCTTCGATGGCCTTGGTCGTCAGGCGGTTGCGCTTGGAGAAGCGGCCCGGGCAGATCCCCCAGATGTCCACTACCGAAAAGCCCTTGAACTCGATCGCCCGCCGGATCACCTCGGTGATGTCCGGCCGGTAGGCCGAGCAGCGCACGACATAGGGGGCCCCGGCGGTCTTGGCCACCGCGCAGATGTCGAGCGGGCGCTCGAGCTGGTTGAGGAACCCGGAGCCCACCTCGGCGTCGGGCGGGGTGGTGGCGGAGTACTGGCCGCCGGTCATGCCGAAGTTGAAGTTGTTCAGGACCAGCAGCGTCATGTCCAGGTTGCGCCGGCAGGCCGCCAGCAGGTGGGCGCCGCCGATCCCCTGCCCGCCGTCGCCCATGGTGACCACGACCGTGAGCTCGGGGCGCGCCAGCTTGATCCCGGCCGCGTAGGTGAGCGCCCGGCCGTGCAGCCCGTGAAACGCGTGCGTGTTGAAGAAGGTGTCGAACAGGCCCGAGCAGCCGATGTCGCTCACCATCGCGATCCGGTCGGCTGCCAACCCCATCCCGAGAAAGGCCTTGTCGAGCATGTGGGTGATGCGGTCGTGCGAGCACCCCGGGCAGAACACGGGCGGCCGCGCCGCGTTGAGCAGACTATCCATTGAAGGCCTCCACGATCGTTTCCGGCACGATCAGCCGCCCGTCCATCTGTCCGCAGAAATCGATTTTCCGGCCCGGCAGAATGCGTTCGATCTCCCGCACGTATTGCCCCAGGTTCATTTCCACCACGAGGATGCGCCGGGCGCCGTCGGCCGCGCGGCGGACGGCCGCGGCCGGGACCGGCCAGAGGGTCTTGAGCACCAGGAGCGAGGCCGCCCTCCCGCGCACCGCGAGCTGGCGAACCGCGGCCTCGGCCGCGCGCGAGGTCACCCCGTAGGCGACGATCAGGGTGTCGGCGCCCGCTGCCGGGCGGTGCTCGACGATGGCGAGATCGTCGGCGGCCGCGTCGATCTTGGACTGCATGCGCTTCAGCATGCGCGTGATCTCGGCCGGGTCGGTCGTGATGTAGCCGTCCGGGCCGTGGGTGGACGAGGTCTGGCGCACCGGGACCGGGCCGCCGATCGGCAGGAACCCGGGGACTCCGCCGGCCGCGGGCGCCTGGAAGGGGACAAAGGGCCCGGGGGCCGGCGCCGCCCGGTCGACCGGCGGCGGGGGGGCGAGCCGCTCGGGGTCCAGGCTCGCCCGGGTCATGGCGATCTCCTTGTTGGAGGCGACGAAGACCGGGCAGCGGAAGCGCTCGGCCAGGTTGAAGGCGTGCGCGGTCAGGGTGAAGCAGTCGGCCACGTCGGCCGGCGCCAGCACGATCACCGGCATCCCGCCGCTGCTGCCCCACTGCAGGAACTGGACGTCGCCGTCGGCGCCGCGCGTCGCCGAGCCCGTCGAGGGTCCGAGGCGCTGGATGTCCACGATGACGATCGGGATCTCGCTGCCCACGGCGAACGAGATCTGCTCGCTGTAGAGGCTGATGCCCGGCCCGGAGGTGGCGGTCAGGACCTTCATCGCCGGCCATCGAGGCCCCCAGGCAGAGGCCGATCGAGGCGATCTCGTCCTCCGCCTGGATGCAGACCCCGCCCAGCGGGGGCAGCATCGCGAGCATGTGGTTGAGGATGGTGGTCGCGGGCGTGATCGGGTAGCCGGCGAAAAAGCGGCACCCGGCGGCCACGGCCCCGCGGGCGATGGCCTCGTTGCCCTCCATCAGCGTCAGCGCCATAACGGTCTCCTTGCGATGGTCTGTCACGCGGCACGCCGCAGCGTCGTGTCTCTGACGGCGGTGGCCGGAAGCTCCGGCACTCCGCCTACCATTTCGGTCCGGCGAGAGCAAGTCGGTTTGCAGCTACGCTTTGGGACGGTCCGCCGGCTGCGCTGCGTTCGGCTGCTGCCAGGGGTAGCGGATGCGGGCGTGGTAGGAGGCCTCCAGGGCGTCCACCATGGCGAGGGTGATCGCCTCGATGTCGCGGGTGTCGAGCACGCAGTCGGCGAACTGGCCGTCGGCGATGCGCTTGACGATGATGAAGCGCACGAGCTTGTCGAAGGCGGGGCGGCCGGGGGCCTTCAGCGTCCGGGAGGCGGCCTCGACGGCGTCGGCGATCATCAGCAGCGCGGCCTCGACCGTCCGGGGCTTGGGGCCGGGGTAGCGGAAATCCTGCTCGCGGACGGTTTCGCGGGACGCGAGCTTGACGGCCTTCTGGTGGAAGAACTCGACCGACTGGGTGCCGTGGTGCTGTTCGATCAGGTCGATCACGGCCGGCGGGAGCCGGGCCTCGCGGGCCATCCGCACTCCCTGCAGGAGGTGACCGTGGATGATCGCGATGCTTTCGTACGGATCGATGCGGTCGTGCAGGTTGTCGCCGCTGATCTGGTTCTCGATGAAGCCGTCGGGGCGGCCGACTTTTCCGATGTCGTGGTAATACGCGCCGATGCGCAGCAGCAGAGGGTTGGCGTCGATCGCGTTGCCGGCCGCCTGAGCCAGGTAGGCCACGTTCATGGAGTGCTGGTAGGTTCCCGGCGCCTCCGCGAACAGCCGCTTGAGCAGCGGCTGGTCCAGGTCCGAGAAGCGGCGCAGGGTCAGGGTCGAGCCGATGTTCCGGCCGGCGCGCAGGAAGGGGAAGAGCAGCAGGGCCGCCAGCGCGGACGAGAGCCCTGCCGCCATGGCCCCGGCGCTGCGGACCGCCGCCGGGTGGGCCGCGACGGCCCCGAGCCACTCGAGGTCGACCCCGGCCGGCGGCGGCAGCAGGTGCGACAGCCCCCGCCAGTCCTCGCCGGCCAGCAGCAGGAAGATCACGTACACGAGCCCGATCAGCATGCCCGCCCGCAGCGCCGGGCCGAGCCGGAGATCCTTGGGCCCCACCGCGACCGCGGTCAGCCCGACCATCAGCCAGGCGACCGTGAGATCCCAGGAGCGCCCCACGGCGAGCGCGCTGATGAGGACCCCGGCCATCGCGACGCCCACGGCGGTGATGCGCCCCTGGTTCATGGCCACGACCAGCAGCGGCAGCAACCCGATCGGCAGGCTTTCGATCGGCAGGGTCGTGAACAGCATCAGGGCCTTGATCGTGAGGAGTTGGAGGATCAGCAGCGCGAGCAGCACGGACGGGGAGGCGGAGCGCCGGTAGCCCCCGCGCGGCAGCGCGAGCAGGAAGGAGCCGAGGAAGACGATCGACCAGACGGCCACGAACAGGGCCAACGGGGATTGCGACAGCAGCCCCCGGCCCGGCAGCTCCCCGAGCGCCCGGATGAGACGGAGGTCTTCGGCGTCCATGGGCTGCCGGAAGGGCACCAGCACATCCCCGGTCCGGTACGTGACGATTCCGGGCGCGTCCGGGGCGTCCGGCGGCCCCTGCGCTTCGGGCGACCCCACGCTGAAGCGGCGGTCCGCCCGCACCGAGAACGGCGCGGCCTGCCCGGGTCGGGGCGGGTCAAGCGAGAAGAGCAGCTCTTCCGAGACGCTGAAGAGGCACGCGAGCAGGACGAGGGCAACGGCGAGTGCGGAACGGATCATGGGCGCCCTTCGGAGCCGGGTCGGCACGGGCGACCGCCGGAACCGGGCTGCGGTGCAAAACGGATGCGGGCGGAATACCGGTTAAAGTCCATGTCACTTACGGACGATGATGTTGGTTAGGATCATCTTAACTCCGCCCCCCGCGCCAAGTCAAACCGGGTTCGCAGGCGCCTGAACGCGAGGGGGAGGGTGGAGGCTCGCGGACGGGAGGCGACAGGCGTGTTCGGCAGAAAACCGGCGCAACCGAAGAGCGCACCGGAGGTGCGGGCGGAGGGCGGGAGCCTGGCGCGGATGGTCAACTCGGCCGGCCGGGTCGACCTGACCCTGCTGCAGCGCGTGGCCCTGGCCGCTGCGCCGGAGGACTTCGTGCGCTTCATGCAGCAGCCGGTGCTGGCCGGCTCGGCAATTCACCGCGGCAACCTGTCGGCCCAGCGGGGGCCGGCCTCGCGCGAGATGAACCGCACCGTCCTTTTCGAGCCGGCGGTCACCGACGGGGAGTCCGTCTCGGTGTCCGAGAGCCTCAAGCACGCCATCTACCCCCTGGTGAAGGGCGCGCAGGCGACCTCGACCGCCCATCTTTTCGCCATCGGGCGCACCGACACGAACGACTTCATCCTGCCCGACTACGCCATATCCAAGCAGCACGCGGTGATCGAGATCAAGGGGGAGGGCTGCTTCCTGAGGGACTGCGGGTCGACCAACGGGACGTTCCTGAACGGCACCCGGCTCGACAAGAAACCCGTGCCGCTGGCGGACAAGGACGTGGTCGGCTTCGCGCGCTACGAATTCGCCTTCCTGCAGCCGGCGTCGCTTTACTCCATGCTGACTGGAAGTTAGCGGGCATGGCGCTCGGCCCAACGCTCTACGGTAGAAGCCCCCAGTCTTGATCATCGCGGCTGGAAAGCCGCTCCCACAGAAAACCCGCTCGCCGGCAATCGAAGTCTCGAGGAAACCGCTGAAAAACAAGTATCGGGCCGTCAGCCAAGGCGCGCGGCCTTTTGGGATGCGCAGCATACTGGACCAGTATGTGAGCAATCCACAAAAGGCCGCGCAACGCCGGATCACGGCCCGAGACGCCGTTTTTCATCGCCGGTCGAGCTCCTGCCGCACCGCCAGCCCGAACGTCTGCAGCAGATACGGCTTCTTGACATAGGCCCCGGCGCCCAGCCGCTGGGCCTCCCGCACCTGGACCGACTCCGAGTAGCCGCTGGCGATGATCGTCTTCTGGCCCGGCCGCAGCGCCAGCATGCGGCGGAAGGTCTCCAGGCCGTCGATCCCCGGGTCCATGATCATGTCGAGCACCACCAGGTCGGCCGGGGACTCCCTGAGCCGCTCGACCGCCGCCTCGCCGCTCGCCGCTGTTTCCACCGTGTACCCGAGCTTGCCGAGGATTTCGCTCGCGATCTCGCGCTGCTCGCGGATGTCGTCGACCACCAGCACGGTCTCGCCGCGGCCCCGGACCTCCTCGAGCGGCAGGGCCTCCTCGCGGCGAGCCACCTTGCGCCGGGTGGCCGGAAAGTACAGGACGATGTCGGTGCCCCGGCCGACGGCGCTCTGGATGTCGATGTGGCCGCGGTGGTCCTTCACCGTGCCCCAGACGACCGCCATCCCCAGGCCGGTCCCGCTGCGGCCCATGGCCTTCTTCGTGTAGAACGGCTCGAAGATCCGCTCCATCTCCTCGGGCGGGATGCCGATCCCGGCGTCGGACACGGTGAGGGTCACGAAATCCCCCGTGACGGAGCTCTCGTACCCGACCGTCTCCGCCTCCAGGTACCGGTTCTCGGTGCGGATGGCGATGGCGCCGCCGTCGGGCATCGCTTCGGCCGCGTTGGTGACCAGGTTCATGACGGTTTTCGACAGGTGCACGGGCGAGCCGACGATGTTCAACAGGTCGTCCTCGAGCCGGGTCCGGGTGGTGATGCCGGGGTGGTTGAGTTGCAGCTTGGAGAACTCCGGGCTGCCCAGGTAGTCCGCGACGATCTGGTTGAGGCTCACCACCTCGGTGGTTTCCACCCCGCGCCGGGCGAGCGTCAGCAGGTCCTGGACGATGGCCGCCGCCTTTTCCCCGGACTTCTTGATGGTCTCGATCGGCTTGCGCAGGGTGCTGCCCTCGGGCAGGTCCATCAGCAGCAGCTCGGGGTAGCTGACGATACCCGAGAGGATGTTGTTCAGGTCGTGGGCCACCCCGCCCGCCAGGGTCCCGATGGCCTCCATCTTCTGGGCCCGCTGCAGCTGGGCATGCAGCTCCTTGCGCTCCTGTTCGGCGCGCTTGAGCTCGGTGATGTCGTTGCCGATGCACAGGAGCTCCGCGAAGCCGCCGCCGGCATCCAGGATCGGGCGGTAGTTCCAGGCGATCCAGACGGATTTCCCCGTGCGCAGGAGGTGCTCGCTCTCCCGGACGGCCGGGCGCATCGGGTCGCGGCTCATGGCGCCGACCAGCCGCTCGAAGCGCTGCCCGTCCGCGCCCGACCCCAGGATGAACGGGGCCGCCTCCGTGCCCAGGAGTTCCGCTTCCCGGCAGTCGAACAGGCGCTGGGCGAACTCGTTTACGAAGGTGACCCGGCCCCCGGCGTCGACGCGCAGGATGAGGCTGCTCGCGGTCTCGACGAGCTCGCGGTACTTTTTCTCGCTCTCCTGCACCTGCTCGAAGTGGGTCGCGTTGACGATGCTGGTCGCCAGCTGCGAGGCCAGGCCGAGCAGGAGGTTCATGTCGCTCTGGCGCAGCGGCCGCTTGGAGGTGCTGTTGTCGACCGCGAGCACTCCGAGCGGCTCCTTCTCGTACACGACGGGCACGCAGATGAGCGCGCGCGTGCCCAGCTGGTGGGCGAAGTCGAGGCTTTTGGCCGAGAGGTCGGGTTCGATCGCGCGGATGTCGTTGACCAGGAAGGGGCGGCGTTCGCGCATGGCCAGGATGAAGACCCCGCGCGAGTTGGGGTTTTTGAGGTTGAAGGTGGTCGCGCGCAGCAGGGTTTCCTGTTCGGGCGTGTGACCGAACCCGGCGGTGTACTTGAGGAGGTGTTCGTGCGGGTCGGCCAGCATGAGCATGCCGCGGTCGAAGTCCAGGCGTTTCTGCAGGATGGCCATTACCGCCGAGGCGAGCTGCCGGATGTCCAGGATGGTGGAGGTGGCCTGCCCCATCTCCAGGATCAGCAGGGCGTTGTTGTAGAGCTCCTCGTTGCGCAGCACGCTGTCCTCGGCTGCCTTGCTCTGCTTTTCGACCGATTCGACCAGGGCTTTCCGCTCCAGGTGCTCACCGTACCAGGCGCAGCCGGCCACGACCAGAAGGGCGGAGATCGTCGCAAACCCCCATGCGGTCAGGGGCAGCCAGAAGAACGCGAGCACGGAAAGCCCCAGCGTGGCGGCCAGGCCGAGGTCGCGCATCCGCCGCCAGAACCGCGAGCGGCTGTCCTTCCAGGTCAGGATGTAGCGGCAGTGGGGTCCCCGCGATGAAAGCACTCGGGGTGCTCGAGCGTGGCGCGCTCGTTCGAGAAGATGGACGGAATGGCTTCGAAGGACCCGCTGCGGTTGGCGCACTGGTAGGGTTTCTCGGCCACCCCCGGCTTGGGGGTGGCGATGATTTCCACCTGGGTCGGCCCCGTCATCCGGGTTTTGATCGTCGCCCCCCGGCTGAACAGGGGGTAGTTCTTCTCCATGAGCTGGTAGACGGTCGCCGGGGTCATCAGTCCGAGGGCATACTGCTTGGGCGCCCCCAGGACCTCGGACGACATGGCGAAGCGGCCGACGTGCCGCGAGAGGTCGGCTTCGCCGATGGCCTCGGACACCAGGGCGTGGAAGCGGTCCACCTGGTCCTGGGTGAGCCAGTGGGCCGAGTCCTCGATCTGGTACTGGTAGATGCCGGCCTTCTCCAACAGGGGCGCGACCTCGAGGTCCGGGTACCGGCGGTGCAGGTACTGGACGTAGGTCTTGGTCAGGCGACTGTTGTAGAGCGGCTCAGAGGGGTCCATGCCGGGGCGCTTCCCAGTTTGGGGAGAAGTTTTTGTATTTTACCACGATTCCGGCGACTTCGAAAGCAGATCTACCCGACCGGGCGCGCGAGCCGGGAGGCGGGGACGATTTCGACCTGCCGGCGCAGCTCCGCGAGCTCTTCCCTGAGGACCGTGAGGGTGACCGGGTGGGGGTGGGCGATGGCGACCGCCTCGCCCTTGAGGCGGGCGATGCGGACCAGCTCGCGGATCTGGCGGCGGACCGCGGCCGGCTCGTGGACGTGGTCGAGGAAGACGTCCCGCTGGGCGAACGGAAGCTCGAAGAGGCGGGCCGAGGGGCGGCAGATGGTTTCGTCGGTGGTGCGACTGTCGACGAAGTACAGCCCGCGGCGTTTCAACACCGAAAACACCTGGTAGATCTGCTCGGAGCGGGCCGTGAGCCGGGAGCCCATGTGGTTGTTGACCCCGCGGATGTGGGGCACCGCGCGGAGATCCCCCTCGAGAACGCGCAGCAGCTCGTCGGCGGACATCGCGGCGAGCAGCGTGCCCGGGCCCGGGTTGATCTCGGGGTACTCCACCGGTTCCATCGGCAGGTGCAGGATGACCTCCAGCCCGCGGGCGTGCGCCGCGCGCGCAATCGCCTCCTGGTGGGGGCTGTGGGGCAGGACGGCGACCGTGAAGGGGGCGTTCAGCTCCATCAGGCGTTCGGCCGCCTGGCGATCGTAGCCCAGGTCGTCGATGATCAGGGCGACGCGCGGGAGCGGCTTCAGGGGCGGCGTCTCGGGCGGGGCCGGGGCGATCGCGGCGTGGCGTTCGGGTTCCGGGCCGGAGGGCGGCGCCGAGGGGGCGGTTTTCTCGGGGAAGACTTCGAACGGCGGCGGCGCGGGCGCCGCTTTTTCGGGCGCACGGACCGGATCGGCGGGTTTCGGGGCGGCGGCCGGTCGGCGCTCGGCCGGGCGCGGTGCGGGCGCCGCCTCGCGGGTGACGGCCGGCTTGCGGTCGGCCCTGGCCTGGCGCGATTCGGGCGGGGCGAACCAGCGCACCGCGGCCACGGCGGCGGCCACCACGACGGCGGCCGCCAGAACCGCGCCCAGCAGCTTCAGATAGGGGCGCCTGGACGGTTTGCGCCGGGAGGGGCGGCGCCCCCCCCGGCGTGCGGTGTTCCGGGCGGGCATGCGCGCCGGGCTAGTTCTTGGCCTGTTTCAGGACGTCGTGGCCGATGAGGATCTCCAGCGCCCGCATCACCTGGTTGTCGTTCTGGAGGGTCTCCAGCTTGAGGGGGCCGACCCGTGACTCCGCGTCCTTGATCCGGGTCTTGGAGTCCTCGGGTTTCTTGGGCTGTTCGGTCTTCTCCGCCTCGCCCTCGGAAGACAGGTGGTTCTCGAGGTCCTTCTCCTTGAGCCCGAAGTCTTCGCCCGGGCCCGCGTCGGCGGCGTCGAGGCGCTTGAACTTGAGCGTGATGTCGGGTTCGATGCCCTTGGCCTGGATCGAGCGGCCGTTCGGGGTGTAGTAGCGCGCGATCGTCAGCTTCAGGCCCGAGCCGTCGCGCAGGTTCTCCACCGTCTGGACCGAGCCCTTGCCGAACGACGTGGTCCCGACCACCACCGCCCGCTTCTGGTCCTGCAGCGCGCCGGCCACGATCTCGGAGGCGCTCGCCGTGCCGCCGTTGATCAGCACCACCAGCGGGTAGGTGCGCTTGACGGCCGAGGGGGTCGCGTTGAAGACCTTGGTGTTCTTCTTCTCGCGGCCCTTCATCGACACGATCTGCCCGTTGTCCAGGAACACGTCCGAGATGCTGATCGCCTGGTTGAGCAGCCCCCCGCCGTTGTTGCGCAGGTCGAGCACCAGCCCCTTCAGCGGGCCCTCGCTCTCGAGCTTCTCGAGCGCCTTCTCGAAGTCCTGAGTCGTCGTCCCGGTGAAGTTGGAGATGCGCAGGTACCCGAAACCGGGTTTCAGGTTGAGGAATTTGACGCTCTGGATCGGGATCTCGTCGCGGGTGATGTTGAAGTCGATCGGCTTCTTGTTGCCCTCCCGCATGATGGTCACCGTCACCTTGGACCCCCGCGGGCCGCGCATCATGCGCACGGCCTCGCGCAGGTCGCGGGTCAGGTGCCCGTCCACCTTGATGATGCGGTCGCCGGCCTCGAGGCCGGCCCGGTGCGCCGGGGTGTCCTCGATCGGCGAAATGACCGTGACGAACCCGTTCTGCATCGTGATGTGGATGCCGATGCCGGTGAACTTGCCCTTGGTGTCGATCTGCAGGTCCTCGAAGGCGTCGGGCGGCAGCAGCGCGGAGTGCGGGTCGAGCCCCTGGAGCATCCCGTTGATGGCCTTCTGGATCAGGTCCTTGGCATCGACTTCGTCGACGTACTCTTTCTGGACCAGCTCGATCACGTCCGAGAGCACCTTGAGCTGCTCGTAGAGGTCTTCCTTGCCCGCGGCCGAACTGGACTTCTGGAACCCGGTGCCGAGCACCCACACCACGACGGCCGAAATCATGATGATCCAGATGCTGACGGGTCGATTGAGGTTGCGCTTCATGCCCTACTCCTTGCAGGATTGGTCTCCCGCCGTCGGGCGGGGAGAGGATGTGCGTGACGGTTCGACCGGCGGCGGCCCTCAGCCCGGCCGCAGCCAGTCCAGCGGGTCCACGGCCCGGTCGCGGTGCCGCAGCTCGAAATAGAGCCCGGCGCCCCCCATGGGCCCGGAGTCCCCGGCCGTGGCGACGACTTCACCGGCCTCCACTCTGTTTTCCACCGACTTGAAGGTCTCTTCCAGGTGGGCGTAAACCGAATAGAAGTGGTCTCCGTGGTCGATGATGATGACGTTCCCGTAGCCTCTGAACCAGCCGGCATAGGCTACGCTGCCGGCGTGCACCGCCCGGACGGGTTCACCCCGTTCGGCCGCGATCTCGATGCCGTTGCGAAATGCCGGGGTCTTCGACTGCGGATCACGGTACCCCCCGAACACGCTGACAATTTTACCGTTTACCGGAAGGATAAGCAAGCCCTTCATATCCGCCAGTCGCCGACCGGGCGCCGCCGCCTCCGCCCGCGGGGCATCCGCACGGCTGAGCGTCTGGAGCTGGCGGTCGAGCTCGCGGGCCGCCTCCTGCAGGCCTTCGATCGCCGCGAGCTGGGCGGCCTTGTCGCCCTGCAGGCGCTGCAGGGCCTTCTCCCGCCCGGACCGCTCGCGGCTCACGGCCGCCAGGCGCCGGTCGTACTCCGTGGCCAGGGCGAGCTGCCGCGCGCGCCGTTCCGTGAGGAGCGCCTGCAGGCCCGCGAGCTCGGTCTCGTGGTCGCGCAGCTCGTCCAGCGCCCGGCGGTCACGGTCCAGGATATACCGCAGGGCGGCCTTGCGCGTGACGGCTTCGTGGATGGACGGCGCGAACGCCAGCCCCTCGTCCACCCCCAGGCGATCCGCTTTGTAAAGGGCGACCAGCCGCCCCGAGAGGTACTGCCGGCCGGCCGCAATGCGCAACAGCAGGTCCGCCTCGGCGGCCTGGATGGCGCTGATCCGGCGGTCGAGCTCCTCCAGCTCTTCCCGGCAGGCCCGGGCCTCGCGGCGCTGGCGGTCCAGGGAACGGGCGGCCGCCTCCAGGGCCAGCAGCGCGGTGTCCTCGCGCCGCGAGATGCGGTCCACCTCGGCGGCCCGGTCGCGCAGGTCCCGCTGGACCGCGTCGACCTCCTGCTCCAGCCGGTCCATCGACCCGGCGGCGGACCCCGCGGCGAGCAGCGACCGCGGCCGCAATTCGAACGACGCTCCACCCGTTCATGCGCCGTCCCGTCATGCGCGCAACGGCTGCCGCAGGGAGGCCCAGGCGCCGAGCCAGCCGATCAGGGCGCTGCCGGCGATCACGGCCCCGATTTCGTCCCAGCCGAGAAAGCGCAGCGGCAGCACCCCCAGCGCGTCCGCGCCGAGGTGCTCGGTCAGCGCGTCGAAACCGAGCCTGAGGACCGCCAGGCCGACCGCGGCGCCGGCCAGCCCCTGCAGCACCCCGCCGATGAAAAAGGGCGTTTTGATGAAGCTCTCGGCCGCCCCGATCAGCCGCAGGACCTCGACTTCTTCGCGGCGGGAGTAGACCACCAGGCGCGTCGTGCCGCCCACGATCGCGACCGCCGCCAGGGCGAAGAGCCCGGTCACGGCCACGCCGGCCGTCTGCACGACCTGCAGGACGGCGCGGAGCAGATCGACCCACTTGCGGCCGTATTCGACGCTGTCGACCTCGGCGATCGCGCCGATGCGGGCGGCGATCGCGTCCACCCGCACCCAGCCCGCGGGGCTCGCCTCCAGGCCGACCTCGAACGCGTCGGGCAGGGGGTTCTCCTCGAGGTTGTCGAGGAGCGAGGCGGGGGGCGGCAGCTGCCGCCGCAGCTCCTGCAGGGCCTCCTCCTTCGGGACGAACCGGCAGGTGCGCACCCCGTCGACGGCCGCGATCGTTTTCTGCAGGCGCTCGGCGGCCGGTGCGGCGCCCGGCTTCAGATAGACCATCAGACGGGTGTCCTGCTGCCAGCGGTCGAGAACCGAGTGGGTGTTCAGGTAGAGCAGCAGCGCGGCGCCGACGATCACGACCGCGAGCGACACGGTGATCACGGTCACCGCGTTCACGAACCGGTTGGCGCGGATGTCGGCGAGTGCGCGCTTGAGGTGCCGGATCATGTCCCCTCCGGTCCGGCCCCGGCCGGGGCCAGCCGACCCTGCACCAGGTGCACGCTGCGCCCCCCCAATCGATCGACGAGCGCCTTGTCGTGGGTCGCGATCACCAGGGTCGTGCCGCGGATGTGCATCGCCCGCAAGAGCTCCATGACGGCCCGGGCGGAGTCGTCGTCCAGGTTGCCGGTCGGCTCGTCGGCCAGCAGGACCTTCGGGTCGCCGACCACCGCGCGCGCCACGGCCACCCGCTGCTGCTCCCCGCCCGACAGGAGCGGGGGCAGGGTGTCCGCGTGCGCGTCCATGCCCACCGTGCGCAGCACCTGCCGGACCTTGCGCGGGATGGCCTCGCGCCGGTGGCCGCAGGCCTCCAGGGCGAGCGCCACGTTGTCGAACACGCTGCGGGTGGGGATCAGCTTGAAATCCTGGAAGACGATGCCCAGCCGCCGCCGCAGGAGCGGCAGCCGTCGCGCCGGCAGGTGCTCCAGCTGAAGTCCGTCCACCTCGACCCGCCCCTCGGTCGGCCGGACCGCGCCGTAGAGCAGCTTCAGCAGGGTGGTCTTGCCGGCGCCGCTCGGGCCGCTGACGAACACCAGCTCGTTTTTGTGGATGTCGAGGCTGAGGTCGGTGAGCGCCGCCTGGCGGCCGTAGCGGTGGTGGACGTGGGACAGGTGAACGATCGGGCGCCCGTCCGTCCCGTCCGTCATTCCAGGATTTCCTGACCGATGGCCCGCATCAGGACGGACTTGGCAATCTTGTAGTCGTAGAGGGCGTTGTAGTAGTTGGTCATCGTCTGGGTGACCAGGGTCTGGGCCACGAGCACGTCGGTCTGCGTGGCCACCTGCTCCTTGTACTGCTCTTCGGTGATCCGCAGGTTTTCCTTGGACTGCTCGACTGCCTTCTCGATCGTGCGGATGTTCTGCTCGGCCTCGCGCGTGCGCAGGTAGGACTGCTTGACTTCCTGGTCGACGGTGTCGGTCACCTGGGTCTTGCGGTACCGGGACTGGGCCAGGCGGGAGAGCTTCTCCTTGCGGCCGTAGCCGGTCCGCCCCCACTGGAAGAAGTCCCAGGTCGCGGTCGCCGCGACGTTCCACCCGGCCGAGTCGCTGATGCCCTCGCCGCCGTGGGCGCGCCAGTCGTCGCCGGTGCGCGCGTACTGCCCGACGAGGTTGACGGTCGGGTAGTAGTCCTTCTCGGACTGCTTCACCTGTTTGCCGGCGATCTCGATGTCGAGGTCGGCCACCTGGATCTCCAGACGGTTGCGCTGGGCCTGGGCGAAGCAGTCGTCGAGGTTCAGCGTGAAGGGCTCGATCTCGACCTGCTCGACCAGCAGGACGGGGGTGCTGAGCGGCCGGCGCAGGATCGTGTTGAAGTTGGTGCGCACGATCTCGAGGTTGTTCTGCGCGATGGTCAGCGCCTGGCGGGCGTTGGCGAGCTGCACCTGGCTCTGCAGCAGGTCGTTGAGCGGGCTCAGCCCGACCTTGTAGAAATTCTCGGACACCTCCTTCTGGGCGGCGATGGAGGTGACGGTCTGCTGGGCGACGTCCAGCAGCTTCTGGTTTTTCAGGACGGAGAAGAAGGCGTTCTTGGTGTCCAGGATGACGTCCTGACGCGTCAGCTTGGCCGAGACCTCGGCCCGGTCGAGGCCGAGCTCGTTCAGCTGGTACTCGGTCAGGATGTTGAAGCCCGTGAAGATCGGCTGCGTGAAGGAGGTCGTGAAGGTGTACTGGTCCTGGGGCGAGCTCACGATCGGTCGGCCGGAGACCAGGCTCGGGGAGGTGCGCTCCTCGTTGCGGTAGATGGCGTTGTAGCTCGACCCCAGGGTGGGGAGGAACCTGGTCATGCTCTGGTGGCGCAGCGCCTCGGCCGCGTTGATTTCCTCGAGCGAACGTTTGATGCCGAGGTTGGCGTCGAGGGCGATGTTCAGGGCGTCGCTCAGCGACAGGGCGCCGGCCGCGGGAGTCTGGGCCGAGCCGGGCGGCGGCAGCACCAGCCAGAGGGTGAGGGCCAGGGCGGTGAATACGATGGTCCGACACGTGTGTCGCATGGCAGCCTTTCGTGGCCGGTTCGGAATTGACCCGGTCGGGCGGAACTGGTAAAAACGAACCGAGTCCAAGGAGGGCCGACCCCGGTTTTTCTTGCTCAAGCCTCCACCTCCCATTAAGCGATGGCTTCTTCCAAACTGGTGGAGGCTTTTTTTATACTCAAAAAGGGTCTGCACGGTCAAATCGAATCTGCGCCCGCTCGAAGACCGCCGCGGTGCGCCCGCAAGGAGACAGCCATGAAGCAGGAGCTGATCGACATGCTCTGCCGGAAATCCTTCCAGTACAGCCGGGAGCCCTCCTTCAAGCTGGTGTCCGGCCGTGTAAGCCATTACTACGTCAACTGCAAGCCCACGACGCTCTCCCCGCGCGGCATGGTCCTGGTGGGCCAGCTGCTGTTCGCCGAGCTGCGGGACGCGGGGGTGACGGGCGTCGGGGGGCTCACGTTCGGCGCCGACCCGGTGGCCTTTGCGGCCGCCTTCGCCTCAGAGCTGAACGGCCGCCCGATCAAGGCCTTCTCGATCCGCAAGGCCCAGAAGGACCACGGCATCGTGAAGTGGGTGGAGGGTGACGTGCAGCGCGGGGAGCGGGTCGCGATCGTGGACGACGTGGCCACGACCGGGGGTTCCACCATCACCGCGATCGAGCGGGCGCGCTCGGAAGGGCTGGAGGTGGTCAAGGCGGTGGTGCTGGTGGACCGCCAGGAGGGGGGCCTGGACGCCATTCGGCAGCACGTGCCGGATGCGATCGGGCTCGTCACCCGGGACGAGCTGATGGCCCGGTGGAAGGAAATAAAGGGCGATTAAATCCGAAATCCGAATATCGAAATCCGAAACAAAAACGGAAAAATCGCTCACGGGTGCTCGGATTTCGATATTCGTGCTTCGGATCAACGGTCTGCAACGATGAAGGTCGCGCAGGCGTCGTCGGATTCCCAGGCGCTCACGCGGGTGACGCGGGCGGCAGCGGGCCCGATCCGCTCCTGCAGCTCGCGGGCGACGTAGGTGGCGATGCGCTCGGAGGAGGGCTGGGCGCCCGCGAACATCGGCAGGTCGTTTAGAAATTTGTGGTCCAGGGTCGCCATGACCTCCCGCAGGCGGGTCTTCACCACCCCGAAGTCCAGGAGCACCCCCCCCTCGTCCAGCCGATCGCCCTGCAGGATGACTTCGACCTTCCAGTTGTGGCCGTGCAGGTTCTCGCATTTGGCGCCGACCATCGTCAGCCGGTGGGCGGCGGCAAAGCCGCTGGTGACTTTCAGCTCGTACATAAGGCTCCAAGTAGGTCGAGGTTGAGGGTTCAAGGGTTCGAGTTGGAGATAAAGCAGATGCAGGATGCAAGGATTCAAGATGCAGGATCTACCCTGTGGGAGCGGCTTTCCAGCCGCGACCTTTCGGGCGGGTCGGCGTATAGAGCTTTCATCCTGCATCATGGATCCTGTATCCCGAATCCGGTTCCGTAAGCCGGCATCGACCATCGAGTATCGAGCATCCAGAATCCAGCATCCAGTATCGCCCTATTCAGTTCAGCGAGCCGCCCTTCAGCATGTTCTTGATCTTGCTGGAGAGCTTGCCCTTCTCGAGCCGGGCGAACTCCCGCAGGAGCTCCTCCTGTTTCTTCGACAAGCCGGTGGGGGTCTTGATCACGACCTGGATGATCTGGTCGCCGCGTTTGCGGGTCCGCAGGGAGGGCACGCCCTCCCCGTGGAAGTAGAAGACCTCGCCGGGCTGGGTGCCCTTGGGGATGTCCAGGGTCTTGCTGCCCTCGAGGGTGGGGACGGTGATCTTGTCGCCGAGCGCGGCCTGCACGAAGGACAGGGGCACCTGGCAGACGACGTCGTGCTCCCGGCGCTCGAAAAACTCGTGCGGCTGGACGTGGATGAAGACGTAGAGGTCCCCGGTGGGGCCTCCGTAGGCGCCCGGCTCCCCTTCGCCGGTCAGCCGCAGCCGCGAGCCGTTGTCGACCCCGGCCGGGATCTTGACCGACACGCGCTTGTTGACCTGCACGCGGCCGTTGCCGCGGCATCGGGGGCAGGGGCGGGTGATCATCTGGCCGTTGCCGCGGCAGACGGGGCAGGCGCTGCGCACGGTGAAGAACCCCTGGCTGCGCGAGACCTGGCCGCTGCCCCCGCACTGGCGGCAGGTTTCGGGGTGGTGCCCCGGCTCGCAGCCGTTGCCCTTGCATTCCAGGCAGCTCTCGAGTTTGGCCACCTCGATCTCGGTCTCCGTGCCGAAGGCCGCGTCCATGAAGTTGAGCGTGAGGTCGGTGCGCAGGTCCGCGCCGCGCTGGGCCCGGGAGCGGGAGCGGCCGCGGTTGAAGCCGAAGAAGTCCTCGAAGATGTCGCCGAAGCTGGAGAAGATGTCCTCGAAGCCGCCGAACCCGGAGAAGCCGGTGCCCTCCAGGCCCGCGTGGCCGAACTGGTCGTAGATGCCGCGCTTTTCGCGGTCCCGCAGGACCTCGTAGGCTTCCGCCGCCTCCTTGAACCGGTCTTCGGCCTCCTTGTCGTCGGGGTTGCGGTCCGGGTGGTACTTCAGCGCCAGCTTGCGATAGGCCGACTTCAGCTCGTCTTCGGTTGCGGTGCGGTTCACACCCAGAACGTCGTAGTAATCCCGCTTGTTGCTCATGATAGACAGTCACCCGGCTGCGTGCAGAAATAATTCCGCCGCCAGTTGAGGCGGCGCGGCGTTGGTAAGTTGAACAAAATTCTAATGCCCCGGCCCCGCGAAGTCAATTTTAGCCCTCCAGAAATTTCGCGGCCACTCGGGGGGCGGGGTCAGTCGCCTATGTCGAGCGTCTCCCCGGTGTGGCGGGTGCTGTAGCCGCCCAGGGCATCGACCCGCCGCTTGAACTCCGCCGATGCGATGACCTCGAGCAGGGCGCGGATGTTGTCCGAGTCGTAGACCTCGGCCGGGACGACGAGGTCGTAGACCTCGGTGACCACCGGGACGAACTCGAGCCCGAGGGCCCGGGCGGCGGCGAAGATCCCCAGGCCCGCGTCCGCGCTGCCGGTCAGCACGGCGACCGCGACCGCCATGTGGGTGAACTCCTCGGTGGCGTAGCCGCGGATGGCCGTCGGGTCGACCCCGAGCTGTTTCAGGCGGAAGTCCAGGAGCACCCGGGTGCCCGAGCCGCCCTGGCGGTTGATGAAGGTCACGTCCGGCCGCGTCAGGTCCTCGATCCCGGAGATGCGCTTGGGGTTGCCGGGCCGCACGATCAGGCCGTTGTCCCGGTGGACCAGGTTGACGAGCTTGACCGCTCGCCCGGGCAGGTACTTGCGGATGTAGCTGACGTTGTAGCTGCCGTCGGCCGGGTCCAGGAGGTGGGAGCCGGCCAGGTGGCAGACCCCGCGCCGGATCGCCATCAGCCCCCCCATGCTGCCGACGTGGCTGGAGGAGAGCGACAGGCCTGTGCGCCCGGCCTTGAGCTGGTCGGCCAGCACGTCCAGGGTGTTGTCGTGGCTGCCCACGGCGACGATGGTGCGGTGCAGGCCGGCGGCGGGGGTGAGCAGCTCGGCCGTGACGCGCTCGTTTTCGCGGATGCCTTCCGTGTCCGCCGGGATGCGGATGATGCCGTCGGCCTCGGTGAGCGAGGTGATGGAGCCGGCCCCGCGCGGCAGCGGGGTCGCGACCAGACGCCCGGCGACGTCCCCGATCTTGGCGCGCACGAACTCCTCGATCCCGAGCTTGGAGGCCATCTTGCGGGTGGGCTCGACCGTCACCGTCTCGCGGGCCTCCTCCGGCTGGGCCAGCAGGCCGCTCAGCAGCGGCCGCACCAGCTGCTCGAAGACGATGATGGCCGAGACCGGGTAGCCCGGGATCCCGAAGACGGGCGTTTCGCCGACCGCCCCGACCACCGCCGGCTTGCCCGGCATGATGGTGACCCCGTGCACGAGGACCTCGCCCAGCTCGGCGACCACCGCGCGCGCGTAGTCCTCGGAGCCGGCCGAGGAGCCGCCCAGGATGAGGACCGCGTCGCAGCCTTCGGCCGCCGCCTGCTCGACCGCCCGGCGGATGCGCGCGGTGTCGTCCGGGAGCCGCTCGTGGCGCTCGGCCGTCCCGCCGGCGGCGGTCACGAGCGCCGCGAGCACGTAGGAATTGCTTTCGAGCACCTGACCGGGGGCGAGCTCGGGGGACGGCAGGCTGCGCCAGTCGACCAGCTCGGAGCCGGTCGGGATGATGCGCACGCGCGGCGGCGTGAGCACCGGGACGCTGAACACCCCGCCGGTCAGCAGCGCGCCGACGCAGTAGGGGGTGACGCGGTGGTGGCGGGGAAACAGGAGCTCGGTGGCGACGATGTCCTCGCCGATGCGGCGCACGTGCTGCCAGGGGAACGCGGGGGCCTCGATCACCGCACGGCCCTCCTCCCGGGTCTGGACGTTCTCGATCATGATGACGGCGTCGGTCCCGTCGGGCAGGGCGTTGCCGGTGTTGACGAAAAATGCCTCCCGGCCGACCGCGAGCGCCTTGGGCTGCGACTCGGACGCGCCGTAGGTCGTCTCGGCCTTGACGGCGATGCCGTCCATCGCGGCCGCGTGGTAGCTCGGGGCCGAAAGGGCCGCGAAGACCGGCTCGGCCAGCACCCGCCCCACCGCCTGCGGGACCGGCAACGGTCTCGGTCGACAGCCGTCGCAGGGGCAGCAGCCGGTCGCGGACGATCCGGCGCGCCTCCGCGAGCGGTTTCATGTTCAGGTAGATGTTGCGAGCCATTGAATGCCCTTCAGTCGAGGGGTTTCTTTTGCCATGGCGCGGCCGATACGTGCGGTGCAGGGTCGGGGTCAAGGGGCCGAGGGTTCGAGTGAAGGATGGCGGTTCAGCCGCTTTCACCCCTTGAACCCTCGAATCCTTGGACCCTGACGGCAGCGACTCTGTCCATTCACCATGGGGGCCGTCGCCGCAGCGCCGAAATTAGTCGAACAGGATCACGTCCACCGGGGCCCCCTCGTCCAGGCCCTCCACGTTTTTGGGGATCTCGACCAGTCCGTCGGAGGCGATCATGGTGTTGAGCAGCCCCGACTTGCCCAGCACCGGTTCGGCCCACCACTCGGGTCCGCGGCGCACCAGGCGCACCCGGACGAAGTCCGTGCGCCCCTGGGCGGAAGCGAGGTTGCGGCTGAGACGGGCCGGGACGCGGATCTCGTCCGCGGCCGGGGCCGCGGCCCCGGCGATGTGCAGCAGGAACGGCCGCACCACGCGGGCGAAGACCACCATGGCGGAGGCCGCGTGCCCGGGCAGGCCCCACACGGGCTTGTCGAGGACGCGGGCCAGGATCGTGGGCTTCCCGGGGCTGACGGCGATTCCGTGCATCAGGATGGCCGCGCCGTCGAACGCGGTCAGTGCCTCGACCGTGTAGTCGCGCGTGCCCACGGAACTGCCGCCGGAGATCAGGACCATGTCGCAGCGCTCCAGGGCCCGGCGGCAGGCCGAGCGCAGCGACGGGAAGTCGTCGCGCACGATGCCGAAGGCCATCGGCAGGGCGCCGGATTGGATCGCGAGGCCGGCCAGGGTGTACGAGTTGACGTCCCGGATCTGGGCCGGTCCGGGGGTCGCATCGGCGGGGACGATTTCGTCCCCGGTGGAAATGATCCCGACCACCGGCCGGCGGAAGACGCTCACCCGGGTGCGGCCCAGCGCCGCGAGCACGCCCGCATCCTGGGGCCGCAGCGGCCGCCCGGCCGGCAGCACGGGCTGCCCGCGGCCGAAGTCCTCGCCGACGGCGATCAGGTTCTGGCCGGGCGCGACCGTTCGGAACACCTCGATGGCGCCGGCATCCAGGGCGTCGGCATGCTCGAGCATGACGACGGCGTCCGCCCCGGAGGGGAGCATGCCGCCGGTGGCGATGCGCACCGCCTGGCCGCCGGTGACCGCGCGCGCGGCCGACTCACCCATCGCGATCGCCCCGACCACGTCGAGCAGGGCCGGGCTGGAGTCCGACGCGCCGAAGGTCGACGCGGCCTGAACCGCGTAGCCGTCGACCGTCGACCGCGCGAAGTGCGGCAGGTCCTCGGAGGCGGTCACGGTCTCGGCCAGCACTCTCCCGACCGCCGATTCCAGCGAGGTCCACTCCGTATCGACCCTTGCGAACATGGGCAGGAACTCGAACACCTGTTCGAGGTCCAGCACCTTGAAAAACTCCTTGCTCATGTTCCTCCGTTGCGCCCATTAGCCCGCATATTTACAGTACAGCCTCATGGCCCGACGCCTTGCGGCTGCAGCCGGCTCGGCTCGTGAAATGTCCGGGCGATGCGTGTCGGCCCGTAAAACCGGGCTAACATAGTGGGGATTCCGGGCCGAAGTCAATCAACACGCTTGCAAATTCCCGAAAGGAGACTATAATCCTGCGAAACGCGTGCCGGGAGCGCCCGGCCGCAGACCCGACAGGAAGGTGACCGATTTTTTATGTCCGATGAGTCCGAGATTTTGGTGGAGAGCCCGCGCGCCGGCAAGCCGGAATTTTTGACCACAACCCGGTTCGAGTCTTTTACCCTGCCGCCCGAAGTGCACCTGGGGCTCGCCGACGCAGGGTTCGAATTCTGCACGCAGATCCAGGCCGAAGCGCTGCCGGCCCTGCTGCAGGGCCGGGACGTGGCCGGCCAGGCGCACACGGGCACCGGCAAGACCGCCGCCTTCCTCGTGACCGTCATCAGCCGGCTGTTGGCCATGCCGGACCGCAAGAGCGGCCTGCCCCAGGCCATCATCATGGCCCCCACGCGCGAGCTGTCCCGGCAGATTTACGAAGAGGCCCAGGTGCTCAGCCGGCACACGGACATCACCCTGCTCGAGGTGGTCGGGGGCATCGACTACAAGGAGCAGGCCGAGGGGCTCGCCAAGGGCACCGACATCGTCATCGGCACCCCGGGCCGCATCATCGACTACTACAAGCAGGGCATCCTCAAGACCCAGGACATCAAGTTCCTCGTCATCGACGAGGCCGACCGCCTGCTCGACCTCGGATTCGAAAAGGACATGCGCTACATCCTGCGCAAGCTGCCGCATTACGAGAAACGGCAGTCCATGCTCTTCTCGGCGACGCTTTCCCACCGCGTGCTGGAGCTGACCTACGAGTACATGAACCTGCCCGAGTTCATCTCGGTGATCCCGGACAAGGTGACGGTGGAAGGCATCGTGCAGAGTCTCTTCCACGTGGGCACCGAGCGGAAATTCCAGCTCCTGCTCGGCCTGCTGCAGCGCGAGGACTTCGCGCGCATGCTCATCTTCGTCAACATGAAAATCGACGTGGAGCGACTCGCGCGCCGCCTCAAGGCCAACGGCTGGCCGGCCGAGGGCATCACCGGCGACCTGCCGCAGCGCCAGCGCTTCAAGCTGATGGAGCGCTTCAAGGACGGACAGATCAAGATCCTGCTCGCGACGGACGTGGCCTCGCGCGGCATCCACGTCGAGGACATCAGCCACGTCATCAATTACGACCTGCCCCAGGACGCCGAGAATTACATCCACCGCATCGGCCGCACCGCGCGCGCGGGGAAGGACGGCAAGGCGATCTCGCTCGCCTGCGAGGAGTACGTCCAGCACCTCGAGCCGATCGAGGAGATCCTGGGGTACAAGCTCCCGGTGGTGTGGCCGGAGGACGACTGGTTCATGGAGGACCGCTCGCGGCCGGAAGATCGCGAGCGGCGCCGGTTCGGCCACAGTGGCGAGCGGCGCGGCGAGCGGCGCGGCGACCGGCCGGGCGACCGGCGTGGCGGCCGGCCGGGCGAACGTCGCGACCGCGGCCCCAGGCCCGAACGCGGGGGCGAGCGGCGGCGGCCCGAACGCGCGCCGGAGGCGCCGGCGAAAACCGCCAAGATCAAACGCCGCTACCCCGGGGCCTTTTTCGGATTCGGCCCGGAGGCCCCGGAGGAGCTCGAGCCGGCGGTGATCGAGACCGCTCCCGCCGAGACCGCTCCGGCCGAAGCCGCTCCCGTCGAAGCCGCTCCCGTCGAAGCCGGGGAGGCGACCGCTGTCGCCGCAGAAGGTCAGCAGCCCGATCGCCCCAAGAAACGCCGCCGTCGCCGTCGCCGCAAACGTCCGTCGACCGATGCCGCTGCCGCCAACGGCGGTGGCAGCGAGGGCGAGCCCGGCTCCCCGGTCGCCACGCCCGCACCTGTCGAGACCGCCGAGGCTTCGCCCGAGACACCGCCGGTCCCGCCGCCGGCCGAGTAGCGCCCGGCAGGCGCCCGTCGTTTTTCCCGATCCGCCGGCACCCGTTCCCCGGGTGCCGGACGTCGCATTGACTCGCCTCATCGGATTATCTACATTGCAGCCATGGGACATGTGTTCGACTTCCACGAGGCAGTCGCCTACGAGAAGTGGATGAAACGGCCGGAGAACGCGCTGGCCTTCGCCATGGAGATCCAGCTCCTGCGCAGCATGATCCAGCCGCGCGCCGGCGAGTCGCTGCTCGACATCGGCTGCGGCACCGGCGCCTGCCTGCCGGCCTTCCTCGACATGGGGCTGAAGGTCACGGCCCTGGACGCCTCCGCCTACATGCTCGACATCGCGCTCGCCAAGGTCGGCCACCGGGTCGATTTCTACAAGGGGGTCGCCGAGGACCTGCCCTTCGGCGACAACTCCTTCAACCACGCCTGCCTCTTCACGACGCTCGAGTTCGTCGACGACGCGCAGAAAGCGCTCTCCGAGGCCTGCCGGGTGGCCAAGGACCGGTTGTTCATCGGGGTGCTGAACCGCTACGCGATCAAGGGGGTGGAGCGCCGCGTGCGCGGCATGTTCACCGATTCCATTTACAACCACGCGCGGTTCTTCAGCGTCTGGGAGCTCAAGCGGATGATCTACGACCTGGTCGGGCATGTCCCGATTACATGGCGCACCGTCTGCCAGCTCCCCCTGCCCTCGGGCAAGTTCGCCGACAGCTTCGAGCAGCCGCTGCTGCAGCGCTGCCCCTTCGGCGCTTTCGCGGGCATGTCGGTGACGCTCGTCCCGCGCTTCCGGACCAAGCCGCTCACGGTCCGCTACCAGCCCAGCCACTCGCCCGGGGCGGTACCGGGGTAGAAGATACACGTTACGAGTTACACGTTACGAGTTACGCGTGACCATGTGGCGCGGTCGGCGGCGGCAGGCGGACGGCCCGATCGCGGTCCATAATCCAACTGCCGAAAAGGCCCCCTTCTTTTCAACTTGTAACTCGTAACTTGTAACTCCGTTGCGCCCATCGAGCCCCCAAATGGACTAACGGGTGAACGGGCAACATTCCCGCGAGGAGTTCTCGCCATGGAAGCCCTCCTCTACGACCGGCTCGACGACAACGAGGTCCGCTGCCGCCTCTGCTGCCACCGCTGCGTGATCGCCGACGGCCGGCGGGGGATCTGCCGGGTGCGGGAAAACCGCGGGGGCGTGCTGCACTCGCTCGTTTACGGGCGGCTCGTCGCGCGCCACGTCGACCCGATCGAGAAAAAACCCCTCTACCACTTCCTGCCGGGCTCGCTCAGCTATTCCATCGCCACGGTCGGGTGCAACCTGCGCTGCCGCTTCTGCCAGAACGCCGACATCGCCCAGATGCCGGCCGACCGCGGCGGCGCGATCCTCGGGGAAACGGCAACCCCCGCGCAGGTCGTCGAGGCCGCCGGGCGTGCGGGCTGCCGCAGCATCAGCTACACCTACACCGAGCCGACCGTCTTCTTCGAGTTCGCCCTCGAAACCGCGCGCCTCGCCCGCGCAAGCGGCCTGCGCAACGTCTTCGTGACCAACGGCTACATGACCCCCGAGGCCATCGAGCTGCTCGCGCCCGTTCTGGACGCGGCCAACGTGGACCTCAAGGGCTTCACCCAGAAATACTACAAGGGGATCTGCGGGGCCGACTTGGGCCACGTGCAGGAGACCCTGCGCCGCATGCGGGCCGCCGGGATCTTCGTCGAGGTGACCACGTTGATCGTCCCCGGGCTGAACGACGACCCCGCGGAGCTCGAGGCGCTGGCCCGGTTCCTGGTCGAAGACCTGGGGCCGGACACGCCCTGGCACATCAGCCGCTTCCACCCCACCTACCGCCTGACCGACCGGCCGCCCACCCCGGTCGAGACCCTGCACCGCGCGCACGCGATCGGCCGCGCGGCCGGGCTGCGCTACGTCTACGTCGGCAACGTGCCGGGCGACGAGGGCGAGAGCACCCGCTGCCCGGGCTGCGGCGCGATGCTGGTCGAGCGCCGGGGGTTCCGGGTGGGGAAGATGCGGCTGAAGGACGGCCGCTGCCCGGACTGCGGGACGGCGATAGAAGGGGTGTGGAGCT
>CAWHEZ010000017.1:0-74163 GCA_963828345.1 uncultured delta proteobacterium
AGAATGGTGGGCAGGCGCTTGGCCAGCATGGTCTTGCCCGACCCGGGCGGGCCGGTCATCTTCAGGTCGCGAAGCCGGCGGCCATAATCAACACTGGCCCGCATCGGCCATGGACTGAAGCAGGTTCGCAATCAAGCGGCAAACCGTATGACCTCCAAGACCGTTCACATCGTGATCGGGGACGAACTCCACCCAATCCATTCCCACGATGCGCCCCCTGCCCGCCAACCCGCACAGCAGATCGAGCGATTCCCTGAACGTCAGGCCCCCGGGTTCGGGGTGGCTGACGGCCGGCATGAACGTGGGGTCTAAACCGTCCATGTCCACCGTGATGAAGTAGTTCTCACCCCTGGGGATCATGTCCAGAATCGCCGGGATCCCCTTCAGGTGGACCTCATGTTCCGTGATCAGGAGATTGCCTGCCTTCACCGCGTCCTCGTAGTGGTCGGCCGCCCCGAATGCCCGCAGTCCGATCTGGATGCATTGCTTGACCCACGGCATCTCGGAGATGCGGCGCATGGGGCTGCTGTAACCCTCGGTGATGCCGCCGCGCTCCGGCACCCAGTCCAGGTGCTCATCGATCTGGATCACCACGATCGGTCCATGCTTCTCGTAGGCCCGCACCACCGGTATCGGAACGGCATCGTCCCCACCGAACACGATCGGGATCGCCCCACGCCCCAGAATGGCTTTGACCGCCTCGGTTGCTCGTGCGACGCCCTCGCGGATGTCCAAAGGGTCGAACGGCACATTCCCGCAGTCCACAATACGCACCCGACTTAAGTCCCCGGCCGTGTTTCCACGGTCGAAGCCGATATGCCGTGCGGCTGCGCGCGCAACCCGGGACGACTTCGTGCGGATATAATCGGGTGCGGCAGCTGAGCGGGATTGCCCCATCTCGTAGGGGATCGCATAGGGGATCCCGATGATCGCCACGTCGGCTTGAACTTTGGACAGTTCAGTCTCCAATGGGCAGTCAAGGAAGCTCTTGAAGGTCTTCTCAGGGACGGATGTCAACGGCAGGGCCATAGCTGCAAACCTCCTCGTGCCGGCCTGGACGGCTTGCGTCGGTTTGACCAATCCACGCGGTTACACCTGATCGGTTGCCCCTAAGGATTCCGAGGAACTGGCGTGATATGTCAAAAAGCTCACAAGCGTTATGCCGTAGCGCCTCTGGTCCGCCAGCCGGTAGCCGCTCTCCCCGAGCTCCGGGAGGGCGTCTTCGGCCGCGTGCTCGACCACGAGCCGGGCGCCCGCGGCCAGGCAGCCGGCCGCGTGCAGGTGCGCGAGCGCGGGCGCGACCAGGCCGAGCCGGTAGGGCGGGTCCATGAACACCAGCCCGAACTTCGGGTCGTGGTCGCGCAGGCAGTGCAGGTTGCGCGCGGCATCCCAGCGCACCACCCGCCCCCGCTCGGCGAGTCCGAGTGCGGTCACGTTGGCTGCAAGCACCTTGAGCGCCGCGCGGCCGATCTCGATGAACCACGCGGCCGCGGCCCCGCGGCTGAGCGCCTCGATCCCGAAGGCCCCCGTGCCGGCGAAGAGGTCCAGCACGTGCAGCCCGTCCAGGGTGGGGCCCAGGATGTTGAAAACGGATTCGCGCGTCCGGTCGGCGGTCGGGCGGGTCTTGAGCCCGGGCACGGTCGCCAGTCGGCGGCCTCTCAGCTCTCCGGCAATGATCCTGAGCGGCAAGGTGGGGCTCCGGGGTGGCGCGCGGGGCGCGCTTCAGTAGGTGAAATCGATGATGTACCAGTCGGTGCTTTCGTCCCAGAACGACATGAAGAACAGGACGCTGTGCAGGTTGAGCGGCAGGGTTTTCTTGCTCACCTCGGCCTTGGTGAGGATCTGGTACTGGGCCCCCTTGTCCATGCGGCTGAGCGGGATGAGCTTGAAGTCATCGATCTGGTTCATCCACAGCTGCGCCTCCTCGAAGGAGGGCGTGACCTCCGCCTCGTTGTTCTTCCAGGAGCGCCGGACCACGAACTCGCGCTTCAGGCTGTCGTACTTGATCGTGTGCACCGCGGTCAGGTCCGCAATCTGGCGGTCGAACCACAGGTCGCGCACCTCGTGCAGCCGGATGATGAAGACGAAGGATGCGGGGGCGCCGTCCAGGACGCTGCGCTTGAGCTTCTCGGAGAACGACCCCTCGAGGGTCAGGTGCAGCAGCAGGTCGGCGTTGGTGTTGGCGAGGGTGATGCGGCTCAGGGTCGGGCTCGAGCTGAGGGCGAGCGCGGGCGGGCACAGAAACAGCAGGGCCAGCATGCCGCAGACCATATGCCGTGCAATTGAGCCCATGTGCCCTCGGGGATGTCGTTCAGAATGCCGCCCGCGCCTTTCATACCCGATAAGCCCCTTCCGATCAAGTGCGCCCTGCGCCGCCGGAGGCCGCTGCGGCGGGATTGTGCGGCCGGCGGCGCTCTGGTATAGGGGGTGCGTCGCCTCGTGCCGTTTCGCCGACGTTTCCGACCGACTTGAACGGGAGGTCATGTGCTCGCCAAGGTGCTGAGCAGCGCGGTGCTCGGGATCGATGCCTACCGGGTGGAGGTGGAGGTCGACATCGCCTCCGGGCTCCCCAGCTTCTCCACGGTCGGCCTGCCGGAGGCCTCGGTCAAGGAAAGCAAGGAACGCGTCAAGTCCGCCATCACCAACTCCGGCTATCGCTTCCCCGACGACCGCATCACCGTCAACCTCGCCCCGGCCGACATCAAGAAGGAAGGCACCGGCTTCGACCTGCCGATCGCGCTCGGGATCCTGGCGGCGACCGGCATCGTCCCGGCGGAGGGTCTCGAACGCTGCCTCATCCTGGGCGAGCTCTCGCTCGACGGGCGGGTCAAGCCGGTCCGGGGTTCGCTGCCCATGGCGCTCGCCGCGCGCCAGTCGGGCCACCCGGCCATCATCGTCCCCTGGGACAACGGCTCGGAGGCCTCGGTCGTGGAGGACATCGCGGTCCTCCCGGCGCGCACCCTGGCGGACGTGGTGGGGTTCCTGCGCGGCCAGCAGGCGCTCCCGCCCCTTAAGACCGACGTCCAGGCCCTGTTCGACCGGCCGGGCGAGTTCGAAGTCGACTACGCCGAGGTGCGCGGGCAGGAGCACGCCCGGCGCGCGCTCGAAATCGCGGCGGCCGGCGGGCACAATCTCCTGATGATCGGCCCGCCCGGGTCGGGCAAGACCATGCTGGCGAAGCGTTTGCCGACGATCCTCCCGCCGCTCACCTTCGAGGAGGCGATCGAGACGACCAAGGTGTTCAGCGTGGTCGGCCTGCTCGAGAACGGCCAGCCGCTCGTCACCCGCCGGCCGTTCCGCTCGCCGCACCACACCATCTCGGATGCCGGCCTGATCGGCGGCGGGCACCACCCCCGGCCGGGCGAGGTCAGCCTGGCGCACAACGGCGTGCTCTTCCTGGACGAGCTGCCCGAGTTCAAGAAGCACGTGCTCGAGGTGCTGCGCCAGCCGCTCGAGGACATGCGCGTGACGATCGCGCGCGCGGCCTCCACCCTGACCTACCCCGCGAGCTTCATGCTGGTGGCGGCCATGAACCCCTGCCCCTGCGGCTACCTCGGGGATGCGAAGCACGCCTGCCGCTGCACCTACCCTCAAATCCACCGCTACCGCGCGAAGATGTCCGGCCCGCTGCTGGACCGCATCGACATCCACGTGGACGTGCCGGCGGTCCCGCACGCGCACCTGCTGCAGGACGCGCAGGCGGAGCCTTCGGCGGCCATCCGCGAGCGCGTCGCCCGCGCCCGCGCCGTGCAGTCGGCTCGTTTCGCCCGCAGCAAGATCTTCTGCAACGCCAAGATGAGCAGCCGCCTGCTGCGCACCCACTGCCGCACGGACGACGGCTCGCGCCGGCTGCTCGAAAGCGCGATCGAGAAGCTCGGCCTCTCCGCCCGCGCCTACAACCGCGTGCTCAAGATCGCCCGCACCATCGCGGACCTCGCCGGCGCCGCCGACATCGACGCGAACCACATCTCCGAGGCCATCCAGTACCGCACGCTCGACCGCGGCCGGGTCGCGTGAATGCGTTCAAAAAGTTTGCATTTCTTCTGTGGGAGCGGCTGTCCAGCCGCGACGCTCGAGGCTGAACGCCTCGTAGAGGCAAGAAAGAAGATCGACCGAAAAAAGGATAGCCGATGGATTCGGCCGGCTTCAAGACCCCGGTGGAAGACCGCTATTTGGAGGAGTGAGCCATGAGACGATTAGTTTGGGTGCTGATATGCGTATCGATCCTAAGCAGCTGTGCAACGTCACACATGATCAAGTCAGAAGACAAGCCGACCATTGCACCCAAGCCTGATTCAGCCTATGCTCGTGAATCTCAATTTCGCGAGACTTCAGCCTGGAGGTGATCAAGACGTTGGGCACCATGATTTCGGACACTGAGCGTCTAAAGAGAATAACGGCATGTTCAGGTTCTGAGCTTCTGGAGACTATCTTGACAGAAAGCGATAGGCGAAACTACGGGCAGTACGTATTTTGTCTACCTACAAGACAAGTATCAGCATTGTTTTAAAAGTATGTGTAGTTATACGTGCGCCATTGTTGTTCTGGAACTATCTTGACAGAAAGCTGATAGGCGAACTCGGGCAGTACGTATTTTGGAAGTGCCGCCGGGTCCCCGCTATGTCATATCTTCGACAGAGAACACCGGGGTGGCACACTTCAATTTCAAGCCTCAGAAGGTGTATTACCTGGGGCAAAGTGTGTCCATGGGGCTCTGGCGAGCCCGCACGGGCGGGTTCTATCCCATGACGTCACAGCAGGCAGTTGATGCTATGAAGAGTTGTAGTTATTACCGAATGGACCCGAAAGTTCCTGGGGAGGACCTGGATGCTGAAGTTTTCAAGAATGCTGTCGCAGAGTATGAGGCCGGCGTAAAGGATCACCCGGAAGCTTACAAGGCCTTGCTGGAATATGACGGGCAATAGCATAGGGGGTCCCATCTTGATTTTAAATCGTTCCACCACCGAGGCCGGGTTCTGCTGAACCCCAAGCGTCTCACATGCAAACTGCCTGATAGGCATCAACACTGAGCAAAACCGGTGCTCCCGTTTAAAATCACAAACCAAGATTTGACCCCCTTATGAAAGTCATCGGCCTCATCGGCGGCATGAGTTGGGAGTCGACGGTTCCCTACTACCGACAGGTGAACGAGTCCATCAAGGAACGCCTGGGCGGGCTCCACTCCGCGAAAGTTGTCCTCTACAGCGTGGACTTTAGCGAGGTCGAGCGGCTGCAACACTCCGGGGACTGGGACGCCGCCGGCGCGGTGCTGGCCGGCGCTGCGAGGGCGCTCGAGGCCGCCGGCGCGGATTTCCTGGTTCTCTGCACCAATACGATGCACAAGGTCGCCCCCGCGATCGAGGCGGCGGTGCGCATCCCGCTGCTCCACATAGCGGACCCGACCGCCGAGGAGATCAAGAGCGCCGGCCTGTCAACGGTGGGTCTTCTCGGCACGCGGTTCACCATGGAGCAGGACTTCTACACGGGGCGTCTTCGTCAACTTCACGGGCTGCGGGTTATCATCCCACGAGAGCGGGACCGCGAGATCGTTCATCGCGTGATCTACGAAGAGTTGTGCCTCGGCCGAATCCAGGACGAGTCGCGCGCGGAGTACCGCAGAATCATGGCAGATCTCATCGGCCAGGGCGCGGAAGGGATCATCCTGGGTTGTACAGAGATCTCCTTGCTGGTTCAGCAGCAAGACGCGTCAGTCCCCTTGTTCGACACCACACGCATTCACGCGCGCAAGGCAGCCGAGCGGGCGCTTTCTGCAACATGACGCTAACCCCTGCCACGGGGTTGATATCAACCGGCAAGAACGTCAGCTTAATGTCGTTAAACCCGTAAAAAGGTGCGGGCAGGAGAAAGTGAATATTTCACACCCGTCCACCTTGGATCAAAATGTGACCCCAATGAAAGGGCAGAACCGATGCATTACCTGCTGTTTTACGACGTGATCCCTGACTATCTTGAACGCCGCGCGCAGTTCCGCAAACAGCACCTGGATTATTGCTGGGAGGCGTGCGCACGCGGAGAGCTTCTGCTTGGCGGCGCATTGGCCGAGCCCGTCGATGGTGCGGTGCTGCTGTTTCAAGGGGATTCGCCCGACGTCGCAGAGCGCTTTGCCCGGTCTGACCCCTTTGTCACCAACGGGCTCGTGACACGCTGGCGCATTCGACCTTGGACCACGGTGGTCGGGGACACCGCAGCACAGCAGGTAAGGTTATAGCCCGGACATTTCATGAAAATTTTTCATGAAATGTCCGGGATAGCCCTGCTTTGCCGGCAAACGATCGGGGGTGGGCATGATTGCACGAGTTTGGAAAGGCTGGACTCGACCGGAAGACGCCGACGCGTACGAGCGTCTGCTGCGTGAGGTGGTTTACCCGGGTCTTTACGCGCTGCCGGGTTACCTGGGTGGCTACATCCTGAGAAACGATGCCATAGGTGAAACCGAGTTTGTCACTGTGAATCTGTTCGAATCCCTGGATGCCGTTAAGTCCTTCGCCGGCCCGGACTATGAGGCGCCGGTTTTCGAGCCGGAAGCCCGGCGCTTGCTGTCGAGGGTAGAGCCGATCGCTCGACATTACGACGTGCGCAAGGCACCGGTTCAGTGATGGCGGCCACAGAACCAGGGTAGACGAGAGGGCTCCGGCGCACCGGGGTCAAAGTCGGGACCGGGCTGGGGCCTCATCGACCGCCGGGGGGCTCGGTCTCGGGCACAACTTTCATCCAGCCTCCGGGGCACGATTTGACATAGGGGTAGTAGCCCTGGGGGTCCTCGCAATAGTACCAATAGCTGTCCTGGTCCTGGGCGGGCGCTGAAAGCTGAGGCTGCTCGGCAACCGCGCCGGGTGCATATGCGTACGGGTAGTAGTAGGGATAATACGAATAATAACGGGGATAAGCCGGGCCCCAGTACCCGGGGTACCAGCCGCCGCCGATCCAAACCCTGTAGGAATTCCCGTTGCCGTGGTGGTGGTTGCCATTCCCGTGATAGGGATACCCGCCAGGATAGCCGCGGTAGCCACGGTAACCGCCTGATCCATGGTAGCCGCCCTTGCCATGGTAATTATTAGAGCCGCCATAGCTGCCGCCACGGGAGCCCTGATAGGAATGACCGGACCCCGAATAGCCCCCAGGCCTCCCGCCATAGCCGGAGCCGCCGTACGATGTGCCCGACCCGCTGCGACCGCCCTGCGAGCCGCCATATCCTCCCGACGGTCCCGCCGCATAGGCGGTAATATCGAACAGAAAAAAAAGCGCCAGCAGGCAGATAATGACCTTCCGCATGCTCGCCTCCTTTGCAATGGGTGAAAAACCTATTAGGGTTAGACGTTGGATTCGCACAAAAAGGGTTACTCTCCTGGGGGGCACATCTTGATTTTTGATTTTAACCAATGATCACGTTCTTCTCCGCTCAGCATGAACGCCACGCCCCGAGGTACGAGTTCTTCCGCGGCGAGCGGGTGCCGTGTTTCGAGACGCCGTCCCGGGCGGACATCGTGCACAAGGAAGTGGCCGCGCGCGGTCACAGGGTTTGCGCGCCCACATCCGACAGTCGCGATCTGCTCGCGCGCATCCACGCGCCGCGGTATCTGTCGTTTCTGGAGTCCGCCTGGGACCAGTGGCTGGCGCTCGATCCGGCCAATGCCGCTTCCCAGCCCTTCCCGTCCGTATGGCCTATCCGCACGCTGCGCGATGACCTGGAGCCCATAAACTTCATCGCCCGGCTCGGCCTGTATTCGATGGACAACGGCACCCCGCTGTCCGCGGGGAGCTGGGGCGCGGCCAAAGCCGGTGCCGATGCAGCGGCCAGCGCGGCTGCCGCTGTGGTCTCCGGCGAAAGAAGCGCCTTCTGCGCGACGCGTCCGCCGGGTCACCACGCCGGTCCGGACTTCATGGGCGGCTACTGCTTCCTGAACAACGCGGCGGTGGCCGCCCAGGCCTTCCGGGAAAAAGGATGTGCGCGGGTCGCAATCCTCGACGTCGACTACCACCATGGCAACGGGACTCAGACCCTGTTCTATGACCGGGCGGATGTCTGCTTCGTCAGCATCCACGGGGATCCGCGCATGGAATACCCCTTCTACCTCGGGCATGCGGACGAAACCGGGGCGGGCCCGGGGTGCGGCTTCAACCTGAATCTGCCCTTGCCGGCCGGAACGACTTCAGCGGAGTGGTTCGCTGCGCTGGATGCGGCGTGTGCGCGGATCGAGCGCTACCGCGCGGACGCCCTGGTCGTCTCGCTCGGGCTGGACACCTTTGCCGGCGATCCCCTCTCGAAGTTTGCGTTGCAGGCAGGCGACTACAGCAAACTGGGCGCACGGATCCGTCGGCTCTCCCTGCCGGCCGTTTTCATCCTGGAGGGCGGCTACGCGGCGGCGGAATTGGGGGTCAACGCCGCCAACGTCCTGGACGCCTACGACGGGGCGTGACCCGTGCCGAACGGAGTCGGTCCGCGGGTTAACGCGATAGACCGCAAGGAGACCTGAATGGCATCGCTCAAACAGCAGCAAGTCGACGCGGCAGAAGAATTCGTCAGCGCTGCGATCGATGCGCTCAAGACCGAACGCGGGATTCATGTCGAAACCGCCGTTGCAGCTCTGGCCCGCATGGCGGGTACGTTTCTTTTTCGCTCTTTCGACTTCCCTGCGGCCGGCATCCAGCCGGGTCAGGTGGTTCTCTCAGGCAATGCCAATGAAGAGGGGCCTCGCCTTGTCGAGCTTCTGGGCGGGGTGCTCGCCCATATCGGAGTGGTTCTGGATGACGGGAAACTCGGCGGCGCTCCGGACCCCGAGAACCAGCCCGACCAAACGTTCGTAGAAACACAGAAACGTCTCGAGCCGGCTTTTCTGAAAATCAAGGAGCGGCACGGCCTTTCGCCGCATGAGGCTGCAGAAGCCGGCGCGGTTGCCACGGCATTGATGATCCAGCAATGCGCGCGCGCGCTCGACCCTCACATAGCGTTTGGGGTCGCGGTGTACGGATTCATCGAAGGGTCCAAAACCGCCCCGGATCCGGTGGTGTTGTGAACAGGTTGCGGCATGACAATTCGCTGCACGCGCAACGGCCCTGGCGGGCCGCCGCGTGCCTTTTTCGTCAGCCCGGTTGTGGCCCTGATCGATGGAGCGAAAGGAGGCTCAATGAACACCGCTTGTAAAATCGCCGCCGTTTTCCTCGCGCTAGCGCCCATGCTTGCGGTCGCGCCCCCGGCCGCGGCCGCCGACTGGCCCGATTGGAGCATTGTCTTCGTTGCCCACCGCGGGGGGATCGTTCCCGGCTATCCGGAGAACACGCTCTCGGCCTACCGCCAGGCCATCAAGCATGGCGCGGAAGTGATCGAGATCGATCTGCGCGGCACCAAAGATGGTGAGGTCGTCATCCTGCACGATGAGACGCTCGACCGCACCACCAACGGCAAGGGGAAGGTGACCGAGCTCACTCTGGTGGAGCTCAAGAAGCTGGATGCCGGCGCCGGCGAGCGGATCCCCACCTACGAAGAGGTGCTGCAGCTCGTGGCCGGAACCGGCGTGAAGCTGCTGCTCGATATCAAGGAAAGCCCGGTCTTGGACAAGCGCAAGGTGGTCCGGTTGACCGAAAAGTACAATGCGACCCTGAACGTGATCGTCGGGCCGCGCAATCTCGACGACCTGCGCGCTTTCCGCGCCTTGAATCCGAATCTGCGCACCCTGGGCTTCATTAAAAACATCGAGGATATGGAGCCGTTCGCCCAGGCCGGCATCGACATCATCCGGCTCTGGCCGAAGTGGATTTACGCAGAGCCCGCGCTCGTGAAAAAGGCGCACCAGCTCGGCCGGCCGGTGTGGACCACCGCCAACGACGCGCCGCGCGACGAGTTGGAAAAGCTGGTCAGGCTCGGCGTCAACGCGATCCTATCGGATTTGCCGGAAGTGATGAACAAGATGCTGGCCGACATGAAAACAGCGCGCGGCTTCTAGATTTGGGGTCACATCTTGATTTGTGATTTTAACGCGCCGAACCAGAGGCCACGGCCCGGCACCCAACCTCACGAGCTGCATGCGCCGGCGGGCACCAGTGTGGGCTTCGGGAGAAGCGGCTTTGAGGCGGAGTGGGGTGCGCTGGCCCGTTTCGGCATAAACTTTTTCGTCGATGGCATCTAACACCTCGCCGCAGGCGCGGCGGCGCTGACCGGCCGCACCCTCGGCACAAACACAAGGCGTGAGCAGGCTGCCAATGATCGAAATCACCCCGTTCGCACCCCAGCACGCCGGCGGCGTTATTTCGGTCGTGCTTCCGATACAGCAAGCCGAGTTCGAGATCCCCATCACGCTCGAGGCGCAGCCAGACCTTCTGGACATTCAGGGCTTCTACCGTCAGGGCAAAGGCAATTTCTGGGTCGCTCTGGACGACCAAAGCGTTGTGGGGACCGTGGGCTTGCTGGACATCGGCAACGACCAGGCGGCGTTGCGCAAGATGTTCGTCAAAGCCACTCATCGCGGCGCAGAGCACGGTGTGGCCAAACGGCTGCTTGACACTCTCTTCGCATGGTGCAGGGCGCACGGCGTGCACGAGGTGTATTTGGGAACGACCGCCAAGTTCCTTGCAGCTCATCGCTTCTATGAGAAGAATGGCTTCCGCGAAATCCATCACGAGGACTTGCCCAAGAGCTTTCCGGTTATGCGGGTCGACACCAAGTTCTATTATCGCACGTCTTAGACGCCTGACGCCCAAAGCTTCCATCGAAGGGCCTTAGGGGCCGAATTTTTGTCCGGCCCCTAATTTTCGATGGATGGGGACCCGGGGACCTGGGAAGACGTGAGTGGGATCATCAAAGCGACGACCAACATCCGGGCCATAACGGAGTGGAACGGGAAGATCTATGTGGCGGCTTCCGTCAACGCGGGCATGATCCCGGGCATGGGGGCAGGTGCGGTCGTATTCGCTTCTGAAGACCCGGCGACCACGGGGTGGGCGCCGGTGAGCATTCCGGGGTTCGGAGGGAACAACTCGGAAATCTATTACCTGACGGCCTTCAATAACCACCTCTACGCATCGACCGTCAATCTCGTCACCGGGTTCGAGGTCTGGAAGACTGATGGGACGAGCGATGGCACAGGCAAATATGTCTGGACGCGCGTCATTCAAAACGGCTTTGGGGATACCTGGAATCAATACGGCATGACCATGGCTGTCTTCGACGATCACCTCTATCTGGGTACGGCGGTCGGCATTGGAATGGTGATGAAAGAAGGCACAGTGGTAGGCACGAGGCCGATCGAGATCATCAGGATCGACAAGGATGACCGTGCCGAGCTAATCGTTGGCGCCAAGAAAGCCTCCGACCCCATAGACGGCGGCCCCAACCCCCGCAACCCCCTGAGCGGAATGGGCGCCGGGTTCGGCAACCCTTTCAATGTCTATGCCTGGAACATGAACGTCTACAAGAACTGCCTGTATGTGGGGACATTCGACCTCAGCGTGTTTGTCATAGGAGCGCTCGAGAAGAATCCTGATCTCTTTCGATTTTTTCTGTCCGTTTATGCATCGGAGGATCTCGCGTTTCCTCCGAGCATAGTGGATGCCATCATCAACAGCCGTCTTACGCCGCAGGTCCTGGAGTTGATGAAGAAGCTATTCGGGGGTGGAGACTTGTGGAAGAGCTGTGACGGCGTGCACTGGGTGCCGGTGACGCTCAATGGTTTCGGAAATCCCCTCAACTACGGGATAAGAGAAGTTATCCCTGTCCAGAAGGACGGTGGGGACATGGCCCTGGCCATCGGCACCGCAAACCCTTTTACGATTGCTGCCATTGCGGTCTGACCCCATCGGCCCTTATTTCTTCAAGACGTCCTTCAGCGAATTCACGCAGAAATCGACCATCTTTTCGTTCGAGTTGTAGCCCATCAACCCGATGCGCCAGACTTTCCCGGCCAGTTCCCCCAACCCGGCGCCGATCTCCAGATTGTGCTTGGAGAGCAGCTCGCCTCTGACTTTGGCTTCGTCGATTCCCTCCGGGACTTTGATGGTCAGCAGGTGCGGGATTCGCTCGCCTTCGGGGACAATCGGTTCGAGCCCCAACTGGGCTTTCAATTTCGAGATCAGCTTCGCGCTGTTCTCTTTGTGACGCTTCCAGGCGTTCTCGATCCCCTCATCCTTCAAAATCATGAGCGCTTCATGCAGCCCGTAATACTGGTTGCTGGGCGCGGTGTGATGATAGGCCCGCTTGCCCGGGCCATTCCAGTAGCCTTCCAGAAGCGTGAGGTCGCTGAACCAGCTCTGGATCGGCGTCTTTCTGTTTTTGATGAAGTGCACCGCCCGTTCGCTGAAGCTGACCGGGGACATTCCGGCCACACAGGCCAATCCCTTCTGGGAACACGAGTAGACCGCATCGAGCTGCCAGTCGTCGACGTAGACGTCCACTGCGCCGAGAGAGGTGACCACATCGGCAATCACCAGCGCACCGGCTTTATGCGCGATCTCTGCGAGCCGCTTGATGTTCGACAAGGCGCCCGTGGATGTTTCGGCGTGAACGAATGCGACCACTTTGGTGTCGGGGTTGCTCTTCAGCGCGCTCTCGAGCTTCTGCGGATCGACCGCCCGGCCCCAGTCGTCTTTCACCACCACGACGTTGCCGCCGAATTTCGCAACGATCTGGGTCATCCGGTTGGCGAAATACCCGGCAACGCAGACCACCACTTTCGAACCCGGCTCCACGAGATTCACGAGACACGTTTCCATGCCGAGCGATCCCGGACCGGACAGAACGAAGGTGTGCTCGCTTTGCGTCTTGAACGTGTACTTGAGCAGCGATTTGATCTCGTCCATCAGCTCGATGAACTGCGGGTCGAGGTGCCCCAGCGTCGGCTTCGACAATGCGACCAATACCTGGGGGTGAACGTTGGCAGGCCCGGGTCCCATCAATGCTCGTTCGATCGGCTTGAATGAGGTGTACATTTGTCAGCTCTCCGTGGTTTGAGTGATAAGAACCCGCCGGGAGGCGGCATCCCCGCGCGGGCGCTGCAGTCGCCTCCGCTGAAGACGATATCCAACCGACTTCCCCGTTCGTGTTTCAAGCTGCCATGGTGGTGCCCAAAATGCAACAGCCTGGCCCCTTCGAAAAGTAACCGGATTCCCATCGTCGGCTAACATTATGACAATAACAACCAGTCCGTCCCCCCAAACTACGGCATCGCCGCCGACTTCAGCAGGCACATCGACAACACCGACATCTTCAAAGTCATGAGCGCGGCCAACGCCCCGGTCCCGCTCGCATGCGAGTCTGGCGATCATTCAGGCAATGGGCATCCCTTGACGGCCTGGGGCCTGCGTGCGAAATTGCGCGCATGCGGTTCACCTTTGCACTCATCGCCATGGCAGCGCCGGCCTCTGCTGCCGGGGCTGCGGCCCCGGACGGCGAGGACCGGGTCTACCGTGCGCTGAAATCCCTGCGCACCTCGCTCATACGGATCGGCTGGGTCGTCGTCCTGCTTTCGGTCGCCGGCTACTACATGGCCGAACCGGTGCTGCGGTACCTGCGCGGCCTTACAGCGGTGAAGCTCGCGGCTTTCGGCATCCCCGAGACGTTCTTCACCCTTCTCGTGCTCGCGCTGGCGATCGGGGTGTTTCTGAGCTTCCCTTACATCCTCTACGCGGTGCTGGCCGGGATGCGGCCGCTGTTCCCGGCGTTTTCGGCCGGGATGATGCGGGGGTTCTGGCTGGCGTCGGTGGTGCTTTTCTACGCGGGGGTGCTCTTCTGCGTGCGGTTGAGCCTGCCGTACGGGGTCGAGTTCCTGCTGGAATTCGAGGGCCCGCACATCGAGGCGCTCATCTCGGTGGAAAAGTTCGTGAGCTTCTGCCTGGTCTTCGTCTTCGGGTTCGGGATCCTGTTCGAGCTCCCCCTGGCGATGATCCTGCTCGGGCGGATCGGCGCGGTCCCGCGCGCGACCTTTGCCCGCAACCGGCGCTACGCCATCCTCTTCATCACCATCGTGTCCGCCGTCATCACCCCCACCCCGGACGCCTTCAACCTCGCCATGATGGCCCTGCCGCTCTACCTGCTGTTCGAAGTCGGGCTGCTCGGGATGCGCCTATACGGGCCGGCCGCACGCACAGCCGACGCTCCCAAAGGCGAGGCTCGTCGCAGGGGCAAGGCTGATCGCCCCCTCAGCCGCCCTCTCCCACCCGCGGGGGAGAGGGTCGTTAAGCAGGCGCCGTCATCCAAGTAACGACTGCAGATCATTCCCCTGTCGGATCGACTTTGAGCCGCGACGATCGAGGCTCTGAAGCCTGTCCCAGAAAAGCAAACGAGCTGGCGGTTACCGAGACGCCGGGCATCATGCCGCGCTAAGCACCCCAACACGAAACACCAAACACCGGAAACCACCCGTCAGTGGTCGATGCCGTATTCCCTGACTAGCGCCTCGTCATAGCGCGCCTTGCGGCTCTCGCAGCGCTCCCGCGGGCAGAGGCGGCAGCTGAAGAAGCTCGACTCCGAAGGGAAGTAGATGCCGGACACCGACTTGCGTGGCAGCATGAGGCAGCTGTCGGTGAGGCGGACCCCGAGCCGATCCTCGACTCCCGGCAGGAGCGCAAAGAGCGGCCGCTGCTGTTCGAGCGGCCATTCCTGCAGCGAGCCCGGGCTCATCCACGCGAGCTTCTCGACGCCGAACCGCTTGCCGAGGTGCCGGATGAGGTGGTGGCGCGCCTCGGCCAGGATCAGGTTGGCGATCATGTCGAGGTAGTAGCGCGCGAGCATGTCCGCGCTGTCGGCCGCCGCCTCCAGCCGCGGGCCGACGGTTAGAACCACCGGGAACACCCGGCCCACGTCGTCCAGGTTCTTGCGCAGCACCCGGCTGCGGAAGCGGTTGCCGGCGATGACGACCTCGTCGGCGCCCTTTTCGTCGACATAGGCGGCCGCAAACGCGGCGCGGGGCTCGGCCAGCGAGAGCGCCAGCGCCACCATGTCCTCGATATCCGTGCGCTTGGGCGCGTGAATTTTCTTCTGCACCTTGTCCACATCGAGCTCGACCGGGATGGGGCCTAAAATCTCCATGTGCGTGTCCTTTCAGGGATGACGGGCTCGTCCGGCCCCCTCACCCTGACCCGCTCCCGCAGCACAGGGGAGGGGGAAACGGGAAAGAGGGGCGTTGCTGGACGGTGCGGAGCATAAAGAAAAGTGGTCGGATCGGCAAGACCGCAGCTCGGCTTGACGCGCCCTGGGCAGGCGTGGCAAGCTGCAACCCTCTGTAGGTTGGGAGAGGAAATCGGACATGACCAAGGTCGTCGACCTGCACGCCTTCCGTGAAAAGGCGCTCGAGCAGAAAAGCTTCGGGCCCTGGCAGAAGCGCTTCGGCGAGGCGTTCGGGGCCCACACCCGCATCGCGGACCTGCCGGACAAGGTCATCCTCAGCCTGGCCCAGCCCGGAGAGACCAGCTCGACCGCCTTCTACGAGCTCATCATGGGGGCGCTCGATCTGGGGCCGGCCGCGAAGTTCTTCTACCTGTCCAACGACGAGCAGATGCGGGTGGTGGACGTCCATCTCCTGCTCGCGGACCAGGTGCGCTTCGAGATGATGCGCCGCATCGGCTGGCTGGACGATGCTCCGGGCGCGGTCGTCGACATGATCGAGCTGATCCGGCAGTTCGAAACCACCCAGCAGGCCCTCCGGCGTCCCCCCGCCTTGAACAGCTCCCACCCGGAATACGCCGCCTACTCTCAACTCGCCGACGGCGACAAGGACGTCTTCATCCGCCGCATGCTGCGGGAGGCTGTCGAGGCCTTCACCCGGCAGGTCGGAGACTGAAAAAGCTGCGTCGCGGGCCGTGATCCGGCGTTGCGCGGCTCTTTTGGTGACGGGCTTCTACTTGATGCCCGAGCGCATGAAGCTCTGGACGAACTGGCGCTGGAACAGCAGGAAGGCGATCAGCAGCGGGGAGACGGCGAGCAGGGTGCCGGCCGAGATGACCGGGAAGTTCACGCCGGACTCGGGCGCCCCGAAGATCGAGAGCCCCACGGTGAGCGGCCGGGTGTCGGTCGAGTTGGTGATGACCACCGGCCACAGGAAGTTGTTCCAGTGGTAGCTGACCGAGACCAGGCCGTAGGCCAGGTAGGTCGGCCGCGCCAGCGGCACGTAGACCTTCATCAGGATCGCCAGTCGCCCCGCCCCCTCGACCCGCGCGGCGTCTTCGAGCTCGCGCGGCACCTGCTTGAACGCCTGCCGCAGCAGGAAGATGCCGAAGGCCGACCCCATGTAGGGCAGCCCGATCCCCAGGATGGTGTCCACCAGGCCCAGGCGGCTCGTCGTGAGGTAGTTCTGCACGATCAGGACATCCGGCATGATCATGATCTGCACGAGCACCAGGATGAAGGCCGTTTCCTTGCCCGGGAACTCGAGCCGCGCGAACGCGTAGCCCGCGAGCGTGCACAGGATGATCTGGCCGGTGAGCGTCATGGTCACGAGCAGGAAGGTGTTCAGGAAATAGCGGGCAAAGGGCGCCACGTTCCAGGCCGCGCGGAAGTTGTCCAGGGTGAGCGGCGAGAGCAGGTCGAAGCGGCTGACGAAGTCCATCGTGTGGAAGGCCGCCCAGCCCGCGTAGAGCAGCGGGGCCGCCCACAGAAAGCCCAGCAGCCAGGCGGCCACCGCCTCCAGGGTGTGCCCCCAGTCCGCGGCGCGGATCATGCCGTCGCGGCGCGCGCGTTCGTTCAGCTCCGGCATCGCGTTCGCCCCCGCTCGGTGTCTCATTGGTAGTGCACCCGCTTCTCGATGTACGTGAACTGGGTCACGGCCAGCCCGCCCAGAATCAGCAGCAGCACGACCGTGAGGGTGGAGGCGTAGGCGGTGTCCCAGAACCCGAAGGCCACCTCGTAGATGTAGTAGAGCAGCAGCGAGGAGGCGTTGTCCGGCCCGCCCTTGGTCAGGATGAAGATGTGGTCGACGAGCTTGAAGGAGTTGATCGTGGAGTTGACCAGCACGAAGAGGGTGGTCGGCATCAGGAGCGGGAGCGTCACGCGGCGGAAAAAGTACCACCGGCCCGCGCCCTCGATCACGGCGGCCTCCTCGAGCTCGGGCGAGATGCCCTGCAGCGCGGCCAGGAAAAAGATCATGAAGAACCCGGCGTCCTTCCAGATGGCCAGCACCATGAGGCAGCCGAGCGCGGTGGCCGGGTCGCCGAGCCAGCTGCGGCTGGGGATGCCGAACAGCCCGCAGATGCTGTCGAGGATCCCGATCTGGGGCGTGTAGAAGAAGAGCCAGATGTTGGCCACGGCGATCATCGGCAGGATGGTCGGGGTGAAGTAGGCCGCGCGCACGATGCCCCGGCCGGGCAGCTTGCCGTTGACCCACACGGCCATGAGCAGCGCCAGGCAGACGCTGACCGGGATGGTGCCGAGGGCGTAGATGAAGTTGTTGCCCAGCACCTGCCAGAACACCGGGTCCTCGACCATGTAGCGGTAGTTGTCCAGGCCGACGAAACGGCTGGCGCGCCCCTGCTTGGCGGTCGAGAAGAAGCTCGCGAAGATGCCCCCGACGATCGGGTAGTGGGTGAAGGCCACCATCAGGACCGATGCCGGGAGCAGCAGCAGCCAGGCGTAGACCCAGCCGGCGGTTTTATGGCTCAGGCGCATGTGCGATTCAGCTTCCGATGCGTTACGCGACCGGCTGACCGGAGAACGAAGTGGGGCAAAAGGTTCACGGCTCGACGGTCGTGGACCCGTTTGCCCGTGGCCCGTGGACCCGGGATAACGGTTTGATCAGCCGGGTCAACGGGCGAACGGGTTAACGGGTCCACGTTTTTATCTGTACTCCTTCAACACCCGCTCGGCCTGCTGCTGGGCCGCGCCGAGCGCATCCTTGGGCGCCTTGCCGCCCGCGAGAACACTCTGGATGGCGTCGTCCAGGAGCTTCTTCACGCGTGCGTTCTCGTGCACCGAGAACTCGGCGACCGAGTACGGGAACTGGTCGCGCGCCACGGCCGCGGCCGGGAACCCGGTCACGTAGTCGCGCAGGAGTTTGGTGTCGTAGGCGTTCTGACTCGTCGCCACGTAGCCCGTGGCAATGGACCAGCGGGCGCTCAACTCGGGCGAGGTCATGAACTTGATGAACTTCATGGCCGCCGCGCGTTCCTGCGGGGAGGTCTTCTTGAAGATGTAGAAGTTGCCGCCGCCCGTGGGCGAGCCGCGGCGCTTGCTGGCCGGCAGCAGGCTGACGCCGAAGTCGAACTTGGCGCCCTCTTTCACCGCAGTGAGGTTGCCCGTGGTGTGCCACATGATGGCCGTCGCACCCTCGAGGAACTTCTGGCGCAGGGTGCCCCAGTCGACGGTGCCCTCGGGCATGACCTTGTGCTTGGCCGCCAGGTCGCGCCAGTACTGCAGGGCGGCGACGACGTCCGGGTGGCTGAAGTTGGTCCGGTTGCCGTCCGGGTTCATGAGCTCCTGGCCGTTCTGGATGCAGAGTGCCTGGAACATCCAGTAGGCATACCCGGTCGAGGGGATCTGCACGCCCCAGCGGGTGACGTTGCCCGAGGCGTCCTTCTTGACGAGCTTCTGGGACATGGCGACCATCTCGTCCCAGGTGGCCGGCGGCTTGTTGGGGTCGAGACCCGCCTCCTTGAAGGCGTTCTTGTTGTGGTACATGACGATGGTCGAGCGCTGGAAGGGAACGCCCCAGATCTTGCCCTTGGCCTTGGAGTTGGCCATCAGCGCCGGATAAAAAGAGGCCAGCCACTGCTTGTCCTCGGCCGAGGCGGCCACCTCGTCGAAGGGCACGAGCACGTCCTGGTCGATCAGCTCGAAGACATCGATCGAGAAGAGCACGCTCAGCTGCACGGGTTGGCTGGCCTTGAGCGCGGCGAGCGCCTTGACGCGGGTGTCGTCGTAGTTGCCCGCGTAGACCGCCTTCACCTTGATGTCGGGGTTGGCCTTCTCGAACTCGGCGATCATGTCGTCGATCACCTTGGTGATCGGCCCGCCGACGGCCACCGGGTAGTACATGTTGAGATCGACCGCCTGCGCGACCCCGCCCAGGCAGAGCAGCACCGTTACCGCCAGCAACGCTCTCGTGAACCGTTTCATCGCCCCTCCTTTTTGGGTGTCTGGGTGTTTGGGTATCTGGTTGTTTGGTGTTCTGTGTCCGCTCATTCCCCAACGCGGCGGCCGGTGTCGGCCGCGAAGAAATGGCTCTTGTCGGGCGGCCACTCCAGGTGCACCCGCTCCCCGGCCGCGAGCCGCACGCGTCCCGCCTGGCGCACGATCAGCTCGCGCCCCCCGGCCCGGCAGGCGACCAGGCTGTCGGCCCCCAGGTACTCGAGACTGAGCACCTCGGCCGCGAGCCCCGTCTCGGCGAGCGCGATCTTCTCCGGCCGCACGCCCAGGACCAGGCTGTCGAGCGGGGCCTGCGGCAGGGTGCCGGCCAGACCGGTGCGGGCCCATGCGGCGATGTCGGGATGGTCGAGCGGCAGCAGATTCATCGGCGGGGTGCCGATGAACCCGGCCGCGAAAACAGTGGCCGGTCGCGTGTAGAGCTCCTCCGGGCGGGCGAACTGCTCGACCCGCCCGGCGTTCAGCAGGACGATCTGGTCCGCCATGGTCATGGCCTCCACCTGGTCGTGGGTGACGTAGACCATGGTGATGCCCAGGCGCTGCTGCAGCATGCGGATCTCGCGGCGCATCTCGTGCCGCAGCTTGGCGTCCAGGTTGGAGAGCGGTTCGTCCATCAGGCAGACCGGCGCCTCGCTCACGATCGCGCGGCCCAGGGCGACGCGCTGGCGCTGGCCGCCCGAGAGCTCGGCCGGCTTGCGCTGCAGGAGCCCCTGCAGCCCCAGCAGCTCCACGGCGCGCTCGAGCCGGCGCTGGCGCTCGGCCGCCTCGAGCTTGCGCACCTTGAGCCCGAAGACGATGTTCTCGGCCACGTTGAGGTGGGGGAAGAGGGCGTAGGACTGGAAGACCATGGAGACGTTGCGGCCGGCCGGCGGCAGGTCGGTCACCTCGCGGTCGCCGATGCGGATGTGGCCGGAGGTGACCGTTTCGAGGCCCGCGACGAGCCGCAGCGCCGTGGACTTGCCGCAGCCGGAGGGCCCCAGCACGACCAGCAGCTCCCCCTCCCGGGCGGTGAAGCTCACCCGGTCCACCGCCCGCACCTCGCCCCACGCCTTCGAGATTTCCTGGAGTTCGATCTGCATCCGTGCGGTTCCCTCCGCGGGTAACTCCCGTTACTCGGCAAATGCGGCGAATTCAAGCAGCCCAACCCCTAACACCCGCCTCCCCCCTCGTCAAGCACTCCCGCCGGCCGGGCACCGAAACCGCTCCCAGGCCGCCGCCACTTAACTAATGGCCGGACCGGCCGATATACCCCTCATGAGATCCCTTCTGACGTTCGCCTGCCTGTGCCTCCTCCTGGTCGGGGCCGTTGCCGCGAGCCACGCCGAGACCGGGGTGCCGATCCTGCTCTACCACCGCTTCGGGCCCGTGGTCGCGGACAGCATGACCGTGACCACCGCCGTGTTCGAAAGCCACCTGAAGGCCCTGCGCGACAACGGGGTCGAGATCGTTCCGCTCGGCCGGGCGCTCGAGATGACCTTCGGCGCGGGGGTGCCGCCCGGTCGGCGCTGCGTCGCGCTGGTCGCCGACGACGCCCACGTCTCGGTCTTCACGGTCGCGCTGCCCCTGCTCAGGAAATACAACGCGCCGATGACCCTCTTCGTCTACCCGTCGGCCGTGTCCAACGCATCGTACGCCATGACCTGGGACCAGCTGCGCCAGCTCAAGGCGACCGGGCTCTTCGACTTCCAGTCCCACACCTACTGGCACCCCAACTTCAAGAAGGAACGCGAGCGTCTGCCGGCAGCCGAGTTCGAGAAGCTCGTGCACATGCAGCTGACCAAGTCGCGCGAGAAGCTCGAAAAGGAGCTCGACGTCAAGGTCGAGCTGCTGGCCTGGCCCTTCGGCATCTACGATCCCTGGTTGATGGCCAAGGCATCGGAAGCCGGCTACCGGGCCGCATTTTCGATCGACCGCCGCCCGCTCAGGCGCGATGACCCGCGCATGGCATTGCCCCGTTTTCTCCTGGCCGACACCGACCGGGGGAAGGCGTTCGAGTCCATTCTGTCAACCGGATTGCGTTCCAGCACCGGGAAGGAGAACCGTCATGAGACCGAGCAGTAGGGTGTGGGCCTGGCTGGCCGTCGTCGTTACCGTGTGGGGTTCAACCGTTTGCGGGCAGGCCGCCGAGGGCATCACGGTCAACGTGCTCGACCGGCACACGGGCCGACCGATCCCGGACGCGGCGGCCGTCCTGAACGGCAAGCCGCTGAAGGCCTCCGCGCCGGGCGTCTTCGCGCTCGCCGAGGCCACCGGGACGCTGGCGGTGCGGGCCGCCGGGTACAACCGGGTCGAGCAGGTGCTGGCCGACCCCGCCCCCGAGGGCGTCGTCGACATCCAGCTGACGCCGTTTTCCCCCAAGGCGCTCTACCTTTCCTTCTACGGGGTCGGGTCGAAAGCGCTGCGCGATCCGGCGCTCAGGATGATCGAGGAAACCGAGCTCAACGCGCTCGTCATCGACGTGAAGGGCGACCGGGGCATGATCCCCTATCGCAGCTCCGTCGCGCTGGCCTCCGAGGTGGGCGCACAGCGCATCATCACCGTGCGGGAGCCGTCCGCGCTGATCGCTTTGTTCAAGGAGCGCGGCATCTACACCATCGCGCGCATCGTGGTGTTCAAGGACGACCTGCTCGCCACGGCGCGGCCGGAGCTCGCCGTGAAGACCCCGGGCGGCGAGGTCTGGCGCGACCGCGAGCACCTCGGCTGGGTGGACCCCTTCCGCAAGGAGGTCTGGGCCTACAACCTGCAGATCGCCGAAGAGGCCGCCCGCATGGGGTTCGACGAGATCCAGTTCGACTACGTGCGCTTCCCGGATTCGCGCAACCCGCGCTTCTCGCAGCCGAGCACCGAGGAGGGCCGCGTGGGCGCCATCGCCGGGTTCCTGCACGAGGCGCGGGCGCGCCTGGCGCCTTACAACGTGTTCCTGGCGGCCGACATCTTCGGCTACGTCTGCTGGAACCTGAACGACACCGACATCGGCCAGAAGCTCGATCCCATCGCGGCGGCCGTGGATTACCTCTGCCCGATGCTCTACCCGTCGGGCTTCCAGTTCGGGATCCCGGGCTACCGCAACCCCGTGCAGCATCCGCACGAGATCGTCTACCTCTCGTTGAAACGGGCCCAGGAACGCACTAAGATAGCGTCCGTGCGCTTCCGGCCGTGGCTGCAGGCCTTCAAGGACTACGCCTTCGACCGCCGGCCCTTCGTCGGCAAGGAGATCGGCGACCAGATCAAGGCGTCCGACCTCTTCGGCTCCCACGGCTGGATGCTCTGGAACCCGGGCAACGTCTACTCGGCCGAGGCGCTCAAGAAGGAGATCCGCACGGCCAGCGTGGAGGTTGCGGCCACCGGCCGGTAGCCGGGGGCAGACAGTTCAACAACGTGCTGGCAGAACGATTTTGATCCCGCGCGGGGAGACGCCTTGAAACTTCGACTGGCCTGGTGCCTGGGCGGCCTGGTTGCGGCGGCCGTCGTGCTCTGCGCCGCAGCGGCCGCGGCCCTGCTCCCCGAGCCCATCGCCGCCATTCCCGAGGCGGTCGAAGCCGCCATCCGCTCCGGGGAGACCCCCGGGGCGGTCGTGCTGGTGGTTCAGGACGGCGAGATCGTGCTGCGCCGCGCCTTCGGCCACCGGCGCCTCGGCGCCCATCCCGCCCCCATGACCCCGGACACCGTGTTCGACCTGGCCTCGCTCACCAAGGTGGTGGCCACTGCCACGGCCGTCATGCAACTCGTGGAATCCGGCCGGCTGGGGCTGGACGACCCGGCCGCGCGTTACTGGCGCGAGTTCGCGGGCGGCGGCAAGGAGCGCATCACCGTCCGCCAGTTGCTGACCCACTACTCCGGGCTGCGGCCGGGGCTCACACTCAAGCCGCCCTGGTCGGGGTACCGGGCGGCGCTCGAGCGCATTGCCCGCGACAGCCTGCCGCAGCCGCCCGGCACGTCATTCAACTACAGCGATCTCAACTTCGTCGTCCTGGCCGAACTGGTGCGCCGCGTGTCCGGCGAGCCGATCGACGTGTACGCGCGCAGGCACATTTTCGAACCGCTGGGGATGCGGGATGCCGTTTTCGCGCCCGGGCCGGCGCTGTACGGGCGCCTGGCACCGACCATGGAGGGCAGCCGCGGGGTCCCGCACGACCCGAACACGCGGCGCATGGGAGGGGTGTCCGGGGCGGCCGGCCTGTTCGCGACCGCCGACGATCTCGGGCGTTTCGCCCAGGCGCTCCTGGACGGCGGCGGGGGTGTGCTGAAGCCGGCCACGGTGCAGGCGATGACCGCCCCCCAGTCGCCGGCCGGCCGCCTGCCCGCGCGCGGGCTGGGCTGGGCCCTCAGCTCCCCGGCCGGGAACTGGAGCGAGATGCTGCCCGCCGGCTCGTTCGGGCACAAGGGGTTCACGGGGACGATGCTCTGGGTCGACCCCGCCACCCGCACCTACCTCGTGGTGCTGAGCAGCCGGGTCTACCCGGACGGGGAGCCGCACGGGGACGCGCTGCGGGACCGGGTCTTCGGCCTGGTCGTCGCGGCCACCGGACGCCCGGCGCCGGCCGCCTCCTCGCCGGCGGCGCTCGCACGGCCCCGGCCGGAGCCGGGCTTCATGGCCGGGGTGGACGTCTTGAGCGCCGAGCGCTTCGCCCCGCTCTGGGGTAAACGGGTGGGGGTTGTCACCAACCACACGGGGCTCGACGCCGCCGGCCGCCGCACGATCGACCTGCTGCACCAGGCGCCGGGGGTGAAGCTGGCCGCCATCTTCACGCCCGAGCACGGGCTGTCGGGCAAAGCGGACGCCAAGGTGGGCAACACCCGCGACGCCGCCACCGGGCTCCCGGTGCACAGCCTGTACGGCGACAGCCTGCGCCCGAAACCGGAAAGCCTGAAGGGGCTGGACGCGCTCGTCTTCGACGTGCAGGACGCGGGCGTGCGCTTCTACACCTACATGAGCACGATGGCCTATGCCATGGAGGCCGCCGCGCGGCGCGGGATCGAGTTCTTCGTGCTCGACCGGCCGAATCCGATCACCGCCGCGGCGGTGGCCGGCCCCGTCCTGGACGGCGACCTGAAAGGGTTCACCGCGTATTTCCCGATGCCGGTGCGCCACGGCATGACGCTGGGCGAGCTCGCGCGGATGTTCAACGCCGAAAACCGCATCGGCGCGCGGCTCACGGTGGTCCCGATGAAAGGCTACCGGCGGGACATGTGGTTCGACGAGACCGGCCGGCCGTGGGTGAACCCGTCCCCGAACCTGCGCTCGCTCACCCAGGCGGTGCTTTACCCCGGGGTGGCCCTGAGCGAGGCCTCCAACGTCAGCGTGGGGCGCGGGACCGCGACCCCGTTCGAGCTCCTGGGCGCGCCGTGGATCGAGGCCGAGCGCCTCGCGGACGAGCTGCGGGCGCGCAACGTGCCGGGCGTCGACTTCAGCGCCGTGCGCTTCACCCCGGCGTCAGGACCATACACGGGCCAGACCTGCGAAGGGGTGTGGCTGCGCGTCGTCGACCGCGATCGGCTGGACTCGGTGGGGATGGGGGTGGAGGTCCTGAGCACGCTCTATCGCCTCTACCCGACCCAGTTCCAGATCGACCGCGCGCTCACGCTCCTCGGGTCGCGGGCCGCCCTCCAGGCCATCAAGGAGGGCCAAGACCCCAGCGCCGTCGCCGCCGCCTGGCAGGCAGGCCTCGAGCGCTTCCACCCCACCCGCGCTCATTACCTCCTCTACTGATCCCTTACCCACCCCAGTTAGGGGACGTTCGTTCTGAAATTGCATAGCATGTTCGGAACGAACGTCCCCTAACCTGGGGTGGGAGTGTCAAGGGGCGATGCGGTAGAGGCGGCAGGTGTTCGCGAAGATCGCTTGGGCGAGCGCTTCCGGGTCCTCCGCGCGGACCTCGGCCACGCGTTGCAGCACCGAGGCGACGAAGGCCGGCTCGTTGCGGCGGCTGCGGCGGCGCTGCGGGTCGGGCGTCAGGTAGGGCGCGTCGGTTTCCACGACGATGCGGTCGCGCGGGATCAGCGGCACCAGGCGCCGCAGGGGCTCGCCCCGCTCCTTCAGCGTGACGATGCCCGTGATCCCGATGTAGTAGCCCCGGTCGAGGTAGCGCTTGAGCTCGCCGCGGTTGCCGCTGAAGCAGTGCACGACGGCGGCTCCGGGCGGCGGCGGGCAGGTTGCGAGCAGCTCGAGGAACCGGCCGTCGCTGTCGCGTTCGTGGAAAATCAGGGGCAGGCCCGTTTCCGCGGCGGCCTCGAGCTGGCGCACGAACCAGCGTTCCTGCTGGTCGCGGGGCGAGTACATGCGGTTGAAGTCGAGCCCGGTTTCCCCCCACGCGCGCACGCGCGGGTCCTGCGCGAGCGCCGTCAGCTCGTCGATAATCTCCTCGGTGCACGCGTGGGCATCGTGCGGGTGGACGCCGACGGAGGCGTAAACCCCGTCTTCGCGACGGGCCAAAGCGAGCGCCCGGCGCGAGGTTTCGAGCGTGGTGCCGACGCTCATCAGGCGCCGTACGCCGGCGGCCCGCGCCCGATCGAAAACCGTGTTCAGGTCCGCCTCGTAGGCGGGGTCGTCCAGATGGCAGTGGCTGTCGAACAGGTCCATATTTATGCTTTATCACGCCCTGCCGTAATGCCCAACCGTGGCGTGCCGCCGACCCGGTCCCGGGAAGATTCTGCCCGAAGTTGTGGCTTGATTTTGCCCGGTCAATCTGAGAACATACCCGCTCGTTCCAACGCTTACTAAGCTGTGTGTATTTGTATTGATGCGGAGACTCCCTCTCCCTGCCCTCTCCCCCGGAATTGGGGGAGAGGGTTTAGGGTGAGGGGGCGCGGTCAGTCCATATTATTTTGAGAAAATTAGTATATTCGCCAAACGAGATCCGCAGCACGGAGGTCTTCATGTTCAAAATCGTCAAACGCGAGGAAATGTCCCAGGGGACCGTGGTCCTCAACGAGATCGAGGCGCCCCTGATCGCCCGCAAGGCCAAGCCGGGGCAGTTCGTGATTCTCAAGGCCAACGAGAACGGCGAACGCATCCCCCTGACCATGGCCTACACGGATGCGGCCCGCGGGATCGTCGCCGTGATCTACCAGGTGGTGGGGAAATCCACGGCCCTGTTCAAGACGCTCCAGGTCGGCGACGGCTACCAGGACGTCATCGGGCCGCTCGGCAAGCCCACCCACATCGAGAAGATCGGCAAGGTCGTCTGCGTGGGCGGGGGCACGGGAGTGGCCGTGCTGCACCCGATCACGCGCGGCATGAAGGAGGCCGGCAACCATGTCACGGCCGTGATCGGCGCGCGCAACAAGGACCTCCTCATTCTCGAGGATTTCATGCGCACGGCCTCCCACGAGCTGCACGTCTGCACGGACGACGGCTCCTACGGCCGCCACGGGTTCGTGACGCACGCGCTGAAGGACATCCTGGACAAGGAGAAGATCGACCTGGTCGTGGCGATCGGGCCGGTTCCCATGATGAAGTTCGTCTCCAAGCTGACCGCGGAGTACAAGGTGCCGACCCTCGTCAGCCTCAACCCCATCATGGTGGACGGCACCGGGATGTGCGGCGGCTGCCGTGTGACCGTCGGCGGCAAGACGCAGTTCGCCTGCGTGGACGGCCCCGAGTTCGACGGCCACCAGGTCGATTTCGACGAGCTGATGCTGCGCCTGCAGGCCTACTGCGAGGACGAGAAACAGTGCCACAACGAGTTCTGCATGCTCGAAGAGTCGTGGCATAAATCATGATGCGCGGAACCGGGGAAGCACCGGGGACGGTCTGATCTCGCCGGCGGTTGCCGGCCTGGGCACGGCGTGAACGGGAGGATACATGGCGGAAGAAGTCACCACGAAGGAAAAGAAGCCGAAGAAGGGGCGCGTCAGGATGCCCGAGCAGGACCCGAAGGTGCGGGCCCGTAACTTTGCCGAGGTGCCGACCGGCTACACCCCGGAGATGGCCAAAGAGGAGGCCGCGCGCTGCCTGCAGTGCAAGAACCCGGGCTGCGTCGACGGCTGCCCGGTCGGGATCGACATCCCCGGCTTCATCCGGTTCATCAAGGACGGCGATTTCACCCAGTCCATCCGGAATGTGTGGACGCAGAACAGCCTGCCGGCCGTCTGCGGCCGGGTCTGCCCCCAGGAGAGCCAGTGCGAGGGCCTGTGCATCCTGGCCAAGAAGGGCGAGCCGGTGGCGATCGGCAACCTGGAGCGGTTCGTGGCCGACTATGAGCGGGCCCACGGCACGGGCGCCCTGCCCCCCAAGGCGGCCCCCACCGGCAAGCGCGTCGCCGTGGTCGGCGCCGGGCCGGCCGGGCTGACCGTCGCGGGCGACCTGATCCAGAAGGGCCACGAGGTCTCGGTGTTCGAGGCCTTCCACAAGCCGGGCGGGGTGCTGCTCTACGGCATCCCCGAGTTCCGGCTGCCCAAGGAGATCGTGGCCCAGGAGGTCAACTTCCTGGAGCGGCTGGGCGTCAAGGTCGAATGCAACGCCGTGGTCGGGCGCACCGTCACCCTGGACGAGCTGTTCCAGGAGGGCTACCAGGCCATTTTCCTCGGGCTCGGCGCGGGCCTGCCCAAGTTCATGAACATCCCGGGCGAGAACCTGATCGGGGTGCTCTCGGCCAACGAGTACCTCACCCGCGCCAACCTGATGAAGGCCTACCTCTTCCCCAAGGTCGACACCCCGATCCCGCGCGGCAAGGACGTCGTGGTGCTCGGGGGCGGCAACGTCGCCATGGATTCGGCGCGCACGGCCATGCGCCTGGGCGCGGACCGGGTGCGCCTGGTCTACCGCCGGTCGCGGGACGAAATGCCGGCGCGGGCGGCCGAGGCGCACCACGCCGAGGAGGAGGGCATCGAGTTCTTCCTGCTGAGCACCCCGGTGCGCTACCTCGGCAACGAGAAGGGCCGGCTGGTCGGGATGGAGTGCCTCAAGATGGAACTGGGCGAGCCGGACGCCTCCGGTCGGCGCCGCCCGGTGGCGGTCAAGGGCTCGGAGTTCAAGCTGGACTGCGATCTCTGCATCGTGGCCGTGGGCACCGGCGCGAACCCGCTTTTGACGGGCTCCACCCCCGACCTCAAGGTCAACCGCTGGGGCTACATCGAGGCGGACCCCAAGACCGGCAAGACGATGAAGAAGGGCGTCTGGGCCGGGGGCGACATCGTCACCGGCTCGGCGACCGTGATCCTGGCCATGGGCGCCGGGCGCAACGCCGCCAACTCGATCCACGACTACCTGGTGCGCGGCTGGTGATCCGACGGATATCCCCGCGCCCTGCCGTCCCGGGGGGCGCGGGGCCGTCAGAAAAGAGTCCGCCCTCGCCCCTCCCTTCTCCGCTCCCCTGTGGACCAGTGCGCAACCGTCACGGCTGCATCAAGGAGTGGACCCATGCCATTCAATCTTTTTCCCAAGTCCCCGAAGTTCTTCGACCTCTTCCGCGAACAGAACCGGATCATCGTCGAGGCGATGAACCTGCTCCACTCGATGGCGCAGGAGTTCGAGAAGATGGACGTGCGCGGCCAGATGATCAACCGCCTCGAGTCGGAGGGCGACGTCATCAACCGGGAGATTTCGCATCAGCTCTCCACCACGTTCATCACGCCGATCGACCGGGAGGACATCCACCAGATCAACGTTTCGCAGGAGACCATCCTCAACCACATCCAGGCCATCTCCAACCGCATCTGCGTCTACGGCCTGACACGGGTGCGCTTCCCCGCGCAGCGCATGGTCTCCAACCTGAAGGACATGGTCCTGGCGGTCGGGACGATGGTCGGCATGCTGGACCGCAAGGTGGACGCGACCGAGACGGTGAAGCGGGTGAAGTACCTGAAGAAGGAGTGCGAGATGCTGCTGCTCAGCGGGCTGGGCGAGCTCTACGACAACCCGGACCCCACCCCGGCCGAGGTCATGGACATCATCAAGTGGACCCACGTCTACGACCGCATCGAAAAGGCCTTCAACCGCACCTGGCAGCTCGCCAAGGCGATCGAGGGGATCGTGCTGAAAAATGCCTGAGTCCGTTCTCTTCCTGGCCGTGATCGTCGCGGTCGCGCTCGTCTTCGACTTCACCAACGGCGCGCACGACTCGGCCAACGCGATCGCCACCGTGGTGTCGACCAAGGTGCTCTCGCCCCGGACGGCCGTCCTCATGGCGGCGGTGCTGAACCTGGTGGGCGCGTTTCTCGGGACCGAGGTCGCCCAGACGATCGGCAAGGGCATCGTGCAGGCGGAGGTGGTGAGGGGCTGCCAGGCCCTCAGCCTGAGCGCGCTGCTCGGCGCGATCGTCTGGAACCTGTTCACCTGGTACCTCGGGCTGCCGTCCTCGTCCTCGCACGCCCTGATCGGGGGGCTGATCGGCTCGGCCCTGGCCTATCGCGGGGCAGCGGCCCTGAACCTCACGTCGATCGCGGAGAAGGTCCTGCTGCCGCTCGTGCTCTCGCCCCTGGCGGGGTTCCTGGCAGGCTACCTGCTCATGCTGGCGCTCTTCTGGGGGCTGCGCCGTGCCCACCCCGGGCGTGTGAACACCGCCTTCCGCAAGCTGCAGATCGTCTCGTCGGCCTTCATGGCGACCAGCCACGGCACCAACGACGCGCAGAAGACGATGGGGATCATCACGCTCGCCCTGTTCGCGGGGCACCACATCCCCGACCTGAGCGTCCCGGGCTGGGTCAAGGTCTCCTGCGCGCTCGTCATGGCGCTCGGGACGGCCATGGGCGGCTGGAAAATCGTGCGCACCATGGGGCACAAGATCTTCAAGCTGGAAGCCGTGCACGGGTTCTCGGCCGAGACCGCGGCGGCGGGCGTCATCTTCGCCGCGTCGGAGTTCGGGGCCCCGATCAGCACGACCCACACGATCTCGGCTTCGATTCTGGGGGTGGGCGCCTCCAAGCGCCTGTCGGCCGTGCGCTGGGGCGTTGCCGGGAACATGGTCGCCGCCTGGGTGCTGACCCTGCCGGCCACGGCGGTCATGGGGGCGATCGCGTTTTTCCTGCTGGAGCTGGCCGGGCTGGTGAAATAGGCGAGGGGACAAGGGTTCACGGTTCAGGGGCCCAGTGAAGCGCGATACTCGATTCTGGATCCTCGATGCTCGCGTGAGACTGCATGCCCCGAGCCGTTTCAACCATTGAACCGTGAACCGTTGACCCCATGCCCCAAGGTACAAGGGGTCAGGGGAAAGATTACCCGACTTCACTGTGGGAGCGGCTTTCCAGCCGCGATCATCAACCCGGCGCGTCCCCGAACCGCTCCACCCATCCCAGGAAGCGCGCGACCTGCTCTTCCCCGTGCGCCCGCAGCCCGACCACGATGTCCGCCACCGATTTTTCGCATGCCTCGCCGCTGCCGTTCTTCGAAAAAAACTTGTCGGCGTAGCAGACGAGCTGCTCTTCGATGGAGACGGGCAGCATGTCGCGGACGGGCAGCGGCAGGTCGAAGCGGCGCACCTCGTCAGCGCTGATCCCGGCTCCGACGTGGCGTTCGCAGACGAGCGCGTGGCGCGGCAGGCCGAGCCCGTCCAGGATCTCGCGCCCGAGGATCCCGTGGCGCACGTAGGGCTCGGTGCCGTGGCAGCCCAGCCCGGGGCAGCGGGTGAGGAAGATCCCGATGTCGTGCAGCAGGGCGGCGCTGCGGATGAAGCCCAGGTCGGGCTGGAGGTGCCCGACCGTCGCGGCCGCCGCCAGCGCCTTGTCCGCGACGAGCTCGCCGTGCGTCTTCAAGAGGGCGAAGGCCCGGGAGACCGGGTCGTAGAAACGGGAGAGGATAGCGAGCGCCTCGTCGTCGCGCATCAGGCCGTCCGGGCGGAGCGCGGTTCCCGGGCGAGCAGGACGCCCTCGATGAAGGGGTCGATCCCGCCGTCGAGCACCTCGTTGACGTTGCCGATCTCGAGGTTGATGCGGTGGTCTTTCACCAGCTGGTAGGGCTGCAGCACGTAGGAGCGGATCTGGTTGCCCCAGGCGATGTCCTCCTTGCTGTCGTGCATCTCCTGGAGCTTCTCATCCTGCTTCTGCTTCTCGCGCTGGTGGAGGCGCGCGCGCAACACCTTGAGGGCGAGCTCCTTGTTGCGGAACTGGGATTTCTCCTGCTGGCACTGCACCACGATGCCGCTCGGCATGTGGGTGATGCGCACCGCGCTGCTGGTCTTGTTGACATGCTGGCCGCCCGAGCCGCTCGCGCGGAAGACGTCGATGCGCAGGTCCTTTTCCTCGATGTCCACCACGATCTCGTTGTCGAGCTCGGGGTAGACGAAGACCGACGCGAACGAGGTGTGCCGCTTGCCGCTCGCGTTGAAGGGCGAGATCCGCACCAGCCGGTGCACCCCGACCTCGGACTTGAGATAGCCGAAGGCGTTCTCGCCCGAGGCGGTGAAGGTCGCGCTCTTGATCCCGGCTTCCTCGCCGGGCTGGTAGTCGATGAGCTCGAGCTGGTACCCCTTGCGCTCGACCCACCGGGTGTACATGCGAAAGAGGATTTCCGCCCAGTCCTGGGCCTCGGTGCCGCCGGCACCCGCGTTGATCGACACGATGGCGTTCTTCCCGTCGTCCTCGCCGTCGAGCATCAGCTCGAGGGCGAAGCGGTCCACCATGGCCAGCAGGCTGGTCGCCTGCCGCCCGAGGTCGCGCAGGGTCCCCTCGTCGGACTCCTCCACGGCCATCTCGAGCAGCGCCTGGTTGTCCTCCACCTCGGCCGCCAGCTTGCGGAACCGCTCCAGCCGGTTGCTCAGGCTGGTGCGCTCCTTCAGGACGGTCTTCGCCTCGTCGGGCTTGTTCCAGAACCCTTCCTTGGCAAGGATGGGCTCGATTTCCGCCAGCCGTTTCTCCATTCCCTCCAGGTCAAAGACAACCTCGAACCTTGTCGAGCTTGCTGGCGGCGTCCTTCAGGGCCTGCTTGATTTCGTAAGACATGGCGTGATCCTCCTGATCTTGGGGTTAAGATTCGTTACAGTTTACACGCTAAGCGCGAATAGCTCAACCGCAACACGTGCCGGCGGAGGTCGCGGGGCGCCTGCCCCGCCAACCGCGTGCGACCGCAAGTATCGCGAGGCCGAGGCAGGCCCAGCCGAACACGTCGCCGTGGCGGGAGTAAATCGACTCCGCCCCCATCAGGGGCAGCGGCCGTACGATCGCGGCCTCCACCTCCAGCGGCGTCGCGTCGAGCACCCGGCCGACCGGGTCGACGAAGCCGCTGATGCCGGTGTTGGCCGCACGCGCCAGGGCGCGCCGGTTCTCCACCGCCCGCATGGCCGCGAGGATGAAGTGCTGATAGGGCCCGGCGGTCTGCCCGTACCAGGCATCGTTGGTGATCGTGATCAGGAGCCCCGCCCCGTTGCGCACCTGGGCGCGCGCGAGCTCCGGGAAAATGACCTCGTAGCAGATCTGGATGCCGAGCTTGCGGCCCCCGAGCGCGAGCGTGTGACCTTCGGGACCGGCCTTGAAATCGCCGACGTGCTCGACGATTTTCCCCAGAAAGGGCAGGTACTCCTTGAACGGGGTGTATTCGCCGAACGGCACCAGGTGGGCCTTGTCGTATTTGCCCAGGATCTCCCCGGGCGCGACCAGGTAGGCGCTGTTGTAGTAGTCGGCCTTCTGGCCCTTGAGCCCGAAGGACGGGGCGCCGATCAGGAAATTCGTCCCGGCCGCGGCCACCCCCTGCATGACCGCGCGGGTCGGCGGCCCCTCGGCCAGGAAATAGAAGGGCGCGGCCGACTCGGGCCAGACGATGAGGTCCGGGGCCTGCGCCTGTGTGGACAGAGACAGCTTGAGGTATTTCTCGATGGTCGCGGCCTGGAAGGCCGGGTCCCACTTCTCCGACTGCTCGATGTTCCCCTGGACGACCGCCGTTTTGATCTTCGGCGCCTCGGCGGCCAGGCGGTCGATCTGCTCGATGCGCACGCCGCCGTAACCCCAGGCCGCCGCCGCCAGGGCGAGCGCCGCCGCGCCGCCGCCGACGGCCAGGCGGCGGGAGATCTTTTGACCCTGCCAGTCCCATCCCGCCAGAGCGGCGACGATCAGGAACAGGGCCGTGCCGGCCAAGGCGACCAGGGCCGAAATGCCGTACACCCCCAGCACGTCCGCGATCTGGATCAGGTGGAGGTGCCGGTACTGGGAATAGCCCAGGAGCCCCCACGGGAAGCCGGTGAACAGGAACGAGCGCAGGAACTCCGAGGCCGTCCACAGCACGGGGAAGGCGACCAGCAGCCGGGCGGGGCCGGGGCCGGCGAGCGCGAGGGCGCCGATACAGGGTGCGGTGAACACCAGGCTCAGCACGGAGGCGAACAGGAACAGGATCCCGACCGCCAGCGGCAGGGGCAGGTGTCCGTAGACGGTCATGGTCGGGACCAGCCAGTACAGCAGCGACAGGTGGTGGGCGATGCCGAAGACCATGCCGCGGCGGAAGGCCTCCCGCGGGCCGGCATTCCTGACGGCCCAGAGCAACGGCACGAATGCCGCCCAGGCCAGCGCGGCGAGATCGATCTTGGGGAAGGCCGCCGTGAGCAGGATCCCGCTCAGGACCGCCATCAGATTGGGTATGGTCTCAAATCTCACGTCGACTCGCAGGCGCAAAAAAACCCCGTCAAAACGGGGTGGTCAGGTGGTGACAATTGCCGACCATCATTGTGAAAAGAAGCCGTTCTGTCAAGCCGAAACGCACCTTCTGCAATCGGCATGAGCGCACGAAAGGCGCGCCTTCGTCAACATATTGTACCCTCCACCGCATTGACACACAACCGCTTCCGGCATATGCTTGAAACATCTCCTTTCCGGCGGTCGACAACCCTTCCCTTTCTCGCCCGTGATCGGCGGCGCGCAGCTGCCGGCGGGTGGCGTGACATGGGGGGCGCCGGATCCTCACCAAACCGAGAGAGCGCATGGACAACGTCAATCAGGTTCTGATCGACCGGCTGGTCCAAAAAGGGGCGGACGCCTCGCTGATGGACAGCCTGCTCAAGACCTTGTCAAAAATCCTTGCCGGAGACCCCAACATCGACCCGGACGCCGCCACCCAGCGGCTGCACTACCTCGGGTGGCAGGAGGTCCAGGTCGACTACCACACCCTGCAGCTGGCGCTGGCCCATTTCGAGGCGAGCTCCGGCAACGGCCCGGGCGCGTTCACCGAGGACGAAGCCCGGCGCCGCGCCATTCGCCTGCGGGAGGTCGAGGTCGCCCCGATCGCCCTCGGCGACATCTGATCCGGACCGCCAACCGCATTCGATCTCGTCGCACCCCGGGATTTCGCCAAAACGGAGCGTGGGGGGCATCCTCGCCCGCGTAAGGCTTTGACCTTGAAACGCCGAGGGATGATACCATGGCGGGTCTTGTTGTTTTCTCAAGCAACGTGATCTGCCATGGACCGCAAAGCGAATTCATATTCAGTCATAGCGGGCAACGGGAACATCCGCCGGTGCCTGTCCTGCGGCACGACCGAGAACATGAAGCGCCGGCGCTACTGCTCGATCGAGTGCCGCCGCAAGCTGCGCCACAACCTTAATATCCGAACGGGGCTGCTGCAGACGCTCCAGATCCGCTACGCCACCTTCTATTTCACCGACCAGCTGATCGTGCTCGACATGCTGCCCTACGGTGCGGTCGACCTGGTGAGCTTCATCTTTCCGCGGGCGAAGGGCAAGAAGCCGGTCGACGATTTCTGCAAGATGTTCAACCTCCTGGGGAACGCCTGGTGGGAAGAGGTGCGGCGCACGAAGAAACGCTACGTCGCCACGCGGATCATTCTGGGCAAGGCGCAGCCGACCGACGGCAACGTCAACTCGGTGCGCCCGCTCGAGGTGCGGGAGCCGTCGCGCATGGCGCGCTCGATGACGACCCTCAAGCTGCGGAACCGGGACCTGCACTCGCCCAACCTGCAGCAGATCATCAAACGCGCCTTCCGGCGCCAGGCCAAGAAGCACCACCCCGACCAGGGCGGCGACGCGGCCCTGTTCCGCCGGCTGCGCGACGCTTACGAGCAGCTCATCCTGTGGTCCGAGAACCCCACCTTCACCACCCGCCGCGGGTTCACCGACAAATGGTTCTACGAGGGCGGGCTGGATCGCTGGACCCAGCCCACCACCGTTCGCAACCCCCCCCGGGACGATGACTCTGGTCGTCTGGGTATTTAGGTATTCGGGTTTTTAGCCGAAACACCCAGATACCCAAACACCGCCCCTATCTCGGAAACACCGCACCCTTGTCCGCGCTGGAGACCAGCTCGGCGTAGCGCGCCAGGTACCCGGTCCGGATTTTCGGCTTGAACGCGGGCAGAGCGGCGATCCGGCGCTTGATCTCCTGCTGGGACAACCGCACCCTCAGGCTCTTGCCGGGGATGTCGATCTCGATCGTGTCGCCTTCCTTGAGCGCGGCAATCGGCCCGCCGGCGGCGGCTTCCGGCGAAATGTGTCCGATGGCCGAGCCGCGGCTCGCACCCGAGAAGCGTCCGTCGGTGATGAGGGCCACCTCCTTGTCCATGCCCATGCCGGCCAGGGCCGAGGTCGGGGACAGCATCTCCTGCATGCCGGGGCCGCCCTTCGGCCCCTCGTAGCGGACCACCACCACGTCGCCCTTGCGGATCCGGCCGGCCACGATGGCCTTGAAGGCGTCTTCCTCCGAGTGGAAGATGCGCGCCGGGCCGCTGTGCTTGAGCATTTCCTCCGCCACCGCCGCCTGCTTGACGATCGCGCCCTGCGGGGCGAGGTTGCCCTTCAGCACCGCCAGCCCCCCGGTGCGGTGGACCGGGTCTTTCAGGGTGCGGATGACCGCCCTGTCCCGGGTGCCGGCCTTGATGGCGTCGAGCATCTTGCCGACCGGCAGGCCAAAGACCGTCAGGCACTTCTCGTGGATCAGCCCGCCCTTGCGCAGCTCGGCCATGACGGCGGGGATGCCGCCGGCGTGGAAGAAATCCACGACGTGGTGCGGCCCGGCCGGGGCGAGCGAGGTCAGGTGCGGGGTCTTGTCCGTGAATTGGCCGAAGTCCGCGAGGGTCACGTCCACCTCGGCGTAATAGGCGATGGCCGGCAGGTGGAGCGCGCTGTTGGTGGAGCCGCCGAGCGCCATGTCGGTCGCAATGGCGTTGTGGAAGGCCTCGCGGGTCATGATGTCGCGCGGCCGGATCCGGTTCTTCACGATCTGAACGGCGGCCCGGCCGGTCTCTTTGGCGATCCAGATGCGGTCGGCGTAGACGGCCGGCGCACTGCCGCCGAGCGGGAGCGTCATGCCGAGCGCCTCGGAGAGATTGCTCATGGTGTTGGCCGTGAACATGCCGGAGCAGGAGCCGGCGCCGGGGCACGCGGCGCACTCGAATTTCTTGAGCTCGCCGCCCGAGATCTTGCCGGCCTTGTAGCGGCCGACGGCCTCGAAGACCTTGTCGAGCCCGGTGTCCCTTCCCAGCACGCGGCCGGGCAGCATGGGCCCGCCCGGCAGGAAGATGGACGGAATGTTCAGCCGCGCCGCGGCGATCAGCATGCCCGGGATGATCTTGTCGCAGGAGGCCATCATCACCAGGCCGTCGAAGGGGTGGGCCATGGCCATGATCTCGAGGGAGTCGGCGATGAGCTCGCGGCTGGGCAGCGAGTACTTCATCCCGACGTGGTTCATGGCGATCCCGTCGCAGACCCCGATGGTGTTGAAGACCACCGGCGTCCCGCCGGCGGCGTAGACCCCGGCCTTGACCGCGTCCACCAGCTTGTCGAGGTGGGAGTGGCCCGGGATGATCTCGTTGAAGGAGTTGGCGATGCCGATGATCGGCCGCTCCATCTCCCAGTCGGTGAACCCTTCCGCCCGCAGGAGCGAGCGGTGCGGCGCGCGCTCGGGGCCCTTGGTCATCAGATCACTGCGTTTGCTCATGGTCGTATTCCTTTCGCTGTGAGAACTCGGTATCGGCCCGGTCGGCCGGGACATCCACGGTCGGCGGAAACCATAACAGGTAACATGAACCGGGCAACGTTTGCGGCAGGGGGCTAACGTCGTTGCCAGCCGCCGCACTCCTCCTGGATAAGCGGATGGCGTTGCGCGAAGCCCAAGATCAAGGCGGCGCGAATCTCGCGGCGCGAGGCGTACTGGGGAGTACGCCGCAGCGCCCGCGAGATGCAGCGCAACGCAGATATTGGGCTTCCCGCAACGCCATCAGATCATGAAGGCGCCGCCGTTCACATCCAGACAGACCCCGGTCACGAACGGGGAGTCCAGCAGGTACTCGAAGGCCCGCACCACGTCAGCGGCCCGACCGATCCGGCCGAGGGCCGTCTTGGCCGCGAGGGCCTCCTTCTGCCCGGCGTCGAACTCCGTGAACGGGCCGGCGTCCTCGATGAACGCGGGCGCGATGGCGTTGATCGTGATGCCGGCGGGGCCGAGCTCGCGCGCCCCGTAGCGCGTGAGGCCGAGCATGCCCGCCTTCGACGCCGCGTAGTGGGGGCCGATGACTCCCCCGCCGCGCGCGGCGATCGAGGAGATGTTGACGATGCGGCCGAAGCCGAGTCGCTTCATGCCGGGTACGACCTCGCGGCACCAGTAGAAGGCGCTGCTCAGGTTGACCCGGATCGTGCGGTCCCAGTCCGCGACCGTGAGCGCCTCGAAGGCGGCCTGCGGCATGATGCCGGCGTTGTTGACGAGCACGGTGGGCGCGCCCAGCTCGCGCACCACCTCCCGGTGATGGGCGGCCGTGACCGCCGGGTCCCCGGCGTCGCCCTTCAGGACGGTCAGCCGGCGCCCGGCGGCGAGCAGCGGCGCGAGGCGGCGGCGTGCGTCCTCGGCCGACCGGTCGTCTTGGCTGTACGTGACGCCGACCGACGCGCCGCGCCGGGCAAGCGCCTCGGCGATGGCGAGCCCGATCCCGCGCGTCCCGCCCGTGACCACTGCGACCAGGTCGTTCATGTCGTACTCAGCCCCCTCACCTTGATCTGTCAACGCGTGCCCGGTCGTTTGAACACGATGTGTGGACGCTCGGACTGGAATCGAAGAGCCCCTTGGGACGGCCCTGTGGGAGCCGGCTCTCCAGCCGCGACGTCGAGGCTGGAAGCCGCTCCCACAGAAAGCTGACTGGCTGATAACCTGACGCCGAGCGTCATGGCCCGCTTAACACATGAAACCGAACACCGAACACGTGATAAAGCCTCACCACGCACCAGCAGCTTCCCCACGTCCACCGGCTGCGGGATCAACCCCTGCGTGCGCATGATCTCCTCGGTCTGCCGCCAGGCCGCGGCGTCGACCGCGCCGAACGACGCCCCGGGGGGCAGCATCAGCTCACGCGTCACCGGCAGCTGACGCCGGACCACGGCCGCGGGCGTCTCGCGGTCGGCCTCGAGCAGCACCCGGACGGCCGCCTCCTCGTTGGCCGGGTCGAGCGCTTCGCGCCAGCCGCGCAGCAGCGCGTCGAGAAAACGCCGCACGGTGTCCGGGTGGCGCTCCACCATCGCGCGCGTGGTCACGACCGAGTTGGCGACAAAGCGCACGCCGAGGGCGTCCGGGCTGATGAAGGCGTACGGCTCGCCGGCCTTCTCGAGCTTCGCGGCGATGATCGGCGCCTGCGCGTTGAGGTAGAGCGGCCAGAAGGCTGCGCGGCCTTCGTAGAACGGGGTGTAGTCGTAGCGCACGCTGAAGAGCGTGACCTGGCCCTCGGCGATGCCATGCCGTGCGAGCAGCGCCCGCAGCACGGTTTCGTCGTTGCCGCCATAGGTGACCCCGATGGTTTTGCCCTTCAGGTCCCCCGGGCCCGCGAACGGGGTGCGGTCGGGCCGGTAGATCCAGTGCAGCGGGTTGACCTGGAAGAGCTGGGCCAGGACGACGACCGGCGACCCCTTGGCCGCGGCGCGCAGCACCTGGTCGGCCGAGGCGACGCCGAACTGGGCGTGGCCGAGCTCGAGCTCCTTCAAGGCGTCGTGCTCGGGGCCGCCCGGCTTGACGTTCACCTTCAGGCCGTTCTGCCGGAAATACCCCTGCCGCTCCGCGTAGAGGTCCCCGACCGTGCTCACGTTGTACAGCCACTTGAGCCGGTAGCTCACCTCGGCGACGTCCGCCGGCTTCTGCCCGCAGCCGCTCGACGCCAACGCCACGACCACCCAGCAGAAGGTCAAAAGGAACCGCATCCCCCGCCTCGCTGGTCTCCGCAGCACGATGCCATTTTCACAAAACACCAAACACCCAAACACCGAAACACCGAGATTCCCTTCGTCTCACCCCTGCCTGAGCCGTCGCTGCAGGGCCGCCCCGAGCCACTCCAGGGCGACGAGGTAGAGGGACGTCCCCACCCCGATCAGGAAGAGCGCGACCAGGATCTTCGCCAGGTCGCTCTGGTAGAGCGCGACCCTGACGGTGTAGCCGATCCCGGCCGTGGCGGCGATGAACTCCGCGACGATGGTCCCCACCATGGCCATGGTGGCGCTGCCGACGACGACCGTGGCGAGCTTGTGCATGTTTTCGAAGGCGCGGATCCGCACCTGGAGGCGCCAGGTCGTGCGGCCGGTCGCGTCGTAGAAGTGCTCGATCTCGCGCACGGGCTCCGAGAAGACGCCGATGAAGGACAGGAGCAGCGGGAAGTAGCAGATCATCGCGGCGATGAGCAGCCGCGAGAGCAGACCGTCTCCGAGCAGGATGAAGATGATCGGCGCCACCGCCACGATCGGGTAGGCCTGGACGTTGTAGGCGGCCGTGCGGATGAAGGCGCCGACCCACGCGGTCAGGCGGCCGGCGATGGCGACGAGCACGGCGAGCGCGATCGACAACACGTGCCCCAGGATCGCCACGGCCAAGGTGTTGAGCACGGCCAGACAGTAGGGGAGGGCATAGGCCCGGGCGGTCTGCCAGACTTCGCCGGGCGGGGGGATGACGTAGTCCGACAGCCCGAGGGTGTACTTCAGGGCGAAGAGGCCGGCCAACCCGAGGCCGTAGATGAGCAGGAACTGGGAGAGGCGCCTATGCAGCATGCACGATCTCCAGCACGGCGCGCTCGAGCGCGGCCGGGTCGGGGGGCGCGCCGTTGCGGTGGTCCCGGCCCTGAACGGAGACGACCTGCGGCGCCCGGGACAGCCCGCGCAGCACCAGGACCTGGTCGCAGTACTTCGCCACTTCGCTCACGTTGTGCGAAATGTAGAGAAAGCACCGCTCCGGGAAGAGGTCCTTGATCTTCAGGATGATCCGCTCGCGGGTGGCTTCGTCCACGTTGGCGAGGCTCTCGTCCATGACGAGCAGGTCGAAGTCCTGCAGGAGATAGCGGATGAGGTTGACCCGGTTCTGCTGCCCGAGGGAGAGCCGGCCGAAACGGGCGTCGATGGGCTCCGCGACCCCGAAGACGTCGATCAGCTCGGGCAGGCGCGACTCGGGCGCCGGCGGGCGCGACCGCGTCCAGGTGCGCGCGCACGCTCGACCACCCCGGCAGGCGTTCGAGGTTGTAGGTGTAGAGCACCCGCCGGATGCCGTCGCGATGGACGGCCCCGTCGAAGCCGGCGATCGCGCCGGCCAGCATCCGGGCGAGCGTGGTCTTGCCCACCCCCGACGGGCCGAAGAGGGCGTGGAACCCGGCGCGCTCGACGCACAGGCTGAGGTCGTTGAAGACCTCCCCCTCGGCGTTCGGGTAGCGGTAGGAGATATGGTTCGCCTCGAGGCGCATCTTCGCTCCGGGCATTCGTCTGCGGGTCGAGTCATGTTTCCACCTGCGCGCGAGCGTGGATGGACCTCTATAGCAAATCGGGCCGCCGGTTCACAAGGCATCCCCAGCCTCTTGCCAACAAAGGCGGCAGGATCTATGTGAGAGCCATCCCCCTCCCGCGGGGCCGCCCGGAATCGCAGAGGACGACCATGGCCTTTCGACCCGCCAGCCTGAAGCAGCGCTTCACCGTGTTTCTGATCCTCCCGGTCATGCTGCTGCTGGTCGGCATGGGCACCGCCGGCTTCTTCTATGCCCGCGACATGCTGCTCGACCAGTGGCGCGAGGCCTCCATCCTCAAGCTGCAGCGCGCCGCCCACGAGATGGACATGCACCTCGCCCGCATCAAGGACGGCATCCGCCTGGTCCACGAGGCCGCGGGAACGAGCTATTCGGATGCCTATCACCAGTGGGCGCTGGAGCACCTGTCCCGCCACGAGGGCATCCAGGATGTGCGGCTGATTTGGGCCTCCGCCCCCGGGAACGGGCCGCCGGATGCGCACCCCGGCCGTAGCCGGGCACCCGGGCATCCCGGCCCCAATCGTCGCTTCCACAGCGGTCAGATCCGCGAGATCACCCCCCCGGTGTTCGATGCCGGTGGACAGCACGGCACCGTCAACCTCATTTCGGTGCTCCTGGACGACCAGGGCCGGGTCCTCGGGCGGCTCGAGGTCACGGCCAACTTCGATTACATCTTCCGCGGCGTCGTTGAATCCGGGTGGTGGCAGAGCAGCAAGGCCTTCCTGGTGGACCGCAGCGGGGCCGTCCTGGTCTGCACGGTTCCCGGGCGGCACGCCGCGCTGGCCGAGACCGACGACCCGCTCGAGAACGCGATCTACCGCGCGATGCAGTCCGCCCCTTCCGGAACGGTGATGGGGCCGGGCCACCCGCCGGCCGAGGTCGGCGGGTTCTTCCACCTCCACGAGGCCCCCTGGGTGCTGGTCATGGTCGCCCCGGGCGACGAGGTGCTGGCCCCGATCGTGCGCTTCCGGTGGGGGTTCGCCCTCTACGTCTTGGCAATCATCGCCGTGATCGTCGCGCTGATCCGCTTTGCGACCGCCGGCACGGTGGCCGACATCCGGCGCGTGTCGAACGAGGCGCTGCGGCTGTCGCGGGGGGAGTTCGGCGACCCGCTGCCGGTCGCGGGCCGGGACGAGGTGAGCGAGCTGACCCGCAGTTTCAACCGCATGACCCGCCAGCTCCGGGAACGGCTCGCGCTCAAACGCGACATAGGCCTCGCCATGGAGGTCCAGCAGAACCTGCTGCCCTCCGGCCCGCCGGCGATCCCGGGGCTCGACATCGCCGGCCGCAGCGTCTACTGCCAGGAAACCGGCGGGGACTACTTCGACTACATCCCCCTGGCGGACCCGGCCGGGGGCCTGCGACTGTGCGCGGCGGTGGGGGACGTGGTCGGGCACGGCATCTCGGCCGCCCTGCTGATGACCACGGTGCGCGCGCTGCTGCGCGGCCGCCTGGACCGTCCGGGCGGGATGGCGGAGCGGGTGGGCGACGTCAACCGCCTGCTCTGCCGGGACACGGGGGTCAGCGACAGCTTCGTGACCCTCTTCCTCCTGGAGGTCGACCCCGTCGCGGGCCGCCTGGAGTGGGTGCGGGCCGGCCACGACCCGGGGCTGCTCTACCGGGTGCAGGCCGACGCCTGCGAGGAGCTGGGCGGCCCCGGGATGGCGCTCGGGGTGGATGAGGCCTTCCGCTACACCGACCAGGCCCGGGCGGGGTTTGGCGCCGGCGACATCGTGCTGATCGGGACCGACGGGATCTGGGAGACCCAGAACCTGAAAGGGGAGGCGTTCGGCAAGGCCCGGGTGGAGGATGCCTTGCGGGCCCACCGCGACCAGTCGGCCGAGCGCATCGTGCAGGCGGTTCTCGAAGCGCTCGAGGGGTTTCGTGGCCGGGCCGAGCAGGAGGACGACGTCACCCTGGTGGTCGTCAAGGGCCGCGCCGAGGCCCTGAAGCCCCGGGCCGCACTCATGCGGCGGCGCGGTGTTTCAGGTAGAGAACCAGGAGGACGCCGGCCGCGATCATCCCCGCGCAGAGCAGCTGCCCCATCGACAACACGCTCACGACGAAGCCGATGTGCGCATCCGGCTCCCGGTAGAACTCGATGAAGAACCGCACCAGCCCGTAGCCGATCAGGTAAAACCCCAGCATGGCGCCCCGGGGCGCCCGCACCTTGCGGATGCTCCACATGACCGCGAACAGGAAAATCCCCTCGAAAAACGCCTCGTAGAGCTGCGAGGGGTGGCGCAGGACCTTGTCCGGCGCCAGCGGAAAAAACATCCCGATCGGGGCCGTGGTGGCCCGGCCGTAGAGCTCGCCGTTGATGAAGTTGCCGATCCGGCCGAAGGTGTAGCCCAGCGGGATGCACGGGACGTAGAGGTCCGCCACGTCGCGCAGCGCGATGCCGTTTCTGCGCGTGTAGAGCCAGGCCGCGACGAGGATGCCGATGACGCCGCCGTGGTAGGACATGCCGGAGATGCCCGTGAAGGTGATGCCGTTGGAAAACTCGAAGGGCAGCACGATCTCGAGCGGGTGCCTCAGGAAATAGGGCAGGTTGTAGAAGACCACGTAGCCCAGCCGCGCCCCGATCATCAGGCCGAGGATGATCACGGTGGTCAGGTCGTTGACCTGCTCGCGCGTGACCGCGAAGCGCTCCTCGTGCCGCAGCCGGTAGAGCACCAGCGCGTAGGTGATGCCGAAGGCGACGAGGTACATCAGGCCGTAGTACTGCAGCTTGAACGAGCCGATCTGGAAGATGACCGGGCTGATGTGCTGGGGCAGGTGCTGCCACCAGGTCCAGAAATCCGTCATGCAATGAGCTCCCGCGGCCGTCGACGGGCCGCTTGAAACAGGTCCACCTTCTGTGCTCCGGCAGTCATAATGGCCCGCTGCGGGGAAGTCAATTCGGCCCCGGTGAAAACCGCTTGACAGGTGCGAGCGCATCTGGCTACACTGCATTATAAATGAATACACAGTAGCCATTTGACGGAGGCCGCCATGACCCTGCTGCTCGAGGACGAATCCCTGCGCGACGGGCTGCAGTTCGAGCAGAAGGTCCTGCCGCTGGAGGACAAGCTGGCCCTCTTCGGGCTGCTGGCGGCGGCCGGGTTCCGGCAGGTGCAGGTCGGTTCGTTCGTGCACCCGAAGATCGTCCCGCAGATGGCCGACACCGAGGCGGTCATCCGCGCCGCGCGCGAGATGGCCCCGCAGGTGGTCGTCACCGCGCTCGTGCTGAACGACAAGGGCCTCGAGCGCGCGCTCGCCTGCGGCATGGGGCACCTGAGCATGTCCTCCTCGGCCTCCGACGCCCACAGCCTGAAAAACGTGAAGCGACCCGCCGCGGAGGCGTTCGCGAGCCTGCTCGAGCTGATCCGGCGGGCGGTGTCCGCCGGCGTGCGCGTGCGGGCCGGCATCCAGTGCGCCTTCGGCTGCGTCTACGAGGGGACCGTCCCCGATGAACGGGTGGTCGAGATGGCCGCCCGGCTGGCGGAAACCGGGGCCGGCGAGATCAACCTCGCCGACACGACCGGGATGGCCGACCCCTTCCAGGTCCGGCGCCTGGTCGCTGCCACCCGCGCCGCCGTCCCGCACCTCCCGCTGTCGATCCACCTGCACGACACCCGCGGCCTGGGGCTCGCCAACATGCTGGCGGCCTACGAGGCCGGGGTCGCCACCTTCGACGTCGCCGCGGGCGGACTGGGCGGCTGCCCGTTCGTCAAGGGGGCGTCCGGCAACGTGGCGGCCGAGGACGCCGTGAACCTCTTCGAGCGCATCGGGGTGCCGACAGGCATCGACCTGCCGGCGCTCTGCCGCGTGGTGGAGCGCTACGAGGAGCTGCTCGGCCGCCGCCTGCCCGGCCGCATGACCCGTGTCCTGAACGCGCGGCAGGGACTTTGCGCATGAGCGGCCCCACCCGCCAGACCGAACGCCACGTCGATGCCGTGCTGGCGGCGCTCGACATCCTCGAGTGTTTCCTGGCGGCGCCCGAGCTGACCACGAAGGAGATCGTGGCGTCGACCGGCTTCACCCGCAACCGGGTCATGCGGCTGGCCGGGACGCTCGCCCACCGCGGCTTTCTCGTGACGGACGGCGCCGGCCGCTACCGCACCGGCCCCAAGGTGTTCGCGCTGAGCAAGGTCTTCGAGCGTCACCACGGGATCCTGCCCCTGGTGCGGCCGCTGCTGCGCGAGATCGCCTTGCAGACCGGCGAGTCCGCCACGCTCTATGTCCGCGAGGGGCTGGAGCGGGTGGTTCTGGCGCGTGAAGAAGGCACGCACTCGATCCGCCAGGCCATGACCGGAGGGCCAGCGCATGGACCTGCACGCCGGGGCGGCCGGTAAAGTCATTCTCGCGTATTCCCCTCCGGAAGCTGGTGGAAACCGTCCTGGCCAAGACCGGGATGCCCACGGCGCACGTCAACGACGATCACCAGCAAGCCCAGACTGTTAAAGGAGCTGAAAACGATCCGGGCCAGGGGATACGGGGTCAGCCTGGGGGAACGCGCGGCCGATGCCATTGCCATCGCCGTGCCGGTGCTGGGATATGAGGATGAGCTGGTGGGGGCGCTCGCCGTCGCCGGCCCCGTCAGCCGGTTTACCCCCGAGGTCCGCAAATCGCACGCGACTCTGCTGCTGGCGGCAGCCTCGAAGCTTGGCCGCCAGATGGGGCTGACGCGGGACCAAGACAGCCGGCGCGGGGGACCCGCTGACAGGGCGAAGAGGGGAGAGTCAAAATGATTTCAGACGGCAACCGCTGCCGCTCGCCGGGATCAAGGTCCTGGAGCTCGGGCACACCATCATGGGGCCGACCGCCGGGCTCGTCCTGGCGGACCTCGGGGCCGACGTCTACAAGGTCGAACGCACCGGCCGGGGGGACGACACGCGCTGGCTGAAAGGATTCGGGGCCGGCTTCTTCACTTACTTCAACCGCAACAAGCGAAGCCTCTCCATCGACCTCAAGTCCGCGCCGGGCAAGGAGCTGCTGCTGCGGCTGATCGAATCGGCGGACGTCCTGATCGAGAACTTCGGGCCGGAAACCGTCGAGCGCCTGGGCGTGGGCTATGAAACCTGCCGCGGCCGCAACCCGCGCCTGATCTACTGCTCGCTCAAGGGCTTCATGCCCGGCCCCTACGAAAAGCGGCCGGCGCTGGACGAGGTCGTGCAGATGATGGGCGGCCTCGCCTACATGACCGGACCGACCGGCCGGCCGCTGCGGGCCGGGGCCTCGGTGACCGACATCGTGGGCGGCAGCTACGGGGTGATCGGCATCCTGGCCGCGCTCTACCAGCGGCAGGCGACCGGGCAGGGCCAGCTCATCCAGGCGAGCCTGTTCGAATCGGTCGCCTTCCTCGTGGCCCAGCACATGGCCATCGCGGCCATCACGGGCAAGCCGGCCCCGCCCATGCCCGACCGGGGCCGGACCTGGTCGGTCTACGATCTCTTCACCACGGCCGACGGCGAGCTCGTCTTCGTCGGGGTCACCTCCGACCGGCACTGGCAGCGCATGTGCGAGACGTTCGGCTACGCCGATCTCGCGGCCGACCGGCGCCTGGACACCAACCAGGGCCGGATCGAGCAGCGCGAGTGGTTCCTGCCCGAGCTCCACCGGCGCCTGACCGCACTGAACAAGGCCGAGCTGATGGGGCTGGCGGAAAAGGCGGGCATCCCGGTCGCGCCGGTGGCGCGGCCCGAAGACCTCTTCGAAGACCCGCACCTGAACCAGTCGGGCAGCCTCGCACTCACCCGGCTGCCCGGCGGCGGCACCGGCAAGCTGCCCAAGATCCCGCTGCGCATGGACGGCCGCGCCTTCGACCTGCGTCTCGACCCGCCGGCGATCGGCGAGGGCTCCGTCGGGCTCTACCGGGAGATCGGGCTGTCCGCGGAGGACATCCGCCGTCTCGCGGCCGAGGGGGTCATCGAACTGCCCCGCGACGAGCGGTCGGCCGTGGGGTGAAGCGCGCGGAAGCAGCCTCCTGCGGCTGCAAGATCGACGTACGAGGGGTCAGCCGTTTTGCCGTGACCAAACCGAAAAGCCTGCAGAACTTCATGGCCGCGCGCGGCACGAGCGTGGAAGCGGCATGAACGTGAAACCGAGACGCCAATGACTGAAACCGTGCCACCCACATCTCCGCTCCACCCCGTCACGGTCGAGCGCAGTGCCCCGATTCCGTTCGCATCCGCTGGAACCCGGATGCCGTCGACCTGCCGGTCTCGGTCTGCTGCGGCCCCGCGCCCGACCGGATCCCGGCCGAGGCGGCCGCAACGGCTGCTCCGGGAGAGAGCACCGTCACGCTCGCGGGGCTCGCCCCCGGCCGGCCGGTCTTCTTCCGGCTGCATGCCGGTGCCGGGCCGGGGGTCGTCGTGGGCGAGCGCTGCCTGCCGGTCGAGGGGGTCACCAACCTGCGCGATCTCGGCGGCTACGCGGCCGCGGACGGCCGGCGCGTGCGCTGGGGGACCGTCTTCCGGTCCGCCAACCTGGGGCGGGTCACGGCGGACGGGCTCGCCGCCCTCCGCCAGCTGGGCATCCGGCTGGTGTGCGACTTCCGCACCGAGGCCGAGTCGGCCAAGCTGCCGAACCTCTTCCCGGACTCCTCGGAGGTGGCCTACCTGCGGCTGCCCGTCCAGCACGGCGACCACGAGCCCACGGCCGTGTTCGAGCGCATCCGCAACGGGGATTACGGCTGGATTTCCGAGCAGTTCATGCTCGAGGGCTACATCGAGGGGCTCGACCGCCACGCCCACGTGTGGGCGAGCTACCTGCGCGCGCTCGCGCAGGCGCGCCACCGGCCGCTGCTCTTCCACTGCACCGGGGGCAAGGACCGCACCGGTGCGGCGGCGGCCCTGACGCTGCTCGCGCTGGGGGTGCCCGAGGCGACGGTCGTCGCGGATTACGGGCTTTCGGACGGGTGCAATGTCGAGGTGCGCCGGCGCGTGTCGGACTACCTGCGACAGCTGAACGTGGACCTCCCGACGGTCGAGCCCTACTTCACCGCGCCCGCCAGCCGGCTGCGCGCGCTGCTCGACCACCTGCGCCGCGCTTACGGGAGCGCCGAGGACTACCTCGTGCACACGGCGGGGGTCGAACCGGGTGTCATCGCTTTGCTGAAGGACGAACTGCTGGAATAAAGGCGGTCAGACCGTCGACTTGGCAGCGCCGGCGGCGCGAGGGGAGGCGGGGACGGTCGCTGAGGGAGAGAACGGCCCGCTGATCACCTGGTTGCGGCCGTTTTTCTTGGCCTGGTAGAGGCGTTCGTCGGCCAGGTTGAGCAGCGTCTCGGCGGCCACGTTCTTGAGGGCGGGGTCCGGGCTGATGCCGACCACGCCGAAGCTCGCCGTGATCTTGATCGTTTCCCCCTCCCACCTGAAATCCTTGGCGGCGATGTGCACCCTCAGGCGTTCGGCCAGCCGGGTCGCGTTCTCCAGCGCCGTTTCCGGCAGCACCAGCAGGAACTCCTCCCCGCCGTAGCGCGCCAGCCAGTCCGAATCGCGCACCAGCTCGTTGACCGACTGCACGAACTCCTTCAGCACCATGTCCCCGCACCCGTGGCCGAAGGAGTCGTTGACGGTCTTGAAATGGTCGAGGTCGCACAGCGCCAGCGACAGCGCGCGCCGGTAGCGCAGGGAGCGGCGGATCTCGCGCGGCAGCTCCGCGTTCACGTGGCCGCGGTTGAAGCAGCCGGTCAGGGCGTCGTGCTGGGAGAGGTAGAGGATCTTCTCGTTGGCGACCTCGAGCGACTCCTTGTCCCTGCGCAGCTTCTCGTAGAGCACCGAGTTCTCCATCACCAGCGAGCACTGGCGGGAGAGGACCGAGAGCAGGCGCATGTTCTCCTGGGTCACCAGGCTCTCCTGCAGGGCGGTCACGACCAGGACCATGCCGAGCGTGCTCTTGGTCGTGGCGAGCGGCAGCAGGATGACGGATCTGGCCTGAGCGAGGGTGAAGGAGGGGGTCAGGGCCGGCTGGCGCCGTTTGAGGACCCAGGGGAAGATCCCGTATTCGATCTGCGCCTCGATTTCCTTGCGGTAGGCGGCCCCTTCGCCGGCCGGCTGGGCCTGGCTGAGCGCGAACCCCTGCGAGGGGTCCCCCACCAGGAAGAGGGCGCAGCCCTCGATGTCGATCAGGTTGCGGGCGTCTTTCAAGAACGCTTCCCAGATGCGCTCGACCGTGGCCGGGAACTCGACCCGGTCCTGGAACTGGCCCAGCTGCTCGATCTTGTCGGTCAGTTCGATGAGCGTTGTGCGGGAAGGTTCCATATCAGACTCCATAACAGAAAAGGCTTCGGTTTTCTACACCGCGGCGATCCGCGGGCAGGGCCGAAACGCTCCCCGAATCGGGTTGACGCTCCAGGGAACCTCTGTTAAGACGCGGAAAACAGAACGAATTGGGATTGTCTGCGATCAGCCCCAAACATCCCCCAGTCGATTCTCCCAGGCTGAAATCGAGAACGCGGATTCCTTGACCCAGCGCAATCATACGCCGAGCGACATAAACCCTGAAGGTATGCCTGTTCGGATTCCGGGCATTTTTCTGACGCACGGATCAACCCCAACGTAGCGGGAGGCGCGGTATGGACAAGAGAAAATGGATTGCCGTTTCGGTCGCCGTGATGGTTCTTTGCATTGCTGTCGGGTCGGCCAGTGCCCAGAAAATCACCTGGAAGATGGCCTCGGCCTGGCCGGGCGGGACCCAGATCCAGTGGGCGGCGGAGTTCTTCGCCGAATCGGTCAACCAGATGAGCGGCGGGCGGCTGGAAATCAAGAGCTATCCGGCCGGCAAGCTGGTCGGTGCCCTGGAGGTGTTCGACTCCGCGCGCATGGGCAATATCGACGTGGCACACGCCTCACCGGCCTATTGGATCGGGAAAATGCCGGCCGGCGCGCTGTTCGGCTACCTGCCCTTCGGGATGGAGGCCGTCCCCTACCTGGCCTGGATGTACGACGGGGAGGGGTTCGCGCTCTACCAGGAGCTCTACGCCTCCTACAATTTCGGCTTCGTGGCCCCCTGCGGCATCATCCCGCCCGAGGACCTGGCGTGGTCCAACAAGCCGATCAAAAGCATGGACGACTTCAAGGGCTTGAAGTTCCGGACCTCCGGCTACTGGGGAGAGATCCTCACCGAGGCCGGCTCCTCGGTCGTCATGCTGCCGGCCGGGCAGATCTACGAGGCGCTGCAGCGCAACGTCATCGACGCCGGCGAATTCAGCATCCCCAGCATGGACAAGACCCTGGCCTTCCACGAAATCGCGAAATACCTCCTCGTCCCGGGCATCCACCAGCCGAGCACCATCCTGGACATCCTGGTCAACAAGAAGTCCTGGGAAAAGCTGCCCGCGGACCTGCAGGACATCGTCAAGGGCGCGGCCCAGATGACCACCATGCGGATGCTCACCAACAGCATTGCCAAGGACATCGAGGCGCTGACCTTCTTCAAGCAGAAAGGGGTCACCATCAACTATCTCGACCCCAAGATCCAGAAGGAGCTCTACGCCAAGGCGGTCGCCCTCATGGACCAGAAGGCCGCCAAGGACCCCTTCTTCTCCAAGGTGTGGGAGTCCCAGAAAAAATTCCGCAAGGAATACAACATGTACAAAGGGCTGATGACGCCCCAGTTCGAATGATGCCCTGCTGAATCGGGCCCCGGGGTGGAGCGCACCCCGCTTCACCCCGGCGATCTGCGGCTTCCCTTACCTTACCGATTGGCATGGCACCATGACGAAAATCATCCGGGTGATCGACTCCATCAGCGAGTGGAGCGGCAAGATCGTCTGCTGGCTGGTCCTCATCTTTACCATCGTTCTCGGTTACGAGATCGTGATGCGCTACGTGTTCAACGCCCCGACCAAGTGGGCCTTCGACATCAGCTACATGCTGGGCGGCACCTATTTCTGGCTGGGGGAGGGCTACACCCTCTACAAGAAAAAACACGTGCGCATCGACATCTTCTACCGCAAGTTCTCCGTGCGCCGGCAGGCGCTGGTGGACATCTTTTTTTCCCTGATTTTCTTTTTCCCGCTGTGGGGCCTGCTGCTCTACGAGCTCATTCCCTACGTTTACCTGTCCTGGATCACGGATGAGCGCTCCATGCAGGGCTACTGGATGCCCATCCTCTACCCTTTCAAGACCGTCATGCCGCTCGGCGTGGCGCTGCTGCTGCTGCAGGGCGTGGCCGAATTGATGCGATCCGCCCTGGTGCTGGTGCAAGGAGAGAAGCCCCATGAGTCCTGAAATCATCATACTGCTGATCTTCGCGGGGCTCTTCGCCAGCATTTTCATGGGGTACAACACCGCCTTCGTTCTGGGCGGCCTCTCGATGATTTTCGGCTACATTTTCATCGGGCCGGAGGTCTTCGGGTTCTTCATCGTGCGCCTGGAAGGCGTGATGAAGAACTACGACCTCCTGGCCGTGCCGCTGTTCCTGTTCATGGGCGTCTACATGGAAAAGGCCGGGGTCGCGGAGCGCCTCTACAGCGCGCTTTACCTGCTGCTGGGCGGCCTGCGCGGGGGGCTCGGCATCAGCACCATCACCATCTGCGCCGTGTTCGCGGCGGCCACGGGTGTGGTCGGGGCCTCCGAGATCACCGTCGGCCTCATCGCGCTGCCCGCCATGCTCTCGCGGGGCTACAACAAGTCGATGGCCTGCGGCGCCATCTGCGCCGGCGGCACCCTGGGCATCCTGATCCCGCCCAGCGTCATGATCGTCATCTACGGGCCGCTGGCGGGCATATCCGTGGGCAAGCTGTTTCTGGCCGCGGTGTTCCCCGGCATTCTGCTGGCGCTGCTCTATATCGTCTACATCGGGGTGCGCTGCCATTTCCGCCCCGAAGACGGGCCGCCCATGCCGGCGGAGGAGCGCATGGTGCCTTTGCGCCAGAAGCTCTACCTCCTCGCGACGTCGGTGCTGCCCTCGGCGGTGTTGATCCTGTCGGTCTTGGGCAGCATCTTCTTCGGGATTGCGGCCGTCACCGAGGCCGCGGCCGTGGGCGCGCTGGCCGGGATGGCGCTGGCCGCCTTCTATGGCCGAATGAGCTTCGGGCTGGTGAAAGACGCCTGCATCCAGACCCTCGAGATCACCAGCATGATCCTGATGATCGCGGTGGGCGCGGCCTTCTTCTCGACGGTGTTCGTGGCCCTCGGCGGGGACGACCTGATCCAGAAGCTGTTCACCAGCCTGCCCATGGGCAAGTGGGGGTTCATCCTCGGCATCAACGTCCTGTTGATCCTGCTGGGGATGGTCATCGACTGGATCGGCATCGTCTTCATCATGGTGCCGCTGATCACGCCCGTGGCGGAGTCCTTCGGGTTCGACCCGATCTGGTTCGCCACCCTGGTCATGGTGAACCTCCAGATTTCATTTTTGACGCCGCCGTTCGCGTACTCGATCTTCTACCTGCGCGGCATCACCCCGCCGGAGGTCAAGACGACCGACATCTACCGCGGCGTAGTCCCCTTCGTGGGGCTGCAGGTGCTTTGTTTGATTCTTTGCATCGTATTTCCCGGGATCCTCACCTGGCTGCCCGGGCTGATGATCAATTAGGGCCTGCCTCCAGAATGCGTCTGGGAGGCCACGTGCGGCGTGGCCGGGCGGGACCGACGGATACGGACAACGCACAATCAGGAAAATGGCTTTGGACCCGGTAGCCCAAAACGAGAAAGTCACCCTCTTCATCCAGTGCCTGGTGGACGCCGTCTGGCCCCACGTGGGGGAGGCCATGGTCGCGGTGCTGGAACGGCTCGGCCTCACCCTGGACTGCCCCGCGGACCACACCTGCTGCGGGCAGCCGGCCTTCAACTCCGGCTACACCCGGGAGGCGCGGGCGGCGGCGCGGCGGTTCATCGAGATCTTCGAGAGCGCGGGGACGATCGTGTCGCCCTCGGGGTCGTGCGTGAACATGGTGCGGCATCACTACCCGGACCTGTTCCGGGACGAACCGGAATGGCGCGCGCGGGCGCAGGCGGTCGCCGGCCGCACCTACGAGTTCACCGAGTTCCTGGTCGATGTCCTGAAGGTCGAGGAGCTGGGCGCGCGCTGGCCGGGCCGGGTGACCTACCACGACTCCTGCCACCTGCTGCGGGGGATCGGGGTGAAGGAGCAGCCGCGGCGCCTCCTGCGGCGGGTGGCCGGCCTGGAGCTGGTCGAGATGAAGGACTCCGATTACTGCTGCGGCTTCGGGGGGGCCTTCGCGATCAAGTACCCGGACATCTCCGGCGCCATGGTGTACGACAAGGTCGACAAGATCGTCGCCTCCGGGGTCGACACCGTCGTGGGCTGCGACACCGGCTGCCTGCTCAACATCGCGGGCGCCGCCGCCCGCCGTGGCCTGACGCTGAAGACGCTGCACATCGCCGAAGTCTTGGCACAACGCTGAAATCCCATGAACTGCTGCCGGATCCTCGATCCTCGATCCTGGATGCTGGATAAGGGAACGCTGCACCGCTATCGAGCATCGAGCATCCAGAATCCAGTATCGGAGCTTCACCCATGAGCGACATCAGCACTGAACGCTACACCGAAGAAGCCCGCCGCGGGATCGCCGACCCGGTGCTCCGCAAGGCGCTCGCCTTTCTGCAGGACCGCTTCGGCCGCGGGACGGCCGAGGCCTACCGCCGCCTCCCGGAAGGCCCGGAGCTGCGGCTGGAGGCCCACCGGATCCGGGAGCGGGCGATCGATAACCTGGACGTCCTGCTGGAGACCCTCACGGAGCGCATCCGCGCCCGGGGCGGGCACGTGTTCTTCGCCGCGACCGCGCAGGACGCCGTGGACTACTGCCTTTCGGTGGCGCGCCGCACCGGCGTGCGCCGGGTCGTCAAGGGCAAGTCCATGGTGACCGAGGAGATCGGGCTGAACCCGGCCCTCGAGGCCGCCGGGGTCGAGGTGGTCGAGACCGACCTCGGGGAGTACATCATCCAGCTCGCCGGGGAGAAGCCCTCCCACATCATCGCGCCCGCCATCCACAAGACCCGCCACGAGGTGGCCGACCTCTTTGTGAGCAAGCTCGGGATCCGGCGCACGACCGATCCGCCCGAACTCACCCAGGCCGCCCGCGCGGCGCTGCGCGAAAAGTTCCTGACCGCCGACATGGGCACCTCGGGCGTGAACATGGCCTGCGCCGAGACCGGCCACATCACGACCGTGTCCAACGAGGGCAACATCCGCATGGCGACCACGATGCCGCGCGTGCACGTGGCCTTCATGGGGATGGAGCGGATCGTCGCGCGCCTGGACGAGTACGAAAAGGTGTTAAGGCTGATCTGCCGCGGGGCCTCGGCCCAGACCATGGGCACCTACGTGAGCTACGTGGGCGGGCCGCGCCGGCCGGGCGAGTCGGACGGCCCGGACGAGTTCCACCTGGTGGTCATCGACAACGGCCGCAGCCGCATCCTGGCCGACCCCCGCTTCCGCGAGATGCTCTGCTGCGTGCGCTGCGCGGCCTGCCTCAACGTGTGCCCGGTCTACGGCAAGATCGGCGGGCACTCGTACGGGTTCGCGTACTCGGGCCCGGTGGGGGCCGTGGTGACCCCGCTGCTCACGGGCGTCAACCGGGCCAAGGACCTCTGCCAGGGCGAGTCGCTCTGCGGCGCCTGCAAGGACGCCTGTTCGATGGCGATCGACCTGCCCCGCATGCTGCTCCTGCTGCGGGAGATGCTGGCCTACGGCGACCCGGCCTGGGGGGTGACGCCCGCCGGCCGCCTGGACGCCTGGGCCTACAAGGGCTGGTCCTGGCTCATCCGCAGCCGCCGCGTCTACGAGGCCGCCCTCCGGCTGGGTGCGCTCGGACAGACGCTGCTGCCGCGCTCGCGGGGCATGATCCGCCGGCTGCCGCCCCCCTTCCACGGGTGGACCCTCAACCGGGACCTGCACCCGCTGGCGCGGGAGACATTTACGGAACGCTGGCGCCGGACGCGCAAGCGCTGAAACTCCGCCCCCAAGAGCCTTTCCCTCTCCCCCGCGCGGGAGAGGGCCGGGTGAGGGGGATGAACCTTCTAATCTGAATTCGGATTGAGATGGACACCACCGACCAGATCGCCTTCATGCGCCGCATCCGCACGGCGTTCGGGCACGCGCCGGATATCGCCCGCAAGGTTCCCGAGCTGTTCGCCGAGGCGCCGTCGGCCGAGGACCTGCAGCTGCTCGAACGCATCCGGCAGCGGTCGGCCGCCGAGCGCCAGGCCCTGTTCGCCCAGCTGGTGGAGGCCGGCCGGCCGCTCCGCCTGAACGTGACGCCGGTGGCGGACGCGCCCGCGGCCGCCCGAGCCGTGCTCGGCCTGATCGAGGCCAAGTCGCCGGAGTGGGGGACCCGCAAGAGCGTCGCTGCCTGGCGGCACCCTGTGATCGAGGGCCTGCAGCTCGGCCCCGCCCTGGCCGCCCGCGACATCCCGCTGCACCTCAGCGACCCGATCGACCCCGCCGCCGACCCGGCCTGCGACCAGGCCGAGCGTGACCGCCAGCGCGCGGCGCTGATCGAGTCCTTCATCGGCCTCACCTCCGCCGACTTCTGCATGGCCGACACGGCGACCCTCGTCATGCGCAACCGCCCGGGCCAGCCGCGTTCGGTGGCGCTGGTGCCGTCCATCCACGTCGCCGTGATCGCGCTCGACCAGATCCTGGTCGACATGAAGGAGCTCTTCGCGCTGCTGCGCTGGGACGAGCGCTTCCGGGCGGAGGGGCTCACCCACTACATGTCCTTCATCTCCGGGCCGAGCAAGACGGCCGACATCGAGGCCACCATGGTCCACGGCGCCCACGGCCCGCGCGAAGTGCACCTGTTCGTCGTCTCCGGCTGAGTCACCCGGGTTCCCATCTCCGCATGCGCAAGACCGCCATCTTCTGGGACAACGACGGGGTGCTGGTCGACACCGAGGTCCTCTACTACGAGGCGAACCGGCAGGTGCTGGCCGGGCTGGGGGTCGAGCTCACCGTCGAGCAGTTCCGCGAGTTCTACCTGAAAGACACGATCGGAGGCTGGCACCTGGCCGCCGGGCTGTCCGCAGCGGATGTCGAGGAGAAGCGGTCCGAACGCAACCGCGTGTATTCCGAGCTGCTGCGCACGCGCTCGTTCGCCGTGCCGGGGGCGGCAGAGGTGCTGGAGGCGCTCTCCGGGCGGCTCACGACGGGCGTCGTGACGAGCTCGCGCCGCGACCACTTCGACCTCATCCACGCCCGCACCGGCTTCGGCCGGTTCTTCGAGTTCGTCGTCAGCTGCGACGACGTCCGCAACACCAAGCCGGACCCGGAGCCTTACCTGCGGGCGCTCGCGATCACCGGCCGCAGCCCGGCCGAGTGCGTGGCTGTCGAGGACTCCGAGCGCGGGCTTGCGGCGGCCAAGGCCGCGGGCCTGGAGTGCTGGGTCATCCCGACCGGGCTCAGCCGCGACGGCGACTTCGGCGACGCCGACCGCATCCTGTCCGACATCGCGGAGATCCCTGCGCTGCTGGAAATCCGGTAGCCTGCCGCATGTCTGATAGAGCGATTGTCAGAATAACGTTCCGATTGAATTCTGGATTCCGGCTAAAAACATGCCGGAATGACGAGACAAAGACAATTATGAGACACGGATGCTGTTGTCCCCTCAAGCTTCGCTCGCCTTCCGCGCCACCAAAAACTTATGCAGCTTCCTGCAGGTCGCCTCATAAGCCCTATTTGGAGTCAAGCTTGACAGCCTCAGCCTTCTTCGGTAGCTAGTCTCCAACAACCAACCAGCCTGCCGGGGTGGCGGTATCCGCCTGAGATCATACCCGTCGAACCTGACCTGGGTCATGCCAGCGTAGGGAGCGTTCAAGAGCGCGCGTGCGCGCAGCCGTTTCCCCCGGGAGGCGGCTTTTTTATTGGGAGGAATGCCATGCAGACCCGGGACGTTGCGCGCGCGGCCGTGATGGTGGCGCTGGCCGTGGCGCTCTCGCCGTTTTTCATCCCGGTCGGGGTCGCCAAGTGCTACCCGGCGCAGCACATGATCAACGTCATGGCGGCCGCGATGCTGGGACCGGTGCCCGCGCTGCTGGTGGCTTTCATGGCCGCGCTGGCGCGCAACGTGCTCGGGCTGGGGACGCTGCTGGCCTTTCCCGGCGGCATGTTCGGGGCGCTGCTGGCCGGGCTGGCCTACCGGGCTTTCCGCCGGCCGTTCGCCGCGGCGGCGGGCGAGGTCCTGGGCACGGGGGTCCTGGGCGCGCTCGCCTCAGCCTGGCTGGTCGGGCCGATCCTCCTCGACAAACCCATGGCGGCGGGGACTCTGATGGTCGCCTTCGGCCTGAGCTCGGTCGGCGGGGCCCTCGTCGGCCTGGCCGCCCTGAAGTTCCTGCGCAAGGTGAACCTGTGGCAGCCGACCTCGAACTCGAACAGGTGAGCTACGCCTACCCCGGCGGCGGCCGGGCGCTGGCGGAGCTCGACCTCGACATCGAGGCCGGGTCGTATGCGGTCGTCTTCGGCCCCAACGGCTCGGGGAAAAGCACCTTCGCGTACCTGCCGAACGGCCTGATCCCGCACGTCGTGGGCGGGGTGCTGGGCGGGCGCGTCACGGTCCGCGGCCGCGACACGCGCACCCACCGGCCCGACTCCCTGTTTCACCTCGCCGGGCTGGTGTTCCAGGACCCCGAGGCCCAGCTCTTCAGCTCGACGGTGCGCGACGAGCTCGCCTTCGGCCTGGAAAACATGGGTCTCGCGCCGGGTGCCGTCGCGGATCGCATCCGGGCTACGGCCGACCGACTGGGGATCGGCGATCTGCTCGACCGCTCGCCGGACACGCTCTCCGGGGGCGAGCAGCGCCTGGCGGCCATCGCGTCGGTGCTCGCGATGGACCCGCCGATCGTTCTCCTGGACGAGCCGTTTGCCGGCCTCGACTGGGGTTTCGCGCCGCGCGTCGCGTCCATCCTCCGGGAGTTGAACCGCGCGGGGAAGACCCTGGTCGTCGTCGAGCACCGCGCCGGCGACTACCTCCGGGATGCGACGCGCCTGCTCGTCTTTGACCGCGGCCGGGTCGACCTGGACGGCCCCCGGCGGCCGGGACGCGGAGCGGATGCTGAAGGCGTGCCGCATGCTGCCGGAATATGCGCCGCTGCCGGCCCCCGGCGCGGCGGGGGACGAGGTGCTCGCGGTCGAAGCGCTCAGCGCCTCCATCGAGGGCCGGCCGGTCCTGGACCGCGTCTCCTTTGCGCTGCACGCGGGCGAGGTGACGGCGCTCGTGGGGGAAAACGGGGCGGGCAAATCGACGCTGGTGCGGCACCTGATCGGGCTGGCGGCCCCCTCGGGCGGGTCGGTGCGGCTGCGCGGCCGCGGCATCACCGGCCGCCCGCCGGCCGAGCTCGCGCGGCAGGTCGGCATCTGCTTCCAGAACCCGAACGACCAGTTCTTCACGGCCTCCGTGCGGGCGGAAATCGAGGTCGGGCTGCACCGGCGCCACCCGGGCGGAGGCCGCGGGCTGGAGGAGCTCTGCCGGCTCTTCGAGCTGGGCGCGCTGCTGGACCGGCCGCCGCACGGCCTGAGCGCCGGCGAGAAAAAACGGGTGGCCATCGCGGCCGTGCTGGCCCTGAACCCCGCGGTCCTCGTGCTGGACGAGCCCACGGCCGGGCAGGACGCCGCGGGCAAGGAGCGCCTCGCGGCCGTTATAGGGCGGCTCTCCGCCGCGGGCACGGCGGTCCTGTTGGTCACGCACGATTTGGAGTTCGCGGCGGCCTGCTCGCGCCGCTGGGTCCGGCTGCACCGGGGCCGGGTGATGGCCGACGGCCCGCCGCAGGCGATCGGCCTGCCGCTCGGCCCCGGCGCGGCGGGCGAGGAGGGCGCTCCGTGACGCCATCCGCATCGTCGCCGCGCCTGACCCCCGCGACCCGGCTGGTGCTGCTCTCCGTCGGCGTGGGCCTCGTCCTCGCGGTTCAAACCCTGAGTGTCCTGGCGGCCGGGTCGATCGTGGTTTTGGCGCTGCTCGCCGCGTCCGGGCCCGCCGGGCTGCTCCGGCGGCTGCGTCTGATCGCGCCCATGACGGGGCTCGTGCTGGCGGTGGGGTGGGGGGTTTTCGACGTGGAAACGGCGGCCCGGCTGGCCTTGCGCCTGTTCTGCCTGCTGGGGGCTTCAGCGGCCTGCTTTGCGGCCGTGAGCCCCGAGGAGACAGGGGCGGTGCTGGCGGCCCTCAGAGTGCCGCGCGGCCCGGCGTTCGTGCTGACGGCCGGCCTGCGCTACGTCCCGCTCGTCCGCTCCCGGCTGCAGGCGATCCGCGACGCGCAGCAGGCGCGCGGGATCGACCTGCGGCCGCGGGTGCGCAACGTGGGCAACTGGATGGCGCTGCTGCTGCCGCTGCTGGTGCAGTCGCTGTTGCTCGCGGACGACCTGGCGCTCGCCATGGAGTCGCGCGGGTTCGCGAAGCCGCCGGCGCCGGCCGCGGCCGCTGCCTCGGCCGGGGGCGCGGGACTGGGCCGTGCGGGTGGCGGCGCTGGCGGTCGCGTCAATCGTGCTCTACGGGGAATTCGGCGGATAGGGCCGCGAGCTCGCGGAAGGCGGCCGCGGGGTCGGGTGCGGAATTGATGTCCGAAATGATGGCGGCATAGCGCACACCGGCCTGGAAGACCGACCGGACATTCGCGCGAGTGATGCCGCCGATCGCCACCACGGGCAGGTCGACGGCCGCCGCCACCTCCCGCAGGCCCTGCAGCCCGATCACGACCGCGTCCGCCTTGGTGGGCGTCGCGAAGACCGAACCCGCGCCGATGTAGTCGGCGCCGGCCGCGGCTGCGGCGCGGGCTTCCGCCGGGGTGCGCGCGGAGACCCCCAGCAGCATCGCCTGCGGCGCCCGCCGCAGGACCTCGCGGGCGTCCAGGTCCTCCTGCCCCACGTGGATCCCGTCGACCCCCACCTCGATGGCAATGTCCACCCGGTCGTTCACGATCAGCAGCGCATCCTCGTATCGCCGGACCTCGGCCAGCATGGCCAGCGCGAGCCGCCGGAACTCCTCTTCGCCCGCCGTCTTGTGGCGCAGCTGGATGACCCGCGCCCCGGCCTCGAGAAGCACGCGGCACATCTCGGGGGTGTCGGCGAAGCAGTAGATCCGGCCGGGGTGGCGCATGAATATGGACTTGGCTTCAGGATTCATAGGCGTTCGGATGTCGGTCGGGCCTCGGGATGGGGTTTCTATCGAAAGACAGCAACTGAAGAAACTCAACGGTGTGACTTCGCAGGAAGCCCGAGGTCAAGGCGTGCAAGCCATGCGGCGCGAGGCGTACCGGCGGTACGCCGCAGCGCCCGCGTGGCGAAGCACAACGCAGAGATCGGGTTTCCTGCGAAGTCACAACCCGCAGAGTTTGCGGACCTCCGGATTGTCCACCAACTCCGCGACCGCCCCCTGGTAGCGGATGCGGCCGTTGTCGATGATGTAGCCGTAGTCGCTCAGCCCGAGGGTGAACTTCACGTTCTGCTCGGCCAGGAGCACGGTCAGCCCGATCTCCTTCAGGCGCCGGATGCGGTCCTCGAAGGTCTTGACCATGATCGGGGCCAGCCCCTCGGTGGGCTCGTCCAGGAGCAGCAGCTGGGGGTTGGTCATGAGCGCCCGGCCGATGGCGAGCAGCTTCTGCTCGCCGCCGCTCAACAGCCCGCCCTTGCGGCCGTCCATGGGTTTGAGCGGCGGGAAGAGCTCGTACACCTTGGCCTTGGTCCAGGCTTCGGAGCCCGGCCCCGGGCGCGCGGCGATCTCGAGGTTCTCCCCGACCGTGAGATCCGCGAAGATGCGGCGGTCGTCGGGGACGTAGCCGATCCCCTTGCGCGCGAGGAGGTAGGGCGCCTTGCCGGTGACGGTCTCGTCGTTCAGGCGGATCGTGCCCCGCACCGGCGGCGCGAGCCCCATGATGCTCTTCAGGGTCGTGGTCTTGCCGGCCCCGTTGCGCCCCAGCAGGCAGACGACCTGCCCCTTGCGGATCTTCAGCGACACGCCGAAGAGGATGTGGCTCAGCCCGTAGTAGGTGTGAATGCCTTTGACGTCGAGCATGCGCTAATCGCCTCCGCCCAGATACGCTTCCTGCACCGTGACGTTGCGGCGCACCTCCTCGGGCGGCCCCTGGACGATCGTGCGGCCCTGCTGCATCACCATGATGCTGGTGGCGACGTTGAACACCACGTCCATGTCGTGCTCGCAGAAGAGGATGGTCAGTCCCTGCTCGCGCGCCAGACGGTTGACCAGCCCCATCGTGGCGGCGGTCTCCTCGGGCGACATGCCCGCGGTGGGCTCGTCCAGGATGAGGAGCTCGGGTTCGTTGCCGAGCGCGATGGCGATTTCCAGGATGCGCTTGTCCCCGTGCGAAAGCGACCCGGCCAGCGCGGTCTGACGGTCGCTCAGCCCCACGCGCTCCAGGATCTCCCGGGTTTCCCGGACGACCAGGCGGTGCGCCGGCCGGAAGAGGGTGTGGCTCAGGTGCTTCTGCGACAGGACCGAGACCTGCACGTTCCGGAACACGGTCAGGCGCGGGAAGATGTTGGCGATCTGGAAGGAGCGCGCGACCCCCTTGCGGCAGATCTGGTGCGCGGGCTGGCCCGCGATGTCCTCGCCCTTGAACAGGATCCGCCCCTGGTCGGGCTTCAGGTGGCCGGTGATCAAGTTGAAGAGCGTGGTTTTGCCGGCGCCGTTCGGACCGATGACGGCGACGAGGTCGCCCGGGTTCACCCGGAGCTCGGCCCCGTTCACGGCCTGGAAATCCCCGAAGGCTTTGCGGAGGGTCTCAACCTGCAGCATCGGCTCATTCCTCCTTTGCCCGCGACGCGCGGCGTTCGCGCGACCGCAGCAAGGACCGCAGGTCGAGCCCCATGATTCCCTCGGGCAAGAAGAAGATCAGCAGGATCAGGACGACGCCGAGGACCAGAGTCCAGTACTCCGTGTAGCTGCCGACGAAGGTCCTGAGCGACACCATGATGGCCGCCCCCAGCATCGGGCCGAAGAAGGTGAACCAGCCGCCCAGCAGGCACATGATGAAGATTTCGAGCGACAGCACCCAGAAGAGCATGTCCGGAAAGACCGAGCCCTCGACCACGACGAAGAGGACACCCGCGGCCCCGGCGAAGAAGGTCGCGATCACGATCGCGATCAGCTGGTGGCGGCGCACGTCGATCCCGACCGCCTCGCAGCGCTGGGGGTTGTCGCGCACCGCGCGCAGGGTGGCGCCGAAGGGCGACTTCAGGATGAGGAACATGACCGCCAGGCACGCGCTCACCACCGCCAGCACGAAGTAGTAGGCGTGGACCGATCCCGAGAGCAGCTCCGGCAGGGGGATGCCGTGGATGCCGTCGTCGCCGTTGGTGAGGCTGTACCAGCGCAGCGCGACGATCCAGATCAGCGACCCGAGCGAGATCTGCAGCATCCCGAAGTAGAGCTTGTTCAGGCGCACGCAGATGGCACCGATCACCAGGCCGGTCACCGCGGCCGCGAGCGGGCCGGCGCAGAGCCCGACCCAGGCCGGCAGCCCGGTCTTGGCGAGGATCAGCCCGGCCGCGTAGGCCCCTACCCCGTAGAAGGCGCCGTGGTGGAACTGGTAGGCGCCCCCGTGCCCCACGAGCAGGTTGAGGCTCATGGCGAGCAGCCCGTTCACCAGGATGACGGCCAGGATGTAGACGTTGAAGCGGGAGGCCACGAGCGGGACGACTGCGAGCAGCGCGAGCACAGCGGCGATGACGGCGGCGTCGCGCGGGCGGACGATGTCGGTGACCATGGGCCCCCCTTTCACCAGGCCGACTTCAGAAGCCCGGTCGGCTTCAGGCTGAGGATGACGACCACGGCCAGGTACGGGAAGACGATGGCGAACTGGGGCAGCACCAGCAGCCCCACCGACTGGGTGAGCCCGAAGATGAGCGAGCCCACCATGGCGCCCCAGATGTTGCCGAGGCCGCCGATCGTGACGATCAGGAAGGCCTCGATGATGATCGAGTGGTCCATGCCGAGGGTGATGCTGATGGTCGGCGAGACCAGCGCCCCGCCCAGGCCGGCCAAAACGCACCCCAAGACGAAGGCCAGCGCGAACACCCAGCTCACGTTGATGCCGATCGCGCCGACCATCTCGCGGTCGACCGCGGCGGCGCGCGCGATCTTCCCGAACCGCGTCCGGGTCGAGATCAGCCACAGGCCGACCGCCACCACGGGGCCGACGGCGAGCAGGAACAGGTTGTAGCGCGGCAGCGCCGTCCCCAGGACCTCGACCGAGCCCTGCAGGAAGGGCGGCGCCACGAGCGAGCGGTAGTCCGCGCCCCAGGTCATCTTGGTCAGGTCGCCCAGGATGAGCATGAGGGCGAAGGTGAACAGCATCAGCATGAGGTGCTCGCGCTCGTAGAGGTGGCAGAACAGCAGGCGCTCCGCGACCAGGCTGAGCGCGCCGACGATCAGCGGCGCGATGACGATCGCGAGCCAGAACCCGATGGCGCTGCCGCCGCAGAGGGTCGCGATGGTGTGGGAGGCGAAGGCCCCGATCATGTAGAGCGAGCCGTGGGCCACGTTGGGCACCCGCAGGACCCCCAGGATGAAGCTCAACCCCGAGGAGACGATGAACAGAATCATGGCCCGGCTCAACCCGACCAGCAGCTGGCTGGCGAAGACGGCCAGGGTCAACGTGGAGTCCATGTGTGCTGCCTTGCTCTGAAATGACCTGCCCGCCCCGTGCCGTGAAGGGCAGGGCGGGCAGGTCGATCGATGGGTTAAGGTCTACTTCCGCGTGGCTTGTACTTCCTCGCACGAGGGCATGACCTCGGCGCCGCGCAGGGTCAGGATGTCGGTGGCGATCGCGGCCCCGTACTCCTTGGAAATTTTGGTCGTGCCGAACAGGATCGGCAAAATCGTCTGGTGGTCGCAGGCCCGCATCTCGACCTTGCCGACCGGGCTGTCGACCTTCAGGCCCTCGACCGCGTCGATGAACTTTTCCTTGTCGATCTTGCCCGCCTGGCGGAAGCCCTCGGCGATGAAGTGCGCCGTGATGTAGGCGTGGAACGCCGGGAAGCCCGGGGGCATGTTGTAGCGCGCCTGGAACTCCTTCACGAACTTCTGGTTGGTGCTCAGCTCGGGGTAGTAGAAGAGGTAGTCCATGGTGCCCATGACCCCTTCCGGGGCGTCGGTCCCGAGCGGCTTGAGCACGGCGTAGTCGATCGCGGTGTGGATGTAGATCGGGATCTTCTGGTTGATGCCGGTCGCCTTGATGGTCTTCAGCACGTTGGCCATGCTCGCGCCGCCCGTGCAGAAGTGGATCAGGTCGGGGTTGGCGGCCTGAATGCTGGTGAAGTAGGGCACCAGGTCGGGCTCGCCCAGCTTCCACCAGGTTCGGCCGAGGAACTCGACGTCCGGCTTGAGCTGCTTCATGTAGCGGGCGAAGCTGTCGTCCAGGGCGTGGCCGTACTCGTAGTCGTCGCCCGCCACCCAGATGCGCTTGTAGCCCTTCTTGGACAGCACGTTGGCGGCCGCCTTGCCGGACATGGCCGTGTTCTCGGTGACCGAGAACATGTAGCGGTGGCCGGCCTTGCCCGTGATGTTCTCGCTCTTGCCCATCCAGGTGAAGAACGGGATCTTCTCCTTCTTGGCCACCGCGTCCGAAACGGCGAGCGCGACGCCGCTGTTCACGACGCCGACGAGCACGTCCACGTTCTCCTTGAGCACCAGCTCCTTGGCCATGTTGAGGCCGATGTCCACCTTGAACTTGTCGTCGCGGGTGACGAACTCGATCTTGCCGCCGAGGACCCCCTGCTTGTTGATCTCCTCCAGCGCCAGCTTGAAGCCGTTCAGGGCGTCGTTGCCGAAGACGGCCGGGGGGCCGCTGTAGCTGTCGAGGATGCCGACCTTGATGTTGCGGGCATCGGCTGCCGGCGCCAGGAGCAGCGCCGCTGCGATCAGGAGCAGACCCAGGGGTGCCAAACGACACATCTTCATCGACATCCTCCCTTCGGAACGGTTGACCGCATCGGTTATGGCGTGGTCGGGAAACGCGCGCGGAGCTTGAAATTGCTGAGATTCCTTAATAAAGAAGGCAAACCAAGTCAAGACATATGATGAGCCTGGGCCTCTGCCGCCATGCCGCAACCGCTTATAGGGATTTTCTGCAAATTTCGGCTTCACTTAGGAAATCGTCGACTTCCATATTCCCGTCCATCCTTATTTTTAGACCCTGGCACCCGTACGCCGGGAAAGCTGTGGCGTTCCGGAAGCAGGAATGGAATCGTGCGGTGTCATTCCACTGAGCGCACCCTCGCCATCGGCGTGTGTTTATTCTTTGGGATAATCCCGCAAGTCGTGAGCCGTCTGTTTCTCCAATTGGAAATAGAATTAAAAATTTCATAACCATTTGAATCAATGAATTAATCTTGCATTACAAAAAGTATTGACAGGGGTTGGCGTGCAATATATCCTAAAATCAGATTTTCATATGTCTGATAATTTGACCTATGTAGACATGCGATGCGTCAATGGCCGGCATAGCCGGCAAACCAAGGTTTTGGACTAAGCCTCGTCATTAAAAATCAGATTGCTGCTTAACCACAGGTTGGAGGAGGAAATGAGATACTTTACCGGCGGAAAAGTTGAAAGAGTGATCATTGCCTCACTGACTCCGGGGGATCTTTTTCTCGAGAGCATCGAAGAGATCATCAAGAAGGAAAAGATCGAGACGGGGGTGGTGACATCCTGCATCGGGTCTTTCAGGAAATTCCGCTATCACACCATCACGTGGACCGGTATGCCGCCGAAAGACAAGAATTACGAGATAGAAGGCCCTATCGAAATCGGAGGCATCCAGGGGCTCATCGTCGGAGGTGAGCCTCACCTGCACGTCACGTTCAACAATTGTGAAACCGGGGAGACCTCGACGGGCCACATCGAACACGGGTGCGAGACCTGCTACCTGATCGAGCTGTTCATCGAAGTGATCACCGGGGTCAGTGTAAAGAAGGACAAGGATCCGGACAACCCGGGCGTGGTCGCATTCGTCGCAAAGTGACCGGCCCGACCCTGCATGCACATCGGGATGGGTGCTGAACAGGCGCGGCTCGGAGCGACAATCAACCGCGAAAAGCAGGAGGAGCGCTTTAATGAAGATTGATGAAACGAAATGCACGGGATGCGGCACCTGCGTGCCGTATTGCCCGGCCGAAGCCATCTCGCTGGCGGAAAGAAAGGGTCAGCAGCCGGCGGGCGGCCGTAAGAAGCAGGACCAGGTCGCGGTTATCGATTTCGACGAGTGCGCGGAATGCGGCGTTTGCCTCAGATCGGCGAAATGCCCGGCAGACGCTATTTACCAGCAGGAGCTGGTCTATCCCCGTTCGATCAGAAGCCTGATGAGCGACGTGCTCACCATTGCGCCGGAGTCGCAGATATCGGGGCGGGGCACCGAGGAGATGAAAACCAATGAAGTGACCGGCCGGTTCCCCCGCGGGGTGGCCGGGGTGGCCATCGAGGTGGGGCGCCCGATCACCGGAGCGCGGTTGAGGGACGTGGAAAAAATCGCGATGGCGGTTGCGGCGTTGAACGTCGAATTCGAAAAGATCAATCCGACCACGAGCATGATGTCCGACGTCAAGACCGGCAAGTTCAAAGACGAGCTGCTCAACGAGAAGGTCCTCTCCGCCATCATCGAATTTTGCGTGAGGGTGGAGCAGCTGCCCGAACTTTTTGGGATTCTCAAAACCGTGGAGAAGCAGATCGATTCGGTCTTCAGCCTGGACGTGGCCTGCAGGCTCAACCCGGACGGCTCGAACCCGACCCAGTCCTATATCGCCAGCGCCGGACTCTGGGTGGCGCCCAACGGGAAAACAAACGTCGGTTTGGGAAGACCATTGATTCAGGAGGGCTTGTCGAAATGACGCACACCTTGCACCGGTTGGGGACAGACCCGGAGCAGCTCCGGGAAGACTATGTCATCCTGGTCATGCCGTCCAAGGACATCAACCACGTCGGCTCCGGCCCGAAACTGCGGCGGTTTTTCGAGATCGCGCTCGAGAGCGGCGCTATCAAAATAGGAGACTGCCGCAAGGGCAACCAGTACCACCAGGGCGGGCTCGACCAGGTGCTGAAGAACGTCGAGGATCGGGCCGTGATCCACGCCGTGTTCAAGGACCGGGCTGCGGTGATTCGGTGCCTGAAAGTGCTCAAAGCGGCGGATCTGGGCCTGTCGGTCGTCGTATCAGGGCTCTTCGACGAGGTCGGACGGTGCTGCCAGGAGTCGGGGTTGGTGCCCCACACCATCAACCAGTCGCTGGGCCGGTGGGGAAAGACGGACAAACTGCCGGCGACCGGGGTCGTCGAAATCAACACCATGTGCGGGCACGGGATGGTGTCGGTGAACTTGATCCAGAAAGCGATCGCCCGGATCAAGGCAGGGAAGTGGACCGCCGAGAAGGCGGCGGAAAATCTCTTCAAGCCATGCATGTGCGGGATATTCAACCCGCACCGGGCGGCCAAGATCCTCGCCCGTCTGGCGCAGGACATGTGAAAGGAAGCCACCCGTGGACAACACCATCGGCATCATCGGTCTGGGGCGCTGCGGGCTGCCGGCCGCCAAGCGATTCATCGAAAACGGCTACCGGGTCGTCGGATATGCCCGGCGGCTCGAGGTGATCCGGGATTTCGAAGGCATGGGGGGCGTCCACGCAGCGACCCCGGCGGCGGTGGCGCAGCGTGCGAAAACGGTGATCGTCATGGTCCTCAATGACGAGCAGGTGCTGGAGGTGATCATCGGGGACACCGGCGTGTTGAAGGGCGCCGCCCCGGGGTCGATGGTCGTTTGCATGAGCACGATCAACCGCAGCAACCTGGACCTGGTTGCGCAGCGGTGCGTCGCACAGGGGATGCAGTTCGTAGACTGCCCGTTCACGGGCGGTCCGGCCCGAGTGTCCGCGGGAACCCTGACGCTGATCGCTGCGGCGGCCGAGGACGCTCTGGCCCGGGCGCGGCCGGTGCTCGAGGTCATCGGGAAGATCACCGTGGCGGGGCCGCAGCCCGGAATGGCGCAGGCCGTCAAGCACTGCAACCAGCTGCTGGTGACGGCCGTTCACGCCGCGACCATCGAGCTGATCACGCTGGCCCGGAAGAGCGGGATCGACCCGAAGCTGGTCTGCGAGGTCGTGGGGAGCGGGATCGCCGGCAACGACTATTTCCGGCTGCTGTCCAAGGGGATCCTCGAGAACACCACCTCGCCCGGGGGGATGGGCCAGCTGTGGAAGGACGTGAGCATCGTGGTGAACTCCGGGCGTCAGCTGAACCTGCCGTTGCTGGTGGCGACGGCAACCCATCACTATTTCACGATGGCCAAGTCCCTCGGCATGGAGAACGAGGACTCGGCCCGCCTGATCGAGGTTCTGGAGCGCATGGTCGAACCGGCGTAACGGGTGACCCTGGAGCTCTTTGGATGCGCTCGTTTCGCGAACTTGGAGCTCGAAAGGACAGAGACGCCAAAACCCGGTAACTCAACTAAGGAGGAGAACATGAGGAACAAATTGTGCGTTGTGTCGTTCGTTGCACTGACCAGCTTCTTCGTGGCGTGTCTGCCCGGTTCGCTGTTCGCCGCGGACGGGACCATGAAGGTCGGGGTCATCTACAGCATCACCGGTGCGGGTTCCACCGTGGCCAAGGTGCAGCTGGACGGTGTCAACCTGGCCATCAAGCAGGTCAATGACGCCGGCGGGCTGACCGTCAAGGGCAAGAAGGTCAAGGTGGAAGCGGTCATCCGGGACGACGAAACCAAGCCGGACGTCGGAGTCCGCCGGTTGCGCGAGATGACGGAAGAAGGCATCAAGATCATCGTCGCGGGGACCTTCGCCAACGTCACCACCGCCATGAACGAGCAGCTGTTGGGCGGCCAGGCCATGCTGATGGCCACCAACGGGATTCAGGAGTCGACCTTCGAAAAGAAGAACAAGGCGCCCTACTTCCTGTCCAGCCTGGGGGCCGTGGATGCCATCGGGAGAATTTGTGCGGACTACGTCGCCAAGACCTATAAACCCAAAGAGGTGATGCTGTTCCTGCCGGATTACGCCTATGGCCGCGGTGCGGCCGCGGGGGCCAACAGCGTGTTCAAGAGCAAATACCCCGACATCAAGATCAGCGAAACCTGGTCGCCGACCGGCACCCCGGACTACACATCCTACATCAACAAAATTCGGGAAGCGAAGCCGAGCATCGTCATGATGGGCCAGTGGGGCAACGACTCCATCACGGCGCTCAAGCAGGTTTTCGAGCTCGGCCTGAGGAAAGACACCAAGATTTTCTTCAACTGCATGATCACGGCGACGGCGGTCGGGATCCCGGCTGAGGCGGTGAACGGGGTGACGATCGGCACCTGGTGGTTCGACGACCTGTCGGGCATCAAGGACCCCGCCACCGAACAGGCAGTGGCCAAGCTGTCCAAGGAGTGGCGCACAGCCTACAACGAACCGCCAGACCCCTTCGCGGTCTACGCCTACGTGGGTATGCAGGAAGCCCTGCGCGGCATCGAACTGGCAGGCTCCGCGGATCCTGCGGCAGCGTACAAGGCCCTGATGGGCAAGCCCGATTTCATGAGCGTCAAGGGACCGGCGACGTGGCGCGTCGACGGCCGCCCACTATACAAATACGCGTATTTCATCGCCGAAGGAAAGCCCATGGATCAACGCAAGGATAAGTGGGACTACTGCAAGGTGGTCGACATTTATCAGGGTCAAGAGCTGGTGAAACCCTTGGCCGAAATGGGCTACTAACACCGACACGGCAGAGGCGCGGCCTTCCGGGAGCGCCTCTGCCGACGTGGCGCCATCATGACTGAACTGCTGAAGACCATCGACCTGAGCAAGAATTTCGGCGGCCTCGCCGCGGTGGAAAAGGTCAGCCTGAGCATCGACGAAGGCGAGAAGGCGGTGGGCATCATCGGGCCCAACGGTTCGGGAAAAACTACCTTCTTCAACATGCTCACGGGATTTTTCCTGCCGAGCGCGGGTCGGATCCTGTTCCAGGGGGAAGACATCACGCGGATATCCCCCAACCGCAGGGTGTTGAAGGGCATCGCCCGGACCTTCCAGCTCGTATCGGTTTTTGACCGCTTGACGCCGTGGGAGAACCTGGTCCTGTCCAGTATCCGCTTTGGGAAAAAGAACCAGTCCCTGCCCCGGTTCATGCTGAAAAACGCCCGGGACAAAGACACGGTGGACGCCTGCTACGAAACCCTCAGCCTGATGGGGCTGGAGAAGGTCGCCGCTTCGAGAACCTCGGAGCTGTCCTACGGGTCCAAGCGGATGCTGGAAATCGGGATCGCCCTGTCCTTGAAACCGAAGCTGCTGCTGCTGGATGAGCCGCTGGCCGGGCTGAGCGACTTCGAGATCGTCGAGGTCGTCGATGTCTTGAAACGAATCAAAGGCCAGCTGAACCTGATCATCATCGAGCACAAGCTTTCCAAGATCCTCGAGCTGGTGGACCGGTTCGTGGTGCTGAACGAAGGCAAGATCATCTGCGAGGGGGATCCCACGCAGGTCTTAAGCGATGAGGCCGTGCGGGAGTGCTACTGGGGCAAAAGTGCAATAACCGGCGGCGCGGTATAGCGGCACTCGGAGTGTTTCGCATGCTGAAAATAGACGCCATCAATGTGAGCTACGGACACGCCAAGGTGCTGCACGACGTCTCGCTGGAAATTCGCCAGGGGGAAATGGGGTTTATCATCGGGCGGAACGGCGCCGGCAAGACGACGTTGCTGAAATCCATTATCGGGCTGCTGACACCCTGGAGCGGAAGCATCCTGTTTCAGGGGCAGGCCGTCGTCGGACTCAGCCCCGAACGCCTGAGCCTGGCGGGCATCCGGTATGTCGGGCAGGAGAAAAAGGTGTTCGCCAGTCTGACGGTCAGGGAAAACCTGGAGATCGCGGCGTATGCCTGCCAGGAGCCCGTCGAGAAGGCGATCGACCGGATAACCGGCTTCTATCCGAAGATGAAAAAGTTCTTGGACACCAAGGCGGGGCTGCTCAGCGGCGGGCAGCGGCAGATCTTGCTTGTCGGCCGGGCCCTGGTGGGCACCCCGAAACTGTTGCTGATCGACGAGCCCACTCAAGGGCTGGCAGCCATCGTGATCGAGGACATCAACGACATCATGTCCGACCTGAAACAGCAGGTGTCGGCGTTGATCGTCGAGCAGAACCTGGCCATGGTCAATCGGCTGGCCGACAGGGTTTTCGTGCTTAAAGAGGGCAAAATCGTCAGCGAAATCGACGATAAGTCCATGATGTCCGATACCCGCAAACTGGAAGATTACGTCTAGACGGAGAACCGATTTTGAACAGCATTCTGGCCGACGGCTCCCCCGGAAAGCGGAGCAGCGATGGCGAGAGATATCCCGCTCTATCCGACCGCCATGGCTGGGTGAGCTATGTGTTCATCGCCGCAGGGTTCCTGGCGTTGGTGCCCATTCTGTCTACTCACCGGGTCACCGACTTCATGATTTTCTGCATCTTCGCCCTTTCGTTCGACGTGCTGTACGGCTTCATGGGCCGTCTCTCCTTCGGGCACATCCTGTATCTGGGAACCGGCGCGTACGCCGCCGGCCTGTTCATCCGTTATGTGGATAAGAACCCCGTCGCCGCGATTCTGCTCGGAGTGGCCGCTGCCGTGGCGACGGGCATGATCATCGGGCCCATCGTCGTCCGTACCACGGGCGCATGTTTTGCGCTGATCAACCTGGCGTTCAATCAGGTCGGATTCTTCCTGGTCCTCTCACCGTTGCGGGAATTCACCAACGGCGAAGACGGGTTGGGGATTCACGCAGCCCAGATCGGGTTTTTTAATACGTCCAGCCCGAGCGTGATGTTCTGGTTCGTGTTCGCATGCCTGCTGGCGGTGTTCTATTTGCTGAGGCAGCTGACGCGTTCGCCTTACGGCCTGATGGTGCGGTGCATCAACGAAAACGAGAGCCGGGTCCGGTTTTTGGGCTACAATACGTTTTTCTACAAATGGGTCACCTTTGTGATCGCTTCGGGCGTGGCCGGATTGGCCGGAACGCTGACCACACTGAACTACAAGTACGTCAACCCGAACGTCATGGATGTCCACAGCAACGTCGGGGTCATCTTCGCCTGCCTGATCGGGGGCGCCGGCAATTTGTACGGGGCCCTGCTGGGCGGGGTGATCTACATGATCATCAGCAACACGCTTCCCCGTTACATCCAGAGCTGGGAGCTGTTTCTGGGGGTTTCGCTGCTCCTGATCGTGTTCAAATTCCGCCAGGGGGTCTGGGGGTACCTGGGCGATCTCTGGAGTTACTATCAGCGCAAACGGGAGCAGGGAAAATCGTAGAGTGAGGAAGTGACCGCGTCATGATCTACACTATCATGTACGGCTTCACCATCGGGGCCATCCTGTATTTCATCTCTATCGGGTTGTCGCTGACCTTCGGGACCATGCGGGTGATCAATTTCGCCCACACGCTGATCTACACGCTGGGCGTCTATTTCCTGGTGACGTTCATGGCAGCGTTGAACGGCCACATCGTCCTCTCCGGGGTGTTGGCCGTCTTGTGCGTCATCCCGGTCAGCTACCTCATCGAACGATTCGTCATCCGCAAACTATACGGCCAGTCGGTTGACTACACCTTCATCGCCACCTTTGCGATCAGCCTCATCGGTGTCGATCTGATCAAGCGGATCTGGGGGGTCAATCCCTACCCCTTGAGCGATCCGATCGGGACCTATCTGACTTTTTTCGATTTTACCTTCCCCGTTTACCGCGTTCTGATCATCGGCATTGCCATTGTGCTTTTTTTCGCCCTGGAATGGTTCTTCCGGCGGAGCATCATCGGCAAAATCGTGGCCGCTTCCCTGGATGACGAGGACGGTGTCCGCTGCCTGGGTGTGAACGTCAAAAAGTATTTTTCGATCGTCTTCGTTTTGGGCAGTGTTCTGGCCGCCTTGGGGGGCGTTCTCTACGCGCCGATCAGCTCCATTCAACCTTACATGGGGCATTCGATCCTGCTGCTGGCATTCGCGGTCGTGATTGTCGGGGGCATGGGAAACCTGCGGGGAACCTTCGTGGCCGCGTTCGCCCTGGGGATGGTGATGTCGGTGACCGCCCGCTACTGGTCCCAGGGAGCGGAGGTCATGGTGTTCATCGTCATGGGGGTGGTGTTGATATTCAAGCCGCTGGACCTTTGACGTGCGAGGCAGATCACACCCCGACGAGTTGTTTTCTGTTAGCGTCGGCTGCAACCGTCGCGAGAACGCGCGACAAAACACCGACATCGTCTGAACCAGAGCGCATGAGGGTCACATGAGACAGATCGAGAGGGCCGTGCAACTGCTCCGGGGCTGGAAGCAAACCCGCCTCGAGTTCGGAGACGGCATCATTGCGAAAGCCGGAGAAACCGTCAGGCAGTTTGGCGACGCCTGTCTGGTCGTCGCCGGCTCGGGTTCGATCAACGTCTCCGGGGTCCTGGGTCGCATTACGGGGAGCCTGGGCGCGGCCGGCGTGAAATTCGACATCTGCGCAGGGGTGGAAGCCAATCCCAGCCAGGAAACGGTCTACCGCATCGCCTACCGACTGTTGGCCCGGACGTTTCATTGCGTCCTGGCCGTGGGGGGCGGATCGGTCATGGATGCGGCCAAGGCGGCCTGCATCCTGGCGTCGGCAAAGGAAGGCGAGCTGCCGGACTACTATGGCGCCGGCCGGGTTTCGGCCAAAATCCAACGCATCATGCCTCTCGTCCTGGCTCCGACCACCAGCGGCTCCGGCAGCGAGGTGACGCGGTTTTCCGTCATCAGCGACACCCGGCAGGGGCTGAAAAAGCTGATCGCCGATCCGGCGATTTACGCCCATGCCGCTCTGGTCGACCCCCGGCTGACGGCCACCGCCCCCGCCCATGTCACCCGGGTTTCCGGCCTGGACGCCATGACCCACCTGATCGAAGGCTATCTCAACCGAATCGAACCGGCCACCGATCCCACGGCCGAAGCGCGCGCCCTGCTGGGCATGTCGCTGCTGTTCGAGGCCCTGCCGCGCGCGATCGAGACGCCGGATGATGGCGCCGCCCGTGGAATGATGTCTCTGGCTTCCGTGCTGGGAGGTACCATGTTCCTGCACGGTCAGGCGGGAGGCCCCCACCTGAACTCGTTCAGCTGGTCGACGGTCATGGACCACGGCGAGGCCACGGCCGTCATGCTGCCGTATTACGGTGCCTACTACGCGCCGGTCGTCGCCGAAAAGCTACGCAAGATTGCCGACCTCCTGGGGGTTCGTCCGTCCGAGAGCCCGGCGACAGATTTTGCCGAAGGGCTCTTCTCGTTTTATCGCACCATCGGGTTCCCGACCGCGCTGCGGGAATTTTCCCGGTTCTCAACGGCGGACATCGAGCGGGCGGTGGAGGACGGCCGCAACAACACCATGAAGCTTGCAGCGATGCCTCGCCCCGTTCCGGTTGAAACCAGCCGGGAGATTCTGAGCACCATCATCTGGGGGGCCTATCACGGCAAGCTGGATGATATCGTGCGCATATGACAACGGGCGCGCATAGACGCCCCCGGTGCCTTTCAG
>CAWHEZ010000018.1:0-51651 GCA_963828345.1 uncultured delta proteobacterium
AAAGCGCGCAATCCAAGCCCATCGACCCCGGTGTCACGGCAACCGAGGTCTTGCTGGGGTCGTCCCTCGCGCTGAAGGGGCACGCGAGCTTCCTGGGGACGCAGACCCTGCGCGGGGCCATGTGCTACCTGTCCCACGTCAACGAACGCGGGGGCGTGCACGGTCGGCGCATCCGGGTCGTTACCTACGACGACAGCTACGACCCGCCGGTGTGCCTGGCCAACACCCAGAAGCTGATCATCGACGACCAGGTGTTCGCGCTCTTCTGCTACGTCGGGACTCCGACCACGGTAAAGGTCCTGCCGCTCATCGAGGAGGCCCGTGTGCCGCTGCTGGGGATGTTCACCGGCGCTAACGCCCTGCGTGAGCCGTTCAACCCGCAGCTGATCAACGTGCGGGCCTCCTACTACCAGGAGACGGGGGCGGCCGTGCGGCACCTCGTCAACGACCTCGCCCTGCGCAAGATCGCCGTGTTCTATCAGTACGACGCCTACGGGTTCGACGGCCTGACCGGGACCGAGCTTGCGTTGAAAGGATTCGGCCTGGCGCCGGTGGCCGGCGGGTCTTACAACCGGGGCACCCTGGACGTCCAGGAGGGGTTGAACAAGATCATGGCCTCGGGCGCGGAGGCGGTGGTGATGATCGGCACCTACGACCCCTGCGCCACCTTCATCCGCATGGCGCACGAGCGCGGCTATCGGCCGGTTTTCTACCTGGTTTCCTTCGTGGGCGCTGACGAACTCGCCCGGCGGATCGAAAGCCTGCAGGACGTAACCGTCCTCATGTCCCAGGTGGTGCCCCCTCCCGAGCGGCAGGACCCCAGTCCCCTGTTGACCGGGGAGGTCGGCTACATCACGCTGCTCAAGCGCTATTTTCCCGAGGATCAGCCCAACTTCGTCGGCCTGGAGGGGTTCATCAACGCGCGGGTACTGGTGGAGGGGCTGATGCGCGCGGGACCGGACCTCACGCGCGAGGGGTTCATCACGGCAATCGAGTCCATCCGTGATTTCTCCATAGGAATGGACATCACCATCTCCTTCAGCCCCACTGACCACCAGGGGCTGGACCGCGTCTACTTCACCCGGCTGGAGAACGGCCACTTCACCCTGGTGCGGGACTGGGCCGACCTTCGCGGCCGGCCGGCCCCGCCTCGTTGAGGCGACCCATGACGCGCGACACCGCCCGGGACACCGGCAGGCGATTCCGCAACGTCAGTCTCAAGAACAAGATCTTCTTCTCGATTATCGCGGTGATCCTGATCATCAGCGCTGTAATTGCACTGATGGCGCGCTGGATTCTCGTGGACAACCTGATCGACGAGCTCGAGCTGCGGGGGATTGCGATCGCCCGGACGATCGCCGAGCGCAGCAGCGGCTACATCCTCGATAAAAACACCCCGGAGCTGCTGAGCCTCATCTTCGACGAGGCCAAACTCAAGGAACGCCAGCACCTGGTGTCCTACATCTTCGTGAGCGACCGCGAGGACCAGGTCCTCAGCCACACCTTGACCCGCAGGTTCCCGGAGTCCTTGCGGCTGGCAAACCGCGTCCCCCCGGATGTCGCCAAGAGCGTGCGGCTGTGCTGGATCGGGGATGAACAGGCCTATGACATCGCCATCCCCGTTACGCAGGGGATCTATCGCATCGCCACGGTGCACGTCGGACTCAGCAAAGGCCACATCGACCAGCTGGTGGGCAAACTGCGCACCACCTTTTTGGGCTTCCTCTCGCTGGTCGTGGTGATCATCTTCGTCATCACCCACCGGCTGGCGAAGTACATCACCATGCCGATCGCGAAGCTCACCCGCATCTCCGACGAGCTCGGCAAGGGGAACTTCGAGGTGGAGCTCGACCTGCAGCACGGCGCCGACCGGGTTCAGCCCTTGGACTGCCCGGCCCTGGCCAACCCGGAGGTGCCCTGCCGTCACCTCGACGGGGATCCGGCGGCCGGGGACAGCGCCATCGAGCCGCCGCACACCCATCCGGTCTGCCGCGGTTGCCAGTTCTACCGTCGCGAAAAAGGCGACGAAGTCGGCCAGCTGGCCGATGCGTTTTACAACATGATCTGGAACATCCGTCTCTACCGCCGGCGGCTGCGCGAGTCCGAAAAAAAATACCGCTCGCTCTTCGACAGCGGCCCGGACCCCATCTTCGTCATCGAACCGCAGACTTTCGAAATCATCGACATAAACCCGCGAGCGGTGGAGGTGTACGGCTACCCGGCCAGCGAGTTGATCGGAAGGCCCTTCACCCTGCTCGCGCCCGAGCACACGCAGGAGTACTTTCAAGTCCTCCAGAATCAGGCCGAAATCGCGGGGCTCGTCACTTATCCCAAGGCGCTGCACTACAAAAAGGGCAACATCCCTTTCTACGTGAACCTGCACGCGAGCACGATCACCTACAAGGGGCGGCCGGCGATCGTCCTGGCGTCCACCGACATCACCGAGATGGTCGAAAAAGATGCCCAGCTGATCCAGGCCAGCAAGATGAAGTCGCTCGGGGAAATGTCCGCCGGGATCGCCCACGAGCTGAACCAGCCGCTCAACGCCATCAAGATGGGCAGCGACTTCCTCGCCATGATGGTCGAGCAAGGCAGCGCGACATCGCCCCCGAGACCCTGCAGCAGGTGGTCGCCGAAATGAGCACCCAGGTCGACCGTGCGGCTGAAATCATCAACACCCTGCGCTCGTTCGGCCGCAAGGCCGAACTGGTGGCGGAGCGCGTGGATATCAACAAGCCCGCCAAGGCCGTGTTCTCGCTGGTGGGCCGCCAGTTCGAGTTGGACAACATCCGACTGGAGCTGGACCTCGGGCAGGGCCTCCGCCCGATCCTGGCGCACGACAACCGCCTGCAGCAGGTGTTCTTCAACCTGGTCACCAACGCGCGCGATGCCATCGCCGAAAAACGGCAGCGTCTGCCCGACCAGCCGGCCGGGCGCATCCGCATCCGCACCTATCAGGAGGGGGACCGGGTTGAGGCGGAGGTCTCCGACGACGGCATCGGCATCGGGGATGCCTTGCGGGACAAGATCTTCGAGCCGTTTTTCAGCACCAAGGAAAGCAGCACCGACATGGGGCTCGGGCTGGCGATCACCTACGGCATCGTGAAGGATTACAGCGGGGACATCCGGCTGACGAGTTGCGAGGGCGAGGGGACGGCCTTCACCCTCAGCTTCGCCAGCGGCCTGACCGCCCGCACGGAGAGGACGGACATGCAGAAGATCCTGGTCATCGACGACGAGAAACCCACGCTGATGATGTTCCGCCTGACCTTGTCCGCCCAGGGGTACGACGTGTTCACCGCGGAAAACGGCCAGGAGGGTCTTGAGGTCTTCAGCCGCGAAAGGCCGCCGATCGTCCTGACTGACATCAAAATGCCCGGCATGAACGGAGTCGAGGTGCTGAAGCGCATCAAGGCGATCGACCCCGCCACCCAGGTGATTGTCATCACGGGTCACGGGGACATGGACCTTGCCATCCAGGCGCTGAACCTGGATGCGGCGGATTTCATCAACAAGCCCGTGCAGCGAGAGCTGCTCGAACAGGCCCTCGCCCGCGCGCAGGAACGCCGCCAGCAGCTGAGCGAGCCTTCCGGGGATCTCGCCGTGGAGGCAACCCCCGCCGCGGCCGTGATCCGGATTTCCGGGATCGTCACCGCGGCATCGGAAGAGCGGATGCAGGGCGTTTTGCGCGACGCGCTGACCCTGAACCGGCAGCGGGTCGTGCTGCAGTTCGCCGAGAATGCGAGCGTCAACGGGGCCGGCCTCGCCGTTCTGACCCAGCTCCTGCTCGAGCTCCGACGCCAGGGACGCGAGGTTGCGATGGGGGGGGTGTCCGAAAACCTGCGCAAAGTGTTTGAGCTCGTCGGCCTGCTCAAGCTGGTTGCGGTCACGAATTCGCCCGGGGGGGCCTGCGGCTGACGCGCTTCGCCCCCCGCCACGGAGGAGAACCATGGCATCCCTGCAGCTCAGATGGACTGTTCTGCTGGCTCTCACGCTCGTTGTGGCGACCGGCGCACCGGCCGCAGGCGCCGGCTTGCCGAAGAAGGGCGACACCCTTCCGGCATTCGAACTCGAGGCGCCCGCCTCCGAACCGGCCCGGGCATACCTGGGGATATCCGCCCCGTCGTTCAAGCTCGGCGACATCCCCTGCCGGGTGCTGCTGCTCGAAGTGATCGGCGTGTACTGCCCGCAGTGCTACCGCCAGGCGCCGCTGTTCAACACCCTGCACAGCCGGATCGAAAAGGGGCGGCTGAAGGGGCAGGTCAAGATGCTGGCGCTTGCAGCCGGAGGCAACCCGAACGAGATCCGCTACCTGACCGAGCAGGTCCAGTACACGTTTCCGATCGTGCCCGACCCGAAGTTCGATCTGCACAAGCTCTTGGGTGAGCCCCGCACCCCATTCACCCTGCTCGTGAGCCCGGCCGGCAAAGTCCTGCACACCCACATGGGCGTAATCGAAGACATCGACGCGTTCCTCAAACTGATCACTGAACTTGCCCGCTGACGAATGGCTCAGCCGACATCCCCACTACAGCAGGCGCTCACGGCCGCGACGCGGGCCCAGGCGGAGCTCGAGCGGCGGGTCTTCCATCTGAAGGTTCTCCACGAGACCGCATGCGAGCTCGCCCCGCTCACGCAGCCGCTGCGGATCATGGAGCGCTGCCTGCTCACCGCCATGGGCGTGGCCGGGGTCGCTCGCGCGCTGATCCTGCTGGTCAACCTGCGCACCGGGCAGGGGTGGATCTGCCAGCGGGGCCTTGCCGCGGACGAGGCGGACCGGGTCTCACACCTCCTGCCGCAGCTGGCCGAACACCACTTCCCGGAAGGCTCCCGCCCGGCCGTCGCCGAGCTCGTCTCGGCGCCGCAGGCGAGCGCCGGCGGCATGCTGCCGGCGGACACGCAGCTGGTGATCCGGCAGGTGGCGGACGAACCCTATGCCGTTATGGCCGCGTTCGGGGCGCGCATCTCGGGCGAAGCCTTGGACGAGGGCGACCGGTCCGCCCTGCTCAACCTCACGGGTGTGCTGCTCAACGCTCTGCGCCAGAACCTGTTCCACCAGAAGGTCCAGCACCTGCATGCCGGTCTGGCGCGGCAGACGGCCTCGCTGGAGACCGCACGCCAACTGGCCGAGCAGGCGCACGCCCGCCTGGATCGCCAGGTGTTCAATCTCCGGACGATTTACGAGTTCACGGCCGGGTCGAGTCAGGTGCTTGCGTCGGGCGAGCTGCTGCAACGATTTCTCCTGACCGTGATAGGCGCCGCCGGGGTCGGCGCGGGCAGCGTCCTGCTCTGCGACCGCACCGCGCGGAGAGCCAGCCACGTCGGCCGGGGCCTCACCGCCGGGCGTGCGTGGGGATACGACGATGCGGAGCGGTGCCTGTACCGGGGCTTTCAGGCGGCCGAGGAACGTCGCCTCGACCCCCTGTCATCCAGCTTCGTCCGGCAGCCGGGGGATGTCTTGCCTGCGACGGAAATGGGATTCGAGGTCGCCGAGGCCCTGCTGTTTACGGTGGACGATGCCGTGATCGGCCTGCTGGCGCTCGGGCCGCGCCTGGGCCCGCACGGGTCCTTCGCGACGGAGCGCGAACTCCTGCAGGGGCTCACCGCGAGTTGCATGGTTCTTCTCAAGAACGCGCGGGCATTCGAAACCATCCAGGCGCTCAACGAGGATCTGCGCCGCGCAAACGACGACCTGCGGCGGACCATCGCGGAGCTCACCGAGGCGCAACGCCAGATTCGAATTCTGGAGGTCGCGAAGGCTCGCCTGCGGCAGGCCGTTCAGCGCGAGGTCCAGCAGGCCGGCCGCCTGCGTGTGCGCGACCTGCTCCTGCTGCTCCTGTTGGCCGCGGGGCTGGCGCTCGCCTTCAACGCCTCCAACCCGAGCGGGATCCCCGTCCTGCCGGCCTTCGCGCACGACGAGCAGCCGCCGGGAGTGGACGCGGAGACGGCCCACCGGCTCCTATCGGATGGCCGGGCGGTACTGGTCGATGCCCGCCCTTCCGAGCTCTTTCAAGCGGGTCACATCCCGCAGGCCATCAACGTCCCCGCTCCCCTGTTCGACGTCATCTACCCCATGCAGCTCGGCCGCGTGCTGCAACCGGAACAGGTGGTGCTGGTTTACGGCCGAACCGTCAGCCGGCGGTACGACGACGAGGTCGCCCGGCGCGTGCTGCAACGCCATGATCTCGTCAACCTCATCGAGGGCGGAATCGACGCGTGGCAGGCAAAAGGCTATCCGGTGACGCCATGACATGGTCCGGCCGATTACGAACCATCGTCGCGCACCCGGCTCTCGGGCTGGCGGTGCGGGTCTACCTCGGCGGCGTGTTCATCTACGCCAGCATGTACAAGATCAACTACCCGGCCGAGTTCGCCGAGTCCATCGCTGCCTACCAGCTGGTGCCCTTCTGGGCCCTGAACCCCATGGCGCTCCTCATGCCCTGGCTCGAGTTGATCGGCGGCGTTCTGCTGGTGCTGGGTGTTCGCACCCGTGCGGCCGCGGTCACGATCGGCGGGATGCTGGCGGTGTTCAGCCTGGCGGTCCTGATCGCTCTCGTGCGCGGCATCCCGGTCGGGTGCGGGTGTTTCAGCTCGGTGGAAGAGCCGCTCGGGTGGGACACCTTCGTGCGCGACCTGCTGTGGCTCGCCCTGGCCATCCGGGTCTACGCCTACCCCTCGGCGCTGCAGTTGGAGGGGCGGTTGTTCAGATCCCTGCAGGAGGTGTGAAGATGAGGGCCCGGTGGGTATTGCTGTCGGTTTTGCTGGTCTGGGCGTGCGAGTCCCCGTCACCCTGGGAGGGCCGGTACGAAGGGTCGGGGACATCGCCGCCCTCGCCCGGTGTGACGTTGACGCTGCTGCCCGGGGGCAAGGGGGAGTGGAGCGTCGAACAGGAGACCACGCCGCTGCGCTGGGAGGAGCGCAGCGGCAGCGTGTGGCTGCACCTCAAGACCGGCGGGGTGCTTGCGGCCCGGCCGATTCCGGGAGAGCCGGCCCTGCTGGTGGAATTGCCCGGGGTGGGGATGGTGAAGCTCCACAAGAGGTAGCGTCACTTCAATCGACCAAAGGCAATCGCTGACTTTGATTCAGTGATTGACTTTGGCCGCAGGCTATTTTAATAGACGTGCATTCCCTCACAATCTAACCCCTACATTTTCAATCTGGCGATAGCTCAAAGGTTCAACGTTAGCCTTGTGGAAACGTGTCGTTTTTGGTCACTTTAGGTAATCTTGCGATATCCAAGAAAGGAGGCAAGTCCTATGGAATTAACACGCAGGCAGTTCGGCAAGCTCACGGGCGCCGCCGCGGCCGGGGTGGCATTCAGCGGGCTGGGGTCCGACCTCAAACCGGTCGCGGCCTACGCCAGAGAGCTCAAGACCCAGGGGGCCAAGGAAACGACCACGATCTGCCCCTACTGTGCGGTGGGCTGCGGCGCCATCGTGTCCACCAGCCAGAAGGACGGCCGGATCATCAACATCGAAGGCGACCCGGACCACGTCATCAACCGCGGGGCACTCTGCCCCAAGGGGGCCTCGCTGCTACCAGCTGGCGGTCAACAAACTGCGGCTGACCGAGCCCATGTACCGGGCGCCCTACGCCACGGAGTGGAAGAAGGTGTCGTGGGAGTGGGCGATTGCTGAAATTGCCAAGAAAGTGAAACAGACCCGTGATGCCTCGTTCGTCGAGAAGAACGACAAAGGGGTCACCGTCAACCGCACCGAAGCGATCGCCTCGGTCGGCAGCGCGGCCCTGGACAACGAGGAGTGCTGGGCCTATCAGGCGTTTCTGCGGTCCATCGGGCTGGTGTACATCGAACACCAGGCCCGTATCTGACACAGCGCCACGGTAGCGGCTCTGGCAGAGTCGTTCGGACGCGGCGCGATGACCAACCACTGGATCGACCTCAAGAACAGCGACTGTATCCTGATCATGGGCAGCAACGCTGCCGAGAACCACCCCATTTCCTTCAAGTACGTCACCGAGGCGCAGAAACGCGGCGCCAAGATGATCAACGTGGACCCGCGCTTCACGCGCACCTCCTCCAAGGCGGACCTCTACGTGGCGTTGCGCTCCGGGACGGACATCGCCTTCCTGGGCGGGATGATCAAGTACATCCTCGACAACACCCTCTACAACAAGGACTACGTCGTCGGCTACACCGATGCCGCCTTCCTGGTGGGAGACGGGTTCGAGTTCAAGGACGGGCTGTTTTCCGGCTACGACCCGGCCAAGCGGGCTTACGACAAGGGCAAGTGGGCCTTGCAGCGCGACGACAAGGGCGTCCCCAAGATGGACCGCACCCTGCAGGACAAGCGCTGCGTGTTCCAGCTGCTGAAGCAGCACTACTCCCGCTACACCCCCAAGCTGGTTTCGACCATCACCGGCACCCCCGAAGCCGACCTGCTGGCGGTGTACAAAGCCTATGCCGCCACCGGCGCCACGGGCAAGGCCGGCACCATCATGTACGCCATGGGCTGGACCCAGCACACGGTCGGGGTCCAGAACATCCGCACGATGTCCATCATCCAGCTGCTGCTCGCCAACATGGGGGTGGCCGGCGGGGGCGTGAACGCGCTGCGCGGCGAGTCCAACGTCCAGGGGTCCACCGACCATGCCCTGCTTTACCACCTCCTGCCCTCATACCTGGCCTCGCCGGCCACGAACTGGCCGAAGCTCGACGACTACCTGAAGCGCCGGGCCAAGAGCGCCGACCCTCTGAGCGCCAACTGGTGGCAGAACGAGCCCAAGTACATGGTCAGCCTGCTCAAGGCCTATTTCGGCGACAAGGCCGTCAAGGACAACGAGTTCGGCTACCAGTGGCTCCCGAAGTGCGATGCCGGCAAGCCTTACAGCTGGCTCGACATCTTCGAGGTCATGTACAACGGCGGGATCAAGGGCTTCTTCTCCTGGGGCCAGAACCCGGCCTGCAGCGGCGCCAATTCCAACAAGACGCGCGAGGCCATGGCCAAGCTCGACTGGATGGTCAACGTCAACCTCTTCGACAACGAGACCGGATCCTTCTGGCACGGCCCCGGCATGAGCCCCGCCAAGGTCAAGACCGAGGTCTTCATGCTGCCGGCCTGCGTCTCGGTGGAGAAGGAGGGCAGCATCACCAACAGCGGCCGCTGGATGCAGTGGCGCTACGCGGCGACCAAGCCGCTCGGCCAGAGCCGGCCGGACGGGGACATCATTGTCGCTCTCGGGAACAAGATCAGAGAGCTCTACCAGAGGGACGGCGGCGCTCAGCCCGCACCGGTTCTCAACCTGAAGTGGGACTACACCGACTCCCACGGCGAGTTCGATCCCCACAAGGTCGCCAAGTGGATCAACGGCTATTTTCTGGAGGATGTGAAGGTCGGGGACACGGTCTACAAGAAGGGGACCCTTGTGCCGAGCTTTGCGTTCCTGCAGGACAACGGCACCACCAGCTCGGGGGCCTGGGTCTACTGCGGCAGCTACACGGACAAGGGCAACATGGCCGCACGGCGCAGCCAGCAGGACGCCCCCAACAACATCGGGCTCTACCCCGAGTTCGCCTGGGCCTGGCCGGTCAACCGCCGGATCATCTACAACCGGGCGTCTGTGGATCTACAGGGCCAGCCCTTCGACAAAAAGGACTGGGTGATCAAGTGGGACGGCGGCAAGTGGGTCGGCGACGTGCCGGACGGTCCGTGGCCGCCCCTGCAGAGCCTCGAGGCACCGGACGCCAAGAGCCGCTGGCCGTTCATCATGACGGTCAACGGCGTCGGCAACGTTTACGGGCCGGGCCTCAACGACGGACCCTTCCCGGAACACTACGAGCCCCTCGAGTGTCCGGTCGAGAAGAACTACATGAACGCCCAGCGCATGAACCCGACCGCGCCGGTCTTCGGCGGCAAGGCCGACGCCTTCGCCACCTGCGACCCGCGCTACCCTTATGTGGGCACGACCTACCGGGTGACCGAGCACTGGCAGACCGGGCTGATGACCCGCCCCCAATCCTGGCTGCTGGAGATGCAGCCCCAGATGTTCGTGGAGATGAGCGAAGAGCTGGCGGGCCTGCGGCAGATCAAGAACGGCGAACGTGTGAAGGCCGTTTCGGCCCGCGGATCGGTGGAGTGCACCGCCATCGTCACCAAGCGTTTCAAGCCGTTCAAGCTGGGCGACCTCATCGTCCACGAAGTCGGCTTCCCCTGGCATTTCGGCTGGCGCTGGCCGGCGACCGGCAAGGAGGAGAGCGCGAACCTGCTGACAGCCGTCGGTGGGCGACCCCAACACTCGCATACCCGAATCCAAGGCCTTCATGGTCAATATCGTGAAGATCTGAACGGAAGGAGGTGATCGAACATGGCCAAAGCCTTTTTTATCGACACGACCGTGTGCACCGGCTGCCGGGGCTGCCAGGTGGCCTGCAAGCAGTGGAAGGGGTTGCCGGGCGACAAGACCGTCAACCGGGGGTCGTTCCAGAACCCCGAAGATCTCTCCTTCACCACGTTCAAGCTCGTCCGGATGAGCGAGGTCGAGATCGACAAGAAGCTGCAGTGGCTTTTTTTCCCGGACCAGTGCCGGCACTGCGTCGATCCGCCCTGTGTTGAGGCCGCCGGCGAGCCGACCGCGGTCTTCCAGAACAAGGCCACCGGCGCAGTGATCTACACCAAGGTGACCAAGGACCTGGACGCGGATGCCATCGTCGATTCCTGCCCCTACAACATCCCGCGCAAGGCGCCGGATGGAAGCCTTGCCAAGTGCGACATGTGCTTCGACCGGGTCTCGAACGGGAAGCTGCCCGCCTGCGTCCAGACCTGCCCCACGGGCACCATGAATTTCGGCGAGTACAAGGACATGCGGGTCTACGCCCAGGCCCGGCTGAACGAGGTCAAACGCAAGTTCCCGAAGGCGACCCTGGTCAACGCCGACACGGTCCGGGTGATCTACCTGACGGCCTTCGAGCCGACCTCGTACTGGCAGTATGCCATTGCCGAGCAGCGCGAGGTCGACATCACACGGGCCGTCGCCATGCGGCAGCTGTTCAAACCGTTTACGGACTTTTTTGCGCAGCTGGGCTGAAGCACGCATCATCCCTGCATCGCATAGGGGGAGGACACCGCTCCTCCCCCTTTTTTTGATCGCATGCGCCGGCACGAAGGCCTCTTCGCCGACGGCGGATGATAGGAGCCTCATGGTGGAATACAGCTCCGAACTCGTGCAACGGGCGGCCGCCGAGATCATTGCGGCGAAACCGGCCTATCGAGATCTCATCGAGTTTTACGCCGCGATCTTTGCGGCGCAGGAAGACGCCCGCCCGCGGCTCCGCCTCGAGCCGTTTCTCTTGTCTCCGGAGTTGGTCGGAATCAAGCGCAAAGACCAGTTCCCGCTGATCCAGGTCGAGGAGATGCGGTTCGACCCCGAGGCCGGCGAAGGTCTCTTCGGGAACCTGTGCCGGATTGCCGTTGATTGTCGCTCGCAGCTGTCCGGTTCGGCGCAGATTCTGAGCCGGCATCTCACGGAGGCGGCCCCTCTCTTCCAAGGCTTCCTCGGCGGTGACGAAACCCGGCTCAAACAGGCTGCGGCCGCCCTCGGCGTGGAGGCCGACGCCCTGAGCTTTTTTCTGTATCACAGCCTCAGGCCCGCCATCTGCCGCTGCGAACAGAACCTCGCGGGTTTTCTGGTCGACGAACTGTCCTGGGAGAAAGGCTACTGCCCCATCTGCGGCAGCCCGCCGGCCTTGGCGCGCCTGGAGGCGGACGGCCAGCGGTTTCTGTTCTGCAGCTTCTGCTGGCACCGCTGGCCCGCGCGCCGTGCGGCCTGCCCCTACTGCGGCTGCGGCGACCCCGTGCGGCTTTCCTACCGTTACAGCGAGGAGGAGCCGGAGTACCGACTCGAGCTCTGCGAGGCCTGCCGGAAATACGTGAAAACCGTCGACGGGCGAAACCTGGCCCGCTCGGTCTACCCGCCGCTCGAGCAGGTGGCTACGCTGCATCTTGATCTCAAAGCCGCCGAAGCCGGCTACGAATCCGCCCTTCCCGCCCGCCCGCCCGGTCCTTCCGCGCCCGTCTGAAGTTGCACCAATCCCCTCCGGCTTGCCCGTGGCGCCGGCAGACCTATTTTGTCCTCACCATTTTCGCAACACCCCTAACCCGACAGAGAGGCGCCCATGACCACGACCATTCAACCCGATGAGCTGGACCGGCTGCTGAAGGCCGGAGACATTCTGCTGCTGGACGTTCGCAGGAGAACGGACCGCGACGCCGACCCAGCGAACATCCCGGGGGCGGTGTGGCACGACCCCGAGGGAGTGAACGACTGGAGAGCGAACCTGCCGCGCGACCGGCAGGTCGTCGTGTACTGCGTCAGGGGCGGATCGGTCAGCCGGTCCGTCACGGCCGCCTTGTCCGAAACGGGCATCCGGTCCGGTTATCTCGAAGGCGGTATCGTAGCCTGGAAGGCCTCGGGCCGTGCGACCGGATAGGACGTTTCGCTTGACAGCAAGCATGCGAATAGCCTATCGATATGCTTCTTTTTTCACGTCGAACGCCACTGACCGAACGGGAGAACGAAACGAATGAAGACGCCTTCGGAAAACCAGAAGCTGAACCGGTGGGTCGAAGAGTGCGCGGCCCTCTGCGAGCCTGAGACGATCCACTGGTGCGATGGATCGACCGCCGAGTACGATCGCCTTATGGCCGAGATGGTCGCCAGCGGCATGGCGATTCCCATCAAGCAGCGGCCCAACAGCTTTCTCTTCCGGTCCGACCCGAGCGACGTCGCACGCGTCGAGGACCGCACCTACATCAGCTCCCCCACGCAGGCCGAGGCCGGCCCCACCAACAACTGGGTCGACCCGGGCGAGCTCAAGAAGACCATGCTCGGCCTTTACAAGGGCTGCATGCGCGGCCGTACCCTGTACGTGATCCCCTTCTCCATGGGACCCATCGGCTCGCCGATCGCCAAGATCGGGGTCGAGATCACGGACAGCCCCTACGTGGTCTGCAACATGGACATCATGACCCGCGTCGGCACGAAGGTGCTCGAGACGCTCGGCAAGGACGGCGAGTTCATCCCCTGCCTGCACTCGATCGGCGCGCCGCTCGCCAAAGGGCAGAAGGACGCGCTCTGGCCGTGCGCCCCGATCGAGCAGAAGTACATCAGCCACTTCCCGCAGGAAAACACGATCTGGTCGTACGGGTCCGGGTACGGCGGCAACGCCCTGCTCGGCAAGAAGTGCCTCGCCCTGCGCATCGCCTCGGCCGTCGCCCGGCGCGAGGGCTGGATGGCCGAGCACATGCTGATCCTGCGCCTGACCAGCCCGGAGGGGCGCCGCTTCCACATCGCCGCGGCCTTCCCGTCGGCCTGCGGCAAGACCAACCTGGCCATGGTCCAGCCGACCGTGCCGGGGTGGAAGGCCGAGTGCATCGGCGACGACATCTCCTGGATGAAGATCGGCCCGGACGGCCGCCTCTATGCCATCAACCCGGAAAGCGGGTTCTTCGGGGTCGCGCCCGGGACGTCTTATGACTCCAACCCGGCCGCCATGGACTCCCTGAAGGAGAACGTGATCTTCACCAACTGCGCCCTCAAAGACGACGGCGACATCTGGTGGGAGGGCTTCGGCGGCCCGCCCCCGGCGCACGCGATCGACTGGAAGGGCAAGGATTGGACGCCCGCCGACAAGCGGGATGCGGCGCACCCGAACGCCCGGTTCACGGCCCCGGCGCGGCAGTGCCCCGTGATCAGCCCGGACTGGGAGAAGCGCGAAGGGGTGCCGATCGACATTTTCATCTTCGGCGGCCGGCGCGCCTCCGTGGTGCCGCTCGTGCACGAGGCCTTCGGCTGGGATCACGGGGTCTTCATGGGGTCGACCGCGGCCTCCGAGACCACGGCGGCCAACATCGGCGCGGTCGGCAACCTGCGCCGCGACCCCTTCGCCATGACGCCGTTCTGCGGCTACAACATGGGCGACTACTTCCAGCACTGGTTCGAGATGGGCGACAAGCTGGGGGACAAGGCCCCGCGCATCTTCTACGTCAACTGGTTCCGCAAGAGCCCCGAGGGCAAGTGGCTGTGGCCGGGCTACGGCGAGAACAGCCGCGTCCTCAAGTGGATGTGCGACCGGGTGGCCGGGAAGGCCGAGGGCCGCAAGACGCCGATCGGCATCCTGCCCAAGGACGGCGAGCTCGATCTGACCGGGCTTTCCGTTGCGGCCCAGGACCTGGCCGAGCTCATGAAGGTGGACCCGGCCGTGTGGAAGGCCGAGCTAACGGACATCGAGGCGCACTTCAAGAAGTTCGGCGACCGCCTGCCCAAGCGCCTGAACGCCCAGCTGGTCGAGCTCAAGAAAAGGTTGGGTTAACGAGGCCAAAGACCTCCGGGCGCCCCGCTCAGTCTCGTCGATAAGAAGAAAGCCCGCCGGCTCCGTTCAGGAGGCGGCGGGCTTTCCTGTCAGGCAGGATTCGCCTTCGCAGGGGTTGACCTCGACGGTCACGTGCTCGACCTCCGGGTAGCCGGCGAGCAGGGCGCGGTAGTGTTCGGGCGGACGGGGGGCGTGGGTGACGACCGACAGGATGACCGCGAGGCTGTTCCCGCCGACCCGCCAGACGTGGATGTCGGCGACGCGGTTGTCTGAGTCCTCTTCGATGCGCGCGGCCATCTCGGCGACCAGGCCGGGATCGACGTCCCGGTCGAGCAGCACGCGCCCGGTGTCCCGCAGCAGCCCCCAGGACCAGCGCGTGATGATCGCCGCCCCGACCACCCCCATGAGCGGGTCCATCCACACCCAGCCGAAACCCTTTCCCGCCAGCAGCGCAACGATCGCCAGCAGCGAGGTCAGGGCGTCCGCCAGCACGTGCAGGTAGGCCGCTTTCAGGTTGTGGTCGTGGTGGTGGTGCCCCCGGTCGTGATCGTCCGATTCGTGGTCTCTCAGCAACAGGGCGCTCACGACGTTGACGGCGAGCCCGGCCACTGCGACCGCAATCGCTTCGTTGAATTGGATCGGGCGCGGCGACAGCAGGCGCTCGACCGACTCCACCGCCATGAGCAGGGCGACGACCGCCAGCACCACGGCGCTCGCAAAGCCACCGAGATCCCCGACCTTCCCGGTGCCGAAGCTGAAGAGCGGGCTGTCCGCGTGCCGACGGGCGAAGCGGTAGGCCGCGGCCGCGATCCCGAGCGCGACCGCGTGGGTTCCCATGTGCCAGCCGTCCGCCAGCAGCGCCATGGACCCGAAGATCATGCCGCCCGCGATCTCCGCGATCATCATGGCGATCGTGAGCAGCATCACCCGGCGGGTGGAGCGTTCGTTGCGGTCGTCGGGCCGCTGAAAGCGGTGGTTGTGCCGCCAGCGCTCGAGCGTGTATATGTGCATGCCGGGGTTCCGATCGTTGACGAGAACTCGTGTCCGCCGCGCGGGGCGCAAGCCACTGTCCGATACTAAAGCGTCGAATCGTGCATGTAAACCGCAGAAGGAGGCAGAATGGAAGGCATCGAGATTGCGGCCAAGCTGATGGAGCTCTCTGCCGTGACCGCACCCAAGAGCAAGGGGGTGAGCTTCGTGCGCACCCGGATTCTGACCGGGGAGACCCTCCAGACGCTCGCCGACGCGATGGTCCGCTACGGCGAGCAGACCGGGAAAAAGGACTTCGACCGGGACGCCAAGGGGGTGGCCCGCTCCGGCGCCGCCGTCTTGATCGGCCTCAAGGGCGCCCGGGCGGTCGGGCTCGACTGCGGCGCCTGCGGGTTCCCGGACTGCGCCAGCCTGGAGCGCGAGACGAAGCGGCAGAAGGAGTTCGAGGGCCCCGTGTGCGCCTTCCGCCTGCTGGACATGGGCATCGCCCTCGGCTCGGCCGTCAAGACGGCGAGCATGCTCAACGTGGACAACCGCATCATGTACCGGATCGGGACCGTGGCTCGTCAGGCCGGGATGGTGGACTGGGATTTCGTGATGGGGGTCCCCCTGTCCGCGACCGGCAAGAACATCTTCTTCGACCGCTGAGGGTGTTGAAGGGCAAGCCCTTCAACAACCTGGAAGGGGTCAGGAGGAGGAAGTTGCCGCGGGTGCAGTCGTCCCGCGCAGGCTGCGCTTGCGGTTCGGGATCGTGCGGCCCAAGAGCGCCCCGAAGTGGCCGATGACGGCGGTGTTGTTGTACCAGCAGCGGCAGGTGCGCGGCCGCCGGCGCTCCTGCTCGAAGGCCTCCGAGGCCCACACCGCGCCAAACGAGCTGCCGCGCACCGAGCCCACGCACACGTGCTGCTCCAGGCAGGGGTAGACGTTCCCCCAGGGGTCGATGCGCGCCATCAGCACCCCCGCGTGGCATTCCGCCAGCGGGAACGCCTCGCCAGCCGCCATGCTGTCGGCCCAACGGCGCATGTAGGGGTCTTTCTCCATGCGGGTGCCGTGGAGTTGGGCGCGCAGGTGCACGGCCGCCGCCGCGGACGAGGTCGTGTCCACGCCGGTGTAGTACGAGTCGCTGCAGTGGTGGACCGGCTGGAAGAGGACGTCGTCGGCCGTGTCGCGCCACTGGTCGTAGAAACGGCGGATCTGCCCGACGTTGCCATCCGAGACGGTCATGCGGACCCGCACGAGAGGCGACCCGTTCGACCGCGCACCCAGGAGTGCCCGCACGCCGCCGGCGATCTGCCGGTAGGACCCGTCCCGGCCGCGGATGGCGTCGTGGCTGTCGGCGTCGGCCCCGTCGATGCTGACCGTGACGCACGTGGCGCCGCTTGCCGCGATTTCGCTCCGGAAGCGTTCGACCTGCATGCCGTTCGTGCAGAGGTTGACCGACATGCCCCGGTCCGCAAACCCCCGGATGATCTCGAAAACGTCCGGGCGCAAGAGCGGCTCGCCCCCGGCGATGCTGATCTGGTGGACGCCCATCTCCGCGAACTCGCGGGCGAGCCCCCCGTATTCGGCCAGCGTGAGCTCGTCGCGGCGCGGGTCGAGCCAGCGCTGGCACATCCGGCAGCGCAGGTTGCACTGGTAGGTGATGTCGAGCTCGGCCATGTAGGGTCCGGCCGGCAGCGGGCGCTCCTCCCCGGCCGCGATCAGGTTGCGGCGGGAATTCAAGACCGATTTAAAGAATCCGCCGGACAGCAGGATGCTTCGATAGGACCAGAAATTGTTGAACCGCATGTCAAAACCCCGGCTGCGAAAGCCCGTGCACGGACCTGAAATGGACGCGAGCGGTCAGGCTCACGGTGAGCGCATAATAGGCACTTCTCCCGGAAAAACCAACCACCCGAGAATGCAGACGTAACCGTTCCCGCCCGCGGTAGGGCGCGGGTTCATGCGGCCGGCGCGAACGGCCGGCGCGTCAGGGCCGACCAGACCTGGCCCAGCATGGTCGTGAAATCGTACACCGGCAGGCCGACGGCTGCCTGGACCGCCGCGGCATAGGGCGGGAGGTTGGCGCACTCGAGCAGGATCGCCCGGATGCCGGTGTCGGCCGCGACCAGGGTCTCGGCCGCGCGGACCACCTCCGCCCGCACCGCCTCCGGGTCGATGCGGCCGCTGCCCTCCAGGATCGCGCTGCGGAAGTGGGGCGCCCCTTCGAGCCCGGCCAGGGCGACCCGGCCCGGGTCGCCGCCGGCCGCGCGCAGGTGGGCTTCGGTGAGGTTGCCGGCGTCGGCGGTCAGCACGCCGACCCGGCCGCCGGGGCCGAGGCCGGCCTGGATGAAGGGCAGCTGCAGCAGGCTCGAGGTGAAGACCGGGACGGGCAGCTCGCGGGCGAGCGCGTCCTGGAACAGGACCATGAAGCCGCAGGTGGTCGTCAGCGCCCGGACCCCGGCCCGGACGAGCTCCCGGCCGCAGCTCACGAACGGCTGGACCAGAGCCGGATCGCGCTGCCGGATGAGCCGTTCGAGGGTCGCCCCCGGCACGGTGCGGTAGGCCACCGGGAACGGGAAGGTTTCCGGGTTGCCGACGTCGCCGGGGATCCGCCGGATGCGCGCGTCCATGACCAGGATGCCGATGACCGCCTCTTCGGTTGCGATGCCCATGCGCCGGACACTACCATCCCCCGCCGGGCGATGGCAACGCCCCCATGACCCTGCGGGGGACGGCCACCGGCGCGGGTTTCGCGGCCCAAACGGCCGCAACTAGCGCTTGACAGCGCGCGCACGCCGCTGCTATGGCCATGCGATACTTTTCCGAACCCATCCCAGGCATGAACATCAAGCGGAGGTGCAGCATGCGAGCAGTCTCGAGATTTTCGGCCGTGGCGCTGGTTTCTCTGGTCTTTTTTGTCGCCGTGCCGGTTCAGGCGGGCGAGCAGATCACCCTCACCTGGACGGCCGGCGGGGCCGGCGGCGGGTGGTACAGCATCGCCGGCGGCATCGCCACGATCATCAAGGAAGCCGACCCGGACATCGTGATCAAGGTCATCCCCGGCGGCGGCCTGCAGAACCCGGCCGTGGTCGCCAGCAAGGGCGCGGAGATCGGCTGGGGGCTGCCCTTCCTGAACGCGGCCGCTTACAAGGGCATGGCGCCCTTCGAGAAACCGCTCGAGGAGCTGCGCGCGCTGGCCGGCGGCATGAGCATGAACTATTTCCACTTCTACGTGGACGCCGAGTCCCCCTACACCACCATGGACGAGATCTTCGGCCAGAAGAAAAAGATGCGCATCGCCATCTCGCAGGCCGGCAGCTCGGACACCTGGGTTCTCGAGCGCGTGCTGGAATCCTACAAGACCACCCTCCCCGAGCTGGAGAAGACGGGCTTCACCTTCCTGCGCGGCAACTACGCCTTCCAGGCCAACCAGTTCAAGGACAGGAACGCCGACTCGGTCTTCACCTTCCTCGCGCTGCCCGGTGCGGCGGTCACGGAGGCCTCGGTCGGCCGCAAGCTCAAGCTGATCGACTTCTCGGAGAGCTCGCTCAAGTACCTGGACCAGTTCGGCATCACCAAGGGCCTGATCCCGGTCGGCACCTACGACAAGGCCGCCAACACCAAGGACGTGGTCACCGCGGCCTCGGGCAGCGTCATCACCGTGAGCAAGGACATGAGCGAGGCGCTCGCCTACCGGCTGACCAAGGCGTTCAACGACAGCTTCGAGAAGGTGCGCAAGGTCCACTCCAGCATGGAGACGTACGAGATCAAGGACGGGCCGACCGGCTGCGGCGTCCCGCTGCACCCGGGGGCCGTCAAGTACTACAAGGAAAAAGGCCTGCTGAAATGAAACGCCTGCGGCGTTTCATCTGTCAGGTGAGTTGAAGGAGTAGAGCCCTCCTTCGCGGGCCCGGATGGCCGGAGCGAGCCGAGACCGGCCACCCGGGGCCTGCCCGTCCGCCCCCCAAGGTGATCTGACCCATTAGGCCTCCGGAGTAACCAGCGCATGCGGGAGCTGACCCTTCCCTGGAAGTTGCCGATCTTCGTGGTGGCGGTAGTCGCCGGATTGTTTCATTTCTACTGCTCGGGGTTCGGCTCGCCCGGAGCCGCGCACCTTCCGCGGGCTGCACCTCTCCATGCTCCTGCCCTTCGTCTTCCTGCTCTTCCCGGCCTGGAAGAAATCCCCGCGCCACCGGCCGAGCGTGGTCGACCTCCTGGCGGCGGCCATCTGCCTGGCCGGGTCGCTCTACACCGTGTTCTACGCCGACCGGCTGAACCAGCGTTTTGTCGGGTTCCACGCCGTGCGGCCGGAGGAAGTGGTGCTGGGCGGGCTGCTGGCGCTGGCCGTCATCGAGGCCTGCCGGCGTTCGATCTCCAAGTGGTTTGCCGTCACCGTGGTCGTGGTCCTGGTCTATCTGATGACCTGCCAGTACTGGCCGGGCCTGTTCCACTACAAGGCGTTCACCCTCGACCGCGCGGTGGAGATCCTCTACCTGCCGAACGACGAGGGCATGTTCGGATTCCTCATGGGGATATCCGCCGACATCCTGTACATCTACATCCTGTTCGCGGCCGTGCTCCTCCGGACCGGCGCGGGCGACTACCTGATCGACTTCGCCGGCTGGGCGGCCGGGTGGTCGCGCGGCGGGGCGGCCAAGATCGCGGTCATCTCGTCGGCGCTGTACGGCACGGTCTCCGGGTCCACGGTCGCGAACGTGTACGCGACCGGTTCGTTCACGATCCCGCTCATGAAGCGCAGCGGCTATTCCGCCAAACAGGCCGCGGCGATCGAAACCGTGGCCGGCATCGGCGGCCAGATCATGCCGCCGATCATGGGGGCCGGCTCCTTCATCATGGCCGAGATCACCGGGGTGCCCTACGTCACCATCATCAAGGTGGCCGTGATTCCGGCCATCCTCTACTACCTCGGCGTCTTCTGCATGGTGCACTTCATCGCCCTGCAGCGCGGGATCCGGCCGATCGACCGGGCCGACCGGCCCACCGTGCGCCGCCTGGTGCGGCAGGCCTACTTCTTCCTGCCGTTTCTGACGGTGGTGGGGTTCCTGGCCTACGGCTATTCGCCCGGCAAGGCCGCCTTTCACACCATCTGGGTGACGCTCCTGCTGAGCTTCCTGGACCGCAAGACCTGGCTGACGCCCCGCAAGCTGCTGGACATCTTCTTCGGGTCGCTGGTGAACTGCGCGCTGATCGCCGCGGTGCTCGCGGGGTCCGGCATGGTCGTCGGCGTGCTGACCCGCACCGGGGTGGCGCTGTCTTTCGGGTCCATCCTGGTGTCCTTCTCGATGAACTCGCTCCTGCTGGTGCTCCTCCTGGTCTTCCTGGTGGTGAGCGTCCTCGGGACCGGGATCCCGACGACCGCCTCCTACATCATCGCCGTGACCGTGGGCGCCTACGCGCTCAGCAAGTTCAACGTGCCGCCGCTCGCGGCGCACTTCTTCGTGTTCTACTACGCCGTGCTGGCCGACATGACCCCGCCGGATGCCGTGACCGCCTTCGCGGCGGCCAACATCGCCGGGGCGGAGCCGATGGCCACCGGGGTCGAGGGTTTCCGCCTGGGCATCGCGGGCTTCCTGGTGCCCTTCGCCTTCGTGTTCCAGCCGGCGCTCCTGCTGCAACGGCACCCCGGCGCAGATCGCCCTCACCCTGGCCGTGACGGTCCTCGGGATCGTCTGCCTTTCGGCGGGCGTGATCGGCTACCTGTTTGCGCCGCTCCGGATGCTGCAGCGGGCGCTCCTCGTCGGCGCCGCCTGTTTCCTGGTGTTCTCCGAGGAGATCTACCTGATCATCGGGCTTTCGGCCGGGCTCGGCGCTTTCGCATGGTCCTACCTGGAACGTCGCTCCGCCGGCTGTGAAACCGCCCGGCAGCCCACCTGAGGCCCGTCCCCCATGCCGTCCAGAGCTGCAGACGCGGTCGTGATCGGCGCCGGCGTGATCGGCGCCTCGATCGCCTATCACCTGACCCATCTCGGGATCCGGCCGCTCGTGGTCGAGGAGCACGACCCGGCCGCGGGCAGCTCCGGCGCCTGCGACGGGCTGGTGTTCCTGCAGTCCAAGAAGCCCGGCCTGCACCTGAAGCTTGCCCTCGAGAGCCGAGCCCGCTTCGATAGCCTGCGGGAGATTCTCGGCGCGGGGATCGAGTTCCGCCCCACGGGCGGGATGTGCCTGGTGGAGACCGAGGCCGAGCTCGCGGCCGTGCGGCGGTTCGTGGTCGAGCAGCGGGCGACCGGTCTCGACGTGGAACTGCTCGACGGCGACGAGGCGCGCAGGCGGGAGCCCGAGCTCTCCGAGCGGGTGATCGCGGCCACCTATTCCCCGGCCGATGCCCAGGTGAACCCCTATGGGCTCACGTTCGCCTTCCTGCGCGCGGCCCGGGCCGCCGGGGCGCAGGTGCTGACCGGCCGGCCCGCCGTCGGCATCCGGGTCGACCGCGGCCGGGTCGAGGCCGTGCAGCTCGCGGACGGGGCGGTTTCCACGCCGGTCGTCATCAACGCGGCCGGCGCGCGCGCCGCCGAGGTCGGCCGCTGGGTGGGGCTCGAGATCCCGATCACCCCGCGGCGCGGCCAGATCCTGGTCACGGCGGCGGTCCCGCCCCTGATCCGGCACTGCCTCATCTCCGCCCAGTACGTCGCGGCCAAGTTCGACCCCGAGATCGCGCGGCGGGGCATGGGGTTCTCCGTGGAGCAGACCGACAACGGCAACCTCCTGATCGGCTCGACCCGGGAGTTCGTGGGCTTCGACCGGCGCACCACGCTCGACGGCCTGCGCACGATCGCCGCGCGCATCGCCCCGGTCATCCCGGCCCTGAAACGGGTGCCGGTGATCCGGGCTTTCGGCGGGCTGCGGCCCTACACGCCGGACGGGCTGCCGATTCTCGGGCCCGTGGCCGGGGTGGAGGGGTTCGTCATGGCCGCCGGCCACGAGGGCGACGGGATCGCGCTCTCCGCGGTCACGGGGGCGCTCGTCGCCGACTGGGTCGCCACGGGGCGGACGCAGTTCCCGCTGGGCGCGTTCCGCCTCGAGCGGTTTCAGGCAGGTGCGGCATGAGCGAGCTGCGAATCGGGACGCGCCGCCGCGGGGCGCGGCTGACCGTGCGAATCAACGGGCGACCGGTCACGGCCTACGCCGGTGAAACGGTTTTCGCCGTGCTGGTCGCGGAGGGCATCCGGGCGCTCCGCCGGCCCCGGGAAGGCGCGCCGGGCGCCGCCCGAGGCGGTTTCTGCGGCATGGGCGTCTGCCAGGAGTGCCGCGTCACCGTGGACGGCCTGCCCGACCAGCGCGCCTGCATGCTCGCGGTGCGCGACGGCATGGAGATCGCGACCGATGCCCGATAGGAAGGCCGACGTCGCCATCGTGGGGGGCGGGCTCGCCGGGCTGGCCGCGGCCGACCGGCTCGCCCGCTGCGGGGCCCGCGTCGTGCTGCTCGACGACAACGCGCAGCCGGGCGGCCAGTACCTGCGCGGGGGTCGGGCGGCCGGGGGCGGGTGGGACCCGCTGAAGCGCCGCGGGCTCGAGCTGATCGACCGCGTGGCGTCCATCGGAGTCGATATCCGGCGCGGGGCGGAGGTCCTCGGGATCGAACCCGGCTTCGAGCTGCTCGCGGCCCAGGGCGGGGAGCTGTCCACGGTCCGCTGCGAGCGCGTTCTGCTGGCGACCGGCGCGCGGGAGCGCTTCATGCCCTTCCCCGGCTGGACGCTGCCGGGCGTCATGTCCACGGGCGCGGCGCAGATCCTGATCAAGCAGTCCGGCGTCCTGCCCGCGCGGCAGACGCTCGTCGGCGGGGCCGGGCTCTTCCTGAACGCGGTCGCCGGCGACATTCTCAAAAACGGCGGCCGGGTGAGCGCCGTGGTCGACGAGGCGGCGCGTTCGACCGGCCTGCCGCGGCCGGGCCTCGTCTTCGGCGCCTGGCGCAAGTTCGCCGAGGGCGGCGCCGTCCTGGCGCGCCTCCTGGCGTCCCGGACTCCTATGTTCTCACGCACGCGCATCGTCGCGGCGCGCGGCGACGATTGTCTGCGGGAGGTGGTGACCGCCCGGGTGGACCGGAGCGGGGAGGTCGTGGCCGGCACCGAACGCACCCTCGCAGCCGGGGTCGCTCGCGGTGGGGTTCGGGTTCACCGCCAACATCGAGGCCGCGCGCCTCGCGGGCTGCGAGGTCGTTCACAACGAGGACCTCGGCGGCTGGGTCGTGCGCGTCGATGCGGAGCTGGAAACCAGTGTCGCCGGGATCTACGCCGCCGGCGAGATCACGGCTGTCGGCGGCGCCGCCAAGTCGTGGACCGAGGGTCGGCTTGCGGCCGACGCCATTCTACGCCGCGCCGGTTTTTTGAAGCCGGGCGAGCTGCAGGCCGAAACCACCGCGCTGCGGCGCCGGCGCAACGGCCAGATGGCGTTTGCCCGCTATTTCAACTCCCGTCACACCTTCGGACCGGGGTACATGGCGCGCTGGGTCCGGGGTCTCGCGGACGAGGTCCCCCTCTGCCGCTGCGAGTCGGTGACGCTCGGGGACGTGCGCCGGGCGGTCGCCGAGGGCTTCGAGACGCCGGCCGGGGTCAAGAAGGCGACCCGCTGCGGCATGGGGATCTGCCAGGGGAGCACCTGCCGGACGATCCTCGCGGAGGTCCTGGCCGCCCTGATCGGCCGCTCCCGTCGCGCAGGTCCCCCTGCCCTCGGTGCGCATGCCGCTCAAGCCGGTCTTCCTCGGCACGCTGGCCGGCAGTGGGCCCTGACGGCCCGTCGAACGTCGGGGGCTATTCCCGTGGGAGCGGCTTTCCAGCCGCGATGGATCGATAGCCGTTTTCAAGAAACCCGGGTAATCGGAGACAGGGGGCTGACATGGGCTGTGCACGCTGCGGTACTTCAATAGCCGAAGGGGAAGGGCGCGAGCACCTCGGCCGGATGCTCTGCGAGGACTGCTACATGGATGCGCTGTCGCCGGCCAAAACCTGCGACCCGTGGGCGGTGCACAGCGCCAAGAACCTCGGCCGCACCCTGGCCGGCGGCTTCGAACTGACCGAGGTGCAGCAGCGGATCCTCGCGGTCCTGGAGGAAACCGGGGGGATCTCCCCCGAGCAGCTGGCCGAACGGCTGCACCTCACTCCCGCCGATCTCGAGCGCCACATCGCGGCGCTGCGGCACATGGAGAAGGTGCGCGGGGAGCTGCGCGAGGGCCGCAAGTACATCCGCCTCTGGTGACCGATGAGCGCGTCCGCGGCATTTGAGGAAACCTACCGGGGCTACCTGGCCCGGATCGCTACCGCCGATCTGAGCGCGGCCCGGGCCCGCCTCGGCGCGGAAGCCGGGGCCGACGGCCTGGTGGTGCCGCTCTTCGGGGAGCCGCACCGGGTCGGGCCGGCGGGCGTCTTCGGCCCGGACGGCCGCCGACCCCACCTGTCCGTCTGCGTCATCCTGTGCCGGTACGTGCTGCTGTGCCCACCTTCGGCTCCGACCGGCGGCGACTGGGCGTCGTTCAAGGATTTCCGGGATGCGGCGCCGCTGGTCGCGAGCTTTGCCAACACCGTGGAGCGGGCGATCGCGCACGCCTTCACCGGAAGGCCGGGTGCCCTGCACCAGGCCGCCGCCGGGCTCGGCGGGCAGGCCCCGACCGACTCGTTTCCGCACGACCTCGCGCTGGCGATCCCGGCCCTGCCGAAAGTCCCGCTGCTCCTGCTCTTCACCGATGCGGACGACGAGTTCCCGGCCGCGTGCAGCGTGCTCTTCGAACGACGCGCCGCTGCCTACCTCGACATGGAGTGCCTCGCCATGCTGGGGATGCAGCTTGCACGACGACTCGCGAGCGCAAGCGGAACCGGAGCGGAGTGAACAACGGCCCGACGGCCCGGGGGTTTTCTATGGTCGTTCAGCGCTTGAAAACGAGCGTCAGGCTGCGGGTGGCCTTGGAGTGATCGGCGCCCGAGTCGTCAAAAACGGCGATGGCGAAACTGAACCGCTTGCGGACGTCAAAGACGACATCGTCGTCCTGGCCGGTGTCGAGCTTTCGGTGCAGCATGACGGTCCAGCGACCGTCGGCGTGACGGCTTTCAGCCTTTACGTCGAAGCGTGACCCGCTCGGCTTTACGGGGAGGCGGTAGGGGACCACGTCGCCGGCCTTGAAGATGGAGTAGTCCGCGATGGGGACGGCTTCCTCCAGGAGCAGGAAGCCGGGCGCCGACGGCTTGCGGGCCGGGTCCTGCATGTAAAGCGGGCGCGAGCCGTCGGGCGTTTCGTTTTTGACGTCACCGCCGCTGCCCGTATCGTATCTTCGGCCGGTTTCGCGATAGGAGCCGGACGGGTTGCCCGCAACGGTGAGCCAGCCGTCATCGGCATGCCGGTAGGGCGCCGAGCGGGCCGCCTTCCAGTGCCAGAGGTCGCCCTTTTCGGACGGGCTCCGGGTAGCGAGCTTCCACTGGGTCCGAGGCAGGTCTGCCGGGCTGTGACAGACCACGGCACAGCTTTTGGACGAGAACTGGTTGATCCTGTCGATTTCAAACAGCAGCGCTATCCGGTCCTCGTCCCCCTTGAGGTGAACCCATTTTTCCCCGTCGAAACGCCACGACTCCTTGGTGATGCTCCGGGTCGGGTCCTCCCAGCTCAGAAGAAAGTAAATCTCGTCGTCCGTGAAGAGGGCTTTCGTGGAAACAGTTCCCTTGACATCGGCCATCTCCAGCCGACCCGCGACGGGGACCTGAACCGGAACGGCACGCTGCCAGACGGGGTCATCGATCCCGGCCGGCGGGGTTTTGACGTGGCGGGCGGTAATCGCCATGACTCCGGTGTCGTCCGGCGAAGGAGTTGCCGCAAACACGATGGCAGCGCCAAAAAGCGCGGCAAGCCCCGCGATCAACCACTTGGACATGACCCACCTCTTTTCGGTCTCTTTCGATGAAGCCGCTGCCGATATCGTCAATGCTCCGGCCGCACGAAGTGCTCGACATACCCCATTACGGACAGGGCGGTCAGGGCAGCGAGAACAACCGCCGCCGCCAGCATTACCCCTATACGCCTGGATGGGCGGCGCTCCGGCGAGCGGTCCAGAAAGGGCAGCGCCCCGAGCAGGAAGACGATCCCGCCGGGGATGATCGCCGACCCGATGACCATGAAGGGGCCTTTGAAAATGGCGACCAGTTGGTTCAAGGACAACACCCACCATTCCGGCCGGGGAATGAAGGCCGAATCGGTCGGATCGGCCGGGTCCCCTAAAGCGGCAGGCCACTGCCAGGCAACCAGCGCCAGAACGATCGCCGACAGCAGGAAAACCACCAGCCAGCGATTGACGATGGCCGGCAGGAAAGCGGACTTTCGGCCTTGCGGGCGAATTGCCCGACAGGGGGCCCGAAAGCCCCCGGGTCGCCAGGAAATACATGTGCAGGCCGATCAGCAGGACGAGGGCGCAGGGCAAGAGGAGAATGTGCAGAACGTAAAGCCGGGTCAAGGCGACGATGCCGGTCAAGGGGCCGCCGCGAAACAGTTGCACGAGAAAATCACCGACCACCGGAATGGAGCCGATGATGCTGAAGCGCACCTGGGTCGACCAGTATCCCTTCTGGTCCCAGGGCAGCAGGTCGCCCGTGATGATAAAAAGCGGCAATCACCAGAAGAAACAGCACCCCCGAGATCCAGACCGGTTGGCGTGGCGACTTGTAGGCGCCGACGACCAGCGCTCGCAGCAGGTGAAGCCCCATGGCCATCAACAGCAGGTTCCAGGCATAGTGGTGCACCCCCCGGACCACATCCCCGAAGGGGAGGCTGAACTGAAAATAATCGACGCTGTCATAGGCGGTGCCCGGAACCGGGGTATAGGCAAGGGCCATCAGAATCCCGGTCAAGAACAGCAGGCCGATCAGCGCCAGCTGCAAGCGCTCCGAAAAACCGGTGCCAGCAGATGCCGTCTGCCGGCACCTCGACCTGGAGCAGTTGCGCGAAACCTCCCCGGGCACTTGAACGGTACGGTTCCTGTTCGGTTATGTCAGGCTGCGCTTTGGTCATAGCGGTCCCATCCCGGGAAGGCGTCACGATCATCAGCAACTACTTTTTAAACTCCAGGGTCAGCGCTTCCGAGTCGTAGGAATCCTGGTCCTTGGAATCGTCGAACAGCGCCATGGCGAAGCTGTATTTCTTCTGCGGATTGAAGGCCACGTCATCGTCGTGTCCCGTGTCGAGCTTGCGGGAGAGGATCACCGTCCAGGCGCCGTCGGCATAGCGGCTGACGGCCTTGATGTCGCCGAACGACCCCTCCGCGGCCACCGGCATGCGGAAGGTGACGATGTCGCCGGCCTTGAAGACCGAATAGTCCGTGATCTCCACTGCGTCCGCCGCCAGCAGGATGCCGTTCTTGCCGAGCTTCTTGCCCGGGGCCAGCATGTACATGGGTTTGGACTTGTCCGCGGTCATGTTCTGCTTGTCGCCGCCCTTGCCGGCATCCGCCTTCCGGCCGGTCTTGCCGTCGCTGACCTTGGCCAGGTAGCCGTCGTCGGCGTAGCCGGCAGGATCGGAGCGGGCCGCCTTCCAGTGCCACAGGTCGCCCTTCTCGGCATCGGTCGCAGTCCCGAACTTGCCCTCCTTGGCGTTGGGCGCTCCCGCCGGGACATGGCACGTGACGGCGCAGCCCTTGGTGGCGAAGTTGGTGATGCGGTTGATCTCGAACAGAAGCGAAATCCGGTCCTCATCGCCTTTGAGGTGGCTCCAGGCCTGCCCGTCGAACTTCCAGGCTTCCTTGGTCACGCTCTGGGTGGCGTCTTTCCAGTTGAACCAGAAATAGACCTCATTGTCAGTAAATGCGGCCTTGGTGTTCACGGCCGTTTTCTTGCCCGCAAATACCTCCTTGCCGTCGAAGGGCACCTCAAGGGCTTTGATTTTCCCCCACAGGGGGTCATCCAGCCCCGCGGGGGCGGCCTTCGAGTAGACTGCCGTCAGGGTCTGCTTGGCGGCCCCGGTGACGGTGTTGGAGAAAAAAACCAGACTCAGCACGCTCAGCAGGGCACACGTCAGGATTCCCAGTTTCATTGGTTTCCGCATGGTTTGTCTCCTCCAGCCCGATGCCGGGCGCGGGTTAAAGTGTAATTTGAACCATCAGCTTGCCCTCTTCCACCTTGTGCGGCAGGAGGAAGAGCGGTTTCTTCGGAGGTCCGGATACCGGTTGTCCTTCCGGGTCGAACCGGCCGGTGTGGCACGGGCACTCGAACATACGGGTGTCCTTGCTCCAGATGACATTGCAGGCCAGGTGTGAACAGATTGAAGAAAAAACTTTGGCGCCGTGCCGGGCGTCGGCCCTGGCCCAAACGAACCCCCGCTGCGGCAGATCAATCCAGCCGTCCTTCACCATGAACTCAAAGGAGAGCATGCTGAAATCATCCGGGGTAAGCTTGTCCGCCTTGCCGAAATCGATCCACTTGCCGGCGCTTTTTTTGAGAGAGGGCAGGACTACCGTCGACACGATGGGGATGGCAGCCAGAACCATCGCGCCGCCTGCCAGCAGGGACGTCGTGAGAAAGGCGCGCCGTGCGATAGGGTGCTGCGTTTCGGCGAAGGTCTCTCGGGGATAGGTGGGGTCGTTCTTGGTCATGGTATGCCCGATCAGGGGATTAAAAGAGACCTGCTAGAAAGAAAAAATTTTATTCATAAATTTTGATCGCATTAAAAAGTGCCACATTGTGGAGCGGCGTGTCAACAGAAATCGATCAAGGGGAGCAAGCATGATGGACATACCCGCCGATTTGCCGCATGGCCTCCGCGTAAGAGACTCGTGTCTGCCACCCCTGCACTGCCTTAGTCGAGCCCTGCCGTGCACGAAATGCAGGCCCCCGCGTCCATCCGGATAATTTGCTGGCAAAATAAAGTTGACAGATCAAAATTATCAGATTATTTTGAATTATAAAAAATCTGGAGGTGAACTGTGGCGCCCAGCAAGAAAGACACCGCAAGCCCCTGCTTCACAAACGGGGCGAGCACCTGCCAGGTGGAAGCCCTGGTGAGCGTCGACGAGAAGGGTCAGATGGTTCTGCCCAAAACGATCCGCGACAAGGCGAACATCCAGCCCGGGGACAAGCTCGTCCTGATCGGCTGGGAGCGCGACGGGCAGATGTGCTGCATCACGATGGTCAAAGCGGATTCCCTGGCCGGCATGGTCAAGGGGCTGCTGGGCCCCATGATGAAAGACATGATCACCGAGTGAAAGCGAGGCATCCGTGGAAACACACGACATTCGCAAGAAAGTAAGGGATGGGTACGCCCAGGTGGCGCTGGGAGCCAAACAGTCCTGCTGCGGACCGGCGTCCCCCTGCTGCGGGTCCGGCAGCTCCGCGCAGTTCATCAGCGGGGCGGTGGGGTATTCGCGGGCGCAGATGGACGCCGTTCCGGAGGGGGCGAACCTGGGGCTCGGGTGCGGCAACCCGGTGGCGCTGGCCTCCCTGCGCGCAGGGGAAACCGTGCTGGACCTGGGCGCCGGCGCCGGGTTCGACTGCTTTCTCGCGGCCCGCGAGGTCGGCGACACCGGCCGGGTGATCGGGGTCGACATGACCCCGGAGATGCTGGCCAAGGCGCGGGAGAACGCCGTAAAGGGCGGGTACCGGAACGTCGAGTTCCGCCTGGGAGAGATCGAACACCTCCCGGTCGCGGACGCCACCGTGGACATCATCCTCTCCAACTGCGTGATCAACCTCTCGCCCGAGAAACCCCAAGTCTTCGCCGAGGCTTTCCGGGTCCTGAAACCGGGCGGACGGCTCGCGGTGTCGGACGTGGTCCTGCTGCAGCCGCTGCCCCCGGCGCTGGCGGAATCCGCGGCCGCATACCTCGGCTGCGTCGCCGGGGCGAGCCTCAGGGAGGACTACCTGGAGATGCTGCGCCGGGCCGGTTTCGGCGAGGTGCGGATCGTCGGCGAGAGCCCCTTCTACATCGGGGACATGGTGCACGACCCCATGGTCCGGGCGATCCTCGAGGAGGTCCGCCTCAGCCCCGAAGAGATCGACGCGGCCGGTCGGTCGGTCGTGAGCATCAAGGTCATTGCAGTTAAATACGCGTGAGGTGCTTCGAATGGAACTGAAACCTATATCTGAATTCAAAACCTGCTGCGCCGGTCCGAAACCGACATCTTCAACAGAAATCGCCGCAGCCTCCAATAAAATCAAACCGACGGAGATTGCCGTTTTTATCGCGGCCATAGCCGTGTGGTGGCTGGTCTATCAGAGCCTGCCGCAGGTGGCGCACTATCTGACTTACCGCCTTTTCGGGTTGAGCGAGGGCTCGCACCTGGCGGCGGCGGTGGAATTCTTCATCTACGACACCCCCAAGGTCCTGATGCTGCTCACCATCGTGGTGTTCGGCGTTGGGATCGTCAATTCATTTTTCACGCCGGAGCGCACGCGCCGCATTCTGGCGGGGAAAAAGGAGTCGGTGGGGAATGTGCTGGCGGCCTTGCTGGGGGTCGCGACCCCGTTCTGCTCATGCTCGGCCATCCCGCTCTTCATCGGTTTCGTGACGGCCGGCATCCCCCTGGGCGTCACCTTCTCCTTCTTGATCTCGGCGCCGATGGTGAACGAGGTTGCGGTGGTGCTGCTCTACGGGCTTTTGGGCTGGAAGGTGGCCGCCATCTACATGGGCACCGGGCTGCTCATCGCCATGGTCGCCGGCTGGGTCATCGGCCGGCTGAAGATGGAACGGTACATCGAAAGCTGGGTCACCGAGATCCGGGCGGCCGAGGCCCACGTGGAATCCGGCACCCAAACTCTGCGGGACCGGGTGCGATACGGTCTGGAAGCCGTGAAGGACATCGTCGGCAAGGTGTGGAAATGGATCGTTCTGGGGATTGCCGTGGGAGCACTCATTCACGGCTACGTGCCCGAGAACTTTCTGGCCTCCATCATGGGCAAAGACGCCTGGTGGTCGGTGCCGATCGCGGTTCTCATCGGCATCCCCATGTACTCCAACGCGGCCGGGATGATCCCGATCGTCCAGGCGCTGCTGGGCAAAGGTGCGGCCCTGGGCACGGTGCTCGCTTTCATGATGAGCGTCATCGCCCTGTCCCTGCCGGAAATTCTCATCCTGCGGAAGGTTTTGAAAATCCGCCTGATCGCAACCTTTGTCGGCGTGGTCGGACTGGGGATCCTGATCGTGGGCTACCTGTTCAACGCAATTATCTGACGGGGAGGATGCGATGAACCCTTACACCATCTTCCCGGACCGTGAGATTCAGGGCGGCGGAAAGTTCGCGGACACGTTCCGGGCCATGGGGATCCACCGTTTTCTGGAGGCGTGTCGACATGTTCACGGGCTGCCCTACGGCTACAACTCCGACCGGGACGACCCGATGATCCTCTTCAAGGAACGGATGGGTTCGTGCACCACCAAGCACGCGACCATCGCCACCCTTGCCCAGGAGCTGAGCCTGTCGATCGCCCGCGGGGTCGGCATCTACCCCATGACCGAGGCCATCGTCACAGGAGCCGGCCGGATCACGGCCGCCTACGGCCTGCCCTACGTGCCCATGATTCACTGTTATCTCGAGTATCAGGGGCTGAAAGTCGATTTGACCGAGGGCAATCGCAACGGGAAAAACCGGTCGGTCGACGACTTCCTGTTCACCCGGCCCGTGGAGGCGAACATATCCGCCAAGGCGGAGTACCTGATCTACCGCCAGGCCCTGACCGATCTCGTCCGGTCGCGTGACGAGCTGCAGGGGATCGACGTCAAGCAGCTCCTGCACGCCCGCGAGGAAGGCATCAAGCTTTTGAGGGCCAACATCGGGCAGGCATGAAGCCGTGGGAGGGGGTGGGACGCGATGGAGATCACCACGAAACCGGACGAGGCGGCGGTGAAGCGCCTGCTGGCTGAGTCGGGGCTGCCGACGGCCGACATCACCGCCGGGCACCTGGAGCATTTCTTCGGCTGCTCCGAGAACGATGACCTCGCGGCGGTGGTCGGGCTCGAGCTTTACGGCGCCGTCGGTCTGCTGCGGTCGCTCGCGGTGGCCGCCCCCGGCCGAGGCCGCGGGGTAGGCAAACGGCTGGTCGCGCACGCGGAGCGCTACGCGCACGAGCGCGGAGTGGAGGCCCTGTATCTGCTGACCACCACGGCCGAGCTCTTCTTCCAGCGCCTCGGATACGAGCGGGTGCCGCGGGATGAGGTGCCCGAGGCCATCAAGGCCACCCGCGAGTACGCGGGGATCTGCCCCGCGAGCTCGGCCGTGATGGCCAGACGCCTGACCGATTGACGACGATGGTGTGATGCGCCCGGCGCAACCGCCGGGCGCCGGTTTCAGTTCGTGATGACCCGCGCCACTTCCTTGGCGAGATCCTCTTCGTCGACCACTCCCTGGTTGCGGGAAATCTCCTTGCCGGCCTTGTCGAAGAACACCTGCGTCGGGACCGAACGGATCCCGTAGCGCGCCCCAAGGATCGCCTCGTCGCCCACGTTGACGAACACCACGTTGAGCGTCCCGGCGTGTTTCTGCTGCAGCCCCTCCAGGACCGGCGTCATCATCTCGCTCGGCACCGACGAGGGCGACCGCGAACTGCACGACGCTCGGCTTGCCCGACAGGCGGGCCTGGTCGACGGGGTTGTCCCGGGTGAGGCGGCTCTGCTGCTCGAACCACTCGCGGTTCACCTGGATCCGGGCGCGCTTCTCCAGCTCTTCGATAAAGGACGTGAGCGCCGCCTGCTGCCGTTCCTGCAGCAGCATGGCCTGAATGGTGTCCTTGACCTCCTCGAGCGTCGCCTCCCCGATCAAGGCCTTGTTGGCCTCGTAGAATTTCTGGATGTCCTCGTCCGCGACCGTGGCCGTCTGGGCCACGTGGTTGGCCAGCCCCTGGATGACCTCCTCGTCGGACACGCCCTCGGTCGACACGCCGACCGCCTTGGCTTCCTGGAGCAGAATGGTTCTGGCCACGCGCTGCTCGAGCAGGAAGATGAGGTTTTTCTGGAGCTGCGGGAGATACTCCTGGGGCAGCTCCTGGAGCATCGACTGCAGGTCGGCGCTGGTGATCTTCGCCTCACCCGCCTCGGCGACGAGGTCGGGCTTCATGTCGGCGAGCGTGGCATTCTTGAGCATGCCGATGCTGATGCCCGGGTAGCGGTCCTCGACGGTGACGACCGCGACCTTGGCGGGTTCCTCCTTGGTGCATGCCCATGCTGATGCCAGTGCGATAAGTGCGATTGCGACGAGCCGGATGATGCTGTGCTGAGCGTTCATGTTTATGCGTGACCTCCCGTGATTAAAAGGATTTAAGTTGTCTGCAGCAGTAAAGATCCCCTTTTCACCGGCCCTGTTCGGGTCGGTGCCCCGATTGTTAAACCAGCACTGCTGTCCGGATCCCTGCTTGCGGTGGTGGCTGAAGGGGGGATAGACGGAGCGCCTTGGTGACCGGGCCGAAGTGGTTTCGGATCGGAAAAGGCGAAGATGCAGCGATATTCGCTCAAATCGACGGTTTTTTCAAGTTGTATCCATGGGCCGAGCGTCCCGGTGCCGGCGGCGGGGCAATAGTTCGTCCCGAACGGGTTTGGAGCCTCCCCGATGGGGGGTATTCAACTATATTTTTTCGCAAGTTTCACCGCATTCTCGCAAGGTAGCCATAGCATCCTCTCGTGCAGTCTGGTATCCCGAACCAAAACCGTCACTCGAAAGGAGGAAAAAAGATATGGAAAAACATGCCAGATTGGTTTTTGCCGTACTGTTTTCCCTTTTCTTCGCGGCGGCAATGCCCATCAACTCCCAGGCTCAAACCAAGGAAGACAAGGAGTTCATGAAGAAGCACGCCCAAGAGATGGCGCTATTTATGGAAAAGTGTTCCAAATGCCATGGGCTCGAGCGGGTTTTAGGAAAAAACAGATCGCCTGAAGAGTGGAACAAAACCCTGAAAATCATGGCCGGCAAGCCGCATGCCGATATCAGCGAGGCCGATTTAAAGAAAATTGAAAAATGGATTGATTTCTACCGATCAAGCATAACGGTTTCACCTTAACCGCGGCTGACTTCGCGATGGATAGAATTGGGAAGATATAGCGACTGCTGAAATGCGATTCGATCGGCTACCCGGGATTGCCCGGTGTTCCCTCCGAGAATCCCGGGTCGCGGTTTGGCCGGCATGCAGCAGTCGCTAAGCCTATTTATAACCGGCCCCGGATCCTTCTCGGGTTAAATTCCTCTGCCTGTTTGCCCTCCCCCGCGCCTCATTGTCGCCGAGTTCCTTCTTGCAATCTTCAGCGCAGTTATTGGCGTCCATGAGCCATCCAAAGGATTTCGACCGGGTGGAGCACTTTTGTCGGAAGGAGCTGGTTGAACTGCAGCCGGCAGCTGAGGCAGTCGGTCACCAGAATTTCGGGGTTCATCCCCTTAATTTTTTCTATCAGTCGGCTGCCCAGCTCGATCGAAGGCTTCGTGGAAATCCCGTTTGAACCCCATGACCCCCGCCAGTCCGCAGCAGTAGAGGTTGCCCCGGATCGCGTCCAGCTTCAGGCCGGGAATCAACCCCAGGAGTTCGCTATAGGGCTGTCCGAATTCCTGCTCACGTTGGTGGCACGGCGGAAAATATACGGCCTGCGCGTGAACCGGAGCAAAGTCGGTCTTTGAGCTCACCGGATTGGTGCAAGCGCAGCAGGTATTCTCCGACATCAAAGATTTTTTCGAGCCAGCGCCACGCGCTTCATCGGGTCGAGGGTGGAAAAATAGCCCTCGTCCTTCAGGATGTTCTTGAAAATGGTTTTGTCGAAGGCTTCCATTTTTTTCCCCGGCGTCTCTCCGGGTTTCGGCCTGGCCGGTACCTTGATGAACTTGGGGTCCGCACCGATCGACTCCTGGTACTCACGCGAATAGTAGGCGCCTTCGGGCAGCAGGTGTCTCAACATATAGCTGCACGTCGGGCATGAGCAGAGAATATCGAAGCCGTCGGTTACGGCATCCGCTAACAGGTTCAGGTTGTGCCCGGCGAATTCCATCGTGAGCTTTCGGTCGCCTTCGAGGAAGCTCGGCATCCCGCAGCACTTATGATCCGGGCAGTAGACGTGGATGTCGTTGTGCCGGAGCACTTCAACAGTCGCTTTGGCCACCTCGGGGAAGAGATGCCGCGCCGTGCAGCCGGCGAAGTAGGCGACCTTGCGGCCGGCCGTCGTGTCGGGCTTAACATGCAGCCCTTTCTTCCTGGCCCACGCCGGAAAGCTCTCCGCGGGGAATTCCGGCAGCTTGCGGTCCCGGTGAATCCCGACCGCCTCCTTGATCACCCCGCCCGCCACCTCGCTGCGCAGCAGCCGATTGATGAGGCCGGGCATGACCCCGCACAGCCTCCCGATGCGCTCCACGTCCTCGACGGTGCGCACGCCGAACTTCAGCCCTTCTCGCTCGACGAACAGAGTCTTGGCCCGGATGATGTCCGCACGGATATTGGGGCACGGGCACAGCGCGCAGAAGTTGCACTTTTCAACAAGTCGTCCGCAACTCATTGGGTGAAATTTTCTGCCCGGTCTCGGCCTCCTGGTCGTACAGCCGGTACAGTTCGGGAAAGAACAGGCACGACTCGTCCATGATGGGCCGGCAGCAGTCGCAGTCGGCGCAGTCCATTACGATCTTGCGGGCGATGCGCTCGGGGGCGCTTTTGTTTTCAGGAGTATCCATTTGCCGCAAGCCACCCAGTTTTTGCCCAACAAAATGCGAAGCCGTCATGGTTTGCAGGTCACGTGACAGACCCCCGTCGGCCCCTGGACCGCGTGGGGGAAGATAGCGGCGCTTGAACCAGAAGGCCACATTGACGAGCGCGATCAGTACCGGCACTTCGACCAGCGGGCCGATGACCGCCGCGAAGGCTTCGCCCGAGTCGATGCCGAACACGGCCACGGCCACGGCGATTGCGAGCTCGAAGTTGTTGGAGGCCGCGGTGAAGCTCAAGGTCGCGGACTGCTCGTAGGTCGCCCCCGCCTTCATGGAGAGAAAAAAGGAGACGAAGAACATGACCACAAAGTAAATGCACAACGGAACGGCTATCCGCACGACATCGAACGGCAATTGGACAATGTATTCTCCTTTCAAGGAAAACATGACCAGGATGGTGAACAGCAGCGCGATCAGCGTGATCGGGCTTATTTTGGGGATGAACTTCTGCTCGTACCAAGCTTGGCCCTTGGCCTTGAGCCCGACGAAGCGGGAAATCATCCCGGCGATGAACGGGATGCCGAGGTAGATGAAGACACTTTCGGCGATCTGGCCGATCGAGATGTCGACCGCCACGCCTTTGAGCCCGAGCCACTGCGGCAGGACGGTGATGAAGACGTAGGCGTACACCGAGAAAAAGAGCACCTGGAAGATGGAGTTGAAGGCGACCAGCCCGGCACAGTATTCGCGGTCGCCGGCCGCCAGGTCGTTCCAGACGATCACCATGGCGATGCAGCGGGCCAGCCCGATGAGGATGAGGCCCACCATGTACTCGTGGTGACCCGCCAGGAACAGCACGGCGAGCACGAACATCAGGACCGGGCCGATGATCCAGTTCTGGACCAGCGACAGGGCGAGGACCTTGATGTTGCGGAACACCTGGGGCAACTGCTCGTACCTGACCTTGGCCAGCGGAGGGTACATCATCAGGATCAGGCCGACGGCGATCGGGATGTTGGTCGTGCCGACCTGGAAATAGTTGATCGCCTCGCGGATGCCGGGGAACAGGTAGCCCCACAGCACGCCCACGAACATGGCGAGGAAAATCCAGAGGGTCAGGAATCGGTCCAGAAAGGACAGGCGTTTGGCAGCGGACTCACTCATGCGACGATCTCCCTGGTGTGCAGTTTTCGTCTAAGAGGTGACTCTTCGTCTGCGCCGGCTGGATTGACGCTCGCAGAGCGCTTGGCGGTCGGTTCCCATAATCTTTTTCATCCGCAGTGCGTCCTTCTGAATGCGCGGGTCTTCATTTAGGGCTCGGCGAACCCACAACAGCGCGCGGCGAACCACGGGTGCAGCGGCCCTCCCCGGTAACCGGTAATACATCCATCGCCCTTTCTTTTGACCGACCGCCAGCCCGGCTTGTTTGAGGATTAACAGATGTTTCGAAACGGTCGAAGGGGCAAGGTGCAGCAACTCGATCAGTTGGCAGACGCAAATTTCCTGATCTCCCAACGATAGCAGCGCACGCACACGGTTCTCGTCTGAAAGAGCGCGAGTGATGGCCAAAAGGGAATGCACGGGTTGATCTCCATTTCGTTGTATGACGAAATATAGCAGTGAGTCGTCCGGAGCTCAAGGTCTGAATCTGGAAAGTTTATGGGGCGTCCGATTGGGTAATCGAGCCCTGCTGCGGGGGAGTAGACCGTCAACCCGCACCGTTCTCGCGGGTTAGAAATAGTAGCGTACCCTGAATTCCAGGCGGGCGTCGTTGGGTTTTTCGCCAAAATCGCTGAAGCGGTCGCCGACCAGAACGGTGCCCCTGAGCCGCAGCTCGAGGTTGGTAATGCCGGTGTAGAGCAGCTCCGGCGAGATTGAGAAGCTGCGGTCATCAAGGTTTAGGATCGTGGTGAGCGCCGGGGTGAAATAGAGAATGTCGTAAGGCTCTTTCTGGCTGACCCGAAAGTAGAGATAATCCCGCATCGGGTTGGACGCGCCGTAGCCTCCCTGGGTGAGATTCGCGGCTTTCTGGATCGGGCCGGCGTTGCCCGTATCCACGTAGGTATCGTAGGCCCGGTCGACAAACGTGTAAAAGCTTTTAGCCTCCGATTCGCCGTACCCAGCGCCATTGTGGTAATATTCGAGGATATAGGTGGTATCGATGCTGCTCAGGTACCGCAGCCCCACCAGAGCGCTCCAGGCGTCTATCTCAGCCTCGGAGACCCTGCCGGTATCATCGACCCTTTTTTGGCGGAAATCATCGATCCAGGCCGATTCCCCGTGAATTTCCAGATTGGTTGTGATGTTGCGGGAGAAATCGAACCCATATCGGCCGGGACGGCTGCCTTTCGTCAGGAACATGAGGTCGATGTCCGTGTCCCACAGCAGGAAATAGGCTTTGGCCGCAGCATTGACGTGCCCGGATTCGCCGAAGTCCTGGTTCAATCCGTGGTCCACCGGCAGCAGGAGCGGCGAAAAAGAAAAGGTTTTCAGAGGCCCGTCAAGGCTGCGGATGTAATCGAACCCAGCCATATAGTAGCCTTCCAAGTTGAGCGTGGGGTCGTCGGAATTCTTGGGGCGGTCAACGAAAGCGACCGGATTCCAGGCGTATCCCTTGCCCCATTTTGCAGTCATTTTCCCGGCTGCGGCTGTGAGCGACGGCGAGGGCTTAACGGATAGGAAGGCTTCATATGGTTTGGCGTCTTCCGACCAACCGTCATAGGTGTAGTTCAGCGTGTTGTTGATGCGCGTAAACGCTTTGAAGATGTTCCATTCGAGCCCGGCGTCGAGCTGCAGGGTGAAATCGTACTCTCCCTGCGGGTTGCTCACGTTGCGGTCGTAAAACCGGGTTTTGTAAAGCGCGGCGTCCCGGTCCAGGGCGAACAGGGTCGGCTTTGCTTCCAGGTAGCCGCCGAACGAATAAGGTTTTTTATCGGTTTCCGAGGTGTCGAAGGCGTAGTCGTCCGCAGCGCCGGCCGGCCTTGGCATCAACATAGCGGCGAATAGAAGCAGAACGCCCATCGCGCGCCATGCCCGCGATGATCGCCTGTTGTTCCGATCTGTTTCAGTCGGTCGATTCACGTACCCGCCCGAGTGATTACCATCTTAGATGGCCATCGTTTTAAGATGAGTTTTCTTCCTGACCGATGGCTTCGTAAAGAGACCAAGTTCAAGGCGCGCGAATCTTGCGGAGTGAGGCGTACTCTTAGTACGCCGCAGCGACGACAAGAGGAAGCGCAACGCCGAAATTGGGTTATTTACGAAGTCATCAGCGCAAGGACTCGATGTTGGGCATATAGGTGAGGGTGAAGACCTCATCGGCCAGTTCCCTCGCTTTGAGCTTCGCGAAGATCATGACCGACTTGTAGCCCTTGTAGAGCGGGCTGTCGGTCTCGATGACGGCCGGCCGGACGAAGCCGCCGCCGAAGTCCTGGATGTCCTTGAAGTAGAGGGTTTTGATGAGCATGCCGGCCTCGGTTTTGCACTCGATCTGCGTGGGCACGACCTTTTCGCGGTCCACCCACATTTTCAACCGGTCGTAGGCCACGGTCTTGGTTTTGGCCTTGAGGTCGAGCACGTATTCCTTCTCCAGCTCCTCCACCCCTGCAACGTCATATTCGTCGCTATAATCCAGCGCCAGGATGTCGGCATTGTTGAACACCCCGCCCACCACGGACTGCAGGCTCGTGATGCGCACGGGTTTTCCCACGTTCGGGATGTAGAGCCACATGTTGTCCCCCAGCCGCAGCGTGCTGCGGCCCTTCTCGCTCGCCGGCGAGAGAAACACCCCGGCCACCATGTCCTTTCCCTTTTTCACGGTGAACAGGACGTATTCCTTTTTGGCGCCGTTGGGCTCGATGTTGATCAGCTTGCGGTAGAGCTCGTATGAAGCCGGCGCCAGGTTGCGGTCCACCTTTTCGAGCATCTGCGCCCCGTCCGCCGCGTAAGCGCTCGCAGCGCCGGCAAGCGAAATCAGTAAACATATAAGCTTGAGCATTTGAATCTTCCTTTCCCACAGTAAACCCGACTTCTGGCTTCATTGACAGATGCAAGCTGCCGAACATCTCTTTGTTCCTAATCGTCTATACGTGGCCTAAAGCCTGAATCGGATCCATGCGTGCGGCCTTAAAGGACGGCTGCAGGCTGGCCGCCACCGCGACGACGATCACAATGCCCACCACGGTCAGAAGGTCTGCGGGGTTCAGCCGCACGGACAACAGCAGGCCGGTCTGCTGGCCGAAATCGAAGGTGATTTTCGAAAGGTTGAGGACGAATACGACCGCCACGCTCAGCAGGGCGCCGGCGAAGGCGCCCATGGCCCCCAGCAGAAACCCCTCGACCAGGAAGAGGGACAGAATTCGGCGCGGCGGCGTGCCCATGGCGGCGATGGTCCCGATCTCCCGCACGCGCTCGTAAACTGCCATGATCATCACGTTCATGATGCTGACCAGGACGATGGCGACCAGCATGGCCTTGATGAAGATGGTCATCAGGTCGATCATGCGCGCGATGTTGTAGAAGGGCGAGAGCTTCTCCCAGGTATGAACCTCGAAGGCGGGCTGGCCCGCAGGGTTTTTCTCCTGCGCGAGGCGGCCTTCGATATCCTTGAACACGGACTGGAGGCGGCCGAAATTCTTCAGCCGCACGGCGATCTCGCTGATTTCCATCTCTTCCATCCGCAGCAGATCCGCGGCGTCCTCGATGTGCACGTACCCGTCGCGACCGCCGGGGCCGGTGACGCCCTCGAGGATCCCGCCGACCACAAACTGCTTGCCGTTCACGGAACCGTCCTTGTTGGTGGCGATGATGACGACCGGGTCGCCCACCTTGACCTTCATTCCCCGGGCGAGGAGCTCGGGTACCAGGATCTTGCCTTTGAGAATGGCTTTCTCTCCGTCCAGCACCCGCGACAAGAGCAGCGGAGAGGTCCTGGTTTCCTTATCCGGTTCCACCCCGTTCAGGCGGATGTTGGTGGTCTCGGTGAAGTTGCTGAACATGCCGCCCAGTTTGATGCGCGGCGAGTAGGCTTCCACGCCGGGCGTGTCCTTGAGGATGGACTCGATCTTGCCGTACGCGCGGAGCTTGAGGTTCATGTTCAACGGCAGGGTGTCGATGGCGGCCAGATACCCCTTGCGGTGGATCTGCATATGCCCGATGTAAGAGTCTGTGATCTGCCCGATCATCATGCTTTTAAACGAGTCGGTCACCCCGATGAACACCGCGACAAACACGACCCCGATGACGATCAACCCCAGGGTGAGCAGGGTCCGACGCTTGTAGCGCATGAGGTTGCGCGCCGCGATTTTAAACAGGTTAGCCATGCCGCAATCCTCCCCCGTTGGGTTTCAGACTACCGTCTTCGAGTCGGAAGACGGATTCCACCTCGCCGATGATCCGGGCATCGTGGGTCGAGAACACAAAGGTGGTCTGCAGCTTGTCACGGATCGCTTTCATCAGGCGGATGATGGTCATCGCGGTGTCGTGATCCAGGTTGGCGGTGGGCTCGTCCGCCAGAACCAGCTCCGGTTTGGTCACGAGCGCCCGCGCGATGGCCACCCGCTGTTTCTGGCCGCCTGAAAGCTGGTCCGGCTTTTTGCGGCGATGGTCGGTCATCCCAACGGCGTCCAGCAGCTCATCCACCGCTTCGCGCCGTCTCCCGGCCGGGACATTTTGAACCATGACGAGCGGGTATTCCACGTTTTCGAAAACCGTCAGCACCGGGATCAGGTTGAAGCTCTGGAAGATGAACCCGATGTGTTTTCCTCGAAAAAGCGCGGCGTCGGTGCTGTCGAGCGAGCCGACCTCAATCCCCGCCACCAGGAGTTGCCCACTCGAAGGTTTGTCCAGGCATCCTACGAGGTTCAGCAGAGTGGTCTTGCCACTGCCTGAAGGCCCTACAAAGGAAACAAAAGCCCCAGACGGTATCGAGAAGCTAAGCCCCCTCAATGCCGAGGTTATGACCTCCCCCGTGCGGTAGGTCTTGCTAAGATTTTCTGCACGTATCAAGTCCAACCGATTTTCCTCCTGGGAAATTGTAAAATACCGTTTAAGGCCCGAGTGTCTGGATATAAAGTATGCAAGAGTGCTCTTGCCGACTGCATAATAAATATCCAATCAGAAAGAGGCGAAAGCACATTCAGGATGACCCATTTGATAGACAGAATCAAAGCACCGGCACGGCCGCCGCGGCAGTTGCGGGGATTTGAGGGGTGCATCCCCATGCAATATACAGCTGAAATCACTCCCTACGGGGTGCACCCACAAATGGTCGTGATTCAGATGAGCAATCGTTGTGCCAGAGGGAATAGAATCGAGTCTATTTGTGGTGCTGTTGGGGAGATCAAATGGCCAAGATACCTCTCTTTCGAGAGGTGGCCCCGGCCTTTCAACAATAAAATGGCCAGAAGCTAGCAAAAACGAGGAATAACCCCAAAACGATACAGCCGATCCGGCTGAAACGAGGGTTCGAGGCGAACCGGAAGGCGGATAGAACAAGCCATGCACCGAAGGCGGATACCGTCCAATATCCGCCGCGGGTCAGGGACAGACGATGATGTTCCGCGCCCAGAGACAGTCGCCGCAGGTGGGAAAGTGGTTGCCGAAGCAGTCCTCCTGGTTGGATTCGGCGAAATCGCAACCGCCGCAGTGAACGCAGGGAGAGAAATCAAAATCCAGCACCCGCTTGCGGAAGCGCTTGAACTCATCCTTGTTCCAGATCTTCAGGATGTCCTCGGTTGCAGCGTTCCCCAGCGTGTAGCGATGGATGGTTTTCTCGCGTTCCAGCACGAAGCACCGGTAGGAGTGCATCAGCGCGACGCAGGGGCTGACCTCGCCGTCCCAGGCGACCACCACCGACCCTCGCTCCACGAAGCGGCAGTGACCGTCGGCATCCGGGTTGCGATGAATGCTCTGGATCGGCTCGGCCGTGCACCCTGACCAAAGCAGATCGTTGAAGGCGTCCAGGTGCTCACGGCGGGCATCGAACCGCGGCACGGAGATTTTAGGGAACCAGGGGGATTTACCGTTCGACCAGGGCCGGTCGGCCGACATCCAGTAGAGGATTTCGCCTTTAAGCTCTTCGGCGTAAGGCAGCACATTGGTGAGAATGATGAAGCCTGCGCCCATGTCGATCGCGAGCCTGCGAAGTTTCCGGACTTCGCCGAGATTGCGCCGCATCAGCACGAATTCGATCCCGATATCCGGGTTCTCGCGGCGCATGCTGCGGCGCAGCCGCCGCAACCCCTTCACGTTGGATTTTACCCGGTCCAGGTCCGCGCCGGTGCGGTTTTCGGCGTGCGTTGCCGGCGTGGCCCCGTCCACGGACACGATCAGTCGACCCAGCCCGGCTTCGATCAGGGAAATCGCTTTCTCTTCATCCAGCAACAGGCCGTTGGTGATCAGCTCCGTGTCGGCTCCCAGCTGACTGGCCGCAGCCACCATGTCCGCAATGTGGGGATGCAGCAGCGGCTCGCCCATGCCCCAAAACGAAACGGTATGCAGCGCCGGTGCCCGGCGCAGCCCCTCGATCAGGCGGTTGAAAGTCGCCATCGTCATGGATCCGGTGGGCTCGGTCCACGAGTGGCGCATGCAGGTGCGGCAGTTCAGGTTGCAGGCGGAGGTCGGTTCGACGTAGGCACGGCTCAGCGGCGGGTCTTCGGGGAAGACCAGCAGCCCGTTCGGGGTCTGCCGGATCAGAACTTTGGAACCCGGGGCCAATCCCCATCTATTACGCTGATCTTCGGTGAAGACGAGGGACCCGTCCAGGGCGATTTGCAGCGTTTCCGGTTCGAATTCTGTCATGTTTATGGGCGCTTCCGCAACCATATGCTTTGGGGTGCGTGCAGGGGTTGAGATCACTTCTGCGTTATAGGCTCGCCGGATTCCACCGGCAGTCCCGCCTGCTGCCAGACGGTCCAGCCGTTGACCAGCACCCGGGAGTTCGTAAAACCGGCGTCACGCAGGAACAGCGCCAGGTCATGGCTCAGCTCGCAGGTTTCGCCGTCGCAATACGTGACGATCCGGGTCTCCAAGTCCAGGTCCTGGGTGGCGCCGATGAAGTTGCTGTCCACCTCCTGCCAAGGCAGGCTGCGGGCGCCTTGAATCCGGCCTTTGACGTAGTCGTCGAGCGAACGGGCGTCGATGAACACCGCCGCGTGGGTAAAAAAGAGCTTCTCCGCTTCTTCCAGGGGGATGTCCATGCGCTCGCCGGTGGCGGTGGTCATGCGCGCCGCCACCGAAAAGTCGCCTACCAAGGGCAGGCGGTCTGCCCGCAAGGCGTTGACCGCCAGCGCCACGGCGGCGCTCAAAACCACCAACACCGGGACCTGCCAGGCCGCCTGTTTCCAGGATGCGTTGGATTCGAACATGACCACTTTCTTTTTCCCGATTAGGCAAATGGGGTTAGGGGGATTTTCAACTCGACTTCCTCGAAAGTCGTCAAGCGTCGAAATTAAACCGGCTAAGGTATTCCTCCAGGCGCTGTTTGGCCGTCCCGGCTGAGCGGTGGGCAGTCCGCGGCGCCCTTGACCCCTTCGGCCGCCCGCGCAGCGAAAACCATGCAGGTCGGCTCTCCGCATTCGCGGCAGTTGGTGCGGGGCAGCAACTTGAGAATTTCGATGACCAGGGGTTTGGGCGCTCCTTCGGTGCTGGGCGTGATATCCGCCCGCTGCTCCCAGGCCTGGTTGATTTCGCGTTTCAGCCACTCCAGAATTTTGTCCGCTTCCGCCTCGTCGTTTAGGGCGTTGATCGCGATCTCGCGGCCGTGAACGGTGATCAATCGTCCGCGTGAGCGGAAGACCACGGCCGGGGGGTTTTTCAGGTATTCGAAGCCCCCCAATACAGCATTCAGATACGGCAGCGCATCCGACACATCCTGGTCCAGGCTGGCGATGCAGTGCAGGGATTCAAATTGCGGGTTGCACTCCGCCCGGAATATTCTTTTCGTGTAGCCCTTCAGCAGCACGATTACCTCCTCTTTTCACTTTTCGATTCCGAGGTTCGCGCTGCCCCTGCAGCACAAAAGGAAACCATGCGGCGCCGGTTCGCTTTCGGCGGCAGTCTTTAGGCCGTAATGGTTCTCCGGCAAGACGGCCGCCCGATAGCTCCATTGCGCACCCGCGAGGAGAGGGCCTAGCAAACAGCAGTCGATCCCCCGGGTGGCTTTGTGGGACAGGCGTCTCATCATCGGATCGCTCCTCCCTTTCCGTTTTCAGGCTCGCGGGCCGATTTTTTTTCCTGCCGCTGCGATCCGCGGATCAGAAACACTGCGTAAAACAAAAAAGCCCCCACAGCAAAAAACCCGAAATCCCGCAGCAGGTACCAGCCGGCGGACATCGCGGGTGCGTCGCTGCCGGTGCTGAAGCAGCCGCAGTTGACATCCAGCCCCCGCGCCATGTTGAAAATGAAAGCGGCCAGAAACACGACGAGAAGCCCGTTGACCACCAGCACCGCGCCGGGCAGCCATATGCCGGCCAGAAGGCACAGTCCCAGAAGCAGCTCGAGCCACGGCAGTACAAGGGAAGTCAGGTTGATCAGAGCGTCCGGCAGGATCTGGTAGTTGTAGACGTCCTTGGCGAAGGCCGCCGGGTGGGCGATCTTATCGATGCTGGCATAGATAAAGATGCCGGCCAAGGCAAGCCGCGCCGCCAATCTGGCCCAACGCATGGTTTCAGACTCCTCGTGATGCGCTGCTTCGAGTTTCAGACATGCAGATAATGCACGCCGCAGACTTCCGGCAACTCCTGCAGGTGGCGGCGCACCGTCGCTTTTTTCATGCCAGACACTGTAGCTCTCCTGTGAAAATGACGACGGGTCACGCCGCGGCGAAGTTCGCCCAGATCGGGTTGATAACAAAGTACAGCCCCAGCAGGCAGATGACCACACCGGCGGCCTTGCGAAACCAGCCACCGGCGTCCTGCCAGGCGCTGTTTTCGACCAGGCGGCGGACGGCGGCGGTGGAGCTGCCGGCAACGGCGATCGGCAGGCAGTGGCCGATGGCGAAGAGCAGGATGAAGATGACGCCGGTTGCCACCTCCTGCTGCACCGTGATGATGGCCAGAATCGGCGCGATGAAGCCGAAGGTGCACGAGCCGGACAAGATGCCGTAGCCCAGGCCGAGGGCCAGTGCGCCGGCGAGGCCCTTGAAATTCAGTCGGTAGAGCAGGCTCCCGGACATGGAACACGATTCAACGCCCAGCATTCCGAGAGCCACCCAGATCAACACCCCGCCGATCAGAACTTGCCACCAGCTGCCGATGTCCCCCAGCATGCGGCCCAGCAAGGCGCAGATCACGCCGATAACGGCGATGGTGATGAAAAGTCCGATGCTGAAGGCCACGGCATAGCCCGCCGCTTGGCGCGGCACCAAGGCTTTCTGCTGGCCGCCGACATAAGCGACGATGAGCGGAATGGAAGCCAGGTGACAGGGGCTGAACAGCACGCTGATCATCCCCCAGGCAAAGCACCCCGCTGCCGCCAGGAGGCTGCCGGCGACCATCCACTCGTTCACGGTTAGAAAAATCGTATCCAGCATGGCAGCTCCTATTGGACCCCCATTTTGGTGAGCTGTTCGACAATAGCCGCTTCGCTCATAAAACCGACATGCCGGGAAACCTCGCGTCCGTCGGCATCATAGAATATCTGGGTTGGAATGGCCCGGATGCCGAACCGGGACACCTGATCGCGGTTTTTCCATACATCGATGAATACAATGGCTGCCTTGCCCTGGTACTTCTTTTCCATTTTTTCCATGATCGGGGCCATCATTTTGCAGGGGACGCATTCGGTGGCCCCCAGGTCGACCATCGTTACCATCCCCTTGACCGGCACCTGGGTGAAATCCTGAGTCGACCCGGCGCCTGGCCCCGCCCACATCAAAAAGACGGAGACGAGCACGAAGCCGGCAAGAGAAGGCCAAATGCGGTCCGCCGATTCATTAGGCGCCGTCATCCGCAGCACCCCACGACCCGAGAGAATTTGCTTGCCTCGGCTCCGGTTTTTGGGCTGTTGCAGGCGGCGGCAACGGCTTTCTTGACCCGTGTGATGTCTTCATCGCTCAGGTTGAAATTTTTATTCTTTTCGATCCCCAGGTCGGTAAGCACGATGTAATTATAGTCCTGAATGCCGGCGTTCTTGAGGATGGCCTTGGCGCAGCCTACGGCGCAGCCGTCGATGGCTGCGATCACGGGCACGTCCTTGGCGGACTGGACGAAGCCCTTGAGCTGCCCGCCGATGCCGGCCAGGCAGTACATCTTGCCGAAGTCCTTCCTGAGTGAGCTCGACGGCCGCCCGGTTGGACAGTTGGCCTACGTTGGAGCCGCCCGAGCAGGCCAGGATCATGACCTCATTGTTCGCCGCACAGCATTTGTTTTCCATGTGGGGTCTCCTTCCATCAAATCCCTTGATCCGGTTATTATTCGGATATCCATTTCTTTACATCTTGCTTGCTCGGGACCTTGCCGACGCATTTCACATCACCGTCCACCACCACCGCCGGGGTTCCGAACACACCGTATTCGGCGATCTTCCGGATGTCGGTGATTTTCTCGACAGTGGCGCTGACGCCGGTCTCCGCTACCGTTTCCTTGACGACTTTCTCGGTCTGCTGGCACTTGGCGCATCCGGGGCCCAGCACTTTGATGTCCACGTTATGATCCTTTCACCATGGGTTTTGATTCTATTTTTGGGAGCGGCATTCAGCCGCGATTACCGCGATGAGAGTCGCGTCTGGAAAGCCGCTCCCACAGAGGGGCAATAGTGCCGAAGCAGTTCCGGCTCATTTTTTCGAAGCGGCCTTAAGCCACTCCTTGAGCTGGTTTTTAGACGGGATCTTCCCGGCGGCCACGACCTTGCCATCGATTACGAGCGCCGGGCTGCCCATCACCCCGTAGGCGGCAATTTCGCGGATGTCGCGCACGTGGTCCAGGTCCGCCGCAAGCCCGAGCTCGGCCAGAACCGCCATCACGTCCTGCTCGAGCTTGTCGCAGCTGGGGCAACCCTGGCCGAGTACCTTGATCTGGACGGGTCCGGTCGGGTCTGCGGGCATGGGGTCACCGATAAATTTTTTGTATTCCCTAAAAAAAGCGGCTTCGTAGGCCGCCCTGGCCGAGGCCACGATGTAGTTCGACTTCCCAAGGCGTTCCATCAACGCCGCCCGGATTTCCGTTTCGGGCCGCCCGGCGAGCTCCCGTGCGACCGCCTCCAGCACCGGCTTCAACCCCATGATCCCGGTGCGGTGCCCGCCGACCGAAATCTGGGTGACGTCGTGTTCCGTCATGGACTGCAACCTCGCCAAACCAGCGGCCTAAGCCGCCCATCGCTGATTGGTTACGCCTTGCGGCAGATGCGCTCGCGCGACACGCTCGAGGCCCTGGCAACCAGCGCGGAGATCTTGGGGTCTTCCGCGAGCCACGCGCGCAGCTCGCGCAGCATCCGGGCTGCGTACGGACTGCCCGTTCCGTCCGCGAGCGAATAGTTTACCCACAGACCGCCCTTGCGGTAGTCCACGAGGCCGGCGTCCTCGAGTGCCTTGAGGTGCTTGGAGACGGTGGGCTGGGCAATCTCCAGCAGCGCCTGAATCTCGCAGACACACATCCCCGGCCGGTGCTGCAGGAGCTTGAGGATTTTCACCCGGTTCGGGTCCGACAGGGCCTTCATGACGCGGATAAAGTCTTTCATGGAGCCAATATATCGCCATATAGGAATATGGCAAAGTGTTTTTCTCGCGAGTTGCGGTTGACCCCCCGGGGGGTTGCATTATGTTGCCCCAATAGGAATACGTGTGCGCCGGACAAATTCGGATTGCATTCCGTGCCTGGCGGTGGCAAACCTATACGGACGGCTGGACCGCCTGCCTACCTCCTCTTCTTGACTTAGATCATGTTCTTCGCCCGCGCGATTCTCTATTCTAAAGCCGATCCATCGTCCCATGAGCCGGGAGACGATCGCGCCTGCCGGCGGCCGGGTCTGTCGCTTCGCGCCATCGCGGCGCTATGAACGAGGTATTTGATGAGCATGCAAGGCGGCCCCATGATCCGCATCCAGGACCTGGATATCCGCTTCTCCAACGAGATTCAGCAGCGAGCCAGGACGGACTTCCGTTCCTGCCTTCAGTGCCGCAGCTGCAGCGGCGGATGCCCCTTCAGCGAGCACATGGACTACATGCCCAACGGGGTCATGCGGCTCGTGCAGCTGGGCCTGAAGCGGGAGGCGCTCTCCTGCAACACGATCTGGATCTGCGTCGGCTGTCACACCTGCTCGATCCAGTGCCCGATGGCGATCGACATCCCGGGCGTCCTGGACATGCTGCGGCAGATGGCGCTGGCCGAGGGGGTGGATACCCCCGAGCCGGACGTCCTGAGCTTCCACCGCGAGGTGCTCAACTCGATCGAACGCCACGGCCGGACCCACAAGCTCGAAATCATGTTCCGGTACAAGCTCAAGCGGTTCGACCTGCTGAGCGACATCAATGTGGGGATGCGCATGCTGGCCAAGCGCAAGCTGGACCTCACCCCGTCCAAGGTCGAGCACATCGACGAGGTCCGGAAGCTTTTCAAGGGATAGCCATGTCCACCGCCCCCACCATAGATCTGTCGTATTTCCCGGGCTGCTCGCTGGCGACGACCGCCAAGGAGAGCAACCAGGCGCTGATCGAGTGCTGCCACAAGATGGGCATCCGCCTGATCGAGGTGCCGGACTGGAACTGCTGCGGCAGCTCGTCGGCCCACAGCATCGATCACGACCTGGCCATCGACCTGGCCAGCCGCAACCTCGCGCTCGCGCCGGCCGGCCGGCCGCTGGTGGCGGCCTGCCCGAGTTGCACCCTGCACCTGAAGCAGGCCCAGCACCGCCTGAAGACCGACGAAGGCGCGCGCCTGCGCTACGAGAAACTCTGGGGGCGACCCTTCGACCCCGACCTCCGCGTCAGGCATTTTTTCGGGCCGCTTGCGGAAATCGGTCCGGAACGTCTCGCAGCGCTGAACGGCCACGCCGGCCTCGACCTCTCCTTCGTCCCCTACTACGGCTGCATGCTCAACCGGCCCTACGAGCTGCGCGCGACCTCGGAGCAACACGGCATCATGGAGCGCATCCTGAAGGGTGTGGGCATGCGGCCGCTGCCCTGGGCCCACGGCTCGCGGTGCTGCGGAACCTTTCTAACCGTATCCAGGCCCGACATCGTCACCCCCATGGTGTCCGCCATCATGAAGGGTGCGGCCGAAAGCGGCGCGGACTGCATCGTGACCGCCTGCGCCATGTGCCACATGAACCTGGAAGTCCGCTGCACGGTCCGGCAGCCGATCCCCATTTTCCACTTCTCCGAAATCCTGGCGCTAGCCTACGGAACGCAGGGTCACCGGGATTGGTTTTCGCGTCACCTGATCGACCCGCGCCCCCTCCTGGTCCGCAAAGGCCTTTACCCCTCCGGCAAATGAATCGATTACGTTACCCGCGGCCTCTCCCGACTGCGGGTGGCGAGGTTTTCCCGGAGGGATAACCCCGCCTGCCGTTCAGGGTTTCCAACGGGCGTGAAGTCGAGTATGGTGTCGGCCTTGCATTCAACCGAAGGTCGACCCCTTGGCCATGAACCCCGCCGCAACGGACACCCCCGACCCCAACTGGCGCAGAACCCTGCACATCATGGTGTTCTGCCAGCTGATGACGTCGATCGGGTTTTCCAGCATCTTCCCGTTTCTCTCCCTCTACGTGAAATCCCTCGGCTCGGTCACCTCGCTCGGCACCGAGCTGCTGGCCGGCCTGGTGTTTTCCTGCCAGGCGATCACCATGACGATCGCCTCGCCGGTCTGGGGGATGGTGGCGGACCGCTGGGGCCGCAAGCCCATGGTCGAGCGGGCCATGTTCGGCGGGGCGGCGATCCTGCTGCTGATGGCCTTCGTCCGCTCGGCCGAGGAGCTGGTGGTCCTGCGCGCGGTCCAGGGGCTGATCACGGGCACGATCGGCGCGGCCAATGCGCTCGTGGCTGCGGTCGTACCGCGGGAGCGCACCGGCTACGCGATGGGGCTGCTCCAGACAGGGATCGGCGTGGGGGTCGGCATCGGCCCGGTCATCGGCGGGGCGGCGGCCGACCTCTTCGGCTACCAGGCGGCGTTCTACGTCACGAGCGCGCTGCTCGCGGTGGCGGGGGTCATCGTCCACTGGGGGGTGAAGGAGCGGTTCGAGCCTATCGCACGGCCCGCGGGCCGGCGCGGTGTTCTCGCCGGCTGGCGCCAGATCCTGACAGCGCGCGGGGTGGCGGCGACTTATTCCCTGCGCTTCCTGGACTCGCTGGCGCGCATGGCGTTCGTGCCGATCCTGCCGTTTTTCGCGCTCGAGCTGGTGGCCGACGACTCGCGCGTGAACAGCTTTACGGGTCTGGTCATCGGCTCGGCCGCGGCCGCGGCCGCCGTGTTCGGGGTTTTCATCGGCCGCACCGGAGATCGCACCGGGCACCGCCGCATCCTGATCCTCTGCTCGCTGGCCGGGTTTGCGGCCTTTCTGCTGCAAGGGTGGGTGACCCAGGGCTGGCAGTTCCTGCTGCTGCAGGTCGGCGCCGGCATCGCGCACGGCGGCATCATCACCGGAGTGGGAGCGCTGCTCGCGCGCTACACGCTGCACGGCGAAGAGGGCGCTGTCTACGGGCTGGACAACTCCATCAACGCGGGCGCCCGGGCGCTGGCCCCGATGATCGGCGTCACCGTCGCCATATGGTTCGGCTACCGCGCGGTGTTTGCGTCCGTCTCGCTGCTGTACCTCGCCGCCGGGCTGGCGGCGCTGT
>CAWHEZ010000019.1:0-166887 GCA_963828345.1 uncultured delta proteobacterium
TGCGCTATATCCGGACGGCCTTTTCAGCGCGTCGGTCGTGCCCTCGGAGCGCAACCCCTTTCCCCAGGGGCGCTACAGCCGCGACGAGTACTACCGCGAGCTGCAGGCCTGCCGGGTCGTGCTGTCGCTGCCGGGCGCCGGGTACGACACCTTCCGGTTTTGGGAAAACGCCGGCTGCAACGCCGTCCACGTCGCCCAGCGGTTCCCGATCCGCATCCCGGACGACTTCTCCGATGGGGAGAGCATCCTGCGGTTCAACGGCATCGACGACCTCCGGCCTCGGCAGTAGACGCCGCTCTGAGCGGGGGACGACGCACGCGCGCGAACTGGTCGCCGCCGGTCGCCACCACCTCTTCCGCTTCCATCTGACCACCGCGCGGGCTCGTTATTTCCTGGACCGCCTCGGGAACGCCTGCCGGCCCGGACAGGGCAGGGCACGCGCCTGGAAGACGGCACCCCGCAACATCGCCATCGCACGGGGCCGCGACCGGCCCGCACCGGCGCAGACCCGCTTCACCTGGGCTGGTCGCGGGGAACGGCTACGGGTGGGGCGTGTGCAGCCGCTATCTCATCCGGGAGCTCTCCCGCCTGACCGACTGCCGGGTGCTGAGCGACGCGGACGGCAGCGCCGCGAACGGCGAGCTGGAGGGCAGCCTTTTCCAGGCGCTCACCGGGGTCGATTTCTTCCCCATGTTCCCCAAGGCCCGCGCGCGGCGCAACTACGGCTACACCTTCTTCGAAAACGAGCTGACCCGGCACTCGCTCGAAAACGCCAAAACCTACGACCTCGTGCTGGCGGGATCCAGCTGGTGCCGCGACCGCCTGCTCGAGCGCGGCATTACCAACTGCGACGTGCTGATCCAGGGCATCGACCCATTGCTGTTCCACCCGGCCGACGCGGAACCCGACGGCGACCGGTTCATCCTGTTCTCGGGCGGTAAGTTCGAGCTGCGCAAGGGCCAGGACCTTGTGCTGCGGGCCTTCAAGGCGCTGCAGGACAAATACCCGGATCTCTGGCTGGTCAACTGCTGGTACAACCTCTGGCCGGAATCCATGCGCCTGATGGAGAGTTCCCGTCACATCCGCTTCGAGGCGCATGCCGGACCGTGGCAGGAGGTGATGCGGCGCACCTATACGCTGAACGGGCTCGATGCCTCGCGCATCGTCACCTGCGACCTCATGTCGCCCGAGCTCCTGCCCGCGCTCTACCGTCGAACGCACGTCGGGGTCTTCCCCAACCGCTGCGAGGGCGGCACCAATCTCGTCCTGATGGAGTACATGGCCTGCGGCCGCCCGGCGATCGTCAGCTACGCGAGCGGTCACACCGACGTGGTCAACGAGGACAACGCGCTGTTGCTCAGAGAGAATGCCGAGTTCCGCATCGTCGGAGCCGACCAGCAGCCCTTCGCCCGCTGGGCGGAGCCGTCCTTCGACGAACTGGTCGCCCGGATCGAATACGCGTACGCTCACCGTGACGAACTGAAGGCCATCGGCCGCAAGGCGGGTGACAGCATGCGGCGCTTCTCGTGGCGGGCCATGGCCGAGGCGTTGATGCGGATTCTGCAGAGGCCCTGATTCGGACCGTCCGCGCTGCGGGTACACGAGGAGAGACGATGAATTCCAACTTCATACGGGTGGTCAATTCCGTCCCGGACCGTTGCAAGGTCTGCACCTCAGACAGCCGGCTGTTCGACGTGGTCGACTTCCATGGGAATATCGATCTGGACCCCACCAGGCCGCATCGAAAATCGATTTTCCCCGTTTCCGGGATACCGGTCTACTACTGGAAATGCGGCGCCTGCGGGCTGGTATACACCCGGGCCTTCGACGGGTTCGAGCCCGATGACTTCCGGGAACTGGTCTACGATCAAAGCTGGCGGGACCACCTCCTGGGAGATGCGCGGCAGCGCGCGAATCAGGTCGCGGAGATCGTCATGGAGCTCTTCGGGCCGGGGTCTGGCACTGCCGGCTTGGATTACGGGGGAGGCGACGGGCACCTCAGCGACGCGCTGAACGGACGCGGATTTCAGTTCACGAGCTACGATCCGTTCTGCGGGAACGACACCAGGCCGAACCGCACGTTCAACCTGATCACGTGCATCGAAGTCTTCGAGCACATCTGTGATGTCGAACATCTCATGCGGGACCTCGACCAGTTGTGTGCCGGAGACGGGGGAGTGTTCTTCACCACTGCGCTTTGCGACGAGGTGGGACGATGCCAGGGGTGGGCCTACTGCCTGCCCCGATCCGGTCACATCACCTTTTTCACCCAGATGAGCTTGAAGCGCGCATTTGCAGCTATACACCTGAGCTACACCCACCTCGGCGTTATCCAGGGCCAGGACTGTCACTTCGCCTGGCGCGGCCAGTCCGCATTCATCCGGACACGTTCCTGAAGCGATCTGCCGCCGGCTCCGAACGAACGGCTGGCCGGATGGCAGCTCCCCGGCCGTCCCATCCCATGCGGCCGGTAAGCTGCGCTGCGCGTTGGAGCTACCCATTTTGGGGCTTCGTTGTTGCCGGAGAGCGTCAGGGCGCGGGTTCGCCTATCGCCACCAGCCCCGACCCCGAAAAGTGGCCGATCGCGGTGAGGTCCTCCTTCGGCTCGGTGATCGAATCCCAGAAACGGATCATGGCTGTGTTGAGGTGGATGTCGTCCAGGAACAGCCACCCGCGGTAGTGGTTGCGTTTCAAAAACGCGTAGAATTCGCTCTCGAAGCCGCCGTCGTGATTGGTGTCCAGCATGATGAGCGGTGACGAGAGCAGGCGCGGGTCCTGCATGACATTCCCGAGACGGTATTCGATCCGGTTGATATCCTCCGGGAACTGCAACGCCTTGCAGTCGACGATGTCGTAGGAGACGACCCGGTTGGAAGGATGGTAGGATAGGGCCAGCGCGGAGTAGCCTCGGTTGGTGCCGATGTCGAACAGGGTCGCCTGGTCGAAGCGGGAGCCCAGATAGGCGATCAGACGGTAGTGCTCCTGGAACTGCGTATCGAGAAAATAGCTCAGGTGCTGAGAGTCGGCCACGTGCCGCGCCAGAGGTCGCAGATCCACCCGGGACGACCGTTTCGCGCTGGATGGCGAGGCGGCGGCTGAGGTGATCCGGCGGAATCGGGTCGGGGGAGAGGATCTGCCGGGTCCTGAGATCGAGGTAACGCTCGCGGTCGACGAAGAACACCCCATAGGGCCCGGGCCCGTAATCGAACAGAGCGTGGGATTCCGAGAGGCGGGCGAGTTCGTCGAAGAACCAGGCTGAGCGATGGGTCTCGAACGGGTTGCCGTAAATCGCCGGCTGCCTCCACGTGTTGCCCAGGGGGATGAACACGGCCAAGTGCCGCTGCGCATGAGCGATGCACTTGTCGAAGAGCTCCCAGGCGCGGGTCTTTTCGAAATGCTCGAGGACGTCACCGAGCACGACCAGGTCATAGGTGCCGAGGTGGTCGATCACATCGAACGCATCCCCGATATGGATGGTGTCGTAGATGGCCCGCTGGTGATCCTGGATGTAGTCCGCATACGCCTCGATGCCGTCGATCCGCACTTGCCAGCGGGTGCGGTGGTAGGATTCATTCAGCATCACGTCCAGGCAGTCCCTGGCCAGAAACCCCCATTTGCCGTTGCCCAGGCCGATGTCCAGTATCGAACGGGGCCGGAACTGCATCAGAAATGCGACAAACGTTTCCATGTGGCTGTAGGGGCTGGTGGGCATGATGTTACTATCTCCTGTGGCGATTAAACGGTGGGGGCGTGCCCTTGCCGATCGGCGACAGGCGCTCTCACGGGTACGGCGTTACTTCGTCGGCCACCGGCGCAGCTCGGCCGCCACTTTGTCGGCGAGCGGGCTCCACGTCGAGATCCCGGTCTGCCGGAACAGACGCATGGTCGGGTACCAGGGGCTGTCCTCTCGGTCCAGCATCCATCTCCAGTCGGGTATATTTGGCAGCAGCACCCAGACCGGCCGGGCCATGGCCCCCGCCAGGTGTGCCACCGACGTGTCGACCGACACGAGCAGGTCCAGGTGCGACAGTGCCGCGGCGGTGTCCGAGAAGTCGTGGAGCTCGGGCCCCAGGTGGACGATCGCGTCCCGCAGCGCGGAATCCGCGATCTGAGACTCGGCCGGGCCCTTCTGCAGCGAGTAGAGCCGGACGCCCGGAATCCGGGCCAGCGGCAGGAACGTCTCCAACCGGCAGGACCGGTTGCGGTCGTTCTGATGCTCGGGCCGGCCGGCCCACACCAGACCGACCTTCAACCCCGGGCCGTCGATCCGCGCGGCCCACGCAGACGACCTGAGCGCGTCCGGCCGGATGTAGGGGACTTCGGCCGGAACGGTATCCCCCGTCGTGCCGAAGATGAACGGCAGGCTCATGAGCGGAACATGGAGGTCGGCGGTCACGCCGGGCATTCGCTCGTCTTCCGGGCGGGCCACGATCTCGTCTATCGCGGCGCTGTCTTTCAGGAGCGGGATCAGCTCCCGGCGCGTCTCCAGGATCACGCGACCGCAGCGCCGTCTGACCTCCGGCAGGTAGCGCACGAACTGAAGCGTGTCTCCAAGTCCCTGTTCGTCGTGCACCAGGATCGTCAGGTTCGGGTCGGCCGTCCCGTCCCAGCGCGGCTGGCGCGGGCGATAGGGGTAGATCCGCCGCCAGTTGGGCAGTCGGAAACGCCACTCGTAGTCCTGCCAGCCCTCGCGGAAACGACCGTGCAGCAGGTGGACGAAGGATCGGTTCCAGTAGGCCGCGGCGAGGTCGGACTTGAGCCGGATGGACTCGCCGAAGCAGGCGATGGCCTTGTCCCACTCGGCCTCGTTCTTGTGGACCAACGCCAGGTTGTTCCACGATTCGGCGTGATCGGGCTGAAGCCGGATGGCCTTCCGCAGGGAGGCGGCGGCTTCCGCGGCCCGACCGATGTCCTTCAGCGTGCTGCCCAGGTTGTAGTATCCACCGTGATTGTCCGGTTGCAGCCGGATAACTTCACGAAAGCAGTCCGCAGCCTTATCTAAGTTCCCACCGTCGCTTGCAGCAGGTTACCCAGGTTGTTCCACGCACCCGCGAGAGCAGGGTTGAGCCGCAGGGCCGTGCGTGTAGGCCTCGATCGCTTCGCGGGGTCGCTGGAGGGCACGCAAGATATCGCCCAGATTGAAGTGCGGTTCGGCAAAGTCCGGCTTCAGGCGAATCGCATGCAGGAAGCAGTCGGCGGCCGGCTTGAGTTCACCGGCATCGACGTGGAGCCGTCCGAGGTTGTTCCAGGCCGGTGCCAGGTCCGGCTTGACCTGCAGCGCTCTGCGGTAGAATGTCGCGGCTTGGGCCGCTTGTCGCCGGGATTGATAGATGAGCCCAGAATTATAGCAGGCTTCGAACAACCTTGGGTTCAGGCGGATCGCGTTCTGGTAGCAGGCGAGAGCTTCCTCCACGCGGCCGGCGTTGTGGTGCGCGTCGGCCAACCGCAGCCAGCCCGCTGCGCACCTCTGGTCGACTCGGGGCACGGGGATCGGGGTCGCGGTCTGGTTTGGATAGGGCAAGAATCGGGTCCTTCACGCAACGGGCGGCGCACCCCTCCCGCCGACGGTAACATCGGTCGCAGCAGAATTCTTCAGCAATATATATGCCATGGAACCAGGGGGAATTGGCCTGGAACTCGCCCGAATCTATCTCAGGGCCGGCCGGGAGCGGGCGAACGGAAAAAAACGACCCCGGGCCAGATCGACCTGCGCACCGGGGTCGGGGAGGATGGCGGGTTCCGACGTGTGAAAGCCGCGGACGGGCTGAATCGGCCTTAGTTTCCCCTGAGTCCGGCGGCGATGTTCTGGTTGATGTTGATGATGATGGTCAGTTTTTCCGGGCTGGGGTAGGCCATCATCTCGAAGATGCGCTTGTCGACGAACCCGCTCAGGCGCAGCAGGTCGATTTTCAGCTTTTCGGGCAAGGGGTTTTCCGGCTTCGAAATTTCCGCCTGCAGGATGCTCCACACGCGCTGGTTGTACTTGAGCGCGGAATCGAGCTTGGCCTCGCGGTCCGGCGCATCCCATCTGCCCTGGCATTCCTTGAGTTTGAGGGCCGCCTTGGTCAACACCGCCGCCTCGACCTCACGGCCGCTCATCGTCGATTTGGTGACGCTCTCATACGTTTTCAACGCTGCCTGATACACGCTGCAGTACCTCCTGTTCGTAGTCGATGAGACGCTTGGTGAGCTTCAGGGCCTGGTAATAGTTGCGCTGGAGGATCATCTCGCTGATGCCATCGATCAGGCCAACCGTTCTGGGGGCCGCCTTGACCACGTCGGCCGCCATTTCCCAGAAGGCCTTGTGGTAGGTGGAGAGGTTGGCTTCATCGATGTACATCAACTGGACGGCCAGGTAGATGCGCCGGCAGGGAGAGTCGGCCTTGTCTTCGGTCAGGATGTCCTTCTGGCGCAGGATCGGCACCTTGTTCTCGACGACCAGGTCGCAGCTGCCGCCGCTGCCGTTGGTGACCACCGCGCCCCCCAGGATCATCCGCTCGCCGGGCTTCAACGTGATTTTAAGAGCCATTCCGGTTCACCTGTCCGCGTTCGAGCCGCTTTCGACCGTGCAACTCTGCAAGAAGAGAGCCATGTGTTGGGGAGACCGGGGGAGGAAAGGGTCCCTCCCCCGGGGTTGAGGATTCGCTTCAGGTTAGAAGAGTCTCAGGACCGACTGGGCCGACTGAGAGGCGAGGCTCAGCGACGTGGTGCCCAGCGACTGACGCGTCTGGAGCATCAGCATGCTGGCGCTCTCCTCGTTCATGTCGGCGTTGGTCAGCCCGGCCGCGCCGTCCTTCAGGACGTTGATCATGCTCTGCGTGTAGTCCTGACGGGCGGTGATGATGCTCAGGTTGTTGGCCAGCTTGCTCGACTCGGTCCGCAGCGCCCGGGTGGCGTTGTCCAGACGGGTGATGCCGGAGTTGATGTCGAGCTTGTCGGCGGTCCCGCCGGCGCTCACCCACTGGTTGCCCGTGGTGAAGGACATCAGGGTCAGGGTGGCCCCGGTCGCGCTGGCGTCGAACCCGGTCATGGTCAGGTTGGAGTTGCCGAGCTCGTCGAACTTGACCTGGGTGGTGACGTTGGAGCTGTCCAGCAGGTTGACGCCCTTGTACCCGGAGTCGTCGGCGATCGTGTCGATCTGGGCCAGAACCTGGTGGTACTGGTTCATCAGGGTGTTGATGTCCGAGGTGGTCTCGCCCGAGAGGGCCGAGGTCGCCAGGGACTTCGCCGCTGCGATCAGCGACCGGATGCTCTCGATGCCCGCGTCGGCCGCCTTGACCGTCTGGATGCCTTCCGACATCTCGTCCTTACGGGCGGCCAGGTCGCCGGCGCGCTGCTCGTGCGCCAGTGCGGTGAAGTAGGACACCGGATCGTCCAGGGCGCTGTTGACCTTCTTGCCCGTGGACAGCCGCTTCTGGGTGACCTCCAGGGCGGTATCCGTCTTCTGAAGGGCGACCAGGTTGGCCCGCATGCCTGAGGTGAGGGTGGTCGGTTGAATTGCCATAGTCTGCGTGCTCCTTTTCTAGTTTTGGTTATTTGGCATTCTTGCCAAATTGGGGTGGTTCGTCTTGGTTTCGGGTTCTTGTCCCGGCGCCGTCAGGTCTGTGTTTCCCCCCTCCTTTCGGACCCGTGATTCCAGCGCCCTTTGATGGTGTCTATCGGACCCGGCGTGGGAAAACTTTAGCTGTTTTTGGCGGCGCGGCCGGCGCGGCGGCCAACGGCCACTTCCGCGGCCCGGGAGGTTGTGGTAGAGTGGTCGAAACGGGTTGCACGGACGGGGATACGGATGGGCTTGCTGGCGATCGACGATCTGAAGCCGGGGATGGTGCTGGCCGCACCGGTGCGCAATCACCAGGACCAGCTGCTGCTCGACGCCGGGCGCAAGGTGCTGCTGAAGCACATCCAGGTCTTCAAGGCCTGGGGGATCCGCCGGGTGGACGTCCGGCCCGGAGCCGAGGACCCCGCGGCGGGCCCACCGCAGGCCGACCCCCCGGCCGCGCCGGACGAGTCCGTCCGGCGGCGCTTCGCGGACGTGGCCGGCGACCCGCTGATGGCCGCCATCATGCTCGCCGCAGGCCGCCAGCTCGCGGCCCGACACCCCAAGACGAAAGCCCGACATGGCCGCAGCTGATTTCAGGCGCCTGGTCGCCAAGGTGGAAGACCTGCCCACCTTGCCCCGGACCGTGCTGCGGATCACGGAGCTGATCAACGACCCGCGCGCGGCCGCCAAGGACCTCGCCCGCATCATCACCGACGACCAGGTGCTGACCGCCCGGCTGCTGAAGCTGGTGAACTCGTCCTTCTACGGGTTCTCGCAGAAGATCTCCACCGTCACCGGCGCGATCGTGCTGATCGGCTTCGACGCGATCCGCAACCTGCTGCTGACCACCTCCGTGTTCGACCTCTTCCCGTCGCGCTCCACGCGCAGCCGCCGCGAGCAGGAACTGCTCTGGGACCACTCTCTGGGGTGCGCCGTCGGCGCCAAGGTGATCGGCAGCGTCCTGCGCCACGAGAAGCTCGAGGAGCTGTTCGTGGCGGGCCTGCTGCACGACATCGGCAAGATCGTGGAGATGACGCTGCTGCCGGGGGAGTTCGAACGCATCGCCGCCGCCGTGCGCGGCCGCGGGCTCCTGGTGTCGGCCGCCGAGGCGGAGGTTCTGGGGTGCACGCACGCGGACATCGGCCGGCAGCTCGCCGAACGCTGGAACCTGCCGGCCAAACTGGCGACCGTCATCGCGCTGCACCACTCCCCGATGGAGGCCGGGCCGTTCACGACCGAGGCCTGCGTCGTGCATCTGGCCGACATCCTCGCGCGCGCGCTCAGCATCGGGTCCGGCGGGGACGAGAAGGTGCCGCCGCTGGATCATGCCGCCTGGGACCTCCTGCGGCTGCGGGCCGACGCGCTGGACGACATCCTCGGCGCCATGCTGGACGAGTTCGAGGACATCAGCTCCTTCCTGCGCTGAAACAGGCGCCTCCCGCTTCCTTATAGAACTTCCACTGCCCAGCCCGAGCCCCGCAACCGCCCCGGCGATAAGCTCCCGCGAAGCCCCAACACCCAACACCAAACACCCAACACCAAACACAAAACACCAAACACCATTTTTCAAAAATTCCTTCAGATTCCGCCCGCACGTGCCGATATGGGCATTGACAGCGGGGGAGCCCAATTCGTCCGAAAAGGAATCCTAAATGACCGGTATACAGAACGTTGACCTGCGGGGTTTTGTCACGCATTCGATTGCCAGCGTCTTCGAAACCATGCTCTCGATGAATCTCACGGCGGAGGACCCGCCGCAGCGCGAAAACGTCACCACCGGGAACCACGTCGTCGGCACGGTCGGCTTTGCCGGGGCGGTCATGGGGAACGTGAACGTGTTCGTCAGCCGGGATTTCGCCCGGGAGATGACCGCGGCCATGCTGGGCATGTCGGTCGACGACATCGGCAGCGACGAGGAGGTCCACGACGTCATCGGCGAGGTCTGCAACATGGTGGGCGGCAACCTGAAGTCCAAGCTCTGCGATGCCGGGCTGACATGCTCCCTGTCCATTCCCAGCATCACCTTCGGCAACAGCTTCAGGGTCGAATCCAAGGGGTGGGACCGGCACGAGCTGCTGGGTTTCCGCAACAGCCACAATTCCGCCCTGATCGAAATCTATGTGAAAAACGCAACCTAAGGAACCGCGGGAGGGATCACCATGGCGTTGAAAGTCTTAACGGTCGACGACAGCAAAACCATCCGCATGATCGTCAAGAAGGCCTTTCAGTCATACAGCTGCGAGGTGTACGAAGCGGAGAACGGGGTCGAAGGCCTGGCGGCCGCTACCAAAGAGAAGCCCGGGCTCATCATTCTCGACATCACCATGCCGGTCATGAACGGGATCGAGACCCTCGACCGGCTGAAGGCGGACGCCGACCTCAAGAACATCCCGGTCATCATGCTCACGGCCGAGTCCGGCAAGGACAACGTCGTGAACATCGTCAAAAAGGGCGTCAAGGATTACATGGTGAAGCCCTTCAAGGGCGAAGACCTGATCGAGCGCGTGCGCAAGATCGTCCCGCTCGAAGCCCGGGGCGAGGAGGAGTCCTCCGAAACCAAGGTCGCGCGCTACTTCAGCCAGGTCGACGACGTGGTCGTCCTGACGCTGCCCGCCAAGGTCACGCGGCCCGTGACCGTGGAAGTGGAAAGCGGCCTGGCCGCCAAGATCAAGGACATGGGCGCGGCCCAGCTCAAGAAGATGGTGCTCGACATGAGCGGGGTCTCCGAGACCAACGTGCTGCTCATCAAGCTGATCATCACGATTTTCCAGGGCTGCCAGAAGGCCGGCATCGCCGTCAAGCTGGTGGCCGGCGCCAAGCAGGCGGAAGAGCTGAAGGGGTTCCAGGAGACGAGCCAGGTCGCCGTCGCCAACTCGATCGAGGAGGCCAAGGCATCGTTTTAACCCGGTCGATTTGATCAGTTGCAAAATGTAAACGGGCGTTTTGCAGAATGCACAAACGCAGGTTCTACCCCTGCACCCGAGCACCCGGCCGCCGGCGGACCGCCGCACGATCCGTTCGGGCGATCGGATTTGTCCATGAAGTCGGGCGGATTCCGGGTTGAGCGCTGGACATCCGGCTTGGATGTGAGCGCGCAGACGAGCGCGGGGCCGTTGCCGATTTCCGAGGAACCTCCGCGGGGAGCGCTGCTGGACGGGTTTTTTCTTCGCGTCCTGCAAAACCTGGGGTCGGTCGCCCGGAGGGCTGCGCGTCTCCGGTGGAGCCGTTTTCAGATTTCGGCGGCAGCGCGAAGGTGCGTGGTCGGTTCAAAATGTAGTACGTCCCATTTCCTCCCCCCCACCATCCCTTGACGCTTTTCCCCGGTGCGTCAATCTGCATCCCCGTGCGCTTTACCCCGGGCGCCTATTTTTTGACGCTCGCGGCATGTTAATTGCTAAAACCTCCCCGCGTGGTTGGAATACATGGCGCGACTCGAAGCCGCCGCACCTCGATGGAAGCGGCACCCGCTGGAGAAGGAGGCCCTGTGCAAAACGCTGCCGCCCGGAAAACCGGATCCGAACAACTGGACCTGTTCGCGGCACCCGCCCCGGGTGACCCGAGCGCGGGCGGCGCCTGCCGCTTCGAGGACATCATCGGCCGCAGCGCTCGCATGGTGGACATCTTCGATCTGATCGAACGCGTGGCCGACTGCGACAGCACCATCCTCATCAACGGGGAGACCGGGACGGGCAAGGGCCTGGTCGCCCGGGCCATCCACAAGAAATCCGGCCGCCGCGCCAAGCCCTTCATCTCGATCAACTGCGGCGCCATCCCGGAGAACCTGCTTGAAAGCGAGCTGTTCGGGCATGTGAAGGGCGCGTTCACGGGTGCCACGACCTCCAAGCCGGGGAAATTCGAGCTGGCCGACGGCGGCACCGTGTTCCTCGACGAAATCGGCGATATGAGCCCGGACCTGCAGGTCAAGGTCTTGAAGGTCCTCGAGGAAGGCGAGTTCGAAGCGGTCGGCGGCGCGAAGACCATCAAGGTGGATGTGCGCATCGTTGCCGCCACCCACCGCGACCTCTCCGAGGAGGTGCAGAAGGGCAACTTCCGCGAAGACCTCTTCTACCGGCTCTACGTGATCCCCATGACGCTGCCCTCGCTGCGCGAACGGCCCGAGGACATCCCCTACCTCATCAACTACTTTCTCGAGCAGTCCAACTGCAAGAACCGCCGCCAGGTGAAAGGCATCAGCGAGGACGCCCTCGAGGCCCTGACCGGGCACGGCTGGCCGGGGAACGTGCGCGAGCTGAAGAACCTGGTTGAGCGCATCGTGGTGCTCAAGGGCAACGGCATCATCACCCGCCGCGACCTGCCCGAATCCATGCGCGGGGCGCTGCGCCCGGTCGAGGCGCCCGCCGCGATCGAGATCTCGGAAGAGGGCATCTGCCTCAACAGCGCGGTGACCGAGTTCGAGAAAGCGCTGATCCTGCAGTCCCTCGAGAAAACCCGCTGGGTCAAAAACAAAGCGGCCAAGCTGCTGCACCTGAACCGCACCACCCTGGTCGAGAAGATCAAGCGCCACCAGCTGCGGCCTGCGGGCGACCTCCCCGCCGACAACGGAAAAACGGCGCCTCAGGCCGTGATCCGGCGTTGCGCGACCTTTGTAAATGCTCACATGCCTCCAGCATGCTGCGCTTTCCAAGGCCGCGCGCCTTGGCGACGGCCTGACGCTTGTTTTTCAACGACCGGACGCCCTGTTCAATACCCTGCGCAGCATTTACGACCGGCGACGTCTTGCCTGCGGCCGTGATCCGCTATTTTGGGAACGGGTTGTCCGTCCATTCGAACGTTCCACAGATCCTCTTTCGCGGCGCTTTCCAAGAGGCCGCGCGCCTTGGCTGACGGCCTGACGCTTGTTTTTCAACGACCGGCGCCCTGCACGCCAGACCGGCCGTTATACCGGCGACTTTCTCCTTTTCCAGCGCTTGCATCCGAAACTCCCTCATATAGAGGCCATCCCCGCCAGGTGCCAGGGGATGGCCTCTAATGGCATAGGGATTGCTTAAACTCCCCGAGACAGGTATGCCGCGCCCGCCGCACAGAGCCGCGCGGACATTAATGGAGACTAGTAGTGGCGCCCGAGTCGATCCCCATCCTGATCGTGGAACCCAACGCCGCGGAGCGAGCGGAGCTCACCCGCATCCTGCGACGCTGCGGCTTCGAGCCCGCGGGCGCTGCCGGCATGCAGGATGCGCTGGCGCGGCTGCCCCAGGGCGCCTTCCGCGCGTTGGTGTCCGCCGCCGAGCTGCCGGACGGCGACGGGACCGAGCTGGTGAAGTCGGTGGGGCGCATGGCCCCGGGCCTTCCGGTCATCCTGGTCAGCGGCCGGGGGACCGTCGCCCGGGCGGTCGCCGCCATGCGGGCCGGTGCCTGCGACTACCTGCTCAGGCCGCTCGCCCCCGAGGCGTTGGAGAGCGCGGTGCGTCAGGCCCTTGGCGCCGTCGCCGCGGCCGTGCGCGCGCCGCGGCACTGCACGAGCCAGAAAACCTTCATCACCCGCGACCCGCGGCTCATGGAGGTGCTCGAAACCGCGCGCCGGGTCGCGCGCAGTACGGCGACCGTGCTCGTCCAGGGCGAGAGCGGCACCGGCAAGGAACTGCTCGCGGCGTTCGTGCACCGGCACGGGCTGCACCCGGATGCCCCCTACGTCGCGGTCAACTGTGCCGCGCTGCCGGAGTCGCTCGCCGAAAGCGAGCTCTTCGGCCACGAAAAGGGGGCCTTCACCGGCGCGGTGATGCGCAAGATCGGCAAATTCGAGCAGGCCCGGCGCGGGACCCTGGTGCTGGACGAGATCGGGGAAATGACTCTCCCGCTGCAGGCCAAGCTGCTGCGGGCGCTGCAGGAAAGGGAGATCGACCGCGTGGGCGGCACCGCGCCGGTCGCAGTCGAGGCGCGCGTGGTGGCGATCACCAACCGGGACCTGTCCAATGCCGTCTGTTCCGGGACGTTCCGGGAGGACCTCTTTTACCGCGTCCAGGTGGTGCCGCTGGTGATTCCGCCTCTGCGCGAACGGCCCGGGGACATCCCGCTGCTGGCCGACCACTTCCTGGCGCAGTTCGCCGCCCGGGCCGGCAAGGCCGTCCGGCGGTTTGCCGACGAGGCCTTAGACCGCCTGTCCCGCCATGAATGGCGCGGCAACGTGCGCGAGCTGGAACACCGGGTGGAGCGGGCCGTGCTGCTGACGGACGACGACACCCTCACCTCGCGCCACCTCGGGTGGGCGGGCGCCTCCGATGGGGGGCGGACCCCGCCCGCGCCCGCCGCGGCCGGACCGCCGACCGGCACCACGGTCTGGGAGATGGAGCGGCAGCTGATCATGGGGACGCTTTCGGAGGTCAACCAGAACCGCACCCGCGCGGCGGAGCTCCTGGGGATCAGCATCCGCACCCTGCGCAACAAGCTGCGCGAGTACCGGGAGGAGGCGCCGGCCGCCGCGCGCAGCGCCTGACCGGCCCCGATCCCATGGTACGATACTTGCTGCATTCCCGGGTGCACTCTCGCGGGAAGGAGATTCTCGACATGCCTCAGCCCATCGGCCTCTTCGACAGCACCATGGCGACCCTGCAGCGCACGCTCGACCTGCGCACGGCGCAGCACCAGGCGCTGTCCTCTAATGTCGCGAATGCCGACACTCCGCACTATCGGCCCTTCGAGGTCGCCGTGGAGGAGGAGATGCGCAAGCAGCGACCGCCGGCGGCCCGGCAGGTCGATCTCGTGCGCACGCAGGAGAAGCACCTGCCGGTGGGCGGAGCGGCGGCCGGCGTCTCGGCGGCACTGCGTCCGGTGCCCGCACCGGCCTTCAGCCTGCGGGCGGACGGCAACACCGTGGACCTCGACCGCACCATGGGGGCGCTCGCCGAGAACTCCCTCAAGTACAAGACCTCGGCCCAGCTGCTTTCGGGCAAGCTGAAGTCCCTGCGCAACGTGATTCAAGGAGGCAGATGATCATGGACCTGTATGACGCGCTGCAAACGAGCTCTTCCGGTCTGTCCGCGCAGCGGCTGCGGATGAACCTGATTTCCGCCAACCTGGCCAACGTCAACACGACGCGCACGCCGGAAGGCGGGCCCTACCGGCGCAAGGAAGTGGTGTTCGAAGCCAAGCCCAACCCGGGCGCGTTTCGCGACGCCCTCAAGGCCCACCAGGGCAAGGCCCCGGCGGACGTCCAGGCCTCGAAGATCATCGAGGACACCCGCCCGCCGCTCCAGAAGTTCGCGCCGCAGCACCCGGACGCGGACTCGGAGGGCTACGTGCGCATGCCGAACGTGAACGTGATGGAGGAGATGGTCAACATGATCTCCGCCACCCGCAGCTATGAAGCCAACGTAACCGCCATCCGGGCCGCGAAGGACATGGCCCTGAAGGCGCTCGAGATCGGGAAATAGCCATGAACGACATCGCTTCCATTTCCTCCGCGCTCGGCCAGACCGGCCTGGGCCTCCCCGAACCGCAGCCGGCTCAGAAGGCGGCCGGCGGCTTCGGGGAGCTGCTGCAAACCTCGCTCGACCGGTTCGCCCGTACGCAGACGGATGCGGACCGCGCGGTCGAAGACCTGACGCTCGGCGGGAACACCGACATCCACTCCACGATGATCGCCGTCGAGAAGGCGGGGATCGCCCTCGAGATGGCGCTGCAGGTCCGCAATAAGCTTCTCAACGCCTACGAAACGCTCATGCGGCAGCAGATCTGAGCGGGGGGAACATGGCGGGACTTCCACACATGGTCGAACAGGTGGCCGGCGCCATCCGCGGCATGAGCCCGGCCAAGCGCATCACGCTGCTCACGCTGGTGGTCGGCACGGCCGTCGGGCTGGGGTTTCTCAGCTCCTGGTCCGGCGGGGTGGACATGCGCGCGGTGTACAACGGCCTCGACGCCCAGGACGCCGGCGCGATCGTCGCGCGCCTGAAGGAGCAGAAGATCCCTTACCGGATTTCGGCCGACGGGCGCACGATCCTGGTCCCGGCGGAGAGCCTGCACGAGGTCCGCATGCAGCTGGCCTCCGAGGGCCTGCCCCAGGGCAGCGGCGTCGGGTTCGAGGTCTTCGACAACACCAAGCTCGGCATGAGCGAGTTCGCCCAGAACGTGAACTACCAGCGGGCGCTGCAGGGCGAGCTGGCGCGCACGATTGCGCGCATCGGCGAGGTGGAGAGCTGCCGCGTTCATCTGGTCATGTCCGAAAAGGCCCTGTTCGCCGACAACGAGCAGCCGGCGAGCGCCTCGGTCGCCGTCAAGCTCAAGTCCGGCCGCCGCCTGGCCCAGGACCAGATCAACGGCATCGTCCACCTGGTGTCCTCGAGCGTGCCGCGGCTGTCCCCCGACCACGTGACCGTCGTGGACAACACCGGCAAGCTCCTGTCCGGCGCGCGCGGCAAGAACGCCTACGGCGGGCTCAGCATGGACCAGCTCGAGTACCAGTCCACCGTCGAGAAGAACCTCGAGGGCCGGGTGAAATCCATGCTCGAGCAGGCGCTGGGGGACGGCAAGGCCATCGTCCGGCTGGCCTGCGATTTCGACTTCCAGCGGCACGAGAAAACCGAGGAGCACTACCTGCCCGACAACCGCGTGATCCGCAGCGAGCAGAGCCTGAACGAGTCGTCGCGCAACGGGGAGGCGAACCCGCAGGGCGTGCCGGGGGTGCGGTCCAACACCCCGGGGCCCGACCTGATGCAGAACACCCCGGCGGCCGGGGCGGGCGCCGCGAGCTTCGAGAAGCAGGACCGCACGGTCAACTACGAGATCGGGAAGATCACCAGCCGCATCCTCGAGCCCATGGGCAAGCTCACGCGCGTGTCCGTGGCGGTGATGGTGGACGGGACCTACCGCAACGCACCCCGCAAGGGCGGCGGCACCGACCGGGAGTACGTGCCCCGCGGGGCCGAGGAGATTCAGAAGATCGAGAACCTCGTCAAGCGCGCCGTGAACTTCAACACGGAACGCGGGGACACGGTCGAGGTGGTCAACATCCCCTTCGAGGTCTCGGAGTGGACCAAGGGCGAGACCGCCGCGGCGCCCACCGGGTGGACCACGGCGCTGGAGCCGGCGATCCCGTACATGAAGCACGGGGCCATCGGGCTCTTCCTGCTGTTCACCTTTCTCTTCTTCGTGCGGCCCCTCGTGCGCTGGCTGACCGAGCACTCCATCGGCGACGTCGAGATCGTGAAGCAGCTGCCCAAGACCGTCGGCGAGCTGGAGCACGAACTGGCCGGCGTGAAGAGCCTGCCGTCCCTGGACCAGGCCTCCATGCTGCTCGCCAGCGACAGCGACGCCTCGCTGGGCGTGATGCGGAATTGGATTAGGGAAAAGTAAAAGGTTGGTGTTTGGTTGTTGGTGTTTTGTGTTTAGGGGAAGGGAAACGTCGATTCTAGAAGCAAACATCCAACCCGTAACGCCCAACACGGTCCATACACCAAACACCAAACACCAAACACTAAACACTAAACACCAAACACATCATCTTCAGATTCCATGGACTCTCGACAACTGCCCGGAGCGCTCAAAGCCGCGATCCTCATCCGCTCGATGGGGGAACGTTCGGCCGCGGGCCTGCTCAACCGACTGACGCCCGAGGAGCGCGACGTGCTCACGCGGCAGCTGGGCCAGATCGGCCAGCTGTCGCCCGATCTCGTGGACAAGGTGGCCCAGGAGTTCACCCAGATGGCGCAGCGGGCCAAAGGCGGCGGCGGTGGTCTGATGCTGCCGCACTCTCCGGCCCCGGCCGGGGGCGACGAGGCGGAGGGCAAGGGCATGGAGGGTCTGGATGCGCTCAAGACCCTGAGCCCGGAAGACATCTTCGAGCTGATCAAGGACGAGCACCCGCAGACGATGGCCATCGTCATGATTCACCTGAAAACGGGGGTCGCGAGCGAGGTGCTGTCCAAGATGCCCGACGAGATCAAGACCGATGTCGCCCTGCGCATCGCGGGCATGGAAAAGGTGATCGGCTCGATGGTGGACGAGGTCAACGAGGTCTTCAAAGACATTTTGAAGAACAAGAAGACCAGCGTCGCGAGCGTCAGCGGGGGCGTGGATCGGCTGGCGGAGATCCTCAACCAGGCCGACGAGATCTCCAGCGAGCTGATCCTCAACGAGATCGAAGAGTCCCAGCCCGAGCTCGCCGCCCAGATCAAGCAGAAGATGTTCATCTTCGAGGACCTGATTCTGGTCGACGACCGCGGCTTCCAGAAGCTGCTGCGGCGGGTGGAGACCAAGGAACTGGCGATCGCCCTCAAGGCGGCCTCGGAAGAGGTCAAGCAGAAGGTCTACAAGAACATGTCCGAGCGCGCCTCCGAGATGCTGCGCGAGGAGATGGAAACGCTCGGGCCGGTGCGGATGAAGGAAGTGTCCGACGCGCAGCAGACCATCACCGCCATCATCCAGGAGATGGAGGCCAAGGGCGAGCTGATCATCAGCGGCCGGCGCGGGGAACAGATCATCAGCTGACGGGTGGGCGAACATGGCGTCGAGGGATTCCTTCGGGTATTGCTTCCCGGACATTTCGGGCGAACCGGACTGCGCCGGTGCGCGCAACGAATCCCCGTGCTTCCGCCGGGTGGCGCCGGGCGCCGAGCCGGTGCGAATACCCCCGCGGAGCGGGCGCCGGCGCGAGCAGGCGCGGGTCGACCTCGAGCAGGAGTTCTACTGCAAGGGGTTCGCGGACGGGGAACGCAGCGGCCTCGAGCAGGGGGAGCGCACGGGGACCGAAAACGCCCTGCGGCAGATCGACACGCTGCTGGAAAGCCTGCGCCGCACGGCCGCGGAGATGGAGCGGCTGCAGGCGGAAGCCGCCCGGACCCACGAGTGGGAGCTGGTGCAGCTGGCTCTCGCCGTGGCCGGCAAGATCGTGGAGCGCGACGTCCGGGAGGACCCGGCCGCGGTCGCCGCGGTCGTGCAGTCCGCCCTCGGCCGGGTCGAACACGCCGAGCGCATCACCATCCGCATGAACCCGGCCGACGTGGAGCGCCTGAACGGGGTGCGTGCGCGCGTGCTGGAAACGCTCTCCGGCGGCGGCACGGCCGTGCGGTTCGAGGCCGACGACCACATCCGGGCGGGCGGGTGCCTGATCGAGTCCGACCGCGGGGACGTGGATGCCAGGATCGAGCAGCGTTTCCGGGTGGTGGAGGAGGCCTTTCGCGCCCAGTGGGGCGGTGAGCCCGGCGCGACGCCGCAGGACGACGGCCGATGAGCGCGGCGCTCGATCTGAGCCGCTACCGGGCGTGCCTGGAACGGGTGACCCCCGTGGAGGTGCAGGGGAAGGTCACCCAGGTGATCGGCCTCGTGGTCGAGGCCTCCGGGCCGGCCTGCCGGCTGGGCGCGGTCTGCGACATCCACACCCGCGAGCGCCGGCGCCCGCTGGCGGCCGAGGTGATGGGGTTCCGGGAGAACCGGGTGCTCCTGATGCCGCTCGAGGAGATCCGCGGGATCGCCCCGGGCTGCCGCGTCGTGGCGCGGCAGCAGCGGGCGAGCGTGCGCGTGGGGTCCGAGCTGCTGGGGCGCGTGATCGACGGGCTCGGGCTGCCGATCGACGGCAAGGGTCCGGTGGGCGGCGACGCGGATTACCCGCTGTACGCCGCGGCGCTCAACCCCATGAGCCGGCGGCGCATCCACGAGCCGCTCGACCTGGGCATCCGCGCCGTCAACGGGCTGCTCTCGGTCGGCTGCGGCCAGCGCATGGGCATTTTTGCCGGCTCGGGCGTGGGCAAGAGTGTGCTGCTCGGCATGATCGCGCGCAAGACCGCGGCCGACGTCAACGTCATCGCGCTCATCGGCGAGCGCGGACGCGAGGTCAACGATTTCATCGAACGGGACCTCGGGCCGGAGGGCCTCGGGCGCTCGGTGGTGATCGTGGCCACCTCCGACCGGCTGCCGCTGATCCGCACGCGCGGGGCCTTTCTCGCCACGGCGGTCGCCGAGTACTTCCGCGACCGCGGCTGCCGGGTGAACCTGATGATGGACTCGGTGACGCGCTTTGCCATGGCGCAGCGCGAGATCGGGCTCGCCGTGGGCGAGCCGCCGACCACCAAGGGCTACACCCCCTCCACCTTCACGCTGCTGCCCAAGCTCCTGGAACGCGCCGGCACCGGCGACGGCCGCGGATCGATCACGGGCCTCTACACCGTGCTGGTCGAAGGCGACGACACCAACGAACCCGTCGCCGACGCCGCGCGATCCATCCTGGACGGCCACATCGTGCTGAGCCGGGAGCTGGCGCGCCAGAACCACTACCCGGCCATCGACGTCCTCGGCAGCATCAGCCGCGTGATGGACGACATCGTCGACCCCGCCCACCGCGCGAGCGCCGGCCGACTCAAGGAAACCCTCGCGACCTACCGCAAGGCCGAGGACCTGATCAACATCGGCGCCTACGTGGGCGGGAGCAACGCCCGGATCGATTTTGCCGTGAAAATGATCGACCGCCTGAACGCCTACCTGCGCCAGGGCGTCGACGAGACGGTCCCGTTTGCCGAAAGCGTGGCGCAGCTGCATGCACTCTTCGGGCAAGCGTAACCCGGTGTTCGGTTTTAAGTTTTAAGTGTTAAGTTGAAGGAAAATGATCAGTGCCCGAAATGTAACGGACACACACGTGTACTTAACACCCAACACCTAACACTTAAAACCTCTCCCCATGTTCACCTTCCGCTTCGAAACTCTCCTCACCACCCGACGGCACGCCGAGGACGCCCTGCAGAAGGAGCTCTCGGACGCCAAGCGCGCCCTGTCGGCGGAGCAGGCGCTGCTGCGGGAGTCCAGAGACACGCGCCGGCGCAGCCTGGCGGAGCTGCAACGGAGACAAGGCGAGGGCTTTCGCGCGCCGGACCTCGCGCTGTTCGGCTCCTACCTCGACCGGCTCGCGCGGGAGATCGACGCGCGCCTGAAGCGGGTGGCGGCGGCCGAGCGCCGGGTCAACCAGCAGCGGCTGCTGGTCGTCGAGGCCATGAAGCGGCGCAAGGTCCTCGAAAAGCTGCGCGAGAAGGACGAACGCGAGTTCCTCGAAACCCTCGCCGTCAACGAGCGCAAGTTCGTCGACGAGGTCGCCACCGGCCGCCACGCGCGCGCTGCCGGACGCATCCGCTGAGCTCACCTCCCTCCGTTTGCTCCACCGCCTCCATCCCCCTGTCGGCCGGGTGCGTTTTGCCGGCCGCCGCGATCCGGTGCCTTCGAACGCCCGCGGAAAACATTGCCAGGCCCCCCGGGAAAATTTTGCCCGACGACCTCACCCGGTTCCCCGTCACGCCTGCGTCCGCGGCCGCCGGGCGACTCGCCTGCATGAATTATATGATGTGCATAACAGGAGGATGCCGGTTGATCCGCGCATGGCTGCCCACCGCGAGGGATGGCTGGCATGGCCGCTGCAAAGGGGCAGGTGGCACAACCACTTTTGGAGGAACGGAACCGCCCATGATCCTGATGCCCCCTGTGCTGGATGCCGCTACCCCACTCCCGACCTCTTCGCCGAGCAGCCGCCCCGAACCCTCCGGGGTCGGCCGCAGCGGCCGCCCAGACCCGGCTCCCAAGGCGTCGTTCCGCGACGAGCTGCGCGCAGTCGAAGCGGTGCAACGCGAGAGCGCTCCCGCCGACACGGACCTGCGCGAGGGCAGGGCGGAACGGGCCGATTCCGGATCCGCGGCAGCTCCGCCCGCAGAGTGCGCGTGCGAGCGCCGGGACGAAACCGCGTTCCGGCGAAACCGATGCGCAGCCCGCGGACGCGCTGATGGCGGCGTTGCTGCAGGCCTTATCGGCCATGACCGGCCAAGGCCGTCGACGCTCCGGTCGCCCCGGCATCCGGGACCGACGCGGCCCAGGAGGAGCAGGGGCAGGCCCCCTCCGAGCTGCTCGAGCTTCTGCAGGAGATTCAAAAGGCCCAGGAGGCGCTCGGCTCCGGTACCGGAGAGCGCTCCGGAATCGCGTCGCTTTTGGAAAAGCTGAACGCCCTGACCTCCGGGAACGCCCAGGCCGCGCTGCCCGGGAAGCGTCCACCAGATGCTGCGGGAGCTGCGCGAACACCTCTCCGGCATCGCCTGGGGGCAGGCGCTGAAGGACGCCGCGGCCGCTGCGAAACAGACTCCGCCCGAATCGCTCCCGCCCGAAACGGCCCCCGGCGGCACGCCGCCGGCGGACCCGGCCCTTGCCGCTGCCGGCGCCGGGGAAGAGATCCCGTCCGTCGGCGCGCGCGGTTTGGTTCAAGCCGAAGCGGACAAAGGCTCCCCGTCCTGGAAGGCCGCGGCCGGGCGTCGGGCAGCCGCCTCAGAGCTCCGCCTCCGGCTCCGGCCGGACGGACGCCTCGCAGGTCGAGTCGACCGAACGCCCCGCCGTCGTTGCAGCCGCCCCGGTCCGGTCCGCCGGGCAGCGGCAGGACATGCCGGCGTCCCCGGACGCAGGGTCGCAGGCCGGCCAGGACGCCGGCCGGGCCCCGGACCCGGGCGTCGGGCAGCCTGCGGGCGGGACCCGCATGGAGCTTCGAACGAGCTCCGCCGAGGAGGTGCCGCCGGCGGAAACGGCCGACCCGGCGACCCCCGTCGAGCAGGCGCCCGCGGATGCGCGCCTGACCCGGGTGCACGACGGCCGGCTGGAGCGCACGCTCGAGGCCGGGGCCGCCGCCGGCAAGGACAAGGAAGCGGCCGGGGCAGCGCGCACGGGCGTCTTCGATCAGATCGTGCAGCGTGCGGTCCTGCAGGTCAAAAACGAGCAGAGCGAAATCAAGATCGATCTCAAGCCGGAGTTCCTGGGCAACGTGCGCATGCAGATCGTGACCGAAAACCAGCAGGTGAGCGTGCGCATCCTCACCGAGGCGCCGGCCGTCCGGGACATGATCGAAACCGGCCTGCAGCAGCTGCGCTCCGAGCTCCAGAGCCAGGGGCTGCAGGTGGACCGGCTCGAGGTCTCGGTGTCCGAGGACTACCGCGAGCCGCGGCGCCGGCAGGGCAAGGCCGGGGAACGCGGCGAGGACGCGCGGGTCGCCGCGGTCGACGAGACGGATCGATCCACCGCGATCGATCGGACGGAGCCGGCCTATTTCCGGCAGCGGCCCTCGGCCCGACGATCGACGGTCGACATGTTCGTGTAAGCAACCGAAGAGGAGACGATATGGCCATCAGCGCACTTTCGGCAGCGACCGGCGGAACGACGGCGGCGGCGAGCTCGACCAGCAAGACCACCATGGGCAAGGATGCGTTCCTGACGCTGCTGATCACCCAGCTCCAGCACCAGGACCCGCTCAACCCGGCCGACAGCACCGAGTTCACCGCCCAGCTGGCCCAGTTCAGCTCGCTGGAGCAGCTGAACAACGTCAACGAGAACCTGTCCGCCCTCAAGCTCTACCAGGCCTCGATCAACAACGCCCAGGCCGTGTCCTTCATCGGCAAGGACATCGTGGCCACGGGCAACAGCGTCGAGGCCCGCTCCGGCCAGACCGTCGCGTGCGAGTTCGATCTCGCCAAACCCGCCCAGAAGGTCGTCGTCAGCGTCTACGACGCGACCGGCGCCTTCGTGAAGGACGTGGTGGCGACCGGGCTCACGGCCGGCCGGCAGACGGTCAGCTGGGACGGCCGGGACCGCAGCGGGAACACGGTCGCCGACGGCGCCTACACCTTCGAAGTCCAGGCCGAGGGCTCCGGCAAGGAGGCCGTCGCGGCCACGACGTACACCCGCGGCACGGTCTCGGGCGTGAGCTTCCAGGACGGCGTCACTTACCTGGCCGTGGGCAACCGCCGGGTCGCCATCGGCGACGTCGTGCAGGTCACGCAGCAGACGGCCGCCACCCCTCAACCAGAATAAGCAGTTCACCCCATAGCGGAGGAGTCATTCCATGATCGCATCCCTTTACGCCGGAATTTCAGGTCTCAGCGCGCAGGCCACGGCCATGACCGTGATCGGCGACAACATCGCCAACGTGAACACCACGGCCTTCAAGAGCAACAGCTCGCATTTCGCCAACATCCTCAGCAACTCGCTCGGGGGGGAGTCCGCGACCTCGGGCGTCGGCCGCGGGGTCGAGTTCTGGGGGGCCAGCGCGCAGTGGACCCAGGGGTCCCTCGAGAACTCCGCCAACTCGACCGACCTCGCCATCAACGGCAAGGGGTTCTTCATGGTCGAGGACGTGACCGGGTCGCGGTTCTACACCCGCGCGGGGAGCTTCAGCTTCGACAAGGAAGGCTACCTCGTCAACCCCGACGGCCTGAAGCTGCAGGGCTATCAGCTCGACCGGCAACGGCAACATCGGCAGCATCACGGACATCTACGTCCCCGGCGAGCGCATCTCGCCGCCCTCGGCCACGACCGAGTTCAACTTCGACATCAACCTGAGCTCGACCGCGGTCGCGGGCGACACCTACACCACCTCGCAGACCGTCTACGACTCGCTCGGCAACGCCGTCCCCATGACGCTCACCTTCACCCGGCAGGCGGCCGCCCGGACCTGGGCCGTGACCGGCTCGATCCCGACCACGGCCGGCACGGGCGTGACCTTCGGCGGGGCCGCCAGCACGAACATCGTCTTCGACGCCAGCGGCGCCATGATCACCCCTGCCGCCGACGTCACGGTCGCGCTGGCTCTGACCAACGGCGCCACCACGCCGCTGAGCCTGACCTGGGACTTCTACAACGGGGCCGTCAGCCACGGCGATGTCACCGGGTTCTCCTCCACCTCGGGCACGACCTTCCAGTACCAGGACGGGTACCCGGCGGGCAGCCTGCGCAGCATCGGGGTGGACGAGGAGGGGATCGTCACGGCGACCTACAGCAACGGCGAGATGACCCCGCTCTTCCAGGTGAGCCTGGTGGATTTCCCGAGCTACGACGGCTTGACCAAGATGGGCCGCAACCTCTACGCGGAGTCGCTCGACTCCGGGCAGGCCTTGCCCGGCGTCGTGGGCAACGGCCGCCTCGGCAGCATCGCGCCGAGCAGCCTCGAGATGTCCAACGTCGACCTGGCCCAGGAGTTCGTGAAGATGATCACCACGCAGCGGGCCTTCCAGGCCAACTCCCGGGTGATCACCTCCAGCGACGAGATCCTGCAGGAGCTGATCAACATCAAGCGATAAGAGGGGTCCAGGGGTCAAGGGGTCGAGGGTAATAGAAATCCGACCTCCATCCTTCACTTGACCCCTTGAACCCTGAACCCTTGAACCCTAGAATCTTTTCTTGAGGTTTTCCCATGATCAGCGTGACGCGCCTGAACGACTCGACTCTCATGATCAACGCGGAGGCCATCCAGTCGGTGGAGGCCAACCCCGACACCGTCATCACCTTCCTCAACCGCGACCGGCTCATCGTGAAGGAACGCGCCGACGAGGTCAGCCGGCGCATCGTGCAGTACCGCCGGGTCGTGCAGCAGGAGGCCTCGGCCGTCTGCGCGGGAGGGTATCGCCCGGCCGCCTGACGTTGCCCGGGGTCCGCGGCCGGCGTCAAAGACTTGACTCCGGCCGCGGCTCCCGCCCGAATCCCCGATCCCCGTCCCGGCCCCGGCGCCACCGAGCTGCGCCCCGTCGGGCCCGGCGCGTCCGCGCCGGGCCCCGTTTCCCGTCCCCCCGTCCGCCGATCTCCCGAAGCGTGGCATATCTCTTGCTGTTTCCATTGTGCGGGTCGGTCCGGCCGGTGCGACCGGGCGGACCGCTGTGTCGAACCGGCGAGGAGCGATTCATGTCCAACAAACTGGTGACCATTCTGGTAGGCGTGCTGTTCGTGCTGGTGCTGGCGCTGGGCGGCGGGATGTTCATGATCTGGAGCAAGCTCTCGACGGTCAGCGCGGCGGCCGCCAAGGTCGAGGACGACAAGGGCGCGGAAAAGCCCAAACCCGAGCAGATGGGCAAGGTCATCTCGCTCGACACCTTCGTGGTCAACCTGGCCGATGCCGGCGGCAACCGCTACCTGCGCATCACCATGGACCTGGAGGTGGTCGGCGATAAAAAGTCGGACGACAAGAAGGCGGAAGAGGAGGTGACCCGGCGCGTGCCCCAGATGCGGGACACCATCCTGATGATCCTCCCGACCAAGCGCTACGCCGACATCAGCACGACCGAGGGGAAAACGGCGCTGCGGGAAGAGCTGACCGGGGCGCTGAACGGGCTGCTGCCCGGCGCCAAGATCGCCCGGGTCTATTTCAAAGAATTCGTGATCCAGTAGCAGGAACCCGATGCCCGACCAGATTCTGAGCCAGGAGGAGATCGACGCCCTGTTGTCCGCGATGGACAAGGGGGACGTCGATCTGGAGCAGCCGAAGGGGGAGCCCGAGGCCACCCCCTACAACCTCACCTCCCAGAACATCATGCTCCGGGACCAGTTCAGCGCCCTGGAGGAGGTCTACGACAAGTTCGCCGCGCTGCTGAACGGGTCGCTTTCCGCCATGCTGCAGCGCTCGATCGAGGTCGAGTTCGTCACGACCGAAATGGTCAAATACCAGGAGTGCATCAGCGCCTTCTCGAGCCCCACGAGCTTCATCATCTTCACCATGGAGCCCCTGATCGGGTCGGCGCTGCTGGCCATCGAGCCGAACCTGGTGTTCTCGCTCATCGACTGCATGTTCGGCGGCAAGGGCAAGCCGATCAGCCGCGTGCGCGACTTCACGCACCTGGAGCGGCGCATGATCGGCAAGCTGGCCGACGAGGTGCTGGGGCAGTTGCAGAAGGCCTGGCAGATCGTCCAGCCGGTCAGCATCAGCATCAAGAAGACCGAGACCAAGCCGGAGTACGTGCACCTGGTCTCCCCGCACGACATGATGGTGGTCATCGTGTTTTCGGTGAAGGGCAAGGAGTTCTCCGGCAACCTGCACTTCTGCCTCTCCTACCTCATGCTGGAGACGATCAAGGAGAAGCTTTCCTCCAAGTACCAGCGCGAGAAGGACATCGAAAACACCTGGAACCGCCAGCTGCAGCAGCTGCTGCAGGAGACCCCGGTCACCCTCATCGCCGAGCTCGGCCGCACGCAGCAGACGATCGGCAGCATCCTCAACCTGCAGACCGACGACGTCATCCTGCTGCCGACCGGGCCGGAGGACCACATCGTCATCTCGGTGGACCACGTGGCCAAGTACCTCGCCTACCCGGGGGTCATCAAGGGCAACCGGGCGGTGGAGATCTCGACGCTGCTGAACCGCAACGGAGGCACGCTCTGAATGAGCACGACGACCGACACGCGACCCGACACCGGAGCGGCACCGGCCGCGGATGCGGCCCCTCCCGGCGCCGGGGCGCCTGCCAACATGGAATTCATCCTGGACATCCCATTGGAGGTGACCGTCGAGCTCGGGCGGACCAAGCTGCTCATCCACGAGCTGCTCAAGCTGGGGCAGGGGTCGGTGATCGAGCTCTCGAAGCTGGCCGGCGAGACGCTCGAGGTGCTCGCCAACCAGAAGCTCATCGCGCGCGGCGAGGCGGTGGTCATCAACGAGAAGTTCGGCGTGCGGCTGACGGAAGTGGTCAGCCCCATGGAGCGGGTCGAGAGGCTGCGATGACCGGCGCCCCCGAGATGTGGCCGTCGGCCTTGAACATGGTCGCCGCGCTGGCGGTCGTCCTGGGCGGCATGTTCCTGCTCGTGCACGTGGCCCGGCGCTATCTGCACCGCGCCGGAGCGACGGCCGGCGGGCAGCTCGTGCGCACGGTGGCGTCCCATCCGCTCGGGGTCAAGAAATCCATCGCGCTGGTCGAGGTCCCCGGCTGCGTCCTGGTGCTGGGGCTCTCCGGGGACCGCATCCAGGTGCTGACCCGCATCCGGGACCCCGAGGCGCTCGAACGGCTGCGCAGCCGCTCGGCGGCCGCGCCCGCGTCCTTCACCGAGCAGCTGGCCCGGCTGGGCCTGCGCCGCACCCCGGCCGACCGCGAGGAGTGAGATGCCCGCGCCGCGACCCACCCGTTCGCCTCTCCGCCCGCCGGCGCGCCTGCTCGCCGCAGCGGCCCTGACGCTCATCTGGCTGCTGCCGGCCTGCGCCGCGGCCGCGCAGGGGGCCGGCGGCGTGACGACCCCGTATTTCAGCCTGGGGGTGTCGCCGGGCGAAGACCCCTCGCGCTCGACCGTCGTGCTGCAGATCTTCCTGCTCATGACCGTGCTGTCGCTCGCGCCGGCGATCCTGATCATGGTGACCTCCTTCACCCGCATCGTGATCGTGCTGTCGCTGCTGCGGCGCGCGCTCGGCACCATGCAGCTGCCGAGCAACCAGATCGTGATCGGATTGGCGCTGTTCCTCACCGTGTTCATCATGGCCCCGGTGTGGCAGAAGATCAACCAGGCGGCGCTGCAGCCCTACCTGAACCAGGCGATCAGCGGCGAGCAGGCGCTCGAGAACGCCACGGGGCCGCTGCGCGATTTCATGTTCCGTCAGACCCGCGAAAAGGACCTGTCCCTCTTCGTGGACATCTCCAAAATGAAGCGGCCGCAGAACCGGGACGAGATCCCGACGAGCGTCCTGATCCCCTCGTTCATCATCAGCGAGGTCAAGACCGCCTTCGAGATCGGGCTGCTGCTGTACGTGCCGTTTCTGATCATCGACATGGTGGTGGCGGCCGTGCTGCTCTCGATGGGCATGATGATGCTGCCGCCGGTCATGGTGTCGCTGCCGTTCAAGCTGCTGCTGTTCGTGCTGGCCGACGGGTGGTACCTGCTGATCGGCTCGCTGGTCAAGAGCTTCGGGTGAACGGGGAGGGGACGTGAACGCCGACTACATCACCGGGTTTTTCTACGAGGCCATCAAGCTGTCCATCCTGCTCTCGGCGCCGATGCTGCTGGCCGGGCTCGTGGTCGGGTTGCTGGTGAGCATCTTCCAGGCGGCCACCTCCATCAACGAGATGACCCTCACCTTCATCCCGAAGATGCTGGCGGTCGCCGCCGCCCTCATCTTTTTCTTCCCCTGGATGATGCAGACCCTGGTCGGGTTCACCGAGCAGATGTTCATGAACATGAACCAGTTCATCCGCTGAGCGGGCGCGCCGCGCCATGGCCTCCCTTTCCGTATCGCTGCCGCAGCTGCATCTCTTCCTGCTGGTCTTCCTGCGCACCGGCGCCTTTCTCATGTCCATTCCGATGCTGAACGCCCCCAGCGTCCCGGTCATCTTCCGGATCGGCCTGGCGCTGGCGGCGAGCCTGCTGATGCTCCCCGCGCTCGGCCTCAGCCCGCCGGCCGTGTCCCCGGACGTGTTCTCGCTGGCGGCGGCGGCGGCCGGCGAGGTGCTGATCGGGCTGCTGGCCGGGGTCGCCATCCGTCTGGTCTTCGAAGGGGTCCAGCTGGCGGGAGAGCTGGCCGGTTACCAGATGGGGCTCGCGATCGCCGAGGTGCTCGACCCCGCCTCGGAAGACCAGGTGGCCATCCTGGCCCAGTTCACCAGTCTGCTGGCGACGCTGGTGTTCCTGCTGCTCAACGGCCACCACCTGTTCATCCGCACGCTGGTGGAGAGCTTCCAGCTGGTGCCGCCGTTCGGGTTCCACGCCGCCCCACCGGTCCTGGAGCGGCTGGTGCGGCTCACGGCCGAGGCGTTCGTCATCGGCATCAAGGCCGGGGCCCCGGTCATCGTCGCGCTGCTGCTGACGACGGTCGCCTTCGGCCTGGTGGCCCGCACGGTGCCGCAGATGAACATCTTCGTGGTGTCCATGCCGGTCAACATCGCCGTGGGCCTGCTGTTCTTCGGCCTGAGCCTGCCGCACCTGGCCGGCTACCTGGGGGATCTCTTCGGGGGGGTGGCGCGCAACGCCGTCTCGCTGCTGAGGCCCATGTAGGGAGAACCCGTGGCGGACACCACCGGCCAGGACCGCACCGAACGCGCAACCGCCAAGCGGCGCCAGGACGCGCGCAAACGCGGCCAGGTGGCGCTCAGCCGCGAGATCCCCTCCACCCTCATCCTGATGACCGTGCTCGGCGTTCTCAGCTTCGCCGGCGGGCACCTCGTGGACCGCCTGACCGCGCTCGTGGCCGGGATGTACGCCAACCTGCACACGACCCGGCTGCAGACCGTCAACGACGCGGGAGCGCTGGCCTACGACCTCATGCAGACCGCGCTCCTGCTGCTGATGCCCGTCTGCCTGCCGCTGCTGATCGTCGGGGTGGCCGGCAACGTCGCGCAGATCGGCCTCGAGTTTCACGCCGAGAGCATGGCACCCAAGTTTTCGAAGCTCGACCCGCTCTCCGGGATGAAGCGCATCGTCTCGACGCGCGGGCTGGTGGAGCTGGCCAAGTCCATCCTGAAGCTCGCCGTGGTGGGCCTGATCGCCTGGTCGGTGGTCGCCGGGTACCTGGCCGAGTTCCCGTCGCTCGTGCGGCTGGACCTGGGCCACATCTGGGCGTTCACCCACGCGGGCGCCTTCAAGATCGTCTTCTACGTCACCCTCGCGCTCCTGGTGCTGGCGGTGCTCGACTACGCCTACCAGCGCTGGCAGTACGAGCAGAGCCTCAAGATGACCAAGCAGGAGGTCAAGGACGAGCGCAAGCAGTCCGAAGGCGACCCGCAGGTCAAGGCCCGCATCCGGTCGCTCCAGCGCCAGGCGGCCTATCAGCAGATGATGGCCGAGGTGCCCACGTCGGACGTGGTCATCACCAACCCGACCCACCTGGCGATCGCGCTGCGGTTCAACCCCTCCGAAATGGCCGCCCCGCGCGTGGTCGCCAAGGGCGCCGACTTCATCGCCGAACGCATCCGCGAGATCGCCCGCGAACACCGGGTGCCGGTCGTCGAAAACAAGACCCTGGCGCGGGCGCTCTACAAGATGGCCGAGATCGGCGATTACGTCCCCGTGGACCTCTACCGCGCGGTGGCGGAAGTCCTGGCCTACGTCTACCGGCTCAAGGGGAAGCACAGTCTATAGGGTTCAAGGGTTCACGGTTCACGGTTGAGGGAAGCGGCGCTGCGGCTCCCAAACAAACGGTGAACCCACAACCGTGAACCTCTGAACCGTTGAACCTCTGAACCCCCCGACAAAAAATTGTCGCTGAAACCCGCCGGCAGCTGAGGGCCGGTCGTGGCGCTGGGCCTCCGCCTGCCCAATCCGTCGGGCCGGAGAGACCGGCGGCCGCAAGCCGTTGGGGCTGTCGGCGCCGGCGGCAGGGACGCGTGCCTGTTTGTCTACACAACCACATCGGAGCCGCAGGGCGCGCTCCACGGCCGCCCGGGTGCCGCAACGGAAGCCGACAGGCGGCATGGAAAATGCACAATCCTCCTTCCGGTTTTGGAACCGCACCGGAGCGGTCTGAACGGGAAGGAAGGACATGGCGGTCGCACAGAGCACATCGATACCGGAACCCCTGACGCGGATCACCCGCAACAGCGACATCTCGCTCGCCATCGCGGTGGTGTGCATCCTGGGCTTCATGGTCATCCCGCTGCCGATCTTTCTCCTGGACCTGCTGCTGACCTTCAGCATCACCTTTTCGCTCGTCATCCTGCTGGTCGCCATGTACATCCAGCGGCCGCTCGAGCTCTCGTCCTTCCCCTCCATCCTGCTGCTCACGACCCTGTTCCGGCTGTCGCTCAACATCGCGACCACGCGGATCGTGCTGCTGCACGGGAATGAAGGCACCGCCGCCGCGGGCAACATCATCAAGTCCTTCGGCGGGTTCGTCGTCGGCGGCAACTACGTCGTCGGGCTGATCGTGTTCACCATCCTGGTGGTCATCAACTTCGCCGTCATCACCAAGGGCGCCGGCCGCATCGCCGAGGTGGCGGCCCGCTTCACCCTGGACGCCATGCCCGGCAAGCAGATGAGCATCGACGCCGACCTCAACGCCGGGTTCATCAACGAGCAGGACGCACGGCGGCGGCGCGAGATCCTCTCGCGGGAAGCCGAGTACTACGGGGCCATGGACGGCGCCAACAAGTTCGTGCGCGGGGACGCCGTGGCCGGCATCCTCATCACCGTGATCAACATCGTGGGCGGGCTGGCGATCGGGGTCTTCCAGAAGAACATGCCCTTTGCCCTCGCGGCCCAGAACTACACCCTGCTGACCGTGGGCGACGGCCTGGTGACCCAGATCCCCGCCCTCATCATCTCGACCGCGGCGGGCATCATCGTCAGCCGCGCGGGCAACGAGTCCAGCCTCGGCAGCGAGATCACCAGCCAGGTCTTCTTCCACCCGCGCGCCATCGGGATGGTGTCGGGCGTCCTGTTCGGTTTCGCGCTGATCCCCGGCCTGCCGACCGTTCCCTTTCTGGTGATGGCGGCCCTGGCCGGAACGCTGTCCTACAGCCTGGTGCAGGCGCGGCGGAAGACGGCCCAGGCCGAGGACGCCCAGAAGCAGATCGAGAAGGCGCCCGCCTCCGACACCCTGACCTGTCTGCCGCCCCTGGACGTCCTCGGGATCGAGGTCGGCTACAGCCTCATCCCGCTGGTGGACGCGGAGCAGAACGGGGAGCTGCTCGAGCGCATCAAGGCCATCCGGCGCCAGATGGCCTTCGACCTCGGGATCATCATCCCGCCGGTGCACATCCAGGACAACATGCAGCTGGGGGCGGGCGAGTACGTCATCCTGCTGAAGGGCAACGAGGTCGCGCGCGCCGAGCTCATGCCGAACCACTGCCTCGCCATGAACCCCGGCAACGCCGACGGCCAGGTCGACGGCGTCGCCACGCGCGAGCCGACCTACGGCCTGCCGGCGGTCTGGATTCGCGAGAACGCAAAGGAAAACGCGCTGACCAAGGGCTTCACCGTGGTGGACGTCGCCACGGTCATGACCACCCACCTCTCGGAGGTCATCCGGCGCCACGCCCACGAGCTGCTGGGCCGGCAGGAGGCCCAGCAGATGCTCGATCACCTCAAGCAGTCCCACCCCAAGGCGGTCGAGGAGCTGGTGCCCAACCAGCTGAGCCTGGGGGTCGTGGTGAAGGTGCTGCAGAACCTGCTGCGCGAGCAGCTCCCGATCCGCGACCTGCTCGCCATCCTCGAGATCCTCGGGGATTGGGCGCCGGCCACCAAGGACTCGGACCTGCTGACCGAGCACGTGCGGCACGGCATGGCCCGCACGTTGACCAAGATGCACGTGGGCCCCGACGGCCGCATGGCGGTGATCACCCTGGGGCACGCGGTGGAAACCGCTCTCGCGGAGGCGATGCAGAAAGGCGACCACGGCCGCGTGCTCGCCCTCGATCCGGCCGCAGCCAACCGCATGATGTCGAGCCTCGGCCGCATGATCGAGCGGTGCACCGCCATGAACCTGCAGCCGCTGGTGCTCTGCTCGGCCCCGGTGCGGCTGTGTTTCAAACGCCTGGCCGACCGGTTCATCCCGAACCTGTTCGTCCTGTCCTATGAAGAGATCCTGAACACGGTGGAGATCCGGTCGATCGGGTCGGTGGAGCTCTCCGATGCAGATTAAGCGTTTCGAAGCCAAGACGATGACGGCGGCCCTGAAGATGGTCAAGGACGAGTTCGGGCTGGAGGCGGTCATCCTGTCCGCGCGGACCCTGCGCCGCAACGGCCTCTTCGGGGCGGGCCGCCCCACCGGCGTTGAGGTGACCGCCGCCCGGGACTACGCCTGGCCCGGCGGTGCCGAGCCGATGCGGCCGACGGCCGTCCCGCCGGCGGGCGGGCCGGACGCCGGCGACCGGCGCGGGCTGTTCCAGTCGCTCAACGAGGGGCTGCGGTCGCTCGGCCGGCGCCGGACGGCGGCGGATGCGGAGTCCGACCCGGGAAGCCCCCCCGCGCTGGCGGAACTGCACCAGCACCTGCTCGGCCAGGAGGTGGCGCGCGAGGTCGCGGCCGAGCTGATCGGTCAGATCCGGCGCATGCCGGGCTACGATTCGCTTCTGACGCCGCATCAGCTGCGGCCCCACGCCGCGGCGGTGCTGCACGACATGGGGGTCCGCCGGGCCGTCGGCCATGGGGACCCGGGGACCCCGCGCCGGGTCGCGCTCGTCGGGCCGGCCGGGGCGGGCAAGACGACGCTCGCGATCAAGCTCGCGGTGGCGGAGGCGCTCGGGAAAGGCCGTCGCGTCGCCCTGATGACCTTGGACGACCAGCGGATCGGGGCCGTGGAGCAGCTCAAGATCTACGCGGGCATCCTGGGGGTGCCGATGCAGGTGGTCCCGACGGCCGACGAGGCGCCCGGCAGGCTCAAGGCCCTCGGGCCGGCGGACGTGATCGTCATCGACACCCCGGGCGTGAGTCCCGGGGAGGCCGGCCGACGCGACGAGGTGCAGCGGACGCTCGCCGCCCTGTCGTGCCGCGAGATCCACTTGGTGCTGAACGCCTGCACGCGGGAGCCGGACGCGCTCGCGGTGGTCGAAGGCTGGAAGAGCGCCCCGGTCGGGCACCTGGCCTTCACCCGCCTGGACGAGGCCGGCAGCTGCGGGAGCCTGCTGAACCTGCTGATCCGCACCCGGCTGCCGCTGTCCTACCTGGGCACGGGCCCCCGCATCCCCGAGGACCTGGCCGAGCGCCCCGTCGAGATGCTGCTCTCCCGGGTGCTGCCCGGCGCGTCCGAGGCGGTGGAGGCCCGGATGCCGGCCGGGCTCGCGTCGGCGAGCGCCGGGGCGAGTCTGGTGGCCAACCGCAGCTCGGACCTCTACCACCGACCGGATTGCAAGTGGGTGCGCAAGATCAAGGCCGAAAACCTGGTTCGATTCGCTTCGACCTCCGAGGCCGAGGCCCGGCATTTCATTCCGTGCCGGAACTGCAGCCCGGACGCCCCCGGCGTCGAGGACATGGCCGCAACGAGGGAAGGGCGGCGGATTTCCGCCTACCGCTAACCCGAACGAGAACGAGGAGACTGCTCCCGGATGACTGCCACCCCCACTCCCTCGAACAAGGTGATCCCGCTGCAGCGGCGCGGCTCGTCCCACACGGAGGACGAATCCGTACGGCGCCGGAAGCCGCACACGCGGGTGGTCGCCATCACCAGCGGCAAGGGCGGGGTCGGAAAGACCAACATCGTGGCCAATCTCGGCTACACGCTGAGCCAGCTCGGGAAGAAGGTCATCATCCTGGACGCCGACCTGGGCCTGGGGAACCTGGACGTGCTGCTCGGGGTGGCCCCCAAGCACAACATCTCCCATGTCATCCGCGGCGAGAAGACGATCGCCGAAATCCTCGAAAACGGCCCGGGCGGCATGAAGATCCTGCCGGCGGCCTCCGGGGTCCAGGAGCTCACCCAGCTCACGCACGAACAGAAGATGCAGTTTTTCACGGACCTGGACCGGCTGATCGACGAGATGGACGTGCTGCTGATCGACACCGCCGCCGGCATTTCGTCCAACGTGATGGACTTCAACGTCATGGCGCACGAGATCATCGTGGTGGTGTCGCCGGAGCCGACCTCGATCACCGACGCGTACGCGCTGATGAAGGTGCTGTCGCTCAAGTACTCGGAGAAGTCGTGCAAGCTGCTCGTGAACATGGCCGCCTCGCCCAAGGAGGCCCAGGATGTCTATCGGCAGCTGGAGCTGGTCACCGAGCGCTTTCTGGACATCCACATCGACTACCTGGGGTGCGTGATGCGCGACGACAAGCTGGCGCGCGGGGTGAAGCACCAGCGGCTGGTCAGCGATCTCTACCCGGAATCCAGGGCGAGCCGGTGCTTCGCCGATCTCGCGCGGCGCATGGCCCGGCTCGCGCCGCCGAGCCGCCCCAAGGGCAACACCAACTTGTTCTGGCACCACCTGGTGCGCAGCACCTCCATGTGAGGGCCGCGCCGGGACCCTGTTCGAAGCAACGCATACCCCATCGACCCGCGATCGATGGACGTTCGTCTCGGGAGACCCGCATGCACATGCAACTGGCAGAACGCCGCAGTCCCAAAGTCCCGGCCAAGAAACGGCCGGCCTACCGGGAGCAGCTCCTCAACGAATACCTGCCCTACGTCAAACGGATCGTGCAGCGCATCGCGACCCACCTGCCGTCCAGCGTCGACGTGGAGGACCTGATGAACGTCGGCGTGATCGGCCTGATCCAGGCCGTGGACCGCTACGACCCCAAGCGCGACAACAAGTTCATGACCTACGCCATTTTCCGGATCAAGGGGGCGGTGCTGAGCGAGCTGCGCTCGCGCGATTTTCTTTCGCGTTCCAGCCGGCGCAGGCTGCGCGAGATGGAAACCGCCTGCCAGCGGCTGGAGCAGCGGCTGGGGCGCAACGCCGACGACCACGAGGTCGCCGGGGAGCTGGGGGTCGACCTGGAGGAGCTGCACCGCACCAAGCAGATGTCCAACATCTCGTTCATCAGCTTCGAGGAGCTCGGGGTGTCCTCGCGCGACGAGAAGGAAAAGCTGATGAACTACCTCGTCCACCACGAGGACGACGCCCTGTCCCAGACCCGTCTCAAGGAGCTCAAGTCCGCCCTGACCCAGGCGATCGAGCAGCTGCCCGAGAAGGAACGGATGGTGATCTCGCTCTACCACCTGGACGAGCTGACCATGAAGGAAACCGGGGAGGTGCTGAACATCACCGAGTCCCGGGTGTCCCAGATCCACTCGCAGGCCATCATGCGCCTGCGCAACCGGCTGCGAAAGGAGCGTCTGCTCGACGACATCGACTGATCCCGGCGTGGGGGGCGCCGGCGAACGTCAGGAGGATTTGACCCGTGGAACCGGTCATCTATCCCACCACGATCGCCCCCGTGGCTCACCCCGATCGCGTCAAGCGGCCGGAGCCGCGGAGGGACGGCGACAGGGAATCGGCCTTCGCCCGGTACCTGCGACGCCGGCAGGAGGACCCCGACGCCCGCGATTCCCCCGAGGACGCGGAATCCCGGCAGGCGGCTGCACCCGCGGCGGAACTCCGCGAGAGCGCCGGGGGGGCGAACTCGGTGCACGAGCCCGCGGAGCCGGGGACTGCCAAGAAGCTGATTGATGTCCGGGTGTGATGCGAGCGCACCCGGCCGGAGGAGGCACGATGGGATTTCTGGAACTGGTGACGGTGGACGGGGTACGCGACGGTGTTCAGGTGCTCCTGTGCGGGGTGGTCCTGGCCTGTCTGGCGTGCCGCCGGCTGACGTCGACGCGCCGGGCGGAGGTGCGGCCGGCGCCGCCGGCCGCCTTCGCCGACGAGGTGGGGCTTCAGAGCCTGCGCCAGCAGGCGGAGCAGGCGCTGGCCGCGATCGAGCAGGCCGTGCGGGCCGAGCGCCTGCAGTTGAACCGATGGATGGCGCCGATCGACCCGGGCGGGACCGGGGCCGCGGCGGACTCCGAACCCGCGGATCTCATCCCCTTCCGCCTGGGCGGGGGCGCACCCGGCGCGGCCGCCCCATACGACGCGTTGCCCCGGCTGGCCGCCGGGGGCCTGACGCCGCGCGAGCTCGCCGCCCAGACCCGCATGCCGGCCGGGGAGGTCGAGCTTGCGCTCAAGCTGCGGCGGCTCAACGCCTGAGCGGGCCGGGGCGGGGATAGGCAAAATCTGCCGGCGGGCGCGCTCCGCGCGGCCGCCGGGGCGGCAGCGACCCGCCCCGCGGGCGCAGCGACGGCCGGCGAAACCGTGGTACGGCTCTTGCTTTGATCATGCGTAGTCTATCAGGAGGGAAGGGACATGCCGGGTGAAATCTACATGGCGGCGGCAGCCGCAATGGCCTACGAAAAGCGGCTCGAGGTGATCGCCAACAACCTGGCCAACGTCAACACCGCGGGCTTCAAGCGTGACGAAGTGTCGTTCCAGGCCTACCTGACATCGGCCGAGGGCCAGGCCCAGGCCGTTCAGCCGCCCTACCAGACCCCCCAGGCGGGCTCCTCATTCTGGATTTCCTACGAGAGCCGCACCGACTTCTCGCCCGGGCCGCTGAAGATGACGGGCAACCCCCTGGACGTGGCCTTGAACGGCAAGGGGTTCTTCAGCGTCGAGTCCCCGAGCGGAACGGTGTACACGCGGCGCGGCAACTTCACCGTCAGCTCCGAGGGAGCGCTGGTGACCCAGGAGGGCTGGCCGGTGCAGGGCGAGGGCGGCGGCGAGATCCGCATCGAGGGCCGCAACGGCGGGCCGAACGGGGTCGAGGTCAGCATCGGCAAGGACGGCACGGTGCAGGTCAACGGGCGCCAGGTCGGGCGGCTCAACGTCGAGGACTTCCCCCAGGCCGGGAGCCTCGTGCGCACCGAGAAGGGCTATTTCAAGACGGCCGGCGGCGCGGCCGGCGAGCCGGTGGAGGACATTTCCGTGGCGCAGGGCTACCTCGAGATGGCCAACGTCGACGCCGTGCACGGCATGGTCGAGATGATCGAGATCCTGCGCGGCTACGAGTCCTACCAGCGGGTCATCCGCGCCGTGGACGAGGTGAACGCGAAGAGCATCAGCGAAGTGGGGCGGACCACCTGAGCCACGCCCCCGGACCCGAATGGGCCGCCCGTGCGCGGCCCGGCAACGCCGAGGAGGACGAATGATCCGCAGCATGTGGGCCGCCGCGTCCGGCATGCAGGCCCAGACCATGAACATCGATGTGATCGCCAACAACCTGGCGAACGTCACCACCACCGGGTACAAGCGCAGCCGCGCCGAGTTCCAGGACCTGCTCTACGAGACGATGCAGCCCCCCGGCGGGTCGACCTCCGAGAACACCCAGGCGCCCACCGGCATCCAGCTCGGGCACGGCGTTCGCCCGGTGGCGATCGCGAAAAACTTCAGCGAGGGCGAGCTCCAGATGACCAAGAACGAGCTGGACCTCGCGATCGAGGGCAACGGCTTCTTCCAGGTGACGCAGTCGACCGGGACCACGGCCTACACGCGCGCCGGGGCCTTCAAGCTCGACAAGGACGGCCGCATCGTCACCTCGGACGGCCTGCTGCTCAACCCCGAGATCAGCGTCCCGAGCGACGCCATCTCCCTGTCGGTCGGCGTGGACGGGACCGTGAGCGTGCTGCAGGCCGGCGACAGCAACCCCCCGGCAGCTGGGCACCATCCAGCTCGCGCGGTTCACCAACCCGGCCGGGCTTCAGAGCCTCGGCAAGAACCTGTTCCTGCCGACCGACGCCTCCGGCACGGCCATCACGGGCACGGCCGGCGACAACAACTTCGGCACGATCGCCCAGGGGTTCCTCGAGAGCTCGAACGTGAGCGTCGTCGACGAGATGGTCAACATGATCACGGCCCAGCGGGCCTACGAGACCAACAGCAAGGTCGTGCAGGCCTCGGACGACATGCTCCAGACCGCCAACAACCTGAAACGGTAGGGCCCCATGCACGCAACTCAACGCACGGCCGAGGGATGGGTGAGGGCAATCGCCGCGCTGGCCCTGCTGGCCGCGGCCGTCGTTCCCCGCCGGCGCCGCCCCGCTGACCAGCGTCCGGGTGTACGACCGGGCCGAGGTCGCTTCGGACCAGATTCTGCTCGAGTCCATCGCCCGCATCGACGGCCCCGACGCGGACCGGGTGAGCGAGCTGAAGGCCGTCGTGATCGGCCGGGCGCCGCTGCCGGGCAAGACCCGGGTCGTGGAGCAGGCCCTCGTCCTCGCCCGGCTGAAGCAGTGCGGGTTCGACCCGGCCGGGCTCGACCTGCAGGTGCCCCCCGAGATCACGGTCGCCCGCAGCTCCACCACCATCGGCCGGGAGCAGGTGGAGGAGATCCTGCGCGCCTACGTCCGCCAGCACGGCGGCGAAGGCGTGCGCATCAAGGAGATCCGCGTCACCGACACGCTGGTGCTGCCGCAGGGCCCGCTGACGACACGCGTTCTGGCGCCGAAGTCGACCGAGTTCGTCGGCACCGTCCCGCTCACCGTCACGTTCAAAGTGGACGGCGACGCGGAGCGGCGGGTGAACGCGACGGTCAGCCTGGAGCGGTTGAGCAAGGTCGTCGTGGCCCGGCGCCCCCTGGGCCGCTTCAAACCCATCGACCCGGAGGACATCGAGGTGCGGGCCGTGGACGCGGCCGGGCTGCCCTTCGACTGCATCACGGATCCCGCGGCGGTCATCGGCAAGCGGACGCGCCGCCTGGTGGAGTCCGGGGCCGCCCTGCGGCCGGACATGGTGGAGTCCCCGCCGCTGGTCAAGAGCGGGGACCGCGTGCGCATCGTCGCGGAAACCGAGGGACTGCGCATCTCCGCCTTCGGCCAGGTCAAGCAGCGCGGGGCCCAGGGCGAGCTGATCCAGGTGATGAACCTCGATTCCAACAAGGTCGTGTACGCGCGGGTCCTCGACGCGAATACCGTGAAAATCGAATTCTGAACCGGCCGCGAGGCCGGAAGGAGCTTCCCATGAGGCCCCCCTCTCCCACACCGCCCCGCGGCCGGGCGATCCTCGTCGCCCTGGGCGCGGCCCTCGCGGTCGGGTGCGCCGCCCAGCGTCCGATGCCGATGCCGGCGGTCCCGCCGCCGCCGCCCGTCGAGGCCTACGACGCCCAGGGCGCCGCGCGCGCGGCCGCCTACCAGGAGAATTCGACCTACGTCGCCGGCGGCGAGATGACCAGCCTGTTCCAGGACACCAAGGCCCGCCGGGCCGGCGACATCGTCACGGTCAAGATCGAGGAGTCCTCCAAGGCGAGCAACAAGGCCAACACCAAGACCGCGCGGGATTCCAGCACGACCGCCGGGATCGACGCGATGCTCGGGGTGGAGAACTGGTGGCAGGACAAGGTCCTGCGGTGGCTCGGCAGCGACATGCCCAAGGTCAACCCCTTCGGCTCCGCCTCGGTCAAGGGCGGCATGAAGAGCGACTTCGAGGGCGACGGCAGCACCACCCGCAGCGGCGACCTCACCGCCTACATCACCTGCCGGGTGACCGACGTCATGCCCAACGGCAACCTGCGGATCGTCGGCACGCGCGAGGTGCTGGTCAACCACGAGAACCAGGTCATCATCCTCTCCGGCATGATCCGGCCGCGCGACATCGGCAGCAACAACGTCATCCGGTCCATCTTCGTCTCCGACGCCAAGATCGCCTACAGCGGCACCGGCGTGATCGACGACCGGCAGCGCCCGGGCTGGATGGCCAATTTCTTCGAGGCCGTCTGGCCGTTCTGACCGGGAGAGAAACGGATTGCCCATGCGCACCCATCGCTCACGCGTTCTCGTTCGACTCGGCGCCCTGGTCCTGACCCTGGCCGTCCTGGCGGCGGCCGCGGCCGAAGGCCAGGCCGCGCGCCTCAAAGACATCGCGACCTTCCGGGGCGTCCGCCCCAACCAGCTGGTGGGCTATGGACTGGTCGTCGGCCTGGCCGGCAGCGGCGACGGTTCGGACGCCCTCTTCACGCTGCAGAGCATGTCCTCGATGCTTGAGAAAATGGGGGTGACGGTCAACCCCGAGGACATCAAGGTCAAAAACGTGGCCGCCGTCATGGTCACCTGCGAGCTGCCGCCCTTCGCGCGCACCGGCTCGCGGCTGGACGCGCTGGTCAACTCGATCGGCGACGCCAAGGCGCTGCAGGGCGGGACCCTCCTGATGACCCCGCTCAAGGGCGCCGACGGCCTGGTGTACGCGGTCGCCCAGGGGCCGGTTGCGACCGGCGGGTTCACGGTGGGGGCGAGCACCGGGGACAAGGTTCAGAAGAACTTCACCACGGTCGGCCGCGTGGTCCAGGGCGCGAGCGTCGAGCGCGAGATCCCGTTCAATCTCAACCAGGCCGATTCGCTGACGCTGGCGCTGAACAAGCCGGACTTCACCACCGCCACGCGGGTCGCCCAGTCCATCAACGCGTCGGTGGGCAACGTGGCGCGCACCCAGGATTCGGGCAGCATCCAGGTGGCCGTGCCGCCGGCCTTCGTGGGCAACATCCCCGCCCTGATCGCCGCCATCGAGACCCTGAGCGTCACCCCGGACTCCGTCTCGCGGGTGGTCATCAACGAGCGCACCGGCACGGTCATCATGGGCGAGGGCGTGCGGATCTCCACCGTGGCCATCGCGCACGGCAACCTCAGCGTCGAGATCCGGACGAGCTACAACGTGTCCCAGCCGACGGCGTTTTCCGAGACCGGGCGCACGGTCGTGACCCCCGACACCCAGACCTCGGTCAGAGAGGGCCGGGCGCCGCTGCAGATCGTCTCCTCGGGCGTGAGCATCGGCGACGTGGTGCGGGCGCTGAACGCCCTCGGCGTCACCCCGCGCGACCTGATTTCCATCCTCCAGGCCTTGAAGGCGGCCGGCGCCCTGCAGGCCGAGCTGGAGATCATCTGATGCCGGGCCCGCTCTCGCCCCCGAACCCGCACCTCGGCGCAGCGGCGACCCCGCGGACGGCGGCCGCGCCCAAGGCCGGCGCCGGTGCCGCAGAGCCGGACCCCGACCTCCGATCGGCCTGCGAGGGCATGGAAGCGCTCTTCATCACCCACATGCTGAGCGAGATGCGCAAGACCGTGCCGAAATCGGATTTCCTCGGCGGCGGCCGCGCGGAGGAAATCTACACCTCCCTCATGGATGCCGAGCGGGCCAAGCAGATGGCCGGGGCCGGGGGCCTCGGCCTGTCGTCCGTTCTGCTGGAGCAGCTGAGCCGCAACGGGGCCGCACCCGGCAAGCCGCCCCGCCCGTGAGTCGGCTGCCGCGTCCGGCCGGCGCTCTTCATTCTCAAGGATTCGGCCCTGTCGGCCGATACACTCTATTCAGAGGGTTCGCATGCAGATCTCCGAGATGATGGACCATGTGCGTGAGCTGGTGACCGTCCTGCAGGCCGAGACGACGGTCTACCGGGACCTTCTCGCGGCCGCGATCCGCGAGCGCGAGGACGTCCGCATGTCGCGGGCGGAGGCGATCCGGAGCGCAGCGGCCGAGCGCGAGGGGCTGCTCAACCGCCTGCAGTCGCTGGAGGCAAGGCGCTGCCGGCTGGTGGAGACCTTGGCGGCGGCCTTCGCCTGCCGGCCGGAGGAGGTGACCGTCAGCCGGATCGCGGCCCGGGTCCCGGACGGCCTGCGGGCGCAGCTGGTGCGCTGCCGCGACGAGCTCGTCGGGGTCACGGAACGTTTCCGCCTGGAGAACCGGCGCACCGCGCTGCTGCTCGAGCACGCCGGGGAGCTGCTGCAGTCCTCCTACCGGGTGCTGAAGGGGCTGGCCGCGCGCTGCGGGCCGGTCTACCGGCGCGGCGGCCGGGTCCAGGGGGCCCGGCTGCATGGGAAGCTGGTGTGCAGCGACATCTGAAACCGTTGGGGCGAGCCATCGATCAATCTGGCAGGAGCATGAGATGACGCGAGGGACGAAGGCACCGAAACCGAAGCAGACCCTTTCCGCCCGCCTCCGGTCTCTGGCCGAGGGGCTGGACGACATCAACGTGAGCGACCCGGGCGCCTGGGCCGCCCTGGCGGCCGAGCTGACCGCGGCCGAGTCGGCCGCGCCGGGCGAGTCGCCGGGGGTGAAGCGCCTGCTGCAGACCGCCGCGTCGGCGGTCCAACGGCTGGCGGCCGGCGGAGTGCCCGATCTGCTCGGTGCGCTGGACGCCCTGGCGCAGGGGTTGATGCAGGCCCACCTGGCGCTGGACGGGGCGGGCGAGGAGGGAATAGACCCGGCCGCGGCGGCTCTCACCGAGCTGCTGGGGCTTGAGGCCCCGGCCGCCGGTCACGCGGCCGGCAGCCCGGAAAGCGTCGACGAGGCCGCCGCCATGCTGGTCGGGCTCGAGGCGCAGGACCGCGCGGGCTGGGAGCGGCTGGGGGACGCTCTGGGACGGCTGGCCGACCGCGACCCCGCGACCGCCGGGCCGTTGAACGCGGCCGCTGCGGTGTGCCGGACCCTGGCCGCGGGCGCCGGAGACGACCCGGGTGCGTCCATCCGCCGCGTCGGCGAGTTGCTGGAGACCGCGATGACACCCCCGCCGGCGGGCGCAGCCCCGGTGGTCCCGGCGCGCGCAAACGACCCGGAGGCGGCGCCGCAGGCGCCGGCCGCCGGCCCGGCCGGCAAGTCGGACTACATGCCCGCCAACATCGATGCCGACCTCATGGCGGAGTATATCACCGAGAGCACCGAGCTCATCCAGAACGCCGAGGAGGCGCTGCTCTCGCTCGAGCACGACCCGGAGGACATGGAGGCGGTGGGCCGGGTGTTCCGCGCCTTCCACACCGTGAAGGGGACCTCCGGGTTTCTGGAGCTCACCCTGATCGCCGAGCTGGGGCACCACGCCGAGACCCTGCTCAGCCGCGTCCGCGACGGAAATATCCGCTACAGCGGAGGCTACGCGGACCTGTCCTTGCAGGCCCTGGACACGATCAAGCAGCTGGTGGTGGCGGTGCAGGCCGCTCTCGGCGGGGCGCCCCTGGAGAAGCCGGACGGCTACGACGCGCTGCTCGAGGTGCTCAAGGACCCGGAGGCGGCCGGCGTCTCCGAGGAGCAGACCGCAGCCTGCACCCCGCGGCTCGGGGACCTGCTGGTCGCCCAGGGCAAGGTCGAGCGCGACCGGGTCGAGCAGGCGTTGACCGAGCACCCCGACCAGAAGGCCGGGGTCGCCATCGTGAAGGCCCAGGCCGCCAGTGTGGCGGACGTGGGTCAGGCCCTGCGCGCCCAGAAGCAGATATGCTCCGGCGGGCAGCCGGTGGTGGACTCCTCGGTGCGGGTGAGCACGCAGCGGCTCGACCGGCTGGTCGACATGGTCGGCGAGCTCGTGATCGCCCACTCCATGGTGGCCCAGGACGGGCTGGTGGTGAACAGCGAGAACCACAGCCTCACGAAGAAGGTGGCCCACACCAGCAAGATCGTTCGCGAGCTGCAGGACATCACCATGTCCATGCGCATGGTGCCGCTCAAGGCCACGTTCAGCAAGATGGCGCGCCTGGCGCGGGACGTCTCCCGCAAGCTCGGCAAAAACGTGAACTTCCTGACCGACGGCGAGGACACCGAGATCGACCGCAACCTGGTCGACATCGTCAACGACCCCCTCGTGCACATGGTGCGCAACGCCGTGGACCACGGCATCGAGACCCCGGCGGAGCGCCGGGCGGCGGGCAAGCCGGAGCAGGGCACCGTCAAGCTGTCGGCCTACCACTCCGCCGGCGCCGTCGTGGTGGAGATCAGCGACGACGGCAAGGGGTTGGACCGGGAGGTCCTGGTCGCCAAGGCGCGCGAGCGCGGCCTGATCGCCGAGGGCGTGGAGCTGAGCGAGCGGGAGGTCTACAACCTGATCATGGAGCCCGGGTTCTCGACGGCCCAGGTCGTCACGGACGTCTCCGGCCGCGGGGTCGGCATGGACGTCGTCAAGAAGAACATCGAGCGCCTGCGCGGGGCGATCGAGATCCGCTCGGAGAAGGGCGCGGGCAGCGTGTTCAAGATGAGCCTGCCGCTGACGCTCGCCATCATCGACGGCATGGTCATCCGGGTCGGGCCCGAGACCTACGTGCTGCCGACGATCTCGATCATCCGCTCCGTCAAGCCGGCCGAGGCCGACATCGCCACCGTGTTCCAGCAGGGCGAGATGCTGCGGCTGCAGGGCGACCTCATCCCGCTCTACCGCATGTCGCAGATCTACGGGATCCGCGCCGCCCGCGAGAAGCTGACCGACGCGATCGTCGTGGTGGTCGAGGACGAGGACCGGCAGGCCGGCCTGGTGATCGACGAACTGGTCGGCCGCCAGCAGGTGGTCATCAAGAGCCTGGGGGAGACCATGAAGAACCTCCCCGGCATCTCGGGCGGCGCCATCATGCCCGACGGCCGCGTCGGCCTGATCCTGGACGTGGGCGGTCTGCTGCGCTTTGCGACCCCCGACCGCCGCGAGGGGCACCGCGAGGACGCCGGGCACCGCGGTCAGGCCCTGGCGGCGTGAGGCACCGACACCCATGAACCTCGCCGCCACCGACCTGAAGCCCCAGGAGTTCCAGAAGATCAGCGATCTGGTGTACCGCACCAGCGGGATCAACCTGAAGCAGGGCAAGGAGGCCCTCGTGCGGGCGCGCCTCATGAAGCGGCTGCGCACCCTCGGCATCCAGCGGGTCGACGACTACCTCGACTACCTGGAAAACGACCGGCAGGGACAGGAGGTGGCGTGTCTCATCGACGTGATGACCACCAACAAGACCAGCTTCTTCCGGGAAGGGGACCACTTCACCTTCCTGCGCGACACGGTCCTGCCGGAGCTGACCGCGCCGCGGCTGCGGTTCTGGAGCGCCGCCTGCTCGTCGGGGGAGGAGCCCTACACCCTGGCGGCCGTGCTGTGCGAGCACCTGGGGGCGGTCGAGCGCCGGGACGTGCGCATCCTGGCGACGGACATCTCCCGCCGCATGCTCGAGCGCGCGGGGCAGGCGATCTACCCGCGCGCAGCGGTCGAGGAGGTCCCGTCGCCCGCCTATCGCAAGTATTTCCCGGCCCACGGGCGCGCGGGGGAGGTCCGGGTCGCGTCCGAGGCGCGGGCGCTGGTGCACTTCGCCTACCTGAACCTCATGGAGCCCTGGCCCATGAAGGGGCGCTTCCAGGTCATCTTCTGCCGCAACGTCATGATCTACTTCGACCGGTCGACGCAGCAGGAGCTGATCAACCGATTCTACGGCATGCTGGAGGACGGCGGCTACCTGTTCGTGGGCCACTCGGAAGGCCTTTCGGCGATCACCCACCGCTTCCGCTACGTGCGGCCGGCGGTGTATCGGAAATGAGGCCCTCGGTGCGACCGGTGAGCGTCACCCCCCGACATCGACGGCCGCCTGCGGCCCCCGACGCATATGACGGAAGGCGGGCGGCATGAACCACACCGTGATGGTGGGGGATATGAAAATCGGGGTCGACGGCGACATGGTCGTCACCCACGCCCTCGGCAGCTGCCTGGGCCTGGTCGTCTTCGACCCGGCCGTCAAGGTGGGCGGGTTGCTGCACGCGATGCTGCCGCTGTCCAGCATCAACCCGGAAAAGGCCCGGGCCAACCCGGCCATGTTCGTGGACACGGGCGTCCCGTTGCTCTTCAACGCGCTCTACGAGAAGGGCGCGGTGAAATCGCGCCTGGTGGTCAAGGCCGCCGGGTGCGGCAACCCCATGGGCAAGAACGAGGTGTTCAAGATCGGCGAGCGGAACTACACCGTGTTGAAGAAGCTCCTGTGGAAGAACAACATCCTCCTGGAAGCGGAGGATGTCGGGGGCATGGTCAGCCGTACCATCCACTTCGACGTGTCCAGCGGGCAGGTCGTTCTCAGCAGCGGCGGCGTCAAACAGCCGCTGTGAAGGGTCGGCGTATGCGCACAGACGAAATCACCCGCACGATCACCACCTTCCCCGGGATGCCGGGCGCGGCCCTGAAGCTGCTGGCACTGATCGACGACCCGGACGTGACCGTGCAGCAGATCGAGGGGGTTCTGCGGCAGGATCCCGGCCTGACCGGCAACCTGCTCAAGCTGGCCAACTCGGCCTATTTCGGCTTCCCCGCCAAGGTCGGCTCGGTGCGCCAGGCGGTGGTCCTGCTGGGGTTGAAACGCCTGGTGCAGATGGTCATCGCCACCTGCACGAGCGCGGTCATGGACCGCGCCGTGCCCGGCTACGACATGCCCGGCGGCGAGCTCTGGCGCCACTCGCTCGCGGTCTCGGTCGCAGCCGAGGGGCTGGTGCGGGAGCTGAGGCTGGAGGGGGCGGACGAGATTTTCACCGCCGCGCTGCTGCACGACGTGGGCAAGCTGATCCTGGGCCGGTTCGTCCAGGCGGACTACGCCCAGATCGAGCGGGCGCTGGCCCAGGGCCTGCCGTTCGAAACGGCCGAAGCGATCGCGCTCGGGACCAACCACGCCGAGATCGGCGCCGAGGTGCTGACGAACTGGTCGCTGCCGGCGAGGATCGTGAACGCCGTGCGCTGGCACCATTCGCCCGAGAAGTCCGAAACACCCGATATCGTTCTCGACGTGGTGCACGTCGCCAACCTCCTGTGCCGCATGATCGGCATCGGCATGGGGCGCGACGGACTGCACCAGCAGCCCTCGCCGGAGGTGACGCGCCGGCTGGGGGTGACGTCGGCGCATCTGGAGAAGGTGGCCAGCCAGACGCTGCAGTGGGCCAACGAGCTGTCCGCGGCGCTGGCCGGGTAGGGGCAATTCAACCCAGACGGAGTGGGGTATCATGGCGGTCAACATTCTGGTGGTCGACGACAGCGCGGTGATGCGCTCCATGATCCAGAAGACGCTGCTGCTGAGCGGGCTTCAGGTCGGGGAGATCCACCAGGCCGGCAACGGCCGGGAGGGGCTCGACGCGCTGGGCACGCAGTGGATCGACCTGGTCATCGTCGACATCAACATGCCGGTGATGAACGGGGAGGAGATGATCGAGCAGATGCATAGCCGCGATGAGCTGAAGGGCATCCCGACGGTGGTCGTCTCCACCGAGGGCAGCCAGACGCGCATCGAACGGTTGCAGCGCCTGGGCGTGCGCTTCATCCACAAACCCTTCACGCCCGAGGCGATCCGCGACACCATCAAGGAGATGCTCGGCAACGAGGTGTTCCATGACCGCAGCCGCTGACGGCCGCCTGGCCGAGGTGACGATCGACACGCTGGAGAAGCTCGCTTTTCTGTTCGCCTCGCCGGTGGAGGCCGCGCCCGAGGTCGAGGAGTCGCTCCTCACCACCGTGCGGGTGGAGTTCACCGGCGCGTTCGCCGGCGGGCTGGAGGTGTCGCTCTCGGGGCCGGTGCTGGCCGAGCTGGCGGCCAACATGCTGGGGGCCATGGACGGCGAGCCGCTCGCGCCCGAGGACCAGCTGGATGCCCTCAAGGAGCTCGCCAACGTGGTCTGCGGCAACATGCTGCCGGCGCTCGGCGGCGATGAGGCCGAGTTCAGCATCCGCGCGCCGCACCCGGTCCCGGCCGACCGGCCGGCGTGGGCGGCCCCCGCGGCCAGCTGTTGCCTCGCCCTCGACAACGGGATCTGCCGGGTGCGGATGCGGGTGGACGCGGGCGCTGCGCCGCGGTCGGCCGACGGTGCTGCACCGGGTTCGGCCGCAACGAGGTGATCGCATGATACGGGTCCTGGTGGTGGATGATTCGGCCGTGGTGCGCAAGGTGATCGCCGAGGAGCTGTCGCGCTACGCCGACATCGAGCTCGTCGGCACGGCGGTGGACCCGTTCGTCGCCCGGGACAAGATCGTGGAGCTGCGCCCGGACGTGGTCACGCTGGACCTGGAGATGCCGCGCATGGACGGGTTGTCGTTCCTGGCCAAGCTCATGCGTTACCACCCGATGCCGGTGGTCATCCTGAGCTCGCTGACTCCCCGGAACAGCGAGCTGGCCATGAAGGCGCTCGACCTGGGCGCGGTGGAGGTGCTCTGCAAGCCGGGGGCGGCCTATTCGACCAAGGACATCGCCCAGCCCCTGGTACACGCCATCCGCTCCGCCGCCGTGGCCAAGATCTCGGCCGCCCCGCCGCGCCCGACCCGGCCCGACGAGCGGCGCCTGCCGGAAAACCTGCTCGTCCAGACCACTCACAAGATCATCGCCATCGGCGCCTCGACCGGCGGCACCCGGGCGATCGAGGCGGTGCTGACCCGCATGCCGCGCACCGCCCCCGGGATCGTCATCGTGCAGCACATGCCCGAGCACTTCACGGCGTCCTTCGCTCAGCGGTTGAACGAGGTCTGCGCCCTCGAGGTGCGCGAGGCGCACGACAACGACCACGTCGTGCCCGGGACGGCCCTGGTCGCCCCGGGCAACCGCCACATGGTCCTGGCGCGCAGCGGCGGGACCTACCTCGTCCGGATCAAGGACGGCCCGCGGGTGCACTACCAGCGGCCGAGCGTGGACGTGCTGTTCAATACCGTCGCCCAGACCGCCGGCCGCAACGCGGTCGGCGCCATCCTGACCGGCATGGGGGCGGACGGGGCCCGCGGCCTGCTGGCGATGCGCGCCAGCGGCGCCTACACGCTCGCCCAGGACGAAGCGAGCTGCGTCGTGTTCGGTATGCCCAAGGAAGCCATCAAGCTGAACGCCGCCGAGGAGGTGGTATCCCTCGACGCCATGGCGGCCGCCATCCTGCAGGGGCTGCAGGCCCAGCCCGCGCCCCGCCGGACGGCCGCCGGAGGTGAGACATGACCAATCTGCTCGGAGTGCTCTCGGTCGGCACGAGCGCGCTGCTGGCTCAGCAGCGCGCGATCAACGTGACCGGCAACAACATCGCCAACGTCAACACGCCCGGGTATGCGCGCCAGCGGTTGAACCTGCAGACCGGGACCCCGGCGGAATCCGCCATCGGAACCGTCGCCTTCGGTGTAAACGCCACCGAGGTGGAGCGGGTCTACGACCGCTTCCTGGGGGTGCAGCTGGACGCCGAGACCTCCGGCCTCGGCCGCTGGCAGGCCCAGCAGGGCATGCTCGACCGGGTGGAGGTCGTGTTCGACGAGAGCGGCGGCTACGGGCTCAACCAGGCGCTGAGCGAGTTCTGGAACGGCTGGCAGGACCTGGCCATGAACCCCTCGGGCACGACCGAGCGTACGGTCCTGGCCGGCAACGCCCAGAACCTGGCCGACGCCATCCGGGGGAAAACCGCCGAGCTCGAGCAGGTCCAGACGGACATCGACGGCGCCCTCACCGGGGGCGTCGCGGACGTCAACCGGCTCACGTCCCGGATCGCGGAGCTCAACCGCAAGATCGCCGCTATCGAGACCACCGGCGGAACCGCCAACGACTTTCGCGACAGCCGCGAGCTGGCCCTCAAGGAGCTCTCCGAGATCATCTCCGTCAGCAGCTACGAGGACAGCCAGGGGCAGGCCGTCGTGTCGACCGGCTCCGGCCGGACACTCGTCGAGAGCGGCAACACCTGGGCGCTCACGACCCGGGTCAACTCCGCGGGGCACGTGGACATCGTGTGGCCGGACGTCTCGGGCGGCACCGACATCACGGCCGAGATTGCGGGCGGCAAGATGGGCGGCTGGCTGCAGGCGCGCGACGTCAAGATCGACGCCTACCAGACGCGGCTGAACGACCTCGCGCAGGGGCTGATCACCGAGGTCAACACGCTGCACACCGCGAGGCTACGATGTGAACGGCACGCGCGGCACGGCCTTCTTCACCGGGAGCGGGGCGGCCGACATGCGGGTGAGCGCCGGGATCCTGTCGAACCTCGACCTGATTGCGGCCTCGTCGACCGCGGCCGGGGCGCCGGGCAACGCCGGCAACGCGATCGCGATCCACGCGCTGCGCAACGACCTGACCCTGGGCGGCGGGACGACCACCTTCGACGACGCCGCCAACACCCTGGTCAGCCTCGTCGGCAACGACGCGGCCGAGGCCAAGAGCTACGCCGCGCACCAGGCCGACATGACGTCGTATCTGCAAAGCTACCGCGACTCCGTGTCGGGCGTGGCGCTGGACGAGGAGATGGTCAACCTGGTGAAGTTCCAGGCGGCCTACAACGCAGCGGCCAAGATGATCACCATGGCCGACGACATGCTCGACACGCTGCTCGGGATGGTCCGGTAGCCCCGGGCACTGGAGGCACTATGCGCATCACCCAGAACATGATGTCCGCCGTCTTCATCAACAACCTGCGCAAGCAGACCGAGGCCATGCTGCAGCGCAACGAGCAGATCGCCACCCAGAAGCGGATCAACCGCCCGTCGGACGACCCGGCCGGGATGGCGCGGGTGCTCGGCGGGCGCTCGACGCTCGCGGCGATCGCGCAGTACACGGACAACGTCGCCCAGGGCACCTCGCGCCTGCAGTTCGCGGAAAGCACCTTGAGCATGATCGACGACCTGGTGCAGCAGGCGCGGCGCACGGCCGAGGAGAACAGCGGGGCGGAGGTCCCGGCCGAGGCCCGCGATCTCGCGGCCGCAAACGTCAAGGAGATCTACGACCAGATCCTGCAGCTGGCGAACTCCAAATACGGGGACCGGTTCATGTTCTCCGGCGACCAGACCGGCACCGCCCCCTTCACGCGCGACGCAGCCTACACGGCGACCTATCATGGGGACGCCGGCAGCTTCCGCATCCCGATCGCAGACGGGGTCGAGGTCACGGTCGACGCCGACGGCCGGAACTACTTCCAGAACGGAGCCAACGGCGGCGTCGACATCTTCGACGAGGTGCGGGACCTGATCACCGGCCTGGAAAACCCGAACACCACCGCGGGCACCGCCCAGATCCAGGCGACGATCGACCCCCTGACCGACGCCCACGTCCAGTTCATGAACAAGCGCTCCGAGTACGGGCCGAAGCTCGCCCGTCTCCAGGCCACCCGGGAGCACTGGACGAACCTCAAGTCGGCGGTCCAGGGCGCGATCGGGCGCGACGAGGACGTGGACGTGGCGCAGGCCATCATCGAGCTGAAGAACCTCCAGGTGGCCTACGAGTCCACGCTGGCGGCGGCCTCGCAGATCACTCAGTCCAGCCTGGTGAATTTTCTGAAATAGGCCGGGGCACCCGGCCCGGGAGAATCGATCCTATGGCGACTCCATTGCGGTTCGCGTTTCTGGTCCTGGCGATCGCGCTCGCGGTCTTGCCCGCGGCGCACGCGCTGGACGGCCCGAGCATCGTGCGCCTGAAGCGCGCCGGTGTGAGCGACGCCACCATCGAGGTCCTGGTGCGGGAGCGGGCGATTGAAACCGCTGCGTTCAGCGTGGAGGAGATCATTGCCATGAAGGCGGCGGGCATGGGCGAGAACGCGCTGCAGGCCGTGGTCGCGGCGGGCTCGTTCATGAAGGACCGGGAGCCGGTCGTCTACGGCCACGACCTCAGACCCATTTCCCTGAGCACCCCGGCGGACCTCATCGCGCTGAAGCAGGCGGGCGTCAGCGACGAGGTCCTGCAGGCGATCGTGCTGACGAGCCGCGGCGGGGGGGATGCCGAGCGGCAGCAGGCGCTCGACGTCCTGCGCAACAGCGGCGTATGGGTGGACATGCGGCGATGAGCGGAGCGCTCCACCAGCCCGGCCCCGAGCACCCGGTGGCCCCAGGCGGCACCGCCGGCGGCGCCGGACGCGACGGCGCCACCCGACGGCTGCAGCTGCGCGGGCTGTGCGGAGGGCCGACGCCGGCTGCGCGAAGCCGAGGCCCTGCTGGCCGGCCTCCCGACCATCCTCATCGGGCTGGCCGCGGACCTGCGCGTCCGCCTCTGGAACCTCATGGCGGAGAAGGTCTTCGGGCGCTCCGCGCAGGCAACCTGCGGCCACCCGCTGGACCGGACCGAGATCGGGTGGGACTGGCAGCGGGTGCGCCAGGGGCTGGAGCGCTGCCGCGCGAGCGGCGAGTCCGTGCGCATCGAAGACGTCCCCTTCCTGCGCCGCAACGGGACGGAAGGCGTGCTCGGGCTGACCATCAACCCCGAAGTGGGAAGCGGGGCGTCCGGCGACGGGTTCACCATCATCGGGGCCGACATCACCGAGCGCAAGCTCATGGAGAAGCAGCTGTCGCAGTCCCAGAAGCTGCGCTCCATCGGCCAGCTGGCCTCCGGGATCGCGCACGAGATCAACACGCCGACCCAGTACGTCGGGGACAACATCCGCTTTCTGCAGGACGCCTTCGGCGACATCCTGACGGTCCTGACCCGCGCCGATGCGCTCCTGGCGGCCGCCCGCGACGGCGGCGCGCTCGCCGAGGCGGTCCGGCGCACGGAGAAGGCGCGCCGGAAGGCCGACCTCGACTACCTGGTGACCGAAATCCCGGTCGCCATCGAGCACACGCTGGAGGGGGTCGAGCGCATCTCCAAGATCGTCCGTGCCATGAAGGACTTCGCCCACCCCGGCCGCGAGGAGAAAATGTCGGCCGACCTCAACCACGTGATCGAGACCACCATCACGGTGGCCCGCAACGAGTGGAAGTACGTGGCGGACATGGTCACCGACCTGGATCGCTCGCTGCCGCCGGTGGTCTGCCACCCGGCCGAAATCGGGCAGGTCATCCTGAACATGATCATCAACGCGGCGCACGCGATCGAGGACCTGGCGAAGCAGGGCCGAACGGCCAAGGGGACGATCACCGTCTCCACGCGCCGCCGCGGGGACTGGGCCGAGATCCAGGTGGGCGACACCGGCGCCGGGATCCCGGAAGCGATCCGGCACCGCATTTTCGACCCCTTCTTCACCACCAAGGAGATCGGCCGCGGCACCGGCCAGGGGCTCGCTATCTGCTACCCGGTGATCGTCGACCAACACGGGGGGCGGGTGTCCTTCGACTCCGAGCCGGGGCGGGGCACCACTTTCACGATCGGTCTGCCGATCGGAGAACAGGCAGGGCTGGTATGACGACCGCGGACCGGCGCTTTGCCGTGATGTTCGTGGACGACGAACCGCTGGTGCTCCAGGGGCTGCAGCGCATGCTGCGGCCGGAGCGCGAGCACTGGGACATGCGCTTTGCGCGCAGCGCGGCCGAAGCGCTCGGGCTGCTGGAGCGCGAGCCGTTCGACGCCGTGGTGAGCGACCTGCGCATGCCGGAGATGGACGGTGCCGCGCTGCTCGCCGCGGTGATGGACCGCTATCCCCACATGACGCGCATCGTGCTCTCGGGGGAGATGGACCGGGACCTCACGTTCCGCACGGTGCACTGCGCCCACCAGTTCCTGTCCAAGCCCTGCGACGCGGACACCCTGAAGCTCACGCTCGCCCGGGCGTCCTCGCTGCGCAAGCTGCTGAACGACCGCCGGCTCAAGTCGCTTCTGCCCCGCCTGGAGTCGCTGCCGAGCCTGCCGGCGCTCTACACCGAGATCCTGGCGGAGATCCAGGCGCCCAACTCGTCTTTCCGCAAGGTCGGGGACCTCGTCGCGCGCGACCTCGGCATGACGGCCAAGATCCTCCAACTGGTCAACTCGGCTTTTTTCGGCCTGGCGCGGCGCGTGGCCAGCCCCCAGGACGCGGTCTCGCTGCTGGGCTACGACACCGTGCGGGCGCTGGTCCTCTCGGCCAAGATCTTTTCGCAGGTCGACCTGCAGCGCATCCCCGGGTTCTGGCTGGACGCCCTCTGGCAGCACAGCTTCAGCACGGCCCTGTTTGCACGCGCGATCGGCGTCGGCGAAAAACTCCCGCGCAAGGCCCAGGACGAGGCCTTCACGGCCGGCATTCTTCACGACCTGGGCAAGCTGATCCTGGCCCAGAACTTCCCGGACGACTACACGGAGGCGATCGCCCGGTCGGACCGGCACAACCGGCCGCTCTGGGAGGTCGAGATCGAGCACTTCGGCGCGTCGCACGCGGAGCTGGGGGCCTACCTGCTGGGGCTGTGGGGCATCGGGGAGGACGTGGTCGCCGCGGTGGCGCAGCATCACCAGCCGCCGCCGGCGGGCAGTGCCGCCCGCGTCACCGCGGTCGTGTATGCCGCCAACCTGCTGGAGCACCGCCTCGCGGCCGAGCCGTCGGTGGAGGAACTCCCGGGCGGCGAGGTCGATACCCTGCGGCAGCTCCAGGTCTACGAGCGCATCCCGGCCTGGGAGGACGCCTGCCGCAAGATCCGCCTGGAGGAGGCGCTGCGTGCATAACCGCGTCCTGTTCGTCGACGACGACCCCAAGATCCTGGCGGCGCTCAGGCGCCAGCTGCGCAAGAAGGTCGAGATCGAAACCGTCACCAGCGGCCGGGACGGGCTGGACACGATCCGCCGCGAAGGGCCCTTCTCCGTGGTGGTGACGGACTACTGCATGCCCGAGATGAACGGCATCGAGTTCCTGACCGAGGTCCGGAAAATGGCCCCGGAAACCGTCCGCATGCTGCTCACCGGCAGCGCGGACCTGAACGCGGCCATCCAGGCCGTGAACCAGGGCAACATCTATCGCTTTCTCACCAAGCCCTGCTCCTCCGATGCGCTGCTGGACGCCCTCAAGACCGGCATGCAGGAGTACCGGCACTCGCACAAGGAGCGCAAGTTCAACCGGCGCACCCGCCGCCTGCTGGCCCAGGCCAAGGATATCCAGCAGGGCCTCATGCCGGACGAGGCCCCGGGCATCGAGGGGTTGGACATCGCCGGGCGCAGCATTTACTGCGATCAGACCGGCGGGGACTACTACGACTATTTCGAGAAGAACACCGCCGACGGCCGGCGGGTCGTGGTCGTGGTGGGGGACGTGTCCGACCACGGCCTGCCCTCTGCGCTGCTGATGACCTCCGCCCGGGCCTTCCTGCGCGAGAGCTCCAAGCGGCGCGGCAGCGTCTCCGCCGTCGTCGGCAGCGTCAACCGGCAGCTCACCCGCGACGTGCAGACCTCGGGCCGCTTCATGACGCTGTTCTACGCCGAAATCGATCGCGGCGCCCGGGTCATCCGGTGGGTGCGGGCCGGGCACGACCCCGGCTTCCTGTACGACCCGGCTTCCGGGCAGGTCGAGGAAATGGGCGGGCGCGGGGGGTTGCCCCTGGGGGTGTTCGAGGAGGCCGGGTACGAGGAGTGCAGCCGTCAGTTGGACGCCGGCCAGGTCATCGCCATCGGGACCGACGGCATCTGGGAGGCGCGCAATGCCGACGGGCGGATGTTCGGCAAGCAGGCGCTGCAGTCCATGTTGCGCGAGCACCGCGACCGCCCGGCGGTGGAGATCCTCACCGTCATCCTGGACGCGCTGCGTCGGTTCGTCTTCCCCCTCGAGATCCAGGACGACGCCACGCTGGTGATCGTCAAGATGGAGGGGTGATGCGCGCGCGTCGCGACTGCCGCCGTTGCGTCCACTTTTTCGTCACCTGGGACGAACGGTTCCCCAACGGCTGCCGGTGCATGGGGTTCAAAAGCCGCGCGGCGCCTGCGGAGGAGGTCCGACGGGCGACCGGCGGGGACGACTGCCGTCTCTTCAAGGAAAAACCGCCGCGCCGCGCCGAGGCGGCCTGAGCGGCGCTCACTTTTTCTTCTGCTTCTGCTGCCCCACGCGGACCTTGGTCTCCTCGGTTTTGACTTCCGCCTTCACATGGGTCGCCGACGCGCAGACCCCCAGCCGCCACTTGGCGGCCGGGGTCGCCCAGATGCGGCAGACCTCGCCCTCGACGTTCTCGCACCCGGTGCACTCCGGCACGATCGGGCTCTTCTGAAGCGGCTTCGCCATAGGCACCTCCCGGGGATGTGCCCCATCCATCGCAGCCTCCCGCAGGCTTGTCAAGGGCTCGAGCCGCTCGCCGCGAACTGAAGGGGGCCGCCCGCCGCGTAGGCTGACATTCACGTTCGCATTCGATGTAACCTCCGGCTCGTTTATGCGTTAATATCGGTGTGTGAACACGTTTAAGGAATTCTATAACCGCCAGAGGCGGAAATTCCTGTCCTACCTGATTCGCCGGTCGGGCGACTATCACGTGGCCTGCGACATCATGCAGGAGAGCTTCACCCGGCTGTATGAGAAATACACAGCAGAAGGTTACACGCCCCAGCTTTTGTATACCATCGGGCGGAACCTCGCTCTCGATTCGCTGCGCAAGCGGAAAAACCATCCCGCCGCCCTGGAGGAAGACCACCCGTCGGCCGACAGCCAGGAGCACTACCTCATGGTGCGGGATGAGTATCGCCGGGTTTTGGCCGCCATGCGGCACTTGGAAGATGACGAACGCGACCTGCTGGCTCTCGTGGTGAGCAGCGACATGGCGTATCGCGAGCTGGCGCGCATAACCGGCACCAGCGAGGCCAACGTAAAAGTAAAGATCCACCGGGCCCGGAAGAAGCTCAGGGCTTACCTCAAGGCGGGGACACATGAGTGACGAGCTGATCAGCATGTACATTGACGACGAGCTGAGCCTGGACGACAAGATCGTCTTTGTCGAGACGATCCATGACGATGGGGGCTTCAAAGACGATACACTCGATCTGCTGCGCCAGGAGAAGCTGATCCGCTCGGAGGTCGTCGACCGCATTCCGGCACTCGACCTCAGGGAGCGCAGGAGCGATTGGCTGGTGAAACTGATCCGGCCGGTCGTTACGGCCGTCGGCGCCGGGTTGGCTGCCGCCGCCATTCTGTTTTTTGCCTTTCCCCCTCGGCCGGAAAGCCTCGTGCGGCCCTACCGGTTCGTGATCTACCAACCGGATGCGAAACAGGTCGAGCTCGCCGGAAGTTTCAGCGGCTGGAAAAGAATCCCGCTGAAATCGACCGGGCAAGGCGGCTATTGGGAAACCACATTGGAGCTCCCCGAAGGCGAGCACCGTTTCAGCTACATCATCGAGGGGGGGCGGAGGCTCACCGACCCGACCATCGCCGTGCGTGAAATCGATGATTTCGACGGAGAAAACTCCATCCTCAGGGTTAAGCTGTAAGCCTGAGGCCAAGCTTCATACCGGCCCTGACGGTCATGCTCGTGACCGGGGGCTGCAGCGCGCAAGACTACGGGATGAAGGGATGAACGAGGTCGCAGGTGCCATGGGCTACCACCGGTCTTTATGGAAAAGCGGCGTGCTGATTGCGGGAGGGGTCCTGCTCCTGTCCTCCGTGGTCTTTGCGGATGCGGTCGAGCAGGGCCTGACACAGATGCCCATAGCGATCCGGGATCGCACCCGGGCCATGATTCAAAAAGGGGTCGCCGGTGAAGATGCGATTCAACTCGTGCAGGCCATGAATGCCGGCCGCTTCCGGGAGGAGCAAATCCTCAAAGCCCAGGCGATCCTCCTTGAGGCGTTGGGCAGCGGGCTTCCGGCAAAGCCGATCATCAACAAGGCGCTCGAGGGCATGGCCAAACAGGTGCCTCCTGATCGGACCGTGCAGGCCATGGAAGCGGTGAGGGCGCGCTACGGATTTGCCTTCGACCGCGCCCGGGCCGTCGCCAGGACCCCCGAGCAAATCGAACGGCTGGGCACCCTGCTCGCCGAGAGCCTTGCAGCCGGTTTTAAAGAGCAGGATGCATCTCGCATCATGCGCCAGATCCAGGAACTTTCCCCGAAAATGGACCAAAGCCGGATGGACGAGCTGGCCGCAGCCTGCATGGCGATGGCACGCGATATGTCGCGGCTTGGAGTTTCCTCCGACATGTCCTCCCAGGTCATTGCGAGTGCGCTGTCCAACGGGCTCAGTGCGGCCAGCATCGCGGGCATGAGTCAGTCCCTGGCGGACCAATCGCAGACTCATTCCGCGCAGGCCCTGGCCGAGGGGCTCGCGCACGGAATGCAGCAGGGCCAGTCGGTTCAGGGACTCGGCGGAACGGCCGCGGGTCAGTCCGGGCACGGCGGCCCTGGCGGTTCAGGGGCCGGTGCTGGTAGCGGCAGCGGTGGCGGCGGCGGTGGAAGTGGTGGTGGCGGGGGAGGCGGCGGCGGCGGAGGCGGCGGTGGCGGCGGAGGCGGCGGGGGGCGGCCGATAATTATATCGTGCTCAGCGTACCATGACGCCCGGCGTCCCGTTATCAGCCGGTAAGTTTGTTTTTTTGCGGGAGAAGCTTTCAGCCTCGATCGTCGCGGCTGGAAAGCCGCTCCCAAAATTTTCCGGTTTTTGTAACGTGCGCACTGTCTCTGCGTTATCCAGACAAAGGATGCGGGCGATTCGCGAGTGCTTTTGACTCACGGATTGGGAAGAACGAGAACCCATCGATCGGATTCAACCCAGTGCATCTTCATTTCAAACCGGAAAGGAACGGGAACATGAAAAGACTGATGCTCATCGGCTGTGTGCTGTTGGCCCTCGTTATGGCGACCTCACCACTTTCTGCTGCGGGCGGCGGTGGCGGCGGAGGTGCTGGCGGGGGAGGGGGCGGTGGCGGCGCTGGCGGGGGTGGAGGTGCCGGGGCCGGCGGTGGATCTGGAGCCGGGGCCGGGAGGGAGCGGTAGCGGGGCAGGCGCTGGAACCGGCCCTGGCCCGGGGGCATCCATCGGACCCGGGTCGAATGCCTCCATCGGGCCCGGCCCGAATGCCTCCGTTGGCCCCGGAGCGAGCGCTTCGACCGGCTTGGGTCAGAATGCCCAGACAGGCCCCGGCGGCACGGTCGGTCATGGGACCGGTCATGGGCCCGCCGACGGGACAGGGAATCAAGGGGTCGGGCCTCAAGACGGCACCGGATTCGGAGCACCCAAATGATGCCTTAACATCACCAACCGTTCGACAGAACGATTGGGGCAGTCTCATCCAGAGGATGACTGCCCCGATTTTTTTACACTGAGAAGTAAAAAGGAGCGACACACCGCCCCGGATGGCGGTGTTGAAGGAAGGGTGGAGGCGGCGGATGGAATTTAACCACCGATCGGAGATTTGCGGTCTCCTGCCTTAACACTTGGCTACGCCGCCCCATAAAAACAGGTCGGGTGACCTCGGGATAGTGGAGTGTCTGCGAGGTCACCCTTTCGCCGGAGGGTGCGGATCCTTCCCCTCCGGGAACTTCGCTCTCGCAGGAATCTTTGTCATTCGCGGTCGCCTTGTCAAGCCCCGCCCAGAAATTCTCTCCGCCTTTAGCGATTTCAGAGGGACAGGTGCGCTGTTGCCGGTCCCACAAAAGAAAATCCTGCCGAGGGGGTATTCGGAAATGGACTTGCCCCCAACGTCGGACAAGATGCTGTAATCGTGAAATGATTTTGGGTCTCTGCCACCCAGCCAAGCTTCCTGGTTGTGTACCAACATCGGCACTTTTTGGACCTTTTTGGTTCCCTATCCCAAGTACCGATGCAAGGTTAGGCAGAACCTATTCGTCCTCAGGATCTCGGGTCGAGTGCGGACCCGGAAGGAACACCACGGCCTTCCCCTCCGGTTCCTTTGTCCGGTCCACCGCCTTTACCCCGTACCTCTTTTCGTGATGCCGATACACCTCCTCCCGGGCTTTGAAGTCGCGTAGATTCTCCATCGAAGTCAAATTATAATTAACAATCTAGATATCAAATTACTTCGATAAAGAATTTTATTGACTGCTTAACATCAGCTAACTTATACTTAAACATAACGAAAATTCCTAAGCCGTACCCGAATCCATTTCTCTCCTGAACTGCGGTACGGCCACTCCTCTCATCTTGGTCTTTTATTTTAGCATCACTTCCGTTTATTGCTTTGCAACGCTTAGGCAAAAAGGAGGTGAGCGAATGAAGATCTTCCGCAGCCTTAAGTTTCCCACGCTTAAGCCTCTGAAGGAGTAGTTGATTCTTTAGGGGCTTTTTTATTTGCTGACCAAACGGAGAAATCACCAAGGCCGCGTCCTTTGGGTGAAAATCCTTTACTATATGAAGTTATCATCTCTGCGAGGATGAAGAGAGGACATTGAGAGAACTGTCCAATCCTGCCTTGTCGAAGGTCTAACGACCTACAAAGGAGGAAATTTATGAATGATAGACCGTGCACAGAAAAAAGGGTTTTCATTAGTCATAAAAGTAGAGATAAATATGCGGCAACGGTTATAGATGGAATACTCAGAAAGGCTGGAGGCGCCAACCTAAAAGTATTTCTGTCAGAGAGGATTGAGCCCGGTGTGGAATGGTCAAATGAGATCTGGGAGAAGGTGAAAAAAGCGGACTGGCTGATTCTTCTCTACACCGACCCTTCGGATGAGTGGGACTGGTGCCTGTTTGAGGCCGGTTTCTTCGCGGGAGGAGGAAAGACCGGTCTTATTTGTCTGCATACCAAGGATGTGATCCAACCTAAGCCCTTGCAACAATGGCAGTCTGTACACGTAAATGATGAAGATGAAATGGAACAATTCCTTAAAACTCTTTTAACGGATCTCAATCCAGCACTGGTTGAATCCAAAGAGGATCTCCGGAAACTTATAGTTGAAATTGGCGCTGCCTTTATCCGCAAAGTGAGACGGAAACTTGATAGTGAGTGGAATACCGAATTTGTGATAATCAGCTTTAAAAACCCGGCTCAAGTGAAAATGCTCAAGGAAACCGGGCGAATATCAAATGATGTGTCGTGCGGGGAGGAGGTTAGGGAATCTCTCGATATCTTCGGACATCGAACAGGAGAATGTACCATAGAAACCATCCAGGATGGTCTGAACATTTATGAGAGATCCTGGTGGATGAAGTGCCTGGGCGAAGCTTTGCGCGCGGCGGCTCTAAAAAGGTATCCTATACCGCCAATCCCTAGGATAGTTTCGCCCTACACAGGAAAGGAATATCAAGTCGTTTTGCATCGTATGGACCGTTTCAATGACGACACTCTGAGTTTCTGTCTTCTCTTTATTGAGATAGCCCCCGAAAATGTGGAAGAAAAAGACAGGCAACTAAAATTTGCAGCCAATATGCTAACAATTGGCAGGCAGTTTCGATGGAATATCTTAACAAAATACCACAGGGATGTAACCATTTTAAAAGTGCAACAAGCGCGAGAGGAAAAAATAAGGGAATGCTTAGAAGATCTGAACCTCCGCATTGCATGGATTCGAGGTGAAGTAGAACGTATCGATGTTATTACCGAGGACGATATCATCGCTCTTTTTGAAGATGAGAATGACAAGAAAAAGATATCAAAATTGTTGAAGGAACTTTGGCCCGAGGTTTTCCAAAGGTTGAGCAACGAGATAGTGGCCAGAGATTTGGACGGAGTGCTTCATACACTCACTGAAATGTTAAAACTTAACAAGGATTTTATGATTATGTTTGCAGACAGATATTTAGGACTTTGGAAAAAGGTAAATTAGCACGTCTTCAGCCACTGGAAAAATCATTTGGTTAAAATTTAGTGACACCCACTAAAGGTGTGGTCAAAAGAAAAAACAGTTTCCAAACTTAAGTCCAGTTTCAGCATATGACTGGCCCCTCCATCGCCATAGGAAGGCTTAAAATTATTGAACATCTCTTTGAAGGCGTTTGAAGGCGTCTCCGGGTGAGTGCGATAATTTTAAGGAAAATCTAAAACTTTTCCTTACAAAAAAAATATGTGAAACGATGAGTTAAAAACCTCTTTCACAATACCCAATCATCGCTATTCAGGACTACAGAACTTAGCGAATCCGCTAATCAATTCTTCCCGACTATCGCCCTCCTGACGGTTGCGAATTCCCTACGTGCGGCCGCTCGCCGCATTTTCCGGCCTTTATCTCCGATTGTCACTATCCTCCCTGGAGCCGTAAGCCGACCCGGGGATATATTCGAATCAAAATGCCGCCTGAAACGGCAGATCACGAGCCTGCGCATCCGTCGGGCTGAGTTTTTTGACAATATAATTACCCTCCGCTACAGATTGCTATCCTTGATTCGGATTTCTATCCCCTCATGCTGGAAGCGAAAGGGTGTTTTGGACCGAACCCCTGCCATCCTTCCAATAGCGATGACCGTCGAAGGTCCTATCCCGGTCTGCGACCTCGGCTTCATCCTGCCCCACGAACACGTCCTGATAGATACGTCATCATTTTTCGTCCCTGTCCAAAACAAAGGCGAACGATTTCGTGAAGATGAGCCAATCCGCTTGGCAAATCTGAGTTGGGTCCGCTACAACACCCGGCACAGCCGCGACTGCCTCAGCAAACTCGATCTCGATGCGGCGCTTCATGAAGTCGATCTTTTCCGCAAATCCGGCGGGGGCACCATTCTCGATCTTACGGCCCAAATAAAAAACCGAACCTCTCCTGAGGTCCGGCTTTCTGACCGGAATGGTCATGCGACATTCTGTGCAGACGTCTTTTACATGAAGATCAAAAAGATTGTCAAGCCACTACAGGCGCGGTCCTACGTCATCCGTCCCACGTGTTTTCTTTTTGAGAAGTCTCTTGAGCTGCCTTGCCTTTCGCAGATCGCGGGCACCTGTGACGGCACAAACTGCCAACACGGCACAGTAAAAAATCAACATGGCGATCAAGAAGTAAGGGTTCCCCATGCATGAACAATGATCACGGTGTCATCGTTTGCCAAGGCGGCACGAAAAGGAGCAGGCCGAATGAACGCAGAAAGCGTAAAAACCGAACTACTGATGAGTCATTTCCGACATGCGCTTGATCAGCTCAGCGGCCACTACGCCGAGCTGGGCGACATCGACGCCCTGGCCGACGTTCGGCGCGTGGTGGAGGCGGCCGTGGATGATGCGCGGGTGCGGTCTAATTATATAGCTAAAATTTACTAAACAAATTCTGGTATCTTAGCTCCTTGATTGAAACCTAAAGATGTCAGCCTGTTTGATATGCTAAAATGGCACAGCAAGGACGAACGAAAGGAAACTCACATATGAGCATGTTGTCGAAGCGGGGCCGCATTTACAAGGCATTCGGATTGTCGGTGCGGACCCACTTGCTGTCTTTAAGCACGTATGGGTCAGGTGGATGGGTATCGGGTGGGGGGTCAGCGGCGGATTCTGAAAATTTTGAGAAGAAGTCCTCCTCCTTCGCAGCCAGATACCGAACCGCAAGAACGATAAGGAGCATAGCGTTGAAACCGAGGAAAATTATTAGTGCAATTTTTAAAAATTCGTTCACGGTTTCCTCCTGGGGGAAAATGGGATTTCACAATTAGATATCGGCATGTTGTGGAAATTCTTTATCGGAGTTTTAACTAATGCGAGGGGATGAGCATGGGAAGGTCAACGAAGGCACAGGCGGCGGCAGACAGCGGTGGCCCTCCACCTGACAATTCAAAGATGCTGGCCGAGTTGCGGGCTGAAGAGTCCGGTCATCGTGAGCGTGCGGCGAAGTTGCTGGAAGAGAAGAAGGCGCCAGGAGCACCCTTCGTAGATCATCCCGCGGACATACTTCCCCGCCGCTTCGTGCTGTGGGTCCGGCGCGAACACGCGGGCATAGATGGTTTTAGTCGAAGACATGGCAACTCCTATAAACACTAAACCCGAGCAAGAAGGCCTGCTAAGTCTCCCTGCTCGGGTGGGGTTCGATAGCGGACACTATCCGCAGGGGTCCCACACCCTGCGCCGAAAGGGTAAGGCATTGGGATGAACTTGCAAGGGATGATGGGTCAACCGAACAGGTGATGGATAAGTGCAATCCCAGCAACGCCGAAGACGATCAAGGCCGCGAGGAAGTGAAACGGCGTAAAGCCGAAGGGGTCATCGTTTTTCATGCGGGGCGTTAAACCAGAAACACGGGAGAAACTCAAGGGGGCGATATGGGAATCCTGGCGCAATGCCCGACATGCCGCACCAAGCAGAAGGTGGCCAACAAGCGGTGCCGCTGCGGCGAGGACATGGACAAGGCTAAGAAGGCAAACCGGGTGCAGTACTGGGTCTCCTAGTATCTGCCGGGTGGAAAGAACCGGCGCGAGCCTGTGGGCTTCAGCATCGATGAGGCACGGGATGCCGAAGGGAAGCGGCGGGGGCAGAAGAGGGAAGGGCGGTTCTTCGACATGCTGCCTGACTCCAAGAAGACGTTTGCCGATCTGGCGGAATGGTTCATCGACACGGCGAAGATCAAGAACCTGGCCTCTCGCGGGAATGTGGTGCGGCACCTGGTCATCTTCAACGAGACTTTTGACCGGAAGCAGATCACACCCTCACCCGCGACGAGCTCCTGTCCTTCAAGTTTGCGGAGCGCAAGAACAGCAGGGCCGATAGCTATATCGATCAGATTGTCGACTCCGCCCGGTGGATGGTGACCGACGCGCTGGAGGATGATCAGATCGCCGGCGACTGTCTCAAGCCCTTCCGCAAGCTCAAGCCGTTCTGCAAGAAGGGCCAGAACGCCCGAAAGCGGGTGCTATCCTTTGAAGAATACAATCGACTGATGGAGGCCCTGCTGCCCCACCTAAAGCCCATCGTGGCGACCGCCTGGTGGACCGGGATGCGGCAGACCGAGATCCTTCGGTCGACCAGATGGAGGTATTTTTCGGAAATAGTGACCAGGAAGGCGTAAACAAGTCATAATCTTTTGAATTTGTTTACCCAAAAAATAGACCCTGCCGAGGGGGGTACCCGGCAGGGTCGGTCGGAGGTGGGAATGAAGGAAAGGAGGAAACTTCATTCCGTGTTCACTGTACAACAATGCAATCGAGATGCCATCTTTGTGGAAATCCGGATCCGGTCATCGGGAAAATATTATAATTTAAGCTATAACAGATAGTTGGAATAGTTTTTAGATTGCTCAAGAAGGCTGGTTCGATTCCATTTTTTGCTCACCGTTGGCCCCTCAGGCAAATTTTTCGTCAAATTTCCGTCAGGGTGACGATCGGCCGGCAGAAAATTCCGTCCGCAGGGATGACGGAAACCGTCAAGTTTTCTCAGCGAAAGCCGATAACGTTACCGATGAGCAGACCGATTCGAGACGATGTTGCGTCGAATGCCGCCGCGGACGGCCTCGCGGCCGCACTGCGGGTGCGCGCCGCGCGCGGCGCGGCGCTCAGGCCCGCACCCGGCCCCGTCGGCGAGCCGCGCCCCGCGCCCGAACTCAGCGTTACCCGGGCGGCGGCAATCTGCGGGGTCGGCCGCACGACCGTGGGCTACTGGGTGCGATCCGGGAAACTCTTCGCGCGTCGCAAGGGGCGCAGCTACACCATACCGGTACAGGATCTGCTGCACTTCCTGGTTGCCACCGGCCAACCCCTCCCCCCGGAGTTGAACCCGACCGGCGCAGACGGCCCGCTTTTCAAAAGCGTCCGGCCGTGCTGGGAGTATTGGCAATCGGATGGCGGGCACCTGTGCAGCCGCTGCCTGGTCTTTCGCCGGAAGGCGGAGGACTGCTTTTGCATCGGCGACCCCGCCTGCGCGCGGGTGCCCCGTCCGCCTGCGGCCAGTGCCGGTATTTCAGAGAGATGTACGCCGCCAGGTTTCAGTTCATCCACCAGATCGACTGCCCGGCGGCGGTGTTCAAGGGGCTGGCCCTGTGGGGCGCCAACACCGCATGGGTCGACGCGTGCCCTGTGCCGGCGGACGGGCTCGCCGGGGCGGGCCTGGAGACGGTGGTCCATCCCGCGTCGCTGGGGGCGGTGATCGCCGCCTTCAAGCGGGTCGGGCTGGGCGAAAAGGGCGTGCTCATCCCCGGGCCCCGTCTTCGCGGGGGGAGCGCGCACGGATTCCGGACGGATGGCGGCCTGGGTGTTCCCGTTGCGCGAGCCGGAAGACGCGCGCCTGGTGCTGGCCGTGCCGCCCCCGGTCATGACGGCCCTGCGGGCGCCGTGAATCGCAACTCCCATTCACCCTATCGCAAAGGAGTCGAGCAGATGATCCAGGAGAACGAGAAGATCGCACAGGCCGTGAAGGCCATGGCCGACCGCGAAGGCAAATACCTCACCTTCACCCTCGCGGGCGAGGAGTACGGCATCGGCATTCTCAAGATCAAGGAAATCATCGGCATGATGGCCATCACCTCGGTGCCGCAGACCCCCGAGTTCATCAAGGGGGTCATCAACCTGCGCGGGAAGGTCATCCCGGTCATGGACCTGCGCCTGCGCTTCGGCATGCCGGCCATGGACTACACCGAGCGGACGTGCATCATCGTGGTCGAAATCAACGGCGGGGCCGGCACCGTTCAGGTGGGGGTCGTGGTCGACGCCGTTTCCGAGGTGCTCAACATCAAGGCCGACGACATCGAGCCGACCCCCTCGTTCGGGACCCGCCTCAATACGGATTTCATCCTCGGCATGGCCAAGATGAACGGGGGCATCAAGATCCTGCTGGACATCAACCGCGTGCTGAGCAGCGAAGAGACCGCGCTGCTGGCGGAAGCGGCCTGACATCACGGGCCGACGAAAGGCAACCTGCCCATGCTGTTCTCTTTCCGTAAGAGAGAGGCCAATGGTGACGAGCCCGTCGATTGGGCCGCGGAGCTGGAGCGCAGCGAGCACCGGCGCGAGTTCTACCTGATCTGCACCCGCGCGCTGCTGCAATGCCTGCGGGAGTTCGCGCTGGACACCCAGGAGCTGGACGGCGACGGCTTCAAGTCTCGGCTCGCCGAGCTCGCCGAGGCCCTCGGTTCGAGCGAGGCGGTCCGCCGCCTGCAGTCCGAGTTCGAGCGCGGCACGACCACGATCGGCGGCTTCGCCCGGCGCCAGAAGGACTACGTGCGCGACCGGGAATCGGAGTTCAAGGGGATCATCGACGTCCTCACCAAGGCGGTGGTCGTCCAGGACTCCGAAAACCGCGACTACAACCGCAGCATCCTCGACCAGAGCCGACGCCTGGAGGAGATCACGCTGCTCGACGACCTCAAGCGCGTGAAGCTCGCGATCGTGAAGGAAGTGGAGCAGCTGCGGGAGGCCGTGCGGGAGAAGGAAACACGCGACGGGTCCAAGATCCAGAAGCTCTCGGAGCAGGTGGCGGTGCTCAAGGTCGAGCTCCAGAGCGTGCGCACCGAGTCCGAGCGCGACGGGCTGACCGGGATCCTCAACCGCCGGACCTTTGACCGCCTTCTGGCCGATCTGACGGCGCGCAACACCGTGAAGGAGCAGGAGGTCGCGCTGCTCATGATCGACATCGACGACTTCAAGCGCGTCAACGACCAGTACGGCCACCTCACGGGGGACAGCGTGCTCGCCGCGGTCGTCAACAAGTGCCGTCAGTCCACCCGTGGCGAGGACGTGCTGGCGCGATACGGCGGGGAGGAGTTCTGCGTCCTGCTGCCCGGCGCGAGCCTGAGGAACGCCGTGAAGAAAGCCCGACAGATCTGCGAGTCGATCGCATCGACCCGCTACGTGCTGGAAGGCATGCCGACCAAGGAGACGCTCGGCATCACCGTGAGCATCGGCGTGAGTGCGCTGCGCAAAGGCGACACCTCCGCGTCCCTGATCGAGCGCGCCGACCGGGCCCTCTACCTGGCCAAACAGTCCGGCAAGAACCGGGCGGTTTCCGAAAAAGACGTGAAGTAGGCAGCGGCGGCACCCGGCAAAATTTGCCCACCCGGCGGCGCGGCCGGATCGCCTGCGCGCGCCGGGGCTTGAAATCACGCCTGTTTTTCCGCGGCAACATCGGCTGCACGGAAATTGCAATATCGCTGTAGCCACCGAACAGGTGATGTGCACCCGCATGCGGGGTGCCGAAAATCGCGGCCCGTGGGCCGCACGCCACCACGAGGATCCGACCCATGAAAATCCATGGCAGCGACGGCCTCCCGCCGCTCCAGCCGCCCGAACGGACGAGCCCCCAGGCCGTGCCGGAGCCGGGCGCCTTCGGAGCCGTGCTGAAGGAAACCCTGGGACAGGCCCCGGCCGCCTCGGCGCCGGGTGCCGCCAACGCCATCCGGTTCCGCCCGCCGATCCAGCCGATCGAGGATGGCGCGGACGGGGCGGTCCAGCGGCTGGAGCGGTTCATCGACCTGCTCGACGACTACCGCGGCGAGCTGGCGGACAGCCGGGTGACCCTCCGGCAGCTCGAGCCGACCGTGCGGTCCATCGAGCAGGCGCGCGACGCGCTCGAGCCGGTGCTCGCGCGGCTGCCGGAGGCCGAAGGGCTGAAGGACATCCTGAACCGGGCGTTGGTGACGGCCGAGTCGGAGATCGCGCGCTACCGCCGAGGGGATTACCTGCCGGTGTGAAAGCGGGGTCATGGCGACGTTCCCGGAGACCACCGTAAAGCCGCCGCTGGGCCGGGTCCGAGCCTACATCCTGCGCATGGCCGGCTTGTCCACCACGGCCATGAAGGTGCTGCGCACGTGCAATGAGCCTACCGCCTGCGCCAACGACCTGAACAAAGTCATCTCCCTGGACCCGGTGCTGACCGGCCGGGTGCTGCAGCTGATCAACTCCGCCTACTACTCGCTCCCCAGCAAGGTCAACTCGCTCACGCGTGCCATCATCCTGCTCGGCATCAACACGGTGAAGAACCTGGTGCTGGGCTTCGCCGTCTTCGATAGCTTCGCGCGGCGCGACAACTTCCGGGTGTTCACCCCGGACGAGTTCTGGGCGCACTCGCTGAGCACCGCCGCGGCGGCCAAGCTGTTCGCCGTCCGGCACGGCGTGCCGCTTTCGGAGCGCGAGGACTTCTTCGTGGCCGGGCTGATGCACGACCTGGGCAAGATCCCGCTCAACCACCTGTTTCCGGACGCCTACCGCCGGGCGGCCGAAACCGCGTGTCACGCCCCCGTAGGCCTGCGCGCGGCCGAACGCGGTTTCGTAGGCCTGGACCACTGCGAGGTGGGCGGTATGATCGCACAGAAGTGGCAGCTCGGTCCGGGCCTCAGCGATTCCATGGCCGGCCATCACACGGTCGGCGAATCGCCGTCCGCAGGCGGGTTGGAGCTGTCCCAGGCCGTGGCGCTGGCGGACCTGCTGGCGCACGTGATGGGGGCGGGCACCCCGGGCGGGCACAGCCTGAACGAGCAGGAGCGCGCATGGCTCAACCGGCGCTGGCAGCTGCGGGACGACGATCTGACCGAGATGAGCGGCCCCGTCGCGGTGGAAATCGAGAAAGCGAAGGTGTTCCTTGAAATCGCAGCCCGGGCCTGAGGCCATGCGGGTCACCTTCTGGGGCGTGCGCGGGTCGATCCCCACCCCCGGGTTCGAGACCTCGCGCTACGGGGGCAACACCCTCTGCGTGGCGGTGGAGCTGCCCGGCTGCGGTCGCACCCTCGTGGTCGACGCGGGCTCCGGCATCCGCGCGCTGGGGGACGAGCTGGTGCGACGCGCCCCGCCCGCGGAGGGCCTGCGCCTGGACGTGCTGCTCACGCACACCCACCTCGACCACATCCTGGGGCTGCCCTTTTTTCGCCCGCTCTACCGCTCCGACACGCGCGTCGCTCTTTACGGGCCGGCCATCTCGCCCGAGGACGGGCTCGAGCAGGTGATCGGCGGGCAGATGTCCTACCGCTACTTCCCCGTGCGCCAGGTCGAGCTCGCGGCCCAGGTGACCTATATCGATTTGCGCGAAGGCACGTACGACCTGGGCGACGGCATCCGGCTGCGCGCGGCCTATCTCAACCACCCGCTGCTGTGCATGGCCTACCGCATCGAGTACGGGGGGCGGGCGCTGTGCACGGCCTTCGACACCGAGCCGTTTCGCAACCTGTTCATCACGGACCCGGCCGACCCGCGCTACGACGAGCTCATGGCGCGTGAGGGGGACGAGGCGGTCCGGGACGCCGTCGGCCGCATGCACGCGTTCTTCAACGGGGCGGACCTGCTGATCCACGACGGGCAGTTCACGGAAGCCGAGTACCGGGCCGGGCGACAGGGCTGGGGCCACTCGTCGGTCGAGGAGGCGATCCGGTCCGCCGAGGCGAGCGGGGTGGGGCGCCTGACCTTGGTTCACCACGACCCCATGCGGACCGACAGCGAGCTGGACCGGATGGCCGCCGAGTACGGCGGGGTGCGGTCGGGGACGGGTCTGGAGGTGAGCTTTGCCCGCGAAGGGATGACGGTCGTTCTTTAACCCGGCGTTGCCGGGTTAAAGGCGGCTGATGCTTTTGGCCAGCGCCGGGTCGCGGAGCAGCTTTTTGGCGAAGTCGAGGTACTTGCCCGTGACGGCGCGCACGGCGAGCTGGAGCGCGTAAGGCCTGACCGGCTTTTCGAGGAGGTAGGTCACGTGGGACGCCAGGCACATGTCGACCACGTCGTCGCTCGCCTTGCCGCTGATGACGATCGCGTCCTGGTGCGCCGCGGGGAATTTCGGCTCGATGGATTCGAGGAAGGAAAAGCCGCTCATGCCCTTGAGGAAAACGTCGACCACGAAGATGCCCAGGCCGACCTCGCGATGGAGGCACCACTGGATGGCCTTTTCCGCGTCGGAGAACGCGACCACCTGGCCCCATGAGTAGAAGGACTCGATCAGTTCCTTGAGGACCTGGCTGATTCCCGGGTCATCGTCCAGCACGACCACATCCAGACCATCCGCCATGGCTGCCCTCCGTCAGGTGCGTCCGTTGCGTGTCATGTCGAACCGTCGCTCTTGTCCGACAGGTTGAGCTTTTCGAGCTTGCGGTAGATGGTGGAGACGTTGATGCCGAGGATCTTGGCCGCGCGCGGGCGGTTGCCGCCGGTGACCTCCAGCACGCGCTCGATGTGGCGCCGCTCCAGTTCCTCGAGCGTGAGCAGCTCCACGCTGCGGCGGCGCTCGGGCCCTTCGTAGGGGAGCAGCGAGCGGGCCGCGGCGAGCGTGAGCGTTTTGCCCTTCTCCAGCAGGACCGCGGCGGCCATCATGTTTTCGAGCTCGCGCACGTTGCCGGGGAAGGGGTGGTTCAGCAGGCGCTCGGCCAGGTCGGGGGCCAGGTCGTCGACCTTTTTGTGGTTGGCCTCGCCGTGCAGCTTAAGGAAGAAGCGGGCGAGCGGAAGGATGTCGCTCGTGCGCTCGCGCAGCGGCGGGATTTTGATGTTGTAGGTGTTGATGCGGTAGAACAGGTCCGCCCGGAACCGGCCTTTGAGGATCTCGTCCGGGATGTCCCGGTTGGTGGCCGCGATGATGCGCACGTCCACGTTGCGGATCTCGGTGCTGCCGAGCCGGTAGAACTCGCGTTCCTCGATCACGCGCAGCAGCTTGGCCTGCAGCGAGGGGTCGAGCTCGGTGATCTCGTCGAGAAAGAGGGTGCCGCCGTTGGCCGCCTCGAAAAAGCCGCGGCGTTCGGCCCCCGCATCGGTGTAGGCCCCCTTGGCGTGCCCGAAGAATTCGTCCTCGAAGAGCGTCTTGCTGAACGAGGCCATGTTGACGGCGTAGAAGGGCGCCTTGGCGCGGTGGCTCAGCTGGTGGATCACCCGCGCGATCATCTCCTTGCCCGTCCCGGACTCGCCGTTGATCACGACGCTGTAGTCCGTGCCGGCCACGGCCTCCACCTGGTGGAACACCAGCGCCATGGACTCGTCTTCGGCGATGATGCGACTGAAGGCGTCGGGGTTTTTCAGGTTGGCGAATATCTTCTTGCGGCCGACCCGCGCCAGCTCGTCCCGGAAGCGGTAGCGTTCCAGGTGGCTGCTGACCAGCGCCACGAGCCGCTCGCTGTTCAGCGGCTTGACGAGGTAGTCGATCGCGCCGCTGCTCATGGCGGCGACGGCGGTGGGCACGTCGTCCATCGCGCTGACGATGACGCAGTCCGTGTCCGGGAATTCCTCGCGGATGAGCTGCAGCACCTCCATGCCTCCCATGTGGGGCATCATGAGGTCCAGCAGCACCAGGCGATAGCGGTGCTGCCGCAGCAGGTCGATGACCCGGCGGCTGTCGGACACCAGCGCCGGTTCGGGGAGGCCGGAGCTGATCAGGGTCGCCTTGATGCTCAGCAGCAACCCCTCGTCGTCGTCGACCACCAGAACGGGCGCGTCTTTGGCGGAAATGGATTCCATTGTACGCATCTTATTACGAAAGGAGCTTCGAGGTCAAGCGCAACGGGCCGCCGGCGGCTTTGATTCTATAATAAAAACAGTTAGATAAAATGTTAAGCCGCTACTGCGGGGCCTGGGCGCTCAACAGGCGATCGACCGTCTTCTCCACGCCGTCCTGCCAGGGGGGCCGCACGACCCCGAAGCAATCTTCGATGCGCCGGCAGTCCAGGACCGAGTAGGCCGGCCGCCGGGCCGGGGTGGGGTAGTCGGCCGTGGCAATCGGGGTGAGGCGGTAGCCCCGGATGCGGCCGCGCGCCGCCATCGTGTCGAGCACGTGGCGCGCCAGCCCGCACCAGGAGGTCGTCCCGGCGCCGCAGTAGTGGTAGGTGCCCCAGGGGGTTCCGGCGCCGCGTGCGGCGATGGCGAGAACCGTCGCAGCCAGGTCTTCGGCGCAGGTCGGCGAGCCCACCTGGTCGTCCACGATGCGCAGCTCGTCCTTTTCCGCGATCAGGCGCATCACGGTCTTGACGAAGTTGGCGCCGTGGGCGCTGTAAAGCCAGGCGGTGCGCACGATGACGTGCCGGTCGAGCGCCGCGCGCACGGCGGTCTCTCCTTGGGCCTTGCTGCGGCCGTAGACGCCGAGCGGGGCGACGGGGTCCTCCTCGCGGTAGGGCTCCCGTTTGCACCCGTCGAACACGTAGTCGGTGCTGATGTGGACGAGCGGAATGTTTTCGGCGCTGCAGCGGGCGGCGATGCGGGCGGGGGCGGCGGCGTTGATCGCGAAGGCCAGCTCCGCCTCGGTCTCCGCACGGTCCACGGCCGTGTAGGCGGCCGCGTTGATCACGGCTGCGGGTCGGGCCGCGTCCCACGCCGCGTCGACAGCGGCGGGCCGGGTCAGGTCCATCTGCGCGAGGGTGGGCGCGACGAGGTGGATGCCGAAGCGGGGCGCCTGCGCGATCAGCTCGGTGCCGAGCTGGCCCTCGCCGCCGGTCAGAAGAATGCGCATCGGGGGATGGGCGGCCGTCATTCTTTTTTGAGCCGGGGGCGCTCGTATTCCTGCTGCATGGCGCGGAGCGCGTCGGCCAGCTCCTGGTGGCTCAGGACGCCCTTCTGGATCAGGAGCCGGGCCAGGGCCTCGAGGCGCACGGAGGTGGAGACGAGCAAGGCCTCGAGCGATTCGTCACGCGCCGGGTCGGAATCGGCGGCGACGAGTTCTTCGAAAGCGGCCTCTCCGCGTCGGTCCTGCCTGCTGCGGCGGTCGACCCCGTCGTAGGGGGCCTTGATCCAGCGGCGGTTCAAGCCCGAACGCCGTTCGCTGGGCGAGGGGTCCGGAGTGAAGCTGCGTTTGAACGTCATGATCGGTCTTCCATGATTGGGGTGGTGAAATCAATTTAGTATAAAACGTGCATGAGGTCAAAGCGACGGCACGAGGAGAGCGCTCGGACGGACGGCCCGCTTGAAATCATGACGCGATCCGTCCTATTTACTTCGACCGTACCCACATCGACTGCCGAAGGTGCCCGGCGTGCGCACGAAGGGAGCATTATGTACCTGCAGCATTTCGGTTTGAACCAGCCCCCGTTCAGCATCAGCCCAGACCCGCAGTTTCTCTGGCTGAGCGGCAATTACGCCCGGGCCTTCGAAGCCCTCAAACGCGGCATCCTCGAGGGCGGCGGCTGCCTGGTGCTGACCGGCGACGTCGGGACGGGGAAGACCAGCCTGATCCAGGGGATGGCTCGGCTGGACGGTGTCGCCGCCATTTTCCTCACGATAGACGACCCGGACCTTTCGGCGCTCGATTTCTGCAACGCCCTGGCGGCCGAGTTGGAGATGGGGCTCCAATTCGGCAGTTGCGCGGATTTCGGTGCGGCGCTCGCGCGCTTTCTCCCGCAGGCGTTTGCGGCGTGCCGGACCGTGCTGGTCATCGTCGACGAGGCCCAGCGCCTGAAACCGGAGGTTCTCGAGACCACCGCGGAGCTGTCAATTTCGAAGCCATCCGGCCGCACGCCGCTCAAGGTCGTTTTTGTCGGCCAGCTCGAGCTCCACCAGTTGCTGCAGCAGGCGGAGAGTTCCGGGGCCCGTCAGAACGTCGCCGCGCACTGCCACCTCGAACCCCTCACCGGGGCGGAAACCCTGAGCTACATCGAGCACCGGCTCAAGGTGGTCGGCAGGGACACGCCGCTGTTCACGCAGGATGCCATCCGCGAAGTCCACCGGTTGTCGCAGGGCTACCCGCGCCTGGTCAACATGGTCTGCGACCACGCGCTGCTCTACGGCTACGGCGCCAACCTGGAGCGGATCGACGTCGTGACCGTCCGGGAGTGCAGCCGGGACCTGTCGGTGGCGCTGGGTCTCGATGACGTGTCGGGAACCGGCGAGGCGGCCGCGGCGGTCGACTGCGCGACCCCAGCCCCGAGCCCGCCGGGAGTCGCGCCGGAGACGAACTGGCGGCCGGTCGCGCTGCTCGGCGCGTCCCTGGCGGCGGCCGTGATCGGGTACCATCTGCTCTACCGCTGACCGCCGCCCGGTTTGTGCGGCAACGTCGAGGTGCGGCTTGGAAGAGAATGACAAGGTCTATGCTGATCTGCGCCGCCATTTGGACCGGCAGCCCATCGGCTTTCCGGCCACCCGGTCCGGCGCCGAGCTGAGGATCCTGAAGCGCATTTTCACACCCGAAGAAGCCCGGATCGCCGCCTGCCTGAGCTACAGGCCGGAGAACATCGAAACGGTGTTCGCTCGCGCCGGCCATCTGGTCCCATCGCGGGAGCGCCTGGAAACGATCCTGGACGGTCTTGAAAGAAAAGGCGGGATCGAACTGCAAATCAAGGATGGCCGCAAGTTCTACTGCAACGCCCCGCTGGTGGTCGGGATGTTCGAGTTCCAGGTCGACAAGCTGACCGAAGGCTTTATCAGGGATTTCGACGCGTACACGTCCCAGAGGAAATTCGGGATAGAATTCCTCAGCACCAAGCTGCCCCAAATGCGCACCATTCCCATCGCCCGGAGCATCCAGCCGCAGCACCGCGTGAGCACCTACGATGAGGTGGCGGTGCTGCTGCGGCAGGCCGAGGAGCCCTTTGCCATCTTCGAGTGCATCTGCCGCAAGAAAAAGGCGTTGAGCGGCGAACCCTGCCGGGCCACGCGCCGCAAGGACACCTGTTTTGCGACCGGCAGTCTGGCCGAGGCCGCGCTGCGCAACGGGATCGGAAGGCAAATCTCGCGCGACGAGTCCCTTTCGATCCTCGAGGAGAACCAGAAAGAGGGGCTGGTGCTGCAACCCTCCAACTCGGAAACGGCCGAATTCATCTGCTCGTGCTGCGGGTGCTGCTGCGGGATGCTCGGCATGCAGAAGGGCCTGCCGAAGCCCGTGGATTTCTGGGCTTCGAATTTTTATGCGGTCGTCGCTGCGGACGCGTGCAACGGGTGCGGCGCATGCGAACGCCGCTGCCAGGTGGGGGCGGCACGCGTGTCCGCATCAGACGGGAAAGCCCGGATCGACCTGAACCGCTGCATCGGGTGCGGCGTCTGCGTCCCGGCCTGCCCGGAAAAGGCCTTGGCGCTGCACAAGAAGCCTCAAGAAGTCCGGCCGCCGCGGACCCGGGACGAGCTGCATGCGATCATCATGGCGCACAAGAAGGGTCGGCTGGGAAAGCTTGCAATAACAGGAAAAATACTGATAGACGCGATCCGGACCGGGCAAACCCGGCTGCTCAGATAAAAGCGTTTTTTCCGCCTCTGTGGATCGGTCCATAATCGCCGTCGCAGCCCGGGCCCCACTCGCCCGACAGGTCCGGTCCACCCCTGTTCTCGGACCCGCGCAGGGATTTCCTGCCGCACCCCGCCATCTACTCCTCCCGATTGTCCCCCTGCGGGCAAGATCGACCGGTCCGGACCCGGTCGGGCCGGCAAAAACTACCCCGTCAATCAATCCGAATCCCGACCGTCATCGAAGCTAAGCGACGGTTTTCCTGGATCATTATTCGCGCTCCCGGGTTTTGGCAGGCGCGTTGCAACTGCGGACGCATCGGTCGCAGCGCGCAAGGGGGGAATCCAGTTGGCCATGCCCAGGGGACTCGGAACGAGGTTGTCTTCGATCCTGCTTCTGATCGGTCTGATCCTCTTCGGCACCCGGAGCCATGCCGAGGAGGTCGCGCTGGCCTGGGACGCCAACCGGGACAGCGATCTCGAGGGCTACGGCGTCTATTTCAAGGCCGGCGCGGACGGGCCGCCTTACGATTTCTTCGGGTACGTCGGCATTTCCGATCTTCCCGATGCGGACTCGCCGGAATTCACCGTCAGCGGGTTGCAGCCGAACACCACGTACCACTTCGCGATAACCGCGTACGACACCGCCGGCAACGAAAGCGCCTTCTCCGCGTCCGTGTGCGCCGAAGTCGGCGCCGTCGTGACGCCTTGCGAAGCCGGCGCCACGCCGCCGGCTTCGGGCACCCCCGGCAGCAGCTCGACCGCAACCGCTTCCGCCGCGCCAAGTGGTGCTGGCGGTAGTGGAAGCGGGTGAATTGGTTACATAGCGTCGGTACTTTTGCAGAACGGCTTCAAGATAAAGATAATCGACGTCAGACTAGGGAAGGAAAAGGTCTTGGAGGAGATCCGGAGATTGGATCCCTTGGTGGTTGGCTTTTCTTTAATTTTTCAATACCACCTTTACGATTTTGCCGAGTTAATTGACTACCTGAGGGCTCACGGGGTCACGTCCCATTTCTGCATTGGAGGGCATTACCCGAGTCTTCGGCATGATGAGATCCTGAGCATCATCCCGCAAATCGATTCGGTAGCACTCTTCGAGGGGGAGTACACCTTCCTCGAGCTGGTGAAATCCATTTCCAGAGCTGAAGAGTGGAGAGATGTACATGGGATTGCCTACCGAAACAATGCGTCGAATATAGTCAATCCTCTGCGTCCCCTCGAAAAAGATCTTGACAATTTTCCGCCCCCTGTTCGCTACCCGGTCAGACAGTCCGTCCTCGGGAAGAAGATTGCCACGATAATGGCCGGCAGGGGTTGTGTTTTTAACTGCTCGTTCTGCAGCATACGGGAATTCTACTCCAAGCCCCCGGGGCCGTCCAAGCGGGTGCGGCGCTCGGAGATGGTGGCGCGTGAAATTGAACTGCTGTACAACGAGATGGGCTGCGCGATTTTTATGTTTCAGGACGATGATTTCCCGGTAGCCAAGAAAGCGGGTAGAGAGTGGACAACAAGGTTTTGTGAAGCGCTTCGCGAAAAAGGGCTTAATGACAAGATTATGTGGAAGATCAGTTGCCGGTGCGACGAGATTAAGCCGTCGATTTTCCAAGGGATGAAAGAGTCGGGTCTCTCACTAGTTTACCTGGGCATAGAATCCGGCACGGACTCCGGTCTGCGTCTCATGAACAAGCGCCTGACCGTTGAAACGAACGTCCAGGCCGTCAAAACGCTGAAAGAATTGGGGATCAACTACGAATACGGCTTCATGCTCTTCGACCCTACGACCACCTATGAGTCAGTGCAAGAGAACCTCGATTTTCTCAAAAATATATGCGGTGACGGGTCGGCGCCTGTTACGTTTTGCAAGATGCTTCCTTATGCGGGGACCCCCATCGAGCGAGAACTCAAGAAAGAAGGCAGGCTCAAAGTCGTACGGCCAGGGTACGAAGATTACGATTTCATCGATCGCACTACTGATGATTTTTACGTGGCCGCCTCCGAGTGCTTCAACGAGTGGATTGGGCGCCAGGACGGCGTGACCAACCTCGCCAAATGGGCTAACTTTCATCTGTCAGTATACCGGAAGTATTTTCAGCCAGAAGTTCACGCTGATGGCTTGAACGAGGCTGCAACCCGGGCGATCTCAGAGAGTAACCTCTATGTCGTGGAAACTCTCAGGACGCTCGCCGATCTTGTATGCTCAGGACGGAGGGTTGCCCATGAGAGTGTTTCAACTATCAAGAGTGACGCTGCAGTGAAGCATGCGGAATTTCAAGCGCGGTTGATGGGCGTAATCAACGACGTAAGAAGCCGGGTAGAGAAAAAAGCATAAAAGAGGGCAGTGATTAACCGACCGTCGGCAGTTTTTTAAAATTATCGGAGCGGCGCTGAGTGTCTTCGCAACGACCTGATGATAAAATTTGTTGGCGGCGCAACCGTGCTTGGCCGTTCAGTATTATATCACAAATAAGCCACCCAGTTTGTAACTTGCATTACTGACAGCAAAACGAATAAAATTCTGGGGAGACAAAAGTCACAGATATCGACCGGGCGAAGGGTATATTCACAGATTACCGCCACGTCGGTAATTTCATCCGACATATATTGAATTTCGGTAAGTTTGTGATGGTATCAATGTGGTTAAACTGAGTCCTCAAAGAATTACAGGCAATCGTCATAATAGTTTATGTTTGGGCCCACCCGGCGAAGACCGGAGCGCCTATGGGGAATTTTCCAGATCAACGCCTATATGATGGATGGTGCCTGTTCCTATCTTTTCTGGGAAGGGATATCACCCGGCCTATATGGAATTGCGGCAAGTTTGTGATAGTATCAAGGTGGTTAAACCGAGTACGCAAAGAATTGCAGGCGAACGTCACAGTGAGTGATGCCGGGGCCTGCAGGGCGAAGACCGGAGCGAAGCGTTGAGAACGAACTACGTCCTGATCGACTACGAGAACGTCCAACCTTCGGATCTTGAACTGCTTCGCGATGGGCCGTTCAAGGTCAAAGTGTTTTTAGGCGCAAATCAAGCTAAAATTCCCGTCGCTCTTGCTGCCGCCATTCAAGCGTTGGGAGCGAACGCCGAGTATGTTCTTCTCGAGTCTTCCGGCGCAAATGCGCTCGACTTCCACATCGCGTACTACATTGGCATGCTCTCCGCTTCAGAATCGTTGGCGTTCTTTCACATCATTTCAAAAGACACAGGGTTCGACCCTCTCATAAAACATATCAGGGCTAAGGGGATATCTGTGCAGCGTTCCGCCTCCATCGCGAGCATGCCCTGTTTCAAGTCCCCCCTCCCATCGTCATCCGATGCTCACATTGAGATGGCGGTTGCCCATCTGGTCAAACTAAAGACGGCCAAGCCACGGGCCCAAAAGACTCTATTGGGAACCTTGCATGCTCTCTTCAAGAAAGAACTCCCTGAACATCAGATTTCTTCCTTGGTCGTTTCTTTATGTAAACTGGGTATTGTCAAACTTGACGGCACCAAGGTTACCTATGACTTGCCTTCGGAGACCTGACTATACCGATTCAGGCGACGCTCTGAAGCGCACCTGATCGGAAACGTTTCTTCTTCCACATTGAGTCGGCTTGGAACAATAGAGTTGAAAGGGATGGACGAATGTACAAGCAACTCGCGGCAGCCATTCTCGCAGTATTCCTGGTCATGTCGTTCGCGGGCTGTGCCGGGACACCGGCTCCGACCCCGGCCCCCGCCACGGTCCCGGACTCCGACGGCGACGGGGTGCCGGACGACATCGACAAGTGCCCGAACACGCCCAAAGGCGTCAAAGTCAATGCCACCGGCTGCTGGGAGCTGCGCGACGTCAATTTCGATGTCGGCAAGGCCGTGATCAAGAACCCCGCAGTCCTGGACGAGGTGGTGGAAATTCTGAAGATGAACCCTGCGATGACGGGCGAGGTGCGCGGTTACACGGACAACACGGGTTCGCTGGAGCTCAATCGGAAGCTCTCGGACGCCAGGGCCAAGGCCGTGCGCGACTATCTCGTCAAGCAGGGGATCGCGCCCGAGCGCATCCGCGCCATGGGGTTCGGTGCCGCGCAACCCGTCGCCGGCAACGACACGGCCGAGGGGCGCGCCCAGAACCGCCGCGTGGAGCTGCACCCGGACCTGTGACGGCCGGGGCTGTGGGGGAGGGGGCGTTGCCGGGGTGCGACGGCCGCATCATCGTGCCGGGAGTCGCAAGGATGTTGACAACGCGCATGACCGTTTCCAACAGTAGGACAGTTGGAAATCAGATCACTGGCCGCTGCCTCGGAACGCGGCAGGAAAAAGGGGGATCGCCATGGTACGAATTCACCGAAATGGACGGCCGGGTTTCATCCTGATGCTCCTGGTGGCCGTAACGATCGCGCTTCCCTGCCAGCCTGCGCTGGCGGTTTTGATCGGGACCGATTCGGCTGCCGGCGTCTCGAATGCGCCGGTCGACAGGGATCAGGTGATGCAACTGCTGGCCCGTGAGGAGGTTCGGGCTGCGCTTCTGGCCCAGGGGCTGGATCCGGCGGAAGTGCAGGCCCGGGTCGCGAGCCTGAGCGAAGCCGAAATCCGAGAGATCGCCGGTCGACTCGAAACGCTGCCCGCAGGCGGGGATGGCTTCGGGACCGCCATCGCCGTGCTGCTTGCTGGTCACTCAAGGGTGCAGCGCCGGCGACGACCTCTCCAGGTGACCGAATTGTATTTCGGAGCCTCGCGGAGATGGAGGCGGCGCTGGAACTTCCCGGAGCGGGCGCTCGCGGCCGCGGACGGCAGAACACTTACCCGTTTCATCGGCGAGATCAAGCGCCGGACGTTTGAGGTCACGGACTACTGGAGCGGGTAGCTGCGCCCGCGTTATCGGGGAATTCTCGGGCAGCCTGCTAATACATTTCGAACTTGGCCAGTCGGCCGTCGAGCCCGCCGTTCTTGAGCGGCCGCTTCCAGGACGGCTTCAGACCGATGTGCTTGAGCATCGCGCGGTCGCCGAAGTAGAGGAAGGCCGTCGAGCCCTGGCAGCTGTGTTTCAGGAAGTCGCCGAGCTCTCGATAGAACCCTTCCATGCCGCCGGGCTGCTTCAGGCGGATGCCGTAGGGCGGGTTGCAGACGATGACCCGGCCGCCCAGGTCCTGCCGGCGCTGGTAGTCCGTGCGCTGCACGCGGACGGAGGCCCCGTGGGGGAGCCGGCGCAGGTTCTCGGCGGCGAGCGCCACCGCGTCGGCGGCGATGTCGCTGCCTTCGATCACCCCCTCCGGGAGCGGCCGCATCAGGCGGTTCTCGGCTTCCCGCACCGTGTCCCAGACGGCCCGGTCGAAGTCCGGCATCCGTTCGAACCCGAAGCGGGAGCGCAGGTAGCCGGCGGGGATGCGGCAGTAGTGCATCAGCGCCTCGGCCAGCAAGGTCCCGGAGCCGCACATCGGGTCGACCAGCGTCTGAGCGCCCTCCCACTCGGTCCACCGCACGATGGCCGCGGCCACCGTCTCCTGCATGGGAGCCTCGACGGCCTCCCGCCGGTAGCCTCTGCGGTGCAGCGACCCGCCCGAGACGTCGAGGCTGATGACCGCGCGGTTGCTGTCCACGAAGACGTTGAGCCACACGTCCGGGTCGGTCCGCTCCACGTTCGGCCGCCGGCCGCAGTCCTCCCGGAAGTAGTCCACGACCGCGTCCTTGAGGCAGAGCGCGGCGTACTGGGAGTGGCGGATTTTGCTGTTGGAGAGGTTCGCGAACACCGCCAGGGTCTGATCCACCCCCATGATCTCCTTCCAGGGGATCAGCTTGGCCTTGCGGTACATGTAGTCGGTCGAGTGGCAGGGGAACGCGGCGAGCGGGGCCAGGATGCGGGTGGTCAGCCGGCTGCGGTAGGTGATGCGGTAGAGGGTCGGCTGGTCCGCGGCGAAATAGAGGCCGCGGTAGGACGGGCTGAGGTCGCGGGCGCCCAGCCCGCGCAGCTCTTCCGCGCTCGACTCCTCCAAGCCTTCGGCCGCCTGGGCGAAGTAACGCTGGTGCTCCTGGTAGGCGAACATGGCGCGCTCAGGCCCCGGGCTTGCCGTAGGGCCGGCCGAAGACGCCGCGGTGGGCCTGCAGCCAGAGCAGCGCGTCCTGGGGGTGGGCGGATTTGCCTTCGGCCGGGTACCCGACCGCCACGACCGCCTCGACCATTACCCCCGGCGGCAGGTGCAACAGCTCCGCGACGTAATCCTGGGCCGCCCGGTCTTTCGAGTGCGGGCGCTGGCGGACCTGGACCCAGCAGCTGCCGAGGCCGAGCGATGCGGCCGCCAGCTGGACGATGATCGTGGCGATCGACGCGTCCTCCACCCAGACGTCTGATTTCCGCGAATCCGCGCACACGACGAGCCCGAGCGGGGCATCCTTCAGGAAGGCGGAGCCGTGCTCCTTGGCCTGCGCCAGACGGGCGAGCATGGCGCGGTCGGTCACGACCACGAACTCCCAGGGGTTGACCCCGCGGGACGAGGGGGCCCGCAGGGCCGCTTCCACCAGCAGGTCGATTTTTTCCGGCTCGACCGGCTGGTCCGTGTACCGGCGTATGCTGCGGCGTCTCCTCAACAGATCCATGAACATGGCCTGACCTCCTTCGGGTGGGCGAACGGGTTCGCGGTGCCGCCCTCTTATACTGGACCGGGGCGCCGACTGCAACTGCGCCCGGTTGACATCCGCTGGCCCGTGGTGCATCCTCGCAACCGGTCACCCCCTGACGCCCAAACCGAAGGATCGGGATGGATCCCCCTGCCCGCGACAACCCGTTCGCCTCGAGCTTCGATATCGCCCACTATTTCGTCGGCCGGCACCAGCAGGAGGCGGCCGCCCACCTGAGCTACGCGCTGACGGAAGGCGAAGGTTTCACGGTCATCACCGGAGAGCGGGGAGTCGGGAAAACCAGCGCCTGCCGCGCGTTCGTGAGCGGGCTGGCGCCGGCGCAGGCGGCGGTGGCCTATCTCTCGGGTTCCCAGCAGACCTCGGGGGAGCTCCTGCGGCATATCACCCGGCAGTTCGGCTTGGAGACGGCGGGCGAGAGCACCAAGGAACTGACAGACGGCCTGAACCGCTTCCTGATGCAGCAGCGGGTTGCCGGCCGGAAGGTCATGGTCTTCATCGACGACGCCCAGACCCTGCCCGCGGAGGTCCTCGAGCAGGTCCGGCTGATCTCGAACCTCGAAACCACGCGCGAGAAGCTGATCCAGATCGTCCTGGTCGGCGAACCGGGCCTGCTCGAGCTGCTCGACTCGCGCGCGCTGCGGCAGATGGGGCAGCGCGTGTCGGTCTGCTACGAAATCGGCCCGCTCACGCAGGACGAGACTGCGGTCTACATCCGCCAGCGCATGGACCTCCACGCGGAGGGCGCGAATCCGGCGTTCACCCGGGAGGCCATAGACGTGATCTTCCGGCACACGCAGGGCAACCCCCGGCTCATCAACCGGGTGTGTGCCGCAGCCCTGGGCCTGGCACACAACCGCCAGGACGCCGCCATCGGCCGCGCGGTTGCGGTGGAGGCCACGGGCGAATTCTCGGAGGAGCCCGGCCGGCAGCGCCGCGGGCGTTTCCTCTTCAGGACAGCGGCGGCCGGTCTGGTGGGGGGGCTTGTGCTCGTTGCCGGCGTCTACTTCGCGCGGCGGAACGAAGCCCCTGTGCCCCCGGTCGCCGGCGAACCGGTGGTGCTGTCCCTGCCGGCCACACCCGAGCCGGCCTCGGCGCCGGCCCCGCCCGCCGAGCCCCTGCCGGAGCTCCCCGCGCCTCCCCGGCCCGATCCGCCGCCACCGGCTGCGGTCGTGCAGGCATCCCGGCCCCCTGCGCCCGCCCCTGCGCGCATGACCCATTCCGTGCAGGTGGGTGCCTTCCTGCAGCCTGAAAACGCACGGCAGCTGGTCGCCAAGCTGACGGGGAAAGGGGTGCGGGCCTACATCCTCGAGATCCGCGATGGCCAGAACCGCACCTGGCACACGGTGAGGGTGGGCGACTTCCCCAGCCGCCAGGCCGCCCAGACCCACGCGGACGAGTTCGCCCGCCGGGAGCAGATGAAGGTCCTGGTGCGGCCGTTCGGTTCGTTCTGAAACCCATCTCAAACCGAGCTCCTCGATCCATTTCTCTTCCGAACAGACCCGAAATATAGCATCCCATTTTCAATTTTTTTTAGGGAGAAACCCTAAAGGCCCCTCCATCCATTGAGGTTTCACCCCATGTTGAGGCCCAACGAACCCTCCCACATTTCTATATGCTCCTCAACGCTCATATAACCACTCGCAATCGTTTGCTCATAAAAAACTTCGATGGCTATCCGGAAGTCGGCAAGGCAGTTGCAGAGGATAGGTGTCATCCCTATAGTTTTGTTGTTGTCCTTAGCTGAGCAGCCAGGACAGCTTTTCAACGACTCAGCGGCCGTATTTCACGACGAAAAAGAAATCGATAATCAACACACCGATCGCAGGAGAAAACGTATGAACAACATCTTTTATATTATCGGCGTCATCGTGGTAATCGTGGTGGTCTTGAGGTTCCTCGGGGTGTACTAGCCCGGCAGGCTTGACAAGCAGTGGAGGCATCTGAAAGGGGGACGCATGACATGAAAGGTGCATCTACGTAGCACAATAGCTCGAGTACCGCGGGCCCGATACAGCAAGACGGGTGGGGATGGATGGTGCCCCTGGCAAGAATCGAACTTGCGCAAACCCAGATTAGGAATCTGGTGCTCTATCCACTGAGCTACAGGGGCGTCTCAATAAAATCAGGTGGTTATGTTTCCGGTTGTGCCACGTTGTAGGTTCCAAATTGGCCAACTGTGCCCAAATTGTGCCCGTGGAGCGAGTCGATGTAGGCGGCCTGCCTGGCGGCGGCAAGCTTCAGGTCTATAATCGTTGACGATGTTGTCGCGGTCGAAGACCGAGTGGGTCTTGTGGCCGGACACCATCATCGCCACGCGCTCGGGCACCCCCGCGCGGACCATGTTGCGGACCGCGGTGCGCCTGAAATCGTGAAAAATCTTTAACCCAATCCCGGCCGCCCGGCAACCCTTTTTCCACTCCTTGTGGAAGACCTTCAGCCGGTCGGTGCCCCAGTGGTTCAGGAACACCCAGGGCAGGAGTCTTCTTTGCCTGCTTGCGCCTCTCCCACTGCTGCTCGAAGACGGCCTTGAGCTCCTCGTCGAGGTAAACCGTGCGGCCCTCGCTGTTCTTGGTCTCGCCGACTTCCAGCCGCACGATCCCCAGCTGCCGGTCCACCTGCTTCCAGGTCGGCCCGGTGATCTCCGAGTGGCGCCAGCCGACCTTGTAGGCGAAGGTGACGACTCCCTTCAGGTAGGCGGGGAGTGCGTTTCGCAGGGCGAGAAACTCGTCGTGCTCGAAAAACCCCTTGCGCGCGTTGTTCTCCCGCAGCATCCGGATGTAGGGCACCCGGTCGACCAGGGGCGGGGTCTGGCGCACCCCGAGGTTGAACATGCGCTTCAGGGCCGCAAGCTCGCGGTTGACGGTGGCATTGGCGGCACCCTCGTTTAGCCTCGTCTCGACATACTGTGGTCGATCAAGCGCGTGCCGATGAACGCCGCGCGCATACCGCCGAAGGCCTTCAGGAGCTTGGGGGTGCTAGGTAGTGGCCGCTTCCAACACCTTGCCGTTGATGCGGAGATCCCGGACATATGCGAACCCTTTCGTGGGCTGCTTTAGCAGGCCATCACCGGCGCACTGCTTTTCCGCGCCCCTGACTGCTTGCCCCGCATCAGAACCGATGAACCTTTCGCCGGCCCGGGCTGCAATCGCGCCCAAGGACCCCGGACCACCCGCGGGCGGCGAAGACGCAAGCGCTTTGGCGCGCTACCCGGTCGGGCGCGACAGGGAAACCCCACCGCCCGTCAGACCCCGATCCGAAAGGCTATCGAGTCGGGCTCGATGGCAGTCGCCTTCAGCCGGGCTCGCTTGTAACCGTGGGCACCGCTATGCCCCGCCCATACACCGCATTTCTGCCGACGGGAGTGCGCCAATCGGCATCGGGCGCCTCCTCCATCACCGCCACATCCACGGCAGGGCTTTCCAGAACCCTCTCGGGATCGTCTCTGCGCGCGGCAACCATCAGGACGGCTACCATTAACCCTATGTTGCCGCCCACAATGAGACCCAAGATCAGACCTGACCAGAACATGCCCCCTCCTCCCTTCGGGGAAAGATATTGTGGACCCTCACGCAAATGTTTTTCGGCCTTCTGGGGAGAAAGTTGACAATAAAGTTGGCCCGATGGCCTCCGGCGGGAACTCCGCCATCCGGATTCGGGGAGTCGGGCGGCAGGCAAGCAGACGGTTGCGGGCTGCACCCGCAGGGAAGACCGCTGGTCGGCAGCCTGAGTGCTGTGGGGCAGGGGAGCAAGCAGATCGTGCGAGGGGTTCGAATCGAAAACCCGATGCTCGCCTGCGCGATATGATCGAGAAAGAAGGAGTGGTGTTATGGCCGGCAAAGGGGCCGGTACCCTTGATTTTTAACTTGTAACTGCATATGGTTACAACATGACCAAACGGGAAAAGCTGTTTGCCCGGGCCATGAGCAACCCGAAGGGCCTTTCCTTCGGTGAATTTCAGACACTTTTGCGCCAGGCGGGCTGGACCTTCGATCACCAAAAAGGCAGCCACCGGATTTGGTACTCTCCGACAGGGCACAGGCTCTCTGCTCAGGAGGGCCGGAGCGGAAGGCCAAGGGATATCAGGTCGAGCAATTCCTGAGGCAATATGAGGTTGAAAATGAAAAAGTCTGACCGGTTCGATGGATTTACCGTCAATGTGTTTTTGGATGAGGATGGTGATTATCTGGCTCATTTTGTCGAGCTGCCGAGTGTATCCGCCTTCGGGGAATCACCAGAGCGGGCGCTGGCTGAGTTGGCTACGGCATGGGAAGGCGTAAAAGAAAGTTACACTAAGCACGGCGAAAAGGTTCCTCTGGCGCCGGTGCGAAAGAAATACAGCGGCCAATTCAACGTGCGCATCGACCGGCGCCTGCACCGGGCTCTGGCCATCGAGGCGGCAAAAGCGGGCATATCCCTAAATGCCATCGTTTCGCAGAAGCTGGCCAAAAGTGTTTCGCTATAGAGCTTGAGCCCCTCTCTCCGTTTTGGCAAGTTGGAAACCTGAAAATATTTTGCCAGTGGTTCTCGTCTGCGTTCGTCCGCGTCGGTCCGCGGCAGATACCAGCTTTTTTCTTTGCATAAGGATAATAAGGATAAAGAGTGTGGGATTAGCCGCAGACGCACGCAGACATGCGCAGACGACCGATCTTTGCAGATAACCAATAAAACCAATGCAACCAATATAAATCTGTGTTTCAGGGTAATCGCGTGCGACGAAATGTCAGAAGGGTGCGGCTTTTGATCTGCCCTCTACTCTACCCCATCCCCATCCGTCCGTCCCCCATCCGTCCAGCGCTTGCGAGACCTATCTGATCTATTTGGGCAACAACCCGTCAAGATGTGACCCCCAACTTTCAGCGTTTGACAAAAGTCAAGGGCTGCGATACATTTCTATAAAATTGCGATACAGGAGGTGCACTTGTGCCTATCAGTCTGAGGATTCCCCCGAAAAAAGAAGAGCTCATCAACCGGGCGGCAAGAAAGGCAGGCAAGACAAAGACGGGCTTCATACTTGACGCCGTGGATGAGAAACTGGGATTAGTTGAGAACCGCGAACAAACCATCCGAAAAACCGCCGGCTGGCTAAGTCCGAAAGAAGCCTCCCGATTGAGTGAAGACCTGATGATTTTCGAGAAAATAGATGAGGCCGACTGGCAATGAGGGCTGTCCTGGATACCAACATCTATGTCGACTTTGCGAGGGGCAGACCGGACGTGGTGGATCTTTTAGCGATGCAAAGCACGGAAATACTTTTGCCGGCCATCGTAATGGGTGAACTCTTTTATGGGTTCATAAAAGGAAACCGCACCCGCTACAACGAAGAAAAGTTCCATCACTTTGTTGCGACGCTGGATGTCTCCTTCGTCCATGTGAATGAAGATGTTGCACGCAAATACGCTATCATTTTTTCGGCGCTCACCAACAATGGTACCCGCATCCCTATCAATGATGTCTGGATAGCCGCCTGCTGCATGAGCGTGGGGGGAACCCTTCTCACACGGGATCGCCACTTCGAGCAGGTGAGCCAAATCGACAAGATTATTTTACCGTAATCCCAATTTCTCAACGACTAAACGAATTGAACAAACCCAACCAATAAAGCCGGTGGAACCATTGAGCGGTTTTCCTTTGCCGCCGCTCTCAACGGCAAAGGAAAAAATCTCGCACCCCTCTGCGCTCTCTGTGCCTCTGTGGTGAACATGTTATTTCGGAAGATATTCATTGAGAGTCGGAACAATCTCCCGCGCAAACCCGGTCATCCGGCGATGCCGGCAGCACCTTTTCCTCCGGCGCGTCGCCGGGGGAAACGTCCGTGTGGGTCTGTGGCTGATAGTGTTTTTCGTCCGCGCCCGCCTGCGTCCGTTTGCGGCTGGTTCCATCCCTTGCATTTAAAATCAAGAATCAAGATGTGACCCCCTGAAACTTGAAGGGATATCCACGATGGACGAAGGTTTTGAGGATTTCTACGAAGACCTGCAGGTGAGCCCCAATGCCGACCAGGAGACGATCGAACGGGTCTATCGGCTGCTGGCCAAACGCTACCACCCGGACAACAAGGGGTTTGGCAGCGTCGAAAAGTTCGATATCGTCACGCGAGCCTACAAGGTTCTGAGCCAACCGGAGAAGCGTGCGGCCTACGACGTGAGCTACGCCGAAAGGAAGGAGCGCCGGTGGCGGGCCTACGCGCAGGCCCAGGCCCCTGGCGGGTTCACGCCGGACGCGCACATCAGGCGCCAGATCCTCTCGATCCTGTATATCGAGAGGCGCCAGGACCCGGAAAAAGCGGGGTGGGGACCTGGCGCCTCGCCCAGTACCTGGGTTGGCCGGAGAAGATGCTCGAGTTCCACGTGTGGTACTTGAAGGAGAAACACTGGATCGAGCGTACCGACACCGGGGGATTTGCGATCACGGCCGCCGGGGTGGATGAGGTGGAGAAAGAGGGCGGAATTATCATGGGCAAAGATCGCTTGCTGCCCGAAACGGCCGAAACCGACGATCCGGTCGAGAACGTTCTGCTCCTCGAGCATGTCAGTCCCGCCTCCGCCGGAAAGCTGGAGGAGGCGATTGCGAACCTGAACCGGAGGGTCGCGGACAATCCGCAGAACATCACGGCCTGGGTCTTCCTCGCCAACATGCACAGCCGGCTCGGCAACACGAGCCTTGCGACCACGGCCGCCGAACGCGTGCGCGGAATCGATCCACTCTTCTCGGCCGAGGAATTCCTGAGCCAGCTGAAGTTCAAGACGGAGGATGGCAGGGCGAGGTTCCGGGAGTACTCGAAGCTCGCCGGGCTATGAGATTCTTCCTGGGGAATGATTTGCACGCGATTCCTATTGCCCAACCGGTTGAAAATGCGAGAGACGGGTCAAAGCGACATGAGGAAGCCCTTGAGGTTCAGTTTCTTGTTCTTGATGCCGAGCTTTTCGCGGATCTTGAGGCTGTGCACCTGCACCGTGCGGTCCGAGATGCCGAGCACCCCGGAGATCTCCTTGCCGGAGAGGCCAAGCCGCACCAGGCGCGGCCAATCGACCGCGCCTTTCCATCCCGAGTTTAGGACCTTTCCCCCTTGCATATCCGGCGTGGGAGGGGAGGGGTGACCTGCCCCCCGAAAACCGGTCCAGATTTTGTGAGAGAGATCTGGCATAATCTGGAGCCAAAATCGGGAGGTGGGTATGGGTCGGAAGCAGTTCACCACAGAGAAGATTATCGGGATGCTGCGGGAAGCTGATGTTGCCTTAGCGCAGGGGATGAAAGTGGGCGAGATCTGCCGCAAGCTGGAGGTGTCGGAGCAAAGCTACTATCGCTGGCGCAGGGAGTATGGAGGGTTGAAGACCAGCCAGGCCAAACGCATGAAGGATCTGGAGCGGGAGAACAGCCGCTTGAAGAAGGCGGTGGCGGATTTAACCCTGGATAAGTTGGTGCTGCGGGAGGCTTTGGAGGGAAACTACTAAGCCCCTTGCGGCGTCGGCGCTGCGTGGAACATCTCAAGGGGCAGTTTCGTATATCTGAGCGGCGACTGTGCGGGATTGTAGGGCAACCGCGATCGAGTCAGCGCTATGTGATCCACCTGCGGGGGGATGAAGAGATACTGTGCGCTGAGATCGTGCGATTGGCCAGCCAGTATGGCCGGTATGGGTACCGGCGCATCACGGTGCTGTTGCAAAATAGCGGTTGGCGCGCGAACCACAAGCGTGTGGAGCGGATCTGGCGTCAAGAGGGGCTGAAGGTTCCCAAGCGGCAGCCCAAACGAGGCCGCCTGTGGCTCAACGATGGGTCGTGTGTGCGGTTGCGGCCCGTGCACCGCAATCACGTGTGGTCCTATGATTTTGTCAGCGAACGCACGCACGACGGTCGTCCGCTGAAGATCCTGACGCTGATCGACGAATACAGCCGGGAGTGCCTGGCGTTGCTGGTCGAGCGCAACATCAGCAGCGATGATGTGCTCTATTGTCTGGCCGATATGTTCATCCAGTACGGCATACCGGATCATATCCGCTCGGATAACGGACCCGAGTTTACAGCCAAGCTCGTGCGGCAGTGGCTTTCAAATATCGGAGTTAAGACGCTCTTTATCGAACCCGGCAGCCCATGGGAGAACGGGTACAACGAGAGCTTCAACGGCAAGTTCCGAGATGAGTTGCTGAATCGGGAGTTGTTCTTTACGCTCAAGGAGGCGAAGATCGTTATCGAGAACTGGCGACGGGAATACAACACGATCCGTCCCCACAGCAGCCTCAACAACCGGCCACCGGCACCCGAGGCCATCTTGCCCCCACTCCTGCATCAGCCTTGGGTGATCGGGCCACGTCAAGAAATGGGATTAACTCTAACTTAAAAACTGGTACATAAACCGGGGGCAGGTCAGCTTCGCGCATAGTCGAGCTGCCGTCCCCCGTGGTTCGACACCACGATAGCCTTCGCTCCGCGTTTGGCCGCGAGCACGGCATCCTTTCCCGATTGTATCCCTTTGAGGCAGACAGGCAGCTTTGTGACACCCGCAATCCATTCGATGTCCGGCCAAGAGAGCGAGGGATCAATAAAGGAGGAGAGTGCGTTGGACGTCCCCCGGGAGGGGTCAACCTGCGTATCGCCTTTTTGGACAGCGCTTTTCTGCGGCGCCTTGAAACGCATGTCCCGTTCGCGTCGCCCGAGTTGGGGTGCGTCGACGGTAACGAAGACCGCTTTGCAGCCACCCGTCTCTGCCCGTTGCAGCAGGTCCTTTGTGACGGCGCGGTCTTTGTTCACGTAAAGCTGAAACCACTGCGTCCGGCCGGGCGCACGGGCCGATGTCATCTCTTCAAGCGAACACGAGGAGAGCGTCGGACACATGTACGGGACATTCGCTTTGGCGCATGCCCGCGTGATGGCGACTTCTCCCTCCGGATCGGCGAGTTTTGCGAGCGCGGTGGCCGTAACATAGAGGGGAAAAGAGCTCGCAACACCGAGGAGTTCGGCGGAGGTATCGATTTTAGAGACATCCACGAGCACGCGGGGCCGCAGCCACAACCTGCCAAAGGCAGCCTCGTTCTCGCGAAGGGTCACCTCATCGTCCGCTGCTGAAGCATAATACGCCCATCCAGGCGGATCCATGACCGATTCCGCGGCTTGCGCCATATCTCGAGTGTTGAGAATGTGGGAAATCGGCGCAAGCTTGGCGCGCCGCGCCCAAAGGCCGTTGTCGGTGGCGCGATTTTTTGCCGCCGCGCGCTCCTGTTTCCATTCCTCATCGTCCCTGTCTATGACGCCGACCAGGTACTTCTCCACGATCGCGAGCATATCGAGGTTGTGTTGGCTGAAAAACGCAGCAGTCGCGTCGCGGCCGAGGTGCGGTTCGAGCACTTCGAGCCCGCCGGGATGAGCGAACCCGCTGATGTCGTAGACGCTTTCATTGATAACGATCCAGGCATCGCCGGGTCGATTGTGGCGGGCAACGGTTTTGAAGGGGATCGGATCGGACATGAGCCGCCTCCGGAAAAACGTCGGTTTACCTATCCGAATCCACACGTTAGCGTTTCGGTAGATTCTCCATCGTTATCCATGCAATATACGCCCGCTAAGGTCTCAGGGCGTATGTGCCGATAACGCAGGCATGGGAAGTCGCGCCGGTGGTACATGGCTTGTTAAGAAGAATGGCGGGGGAATCAGCATCCTTGGCACTGATTCATCAGTTGTCGCTGAGGTACCCCAAAATAAGGGCAGTGATGACCCTGTGCGCAGAGCCTACGTCATCGCAGCCGCCCCTCAACTGCTTGACGTCTGCACGCAGCTCAAATCTATACTTGAGAACAACCTGATCGTCACCTCGGAGGGCTTCAGGATCAACTGCGCCGACGTCCGCACGCATCTCCTTGAGGTCATTTTGAGGGCCACTGGATGCCGTAAGTCACCAGAAGAGCCCTGACATAGTTCCAACCATCCACCGCAAATCTGCAGTCAACCCAAACCGAATCTTATTTTCGTACTTAGATACGGTTAGGGCTCTCGAGACTTTAGCGGCGTAGCGCAGTTCAACCGCCGAACTCATTGCCCTGCCGCGGTGATGAAGCAGCCTCCCCCTCCACCTCCACCGCTTGATCCGGAAGTCCCTCCTTGCGGGGACACGGTCACGGTGCAGGAGTCCGCCGACTGGAGTCCGCCGCTGTCTGTGACGATCAACTGAAAGCTTAGCGTAGCACCGGCCGCTCCGGTGGTGGGTGCCCGAAAACTGGGCCTCACCGAGGAAGGGTTGGACAGGGCAACAGCGGGTCCCGACGTCTGCACCCAGGCATAGGCGAGAGCACCATCCCCTCCATCGGTTGATCCTGAACCGTCCAGGGTGACGCTGGCACCCGATTGAACCTGCTGGTCGGTTCCGGCATCGGCCACAGGCGGGCCGTTTACATTCACAACGCAGGTATCGTTTCTTGTCGCCCCTTTGTCGTCCGTGACAGTCAGTTTGAAGGTCAGGGTAGTTCCGCTGCCTCCCACCGACGGAGCGGTAAACGATGCTCCGAACTGTACCGGCGTTGGCCAGCGCCACAATCGGGGTACCCGCAGTTTGGAGCCACTGATAGGCAACGATGCTTCCATCCGCATCAATTGAGTTCGAGCCGTCCAGCACCACAGAGGCGCCCGGATTCACCTGCTGGTCCGGCCCGGCATCGGCCACGGGCCTGCCGTTCACGTTCACCACACAGGAGTCGCTGTGGGTCAATCCTTTGTCGTCCGTGATGCTCAGCTCGAAAGTAAGGGCGGTGCCGGTGCTGGTATCGGGTGCCGTGAACCCCGCTTGCGCCGTGTTGGCGTTAGCGAGGGTAACGGCCGGACTTCCTCCCGTCTGGACCCACGCATAGGAGACGATAGTACCGATCGCGTCGGTGGAGCCGCTGCCGTTCAGGGTGACGGCGTCGCCAGGGTTAACATTCTGGTCGGTTCCGGCATCCGCTGTCGGCAGTATATCCAAAAGCCCAAGGAGCCATGCTTCCGCCATCTTCTCATACCCGCTCGCAAAGGGATGAAGGGTATCGTACATGTCCCCCGCCGGATAAAGGCGGTAGTCCAAGCCGGCACCATTTTCCATGTCGACGACCACGATCTTGTCGTTCAGCCGTGTCTGAACCATCGCATCCAAGGCGTCATTGTATGCTGTCGTAGTCGTGCAGAGCGGGCACGGCGGATTGGCCTGGTTGACGATTAGGGCCAGGACCACCCAGACACCTGGGCTGTAGCGGTCGATTTCGTCGAGGATTAAGCTGACGTCGTTCGCAGAGGCATGGCCCCCGTTGACGTCATTGGTGCCGATGTGAAGCAGGACGACGTCCGCCGGATTCGCCACGAGAAAATTGTAAACGTTTGGACGGATACTCACATCCGGCGCGCCGCCGTCGGCCACCCAACCGGGGTGGCCTTCGTGTTGGGCATCGCTGAAAATCGCGTTCCCACTCACCTGGCTGCCCACGTAGTCGATTTGGTACCCTCGGTCCGTCAACTTATCCCTCAGGGCTTTCCGGTAGGAAAGATAGTACTGCTGAGAGTCGGGGACTACGCCGGAGGCACTACCATGGGTGATGGAGTCCCCCAGGGGCATGATGCGGACCGACGCGGAAAAGACGAGTTGGGGGAAAAGGGAAAAAAATAGAAACGCCGCTGCAAGCAGCTTTAGAAGGGCACCTTTACGGATTCCGGCTGCAATCGGCATTTATGTGATAATTTCCCAAGACGGTTGGTCGCGAGTCGGATGATTTATGCGGAGCGTCCATGCGCTTCGGCGGCTTGCCGGGCTTGGTTGGAAACCATACTAATCCGTCACCGAAAAATCAAGGACCACCAAACCTGCATCCTCCATTTTCGTGCCGCGGCAAACTTAAATGATCCTGTTAAGAATGATCCTGCGACCTTAACCGTGGCCGACCCACGAGAAAGGGATCATAAAAGGGGGCAACCACGAAATGACAGGCCGTCTTCGGCTGGAATGAGATTGCGCCCCCGTCCACTTCAGGGCGTCGGCCGGCGCAGACGCGCCGGTTGCAACAACGAATCCCCAAAAAACAAGATGAGACGGGTGATTTCAGGGGGGGCAGTGAAGGCTGCCGGGGCTGCTAATGACATGTGCACGAGCCATGCTACCCGGAGTCGGAGGACAGCCGCTTAATCGCTTCCCATATCAAATCTACCAGATAGAGATTGGAGCAGTCCTGCCTTGCCATGAGCCCCATCTCCCTGGTGAGGGGAGGGGTTCCGAAGGGTACGCAATGGAGCTTTGCGAATTTCTGTTTGGGCAGGTACGAGTCGGGAACGATGCCGACTCCGACATCGTGTTCCACCATGAGCAGAATGCTGTCGTATGAGTCGAATTCCATGGCGGGCCCGGCTTCAATCCCGCGGCGCTTCATCTCGCGATCGATCATGGTTTCATCCAACAGCCGAGGCTTGTGGCGTAGGTAAGGGCCCCGCATCAACAGCTCCTCGTCCGTTTTGCCCCGGAAGGCGCGGGAGGCGATCACATAGAACCTTTCCTGGCGGTAAGGCCGCCACAGCAGTTCCTCGGGGAGGCGGGTGGGCCCGACACCGAAGCTTGCATCGATTTTGCGGCTGACGACCTCCAGCGCCAGATGCTTGGTCACGCCGCTGGCAGAGATCAAGCGGATCGTCAAATCGGGATGTTGTGCCTTCAAGACGATAAAGGCCTTCGCGACAATGCCCGTCAGGGCGCTGCGCACGTGTCCGATGACGAGCTCCCCCCCGAATTCCGTCTTACGGTTTCGCTCCTTGTATTTGTTCCATTGCTTCAGGATTTGCCTTGATACCTCGACCAGCTCCTCCCCCGCCTTGGTCAGGGTTACCGGGCGCCGGGAGCGGTCTATCAATTGCGCCCCCGCATCCTTTTCCAGGTCCTTGATGTGCTGGCTGACGGCTGCCTGCGTCAGGTGAACGGCTGCAGAGGCGGCGGTCACACTGCCGAGTTCGGCAACGAAAATAAGGGATTTCAGCTTGTCGATATTCATGACAGCCTCGTGTGTCCATCAGATGCCAAGGGCAAGCTTATAAGAAATCGTTATAATTTCAATAAGAATTTTCAGGTTGCCTTTTGATTGGCATGGTGCCTAAATGGCTCCCGAGCCCAGGCGCAGATTGGCTTCGGGCGACTTTGGATTGGCATGGGTCTCCACCAGAACCTTTAAAAAGTGGGAAACAGATGACCGTAACTCTCATCGACAGCGTGGTTTTTGGTGATTCCGTCGGGACTGCCGACATGCGGCAGGTCTTTTCAGAGACTGCCACCTACCAGCGATGGCTGGATGTGGAGGTGGCGCTGGCCAAGGCCCAGGCCGCCCTTGGGATGATCCCCAGGGAAGCGGCCGAGGTCATCTCCTCCAGGGCCGATGCCACACTGATCGACCTCGAGGCGGTCAAAGCGCACGGCAAGCGCACCGGGCACAGCCTTTTGGGTGTGCTGGCGGAATTCCGGCGCGTCATCGCCCATGACCACGGGCGCTATGTCCATTTCGGGGCAACGACCCAGGACATCATCGATACCGGTCTGATGCTGATGATCAAAGACGGCTACCGCTGGGCTGAGAACCGCCTCACCGAGGTCATGCGCCTTGTTGCGGACCTGGCCGACACGCACGCGGGCACCGTAATGGTCGGACGGACCCACGGGGGGCACGCTTTGCCGATAACCTTCGGGTTCAAGGCCGCCATTTGGCTATCCGAGCTTTCCAGGCAGCTCGAGCGCTGGGAGCAGGCCCGCGAGCGGATTCTCGTCGGCAACATCACCGGCGCGGTGGGCACCTTTGCCGCGTGGGGGGATCAAGGCGTTGAGGTTCAGAGGCGGACACTCGAGTTGCTGGGGCTGGGCGTGCCGGAAACCGTATGGCACAGCTCACGGGACCGGGTGGCCGAGGCCTTGAGCCTGTGTGCGCTCCTGGCCGGCACCGGTGCGCGCATCGGCCGGGAGATCTACAACCTGAGCAGGACGGAGACCGGCGAACTCATGGAGCCCTCCGCCGGCAAGATCGGCTCCAGCACCATGCCCCACAAGCGCAACCCGATCCACAGCGAATGGATCATGGTCCTGGAGCGCAAGATCAGGAGCAACGCATCGATAGCCCTGGAAGTCATGAGCCAGGAAAACGAAAGGGATGCATCGCGCTGGAAGAACGAGTGGATGGCCGCCCCCGAAAGCTTTGTCTATCTCTCGGGGCTTTTGAATCACATGCAGGTCCTCTTGAAAGGCTTGACCGTCGACCGGGAGCGGATGCTCCAGAACACGAACATGCTCAGGGGGATGCTGCTCTCCGAGCAGGTCATGTTCCTCCTGGAGAAGCATTTCCCGCTGCCGGATGCCCACCAGAAGGTCTACCTGGCATCGGTGCGGGCAGTCGAGAGGGGCACTTACCTCGTTGATGAGCTGATGACCGATCCGGAAGTTGCGGGCAAGTGCCAGGCAGCCGAAATCGAGCAGGTCCTGGACCCCGCCGGATATCTGGGGCAAGCCACGGCGGTTGCTCGCGCCGTTAAGGAGCGCGTGGACCGCCAGCTGGCCGCATTCGCAGCCAAGGAGTGATCGGGCTCTACGCGCCATGACCTTATCCGAGCAGTATGCCGCTTTCGTCGCCGGATTGAACTGGGCCCGGATTCCCATCGAGGTCAAGCAGACCAGCCTCGAGCTTTTTGCCGACTGGTTCGCCAATGCGGTCGCCGGGTTTGACTCGCCCTTGACCCGGGCGCTGGTCTGCCTTTCGCCAGGATACGATAGCCCCGCGGGGGCCTTGCGGGCAGGGGATCTCAAAGCAGCCGAGCCCCTTTCATCCGCCCTGATCAACGCGAGCGCCGCGCACGCACTCGAATACGACGACTCTTACCGTGCAGGCCTCTACCACCCGGGTGCTCCGATCATTGCCGCGGCCTTCTCGGCGGCCTGCCGAGAGCAAACCGCGGGGTCCGTGCTGCTTGCCGCCATGGTTGCGGGCTACGAGGTAACGCTGCGCCTGGCCACGGCCGTCAACCCATCGCATTACAAGCTCTGGCACACAACCGGTACGGTCGGCTCCTTTGGGGCGGCGGTCGCCGCCGCACACATCCTGAGGCTTCCACCGCAGCAGATCACTGCGGCCCTGGGGCTGGCCGGGACTCAGGCGGCCGGGCTTTGGGAGGTCCTCCCCGATGCCCCGCAAGCCAAGAACCTGCACCCCGCAAAAGCGGCCTACGGGGGGCTTCTTTCCGCCCTGCTGGCCGGTAACGGCATCCAGGGTCCTGCAACCATATTCGAGGGTGCCCGGGGTTTTTTTGCTGCTACGGTGCCTGAGCCGGTCGATAGCACCCAATGCACCCGGGGCTTGGGAGCGCAGTGGTTGACCCTCGACACCACCTTCAAGGCCTACCCGGTTTGCGGGCACGCCATGACCGCAATCGAGGCGAGCCTGAAACTCCATGGCCGCTTTGATCCAGAGGAGATCGAAGCGGTCGAGGTGCGCGCCCATCCTGTCTCGCTGCAGGTGGCCGGCCAGGGGTTTCCGACCAATGACAGCCAGGCGAAGTTTTCCATTCCATACTGTGTCGCCGTGGCGCTGCTGAAGGGGCGGGTGGGGCAGGAGGAGTTCTCGCGGGATCTCATCGGGAGCAGCGCCGATCGAGTCCATTCTGAAAAAGATCCGTTTGATCCCGGACGACGGTTTGACCGCCACTCCCGGCAGGCGCCCGGCGCGGGTGAGCATTACGCTCTCAGACGGAAGAAGTGTCTCGGCGATGGCCGAAGTGCGCAAGGGGGATCCCGAAATGCCCATGACCGCTGAGGAGAAACGCTCCAAAGTGATCGCCCTGATCGGTCAGGCGCTGGCGCATCAGGGACGTCGGCGGCCTGAGCGAACGGCTCTCCGGGCTTGCCGATGCATCGAACGTTCTGGCATGGGCCGAAGGGCTCCGCGAGGTTCTTGAACCCAACCGATAAATTGAAGCGAGGGCAATATGCGCAGGGACGCAATCGTGATCAAAACGCAGGACAATGTGGCAACCGCCATTCGGGACATCGAGGAAGGCAAAACGGCCACGATCGGGGTGGAGGATGATTCCCTGGCGGTGCGGGTCGCCCAGGCGATCCCCTTCGGCCACAAGCTCGCCCTGCGGCGTATTCAAATGGGCGAAGACGTTCTTAAATATGGCACCGTAATCGGCCGGGCGACCAAGGACATACAGGCCGGAGAGCATGTCCACGTTCACAATGTCGAAAGCACGCGCGGCCGTGGCGACTTGGCTTGAATTCAAATCGATGGAAGCGAGAACACCATGAACTTCAGGGGATATCGAAGAGCGGATGGCCGTGTGGGCACGCGCAACTACGTGGGAGTGCTTTCCACAGTGGTCTGTGCCAACGAAGTGGCACGCAATATTGCCGGGCAAGTCAAGGGGGCGGTTGCCTTCAGCCACCAGCAGGGGTGCTGTCAAACCCCGCCCGACCTCGACCGGGTCACCGAGGCCCTGATCGGTCTTGGTCGCAGCCCCAATCTGGCAGCCGTTCTCCTGGTGAGCCTGGGGTGCGAGGGCACCGATGTGGCGCGGGTGAAAAGGCCATCGAGGCCAGTGGCAAGCCGGTGCAGCTCGTGACCATTCAAGAGGATGGCGGGGCGGCCAACACCACGGCCAAGGGGGTGCTCGCGGCGCAGCAGATGGCGGTGGCCGCCTCGCGCCTCCAGCGTGAGGAGTGCCCTGCGAGCGATTTGATCCTCGGGCTCAAATGCGGCAGTTCGGACACGACCAGCGGTCTGGCCGCCAACCCGGCCGTCGGGGTAGCGGTGGAGCGACTGGTGGCGGCGGGCGGGACCGCCATCCTCGGCGAGGTGACCGAGGTGATCGGTGCCGAGCACCTGCTCGCCAGGCAGTGCAAGGATGAAACTGTGGCACGAGAGCTTCTGAAGCTCGTGGACCGCATGGAGCAACGGGTCAAGGCGATGGGGGTCGACATGCGCGGGGGGCAACCGACTCCCGGCAACATCAAGGGGGGGCTCACCACCATCGAGGAGAAATCGTTGGGGGCGATTGCCAAGATCGGCGGAGCCGTTCTCCAGGCGGTTTACGAATACGCGCAGGCCCCCCAGGTGAAGGGCCTGGTGTTCATGGACTCGCCCGGCCGGGAGCCTGAGCTGTTGACTGGAATGGCCGCCGCGGGGGCAAACGTGATCGTGTTCACCACCGGCCGCGGCGCGCCCCAGGGGTTTCCGTTTGTCCCGGTCGTCAAGGTGACCGGCAACGAGCTCACGTGGACCAAGCTGCAGGACCACATGGACCTGACGGTTCACGGGGTCATGGATGGGGAGGAGTCCCTGAAACAGGCCGGCAACCGAGTTTACGAGAAGCTGCTCGAAACGGCATCGGGGGTCGAGACGAAGGCCGAGGTGTCCGGCTACGTGCAGGCCATGGACATCTACGTAACCGGTCCGGTAATATGATGCCTGAATAGTCAACGTTAAGGAACCGCAAAGGAGGATCTGCCAATGTGGGAACGGAAGCTTGCCCGATTGTCCGCCCTTTTACTTCTTGTTGTTTTGTCCGGCAGTCTCGCGGGGACAGGCGCGCTTGCCGCGGACAAACAGTTCCCCAGCCGCTTTCTGGAAGTCGTGGTTCCGTTTGCCCCGGGCGGTGCGGTGGACAACAGCATCCGAATCGTCGCAACCGAGGCTGAAAAGATCCTGGGGCAGAAGATCACCATCCTGAACAAGCCGGCCGGCGGCTCGGTCGAGGGCCAGCGGTATGTCGCAAATGCCAAGCCGGACGGCTACACACTGCTCGCCATGACTTCCTCCATCGTCAGCAACATCCTGACCAAGGAGGTCGGCTTCACGCTCGAGTCCTTCGATCCGCTGATCATGTACTGCTTCGACCCGTTCGTGTTCGTCGTCAGTGCCGAGCTGCCTTACAAAACCCTGGCCGAGGTGGTCGCCGCGAGTAAAGTGAAGCCCCTGGCGGCGTCGACCCCCGGCAAGGCCAATTCCAAGCACATTGCCGGAATGCTGATCGAGGAAAAGACCGGGGCGAAGTTTAACTACGTCCACACCAAGGGGGCGAGCGAAGGGGTGCCCATGATCGCGGGCGGCCACGTCCAGGTCGGCTGCTGGGCCTGGGCCGAGGTGCGGCCCCTGGTCGAGCAGGGGAAGCTCCGCCCCATCGCTGTCATGGCCGAGCAGCGGGACTCGGATTTCCCTGACGTGCCGACCTTCAAGGAGCAGGGTGTCGAGATCTACTACGGCGCCTGGCGTGGTATTGCCGCGCCCAAGGGGCTTGCGCCGGCTACACGCGACATCCTGATCAAAGCCTTGACTCAGGCGGTTAACTCCGCCGAGGTCAAGGATAAATTCGACAAGGCCGGCTTCCCGGTGGTCTACAAGGATGCAAAGTCCTTCAGCACCTACATCGAAGAGGATTACGCGAGCCTCAAAAAGACGCTGGACCAGCTCAAATAGGAAGATTTCTCTCAATATCTCCAAAACCGGCGCGAGGGCTAACGCTGCATGAAGCCTGCGAATGCTATCCCCCTGGGGCAGTTGCTGGTTGGTCTTTTCTGGGTTGGACTTGCTGCCCTCGTCTTCTACGGCATACGAAGCCTCGCGCCGGCCGAGCCCGGTGGGCTTGGCCCGGCCACGTTCCCTAAAATCCTCGCGGTCAGCCTTTCGGCCCTGGTGGCCCTCTACTGGTTCCAGTCTTGGAAAGCCGCCCCCATCCCGTTTCTAAAAAAAGACAGCGGCGGAAGTCTCCTTAAAACAGCCTGCCTAAGCGGCCTTGCGCTATCCTCCGCCTTGCTGTGGGAGCCGGTGGGGGCACTGCCCGTTCTGGTTGCCCTCAGCATCATCGAGCTAAGGTGGATCGAGGGCTTCAGCTGGGTGCGCGTTCTGGGCGTGGGGCTAACGCTTTCAATCGGCATGTGGGTTGTCTTCACCCAGGCGCTGGGGGTCAACTTGCCGCTCGGCATGCTGATGTGGTTTTTCTAACGACTGTTGCCGGCCTCACGCTTCGCGGGAATGGACTTCATCCATGGAAACCTTCCAATCGCTATTGTTGGGCTTTCACACTGCCCTGACGGCAAGCAACCTCCTCGTCTGCATGGTGGGCATACTGATCGGCACCCTGGTCGGGGCCCTTCCGGGCATCGGGCCAACCGGTGCCGTGGCGATCCTGCTGCCGGCCTCCTACCAGCTGGGGCCCGCTTCGGCTTTGATTCTTCTGGCGGGCATCTACTACGGCACCCAGTACGGCGGCACGATCACCTCGGTTCTCATGAACGTCCCGGGCGAGTCGTCCTCAGTGGTGACGACCTTCGACGGCTACCAGATGGCCAAGCAGGGTCGGGCCGGCATCGCCCTGGGGATTGCCGCGATCGGCTCGTTTGTGGGGGGTACGCTCAGCGTCATCGGGCTGATGGTGCTCGGGCCGGCCCTTGCCGATTACGCGCTCGCATTCGGGCCACCCGAATATTTCGCCCTGATGGTGCTGGCGTTGAGCCTGATCACCGCCTTTACCGGCAAGTCCCTGGTGCGCGGGCTGATATCGACCGTCTTCGGGCTGCTCATAGGCTGTGTGGGCGACGACGTGATCAGCGGCGACCCGCGGCTGACCTTCCACATTTCCGGGCTGCTCGACGGGATCCAATTCCTGCCGGTGGCCGTGGGTCTTTTCGGCGTCAGCGAAATGATCGAAAGCCTGCTCGAAAAGGAAGGCACCCAAGTCATTAAAGCCGATTTCGGATGGCGCAAGGTTTTGCCCGGCTGGGCGGACATGCGCCGGTCCACCTGGCCCATCATCAGGGGCTCCGTCCTGGGTTTTCTGGTCGGGATTCTGCCCGGCGCAGGGGCTACCATTGCCTCGTTTCTCTCCTACGGTATGGAGCAGAAGCTCTCAAAGAGCCCGGAGCGCTTCGGGCATGGCGCAATCGAGGGTGTCGCCGGACCCGAGACCGCCAACAATGCCTCAACCGGAGGGGCTTTCGTGCCCATGCTGAGCCTGGGGATACCCGGCTCCGGAACCACCGCGGTCCTTTTAGGAGGCTTTCTCCTGTTCGGGCTCCATCCCGGGCCGGCACTTTTCAGAGAAGCCCCCGAGGTCGTTTGGGGACTGATCGCCAGCATGTACATCGGCAACGTGGCCCTGGTGATCATCAACATCGGCTTTATCCCGCTCATGGTCCTGATCATGGACCGGATCAGCCCGTACATCCGACTGGTCGTGCTCATCCTCGCCATCATGGGGGTTTACAGCTTTCGCAACACGGTGCTCGACGTCATCGTCATGCTGGCCTTTGCCGTGGTGGGTATTTTCCTGAAGCGCTACGAGTTCCCGCTGGCGCCGATCGTTCTGGGGCTGATCCTGGGGGACCGCGCCGAGATCAGCTTGCGGCAGAGCATGACCATTTCACAAAATGACATTTCCATCTTTTACACCCATCCGATTTCCGCGGTGCTGCTGCTCAGCGCGGTGGTGCTTTTCTTTTTGCCGGTTGTGTCAAAGGCGCTCGGCCGCATGCGTGCCGCGGAGTAGCGCCGGCTAAAGTCAAACTCGCCTGGACGGAGGAGAGATGAAATCAAGTGCGCTTGAGTTTCCTGACCTCTACCGGGTCGACCAGTCTTTTGAGGACAACGGCATCCAGAACGTCCGCCCGGCGGTCAACCGCCTTCTCGATGAATCCGGATACCGCACCAAGGTCCAAGCCGGACAGAGCGTGGCCGTATGCGTTGCCTCACGCGGGACGCATGATCTCAGAGATCTCGTGCTTGCAACCGTCGAGCACCTGAAGGCCTCGGGTCTTTTGCCCTTCATCACCCCTGCCATGGGATCCCATGGCGGGGCAACCGGTGAAGGACAGGCTTCGGTCCTGCGGGGGTTGGGCATCACGGAGGCGGTAACCGGCGTGTCCTTCAAGGCCACCATGGATGTCCACTCGATGGGCAGGGTCGAAGATGGGCCGGAGGTATTTACGGCGATCGATGCGCTCCAAGCCGACCACATCGTCGTGATCAATCGCGTCAAGCCTCATACCGGATTTCACTCGGATGTCGAATCCGGCTTGTGCAAAATACTGGCGGTCGGCCTCGGCCGTCAGGTGGGGGCCGCCACCATGCACAAGTACGACCTCGCCCGCTGCATCGTGCCGGCCGCGCGAATCATCCTCGCAAAGGCGCCCATTCTCTTTGGGATTGCGGTAACCGAAAATGCGCTCGGGGGGACTCAGTCCATCCATGTTGCCCATCCTGAAAGTTTCGTCGAAACCGACCGCGAGTTGCTCCGCGAGGCGCGCGCGCTTTTGCCGAAGCTGCCGGTCGAGCAGCTGGATGTTCTCATCGTCGATGAGATCGGCAAGAACATCAGTGGTGCGGGCATGGACCCGAACGTGATCGGGTTTTGGCGCCGGGGAGGCGGAGAGCGCAAACCCGACTACCGGGTGCTGGTGGCGCTGGATCTGACCGCCCAATCCCACGGCAATGCTCTCGGCATCGGGCTGGCCGATGTGACCACCCGGCGTTTCGTGGCGAAGATCGACTGGGAGGCCACCTACAAAAACGCGCTGAGCTCCAAGCGCTTTACCGGGGTTCGCATGCCGATGGTCGTCGAGAACGACCGCCGCGCCCTGGAAGTCGCACTCGATACGGTCGCCGACCCGAAGGCGGCCCGCATCGGCAGGATCCTCAGCACGGCTGCGCTCAAGACTTTTTGGGTCAGCAGGCCGGTATTGGCAGACTTTCCGGGCCAACCGGGAATAATCAGCCACCCGGAGCCAATAGCGATCGGCTTCGACGAAGAGGGCCGGTTGAAGCCGTTTGCCACCTGAACGATGAACGCGCAGCGGAAGGGGGAGGGCCAATGCCTGAAAACGTCGACATCAACGCCGCCGATCTGAAGCAATTCTCTGCCGCCGTTCTCAGGCAAGTGGGGGTGGCTGCAGCCGAGGCGGCGATCGTGGCCGATTGCATGGTGTTCGCGCATCTGCGCGGGTTTGACACCCACGGGTTTCCATGCCTCGCCGGCTATGCCGAATGCCTGGAGCAGGGGCGGATCAACCCACACCCCAAGATCGCAATTGAGCGGCCTGCGCCCTGGACGGTCCGGCTGGACGCTGACAACGGATTGGGCCATGTTGCAGCCGCCAGAGCAATGGAGCTTGCCCTGGAGACCGCCGAAAGATCGGGGGTGGGTGCGGCCGTTGTGCGTCGCAGCAACCACTTCGGAGCCGCCTGCTGCTACTCCATGATGGCGCTGCCTATGGACTGCATCGGGATTGTGAGCTCCAACGCGTCCGCGGCGGCGGCGCCATTCGGGGCAGTGGAGCCGTTTTTAGGGACCAATCCGCTTTCGGTCGCGGTGCCCACCCTGAACCTGCCGCCCTTCGTGATCGACATGGCCACCAGCGAGGGGGCCCGCAAAAAGGTTCGTAAGCTGTTATCGGAAGGCTTGCCCCTGCCTGCCGGCTGGGCTCTCGACAGGGAGGGCAACCCCACAACCGACCCAAAGACGGCTCTCGAGGGGGTGATGCTGCCCTTCGGCGGAATGAAGGGCTCGGCCGTCACCCTGTTGCTGGATATCCTGTCGGGGGTGCTTTCCGGGGCTGAATTCGGCGGGCGGGTTCTGAGCGTTCTCACCAATCAGGAGAAAGAATCCGGCAACGGCAACTTCATGCTCGTGTTCAAGGCCGCCTCATTTTTGCCGGCCGAGGAGTTCAAGGCACGCATGGACGAGGAGCTTTCGCGACTGCGATCGTTACGACCGGCGAAAGGGGTATCGGAGGTCATCTACCCGGGGTACAAGGAACACGTTCTCGAAGGGGTGCGGCGCGAAAAGGGGATCCCGTTCAGCACGGCATTGATGCAGGAAGCCCGATCTCTGTCGAAGCGCTACGGTGTTGCGTTTCCTGCGTAAGGGGGGTAGGGCGATGGTATACAACTTAGCCAAAGGGGGTGACGCTATGCGTAGATCAAGACACAAACTGCTGTGGGCCGGGCTGCTGGTTGCCGCCATGACGCTGACAGGCTTGGCGCATGCTCAGGAGTTGGCGAAAAACCAGAAGCTGAGAGTGGCCACTCCCATCAGGGACATCCAATCCCTCGACCCCGCCCGGGCTACCCTGACCGGAGAAAAGGACATCGTGGCGGGGATATTCAATGGGCTGCTGCGCATGCCCTTCGGCAAGGTGGACATCGAAGCGATTGAAGGCGACCTGGCTGAAAAATGGGATATTAGCCCCGATGGCCTGGTCTGGAGCTTTACCCTGCGCAAAGGGGTGAAGTGGCACAAGGCCTACGGCGAGGTGAGCTCCGATGATGTCAAATTCACCTTCGAGCGGATCAAGGACAAGGCCACGGCATCGCCCTTCGCCAAGGGGTACGAGAACCTGGACAAGGTGGAGGTCATCGATGGCCAGCACTTGAAATTAACCCTCAAGAAGCCCGACCCCTTCTTTGCGCTCAGCCTCATTCCCTATCATGGCGGTCAGATCGTCAGCAAAAAAGCGGTCGAGAAATTGGGCAAGGAGTTCGCTTTCAGCCCGGTGGGTTCAGGTCGCTTCATTTTCGATTCCTACGATAAAGGGCAGGGGGTATATCTCAAGAGAAACCCCGATTATTTCCGCGGTGCCCCGATCCTCGAGTCCCTGGAGTACGTGTTCATGCCGGACCCCAGCAGCCGCCTTCTGGCGATTGAAAAAGGCGAAGTCGACGTGGGCGCAGGCATGCGCAAGAAGGAGTGGGTCGAGCAGGCGATCAAGTCCGGCATCAAGATGGCCCCGCCCAACCCGCCCCAGCAGCAGATATTGATCATGAACATGACCAAAAAGCCCCTGGACGACATCCGGGTCCGCCGGGCGATTGCCTACGCGCTGGACCGGGACACCTTCGTCGATCTGCTGGGGCCCGTTCTGGGGGGGCCGCAGATCAGCCCCGTGCCGCCGGGCTACTTTGGCCATCTCCAGATCGGGATGGAGCAGTACGAATACGCCCCCGAACGCGCCAAGAAGCTCCTGGCCGAGGCCGGATATCCACAGGGCATATCCTTAGGAGAGCAATTCTGCAGCGAATCGGACGAATACATCCGGCCCTTCAACGTGATTCAGGAGCAGCTTCGGCAGGTCGGTATCAATTTTGACATAAAAGTGGTGGACCACCCCACCTACCACAAGCTCATCCGGCAGGACAAGAATGCGCTGGTGATCTACGGAGCGGTGCGTCTGCCGGTCGCGGAGACGATTTTGACCGAATTCTATGCAAAATCGTCGATTGTCGGCACTCCTACGGCGGTCACCAACTTCTCGCACTACGGCGAGGTGATGCCCGGAATAGACCAGTACCTCGAAAAGGCCGGGAGCACCACCAATCTGGAGTTGAAAAAATATTATTACGGATTGGCCCAGCTGCAGATTCTCGAGGATTTGCCTGCTTACCCGTTGTCGCTGGACCGCGCGGCACTTTGCTATCAGAAGTGGGTGGATTTCGGGTATGACATGAAAACCTATGAAACCCTTTACTACACGATTGAAGTCAGTGAAAAAACAAGAATTTTAAAGCACTGATCACCTGATCGAGGCGGCACTCCGCGCGACCGGGGGGGGCCGCCACTGGCTTCCCGCCTCGAATGGCCACGCCCCCTTCATCCGACGGGAGCGTGACGCTGCCGATTTTCCAAACGATGCCGACCGTTTTCTGGGAGGACTATCCTTGTTCGCCTACGCCGTTAGAAGAATAGTCTTCACTGTCCCCATGCTGTTCTTCGTTTTCACAGTGGTGTTCTTTGTCATGCGCCTGGCCGGCGGCGACCCGACCTACGCCATCTTAGGCGACCGGGCAAGCGCTGAGGCAGTTGCTCAGCTGCGCGTAAAACTCGGATTAAACGACCCCGTGCTTATCCAGTACGTCAAGGCGCTGAACAACCTTTTGCATGGCGATCTGGGCGAGTCCTTGATCAACGAGAGGCCCATCGCCCCCCAGATCATGAAGGTGCTCCCCTACACGATCGAGTTGACGGTCGCCGCCATTATCATTGGCATTGCGCTCGGTATCCCCGCCGGCATTTTCTCGGCCCTTCGGCGCAACCAGATGACCGATTACTTCCTAAGAGTTTTGAGCCTCATCGGCCTGTCGGCGCCCTCCTTTTACCTGGGCATTCTGTTGCTGCTGCTCTTTTCAGTCCAGTTGGACTGGTTTCCGATCATTGGCTTCACCCGAAGCGGGGATATCTGGGACCGGCTCTATTATGTCTTTTTACCCGCGCTGAGCCTGGGCTTGAACAAGGCGGCCTTTGTTTGCCGGGTGACCCGGTCCAGCATGCTGGAGCGCCTGAACGCTGATTACGTGCGCACCGCGCGCGCCAAGGGGCTGCCGGAATTCAAGGTGATTTTCAAACACGCCCTCAAGGACTGCATGATCCCCATCGTCACGGTCAGCGGCGTCTATGTGGGGGTGCTCATGGGGGGAGCCATTCTTACGGAAACCATATTCAGCCGGCCGGGGCTCGGCAAATTCCTGGTGGAGGCCATCGCGCAGCGCGACTACAACGCGATTCAGTCCGGTCTGGTTTTTTACGGGATCGTCATCGTGCTGGTCAACCTGGTCGTGGACCTCTTGTATGGTCTGATCGATCCCCGCGTAAAATACGAATAGGGGGGCAGGGGCGAGCGAGATGCTCTTCTTTGATAAAAAAGCGCTGTCTGCATTCCGGCAGAACAAAACGGCCCTAATCGGCCTGGTGCTTCTGTCGCTGATCCTGTTGTGCGCCCTTTTTGCCAACCTGATCGCCCCATACGATATCCGGGTGCAGAGCCTGACCGAGCGCCACCAGGCCCCGAGCCTCGGCCACTGGATGGGCACAGACGATTACGGTCGGGACGTGTTCTCGCGCATACTGGTCGGCTCGCGGGTTTCTCTTCTGGTCGGGATATGCTCGATTTCGGCTGCAATGCTCCTGGGGGTGCTGCTCGGGGTTTACTCGGGGTTAAAGGGCGGGTGGATTGATCAGGTGCTGACCAAGGTGATCGACGCGCTCATGACCTTCCCCTCGCTCATCCTGGGGATCCTGGTGGTGAGCGCCCTCGGGCCGGGTGTCGAGAATGCCACCCTTGCCATAGCCATTGCGTTCATCCCCCGGTTTGCGCGCGTGGCGCGTGGGCCGACGCTGGTTCTCAAGGAGAATGAATTCATCATGGCCGCGCGGGCCTGCGGGGCCACGGATGCGCGGATCATCTTTCGCCACGTCATCCCCAACCTGGTCGGCGAGATCGTCGTCATGGCAAGCCTCTGGATGTCGACGGCCATCATCATCGAATCCAGCCTGAGCTTTCTCGGCCTGGGCGTGCAGCCCCCGGCGCCGTCCTGGGGGATGATGATCAAATCGGGGGTCGACAACATCCGGCTGGCTCCGTGGCTGGCCGTGTTCCCGGGTCTGGCCATCTCCCTTGCGGTCCTGGCCTTCAACCTACTGGGGGACGGCCTGCGGGACCTGCTCGACCCCAAGATGCTCAAATAGGCATCGCGGAATGAACGCGATTCTAAAAGTTAAAGAATTAAGCGTGGTCTTCCATACCTTCGAGGGCAGGCTCCAGGCCCTGGACCGGGTCGGCTTTGACGTGTTCCCGGGAGAAACCCTGGGGATCGTCGGCGAATCGGGCTGCGGCAAGAGCGTTACCTCACTTTCCATCCTGCGCTTGATCCCAACCCCGCCCGGGGAGATCACGGGCGGGAGCATCGACTACCGGGGAACCGATATCCTTGCGCTTTCGCCCGGGGAGATGCGCTCCGTGCGGGGGCAGAAAATTTCCATGATCTTCCAGGAGCCCATGACCTCACTAAGCCCGGTTTTCACGGTGGGGGAGCAGATCTCGGAGGTGTACCGTCAGCATAAGAAAATCACGCGACGCGAGGCCATGGAGCGAAGCATCGGGATGCTCAAGAAGGTAAACATCCCGGATGCGCCTAAGGCCAGCCGCAGCTACCCGCACGAGATGAGCGGCGGAATGCGCCAGAGGGTCATGATCGCCATGGCGCTGGCCTGCAAGCCGGAGTTGCTGATAGCGGACGAGCCCACGACCGCACTGGATGTGACCATCCAGGCCCAGGTGATCGACCTGATCAAAGGGCTGCAAAGCGAAATGGGGATGTCGGTGATTTTTATCACCCACGACCTGGGTGTTGTGGCCAACACGGCCAGGAGAGTGGTGGTCATGTACATGGGCCGCATCGTCGAAGAGGCTGCTGCCGCCGAGATCTTCGAAGCCCCCCTGCACCCCTACACCCGGGGTCTGATGCACTCGATCCCCCGGATCGGGGAGAAGTTAAGGGGTGCCAAGCAGCCGCTGAAAGAGATCAAGGGGGTCGTACCCTCACTCTTCAAGCTCCCGCAGGGATGTACGTTTTCAGACCGGTGCGGCCAGGTGATGGAGCTTTGCCGCCGCCAGGAGCCGGAGCTGGTCCGGGTCCAACCGGATCACCGCTGCCGGTGCTGGCTGCACACCCCGGACAACCGCTCATGACCGAGCCCATACTTCGCGTCGAAAACCTTCAAAAACGGTTCCCCATCAAGCGGGGAATATGGCGCAAGACCGTCGGCCAAGTTCACGCCGTAGATGGAATCAGCTTCTCTCTCCAGCCTCAGGAGAGTCTGGGCCTGGTCGGGGAATCCGGCTGCGGGAAGAGCACCGCGGTGAAGACGCTCCTGCGGCTGATCGAACCCTCGGGTGGGCATATTTTCTTCGACGGGCAGGACGTGACCCACCTCGGGCCGGCCGAGCTCAGGCGGCTGAGGCAGAATCTGCAGATCGTTTTCCAGGACCCGTATTCCTCCCTGAACCCTCGCATTACGGTCGGGCAGTCGATTGCCGAGCCGTTGGATGTTTTCAAGGTCTGCGCTTCGGGGCGGGAGCGTCAGGACCGGATAGCGGAATTGCTGCAGAAGGTCGGCCTCCAACCGGAATCCGCCAGGCGCTACCCCCACGAATTCAGCGGGGGCCAGCGCCAGCGGATCTGCATCGCGCGTGCGCTCGCCCTCAACCCGAAGGTCATCATCGGCGACGAGCCGGTGTCTGCCCTGGACGTTTCCATCCAGGCCCAGGTGATCAACCTGATGGAAAAAATCCAGACCGACCTGGGCCTATCGTATCTCATCATCTCGCATGACCTGTCCGTGATCGAGCACATGTGCGATCGCATCTGTGTGATGTACCTGGGGCGGATCGTGGAGGCGGCCGACGACAGGGAGATCATCGGTCATCCGCTCCACCCCTACACGCAGGCGTTGATGTCGGCCGTTTACGAGCCTGATCCGGCCCGCCAGCGGAAACGAACCGTCCTGACTGGAGATGTTCCTTCCCCGATTTCTCCTCCGCTGGGATGTCATTTCCACCCGCGCTGCCCTATCGCCGAAAGGATCTGCACGGAGCAGCAACCGGAGTTGCTGGAGGTGCGACCGGCGCACCGGGTGGCCTGCCACAAGGTTAAATCGGGGATCTAGACCCGTGAACGAGAAGGAGGAGTGATGTCGATAATCGCCAGCCATTTAAAGACGATCAATCCGTCTGCAGTCTCGGTCATGTCCGCCAAGGCTCTCGAGCTCGAGCGACAGGGCAGGGACATCATCCGGTTGTCGGCCGGGGAACCGGACTTTCCAACCCCGGACCACATCAAGATGGCCTGCATAAAGGCACTTTGCGACAACAAAACCAAGTATCCGCCGGTCATCGGGTTGCCCGAGTTCCGGGAGGCCATCTGCATGAAGCTCAAGCGTGACAACGCGCTCGAATATTCTCCCGGCCAGACCATCGTCAGCTCGGGCTGCAAGCAGGTCATCTATAACGCCATGGCCGCCACTTTGGATCCCGGGGACGAAGTGATGATGGTGGCGCCCTACTGGATGAGTTACGTCGGCATCGTTCAACTCAGTCGGGGCAAGCCGATCTTCGTTCCCACCTGTCAGGAAAACGGTTACAGGCCGAGCGCGGAAGCCCTGGAACAATCGATCACTTCCAGAACCAAGTGGCTCTTTTTAAACAGCCCGGGCAACCCCTCGGGTGCGGTTTACAATGCTGCGGATCTCGAGGCTATCGCCGGTGTCCTGCGACGTCACCCCGAGGTCTGGGTTTTGAGCGATGATATTTACGAGTTTCTGGTCTATGGGGATGGCAAGTTTATCAGCCTTTTAAACATTGCCCCAGACCTGAAGGACCGGTTGCTGGTGGTCAATGGCCTATCGAAGGCGTACTGCATGCCGGGCTGGCGCCTGGGCTATGCGGCTGGACCGGAAGAGGTCATCAAGGCCATGTTCAAGATACAATCCCAGTCCACCAGCGGTGCGACCCATTTCTGCCAATGGGCCGGGGTGGTCGCACTGACCGGAGACCACTCGTTTATCCCCGTTCACAACCAGTCCTTCGAGCAAAGGCGGGATCTCGTGGTTTCCCTGGTCAACCGAATCCCGGGTTTGAGCTGCACCCCACCGAAGGGAGCTTTTTACTGTTACATTGGATGCGGTGATTTCATCGGCAAGAAAGCGCCAGGCGGCGCCGATATCTTGACCGACGAGGATCTGGTTGGCTACCTGTTGGATGAAGCCGGCGTTGCCGCTATACCCGGAGCTCCATTCGGCATGTCGCCCTACTTCCGGGTGTCATTCGCAACCGCTATGTCCAAAATCAAAAACGCCTTTGAACGCATTCAGACGGCTTTGAGCCGCCTGAATTGATCTTGCAAGCCGAGACATAATCGGGCACCGCAAGAAGAAGTGGACCCATGTAGGATGCGGATTCTAATGGGGGCAGGGGGAACGTCCATTGGATTATCATTTGACCGCTGATATTCCTGCTGCTGCCTGCACGGCATGCCACGAAAAGCTCGATTAGACACACCGGGAGCGCTGCACCACATCGTCGTGGGAGGCATCGAGCGACGCAAGATCTTCTGCGTTGATAGCGACCGGGACGACTCCCTGAAGAGGCTGGGCGAGGCAGGCGGCGTACGGGAGCTGGGGCTCACTGCGGTGGAACTCGCCTGCAGACTGAACCGGGCTCAACCGACAGGCAGCCAATCTGCCGACCGAGGGGAGCAGATTGCAGACGAAAAGTGAAAGGGGTCACATCTTGATTTGTGATTCCAAAACGCATGTCTCTTATGGGCGCAAGAAACACGAATGATTTTCCACATCCCGCATGCATCGACTGCCATCCCGCCCGCTATTCGTGCCGGGATAGTCCTCAGCGATGAGCAACTCGCCGAAGAGATCCTGAAGATTACCGACTGGTTCACGGATGACCTGTTCGGGAGCCATGCCCGAGCAGGGGACACCGCCCTCGTGTATTCAGTCTCAAGACTAATAGTCGATCCCGAGCGTTTCATCGACGACGCGCAGGAGCCAATGGCCAAGGTGGGGATGGGTGTTGTCTTCACCTGCGTATTCCGACGCAATCCGGCCACCGATTCCGATCGAAAGCGGCCACTGATTCCGATCCATTCCGGCCACCCATTCCGATCCAAAGCGGCCACCCCTGAGGATCGGTTCTCGCGGAGCTGACAGCAACGCTGGTTAACCCGTCAGACCGCCGGTAGAAGGCACCCCAAATTCCCTATTTGGAGGTGTCATGCCGGCCACGAGGTTGACCATGCGTAAGATCCGTGAAGTGCTGCGTCTGGCCTTCGACTGTCAGCTGACCAAGCGCCAGATCGCCACCAGCTGCTCCATCGCCCGAAGCACCGTCTCCGAGTACCTCATGCGCTTTGCCGCCTCGGGGCTGAGCTGGCCGCTGCCGGCGGAGACCGACGACGCGAAGCTGGAGGCGCCTGCTGTTCCCGCCGGCCCCGCCCCCGGTCGAACATCCCCGCGAGCCGTTCGACTTCGTCTACATCCACCGGGAGCTGCGCCGCAAGGCGGTCACCCTGATGCTCCTGTGGCAGGAGTACAAGGCCGCCCACCCCGACGGCTACCAGTACAGCCAGTTCTGCAACCTGTACCGGCAGTGGGCCGAGCGGATCGACCCGGTCATGCGCCAGGAGCACCGGGCCGGGGAGACGCTTTGCGTCGACTGGGCCGGCATGACGGTGCCCATCGTCGATCCTCTCTCCGGGACCGAGCAGCCGGCCTCGATCTTCGTGGCCGTGCTGGCGGCCTCCAACTACAGCTATGCCGAGGCCACCCTCAGCCAGCAGCTCGCTGACTGGCTCGGCGCCCACTGCCGCGCGTTGGCCTTCTTCGGCGGAGCCCCGCGCGCGCTCGTGCCCGACAACACCCGCACCGGGATCACCAAGGCCTGCTTCTACGAGCCCGACCTCAACCCCAGCTACCTGGAGATGGCCGATCACTACGGCACCGCCATCCTGCCCACCCGCGTCAAGAAGCCCCGCGACAAGGCCAAGGTGGAAGGCGGGGTCTTGATCGTCGAACGCTGGATCCTGGCGCGCATCCGCAACCAGAGCTTCTTCAGCCTGGCCGAGCTCAACCGGCGCATCGCCGAGCTGCTGGAAGAGCTCAACCTCAGGCCCTTCCAGAAGCTGCCCGGCTGCCGGCGTCAGGCCTTCGAGGAGATCGACCGGCCCGAACTCAAGCCGCTGCCCGCACAGCCCTACCAGTTCGCCGAGTGGAAGCGGGCCACCGTCCACATCGACTATCACGTCGAGCTCGAGGGCCACTACTACAGCGTTCCCTACCGGCTGGTCGGCAAAAAGATCGACCTGCGCTACACCCCGACCACGGTGGAGTGCCTCTACCAGAACACCCGCGTTGCCAGCCACATCCGCATCTGGTTGGTTCCTTTTTAGGCACCTTGGCAAACGATGATGCCGTGATCATTATTCGTGCATGGGAAACCCTTACGCCTTAATCGTGATGTTGCTTTCTTACTGTGTTGTGTTCGCAGTTTGTGCCGTCACAGGTGCACGCGATCTGCGAAAGGCAAGGCAACTGAAGAGACTGCTCAAAAAAACACGCCCCACGAATGATGGACCCCGCGTGTAGCGGCGTGACAATCTTTTTAATCTTCATGTAAAAGACATCTTCACAGAATGTCGCATGACCATTCCGGGTCAGAAGGAACCGGGCCTCAAGAGAGGTTCGGTTTTTTGTTTTGTACTCAATGGGGGGCAACACACATGGCAGAGTCCGCGCGTGACCATCTTCGGAGACGCTTGACCGTTATCTTCAGGAAACGCATAGAGGACGTCCATTGGTTTATCATTTGCCAATTAAGTGGAAATATGGGGACGCCCCTGTTTTTACGGGGCAGCGGGGACGTCCATTGGAATATCATTAGACCGCCGATATTCCTGCTGCTGCCTGCACGGCATGCCATGAAAAGCTCGATTAGAGACACCGGGAGCGCTGCACCACATCGTCGTGGGAGGCATCGAGCGACGCAAGATCTTCTGCGCTGATAGCGACCGGGACGACTCCCTAAAGAGGCTGGGCGGGGCAGGCGGCGTACGGGGGGGCAGGGGGGACGTCCATTGGAATATCATTTGACCGCCGATATTCCTGCTGCCGCCTGCACGGCATGCCACGAAAAGCTCGATTAGACACACCGGGAGCGCTGCACCACATCGTCGTGGCCAGGGGCGAGGGGACGGGTATGAAAATATGAAATTCTTACGTATCCTAAAGGGATTGCGAGGGAAATATCCTGAAAGTGGGAACAGGTATGATAAACACTCAGTCACATCCAGAATTAATGTGAAAGTCCCTGCCGCTCATATGCGCAAGAGCAAGGCCTTTTAGGTTCACCTGCTGATAATGCTCGCTGGCAAGTGGGTTTTAATGGCCGCAAGAAGCATGAATCCCTTCGCCAAAATGCGCTCGATGTGCGACGGTCAGGAGGAGGATCACCTCACGGAGTTCATCGCCGGCGCGCTGGGTGTCAGCGAGGAATTTCGGCCTGCATACCGGAAACGATTTCTCGCTTCGTGCAAGCGGCTATCGCGGTTCCGTTGGAAGGCTATTCTAGTCGAGGCTACCCTTGAGGACATCAGGGGGGGCTTAGAGCCGTTCGACATTCCCTCCGAGGTGCATCCCAATGCTGTCTGCGGCACCTTGGACGCGATCGAAGCCAAGTTCGGCATCCCCATCATCTATAGCTCCAGCATCCGGGATCTTGCGACGGAACGCGCAGCGAGTTGGCTCTCAAAGCACTTCACACACTGGTGGTTGGAAAAGCAGGGTCTCGGCCGGGTCCTGATCGACTCGGACGGACTGTGACAGCAACGGGAATCTCCCCAGCCCCCCGCACGCAATAGGGAGGGCCAGAAAAACGACTTGGCCAGATTCAAGTCCTCCTTGGGCTGGGAAGACCGTGCTTTAGGGTGCGTTTCGTGCTAAAAAGATCTCTCGCTTGGCCGCACTCATCAACTACCCCAACCAAAAGGTTGCTTATGAAAAAGCTATTCTCGTTCAAACGTCTCTCATTGCCCCTAATGAGTCTGATCTCGATCGTTCTTCTATCCGCCTGTGCGTCGACCAAGGTCAGCGATCGGGATATCCTTTACTCCGGCAAACTACCCCGGCCAGGGCAGATCATCGTCTTCGACTTCGTGACGACTCCCCAAGAAATGCAGCCCGATTCGGCGCTGGCGAACCAAAACGTCGTACCAGCCACCCCGCCAACGGCGGACGAGCTTGAGCTTAATCGCCAGCTTGGCGTGCAAATTGCCGAGCAGCTTGCCCAGGAGATCCGTGCGATGGGCCTTCCTGGAGTTAGAGCTACCCAGGGGATCACCCCAAAAGTGAACGATCTGATGATTCGTGGATACCTGCTCTCGGTTGATCAGGGAAGCGAGGTAAAACGCGTTGCTCTTGGGCTTGGCTCCGGGGATTCCGAGCTTAAAACCCTTGTTGAAGGCTACGAGGTGACCACCAACGGCCCGCGCAAGCTTGGCTCCGGGTCGGTCGATGCCGGTGGCGGCAAGGGCCCGGGCGCAGCACTCGGAGTGGCAACTCTTCTGATCACCCACAACCCGGTTGGGTTGGTGGTTTCAACCGGAGTCAAGGCATACGGGGAGATCAGCGGTAGCGCCAAGGTCGAGGGTCGGGCCAAGGCGACCGCCAAAGAAATCGCCGACCAGATCAAGATTCGCTTTGAGGAGCAGGGCTGGATACAGAAATAGGCACGCGTTTATCATGACGGACCTGAGATCCCTGGCTCGCGGCACTTGCCACGATGCCCAGGGATTTCGGCCAATGGGGCATCATCAGAAGAAGTTTGCCTCCCACTGAAAACCGGGGTTTCGCTTGTATTTGCCTGGCGAGAAAGGCGGGGGAAATATGAATGGAACTGTCATCGGAATCATTGTGCTCGCATGTGCGTTCGGCGGTTCGCTGATCGGGATGTGGTTGCGATGTGCACTGCCTGGCCACCACATGGACAGCGACTCAAAAGATACCATTAAAATGGGTATTGGGCTCATCGCCACAATGACCGCGCTCGTTCTGGGGCTCGTCACTTCTTCCGCCAAGAGTTCCTTTGATGTCATGGACACGGCGGTGAAACAAACTGCTGTTCAAGTTCTAACACTTGATCGCCTGCTTGCCCGCTACGGCCCCGAGACAAACGAGATACGCAAGGGATTCCAACAAGGGGTTGGCGCGCGCATCGATGCCATTTGGCCGAATGACTCTGCCAAGCCTGCCAGCGTCAATCAGACGCCGCCAGGATCAGCGCCGATGGGGGAGAGGCTTACGGATGCGATCCGCTCCCTCCAGCCAAAAGACGATAATCAGCGCGCTCTCCAGTCGCGTGCGGTGGACCTCGCGGAAACGCTGCTTCAGGCCAAGTGGATGGTGCTCGCCAATGCTGAGAATTCCGTTCCGTTGCCATTCCTTGTAATCCTCATAAGCTGGCTCACCATCGTGTTCGCAAGTTTCGGGTTGTTTGCACCTCGGAATGCCACTGTCATTGGGGCTCTGTTTGTTTGTTCGGTTTCAGTAGCCGCTGCCTTATTTCTCGTGCTGGAAATGGAATCGCCGCTCACCGGTTTCATCCGGGTTTCCCCAGACCCGTTACGCTACGCAGTTTCAGCTCTTGGTAAATGAGCTTAAATTTGAGCACAATCTTGTCACCAACCCGGTTGCCACCCTCTCGCAGTGATCTTCCTTGCAGATGGCAATAAAATTCACCACTGCAATCACCTTGCTCGCGGCTGCCCTTCTGCTTCATTCCGGGAGGGCAAATGCCCAGTCCATGGAGCCACGGGCATATTCGAACGCGCCGGTTGGCATGAACTTTCTCATTCTGGGGTACGTTTACCAGAAGGGGAACGTGTTGCTCGACCCTTCGGTTCCGGTCAAAGATGTCAATATCGAGGCACATACCGCTGTTGCGGCCTATTCCCGGGTTATCGATGTGTTCGGCAAGTCGGGAAGAGTAGATCTGGTTGTTCCGTACTCTCGGCTCACAGGAAGCGGCATGATAGGCGAGCGTGAGCAAGAAAGGAAAATGGCAGGCTTTGCCGACCCCGCCGCCCGCTTTTCGGTAAACCTCTACGGGGCTCCCGCACTCACACTCGAAGAGTTCAAAAACTATCAACAGGACACCATTGTCGGGGTGAGCCTGATGGCAACAGCGCCGTTGGGCCAGTATGATGACGACAAGGCCGCTAACATCGGGTCCAATCGCTGGTCGTTCAAGCCCGAGGTAGGAGTCTCGCAGGCGATCGGAAGCTGGACGGTGGAGGCAATCGGAGGTGTTACGTTTTTTACGGATAACGATGACTATTTCGGCGGCCACAAGCGCGAGCAGGAACCGATCTACTCGCTTCAGGGGCATCTCATCTACAATTTTCAATCAGGGATATGGGCTGCGCTCAATGCAACCTACTACGCCGGAGGCAAGACCAGCATCGACGGGGTACAGGGCGACGACGAACAGAGCAACGTGCGGGTTGGCGCGACACTGACATTCCCCATCAATGTCAGCCATTCGATCAAGCTCTACGGCAGCACCGCTGTCGAAACCCGTGTCGGAGGCGACTTCAACATTTTGGGGATTGCATGGCAATACCGCTGGGGGGCAGGACTTTAAACCCTGGGCGGGGCAGGCGGCGAACGGGAGCTGGGGCTCACTACGGTGGAACTCGCCTGCAGACTGAACCTGGCTCAACCGACAGGCAGCCAATCTGCCGACCGAGGGGAGCAGATTGCAGACGAAAAGTGAAAGGGGTCACATCTTGATTTGCCATTCCAAAACGCATGTCTTTTATGGGCGCAAGAAACACGAATGATTTTCCACATTCCGCATGCATCGACGGCTATCCCGCCCGCTATTCGTGCCGGGATCGTCCTCAGCGATGAGCAACTCGCCGAAGAGATCCTGAAGATCACCGACTGGTTCACGGATGACCTGTTCGGGAGCCACGTCAAAGCAGGGGACACCGCCCTCGTGTGTCCGGTCTCAAGACTGGTGGTCGACCCCGAGCGTTTCATCGACGATGCGCAGGAGCCCATGGCCAAGGTGGGGATGGGTGTTGTCTACACCAGGGCATCGGGGGGCGAGACACTGCGCCTGCCGCCGACGGCGGAAGAAAGGGGGCTTCTTCTCGGCACTTACTACCGGCCGCCCCACGAGCGGCTGTCGCATGCCGTGGATGAGGAGCTGAAAATTAATGGCAAGGCCGTGATCCTGGACTGCCACAGCTTTCCATCCGAGCCGCTCCCGTACGAGCATGACCCGAACCCCGATCGCCCCGATGTCTGCATCGGTACAGATGATTATCACACACCACCATGGCTACCGGCGGCCTTGGAGGGGCAGTGTCAGTTCGAGGGGCTGACCTATGCCTTGAATCGACCTTTCTCAGGTTCCATCGTTCCGTTGGAACATTATCAGACCAATCCCAACGTCTTATCTATTATGATCGAGGTCAACCGCAGACTCTACATAAACGAAAAGACATGCGAGAAGTCAGCCTCTTTCGATAACTGCCGGAAAATTGTCGGGAGAATGGTCACCGTTCTTCGGGCAGCTGCAGCAGATCGGCTTCTATTGTGATAAGATTTGAACAATGAAGCAGGAATCGCCTTTCATCAAGATTGCCGTCCTCGAAAACGCCATTGAGGCTCAACTCCTGAGTTCTGTCTTGACTCAGTACGAGATCCCCCATCGACTGCGCTCGTACCACGACACCGCCTACGACGGCCTGTTCCAGTTGCAGAAGGGCTGGGGGGAGATTTACGGCCCGCACAATGTTCAGCAGCAGGTCTTGGACGCACTGGCCGAATTAAGGTCGCAGGCGGTGGACTTGTCAGACACTGAACCCGAAAGCTGAGGACAAGGGAGTGGGGTATGAAAATATGAAATTCTCATGTATCCAAAAGGGATTGCGAGGGAAATCGCTCACATGAGGGGGGCAGGGGGGACGTCCATTGGATTATCATTAGACCGCCGATATTCCTGCTGCTGCCTGCACGGCTTGCCACGAAAAGCTCGATTAGACACCCCGGGAGCGCTGCACCACATCGTCGTGGGAGGCATCGAGCGACGCAATGTGATTCCGCATGCAATATTGACCCGCCTTTAGCCATAATCGGCACCCAAGGCATTGGATTTTGGGGACGCCCCTGTTTTTATGTGTTTTGCCCTGCACCATGTCACTTGCCGTGGCATCGAGCGTCGCTGGATTTTTTGGGAGGACTCCGACCGCGCCGATTTTCTCAAGAGGCTGGAGACGATCCTGACTGAAACCCAAACCCCCTGCGAGCAGATCCTGAAGCCTGGCAAACAGCCCGCCCGCGAGTACGCCAGAAGCCTTTTATGCCATTTGGCCATCCGCCGATTAGGCATGACGGCCGTGGCCGTATCGAAATTACTTGGAATCAGCCGGTCGGCCGCAACGCGGGCGGTTTATCGGGGCGAGGCCATCACTGCCGCCAATAACCTTACACTGATTGAGCGACATAACGCATAAAAACAGGGGCGTCCCGACACTTCCGTCCCGAAAGAATTTTGCTGTCCTCCTTTGCGCTGAAGCGCGGATCGACTTGCCGGAGTCGGCGTGGGCGAACAGCCTTCCCCACCGCTCTTCCGTACAAATCGAGGAACTGAAGCGCCACTACTTAGGCTGCGCTACGCGGTCCGCCATCGTCCAACGGCTTTGTCCCGGCCTGGAATTTCCCTGCAAGGCGGATGATGCTATCGCGCTTTGCCTAAAATTCCGGCCATAAGCCCCTGCTGCGACTAAGACCGCTCGTTGGGCAGTGCCTTCCGGCAAAGTATGGACAAATTATGGGACAAAATATTAGTGGACAATTTTCAACCATTTGATAATATGTATTTAAATTAAATTAATAAGCGGACATTCATGCGGACATACGAGCGGACACATTCGTGGATTTCATTCCGGTTCGATCTGGGGAAGGCGCGTCCCGAACTTTGGCTTGGTTTGGGAGAGGCGGCATCGAAGTGCGAGCATATTTCCCGCGTGCCCCTACGCCCGTCTACTGCTCAGGAACTTCATCGACTCTACCTCGCTAAAGGAGCTGCAGCGACCACTGCCATTGAGGGTAATACGCTTTCCGAAGCGGAGGTGCGGCAGGCGGTCGAGGGCAAGCTGACGGTGCCTCCTTCCAAGCAGTACTTGAAGCAGGAGGTGGAAAACATTATCGCCGCCTGCAATCTGATCGGGAATCAGATTGCCGATGGAACGCTGCCGGCGTTAACTCGGGATTTGGTGTGCGCCTATAACCGGACAGGTGTTGGATTCGCTTCCATCGAAAGAGGATGCCGTTCCGGGCGAGATCCGTACCTATTCGGTTGTGGTCGGCAATGTGTACCGTGGTGCGCCCGCCGAAGACTGCGGGTATCTGTTGGATCGGCTTTGCGAGTGGCTGAACGGACCGGATTTCGCACGCGCCGGAAGGAATGGAGGTGGTATATGCCATCGTCAAGGCTGTGGTGGCGCACCTCTATTTGGCTTGGATTCATCCGTTCGGCGACGGTAATGGAAGGGCGGCCCGCCTTCTGGAGTTTCATATTCTCCTCTCCGCTGGAGTTCCCTCGCCGGCGGCGCATCTGCTGAGCAATCACTACAACCAGACGCGGACGGAGTATTATCGGCAGTTGGACTATGCCAGCAAATCGGGCGGCGATATCCTTCAGTTCATAATGTATGCGGTGCGGGGATTTGTCGACGGCTTGCACGGGCAGCTTGAGTACATATGGGCCCAGCAGTGGGATGTTGTGTGGAGGAACTTTGTTCACGAAAAGTTCCAAAACAAGAACAGCGTCAGCGAAACCCGCCGGCGACATCTTGTGCTCGATCTGGGCGCAAAGGATGATTGGGTCGAGGCTGGCAAGGTGACCGAACTGACACCGCGGCTTGCCAAGGCGTATGCAAACAAAACCGCCAAGACGGTGCAACGCGACTTGAATGCTCTGGTTGAAATGGGACTGATTGTTCGCAATGCCAGAAAGGTCAGGGCCCGTCGCGAGGTCATCCTGGCGTTTCTGCCCTTACGAAAATATCCCCCTGCCCGCGGGAAAAACAGGACGGCCGAAACTTGATTGAAACATGAACTCTCACGCCTACACTGAAGACCAGCTTGTCGAGCAGCCCGCCATCGGGCTCTTTCGCTGTATTGGGCTGGCAGACGGTGTCGGCACTGGACAAACGAGTAGTGGACGTCCATTCGGTTTATCATTTGCCAACTAAGTGGAAATATGGGGACGCCCCTGTTTTAGGTGTTTCGCCCGTAAAAAGAGAATGCTACTGATTAACCATGCCTCGCAGAGCCCGCATCGACGCCCCGGGTGCCTTGCACCATGTCATTTGCCGTGGCATCGAGCGCCGCAGGATTTTTTGGGAGGACTCCGACCGCGACGATTTTCTCAAGAGGCTGGAGACGATCAGACTGAGACCCAAACCCCCTGCTACGCATGGGCGCTGATGCCCAAAGCAATGGGTGGACACCCAATCCAAACCGGGTCCAAAGCACTGATGAACAAGCCGAACAAAGCGCTCTACCCGACAGAGTTAAGACTATGATATACAGAAAGTATCTGCTATGTTTTTGAATTGTTGGCGATCTTAAATAACATTCGACAGATCGCTAAAGCGCTGAATCGGTGATGTTTTTAATTTTAGGATAAACAAAATGCAAACTCACAACGCGACTACGCTACACACGGCGAGTAAAGACTGACAATATGAAAGGAGCGGGCAATGGGAGACAAGGGCGGCAAGAAAAATAAGGACAAGAGCAAGAAACAAATTTCTAAGAAACACGAGCAGAAGGACAAAGAAGCGAAGGATAAGCAACCGAAAAAGACCTCATAGCAGTGTAGGAGGGGAACTTGGGCAGACTGATAATATTATCGGTCTTGGCTAACCGGGGGGTGAACTGAATGCGGAGACGTCCGTGAGTTCCTGGATCTGGTCCTTAGCCCGCGCCAGTTACTTTTTTCGTTGAAATATCAAGGTAAACTCGACTCACCAAAAAGCTGCGTTTGTGAAAGCGTAGCGGCTAAAAATCGAGGGCGGGAAAGCTAAAGATACAGACCGGCCGAAGGGTATATTCACAGATCACCGCCATGCCGGTGATTTCATCCGACGTATATGCATAAGGGCTGATTTTGTGATATTTCGTGTACCGGGTCGTTTTTTTTAAAGCCCGTGGCAATGGTTCTCCCAATTCTGATTTAGGGGAAACTGACAGATGCTTTCGCGAGATCAATCCATAGGGCTCTTATCTGAGTATGGCAAGGGAGCCGCTTGGGTCAAGCACTGTCTCGCCGTTGCAGGTTCAGCCTCCAGGCTGGGCTACGTCCTGGACAGTCGGTATCCCATTGACCAACATTATCTGTGGTCGGCGGCCTTACTTCATGACATCGGGAGGTGCGTCACGCACGATCCGGTTATGCATGGCGTCGAGGGCTACAACCTCCTGTTGAAGCTGGGCCACGAAGAGGAAGCCTTTGTCTGCGCGTCACACATTCTATTTGGCCTTGAGGCCTCCGAAGCCGTGCAGTTCGGGTTGCCGGCTCAGGATTTTATTCCGCATACCATCGAAGAGCGACTTATCCCGCTGGTCGATCTGATGATTGAAGGTGTTCAACCGACCACACTTGATCGCCGGTTCTCGTCGCTGCGTAAACGCTATTTTGAAAACAGCTTTTTAACGGACAGACTTGATCGTGCCTATCAGACAGCAAGGTCGTTGATGATCCAACTCAGTGAGGAAATCGGAGAGTCCGTCGAAAAAGTCATCAGGGTCTGAACGAAAAATTAAGGCTGGCAAAGGTTACAGATATAGATCAACGCTGGGGCCTATTTACAACTGACCGTTGTGCCGGTGCTTACATTCGACATATCTGTACTTTTACGATTTTGGCGATACCATTTAATTTTTTAAGGATAATTAATGGCTAACGGAAAATCTTCAAAACTGTGGACTGTCAATGTAATATCCTTTATCCTCTTTGTTATTTTGTGCAGTACAGGTTTGATAAATTGGCTTGTATTGCCCAGAGGATATGAGGCTCGTGGTAATTTTTTGGTTTCTTTAAGACATTTTTTTATTGCTATTCATGAATGGGCTGGACTGATATTCATAGTTTTGATCGCAATACATATTGTCTTGCATTGGCCCTATATAAAATCCAATTTAAAGAAATATGGTATCATGAAATAGAAATTATTGTTGAGCCTAAGGCAAAAATTATTTAATAGTGATAACGTGGTTGTGATTCATATAACATCCGACAAATCACAAAAGCACCAAAGCTGTGATATTCCATCGCTGTGGGGTCTTATATAGAAACCATATATCGTCCCTAACCAGCCACAGCAGATGGCTTAACCTATTAAAATGAAATAATTTATTATCCCTTTAACATTGGGATGTTATGCCGCATAAATGCATGCAAGGGGTTTCATAAAGAAACCATCTAATCGTTCGTTAGATGGCCAGAGCCCGCCCTACCGCAACTCGAAGGAGGCGAGCCATCATGAAGAGAGTCATGACAGGACCATGAGCGAGGAGCTTCGCGCTGCGATCGGTGCGCTACAAGGCGGCGATGATGCGCATGCGCAGACGGCCTTCGCTGAAATTGCGGACATGGCGCGTCGCGAGCCCGGCGAATGCGCCGCCGAGCTGTCGCGCGCGCTGCGCGAGGAGCAGGCCGCCGGCGCACTGCGCACGCCGCGCCTATTGACCCTGCTCGGCTTGACGCGCGAGCCGATAACGTAACCAAACCGAATCAAAGCACAAGCCTAATTGCATCTATTTTCACTCCTCCTGTAACTTAGGGGTGGCATTCGATGCAGCGACAAACACGAGGCTACCTGCTCTCAAGTTTTTTCATAAAAAGACTGGGGCTTATGATCCGAAATGTCGCAGCAGTCTCTTTTATGATTATTTTGAGCTTTGGGCTCAGAAGGATGATTGTTGGACATTTCCCGTGAGTTTCCTGAAAGATTATTAGTATGTTCTGACAGCCAAAGCCGGCATGATATTGAAACCGGGTTCAACTCTGGACTTGGTGTATGGTTCCCAATATCTTAATCACAGATCAGACCCGTTGCTATGATCCGCTCGGAACCGTAATCCCATGCAAGGGCAGTGGACAGGATGCAGAGTTTAATGGAGGACGAGCTATTTCGCGGGATCGTTTTCAGATTAGGGTTGACTTGGTTTTTGACAGGCAAACGGGGCTGACCTGGTGCCGCAGCGCGAATCCGGCAGAATTTCCCTTGGATTGGAAGTCTGCGCATGATTTTATAAAAGAGATGAACGTTTCGCAAACTTTTGGGCAGAACAAATGGCAGTTGCCGTCTCGCAGCGACCTTTTCTCGTTAATAAGCTACAACACTACCAGCCCAGCGCTGCCTGAAAATCATCCTTTTGAGGACGTATTCCCTGGATACTATTGGACGCGCACGGTATGCAATCGTCTTCCCAACCAAGCGTGGTACATTCACTTAGGCGGTGGGCGTGTATACCGGGGAATGAAAGCTGGATCCTATATGGTATGGCCGGTACTTTCGCCCAATGAGGAAACTCGAGCCGAGAAAAAGATTCCCGCCTGGGAAATCCGGGGGAATACGATGCTGGACACATGCACAGGATTAATGTGGCTATTTTCAGATATTTTTGAACAATCGGTAACTTGGGAAGTTGCATTGGATACGATCAGGACTGCCAATAAGGAGGCCTTAGAGGGATACGCGGATTGGAGGCTTCCCAACATTCGTGAACTGGAAAGTATAGTCGATTTGGATTCCCACTCACCGGCTTTATCCCTTGGGAACGATTTGAAAATTACAGAGGGCTATTGGTCTTCCACCACTAGTGTTTACGAACCGAGGTACGCTTGGGTCCTTTACACTCGTGATGGTTCGGTCGGCGTGGGGTTTAAGGGGAATAACGATTTCTCATGCTTGGCCGTGCGACTGGCCGGTTTGATTCTTTAGCTATGAAGCCCAGCCTACGAGCAGCCACAGCTTTGCGCGAACTCTGTCAGGAAGACTTGGCATTCCGCCAAGCGGTTCGCAAACGGCAAAGCCGTTCTCTGCTGCTGAATAACGCTGCCGTGCGGCCTCCGAGGCAACACTCAAGAGGAATCGAATCGGACCGGACACGACGACTCGAAAAACAACCCTAATGAGTGAACCCCAAAGGAGGAGGATGGAATCCAATTCTGTTCTGGAACCGTTGGATGCCATCCTGTGCCCGCAGTCGGTGGCGGTGATCGGGGCCTCGACGACCCCCGGCTAGGTCGGGCACGACATCTTCGTCAACATCCTGCAGGGCGGGTTCACCGGGACGCTTTACCCGGTCAACCCCAGCGCGCGTTCGATCGCCAGTGTGCGGGCCTACCCCTCGATCAAGGACATCCCCGACCCGCTGGACCTCGGCATCGTGATCCTGCCGCCCAAGGCCGCGCTGCAGTCGGTGCAGGACGCGGTCGCCCGCGGGGTGAAGGGCATCGTCATCGTCTCGGCGGGCTTCCGCGAGGTCGGCCCCGAGGGCCGCGCCATCGAGGACCGCATGGTGGCCATCTGCCGCGAGGCGGGGGTGCGCATGATCGGCCCCAACTGCCTGGGGGTGATCAACCCCCTGCCCAACGTGCGCCTGAACGCCAGCTTCTCCACCCGCATGCCGCGGCCCGGCAACATCTCCTTCATCTCGCAAAGCGGCGCGCTGTGCACGGCGGTCCTGGACTTCGCGGCCGACCGCAACTTCGGCTTCTCCAAGTTCATCTCGATCGGCAACAAGGCCGACGTGGACGAGCTGGACCTCTTGCGCTACCTGCACAAGGACCACGACACCGAGGTGATCCTGCTCTACATCGAGGAGCTGCGCCGCGGGCCGGGGTTCATCGAGGCGGTCAAGGAGATCACCTGCGGGGACTACCGGCCCAAGCCGGTCCTGGTGATCAAGAGCGGGCGCACCAGCGCCGGCGCCCAGGCGCGGCCTCGCACACCGGGTCGCTCTCCGGCACTGAGGGGGTCTACAACGCGATCTTCCAGCAGGCCGGCATCATCATCCGAGTGGAGTCGATCGACGAGCTCTTCGACTTCGCCACCGCCTTTGCCTACAAGAACGAGAGCGAGCTGGGCAAGATGCGCCGCAAGGTGCCCTCGAGCAACCGCGTGGCGATCGTGACCAACGCGGGCGGCCCCGGGCATCGTCGCTACCGACATGACGATGTTCTCGGGACTGCAGCTTGCGACCTTCAAGAATGAAACCATCGAAACCTTGGCCAGCCACCTGCCCAGCACGGCCAACCTGCACAACCCGGTGGACGTGATCGGCGATGCCACCACGGAGCGCTACGAGAACGCGCTGGGGGCAGTGATCCGCGATGAGGGGGTGGACGGGGCGCTGGTGATCCTGACCCCGCAGTCGATGACTGACGTGCTCGGGACCGCGGAGGCGATCGCGCGCGTCGCGCGCAAGTCCCTAAAGCCGATTCTGTGCTGCTTTATGGGGGTGATCGACGTTTCGGCTGGGATGCGCTACCTGCAGGACCACGGCATCCCGGTCTACAAGTTCCCGGAGAATGCGGCCAAGGCCTTCGGGGCACTCTACCGGTACTCGCAGTGGCTCAACCGCCAGCACTTGGCGCAGTACGATCTGAAGTTCGACCGCGAGCGCGCGGCCATGATCATCCAAGGGTGCCTGGCGCGCGGCGAGACCCTCCTGGGCGAGCTCGACGGCATCGGGGTGCTCGAGTCCTACGGGTTCAAGGTGCTGCCGACCCAACTCGCCAAGTCCGGCGCGGACGCGGCGGCGATCGCCTCGAAGATGGGTTTTCCTGTGGTGATGAAGATCGTCTCCGAGCAGATCCTGCACAAGTCCGACGCGGGCGGGGTCATCGTGGGGGGCGCCACGGCCGAGGAGGCCCAGAAGGCCTACCAGACCATCGTCACCCGGGCGGCCGCCTACAAGCCCGATGCGCTCATCGAGGGGGTGCTGGTGCAGAAGATGGCCGCCTCCGGCACCGAGGTGATCCTGGGGCTCAACCGCTACCCGGTGTTCGGGCCGCTGCTGATGTACGGCATGGGGGGGCATCTTCGTCGAGGTCTTCCAGGACGTGACCTTCCGGCTGGCGCCGATCGGCCGCAACGAGGCCCGGCGCATGGTGCGCCAGATCAAGGGCTACAAGCTGCTGCAGGGGTTCCGCGGCCGGCCCAAGGGCGACATCGAGCAGATCGAAAAGTGCCTGGTGGGGCTGTCCAACCTCGCCATCAACCACCCGGAAATCGCCGAGCTCGACATCAACCCGCTCCTGGTCCACGCCGAGGGCCAGGGCGCCACCGCCGCCGACTGCCGCATGATCCCAAAGGGCCCGCGGGAACCGCGAGGACCGTGGCATGAACCGTCAGCCCAAAATAATCTTTTTACATGAAGTTGCAGAAGAAAATGGCGATGAATGCTATTATTGTCAGAGAAAGAGAGAACTTGAGATTTCTCATCAGGCTGGCGAAAAGCGCGCGCTGGGTAGGATTCTTTTCCGAAGCGATGGCTGCTGCAAGATTACTGAATACCCTGAAGTAAGTCCAGGGGGTAGAACTCGAATACCCCCGCTCTCGAAGCAGGAAGTTCGCCCGGAACCAAAACAGGTTGGTTGCCAATACGGACAGGCACGCCAAGTAGAACAGCGCAATCATGATGGTAGTCGTGCTGCCAACCTATAAGTAGTGGCCTATGGGTCAATCTCTAGTGATTTTCCGTTTAACAATCAAGGGCTGCTCTATCAAAAGCAGCTGGCGCAGATCAGGGCATAGAGCCAAAGCATCAATCCCACTCTCTGATATCCTAATCACATCCTGCACTGTTGTCCTTTCCATTCTGAACAGATAAGTCATAACGCAAAATGGGTTTGAAGGTAAAATGGTTCGTAATATTCTGTTCAGGGGTCTAAAGGATCAGAAGATCGAGGGGTGACCCGGGGCATCTAAAATCAGCCAGGAAGTTCCTACTCCTCGACGGAGAGGGGGGAAGGCGACTCTTCATCTTCCTCCATCCCCCCCCCCCGCGGGAACACGTTTATTGTTGAACCGGCACCTGGAAGCTTCTTTAAAGAGTCAACACCCACCAGATTAGCTCTTTTCCGTATACTGTTCATCGAACACTTGATAATAAATGGCCCCTGCTGACAGGACGAATTCATTCTGGAAGGAGTACTAAAGCGCTTAATCAAAATTCAAATCGATAACAGCAAAAACCGTTCAGATTTATCGTGAAAACAATGCACTATACACGATTCGGGAATTCTTAATCGGACACTACTGGACTACCTGCCCAGCTTATATTTAGTCATGAATTGCGATCCCCTATGACGCTTGACAAAGATATAGAAAAGTGAAAAAAGTATAGGTCCCTGAAGTAAAGGTCTTTTGAAGGCAGAGGATAATATCTCTGATTGCGGGGGGCGGGCGAAAACTGCTGTATCAGCTAAAGGAGCAAAACAGGCATGGCAAGCAAACTGGACATCCTCATCCGAAATGGTCGCATAATTGATGGAACAGGGAATCCTTACTACCGCGCTGATGTGGGCATTGCTAACGGCAGATTAAAATGCATAGAGAAGCAAATCGACCCTGCCAGTGCAGATAAAATTATTGATGCGGAAGAGCGGACTGTATGCCCAGGTTTTATTGATCCGCACACCCATGATGATCTCTATCTGATCAGTTGCCCGACCTGCAATGACAAAGTTTTGCAGGGGGTCACAACGGTTGTGACGGGAAACTGCGGCCAATCCGTTGCACCTATCTCTGATACGCATCGCGACGTCATCTTGGGATCTTTCAAGTTTTTGGGCAGTGGCCTCGCTCATGACGACCTGAAGATTAAATCGTTTGACGACTACCTGAAAAAGCTCGAAGGGTTAAGGCCTGGGGTCAACGTGGTACCCCTAATCGGGCACTCGACATTGCGCATGTGCACGATGGGAATGGCAAATCGTAAGCCCGCAGACTCCGAGCTAAAGGACATGCAGTCACGGGTGAGCAGTGCAATGCGCGAGGGTGCCTTTGGCTTAAGTACTGGGTTGATCTACGCTCCAGGGAACTATGCCGCCACCGAGGAGATTGTCGACCTTGCCAGGATGCTCCACCCGTACAACGGGATTTACTGTACCCATATGCGCAGTGAGAGTGAGGAGGAGCTAAATGCAATTGGTGAGGCAATAAGAATAGGGGAAGAGGCAGGCATTCCCGTCCACATTGCTCATCACAAAATTGCTGGCAAAAAGAACTGGGGCAGGAGCACGGAGACTCTTAAACTTATGGCGGAAGCCAGAAATCGTGGAGTTGAGGTTACCTGTGATCAGTATCCCTACCGTGCTGGAAGTACTTACCTGGCAGCGGTTCTACCGCCTCGCATTTTAGCTGACGGGCCGAGCGCTTACAGCAATAAGTTGAAGGACCCCGCTTTTCGGTCTGAAATTATCGCTGAAATCAAGGAGGGGAGCAGCCCCGGCTGGGAAAATCTTATCCATGGTGCAGGATTCGAGGGGATCATGATTTCGGTCTCAAGGCATAGTGAGTATGTGGGGAAAAGTATTGCTGAAATTGGGAGTATGGAGGGGAAGGACCCATTTGACGTGATACTTGATCTGGTTGTTGAAGAGGCGAGGGAGGTCATTGCTATTTTGTTTATGATGGGAGATGAAGATATCAATCGGATTATGCAAAATCCTTGGACTATGATCGGCAGTGACGGTATTCCTGGCTTCGGAGTCAACAAAGTTCATCCGCGCATGACGGGAACATTCCCTAGGGTTTTGGGAAAATACGTGCGGGAAGAAGCTGTGCTGAGGTTAGAGGAAGCCGTTAGAAAAATGACCTCGCTGCCCGCACAGACATTTGGGCTCAAAACTAAGGGGTTGGTTAGGGAGGGGTTTGACGCGGACTTGGTCATATTCGACCCTCACAAAGTAAGAGATGGCTCCACCTATGAAGAGCCAAATAGACCGCCCAAAGGGATTTCTCATGTGTTTGTAAATGGCCAACTGGCGGTAGCGGATGGCAATGTATTATATGCAACTTCTGGTCAGGTGCTGCGCCGTAATCAATAAAGCTGATCTTCTTTGGGGTGAATCGGGGTACTGAAGCTCTTCCCATACGGAGTCTAAAATGGTCTGGGCACTATCGTTAGCTTTGATTCTTCTACTGGCATCAGGCGCTGCACTGGCTTACGTTGTTGGGGCATTGGGGAACCTCGGCTTTTTATTTAGTGGCAACTCGCGTTACCTCGCTATTTTGCCGCAGCGTATTTTCAGTCAGATCGATGTGTTTTCTCTCATGGCGATGCCACTCTTCATTTTAACTGGGGAGTTGATGAACCGGTCCGGATGTACTCGCGCTTTGGTTGATTTTGCGATGAGTCTCGTTGGCCGATTCAAAGGCGGATTAGGCCATGTGAACATCATGGCCAACATCTTTTTTGCCGGGATTTCAGGCTCGGCTGTTGCAGATGCCGCCGCCTTGGGCACTACGCTGATACCCGCCATGCGAGAGAAGGGGTATACCGGCTTGTACGCTGGAGCAGTAACAGCCGCAGCGTCAATTATCGGACCGATCATCCCACCGAGCATCATCATGATCTTTTACGGTGCATTCATGCAGGCCTCTGTTGGAGGCCTCTTCATGGGGGGGATAGTACCGGGGTTGTTGCTTGGCGGCGCACTCATGGTGGTCAATGCTTTTCTCGCTCACAGGTGTAATCACCCAGGTGGAAGAGGAGACCCCATGCCATCGATAGCCCCTTCCTTCCTGCGCGCAGCCCCGGCACTCATGCTTCCCCTGATCATCCTAAGTGGAATCGTATTTGGCGTTGTCACCCCTACTGAAGCAGGGGCTTTGGCCGCAATTTTAGCCGCCTTACTTGGATTTGTTTACGAGGGAATGGACCACAGAAAGCTTTGGGAGAGCTTCAAAGAAACCGCGATCCTATCTGGCGCCATTTTCATGGTTCTCACCGCAGCCGCATGTGCGGGTTGGATCGCTTCGTTGGAGCAGATTCCTCAAGGGGTCGCTAATCTGGTTAACAAACTCGGCCTGTCCGGGATGAGTTACCTGGTTTTAGTGAACCTAATTTTTCTCGCAGCCGGGATGATTATGGATGTGCCGATGGCCTTAGCTCTGTTGGTTCCGATATTCGGCCCCACAGCGCTTGCCCAAGGAATAGACCCCATCCATTTAGGCGTAATTCTTTGTCTGAATCTTACGATTGGCCTTGTTACGCCACCAATAGGCGCTTGCCTGATGGTAATTGCAGCCATCGCGCAGGAGAACTACTGGTCGCTTGCGCGTGAGACTCTTCCATTTGTTTTGATCGAGATGGTAGTGCTCGCAGTCATCACGTTCATACCAGAAACGGTTTTATACCTGCCCCGGGTCATGGGGTTATGCTAATCCCAACTTAATGGAGGTCTTGAATGGCTCGAAAGCGGAGCATCGGGTATTTGTGGCAAATGGCAATCATTGGAATATTTTTCATGATCGCTCCAGCTGTTCACGCAGGTGAAGTCAAGATCGCGTTGGATTCTCCACCCGATCTTGAAAAATCCGGAACGTATGTATGGGCACGTGCCTTCTCTGACCATCTCATCGTTAAACAGATTCCTATTAAAGAATATGCGGTTAATGCGTTGGGAAACGAGGCCGAACGATTGGACCAGGTCAGTCAAGGTCTATTAGAAGTGAGCATGTCCGACCTATCCAGGGCTGGACAACTTGAACCGGCGATTATGGGGTTCATGTTGCCTTTTCTTTGGGAGAACATGGCCCATCTGGATAGGGCGTTGGTGACTTCTGATCTGATGAGCGGATTCAATGAAAGATTGACTAAAAAGGGCGTACGTGTGCTTTCTCTGGTTGCCCTCGGCAACGCCGTAGGCATCGCGAACACCAAAAAGACGGTCCGCTCAGTTGAAGATATGAAGGGGATGCGCATGCGGGCAATGGATAAGTTTCAGACGAAGTATTATGAGCAGTGGGGATGCAATTCAGTCGTTGTTCCGTGGCCCGAAGTCTACAATGCATTACAGACCGGGATCGCAGATGGATATATCAATCCGTCCTGGGTCCCAATTATGTTCAAACATACGGAACTGCTGAAATATTATACGAACGCGGCAATTAGCCCTTCTTTGCGTATCGCCCTTGCCTCTGAAGAATGGTATTCCACTCTTTCAAAGAAGGACAAGGAAGGGGTGGATGAGGCCGTGCTAAAGGCAAATGCAGCCAACCGCGCGTGGGTTGCTGATTCTGAGGAGAAAGCACTGGCAGCTCTAAGGTCGGCTGGAGTCGAGGTTACTCCATTGGCGCCAACCGAGCGGGCGAAATTTGCCGAATTATCTCGTAAGGCCTATCCCGATATTATTCCTACCGAGTATGTTCCCAAATTTATTGGCGCTGCGGAAAAGGCCATAAAGAAATGACCGCACTAAAAGGTTTTATTTCATGTTTAAGCAGAGGCTTGGATAAATATTGCCTGATAGGGGCGGTTGGGTTCTTTGTGCTTATGCTGGCGTTGGTGGGCGTGCAGGTGGTGGGGCGATACCTATTCCGAGTTGCGCCGGTTTGGACCGAGGAAGCAGCGCGTTATTGCATGGTTTGGGGTGGACTTTTGGGAGCAACCGTTGCCTACAAACGAATGCGCGACCCGAGGTTGGTTGCGCCCCCCAAGGGCCAAGGCTCTGTTTGGCCAACAATTGCAAAATTTTTACGCGGGATCGGAGTGGTAATCTTCTTGGGCCCAGTGCTCCTATATAGCAACCGCTTCCTGTTTCGTCATTGGGACCGCACTTCTGAGGCGATTGAGATTTCCACTTTTTGGGTTGCTGTAGCAGTGCCGGTAGCGATTTCAGTTATATTTGTTCATTTACTCTCAGAAATTTTAGGAATCCCAAATCACGGAGAAGAGCAACCAAAATCAATCAGATAAAAGAATTAATTCCGGCCTCTTTGAAAGAGAGGCGCCATAGGACCTCAATCTCCCCTTGTGGCGGGCTACTGGCATACTTCCACAAGGCGATGGATTGGTCTGGCGCTCCGCGCCCGTTTCTTATTCGGCATGTAGAAGTTTGAACCAATCAGCGAACCTGTCGTCTGAAAACCGAAATACTCGTTCCATCATACTCATGAGCTTGGCGGTGACCGGCCCAGGTGCCTTCAGAGTTCGATCCTCCAATTTTTCTATTGGAAGGATTTTAATCCCCGTATGGCAAACGAACATTTCTTCCGCAGCAAGGACATCGTCCAGACCGATTGCCTTTTCATGGAAAGGAAGGCTATTGACTTGTGCCAATTGTAAAATGGACATGCGAGTGATGCTGGACAAAATTCGCCCGAGGGGAGGGGTAAAGAGTGCCCCATTTTTGACAATAAACACCGACTCTATGGACCCTTCTGATAGAAAACCGTCTGTCCCCAAAAGAAGTCCGACATTGTAGCCCCTGAGAACAGCGTCTTTTCTTGCCAAGTAGGAGTTCAAGTAGTTGGCACAAGCCTTGGCTTCAACTGGCACCGTTTCAGGATGAAGCTTGCGCCATTTACTTATGCATGCAGAAATCGGTTTGGCATTGTCGAGTCCTAGCTCATCGGTTGCAGGCATAGCAAAGATGGCTACATCCAATTTTGACTCCAATACCAGTTGAATGACAGATTCCTCGCCCCAGTAGGCAAGTATTTTCACCAAACCGCGGCTTATTTTATTGATTTTTGTCATTTCGGCTACGGCACCAATAATTTCGCTGTTTGAGTAGCCTATTTGCATTCCTAATAATTCGGCGCTACGAAAGAGCCGTTTTAGATGCTCATCCATTCTGAAAGCTACGGTTCCGTCGGGACTACGATGCGTTCCAAAAACTTCAAATATAGCCGATCCCCTGCTGAAGCCATGCGATAATAGCGGTACGGTAGCATCGCTCCAAGGAACAACTCTGCCGTTCATCCAGACTTTCAGGTGATCGTACATTTAGCCTCCCTAATGTTTGAGTTTTATCAGAATATCTTTTGTCTGATCCCATGTCAAATCCGATCAATAATTCCAACTGATCGAATCAACCAATGGACAAGCTCATGGGGCGGGAAAAATTTTGGGGACGCCCGTTCGCAGTAACAGCTGTTCCTCTTGCGGGTTAGAGTCCCGCCCAAGGAGTTGTCCGTGAACCTTGGTAGCTCAAGGGAGCGGCGCCCTGGCAACAGGGGGTCGTAAGTTCCCAATTGGCAATGCAGCAGGCCGTAGCAAGAGCGAACCCAGGTGTAGCCTTGTCAATTAATTTGAAGATGCCGACCCAGTGGCCGTATGGGGAAGTCCCATGTTCAGCGGTTAGGAGAACGGAAGCGGCCGCTGAGATCTTCCGGGGTAGCAGGGATGGCATGTTGTGGAAGAGGAACAGCGCAGTGCTGGAGACCCGCCCCGGTGATGCTGGAGGAGCATCAACTGCCGCGTATAAGGGGAACCGAAGTCGGGGCGGGCCGTGGTGGGAGTCGGAGGGGTTCATAGTACCGTTTGCGCCCCTCGGGGCTTCGACCGTTTCGTCCTCCCCCTGGATTGGTACAAGTCGGCCGATGAAAAATACAGGATTCACCCCATTGCCCAACCTTGTGCGACATTCATAGATTCCACTGAACAGGCCCGGAGCAGCCACCAAGATGCCGCTACTTTATCATCGCTCGACCAAGGCTCACAATACGTCGGTCACATTAAGTGGCAAGGCAAAAAACACACCGGAAAAGAATATGTCAAAGATGTACACAGCGTGCAGAGCGTGAATAACCGGATGACCATCGAGTAGGTTGCGGTCAATATTATTTAGAAGGGATTTTGGACCATCGTAAGCACAGAACAAGAGCAAAGGAGATAAGACCATGGCGGACAAGATCAAATGGGAAACAGAAATGGGGATTGCCCTCAAAAGGGCCAAGTCAGAGAACAAATCGGTATTGCTCGACTTCTTTAACCCTGGCTGAATTGGCTGTCAGCAAATGGATGCGGTTTCGTATCCAGATACCAAGGTGACGGAATTTATCAATGGCAATATTGTGCCGCTCCGTGTGCGTTTCGATGCTCAGCCGCTGTCTTCGGATTTTAACGTGCAGTGGACCCCAACCCTTGTGACACTTGACCGCAATGGCAAAGAGCATCATCGAACGGTCGGTTTTTTCCCCCCTGAAGAGCTGATCCCTTCGCTGATTTTGGGTCTTGCAAAGACTCATTTTGATCTAAGCGAATTCAAAGAAGCGCTTGAAATGTCTAGAAAAGATTGTTTCAGAATTTCCCAAGAGCGACGCAACTCCTGAAGCGATCTATTTGAGAGGAGTCAGCAGATATAAGAGCACCCATGATGCCAAAGGCCTCAAGAAAGCTTATGAACTGCTCCAGGCCCGGTACCCTGGGAGTGAATGGACAAAACGTGCATTCCCTTACCGGCTCTTATAAAATCTGGAGATCGGTCTATCATTGAGCAAACATTGCTCGAATTAAAATCGCGTCGCGCGGAGCCACTTTAATGGCACCAGGGAATCTGGCGACATAGACGTTCTTTTCTATGCGGACGCGCAGCGGACTGAAGCGGCGGCTATGGAGGTCAAGACGACTGAGGCGGTGTCTTTGCGACAGTCGAACTGTCCTATAACTGTGCCAGTGCGTTGATTGGGGAAGTTTTAGTTGGTCTCGGTTAGGGAGTGGGGACATCCTAAAATCCTCCCGTCAAGGGTTTTATTTTTCTTTTCGATAACAGCGGGTTCTAATTTTCGGTATTCTCAGGCAACACTTCTCCCGTGGTTTTCTGATGCCATCTTCGGCGGATTCTCCTGCCGGTGGATGAGCCCTCACTTGATCGTTACGTCTATCCGGCATCTCCTGCGATTACCGCTAAGGATTGCCCATCATCCCTTATCCAAGCTTTGGGCTCGGCAAGAGGCTCTGGATTGTCCCTCCCGAGGTCAGTGCCTCAACGCGTATACGAGGGCTCTCTCACCGAAGATAGTATCAAGCCTTCAGGCGTGCACATACGCCGGGTTGAAGGGCTCCCTTCGCTTCATCAACGTCCAGGGGGAGTGTGGCAGGGTATGAAAATATGAAATTCGCATGTATCCAGAAGGGATTGCGAGGGAAATATCCAGAAAGTAGGAACAGGTATAATAAAAACTCAGTCACATCCTGAATTAACGTGAAGGTACCGCTCCATGCTCGAGAGCGAGGCCTTTTTAGGTGCACCTGCAGATAATTCTCGCTTGCAAGAGGGTCGCAATGACCGCAAGAAACATGAATCCCTTCGTCAAAACGCGTTCGATGTGCAGCGGTCAAGAAGAGGATCACCTCACTGAGTTCATCGCCGGCGCGCTGGGTGACTGCGAGGAATTTCGGACTGCATACCGGAAACGTTTTCTCGCTGTATGCGGTCTCCTTACGCGGTTCCGTTGGAAGGCTATTCTCATCAAGGCGACCCTTGAGGACATAAAGGGGGGTTTAGACCGAAGACGTAAAGGAGGATCCTATGTGCATGCAGATGACTGGCCTGAGGCCGTATCAGAAGGGGCATTGGGCGGGTGATGAAATCGTCTACGACGCGGTGATTCCGGCCGCCCGTCGCATTCCTAACACCAAGCGACGAATCTACCCCATCGACATCCGAGCGTTTCTTTCGATCGAAAGCAATGCCGTGTTGCGCCATGCGCTGCACCAGATAATCGACAGGCTTCCCGCAGCGGATGGCCGCCGGTTTTCAGCTCGCCAGCCGGGCAGCTTCGATTTTCGGGCGCACACCATCCAGAAATTCCTTTCCGAAGAGGTCCGGTACATCCGCTCGGCGCGCGGGTTTGACGAGTGGCTTTTCCCGGAGGAAACGCTGGCGCGCGGCGGCGGTGATTGTGAGGACCTGGCGTTCCTGCTCGCGGCGCTTTTAGAGGAAAGCGGCATTTCCCGCACCTGCATCCGGGTGGCGTTAGGCCGGCTGATCGATCATCACAGCGGCGAGGGGGGGTACCACACGTGGGTCGTCTATCAGTGCGAAGACGGCGGCTGGGAAATTTTAGAGCCGGTTTCACTGAACCGCGCGGGCCGAGCGGCCCGGGACGCTCGCCACAAGACGCTCGCGCGCGGTTCGGTGAAAGGCAAGCGCACGCCCAAGACTTCCTCCAAGAGAGATATCGAGTATCTGCCGCATTTTGTCTTCAACCGCGACCACCTCTGGCGTATCCGCAGTTGCGAACGGCAGGCCGCGATGGGTTTCAGAGAGTACCTGGGGTTCCGCATCGACCGGTTCTGGACGAAGTTTGACCCGGCGTTCGCCGTCCAGGCCCACGAGCACATTTTCGACCAGGCCCTGGCCGGAATACTGTCTCCCGAGGAAATCAGCCAGGTGAAGCACCAGAGCTTCATCGTGGATGTGAACGTGTTGGACTACGACCCGCGCGATCACTTCGATTTCGCCTACGTCCCCGAGGGCTGGAAACGGGTTCAAAAGCGTCTGGCCAGCGGCTCGATCACGGATTTCGGCCTGGCAGCGCACGCCATCGGTGACTTTTACGCCCACTCCTTCTATGCCCACTGGGTGCCCCCCGGGGCAGACGGCCTCCTGCCGCTTTTCGACCCGGTCGCCCCACCGGACCTGAGCGCCGTCGATTACGATTTTTCGAACCTGCCCATCCCGGATTGCGCCCAGAGCGCACAGGAGGCGGCCGATATGTGGAAGGGCCGGCTCATCAGCGGTCAGTGGTGGCGCTGGTTCGCGGCCTACCCCGACGAGCTTCAGACGCCGGCGCAGCTGGCACCGCGCCGCTGCCTGCCCGACCACGACGCAGTGGCGGTGGACAGCAGCACGTGCCCCGACAGTCACAGGCTCTATCCCAGCGCGCAGCAATACAAGCGCCAGTTTCAGCTGCGCCTGGATGCGGCCACTCGCCATGTACGGCAGGAGGCGCAGGCTTGGGCGTCGCGCCGTTAACAATCAATCTCCGGAATTGAGGTGGGTGGTTCCTGCAGATAGGCGATTTATGGGCACTAAAGATTACAGACTGATGGATGGAATAAGCTCTGGGTTGTTCACAAAGCTTCGAAACAAGTACCCAATTTCTCTAAGGTGAATACACGATGCGCTTGACTCTATATAATTCGTGATTACTTTTACGATACATTTTAAGGACCACCCAACTTCAACAAATTTAAAATATCTTAGGATGGCGATGGCCATCCCGAGGTCAAATTTAAAAACGGAAGGTTAGCGGTGGCCTTGAAAGATGTTTCTCAAATGTGCGTGCATCTTTTTCGGCTTTCTACGCTTCCCAAGGTGGGATGCTTGGAAAAATAACGGCATTAGGAGAAACATCGGTGAATAAGGCAGGCCATAATAGGTTCTGCCTTATTTTTTTATGCGCTTACAAAGTCAGATTTTGCATGAAAGCTGTCCGGAATGAGTCTATCATTACGGGTCCTCAAATTTAAGATTAACACCCCATACCTGCCGCAGCAGGGGCGTGTCGGCACCGTTCCTTGCCGTCCCCTGCCTGAACGATCAGCCATCTTTCAGATTACCGATCCCAACCCACACTTCTGCCGTAGGAAAGATTCTCCATCGTAATCCACAATCAGCCGAATATTGATACTGACTGGCTATTGCGGGAGAGGGGCAGGTTGGGATATCATCAAACGTATCACCTAAAAAATAACCAGCGATATTTGTCGGTTCCGACATCGCTGCCGCAACGGCATGTTATCAGGCCTCAAAAACCAAATTCCGCATTTTATGCGGATCAATCTAATCATTTTTAGGCACTCAAAGAGAGGTCCAGTATGCGTATCACAGTTTGGTACTCCCGGTTTGCGAAGGCGGCGGCGCACTTCTGCGGTCGGCCAAAAGTGTTCGTCCTTGCCGTTGGCGTCATTGCAGCGTGGATCGTCACCGGACCAATATTCGGCTTCAGTGACACCTGGCAATTGGTCATCAACACCGGCACCACAATCGTCACGTTTCTGATGGTCTTTCTGATTCAGAATACGCAGTATCGAGACACTGAAGCAATCCAGGTGAAACTTGATGAACTCATCCGCGCAACCAAAGGCGCGCATAACGCCCTTCTCGATCTGGAAGAACTGGAGGAGGAGAACCTTGAAGCATTTCGAACCAAGTATCAAGCGCTTGCCAGTGCAGCAAGAGCGGAGTTAAGCCATGGAGTTAAAGACACCGGAACGCCAGAGCCATGAACCGTAACAAGGCACCTAACTCTTCGTGGCAGTGGGCCGCCTTCGCCGGTCGCTGAACTCAAACGTTAGATGCCGACGGAGGAGATATGATGAGCATTGAAGTCACCCGCAACTTTCTTGTGTGGTGTACGGTCATCAACTACGGAATACTGCTGATATGGTTTCTGTTCTTCGCGTTTGCGCATAGTTGGATTCAGGGCATCCATGGCAGATGGTTCCATCTTTCCAGGGATCAGTTCGACGCAATTCACTACGCCGGAATGGCGATTTTCAAGATAGGAATCATTCTGTTCAACTTGGTTCCCTTTGTCGTTTTATGTATCCTCAGATAGATAGGTTGTCCCTGTAAATATGAGAGTTGGCATTTGCGATCGGCAGCGAGAGAAATCGGAATCTAACATCAATCACATGCTGGTTGACCGCCTGTGGCAATTTTCTTCTAAGCGATTTCTCTGCGCAACGGGGTTGGGGTGAGGTACGGATCGATACGATTCGAACCCAATTTGCCTACCGCGGAAATATTCCCGATCTCGTTTTGGGCGTTATCGAGGGCAAGGGACAAATTCACCACAACGCGGTCGAGCACAAGATCTTCGCCAAGGAGTCTCGACGATCCAGGCGGGGGAAAGATGAAGGTAGTATCGCTTCCGAAGAATCGATAAGCGGTTAAATCGCTCGCTATTGCAACCTCCCTGAAATCGACGGCGTGGCCTATGCGCCCAACAGGCTCGAAACCTTATCGCCCCAGCCTCCACGCATGCTCGCGGTTGTCGCCCAGCCAGCCTGCGTTTCCCGGCCAAGAGCCTTTTTTCACTATATCTGCAAGGGCGTTATTCAAAAGCAATACGCTTCGGGAAAAGCGTTTAGGGACTTCGAGCGGGAGCTGCTGGCACCTGCCGGAGGGGCACCCGCAGTGGAAGCCGAAGGTCTGGCCCTGAGCACCGAGGCCACCATGGCCTGTGGGAGCGGCATCCGGCCGCGATCTGAGGCAGCGAAAATTTTTCGTGCAATTGTGACCGCATCTGTCACAGCACCGGTTTATGCTGCCTCAGACAATATCGGAAACAGTTGCCTCTTTTTGGCATTAAAGCCCCCGAGAGGAGGAAAGCAGCAAAGATGAAATTGAAAACCGGCCAAGCAATCCCCGTCGAGCACATCACGGAGAAGATCTACCTCATCCGCAGCATGAAGGTTATGCTCGACAGGGCCTTGGCAGACCTTTACCAAGTCGAGACCAGGGCATTGAAGCAGGCCGTCCGGCGAAACATCGAGCGCTTTCCCCCGGATTTTATGTTCGAGCTAACCGCAGAGGAGCTGCAAAATTGGAGATCACAATTTGTGACCTCCAATGAGGAGAAGATGGGGCTACGGCACTTGCCCATGGCCTTCACCGAGCAGGGCGTGGCCATGCTTTCCAGCGTGCTGCGCAGCAAACGCGCCATTCAGGTGAACATCCAAATCATGCGCGCTTTCACCCGGTTGCGCCAAATGCTGGCCGGCTACGATGAGTTGAGAAACAAAATAGAGGAGATGGAGAAAAAATACGACCAGAGCTTCCAGGTGGTGTTCGAAGCCATTAAACGGCTTCTGGAAGTCGAGGCGCAGCCGAAAAGAAGGATCGGCTTTACCGGAGAGAAGGCCCTCTCCACAGAGAGCAAAGCGGGGGGAGCGGTGAAAACCTGATTCTGAACGCATAGTCTTCAATGGCCCGTGGAAGCTATACCCTGCCGCGACTCCAATGAACGAAAAATTATTCGTGCAGCCGTGACCGGATCCGTCGCGGCGGGGTGTTAGGTTGAGATCATCGGGGCCGCAAGGCATGTCGAAAAGCCCGGAGAGGAAAACGCCATGACGGATCGTCGCGATGAGATAGCGGCCGAGCTCGAGCGCGGGCTGGCCGAAACCGTGTCGTTTTTCGGGTCGCTGAGCCCGGAACAGCTCCGGGCTCAACTCTACCAGGACGGTGCCCAATGGACGGTGCAGCAGGTGCTGGCGCACTTTGCCGTCATCGAGCGCTCCATGCACCGGCTCTTTGCGGACATCCTGGGCGGTGGCCCGGGCGCGCCGCCGGAGTTCGACTTCGACCGGTACAACCTCACCCAGACCCGCAAACTCGACGGCCTTTCGCTGGACGAGCTGGTCGAGCGATTCACCGCCGTGCGCCGGGAAACCATCCGCATCGTACGGGAGATGCAGGAAGAAGACCTCGACCGTGAAGGCATGCACGCGTTCCATGGCAAAGGCAAGCTCGACCGCTTCATTCGCTGGGCGTACGAGCATGTCCGGATTCATGAGGAGGACATCCGCAGGTCGCTGGGGAAAACTGCCGAGCCTGAAGTGCATGTCACGAAAAATGGTGGCTTTGCATAATCTGCGCGAGTTGTTTGTTGGCACTCTTGTGTGGTCGGGTTAAATCCCGATGTGTAGGAACAGGTAAGATAAACACTCAGTCACATCGTGAATTAACGTGAAGGTGCCGCTCCTATGCGCGAGAGCGAGGCATTTTTAGGTGCACCTGCTGATAATGCGCGCTCGCAAGAGGGTTGCAATGACCGCAAGAAACATGAATCCCTTCGTCAAAACGCGTTCGATGTGCGGCGGTCAGGAGGAGGATCCCCCAAAGGGTATGTTGACAGGTTGCGCCATGCCGGTGTTTACATCCGACCTATCACCAAGGCACAAAACCTGTGATATTCTATCTCTTTGAGATTTATACCCAAACCAGCTAATCGTTGTTAGGCGAAAGAATTAGGAGGCCAAACTAAACATGACTACGCATACGACCAGAGTGAATCCGTCGGAAGAGACCATCAAGATCGGTCCGCTCGGAATCCGGTTTCTCCTCACCAGCAGTGATTCCAACGGCAGCGTGTCGGTGTTTGAACTCACCGTCCCCGTCGGACAGAAGCTGCCCGCGCCGCCTCACAAGAACAACTCCTACGAGGAGATTCTGTACGGCATGGAGGGTGTGCTAACTTGGACGGTTGACGGTACGCCGATCGCCGTGGGGCCGGGGCAGGCGCTTTGCATCCCGCGGGGCGCGGTACACCGCTTTGATAACCTCAACAACACGGATGTGAAACAACTTGTTGTCATCAGTCCTGCAGTCATGGGACCCGCGTATTTTCGAGAAGCGGCCGAAGCCATCCATGCTGCTGCAGGAGGCCCGCCCGATCGCGCCAAGATGTCGGAGATCTTCCTCCGTCACGGCATGACGTTAGCCGCGCCGCCGCAGCCCGCGAAGTAGCCCAGGCCGGAGGCCCGGCATTTAGTCGAATGACTAAGAGTACGGCTATGAAAATATGAACTTCTCATGTATCCAAAAGGGATTGCGAGGGAAAGCCCTTCTGGGCTGCTGGGATGTCATACCTGCCTTCAAGGAGGTGGACTGCAACCGAACGGCGTAAGGTATATGAAGGTCGCTATCAGCATGTCCGCTTTCTTAGGAGACCAGTTTGCTGGTATATTTTCAACGGTACGCATCACCGGCTGTGGGGCGAGAGAATGTTTGATACAAATCAGGCGTCCAACTTACCACTTTCATGAAAACCATGCCTCTGCCCCTCAGTCCGGTGAATGAGCTTGGAAGGCGCTTTTTTTGCTTGGCACTCTTTCGGAGATTACACTCTTCTTAGCTTTAGATACACGTCATAAATCCCATCATCAACACCACCGTCAAAATGCAGCGGCGGGAAGATAGTGGGATTTGCGGCAGCAGTAGTCGCATCAGCCTGCGCTTCAGTGAGGGACAGGGGAATGGTATCGCCGATCTGATCGTCTGCGGCGAACAGATCAACCAAATAGCTAACGCCGATGCCAATCACGGCAGCACCGGCCACAATCCAACCGGCTACCCCGCCTGCGCCTGCAGCGGTAGTCGCGGCAGTCGTTAAAGCGGATCGTACCGCGTCGGTGGTCTCGCTCAAATCGCCCCCATCATTTTGGTGAAGGTGAGCTCGTACTGGTTGGGTGGTGTGGTCGGGCGGGGATCGGGCTGTTTGTCAGGTGGCGTCAGGCAACAGCAGCAGTTATGACCATATTGCGTGGGCGTTCTTTCTGGCGGTGCCAGCACGCCGCCCACCGCCCGGACGTTGAGATTCCGGATCAGGTTGGCGCGCTGGACGATGCTGGCAACTTCGGGCGTGTCGATGCCCTGTTCAACCTTGAGGTTAAGGTAAGCCGGGGAGAACACGCGCCGTTTAAGCTCGCTCGGCAGCCCCGCGTGTTTCTCGGTCGCGATGTCAAGGATTTTTTTTGCACCCGGAATGGTATTCAGTGCCGCCGCCAGGCTTTTATCCATCTCATTCTGGCTTCCAGCGGGCAGTTTGGCCAGGTAGCGCCTTACGAGGTGCATCATAGCGGGCAGGAACTCGTAGCCTTCTGCTCGAACTTCGTGCTTTCAAAGCTTTTCCGCCAGTGACTTGTGAAACATTTTCTTGCCTGCCGTCCGCTCGAATCTCGTCTGCATCTTCCGGCCGAAAAGAGAACGTCTTTTACTCTTTTTCTCTTTCATTTTGAAACCCTCCTTTTGGATTGGAAGATTTACCTGTTCTTCCTATTTCCGGCAAGGTCATCCACCAGCCCAGACTATCTCATAGACACCGCCTGCTGAGGGGAAGCAGGGGAATAAGGTTTAAAGACGGCATAATTGCCTGTCTATCATTGTGGGTTTTGCGAAAATAGGGTCCATTATGTATTCTGCGAAGCCAAGGGATGTAGTTGCGTGTTCAACAAAGCCATCAATGAAGAATGGCTCAGGACGACGCGTCACGATTCGCGATCTGAAGCATACCTACACCACTTCTGGGCGGACTACGATGGTATCAAGCCGGATATTTACACTTTAGCACGTTTGGTTTTGCACGGGATGCTTCGGATGGGGTATAGGTAGACCTCCCACCAAGGGGCGGGTAAAATGCTCGTGTATTCAAAAGGGATTGCGAGGGTAATATCCTGAAGGTGGGAACAAGTACGAAAGCATGGTTTAACTCCGAGGCAACATGTGGTAACAGATTCATAATAATGCTTTTTAAGTTCATTTAGGTAGACCCCCGGCTCTGCCGAGGGACTCCCAGGGGTTGACAGTTCCGGGAGTTAAATGTTGTTGCACATGCCCTGAGAAGGCTTTCGGAAGGAGCAGGCAATGTTGCTACATCCAGAGTTTACGGAAATCGGTCTGGCTCTAAGTTCTCTCGGACTGCTCTTTATCTATCATTTTCGGCTCTATCGGCAGGTGCGCGACACCCCCCTGACAACCGCTATCGGTTTGACCAATCATGCCAGGCGCATTTGGGTGCAGAGCATTGTCGATAAGAAGAAGGATATACTGGCCGTCCAGACTTTTCGCAACTGGGTGATGGCTTCAACCTTCCTCGCATCCACCGCTATCCTGATCAGCCTTGGACTGGTAGCATCGGCATTCCGCACGGAAATTACCTCCAGCGCAACCCATGCGCTAAATGTTTTCGGGCATCCCAGCGAAACCTTGTGGATCATCAAGTTGTTCGTCCTTTCAGCGCTTTTCTTTTACGCGTTTTTCAATTTCACCCTGTCCATTCGATACTACAACCATGCCAGCTTTTTGATAAACGTGCCTCAAGACCTTGAGCCGTCGAGTAGTGTTGATTCGGTTTCCTTAATTTTGAACCACGGCGCATTGCATTACACGTTGGGAATGCGAGGATTTTATCTCTCGATCCCGTTGGGTTTGTGGCTGTTCGGCCCGCTGTGGATGTTGGGCGGGTCGATATTGATCGTGTTCGTCCTCTACCGGTTGGACCGGGAAGTCTAACCCGGCTCCCCAGCGAAACGATTCTTCAGCTACCGCCGACTTTTTGAATCCCCTCCTCAGGTGTCAAAAACCTGCCTTTTGTCATGCTGCTTTAACGTGAGTGTTCCCTCGCATGTAGGATAATTACGTACGAAAGAATCGGTTGCATCCTTACAAGCAAATCGGACATACGCCGATAGAAGTGCATTCGATGAGGGTCTATATTGAAACTGACTTGACGGTCACGATTTGAAGTCGTTTGATTCTCAATCATCGTGAAGGGGGAAAGAAAAAATGAAACGTCATCCGAACACGTGCAAAGCGTGGGTGATGGCTGCCGTTCTAACTCTAATCATATCGGTGCCGGCGGCTATGGCTATGGAAGAAGAAATCGTCGGCGCGGTCATCGACACCGGGGTTGGCTACGCCATCATTGCCAACAGCGGGGAGTATCTCGTGCAGAAAACGGATCTCTCAAACTATGTCGGGGACACCGTGGCGGTAAGCGGCAATGTGGAGGTCGGTGTCGATACCTTGTCCTTCGATCACATCGATACCATCAAGGTGCTTTCCAAGCGAAACCTGATCGATCCGTCCGGCGCTCAACCGCATGTTGCAGGAGGATTTTAGATGTACTGTAGTCAAAACACCGGCATGAAATTGTGTTCAAAACCGACATGAAAATCAGACGGGAACCGATTTCGAAGGATTTGAGGCAGGCATATCGTATCGGCACGCGATCAAGGAGCACAGACCATGAGAACAGTCTACATCGTGGATGATTCGCAGGCGGTCCGTGAGCGTCTCATCGGCATGATTTCGGAAGTGGAGGGAACCACCCTTGCAGGCGCCAGCGGGGACCCCATAGAGGCGGTCGGGGCCATCCGCCGATTGCATCCGGATGCGGTGATCCTTGACATTCGGATGCCCGGGATGAACGGAATCCAGGTCCTGCGTGAAATCAAACAGGGTGAGCACACCCCTATGGTCATCATGCTCACCAACTACCCGTTTGAGCAGTACCGCCGAGAATGCACCGAAGCGGGTGCGGACTACTTTTTAAACAAGTCGACGGAGTTTGAAAAAATCAATGAGATTTTGGCAAGGGTCGTCCATCAAAATTAACCCGAAGATGAGGGGTCGTTTAAACCCCTCGCAGTCCATTCCATTTGTAGAGGAGGTCCCCATGTATCGTCACATCTGCAAGAAGTTGCAAGTATTGGTTCCAGTGGTTCTGATGCTGGTCGGCCTGGGTTTGGCCCACGGCCAGCCGGCTTCAGCAGCCAACCCGCCGCCGGCGACTCAGTCAGACTCTGCGGTTATTCCCATGGCTTCAGACTTGAGCACGGCGATTGCGAAGGTGGCCCAGGCGGCCATACCGGCCGTCGTTCACATCGAGGTGACCAAACGCAGTGAGGTCAACAACCCCATGCAGCCCTTCGAGAACGATCCGTTTTTTCAATTCTTTTCCAACGGACACCACATGCCACGCAAATTCAAACAAGAGATGAAAGGCATCGGCAGTGGCATCATCATGGATCCCCAGGGGCATATCCTGACCAACAACCACGTCGCAGGCGGTGCCAGCGACATCCAAGTGACGTTGGCCGACGGCAGGCAGTTCCCGGCCAAGGTGGTAGGCACCGACCCCAAGACTGACCTGGCGGTCCTCAAGATCCAGGACAGTGACCGGCTGCCGTATCTGACCTTCGGGGATTCGGACAAGCTGGGGGTCGGTGAGTGGGTGGTGGCCATCGGGGCTCCGCGCGGCCTGGACCAGACCGTGACCCAGGGCATCATCAGCGCCAAGCACCGCAAGGGGATTTCCGACCCCAACAGCTACGAGGACTTTCTGCAGACCGACGCTCCGATCAACCCCGGCAACAGCGGCGGGCCGCTGCTCAACCTCAAAGGCGAAGTGATTGGTGTCAACGCGGCCATCGCCTCGGATTCGGGAGGCTCGGAGGGTATCGGTTTTGCCATCCCCAGCAACATGGCTACCCGGATTTCCAGAACCCTGATCGCCTATGGCAAAGTCGAGCGCGGCTGGATGGGGGTGAGCATCAGCGACTTGAAGCCGGACACCGCCAAGTCCATCGGTCTGCCATCGCCGAAGGGAGCCTTGATCGCCGACGTGGTCAAAGGCGGCCCCGCGGCCCAGGCCGGATTGAAGCATGGCGACGTGGTGCTCTCCTATCAAGACAAACCGATTACCGACTCCGCGGGCCTTCGAAACGAGGTCGCCGATACCCCAACCGGGAAGCAGGCTAAGCTGACCGTCTGGCGTGATAAAAAGCAACAGGAGTTTCGCGTCACCATCGGCAGCATGGAGGATTCGGTTAAGCTGCTGTCTGCCGCCGTCGACAACCGGCTGGGTGTGAGTGTCAGGCCGATCACCCCTAAAGAAGATGAAAAATACGGGATCGACCCTGGTGAAGGGGTTGCCATCGCCACCGTCAGCCCCAAAGGACCCTTCGGACAGGCCGGCCTGGAGCCAAAGGATTTCATTCTGCAGGTCAACGGCGAGGCGGTCAAAGGGATGGATGGTTTTGCTGACTTGATGAGTTCGTTGCCGCCCAAACAGCCGTTGGTGGTGCTGGCACTGGATCACCGCAGTGGCCAATCGGGATATGTGCAGATGACATTGAACTGAAAAAGCACTTACAGTTGGGTTCCACAAATCCAACGTGTTTAAACAAGGATGAATGCCATGGAAGATTTCAAGAACATTTTGGTTGTCACCAATTCGACCAAGTATTGCAGGCAGGCGCTGCATTACGGGATCTCGTTGGCCAAAAGCTACAATGCCCAAGTGCACGTCCTGCACCTGATGCACGACCCCTTCAACCTGGACCATTGGCAACTGGACCTACCATCTCTGAAGTCGATAAAGAAGGAGTATCAGGACATGCGCACCACGGCCAGGAAGGACCTGAACGCAATGATCGCTGCCGAACAGGCCAAGGGGTTGTCCATCCAGGTCGGCATCGCCGAGGGGCCACCGGAAAAGGAGATTCTGCAATTCGTCCGGGACAAGAAAATCGACCTTCTCGTCATGCTCGCCCATGAAGAGGGGTATTTGGAACAGAGCTTGTTTGGGAGCCTCAACGAGAAGATCCATCGAAAGCTTCCATGCACGGTCATGTTCATCAAGCAGGAGTCGCTGCCCGTGAAGAAGCAATCGTACTGTCTGCGGGCAGATCGGGTCCAACCATGCGAGGCCTCTTAAAGCTGCGCCTATAGGAGGGAAACATGAAAACGAAACTGAGTGTTCTGCTGTTTGGTTGTCTGATGCTGGTTCTGAGCCCCCTGACCTCGACGGCCGCGACGTCGTCCTTTATCGCGCACGGCCAGAGCAATGGTATTGTCTATGCGTCCGGCGGCGTTGGAATGGATGAGCGGACGGCCATGGATGCCATGGCGAAGGACTACAACGTCAAGCTGGTGTTTGTCGAAGCGCCAAAGGAGTATGTCTCCGGCGTTAAAGTAAAAATTGAAGATCACAGCGGCAAGCTGCTGCTGGAGACCACCTCCAGCGGTCCCTGGTTTTGGGCCAAGCTGCCCCAGGGGGATTACCGTGTTATCGCCAGCTTCCACGATCATCGCGAGGTGAGACGCCTGAAGGTGGCAGGCGGTGTGGATACAGTTGAATTCTTCTGGAAGACGTAAATCTATTCCTCAATCAACCGACCGGTTGGTGCCTGGCAGCACGCCCGGACGAATAAAAGTCACGGCCCTTACTTTATACAGTGTCGACAGTATGTACCTATATGGCTTTTTCGTCTAGTGTTTGCCGGCACCAACCAATCCCACAGGGACGATCGAACGCCAATATTAATTTCCAAGGAGTATTCAAATGGCTACATACGATAAGGCTTGGAGCGAGATGACAAGAGGACCGGCAACCAAGGCGGAGTTTTACCAAATCGCCGGAATAACTCCTGAGCTTGAAGAGTTTATCAGCGATTTTATCAGAAGGCCTGAGATTCTCAACTCTCTGTCGCAGGAAAAACAGCAGGAAATTGAGGCCAAGATGGATGCGGTGTTTGCCATTTTTTGTTGAAGGCAACCTATGCAGAACGGTATCCAAGAAAAAGCGGAACACCATTTTTATTTGAAGAGGTTATACGCCCAACCCACCTCAACGATTATCTTGACACCAACTCATTCGAAGTGCAAGAATTCTGTAATCTGTAGGATCGCATCTCCGCAATCAAACCCGTGACGGCCATATTTAGGATTGGAGAATTGCCGGATGCGTTTCAAATTTAATAATTTGCGTACCCGCTTGGTTGGTTTGGTACTTCTTGCTGTGCTTCCCCTGGCCGGACTGTCGTTCTATACCGCCTATGAACAGAGACAGCTGGAGATAGCCGATATCGAGGGGGATGTCCTCACCTTTGCTGAGTTCGCTGCGCGTGACGAAGCGCAGTTGCTCGACGGCACCCGTCAGCTATTAGCGAGTTTCGCGCATTATCTGGAACGGCAGTGGTCAGACCCCCCTGAATGTTCTCGTTATCTTTCCGAACTAATGAACCATTACCGCCGCTACAAGAACCTCGGAGCAGTGGATGCGCAGGGGATGCTTCACTGCAGCGCGATCTCCTATGGGACTTCGGTGAACGTCGGTGACAGGCCATGGTTCAAACGGGCGATAGAGACAAGACAATTTGCTATCGGAGAGTATCAAATCGGGCTTATCACAGGCAGCCCAGTAATTGTACTCGCCTACCCCATCATATCTTCCGATAAAAAACTTCTGGGAGTGGCGTTTGCAGCCTTGGACATCCAATGGCTGAACCAGACCAGAATCGGCATTGAGAGAAGCCTGCCAAATGGTTCGACGATCTCTCAAATCGACGACCGTGGGGTGGTTATAGCTCACCATCCCGAACCGGATGCCGTGGTCGGTCGATCATTGGCCAACACTCATCTTTTCGATGCCGTGCGTTCCAAACAAACGGGCATGGTAAGGACTGAAGGACCGGATGGGAAAACGCGGCTGCACGCCTTTTCAAGGATTTTCAGTGCCCTTGGGAACCGTAATGTCTACATATTGGTTGGCATCCCTGAAAACTCAATTTTTCTTGCGGCAAACCGCCTGCTTGCCCATAATCTCATCCTGCTTGGAGCGGTAACTCTCATTGCCATTCTCGCGGCATGGTTTGGAGGCGCTCTTTTTGTGCTGCGCCCTGTGCGGGCCATGGTAGCCGCCGCCACCAGACTGGCGAAGGGTGACCTGAGTTCCCGGACCGGACTTGGCCAGGGGGCAGGAGAACTGGATTTATTGGCACGAACCTTCGACGACATGGCGACAGCATTGGAGCAGCGGGAATTGCAGCGCCAGCAAGCAGAGAAGGAACTGAGAAACTCCCGGGAGCAGTTGCGGAATCTCTCCTCCCACTTGGAGTCTGTGCGGGAAGAAGAAAGAACCCGGCTCGCCAGGGAAATCCACGACGAGTTGGGTCAGGCGTTGACGGCATTGAAAATGGACATTTCCTGGCTCATTAAACATCGGGTGGACGAAAAGGACTCAGTTCTGAAAAAGACCCATTCAATGGAAGAGCTCCTTGATGCAACGATCCGAACTGTCCAGCGGTTGTCCGGAGAATTGCGACCTGGGCTTCTTGACGACCTCGGCTTGGCGGCAGCCATTGAGTGGCAGGCAGAAGAATTTCAGAATCGCAGCGGGATCGCGTGTGAAGTTATGGTGAACTTGCAGGAGGATTTAATAAGCAGAGATCATGCCACCGCGATCTTCCGCATATTTCAGGAGACCCTTACGAACGTGATCCGCCATGCCAAAGCCTCTCGGGTCGAAGTCCGTTTGGCTGCGCAAGGAGAACGATTGGTTCTAGAAGTCAAGGACAACGGTCGGGGCATCACCGACAACGAAATTAAGAATCCCAAGGCGTTTGGCCTGATAGGCATGCATGAACGCGTCCTTGCCCTGAATGGAGAATGCGTCATCAGCGGCCTAGCGGGCTATGGGACTACGATAGTTGTTACGGTTCCGCTTAACAAAGAGGAGTCCTGCGCATGATCAAGATCGTAATAGCGGATGACCATCCAGTTGTCCGAGCCGGATTGAAACAAATACTGACCGACGCTACCGACATCCAAGTGGTAGGCGAAGCCGGAGATGGTCATGAAGTTATAAAGCTCATTCGAGAGGGGGGCGTCGATGTGGTGCTCTTGGACATTACGATGCCGGGCCTCATGGGGCTCGACGCCTTGAAACAAATGAGCGTCGAGAATCCCAAGCTCCCCATTTTGGTCCTGAGTATGCACCCGGAGGAACAGTATGCGGTCCGGGTGCTGAAGGCGGGGGCGTCAGGTTACCTCACCAAGGCCGCCGCACCAGATCAACTCATCGGGGCCATACGAAAGGTTTATCGCGGCGGCAGGTATGTCAGCCCTGCCCTCGCTGAAAAGCTTGCTCTGGGTCTTCGGTTCGGTGCCACCGGGTTGCCGCACGAGACTCTTTCAGACCGTGAATATCAAGTGCTATGCTCGATCTCCTCGGGGAAAACCGTGAAGGAGATTGCCGCAGAGCTGTCTCTCAGTGAAAAAACCGTCAGCACATATCGTGCCCGCATCCTGGAGAAAATGAACATGAAAAGCAATGCTGAGCTGACTCACTATGGTATCAAAAACGAATTGGTTGATTGAGTCGGACAGTGCGTTAAAAAAGACGGGCAACGATAACCTAAACGACACGTTGGAATATGGCAGGTCAACTGCTCGATGGACAGGCCGTCAACCCATAGTTGAGCTACCCCCGATCTGAATTGAAGGGCGGAGATCAATGAACTGCCCACGCATAGAGTAGCGTGTTTCAATAGTATGAAAGTTTTATGTTTATCCGATGAAAAAAACTATAGTGATGACAAAATGTAGCATCATTAATTGACCCTCTTATTTTTGCACTCAGAAGAGGATAGAATTGATGAATATGCCCGGTTTTGAGCACTATCTGGGTTTGATTGGATTAGGGATAGCAGTCGGAGCCTATGGCACACTGATCGGTGCCGGCGGTGGTTTTGTATTAATGCCGGTGCTGCTCCTGCTGTATCCGAACCAGAGCGCAGACTTGCTGACAAGCATATCGTTGGCCGTAGTTTTTTTTAATGCGCTGTCCGGTTCAGAAGCGTATGCGGTGATGAAGCGTATCGACTATCGATCCGGATTATTGTTCGCGGGCGCGACCATACCAGGGGCTGTACTAGGAGCCCTTAATACGTCCTATATTCCGCGACGTCTATTCGATTTCATTTTCGGCATATTGCTGATTACGGCCGCAATTTTCCTAACCAGCAGGCCCCGTCAAGGTGTCACCAGCTGTAACGCTTCGCGTTTCAGTCGGTACTGCGTGGCTCGCCACTTGGTCGATAGCCACGGATCGGAGTACCAATATTCCTTTAATTATTTCCTCGGAATGGCGATCAGCCTTGTCGTCGGCTATGTTTCCAGCTTATTGGGAATCGGCGGGGGTATCATTCATGTTCCAGCCCTCAGCTACTTTCTCGGTTTTCCGGTCCACATCGCCACAGCCACCTCGCATTTCGTTTTAGCTATCATGGCGCTGACGGGCACTTTGGTTCACATTGCAACCGGAACCTTCGTTCACGGAGTACATCGAACGATTGGCTTGGCTATTGGCGTATTGCTGGGAGCCCAAATCGGCGCACGCTTATCGGAGAAAATCCGGGGAAGATGGATCATTCGGGGACTGGCGATAGCCTTGGGGGTTGTGGGGCTGAGGATTCTGGCGATTGCCTGGTAGTTCCCCGGTCTCAGGTTTTCATCTTGAACCTTTGAAATACCGGGATGTGCGACGCATCGACTTAAGAGGACTTTCATGAATAATAAATATAGCGAAGATGAAGACGCCCTGATTGTGGAAGAAATGCAAGCTTTTCTCCAGGAGAAGAGAACGGCCCTGAAAACCGTTCGGATCGGGATTGGTGTTATTGTGGCTCAAATATCGCTGATAGGATTTTTGTTTTCGGCCTTTAGGTCCCATGCTATCGTCCAAGCGCTGGATTGGATGGGTATACTGACTGCCCTTGGTGTGATCCTTCTGGGGGCCGTTATCTATCTTTTTATCATTCCACTCATCCGCATCCGTCGCATGAACCGGAAGATATTGAAATTCAAACGAAGACACAGCGAAAACGAAGACGCAGCGAAATGGTCAATCTCATAAATTAGTGAAGGTCGGCGTTCGTGAGCCCCTGTGACAGAGAAAAACGGGAAAAACTTTTCGGTACGATAGAAGGCTGAAAAGCCGAGGCTGCGCCGCATCGCCCCTTGTAAAGGCCGGCAGCCCTACCGAGGCCAGGAGTAGGGTATACGGAACGCGGTACCGCTGAAAGCTGACGAATAGACCGCGACCCCACTGGATTCAGACGGGTACGAAGATCGAAGAAGAACCGTAACTACCCTTCTGGTTTCAACCCTGCTTTTACCTTTCACGCACCAGTTCGATCGACAACTGGGACCTGTTCGACATCTCGGCCGGTCAGACCGTCGGCGGCACCCTTGACCCCAACCCAATCGACGAGTTGGAGCGCCTCGCGCAATCAACCTGCCTTTGGGAGAGGCGCATCGCTATGACGCCGATGCCGTCCCGGTGAGTTGAAAACAGATCGCCCAATCCGGTAATCTGGTTGCGAGCAGCCAGCCTGCTGCAACGTATCCAGTGCACTGCAACAAGAGGGGACTAATCCATGCGTTATCGTACGATGCCAAAAAATGGGGACAAGCTGTCGATTCTGGGATTCGGGTGCATGCGCCTTCCTACGAGCGAGGGCAAGATCGACGAGGAACGGGCGATAGCCCAGATCAAATACTCGATCGACCAGGGCGTCAACTACCTGGACACCGCGTGGCCCTACCATGGCGGGGCGAGCGAGCCGCTTCTGGGGAAAGCCCTCAAGGGCGGCTACCGAGAAAAGGTCAAAGTGGCAACCAAGCTTCCGACCTGGAAGGTGTTCACCCGGGAGGACATGGACGCTTACGTGAACCAGCAGATTGAGAAGCTCGGGGTCGAGCGGATCGACTACTACCTGGTGCACGCTCTGACTGGGCCCTCGTGGGAAAGGCTTGTGAGTCTGGGCGCGGTCGATTTTTTGAACAAGGCGCTTTCCGACGGGCGGATCGGCAACGCCGGGTTCTCCTATCATGGGTTACCAGAGGACTTTGCCCCGATCGTCGACAGCTATCCGTGGACCTTCTGCCAGATCCAGTACAACTACCTGGACGAGAAGAATCAGGCAGGAACCGCCGGGCTTAAACACGCCGCCCAAATGGGCCTTGGGGTAATCGTCATGGAGCCGCTTCGCGGGGGAAACCTGGGGCTTGCCACCCCGCCGTCGGAGGTCCAGAAGATATGGGACGAATCCAATACCGCGCGAACGCCTGCCGAGTGGGCCCTTCGATGGGTATGGAACCACCCCGAGGTGACCGTGGTGCTCTCCGGCATGAACGAGGAAGATCACATTCGGGAGAATATCCGGGTGGCCGCGAGCGCAAACGCCAACTCGATGAACCCCGAAGAACTGAAAACCGTCGAGCGCGCTCGAGACAAGTATCAGGAGCTTCTAAAGGTCAACTGCACCGGGTGCGGGTACTGCATGCCCTGCTCGTCCGATGTGCTGATTCCGGGATGCTTCGAGCTCTACAACAAGATGCACATGTTCGGCGACGAGGAGGGGGTGAAATTCTTCTACGCTGCGAGGATGGCTGGTCTCGTATCCAACGGGCCGACAACGTTCGCTTCACAATGCGTCGAGTGCGGCGAGTGCATGGAAAAGTGTCCCCAGCACCTGCCTATACCGGGGCTGCTCAAGCAGGTTGCCGAAGAGATGGAAGGACCGGACCTCAAGGGCAGGATCGAGAAGGCGAGGAGCTTCTTCACGGATAAGTAGGCCGCCGCCGATAGAAACTGCACCTGACCCGACCTGCCCAACCACCTGGATGTCAGTTTCCCGGTTACAGAGACGGGCCAAACCGTCCCTGAAAAGTGCATGATCACGAAGCCTGGCGGTGTTCGGGGCCGAACATCCAAATAGGCAACAGTGTTTTTAGGACTCATTAACGACTCGGTAGCATAGTTAAATGGTATTATATGTTTATTTTTTTATTGACATCTATTTTGCTTCTATTGTAAAGGAACCATAACCTCAAATTCAATCTGGTCGCTTTTCGGCGCTCCTTCTGCGAAAATTTCCTTCATCTCCTTCTCAAGCGGTCGCCTCAGCCTGTAAAATTTAGTCTTTTCGCTCTATTCATGCCGATCAACTAACTCCTCTGGAAGGAGCTGGCTGCATGAGCGAACCCTTCGTGAATTACTACTCCTATGGCAACTTTTTTTAGATTCCCCGACAAACATTTTATGTGGAAAATCATTCGTCGTTTTGAGTGAAATTATGAACTGGAAAATTTCGAATTTTAATGGGTCCATTGTGGGTGTCCTTCGAACTGCAGCAGGCTGTTATAATGGATGTTGTTGGATTGTACCCCAACCTTAACAGAAAGGAGTATGCCATGTGCTTTCAATCATCTTTTCCAATGTCGCCCATGTTTGGAATGTCCCCGTTTGCATCACCCTTCTCCGGTTGTTGCTCGGCCATGATGCCGATGGGCGGTGGCATGATGGCCAATCCCATGGGAACCGCTATTTTGCCCGAAGAATTTCAGAAGCTACAGCTTCAATTTCAGCACCAGCAAATGAGTTTAATGAAAGCCAATGTTAAAGCCCTCTCTGAATCGATCGACAAGTCTCTATCCGAGATTGAGAAAGAATTAAAGAGACTCGAGAGTACTAAACCCAAAAAGGGGATTTGATTCACGTTAGCTTCGCAACAGGGGTCAGCGATGCTTCGATGGCATCCGAGGGCCGTCATCGCGGGGCTAAGTAAGACGGCAGAACATCATCGAATCGCTTTCCCCCCCACAACGCCCTGAATCGCTCGCTTTCAGGGCAATATCGAAAGGAGGCCGACCATGATGTTTTTCCCGCAAGATCTATCGATGATGATGAGTATGCAACCGATGGCTGCATCCCCGATGATGGGGGCAGCAGGACCTGTTTCCACGGCCCAACCCCAAATGCCGCAAGCCCAGATTCAACAACAGCTGCAACAATTGCAACAGCAGTATCAACAGTTGCAGCAACAATTTCAGCAACAGCAACAGCAACTTCAACAACAATTACAACAGAGGCAGCAACTTTTCTACGGACCCGGCGATATCGGCCGCCCGATTATGTAGACATAGTCAGACCCTCAACCTCCGGTACGCCGGCTTTGCCGGCCGACTACAAGCAAAGCTGCGCACCGGGGGCAAGGGAGAAAGGCACGCTGTCATGTTTGCAACTATGGGCCGTCCATACAAAGAAAGCACAACGAAAAGCACAATCAACACCATTCGGCGTATTCTGAAGAATATCGACTTGGTCCCTGCAGAGACTTTCTATGGTAACCCATATCCGCAAATATATTCAGCGAGTATTGAATTGCCGCCTGAAAAAGGCGGCTTTCGGACGAATGGAAAAGGACGGACCAAGAGTTTTTGTCTGGCCAGCGCCTATGCCGAATACATGGAGCGGATGCAAAACCTTCTGTTCGCCAATTTTTCCCGAACCATGATGAACCAGCTAAAGGCCGAGTTCGGATTTTTTTACGACCCGGAAGAAATCTGCATGAACCAAGATGAATTTTACAGGCTGCCGGACGATGTTTTATCGGACTTCATTCGCTATTCCGGACAGGGAAGAAAAGAATATGTGTCTTCATATTTCAAGCGGGTGTCCGACAACGGGATGCCAGGGGTTGCATCACTGCCGTTTTTCGACACCATGAATAAGAAAATTCAGTTTCTCCCAATAAATCTGCTGTTGATAACGGTCGGATCCAATGGCATGGCCGCCGGGAACACCCAGGCTGAGGCCACTTTTCAGGCAATTTGTGAACTGATGGAGCGCTGGTCAGCAGCCCTTGTTTTTTATCGCCGTTTAACTCCCCCTACGGTGCCAATCAGCTATTTGAGTCGATTCGACGAAGAGGCCAAAATTATCCGGAATATTGAAGCAGATGGAAAATACCAAGTCATAGTGAAAGATTTTTCCGCCGGTATGCGGATACCCTCCCTCGGGGTCATTATAAAAAATTGTAAAACCGGAAAATATCGTCTTAATGTCGGGTCGGACACATCATTCCAGGTTGCCCTCAGTCGATGCCTTACAGAAATTTTTCAAGGGATAAAAGATGTCGATCAACTCGAACAATCGATGCTGCCTATTCCGGAGAGGGAAGCCCCATACTTCACCCAAGAGGATCAGGATGCTAAAAACACTCGTTTTTTAGTGTTCACTCAATTCACCAAGGATGGCAGTGGACAATTCCCGATCAGTTTGTTTGCTGAAACACCGGATTATGAGTTCAAACCGGATATTTTTGCGCCTCGACGGACATATGAAGAAGAAGTCAAGCGCTTAATCGGGTTTATCCACGGCTGCGGTAAAAATGTTTATATCCGTGATGTTTCCTTTCTTGGATTTCCGTCCGTGTTTGTGTATGTTCCCGAAGTCTCGGCTCAGGGCAGAAAAACAGCGGTTGTCAACGATCCTAAGAGTAATTTTCAAAGCGTCGATTTGGATACTATAGAAACGTCGTTTTTCAACTTAAATGGCTGCCATGAATCTGATTTGGCGCGAATTATTCAAGTGTTGGAAACATTCCCACCGTCAACGCCCCTGGTCAGTTTATTTAATATCAACCTTTTGTCGAATTCACCTTGGAACCAGTTAAGCCTATCTTTCTTTTTGTCCCAACTTTGTTATCATCTCGGTCAATATCAGAAATCTCGTAACCATTTCCAACAATTTTTGCAGACTAGACAAGATGGGAACAAATACTATCAATTGATTGCGCGTTATCTTGATGAAAAAGTAAATGATGACTCGATTGGCGCTGACAGATTAAATCTGCTGAAAAACCTCGATCATACTGGAAACGGCAGAGAGCTGGCTGAGAAGGTTATTGAAGATATGGCCGAGCCATATTTTGTTGAGCGATTTACCAAACTTCCAAAATGCCCGGGATGCGGACATTGCGCACTTGAGACGGATTGTCTGACGCCGAAAAAAATGTCTATGGCCCGAAAAATATATGCACAAATGGAGGCTAACCGCATTGATCAAAATAGGTTTACATGGGTCATGCATTGATTTTAAAGTATTGCATTCTCGCCGTAATCTACTGGGTATTTACCTTTAGTCGGTCCCAACCCTAATGCCGCATGGGGTGGGGATTTAGGCCCGAACACGATTCAAACATAAGTCTACCGGGTCACTCCCCCCTCATCAAAACGTCTATGCGTATTTCCCATACACTGTTTTTTAGATTTCCTTGCAGGCATGCACGCGCTCTCATTGCTTTACTCTGAATAAATGCCGCTTAAACTGCAATGTGGAGAAGCAACGAAAGGCGGCCGCACGTTGGCGCATGAACAGGTGCATCGAGAAAGGAGGTCTGGCTCGATTGAGGCGACGACCGAGGGGAGGGGCTACCAGGAGTCCCAGCAATTTACCATGGCTACTGCCGCGTTCAGGAGGGCAAACCGGCAAGATGAGCGGATAGGCCTACTCCATACCCGACAACACCTTTGAGACCCACTGGAAGATGGCCAATTGAGAAGGCGTCTGTCCTCCGATCAGGTTAACCCCGCGAGGAGGTGAACATGTTCAAGCACATTCTGTTGCCGACCGATGGTTCGCCTTTATCCGAGGCCGCAATGCGGAAAGGCATTCAGTTCGCAAAGGCGCTCAACGCCAAAGTAACAGGCTTTTGTGTGGTACCCGCGCTGCCCTACGTCGGTTGCGAAGCCGAGATCGGGGCGGAATTTAAGAAGCAGGCCGAAGCAGCAGTCCAAGCGGAAGTGAACAAAAACCTCCTGGCTGTTGAGAAGGTAGCCAAAGAAGCTGGCGTCGAGTGTGAAACCGCAAAGGTAACGAGCGTTCAACCCTATGAAGCCATAGTTGAAGCTGCTGCAAAGAAAGAGTGCGATCTCATCATCATGGCTTCCCACGGACGGAGGGGGGTCGGTGCCCTTTTGCTCGGCAGCGAGACTCAAAAGGTACTGACCCACTCTAAAATCCCGGTGCTGGTGTACCGGTGACCGCAGGAGAAGCTCCATGTCATTTGTTTTGTTTTCGGGTGGCTGCCCGCATCGGTTAATTACCGCTTGACGCCTCAATTGTGGGCCGGCGGAAAACCCCCGCTCCAAATGCTTCTGGTTTGACCTCGAGAGACGCTGCGCTCCCCCCGAAAAATTGAAATTCTCTTGCCCCGCATTTAAGCAACCGTCTCTCCCGCTGTCCAGAAGGCGGTGGATGCTCCACTCGCACGCGTCGCCGGCCTGAACGGTTGACTCGAGCGTACAGGGGGTATACGGTGGGTTCACTCTTCTCAAAGTGGTTCCGGCGGTCGCAGCACATCTTCGTTTCGGCCACGATCTCTGAATTTACCCCATCCCTGCTGCAACTTGTCGGGCGTCTCGCCCTGACACTAACGGTGAACCGGCCGGCCGGTTCACACGTCACCCTAACAGACCTTCTGCCATGCACCCTCTGGCCCTCGGTATCGACGTCGGATCGGTAGCTGTATCCCTGGCCGTGGTCGGTCCCGGAAAAAGGTGGATCGATGGGACCCATGCGATTCATAACGGGGATGCCGCCGGGGTACTTAGGGGGATCCTCACAGGGCTGAAGGTGCGAGGGGATGTGTGGGTTGCGGTCACCGGTTCCGCACCTGATGCGGTTCGCGCTCATGGGCGATACGACAGCCTTGTCTCCTTGATCACCGGGTGCCGTGCGTATCACCTCGGCGCGCGGTCAATCCTCCACGTCGGCGGTGAGAGGTTCGGCCTTGTTCAGTTCGATGAGGACGGGAGCTACACCAGCTATCGGACGAACACCACCTGTGCGGCAGGAACAGGCGGATTCCTGGATCAACAGGCCAAACGCCTGAACTTGTCCGGAGCCGGGGAACTCGGCGAGATCGCCCTTCGGAGCACCGGCCCGCCTCCCCCAATCGCTACCCGCTGTGCCGTCTTTGCAAAGACCGATTTGGCCCATGCCCAGCAGGAGGGTTTTTCCCTGCCACAGATTTGCGACGGCCTGTGCCGTGGGGTGGCACGCCACATTGTCGAAGCCCTCGTCCACGGCAAGCCCGTCCAACCGCCGGTGGTATTCAGCGGCGGCGTTTCCCGGAATGGAGCGGTGGTTGCGCATCTGAACCGCATGCTGGGAATCGATTTAATCTGCGAAGAGGGCCCACTCGGTGCCGCCGGCGCGGCCTTGTGCCTGCTGGAGGAACCCGGCCATCGGCTGAGCGCGCCGCTCCAATGCCCGGGCGATATCGTTCGACCCGTTGCACGTCGAAGAGTCTATGCCTTCGCGCCGCTTGAACTGAAGCAATCCAAGGCCCCAGACGTCACCGGCGTGCACCTTGCCCGCTTCACCCGCCCCGGCTCGAAAGGGGAAAACCCCGTGGAGGTGGAGATCCATGCGGCGTGGGAGGCCACGCGGCCGCTGGATTTCGTGCTCGGAATCGACGTGGGATCCACCAGTACAAAGGCGGCCTTGGTGACACCGACCGGTGCGGTCGCGGCAGGGGTTTACACCCGCACGGCCGGCCAGCCCATCGCGGCTGTCCAAAGTCTGCTTGAGGCCATTGCGGACATCGGCAATAGGCGGGTGGGTCTTTTGCGGATCATCGGTGCAGCGGTCACCGGTGCCGGTCGCAAGCTGGCGGGTGCAGTGGTCGGCGCAGACCTTGTCTTGGATGAAATCACCGCACACGCGCGCGCGGCCTGCGCCCTCACACCCGATGTGGACACCATCATCGAAATCGGTGGCCAGGATTCGAAGTTCACCACCTTGAAAGACGGCCGGGTGAATTTTTGCGTCATGAACACGGTCTGCGCAGCCGGAACGGGGAGCTTCATCGAAGAGCAGGCGCAGAAACTGGGCTGCCGGTTGGAAGATTACGCCCGCCGGGCCCTGAACGCCCCCTCCCCAATGGCGAGCAACCGATGCACCGTGTTCATGGAAAGGGACATCAACCACCTCTTGTCCGATGGCTATTCGCGTGATGAGATCCTGGCAACCGTGCTGCACAGCATTGCGGAGAATTACCTGGCCAAGGTCGCGGTTGAAAAGCAGATCGGGCGGGTCATTTGCTTTCAGGGCGCCACCGCCCGGAATACGGCGCTCGTGGCAGCTTTCGAACAGCGGCTTGGCAAGCCCATCCATGTTTCACAGTTTTGCCATTTGACCGGCGCGATCGGCGCCGCGCTGGTGCTGTCCGATGCGGGAGCCGCGGCCACCGGCTTCCGCGGCCTCGACCTGTACCGCACGACCATCCCCACGCAGGTAGAAATGTGCTCCCTGTGCGCCAACCACTGCAAGATCACCGTAGCCGATATCGAAGGGGAGTGCGTGGCCAGTGGGTTTCTTTGTGGCCGGGATTACAAAGCCGCCTCTCGCGTAGACCGAAACCGTTCCGGGTTCAGCCTGCTCAAAGAGCGCCGACAGTCATTGCTCGCGCCCGAGACCCAAACCGGTCTAGACGGCCCGAGGCTGGGGCTCCCGTCGACGCTCCACATGGCCGATGATCTGGAATTTTGGAAGGTGTTCTTTGGGGCGCTCTCCATCAGGGTTGTGACCTCCGAGCACCTGATGCCGGGAGCTGGAGTTGCTGCCGCCGAATTCTGCGCTCCGATGAGTGCCCTGCACGCGGATGTCCAATCCCTCCTGTCACGGTCCGACTACGTGTTCATGCCTTTTTATCTTGAACACCGCACGGGCGACAAGTCTATCCGCCGCCAGTACTGCTACTACACCCAGTACGTCCCGTCGCTGGCAGCCTCTGCCTGCGGGGCCGCGCCCACCGACGCATGCCGGGTTCTCACCCCTCTGGTGCGCTCCCTGTACGGTTCCCTGCACACGCAGCTTGAACTTTACCGCATGCTTCAGTCGATCGGGGCCACCCGCATCGGTTTGGGAGACGTTTACCGCGCGTACCACCGGGCCTGCGAATTCAAAGCCGCGGCACTCGCCCGCCTCCAGCGCCGCTACCGCGAGGAGACCGCCTCCACGTCAGGCATCCACGTAGTCCTGCTGGGCCGTCCCTACACCGTCCTTTCGCGGCGCATGAACAAGGGCATCCCCGACATTTTCGGGGCGCTCGGAGTCAAGGCGTTTTTTCAAGACATGCTGCCGGAGGACCGCTCGCCGGCGGATGCAATCAAGACGCTGTTGCGGGAAGTTCACTGGCATTACGCGGCGACGATTCTGCGCACCGCGGAGACTGTGGCACTGAGGGCCGGTGCCTACCCCGTTCTGGTGACCTCATTCAGGTGCTCCCCGGACTCCTTCGTGGCCGAGTTCTTCAAGCACATCATGGATGCGCACCGCAAACCCTACCTGATCTTGCAGTTGGACGAGCACGGCTCCAGCGTGGGATACGAGACCCGCATCGAGGCGGCCGTGAGATCCTTCCGGAATCATCATTCGGTTTCCCGGAAGCCGCCCAGACCCGTGTACTCTCCCGACCTGTTCCCCCGTTCAGCATCAACCCTGGAAAATAAAACACTATTTTTCCCGGCCTGGGATCCTTTGTCCTTCCGGCTGGTGGCGGCCAACCTGCGGCGGGAGGGGATCGACGCGCGCCTGTTGCACGATTCGCCGGATACCATCCGCCGCAGCCTGCGACACAACAGCGGCCAGTGCATCCCACTAAACATCGTGGTCCAGAATTTCATTGAACACATCGAAACGCACGGGCTTGACCCGGCACGCTGCCTGCTGTGGATGATCCCCAGCTCCCTCGCCTGCAACTTGAGAATGTATCCCCACTTCGCCCATAACCTGCTGGCCGCGCGCGGCAAGGGGTTTGAAAAGGCAGGAATATATTTAGGCTCGCTGTCATTTGTTGAGCTCTCTATGCGGCTGCCGGTAGCCACCTATTTGGCCTTCATGCTGGGAGGTCTGATCCGAAACATCGGGTGCAAGCTCAGGCCGCTCGAAACGGAGGCCGGTGCTGTCGACGCGGCGATTGAGAAGGCGGTTCAACTCCTCGAGTCCGCATTTTGCGGAGATGGCGATAAGGAAGATGCCGTCCGAGAGGCTGCGGCGGTCATCGCAGCGGTCCCGACGCGCGTGGGGGACCGAGGCAAGCAACCGCGCCCGAAGGTCGCCGTTTTCGGGGATTTGTACTCACGAGACAATGACACGCTCAACCAAGGTCTGATTCACTTCATCGAGGCACACGGGGGCGAGGTGGTGACCTTGCCCTACAGTTCCTATGTCAAAATGGTCGCTTGGCCGTATATGCGAAAGTGGTTCTTGGAAGGCGAATACCTGGATGCTCTTACGACGGGGGCGACCATGGCCGCCGTGACCCTCATGGAACGGCGCTATCGGCATCCCCTGGAGTCGCTGATAGACGAACCCGAACCGGTTTTCAACGATCCGCCGGAGCAGATCCTCCGCCGGTACGGGCTCCGACTGGAGCACACGGGCGAGTCGATGGATAACCTGCTGAAGGTCCATTACACCCAAAAGTATCATCCAGACGTGTCGCTGTTCGTACAGGCGAGCCCTGCGTTCTGCTGCCCGGCCCTGATCACAGAGGCCATGGCGCTGCGCATCGAACAGGTTACGGGTGTTCCCGTGGTCTCGATCACCTATGACGGCATTGGCGGGAATAAGAACGACATAATCGTGCCCTATCTCAAGTACCCCCGGGCGGCTCCTGCGGGCGAAAACCCCAGAAAAGCGCCATGAGGACGGGAGCGGCGGGTATCGGCGGTCGTTAAACAATGCCGCCGACCATGCCAACAGCCGAGCAACACCTGTTGGCTGCTCACCTCGACCGCTTGCTGATGTTTCAGGGCTCAATGGAATAATGGTGTTTTCTTTGACGTTGGTACTTTTAGCAAAAGGTCTCAATTATAGCGAAGGCAGTTATCCGGAGATTCGGGACGACACCACAGAACGATTCGACTTCGGCGATGATGCGGCGATGAATCGCAACGGATAGCGTATCGCGGAGTCGATCTGCTGATCAGAATCAACTTCTGACAAGCGGGCCGGAAAGGAGCATGGCTGCTGATGCTGCGCGTATTCCAGAACGACATCCTGGACCCGAAGCGTTTCATTATCACCCTGGAGCTCGTGCCGGGAAGGGAACCGGCAGGCAGGTCGGTCGACAGCGTAAAGAGGATGGCGGCGGACGCATTTGCAGACGGCCGGGTCTCTGCCGTTTCAATCACCGACAACCCGGGCGGCAATCCGGCGCTCAGCCCGGATGTGATCGGCCACGACATATTCAAGGCCGGGATGGACGTCATCGTCCACTTCACTTGCCGAGACGCCAACCGGACAGGTATGGAAAGCCGGGCATTGCAACTCGCCATGATGGGCATGAAGAACATCTTGGCACTGACCGGCGATTACATCGGCAAAGGATTTGCGGGTCAGGGTGCACCTGTATTCGACCTCGATTCGGTGACGTTGCTGGTCATGCTTCGGATGCTGGGAAAGCGCATCCGGCAGGCGGGTGATCCCGACGTGTTTTTTGCGGGTTGCGCCGTGTCGCCGTTTAAAAACCGTCGGGGAGAGGCCTTCGCACAGTATGCCAAACTCTGCCGGAAGGTAGCCGCCGGCGCACAATTCGCCATTACTCAGCTTGGCTATGACGCCGGCCGATTCAAAGAGCTGCTCGGCGTCCAGCGCCGGTTCGGGCTCGATTTGCCTATCCTGGGTTCGGTTTATGTTTTAACGCCGGTGTCGGCGCGAATCATGAACGCCGGCCAAGTTCCCGGAGCCGTGGTCTCCGATGAGTTGCTGAATACGGTCGTCCGGGAATGGCGGGACAAGATGCAGGGCCGGGCCATGGCCGTCGAACGTGCGGCCCGACTGGGCGCCGTGCTGAAAGGCTTAGGCTACCGTGGCATCCACATCGCCGGCGTCCACCGCGGTTTTGGACTCGTCGGCCGGATCCTGGACCGGATGGCGCAGATTGAGGATCGATGGCGGGATTTCTTGGACGATTTCGTCCCCGGCAAAATCAGCGGGGGCTGCCCTCGGGGAAAAGAAAAACCGGTCAGGTCAACGGTGTGTTCCCGCAGCGAGACCCTATCGTTTTCGGACAAGATGCACTTCCGCTTTCTCAAGGCCGTCCACGGTCAGTTTTTCAATTTCGACGCGCCGTTGGCTCCGTCCCTTCGAACGATTGCTCACCGGGTCGGCCGCCGGGCCGCCGGTAGGCTTCTGCTACACCTGCTTGAGGACCCTGCTAAAACCCTTCTGCTCGAATGCCGGCGCTGCGGAGATTGCGCTATCCAGCACGTCGCGTTTCTTTGTCCCGAGTCCCAATGCCCGAAACACATCCGCAACGGCGCCTGCGGCGGCAGTCGGAACGGGTGCTGTGAGGTGTACCCCGAGCGGAAGTGCGTCTGGTTCAGGGCCTGGGAGCGCTTGGCTGCTGCGGGACACCCGGAGGAGATGGCCGCAGACTGCACCCCGCCGAGGATGTGGGAACTGGATTGCACTTCGTCCTGGCTGAACTTCCACCTCCAGCGCGACCACCAGAGTGCGTCCGGAGAAATCCTGCAGGCGTGCCGCGCAGCCGAATGCCGGATTCCTCTTTCGGATGTCTCTTAATCTACCAAATAAAACCCCGAGATGATGAGTCCGCCTATCACGACGCCGCTCGCGATCACACAGACGAGACGTTCAGGCGTCATTTTCAGCCCTTGGCCGTTGTTCATCTTTGCCAGGCCCCAGCCGATGGCGAAAAAGGCGATCACCATGAACACGCCGTGGGTAATCCAGTGATGGCTGGTGAGGCTCTTCATCCACGCCAGAACGCTATTCTCGTTTAATTCTTTCACCACCACCAGAAGGGCGCTCAAAATGC
>CAWHEZ010000020.1:0-32937 GCA_963828345.1 uncultured delta proteobacterium
CCGCCCCGCGGTCAAGTCGGCCGCGGCCGAACGGCGTTGACTTGAAGGGGCGGCCTCGTTATGGTCGCTCCATGCCGCAGCGCCCGCCAGTTTCGAACGCGATCCGCGCCCGCCGGCGCCCGCACCCCTCCGTCTGGTGTGCGCTGCTGGCCGCCGCCGCGCTCGGCCTGCTCGCGACCCCCGCGTCGGCCCAGACGCGTCCGCCCGAGCCGACCGTTTCCCTCAACGTGAAGGACCGGCCGCTCGGGGAGGTGCTCGCACTGATCAGCCGCGCGACCGGCTGCGAGTTCCTGCTCGAACCGTCCTGGCAGAAGCTGCCGGTGACTGCGAACGTCGAGAACGCGCCGCTCTCGGTCGCGCTCAAGCGGGTGTTGAGCGGCCTGAACCACGCCATCGTTTACCAGCCGCAGAACCGCGTCAAGATCGTGATCTACGGGGCATCCCCGCCCGGCGCGACGCCCGGCATGCCGCCCGCGCTCAGCCCGACCGCCCCGTTGCCCGCACGCCCGCCGCAGCCCGGCATCGCGCCCGCGCGCCGACCGGACCCCGCGGACCCGCTGCGCACCCCGCCCCCGGAGCCGCCGGACGCGGCCCCCGCGCCCGACGAGGACGCCGCCGAAACCGCGCCTCAGAGTTAGAGACGGCCGCCGCGGCCGCACGCACCCCGGAAGAAATTCGAAACACCCAAATACCCAAATACCCCAATACCTGAAAACCCAAACACCCAATTCCCTGAACCCCGAACCCTGACCCCTGCCCCCCGACCCCCGACCCCCTGCCCTGCGCTCCAAACACTTCGGGGCGCCCCCTTGCGGAAGCGCCCCGAGCCGCGATTGCTGCGCCGCCGCTCAGCGGCTGCCCGCCAGGCGCGCGGCCAGCCGGATGGACTCGATCATCGACTGGGGGGTGGCCCGGCCCTCGCCCGCCTTGCCGAACGCCGTGCCGTGGTCGACGGACACCCGGATGATGGGCAGCCCGAGGGTGACGTTCACGCCGGCCATCTGGCCCCAGGTCCCGGTCCGGTCGTCGTACTCGAAGCCCACGAGCTTGGTGGGGATGTGGCCCTGGTCGTGGTACATGACGACCACCAGGTCGTACATCCCGCCGCGCATCTTGGAGAAGATGGTGTCGGCCGGCAGCGGCCCCTCGGCCTGGATGCCGGCGGCCAGCGCCGCCTTCACCGCCGGGGCGATCTCCTGGTCGTCCTCGTGGCCGAAGAGCCCGCCCTCGCCGCAGTGCGGGTTGAGGCCGGCGACCCCGATGCGCGGCGCGGCCAATCCCAGCCGCCGCAGCGCGTCGTGGGCGAGCCGGATCACGTTCAGCACGCGCTCGGTCTTGACGCGCTCGCAGGCCTCCTTGAGCGAGACGTGGGTCGAGACGTGGGCGACCCGGAAGTTCCCCTCGGCCAGCATCATCGAGTAGTTGCGGGTCTTCGTCAGCTCCGCATAAATTTCGGTGTGCCCCGCATAGTGGTAGCCGGCGGCGTTGATGGCGGCCTTGTTGATCGGGCCCGTGACCGTGGCGTCGATCTCGCGGGCGAGCGCGAGCTCGATCACCTTGGCCACGTACTCGAAGCTCGCGCGCCCCTGCGCGGCCGTGACCTGCTTGTGCTTCAACTCGGCGAGCGGCAGGTTCCGCAGGTCGAACACGTCGACCGTCCCCGGCCGGAAGCCGGCCTCCGCCACCGCCCGGCAGCCGTTGACCCCGAGCTTCAGGCGCGAGAACTCGACCGCGTTGCGCACGACGTCGGCGTCGCCGACCACGATCGGCCGGCAGAGCCCGTACATCTCCTCGAGCGCGAGCGCCTTGACGCAGATTTCCGGCCCGATCCCGCCCGGGTCCCCCATCGAAATTCCGACAATCGGCAACTTCTCAGCCATGAATCCCTCTCCTGGTCGTTAGTTCTTTCGAAGGTTGTTGAAAACAAGTATCGGGCCGTCAGCCAAGGCGCGCGGGGTTAAAGGGGGAGGAAGTTTTAAGTGTTAGGTGTTAGGGTGCAGGCTCGAGAATGAGCGGTGCGATTGCTTTGACTTAACACCGAGGCTTAAAACCGTGAATACGCCAGCAGCGAAAACCTGACCTCCGGCGCCGCGCAACGCCGATCACGGCCCGAGACGCCGTTTTCCAGAAACCGTCTACGCCTGGATGGGAAGCAGGTCCGGCGCGTTGCGGCAGCACGGCCACGCGCGCCCCGCTCCCCTGGCGCCGCAGCGCTTCCGCGACCGCCCACTGGACGTCGGGCGCGTGCGTGTGGCCGAGCCTGGTCTTGTCGGCTTCCGGGATCCCGGGCGAATAGGTGATGACCGAGGCCTTCTCGCGCACCATGGCCCAGGCGATGGCCAGCGCCGCGGCGACCCCGTTCTTCAGGCGGCCGTCCCGGTAGGCGGCCTTGATCTCGGCCGAGGACCAGGCCGTGAACTGGAGCAGCTCGGTGTGCACCGGGCTCACCCCCTCCGGCGCCGGGGTGCAGACGACGATGGTGCCGCCGGGCCGCACCATGCGCTGGGCCGGGTACTGGGACTTGTGCGACTGCCAGAAGTCGAGGTCGCAGGGGAAGGAATTGGCCACGACGACGTCCGGGGTTTCGCGGTACTCGACCCCGTAGATGCGCAGCGCCGCCTGCACCCCCTGCCCGAAGGCCGCCTGGCGCGCGCCGTGGAAGATCCCCGTCACCCGGCCCTCCGGGTCCATCACCACGTTCAGGATGGTGCGCATCCCGACCCGCTCGGCCATGTCGTCCATGTCGCGGCGGACGGGGTTGTCCTCGATCCCGAGAAACGAGTCCCCGCCCCCTTCGCACGAGAGCAGGTGGGTTTCGGCCGTGGTCCGCGGCCCGCAGATGCCGGGCTGGATGATCTTGGAGGACCCGGAGAACCCCGGGATGTGGTGCGGGACGATCGCGCCCAGGCCGATCACCACCTCGGCTTCGGCGACCGCCCGGTTCACCAGCAGCGGGGTGCCGTAGGCGGAGCGGCCGAGGTCGACCAGGTTGGCGCTCTCGCGCCACTCGTGGTTGAACACCCGGATGCGGCCGAAGACCTCGGGCCCGACCTTGTCCTCCATCTCCTGCGCGGTCATGTAGCGGTGGGTCCCGAGCGCCATGATGCAGCGGATGTTGCGGTCGGGGACCCCGGCCCGGTTCAGGCGGCGCAGGAGCGGCGGGATCAGGCGGTCGGCCGGGGTGAGGCGGGTGTTGTCGTCGCTCACGATCAGGACGCGGTCGGAGGCCTTCACGATCGCGTCGATCGGCGGCTGGCCGATCGGTGCGGCGAGCGCCGCCTCGATGGCCGCGTCCAGGTCGGCGACGGGGGTGGAGCGGTTGGGCACGAGGACCTGGGCCAGGTTCTCCCCGGGCACGTCGAAGCTGAGAGGGTGGCCCCCGAAGGGGATGGTGACGGTCGTCATATCGCCTGCCAACGCGCGTTGAGGTTCGTGTCCACGGCCGCGCCGCGCGCGGCCACGAAGGGATAGTGGATATCGCCACCCATGTCAATCGTCACGGCGAAGGCGCGGCGGGGGCGCGGCGCAGCATCTCCCCGACTGTCACCAGCTCGAACCCCTTTTCGCGCAGCCCGGCGACGATCCCCGGCAGGGCCTCGGCCGTGTGCCAGCCGCGGCCGTTCACGTGCATGACGACGATCGAGCCGTTGCGCGCGGATGCGACCACGTGGCGCCGCAGGCGCTCGGCGCCGAGCGCGGGGTCGGGGTCCCCCGCCGGCAGGTCGCACTGCACCAGGGTGAGCCCCAGTTCGGCGCTGAGCCGGGCCACGCGGTCGTCGATCTCGACGTAGGGCGCGCGCACGAGCGACCCCTGCCGCCCGGTGAGCGCGACCATCACCGCCTGGGTCCAGAGCAGCTCGCTGCGCACCTCGTCGTCGCCGATCCGGGTCAGGTGGCGGTGGAGGAAGCCGTGGCCGGCGAGCTCGAAGAGCCCCTCGGCGGCGAGGCGGCGCGTGGCCGCCGGGTGCTCGAGCATCCACTTGCCCCCCAGGAACAGGGTCGCCGGCGTGCGGGTCTCGACCAGGACCCGGACGATCGCCTCGTCGTAGCCGCTCGCCTGGTGCGTGGCGCAGGCGTCGAAGGTGAGCGCGACCAGGCGGTCGCGGCGCGAGCCGTGGGAGACGACGCGGGCGGCGACGGCCGGCAGCGCCGGCGGCGCTTGGAGCTCGATCGGCTCGGCGGCGTAGCGGGCCGCCGCGCGCGCCAGCGCGGGGGGCACGGCCCCGGCCGCCGCCGGCTGAAACGAAGCCGAGAACAGGGAAGCGCACGCGAGCAGCGCCAACGCAGGCAGCAGCGATCGATGCACAGGCGACTCCGAATTCGGCGTGCGGACGGTGCGGGCCTGAACCGACTTGCCCCCGCCGCCCGGCACGGCTATCATGAGTTCATGTCGAGGGTGTCATATCAGAAATCGGACCGGCGGTCGAACGTCGGGCAAGCGGGCCCGGCGCAACGATGAGCGACGTTCTGGGGGACCTCAGGTCGGATCACCTGGCGGGCCGCCGCCGGGGGCTCGCGTCGGTCTGCTCGGCGCACCCCGACGTGCTCGCGGCCGCCATGCACGCGGCCCTGGCAGGCCCCGGCGCGCTCCTGGTCGAGGCCACCGCCGGCCAGGTCAACCAGTACGGCGGCTACACCGGGATGACCCCCGAGGCCTTCGTCGCCGGGCTGCGCCGGCTGGCCGCCGCCGCCGGCTTCCCGCCGGAACGCCTCACCGTCGGCGCCGACCACCTCGGGCCCTACGTCTGGCGCGCGGACCCGGCCGAGGCGGCCATGGCCCGCTGCGAGGAGCTGATCCGGCGCTGCGTCCGGGCCGGTTTCCGCAAGCTGCACCTGGACACGGGCTTCGGGTGCGCGGACGACCCCGCGCCGCTCGTGCCGCCGGAGCAGGCCGCCGCGCGGGCGGTGCGCCTGTGCCGGGCGGCCGAGGCGGCCGTTGCGGAAGGGCAGGCCCGGCCGTTCTACGTCGTGGGCGCCGAAGTGCCTGCGCCGGGCGGGGACCTGGCCGGGGACGAGGCGCCGGCGGTGACCCCCGTGGCCGATCTCGTGGACGCGCTCGATCGCCTGCGCGCGGGCTTCCGCGCCGCCGGGCTGGAGTCGGCCTGGGAGCGCGTGGTGGCGGTGGTGGTGCAGCCGGGGGTGGAGTTCGGGGACGAGCGCGCCGCCGCCTACCGTTCGGAGCGCGCGGCCGCGCTCTCGGCCTTTCACGCGCGCCTGCCGGGGATCATGACCTTCGAGATCCACTCGACGGACTACCAGCCGGCGGAGGCTCTCGACCGGCTGACGGCCGACCACTTCACCCTGCTCAAGCTCGGGCCCTGCCTCACGCACGCCTGTCACCGGGCCGTCCTCGCGCTCGAGCGCCTCGAGGGCGAGCTGCTGGCGGGGCGCCCCGGGGTCGAGCGGTCGGGGGTGGCGGACGCCCTGGAGGCGGCCATGCTGGCCGACCCGGCGCACTGGCAGACGCACTACCGCGGCGGACCGGACGAGCTCCGGCGCCTGCGGCGGGAGAGCCTGCGGGACCGCGCGCGCTACTACTGGGGCGCGCCCGCGGTCCAGTCGGCCCTGGGCCGGCTGCGCCGCAACCTGGCGGGCCCGCTGCCCCTCCCGCGGGTCGAACGCTTCTTCCCGGGGCTCGACCTCGCCCGCCGGTCGCCGGATGCCGCCGCACTCGTCCGCGCGACCGTGCAGGCGGCGCTCAGGCCCTACCTCGAGGCCACTTCGTAGAAGCCGCTTCAAGAATGCGTCTGAAGGAATTAAGTGTTAAGTTTTAAGTGTTAGGTATTGCAGGTTAAGCTGTTAAGTTTCAAGTGTTAGGTTGCAGGCCCGAGAATGAGCTGTACGATTGCTTTGACTTGAACACCTCAACCACTTAAAACCTAAACCTGACCCCCGCATTTACAAAACCCCGCGCAACGCCGGATCATCGGATCGAGACGCCGGATTTCATCCCAGAATCGTCATGAATTGCGATTGGCGCAGGGTCCTTGTCGATGAATCGCCCGATCCACTCCTGCCCCGAGGGCGAGGCCGCGATCTCGCCGAACAGCCGGGCGTCCTGCGTGAGCCCCCGCGCGAACCCCGAGCGGTAGCCCTGCTCGAGCGCCTTGAGCGCGTAGCGCGCGGCCCAGGTGCGCGCGGCCTTGAGATCGGCCGCACCGTCCGGGCCCGGGGGCTCGGCGTCCAGGAGGGCCGCGACCTCCGGCCGTTTCAGCAGCCGCCGCACCTGCGCCTGCTGGCGCGCGCCGATCGCGTCCCAGTCCCGGCGGCGGAGCTTGCGGCGGCCCGCGGCGAACGCCTGCGCCGCCCGGAAAGCGGCCGCGAGCGCCGTGGCGGCCGGGGCGAACTCGTCGGCCAGCCCGATCGCGAGCGCCGCGCGCGGCCCGATCGGCTCGCCGTTGATGCTCATCTCGGCGGCCCGGGCCGGCCCCACCAGGCGCGGCAGCCGCTGCATCCCGCCGTAGCCCGGGATGATCCCCAGCTTGACCTCGGGCTGCCCGATGACGGCGTTTTCGGTCACGATGCGGTGGTGCGCGCTCATGGCGAGCTCGTTGCCGCCGCCGAGCGTGAAGCCGTCCAGCAGCGCGACCACCGGGACCTTGAGGGTCTCGATCGCGGAGAAGAGCCGGATGTTGACGAGCGCGATCGCGCGGATGCGCTCGGCCGCGCTGCCGCGGAACTCGGTGACGTCCGCCCCCGCCACGAAGGCCCGCCCCGCCCCGCGCAGCACGATCGCCCGGACCGGGCGGCCGTCGATGGCCCGCCGTCGGCCGACACCGGCGACGATCTCGGCCAGCTGCGCGAGCAGCTCCTGGTTCAGGGCGTTCAGCGCCTGCTCGCGGCTCAGGGTCAGGATGGCGACCCCGTCGCAGAGGTGGACGCCGATGTGGCGCCCGGCCTGCGGGTCGGGGCGCACGAGCGCCTCCCCGAGGTAGCCGTCCTCGGCGTCGCGGATCGGCCGCCCGGGGGCCCCGGCCTGCACGAGCGCCACCCCCTTGGGCTTGCGCATGCGGCCTTCGAGCATTTTCTGCTGCAGCTCGGGCAGCCCTGCCAGCCGCGTCACCTCCACGTCCCCCGGCTCCATGACGAGCGTCCCGCGCGCGAGCAGGCGCAGCACCTCGCGCGCCTGGGACGAGCGGTACATGTGCGAGCCCAGGATGGACAGGTCGTCCGGGCCGCGCGCGACCACGTAGCCGCAGGGCATGTCGTCCGTCTCGACGAAATCGCGCAGCAGGAACGTGCTGAAGTGCAGGGTGCTCTGGTCGGTGCGCTCGACGACGACGTCCGGGCTCACCCGCGGGCCGAAGACCTCCCACACCGCCTTGCCCAGCGCGCGCGCCGGGCCCATGTAGCGGCTGCCGTACTCCGGGTTGGGCCGCCCGTCCGCGGTCAGCGGGTCGGGCATGTCCGCGGGCAGCTCGAAGCGGTCCCGGTCGAGGACCGCCCGGTCGGGGACCCCCAGGCGCGCGAGCTCCGCGATCCCGTCCGCCTCGGCCGTGCGCGAGGCGACGACGGCCAGCTCGCAGCTCCGCGCGCGGGCCGCGCGCACGAAGTCGAGCGCGCAGGCGTCGGCGCCCCAGACGAGAACGCGCCGCCCGGCCGGGAGGCGGATCCCGGCCAGGATGTCCTCCGCGCTCCCCCGGCTGAACAGCACCTGCTTCTGCCGCATCCACACCCAGCGCGCGTCCATCACGAAGCGGCGCCCGGCGTAGAAGAACGTCTCCTGGTACTCCCCCTTGAGCCCGCCGCCGGTCGCGCCGAAGAAGGCGAGCCGCCCGCCCTCGGCCAGCACCGAGACCAGCAGCGGGAAATTGCGGCCGCCGGTGTGCTCGAAGACCTTGTCGACCGGGCGCCCGCCGTTGGCGGCAAAGACCGCGCGCCGGAACGGACCGGTCCGGGCGGTCCACTCCTCGACTCCCATCCCGGCCGGCACGGGTCCGAACACCTCCGCCGGGATGCGGCGCCGGTCGACGAAGGCGTCGGCCACGCCGCGCTCGATCAGCGCCCGCGCCAGCTCCGGGTTGGAGCCCATCAGGATCGCCCGGCCGCCGAGGGCCTTGACGAGCTGCGCACCCGCGAAGCTCGTGCCCTTCCCGCCGCCCATCAGCAGCACGCTGTCGCCGGGCCGCACCGCGAGCCGCTCGACCACGGCGCGGTAGGCCGTGCCGTAGGTCAGGAGCATGGCGGCGAGCTGCTCGGGGAAGGCGCCCCGCAGCTCCTCCGGCACGGGCAGCGCGCGCTCCGCGTCGACCCGCACGAACTGCGCGTTGAAGCCGTCGTGGCTCTCGTAGCCCCGGATGTTGCTGCCGGTCCACGCGTCCAGGACGACGGCCTGGCCGAGCTTGAGGCCGCGCACGCCCGCCCCGGCGGCGACCACGATCCCCAGCGCGTCGCTGCCCGGGACGTGCACGGTGGCGGCGTCCCCGCGCCCGAAGACGGGCACGGGCAGCCCGAGGCTCGCGAAGTTGGTGTTGAAGTTGGGGCCGGTCGCGAGGACCGACACCAGCACCTTGCCGGCGTCCTCCGGGTTCAGCAGCGGGGTCGGCACCTCGCCCGGCGTCAGCGCTTCGACCGGGGGGCCGTAGCGGTCCCGGTGGATGACGAGCGCCCCCATCCTGTTCGGCAGCGGGCGGTCGAGCGTCGGCGGGGTTGCATCCGGCCAGGGGCGGTTCATCGGGCGGTCCATGCGGGTCCCTCCTTCGAGTGCGTCGCGCAGGTGCGCGAGTTTGCCGGTGGGGCTGGGGCAGTCGGATGGTTCGCAGGTCGCCTTTCGCGTACCACCAAACGCGCGCCGGTTTCAAGTGCGGGGCCGCAATTGCCCCTTGACCGAGCGGTTTGACTTGCAGATAGGTTCGGTTTATGGGTTTGATCGACCGGCGCGAGAGGGCACCGCACACGAGCCGGCCGGGGATTTTCGGCATAGGCCGAAAATGGAATAACGCACGGAAGCGCTTCGAACGTTGCCCCTGCCACCGCCTGCAGTGCACGCGGTTTGAACGGCAGGGAACCCAAGGGAGGTGGACGATGGCGAAACGGCATGGATGGTCGATGATCGCGTTGACGGCGGGGATCCTCTGGCTGGCCGCGACCGGCGCCTGGGCGGCGGGCAACACCCTGAACGCCTACTCCATCTGGCCCGAGAACTGGGCGCGCCCCATGTTCGAGGAGTTCGAGAAGGCGACCGGGATCAAGGTCAACTTCGTGCGCTTCTCCTCGGGCGAGGCGCTCGCGCGGGTGATCGCCGAGAAGGCCAACCCGCAGGTGGACGTCCTCTTCGGGGGCCCGGTCGAAACCTTCAGCGCCGGGATCGCCGAAGGGGTGTTCGAACCCTACAAGCCGCCGGCCTTCAACGTGCTCGCGCCCCGCTTCAAGGACCCGGACGGATACTGGGTCGGGATCGCGGACGACCCGCTGGTCTTCATGACCAACAAAAAATTCCTGGCCGAGAGCAAGCTCGCCCCGCCCGCGTCCTGGAACGATCTGCTGAACCCGGCCTACAAGGGCATGCTCCAGATGGCCGACGCGCGCACCTCCGGCACCGCGGTGACCCGCATCTTCTCCATCCTCGAAGTCTTCGGCCGCGACGAGGCCAAGGCCTTCGACTACATGAAGAAGCTGCGCGCCAACGTGCAGGTCTACACCAAGAGCGGCGGCGGCGGGACCATCCCGGTCGGGCTGGGGCAGGCGGGCGGCGGCATCTTCTTCATCGTGGACGCCCTCAAGACCCAGCAGGAGGGCTACGACGTGGCGATCTCCTTCCCCCAGGAGGGCATCGGCACGGCCACCGAGGCCATCGCGCTGATCAAGGGCGCCAAGAACCCCGACACGGCCAGGAAAATGATCGACTGGGCCAGCAGCCCGGCCATGCAGAACCTCCTGGCCAAGCACAAGATCAACTTCCCGCCGGCGCACCCGGACGTGCAGATCGAGCCCGGCCTGGCCGCGGTCATGCAGGGGGCCAAGATCTTCCCGATCGACAGCAAGTTCGCGGGCGACAACCGCAAACGCGTCGTCGACCTCTGGATCCAGAAGGTGCTCGACTAGGCGGGTCCGACCGATGGACGCCGCCCCCCGCACCGCCGCTGCCGCGGCGGCCGGACCGAAGCCGGCCGGCCGGGCCCGCGACCCGGCGCTCCTGCTGAGCGTCGCCGTGGTCTGGGTCCTGCTGGCCGTGTTCATCCTCTTCCCGCTGGTCAGGGTCCTGCTCCTGGCCTTCGAGGGCCCGGCGGGCTTCTCGCTCGCCCCGCTGCTGGACGTCCTCAGCCGCAAGAGCCACTACGCCGCGCTCTGGAACAGCCTGCTGCTCGGCGCCCTCGTGGGGCTGGCCGGCACGGTCATCGGCTTTTTCTTCGCCTTCACGGCCGTGCGCGCCAACCTCTCCCGGCGCTGGACGACGCTGCTCGACCTCGCCATCATCCTGCCGCTCATCTCGCCGCCGTTCACGACGGCCATCGCGATGATCTTCTCCTTCGGGCCGCGCGGGCTCATCACCTACGACCTTTTGGGCATCGCGCGCTTCAACGTCTACGGGCTGCACAGCACCCTCTTCGCCGAGACCGTGACCTACTTCCCGATCGCCTACCTGACCCTCAAGGCCATCCTGTCCGGGATCGACCCGAGCGTGGAGGACATGGCCTTCAGCCTGGGCGCCGGCCGCTGGCGGGTCTTCCGCACGGTCACCCTGCCGCTGACCGTGCCGGGCCTGGCCAACGCCTTCCTGCTGCTCTTCGCGGCCTCGCTCGCCGACTTCGCGACCCCGCTCATCCTGGCCGGCAACAGCTTCCCGGTCCTGCCGACCGACGCCTACCTGCAGATCACGGGGCTCTTCGACCTCAAGGGCGGCGCGGTCCTCTCCTTCGTCCTGCTGGTGCCGTCCTTCGTCGTCTTCGTGCTGCAGCGCTACTGGGTCGGTCGCCGGGCCTACGTCACCATCACCGGCAAGAGCGGCGCCCAGACCGAGATCAAGAGCGTGTCGCCGCTGGTCGGCCGCGTCATGCTGGCCGTCTGCCTGCTCTTCTCGCTCCTGGTGGTCTACTTCTACGCGCTGCTCTTCTACGCCTCGATCGTCATGGCCTTCGGCGCCAACCACACGCTGACCCTGAAGCACTACCGGGTCGTCTTCACCGAGGGGCTGCGGGCCATCGGGGACACGCTCCTGATCGCCGGGGCCGGCATGCTCCTGGGCGGCCTCTACGGCGTCGTCGTGGGCTACCTGGTCGGCAAGAAGCGCTTCGTCTCGCGCGCGGCCATGGAGATGGTCTCGATGATCAACTACTCGCTGCCGGGGACCATCGTCGGCATCGCCTACCTGATCGCCTTCAACGCCCCGCCGCTCGTCATCACCGGCACGGCGGCGATCATCGTCGCGGCCTACGTCTTCCGCTACGGCGCGACGGGCATCCGCACCACGGTCGCGATCCTGCAGCAGATCGACCCCGCCATCGAGGAGGCCTCGCACAGCCTCGGGGCCGGGACGCTCGCGACCTTCCGCCGGGTCACGATCCCGCTCGTGCTGCCGGGCCTCTTCGCCGGCCTGGGGGTCGTCTTCATCCGCTCCATGACCGCCATCAGCGCCACGATTTTCCTCGTCTCCATCCACTGGACCCTGATCACGGTGCGCATCCTCGAGAAGATGACCGAGCTGGAGCTCGGGGTGGCGGCGGCCTTCTCGGTCTTCGTGGTGGGGGTCGTCCTGGCCGGGACCGCGGCGATCGGTCTCGGCCTGCGGCGCTTCCGGCAGCCGGGCGCGCCGTCCATGTCGAGCATCCTGGGAGGTTGAGCGATGCAGCCCCTGCGCATCCACATCGAACACGTCAGCAAGGCCTTCACCCACCCGGTGAAGGGGCGCCTGACGGCCGTGGACGACGTCGATCTCGAGGTGGTCCCCGGCGAGCTGCTGACGCTGCTCGGCCCCTCCGGCTGCGGCAAGACCACGACCCTGCGCATGGTGGCCGGCTTCGAGGCCCCGACGCGCGGCCGCATCCACTTCGGCGACGAGGACGTGACCGAGCGCATGGTCAACCGGCGCAGCCTCGGCTTCGTCTTCCAGAACTACGCCCTCTTCCCGCACCTGTCGGTGTTCGAGAACGTGGCCTACGGCCTGCGGGTGCGGAAGCTGCCGGACCCCGAGATCCGCGCGGCGGTCGCGGACGTGCTCGGCCGCGTGGGGCTCGCGGGCTACGAGCCGCAGTTCCCGAACCGGCTCTCCGGCGGCGAGCAGCAGCGGGTCGCGCTCGCGCGCGCGATCGTGATCCGGCCGCACGTGCTGCTCTTCGACGAGCCGCTCTCCAACCTGGACGCCAAGCTGCGCGTGCGCACGCGCGTCGAGATCCGCCGCCTGCAGAAAAGCCTCGGCATCACCTCGATCTACGTGACGCACGACCAGGAGGAGGCCATGGCGATCTCGGACCGCATCGCGGTCATGAACCGCGGCCGCATCGTCCAGATCGGGACCGCCGAATCGCTCTACTTCCGGCCGGCGACCGGGTTCGTGGCCCGCTTCATCGGCAAGATCAACGCCTTCCCGGCCCGTCCGGTCGACGCGCACGCCGTCGCGGTGTTCGGGCACACGTACCGCCTGCCCCCGGACGGCCGCGCGGTCCCCGCGACCGGGGAGCTCAAGGTCTACGCGCGGCCCGAAATGGTGCAGCTGACCGCCGACCCGGCCGCGGCCGATTTCCCGGCCCGCGTCGTCGAGCGCGCGTTTCTCGGGGAGAAGGTGGAGTACGCGCTGGAGACCGAAGGCTGCGGCTTCCTGGCGGCGGCGCACGCCGCCGCCCCGCAGGACGACTTCGTCCCGGGCCGCACGGTCGGGGTGCGGCTCGACGCCGACCGGGTGATGCTGCTGCCCGAGGATGACGATCAGGAGGTGACCTCATGAAACGCGTGGTGCTGGGGGTGTGGCTTGCGGTCGCGGCCTGCTGGGGTGCGCCGGCCTGGTGCGAAACCCGGGAAGTCCACGGCGCGGACTCGTCCTTCCGCTCCGGCCCGGTCGGGATCTGCTGGGGCATGCTGCGCGGGGCGCCGGGCGAGGACGTGCAGGTGGTCATCCGCATCCGGATCATGGAGGCGGGGCCGCTCCCGTACGCCGAGCTGGCGGTCGAGGCCGTGCACCCGCTGACGCGCGCGGTGGAGACGGTGCTGCCCCGGCGCCCGCTCGAGCGCACGACCGACGTGAGCGCCGCGCGCGAGTCGTTCAAGAACCTGACCGGCCGGCGCATCGCCTTCTACGACCGGACCGACCCCGACCCGCAGCTGGTCGTCTTCTACAACGGCGTGCCGGACACGACGCCCGAGCTGCTGGACCGCGAGCGGCTGGAGCAGTACTTCGAGATCGCGTTCAAGCGCCTGGCGCAGGCGAAGTGACCGCGCGGTAGCGCTGGATCCGAACGTTGGATACCTGCCGCTGCGTGCACGTCGGCATACGCCGCTTGCAGCGCAGGTAAACATCCTGTACCCGCCGAAGGGAGGTTCCCATGACCGCCTGGACCCGCGGCCGCCTTGCGGCCTGCATCGACCACACGCTCCTGAAACCGACCGCCACCGACGACCAGATCCGCGCGCTCTGCGCCGAGGCGGCCGCGGCCGGGTTCGCCTCGGCCTGCGTCAACCCCTGCCACGTCCCGCTCGCCGCCGCCTGCCTGGCCGGCTCGCCGGTCAAGGCCTGCGCGGTCGTCGGCTTCCCGCTCGGCGCGAGCGCGAGCCGCATCAAGGCGGCCGAGGCCGCTCTCGCCGTCGCGCAGGGCGCGGCCGAGGTCGACATGGTGCTGAACGTCGGCTTTCTGAAATCCGGCCGCGCGGCCGACGTGGAGTCCGACATCCGCGCCGTGGTGGCGGCCGCCGCCGGGGCGGTGGTGAAGGTGATCCTCGAGACCTGCTTTCTGAGCGACGCGGAGAAGCGCACCGCCTGCGGGCTCGCGGTGGCCGCCGGGGCGCACTTCGTGAAGACCTCGACCGGGTTCGGCAGCGGGGGGGCGACGGCGGCGGACGTGCGCCTGATGCGGGCGGCGGTCGGGCCGGGGGTGGGCGTCAAGGCCTCGGGCGGCATCCGCACGCTCGCGGACGCCCTCGCCATGCTCGACGCCGGCGCGAGCCGCATCGGCACGAGCGCGGGGGTGGAGATCCTGGAAGGGGTTGGAAAGGGGTAGTGTTAGGTTTTAGGTGTTGCAGGTTTCGAGTAAGTGTTAGGGCTGTGCGAGTGTGCTTTGCAACGTTTTGCTTAACACCTAACACTTAAAACCTAAAACCTGATCCCTGCATTTTTACAAGACCCCACGCAACGCCGGATCACGGCCCCGCTCCCGCGGCATCGAAAACCGGCGTATCAGGCCGTCAGCCAAGGCGCGCAAGCCCGGGCGGAGCGAGGCGTACTCCCAGTACGCCGCAGCGACCGCACGGCGCCGCGCAACGCCGGATCACGGCCCCACTCCCGAGGCATCGAAAACCGGCGTATCAGGCCGTCAGCCAAGGCGCGCAAGCCCGGGCGGAGCGAGGCGTACTCCCAGTACGCCGCAGCGATCGCACGGCGCCGCGCAACGCCGGATCACGGCCCCGCTCCCGGAGCATCGAAAACCGGCGTATCAGGCCGTCAGCCAAGGCGCGCAAGCCCGGGCGGAGCGAGGCGTACTCCCAGTACGCCGCAGCGATCGCACGGCGCCGCGCAACGCCGGATCACGGCCTGATACGCCGGTTTTCCGTTAGAGCCAGCCTTTGCGCTTGAAGTACAGGTACGGCAGCACGGCCGAGACGACCATGAGGCCGAGCGCCATGGGGTAGCCCAGCTCCCAGGCCAGCTCCGGCAGATTCTTGAAGTTCATCCCGTAGATGCTGGCGATCAGGGTCGGCGGCAGGAAGACCACGGCGGCGACCGAGAACAGCTTGATGATCTGGTTCTGCTGGATGCTGATCATGCCGAGGGTCGCGTCGAGCAGGAAGGTGATCTTGTTCGCCATGAACGAGGCGTGGTCGGCGAGCGAGGCCAGGTCCCGGCTGATCTCCATCAGGGTCTCGCGCAGCTGACCGACCTTCGCGTGCTGCGCGACGGCCTGGTTGAAGTAGAGCACCATGCGGCTGACGCTCACGATGCTCTCGCGCAGCGCCGAGAAGTGGTTGCCCTCGCTGCCGATGACCCGGATCGTGCTTCTGGAGGTCCACCCGCGGTCGGCGCTTGCCTTGCCCCACCGAGAAAATCATGCGCGAGATGCGGTCGACCTCGGCGCTGTGGTGTTCGAGGACGTCGGCGATGCGGTCGATCATGGCCTCGAGCAGCGCGATCAAGAGCTCCGACGGGCCGGCCGGCGGCGTGCCCGGCTTCTGGATGCGGGCGGCGAAGGCCTCGAACGACCGGGGGGTCACGTAGCGCACCGTGACGAGGTGGTCGCTGGAGAGGATGAAGGTGACGGCCGACGACTCCATGTCGGCGAGATCGGGTCCGGTCACGATGGTCGCGGTCATGAAGTAGGTGCTGTTTTCCTGGTAGAGCCGGCTGCTGGCCTCGATCTCCTGCATCTCGGCCCGGGTGGGGATTTCGATCGACAGCTGCCGCTGGACCGCCGCCATTTCCTCGGGGGTGGGCACGACCATGTCGACCCAGGCGGGCTGCGGCAGGCGCCCGCCCGCTTCCCACTCCTCGCTGCGCCAGGTGCCGTCGGTCCGGCGGTAGATCCTGATCATGCGGGCGTCTTCTCCTCGGGTTAAGGGTTAGGTGTTAAGTAAGGATAAGTGTTAAGTTTTAAGTGTTAGGTTGCAGGCCCGAGAATGAGCTGTGCGATTGCTTTGACTTAACACCTAACACCTAAAACCTGACCCCCGGCGCCGCGCAACGCCGGATCACGGCACCACGCCCGAAGCATCGAAAAACGGTCAACGTTTTAGGTGCCCCAGCGGCATGACGTAGAGCGGAACGGACTCGCTCGGCAGGCTGAGCGCGCGGCGGATCTCATCGGCCTTGATCCCGGCCACCATCCCCGTGCCGATGCCGCGGGCGGCCGCCATGAGGTGCACGTTCTGCGGCGATGGCGCCGGCGGTCGAGTGGGCCCAGAGGAGCCTGGTCTCGTCGGAGCCGGGCACGCGCGTCGTGTCGGCGACGATCACCAGGACGTGCGAGGCCGCCGCCACGTGGGCCTGGCGCGCCATGCGGTCCTTGACGTTGGCCGCCGTGACCGGGACGAGCGCGTGCGCCGGGGCGTCGTAGCGCCAGGCCCCGGTCTCGCCCACGAGGTAGAGCTCGATGTACTGGCGGTTCATGGCCGTCGGGGCCGTGCGCCGGCCGTCGGGGCGGTTGACGCCGTTGGCCGCCCACAGGATCGCGGAGAGGTCCTCCGGCGAGAGCGCGGTCGCGGCGAACTCGCGCGTGGTGCGGCGCTGCTCGAGCGCCGTCGACGAGGTCCACGCCGCTCGCGGCCGGCCGCGGCGGCAGCGCGAGGTCGGCCGCCGCACCCGCGACGATCGACCCCAGGAGAACCGCCAGCACCAGCACACTTCTCCACAACGTCTTCACGGCAATCTCCTACGCCGGCCAGGATCCTGGGTTCAGGGTCGGCGCGTTTTTTGTGGGAGCGGCTTTCCAGTCGCGAAAGATCGAAGCCGAGCGCCTCTCCCACACCGGACACGCCTGCCTGCCGATACCGCGCGGCCCCGAGCGCTGCGTCCCACTCCCGGCCGATTCCGGCGGCCGGATCGGCGTTGCCCGACGGGCTCACTGCGGCTTGCTGCGCTTGATGGCGTCCAGCCGCTCCTGCAGGGTTTTGGCCTTCTGCAGGTTGCGCGCGACGTCCTTGTAGGCCGGGTCCATCGCGCTCACCAGCTCCCACTCGCGGATGGCCTCGGCGAGCTTCTCGCCCTGGAAGTAGCTCAGCCCCTGCGCGTAGTGCTGCTCCTTGTAGGAGTCCTCGCTGCGCCGGATGTAGTCCGGGCAGCGGTCGCAGCCCGGCGCGTATCCCTGGGCGGCCTTGAAGTTCTCGACGGCCGGCAGGTAGGCCTTCTGCTCGAAGGATTTCACCCCGAGGTCGAAGTGCGCCTGGGAGATGCCCTTCAGCGCGACCGGGTCCCGCGGGCTGACATTCAGGACCTTGCGGAACTCGGCGATCGCCCCGGCGTGGTTGCCGGCCTTGAGGAACTCGAGGCCCTGCTGGCGGTACTCCGCCGCCGGGTCGACCGGCGCCGCCGCGACGGGCGGCGCGGCCGGGGCGGCGGCCGCGGCAGGGGGGCTCTCCCGCACGGGTTCGGGGGCGGGCTCGGGCCGGGCCTCGGCCGCGGCGGGCGGTCCCTCCGGCCGCGCGGCCTCTTCGGTGACGACGCCGCGGAACCCCGTCCCTTCCACCTGGGGGATCAGGAGCTTGCGGCCGGGCCGCAGCGCCGCGCCGTCCTTGACGTTGTTGTACTTCGCGATGAGGGCCGCCCGGTCCCGCGCGCCGTAATAGGTCTGCGAGAGCTGGGGGAGGCTGTCGCCGGCCTTGACGACGTGGGTCGCGACCCCCTTGACCACCACGACCTCGGGCGGCAGCGCGCCGGGCTGCTGCTTGGCGAGCGCCTGGGCCTCGGCCGGTGTCACGAAGCAGGCGACCCCCTCGACCACGGGGACGCGGATGGTCTGCCCGGCCCCGATCTTGGCCGAGTCCTCCACCTCGTTGAAGGCGCCGATGTAGAAGTGCTTCTGGTAGTCGCGGTAGTAGCGTTCGGCGACGTTGGCCAGCAGCTCGCCCGGCTTCATGGTGTAGAGCAGGTAGTTCTTCACCTGATGGGCGTCCAGCCGCTCGGCCTTCAGGCTCTCCACGGCTTCCGGGTAATCCGGCCGGTAGCGGACCGCGGTCAGGAACTTCTGGCGCGCCTGGCCGTACTTGCCCAGGCGCTGGAGCTCGAGGCCGGCCTTGTAGTTCTCCTCGGCCAACCCGTTGAGCTTGCGCTCGAGCGCGCCCCGCTCCGCCGCGGCGGCCGCGTTGGCGGGGTCGGCCGTGAGCGCCAGCTTGTAGCTCTCCAGGGCCTCCACCAGCTGGCCGCGGGATTCCTGGTCGCGCGCCCGGGCCAGGTACTCGGCGGCCAGCCGCGCGGGCTCCTCGGCCCGGCTGTCCTTCTTGACTTCCGTTCCCGCGCATCCGGCCACCAGCAGCATGACCGCCACGAGCAATGCCAGAATCCTCATCGTCGGCCTCATTCCAGCGGAAGTGAGTTGAATGTCTTCAGGCGTTTGACGAACGTGGGCAGATCCCGTTCCAGGATCTGGTCCCGCTTCAGGGTGAAGGGGTTGGCGAAAAACGGGTTCCCGCCGCGCTTGACGGACATGGCCAATTTATAGCCCGCCCGCTGAGACGAGGCAACCACTTTCGGGTCGTAGTTGCCGTACGGGTAGGCCAGGAGCCAGGTGTCCTGCCCCAGGCGGCGGTCCAGGACCTGCTTGGACCCGACGAGCTCGTTTTCCACCCGGGCCGCGAACTCGGCGCCGGACTCGCCCTCGCGCGGCAGGGTCAGGTCGCTGTGGCGGATGGTGTGGGAGCCGACGGCGAAGCCGTTGCGGCGCATTTCCGCCAGCTGGTTCCAGGTCAGCGCGATGGGCGAGACGTCGATCAGCTCGGTGTAGATGAAGAGCACGGCGCTGAAATCGAACTCGCGCAGGATCGGGTAGGCGATCTCGTAGACCGAGCGGTAGCCGTCGTCGATCGTGATGAGCACGGAGCGGGGCGGCAGCGGGCGGCGGTGCTGCACGAAGGCGAGCAGCTCGTCGGCGGTCAGCACGTGGTAGCGGTTGTCCTTCAGGTAGCGCATCTGCGCGCGGAAGGCGGCCGCCGGCATGCACAGCGGCGACGGGCAGTCCTGGGCGAAGCGGTGGTAGGTGAGGATCGGGATCGTCTGGAACCCGTCCCGGCGCAGGCCCGCCCGGTTCTGCGGGTCCAGCGGGACGACGACCGTCTGGCCGCTGCGGAAGCCGGCGCCCGGGTTCGCCTCCTCGACGACCCAGCCCAGGCGCTCGTCGCCCAGGTAGCGCCTGGCCACCTCGGCCGGGGTCGCGTCGCCGTCCAGCCGCACGATCAGGTAGTCCGCGGAGCGGTGTCGCACCGTCTGGTCGCCGACGGGGACGGGCGCAGGCGGGGCGGCGCACCCGATCAGCACGCTCAGAAAGAGGAGGAGCGCGAACGCCCGGGGCCGGAGAGAGAGAGGGGCTATTTCCATGTGCGGGGAACATAATCCGTCCGCCCCCCGATCACAAGGCCGCACGGCGGCCGATGCTTGACAAATGTGCCGCGGCGACACTACGCTACCCGCACTTGCCCGAACGTCTGTGCGGTCACTCGACGTCCACCCTGTGAAACGGGCGCTGCCGGCCCGTGGAAGGGATCGCATGCGCACCCCCCTGCAAAGGATCAAGGCGATCTTCGCCGCCTACCCGTTCGTGACCGTCCTGTGCACCTGGCTGCTCATCGTGCTGGTGGCCTACGGGTTCATGTCGCTGCACCACGTCTACCAGCTCGAGAAGGCCCGCACGCTCGGGCTGGAGGCCGTCCAGGACGTGGCCCGCCGCGCCGGCCTGCCGCTGCTCGAGAAGAACGCGGACGCGCTGCACGCGGTCCTGGCGGAGGCGGGGCTCAAGCCGGGTGTCCTGCTCGCCTGGGTGGCCGACCACCAGAACCGCGTCGTCGCTCTCGTCGGCAGCGACCAGATTCTCCCCGCGCCGGCCGCCGCCGACCCCAAGGGCCAGGAGGTGGACGTGCGCCAGTCGGACGTGCCCCTGCCCGCCGTGCACTTCAACCTGGTCGCGCCGGTCAGCTACGCGGGCACGCGCATCGGCCGCGTCGGGCTGGCGGTCGCCCCCGACGCCCGCAGCGACCCCAAGGAGCACTTCACGCGGGTGGTCGTGCTGAGCGGGTTTTTCGTCCTGGCGCTGACGGCGGCGCTCTACCAGCGCCAGATCGCCCGCCTGTTCCGGCGCTGGTCCGGCGACGAGGGGGAGGACGGCGCGCCGGCGCTCGACCTCGCGCGGGCGCAGGTGACCTGCCCGCTCTGCGGCCGGGACCAGCCCTTCGCCCGGGACGTCTTCGACATCCCGGATGCCGGCGAGCTGAGCCTGGTGACGCTGCCGGCCCAGCCGGGCGGAATCCGGCCGTCGGCCGTCCTCCTGGGCGAAACCGCCGGCCGCAAGGAGCTGGCCGGTCTCCGGCAGCGCGTCGTCGCGCGCTGTGCCGACATCATTCGACTGCTGTCGACGTAGCAGGTATGGAGCGTTGAACACCCGGATCGAGACGACCGCATCGCAGGGGGCGGAGAAACAGAGGTATCCCATGACGGTTGCAGACATGGCCACGACGACCCTCGTGAAGATCAGGGAGTACACCGGCACGACCCTGGTGAAGGCCACGCGCGGCATCGCGCGCTCCGAGTTCATGCGCCGCAGCCGGCGCGCGTTCCTGGTGTGCCTGGTGCTGGGGCTGGCGGCCCACGCCGCCGGCTACCTGCTGTACCGCTCCCGGGCCGACGGCGCCCGCGAGGCGTTCGTCGGCCGCGGCGTCGCGGCCGCGCGCGGCATCGCCCAGGAGTGCCGCCCGTTCGTGCTGGACAAGGACGTCCTGATGCTGAACGTCTCGCTCGGGGCGGCCGAACGCATCGAGGGTTTCCAGTACGCCGCCGCCATCGACCACCAGAACGAGGTGCTGACGCGGATCGGGTCGACGGAGCTCGGCCAGGCCCTCCAGGCGCTGGCCCCGAACGCCGTCCTGCGCACGATCGACGGGGTCGCGGTCGCCGACCTGCCGACCTCCCCGCCCACGGCCCTCTTCACCCACCGCCTCACCTACGCCGAGGTGGACATCGGCGGCATCCAGCTGGCGCTTTCGGCCGCCCCGCTGCACTCCGCGCTGGCGGACGCCCGCTCGACCTACCTCGGCGCGGTGGCCGCCATCACCGCCCTGCTGGTGCTCGGGCTGCTCGTCTTCGACGGGCGGGAGAAACGCAAGGCCCGCCGGCTGGCCGAGCGCCTCGAGGGGGTCGAGACGATCGGCCCCTACCACCTCGTGTCCAAGGTCGCCACGGGCGGCATGGCCGAGCTCTACCTGGCCGACTACCTGCGCGAGGACGGGTTCCGGCGCCGCGTGGCGGTCAAGCGCATCCTGCCCCACTTCGCCGCCGACCCCGATTTCGTGCAGATGTTCATCCGCGAGGCGCGCCTGGCGGCGCTGCTGCAGCACCCCAACATCGTGCAGGTGTTCGACTACGGCCGCATCGCGGAGGTCTCCTTCATCGCGATGGAGTACATCGACGGCAAGAACCTGCGCGAGCTCCTGTCCGCCCTGCCGGGGGGCATGCCGGCCGCGCCGGCGGCCTTCATCTTCGCCGAGAGCTGCAAGGGCCTCGAGTACTCCCACGCGAAGACGGACGACCAGACCGGCGAGGCCCTGAACATCGTGCACCGCGACATCAGCCCGCAGAACATCCTGGTCAGCGTCCAGGGCGAGGTCAAGATCAGCGACTTCGGGATCTCGAAGGCCACGTCGGAGCCCAGCCTGACGCAGGCCGGCGTCCTGAAGGGCAAGCTGATGTACCTCGCCCCGGAGCAGCTGACCGGCGCCGCGGTCGACCACCGCCTGGACCTCTACGCCCTGGGGCTCGTCTTCTACGAGGTGCTGACCGGGCAGCCGGCCTACCGCTTCGCGAGCGAGGTCGAGGCCATCCGCGGCATCCCGGCGGCCGTGGTGACCCCGCCGGCCGAGCGCAACCCCGCCGTCCCGCCGGAGCTCAGCCGCATCGTGATGAAGTGCCTGGAAAAACAGGTGGAGGCGCGCTACCGCAGCGCGGGCGAGGTGTTCGCGGATCTCGCGGCCTTCAGAAAAACCCCGGGCCAGGGCTTCGACGCCTCGGACCTGGCCGAGTTCATGGGGAAGAGGTTCGGGAAGGAGTAGATAAGGGTGTTAGGTGTTTAGGTTGGATTAAGTGTTTAGGTGTTAGTCAGGTGTTATCGGCATGTCAAAGATTTTTGCTTAAAACCTAACACCTGAAAACTTAACACCTTTTTTTCATCGATTTTGCCTAAAACCTAACACCTAAAACTTAACACTTTTTTTCATTCGTCTACAGCGATACAAACCATGGCCAGATCATCGCTCTGCGGGAACCCGGCCGTGTGCGCGGCGACCGCCTGCTCCACCGCCGCCAGCACGGCCTCCGGGCTTTCCCCGCGGCCGGCGCGGACGACCTGCCGGAAGCGCTCCATCCCGAACATCTCCCCCTCGCGGTTCATCGCTTCGGTGACGCCGTCGGTGTAGAGCAGGACCCGGTCCCCGGGCTGGAGCAGGTGCTCGGTCTCCGCGAAGCGGCTGTCCTCGAAGACCCCGATCGGGATGTTGCCCGGGCTCGAGAGCTCGGAGACCTCGCCCTCCCGGCTGCAGAGCAGCGGCGGCAGGTGCCCGGCCGAGCAGACGATGAGGTTGCGCATCTCCGGCTGCAGGATCAGGAGCGCCAGCGTCACGAACATCCCGCTTTCCATCTCCTCGGCGAGCGCCCGGTTCAGCGCGGTCACGACCGCGCCGGCCGACAGGCAGCCGCGCGCGTGGAAGCGCATCTCGCTGCTGAGCTTGGCCATGTAGAGCGCCGCCGCGACCCCCTTGCCCGAGACGTCCGCGACCGCGATCGCCAGCGCGCTGTCCGAAACCCGCACGAAATCGTAGTAGTCCCCGCCGATGTGGCGCGCCGCGCAGTAGCTCTGGGCGAAGCGGTAGCCCTCCACCTGGGGCGAAGCCTTGGGCAGGAAGCTGTGCTGGATGCGCTCGGCCATCTGCAGGTCCTTCTGCAGCAGCACCTGGGCCACGAGCTGGTCGTGCAGGCGCGCCTTGCCGAGCGCCAGCGCCGCCTGCCCGGCGACGCCGAGAAAGAGCGCCATGTCGGCGTGCGAGAACCGGTGGTCGGGGTTGGAGCTGTCCAGCTGGATCAGCCCGAGCACGGTGTTCTCGCAGACCATGGGCGCGGCCATGACGGTGCGCAGGCCGGAGCGCACCACGGTGTGCTGGGGGTCGAAGCGCCGGTCGCCGCTCACGTCGGCGCTCAGCACCGCGCTGCGGGTCGCGATCACCTCCCGGGCGAGCGAGCGGCTGACGGCCATGCGGCTCTGCGCCTCCGGCCGCGCCAGCGCCGCCACCGGCTGCAGGCTCCCGCCGTCCGGGTCGCAGACCATGACGCAGCCGCGCTCGGCCTCCGGGAACACCTCGAGCAGCTTCTCGAGCACCCGGGGGAAGAGCTGCGCGGCCTCGATCACGTTGCCGAGGATCTCGGCCACCTCGGAGAGGAAGCGCAGGCGCTTGATGACCAGCTCGCCGGCGTCCTTCTCGATCCCCTTGGGCAGCAGCTGCTGGATGTGGTCGTCGACCGAGACGTTCGCGATGATCGGCGCCTGTTCCGCCCCCGTGTCCAGGGTGATGTTGAGCGCCGGGACGCCGGGCGGGTCGTGCCGGAACGCGAAGCTGAAGCTGCCGAGGCGCACCACGTCCCCGTCGCGCAGCGCCGTGGCGGCCCGCACGCGGCGCCCGTTGACGAAGCTGCCGTTCGAGCTGCCGAGGTCGGTCAGCCGCCAGCCGCCGTCGGCCGGCTCCAGGCGCGCGTGCAGGCGGGAGAGCGTCCGCTCGTCGAAGTGCAGCCCGGCGCTGCGGCTGCGGCCGATGACGACCGCTTCCGTCACGGGGACGGACGAACCGCTTTGCGGGCCGGACATGAGCGTGAGGAGCGGCATAAGGGAACCCCGGACAGGGAGTGAAGATGTCGAGTATGAGCTAATCTACCACGTTTCGGGAGGGCGGGGAAGCCGGGGATAGAGAGGGGTCTGGGGTCTGGATGAAGTCAACAGGGTTCGGGGTTCAAGGGTTCAGGGTTCAGGAAAAAAATACCGGCCGAAGCGAGTGCGTTGCTTTTCCTGAACCCCGAACCCTGCCTCTTCGTTCCCGATCCCCGAACCCTGGTCTCCTCGTTTCCGAACCCTGACCCCTCGTTCCTGCCCCCTCTAAACGCGGAAGCCCGCGCCACCGCGGCGCGAGCCTCCGTTTTCCGTAACCCGACGCACCACCCGGTCAGAAGTCCTTGAAGTCCTCGGATTCCAGCGGGATGACCTGCTCCGGAGTCCGGTCGCTTTTCTTGGCCGACCTGACGGGTTTGACCGCCGCGGCGGCTGCGGGCGAACGCAGCTTGGCCTCCTTCGCCTTGCCCTTCTCCATTTTCTTGCGCGGCTTGGACTTTCCCTGGCCGCCGATCAGGCGCAGCAGGTCCTCCACCATGGTCTTCATCTGCTCGGCCTGGGAGGTGAGCTCGACCACGGCCGCGGTCGACTCCTCGGCGGTGGCCGCGTTCTGCTGGGTGACCTTGTCCACGTCGACCATGGCCGTGTTCACCTGCGCGATGCCCTGGGACTGCTCCTTCGAGGCGGCGGCGATCTCGGCCAGCAGCTCGGCCACCTTGGAGGCGCTCTCGGCCACCTTGCCGAAGGCCTCGCGCGTGCCGGTCATCAGCCCCGCGCCGTCCTTGACCTTCTTGACCGTGCCCTCGATGAGCCCCTGCGTGTTGCGGGCCGAGTCGGCCGCGCGCATGGCGAGGTTGCGCACCTCCTCGGCCACCACCGCGAACCCGGCCCCGGCTTCGCCCGCGCGCGCCGCCTCGACGGCCGCGTTCAGCGCCAGCAGGTTGGTCTGGAAGGCGATCTCGTCGATCGTCTTGACGATCTTCTGGGTCTCCTCGCTCGCCTTCTTGATCTCCTCCATCGAGGCCGAGAGCTTGCCCATCGAGTCCCTGGCCTCGCCCACGAACTGCGCCACCTGCTTCATGAGCCCGTCGGCCTGCCCGGCGTTGTCGGCGTTGTGCTTGGTCATGGAGGCCATCTCCTCGAGCGACGAGGAGGTCTCCTCGATGGCCGCGGCCTGCTGCGAGGCGCCGTCGGAGAGCGACTTGCTCGAGCCGGAAACCTGCGCGGAGACGCTTGCGACGCGATCCGTGCCCTCCATCAGCCCGCCGCTGATGCGCTGCAGCGGCCCGGCGATCGAGCGCGCGATGAAGAAGGCGGCCAGCGCCATGAGCATGACGATGCAAAGCACCACGGAGCCGACGATGAGGTAGTTGTCGGCCATGGCCTTCTGCAGCTCGCCCTGATCTTTGCCGATGAAAAGCATGCCGACGATCTTGCCTTCCAGGTCGCGCATCGGCCAGTAGGCCGTGTTGAAGTCCTTGCCCAGGATCTGGTTCTGACTTTGGAAGGTCTTGCCCTGCTGCAGCACGGTCTCGAGCACGCGCGGGTTGTCCATCTTGGTGCCGACGGCGCGCTTGCCCTCGCGCACGATCGTGGTCGAGACGCGCGTGTCGCCGTGGAAGATGGTGCACTCGACCCCCAACGTCTCCTTGATGAGGTCGACGAACTTGGTGTCCGAAGACAGGTCGACCCCGGCCGTGACCGAGCCCACCACCTGGCCTTCGAGCTTGACCGGGTGGCCGGCGCGCATCGAGAACTTGACGACCGTGCCCTCCTCGACGCCCGAGGAGGCCTGCCCGGCGAGCGCCTTCTTCACGTTCGCCTGGCCGAGCACGCTGTCCCCGACCTTGTCCGAGTGGCCGCGGCCGACGACCTTGCCGTCCTTGTCGGCGATCGTGAGCACGTTCACGAAGCCGCCCTTGACGGCTTCCCGGGCGGCTTTCTGGATGTGGGCCGTGTCCCCGCGTTTGACCGCCTCGGCCACGTCCGGACGCGCGGCGAACTGGGAGGCGGCGTCGCGGCAGCGTTCCTGGTAGGTGTCCAGCTGGTGCTGCACGGTGGTGGTGAACTTTTCCACGTCCTTCTGCGCCTGCTCCTGGAAGCCGCGCATGAGGATGAACGAGGAGATCAGGGCCGACGTGGAGCCGATGACGACCGAAATGATCACGGCTCCGATGATGCGTTTGGACAGCGACAGGTTCATGTCCAGTTTCCTTTCCGAAAAATTGGTATGCGCATGGGCCGCCGGCAACCGGCGCCCAGAAGGTCGCTATCGTGGTTATCGGCCGTTTGCGTCCGGTCTTTAACCCTATTTCCCCGCCGCCGCGCCCGGCCTTTGCATTTGACTTAAGAAAGGCCGCGGCATAGAGTCCGCCCGGGTGAAGCGCAACGCTTGCCCGCCCTGCAACCCGTATCGCAACCCGTATCGCAGCGAGGTGTTTTCATGAGCAACCGCGTGCTGGTGGTCCTGTCCTGCGGGACCGACAACCCGAACCGTGCCACCCGGGCCTTGTTCTTCGCCATGGTCGCGCACAAGAAAGGCAAGCAGGTCTCAGTCTTCCTGCTGGACGAGGCGGTCTACCTGGCCCGGCGCGGGATCGCCGGTCAGATGCGCGCGGCCACCGGGGATTCGGCCGACGACCACCTGCACTACCTCCAGGAATACGGGGTGCCGCTGCTGGTCTGCACCCCCTGCGCCGTGACGCGCCAGATCACGGAGGCGGACCTCATCCCGGGCGCCCGCATGGCCAAGGGCGACGAGCTGATCGACCTGGCGGACGACAGCACGGTCCTGAGCTTCTGAGCGCGTTGGAACCCGCAAACGCTCCGGGAGGCCGCATGAGCGGCAAACGGCCGGGACGACGGGCTGCGGCGCGGGGGTTTTTCGCGGCGGGCATCTGGGAGCTGAAGCGGGCGGCAGCGGAGTCGACGGCCAACCGCCCGCTGCGTGAGATCGGGTAAATACCCCCTCACCCTGCCCTCTCCCACACGCGAGGGGAGAGGGTTAAGTGACGACCGTTCACACCATGAAAGGCTGCACCGCATGAAACGGGTTCCCCGCCTCACGCTCGACGACGCACGCATCATCATGGCGGCCGCCGAAGACAAGGCGCGCGCCATCGGGGTGGACATGGACATCGCGGTCGCCGACGACGGCGGCCACCTGGTCATGTTCCACCGCATGGACGGCGCCCGCCTCACGAGCATCGAGATCGCCATCAGCAAGGCCTTCACGGCGGCCTGCGCGCGGCGGTCCACCCGCGACTACGCCCGCTCCGGCCAGCCGGGCGGGCCGGCGTACGGCATCCACGTCAGCCACGGCGGCCGCTTCATGATCTTCCCGGGCGGGGTCCCGATCGTGGTCGACGGCGAGGTCGTGGGCGCGGTCGGCTGCAGCTCGGGGCACTCGGACCAGGACGAGGCCGTGGCCCAGGCGGGCGTCGACGCGCTGCTGAAAGGACTGGAGACATGAAAGCGAACCGCAGACAGGCGCCCGCCGCGCCCCCGGCCGGCCGCAAGATCGCCAAGCAGTCCTGGAAGCCCGGCAACGTGCTCATGCCGATCCCGGCCGTCCTGGTGAGCTGCGGCGGCACCGGCGAGTGGCGGCCGAACCTGATCACCATCGCCTGGACCGGCACCGTCTGCACGGACCCGCCCATGCTGGCGATCTCGGTGCGCCCCGACCGCCACTCCCACGCCATCATCGGCGCCACGCGCGAGTTCGCGGTCAACGTGCCGTCCGCGGCCGAGGTCAAGGCCCTGGACTGGTGCGGGGTCGTCTCCGGCCGCGACGCCGACAAGTTCGCCGCCACCGGGCTGACGCCCGCGCCCGCGCTCAAGCTGGGCTGCCCGATCGTCGCCGAGTGCCCGCTGAACATCGAGTGCCGGGTCCGCCGGACGATGGAGCTGGGCTCGCACACGCTCTTCCTGGCGGAGGTGGTCGCCGTGCAGGTCAGCTCCGACCTCGTGGACGCCAAGGACCGGCTGCGCGTCGACCAGGCCGGTCTGGTGGCCTTCGCGCACGGGCACTACTTCGCGCTCGGGCGGCACCTCGGGCACTTCGGCTTCTCGGTGCGCAAGCGGCCGGCCGTTAAACGCACGCGGCGCAGTTAAACGGAAAAACGGCGTATCAGGCCGTGATCCGGCGTTGCGCGGACTTTCGTGATTGCGCACATGTTGAAGAGTGTCAGGTTTTAGGTGTTAGGTTTTAAGTGGTTGGTGGGAGCGGCTTTCCAGCCGCGATCGGAAGGTGGAGAGAATGGGATCAGCCGCGGACGGACGCAGACGGACGCGGACGAAAAGCATTTTCAGCCACAGACCCACACGGACCACACGGACAAGGACAGGGATGGAATTAGCCGCAGACCGACGCAGACGGACGCGGACAACATCCTCCGTTGACTAAAACCAAACACCAAACACCAGACACCAACTGTAGTTTTTTTGCCCGGGCGACCTGCCCGGGCAAAGACGCCGCGCGCTGCGCGCAGCTGGGGCTGCCTTGCGCGGAGACAGTGGTCATGGGCGAGAGCCTATCGATGATCGATTGCCGAGGTTGAATAGGTAGTGTCCATCCAGAAATGGTGGATTTCGGTTCAGGCCAAGGCCGCAGCGATTTCGCAACCGCAGGCGTAGTCCGTCTACGCCGAGGATTGCGAAGAGCGAGAACGCCGGCATGAGCCGAAAGACGCCGTTTATGGATGGACACTAGGTAGTTATTCGAGCCCCTCTACTGTATTCCGTGTAGTAGCCAAAGCGGTTTTCATCCATATTCTTCCGATCAAGGGCCTGAACTCAAGCTGGAGCTACTGACATGGAAGCTGAGCGGAAGAAAATAATAATTGTCGACGACAGCGAGATCTATCGTGCGGGACTGCGGGCATTGATCAACGGGCGTGATGACCTGACAGTGGTTGCCGAGGCTGATTGTGGCGACAAGGCCATCGAGGCCATAAAGAAAAATGCCGCCGATCTGGTGCTGCTGGACCTGAGCATGCCCAGACATTCCGGCTTCGAAATATTGCAAAGAATCAGAGAGATATCCGACATCAACGTTCTTGTCCTCACCATTTACGAATCCCAGGAGATGATAACAAAAGCAAAGGCTCTGGGTGCTCAGGGATTTTGTGTCAAGGATGTCAGCCGCGACGAGTTGATCGAAGCCATCCTGGAGACGGTAAAGGGGAAGTTTTTTAAGTGCCACAAGTCCGGAATGGTGATGACCGTTGAAGGGAGCGGCCAACCGGCGACATCAAAACCCTGAATGTTTCAATTCAACTCCTGAAAGATCTGTGAGCGGCGCGGCCGGGATAGAGGAGCTCAAAAGAAAGAACCGGCCCGCCAAACACCCAAACACCAAACACTAAACACCAACTCCCCCTGAGACCAAAAAACGACAGCCCCGGCCGAAGCCGGGGCTGTCGTTTTTTGGGGCGCCTCAACGCGGGCCGATCACGCGGCGAGCGGCCACCGTCTTCGAACGCAACCGCTGCTTCTGCAGCAGGTACACCAGCGCGAACCCGGCCAGCCCCAGGATGTCGCTGTAGATCCCCGGCTTCACCAGACCGAAGGCGACCGCCACCAGGAGGATCCGCTCGTACCAGGTGTCCTCGTCGATGAAGAACCCCTGCATGCCCGCTGCGAGCGCATACATGCCGATCGAGGACGTGGTGAAGATCCAGCTGGCCTCGAGCACCCCCATGATGCCGGGGGCGAGCCCGATCAGCAGCATCTGGGGGGCCGTGATGAACATGTAGGGCAGCAGGAAGGTGCGCATGTCGAGTTTGAACGATTCGAGGCCCGTTTTGAAGGGGTCGGCGTCCGCGATGCCGGCCGCGGCATAGGCGGCGAGGCACACCGGCGGGGTGCCGTCGGCAAGGATGCCGAAATAAAACACGAACAGGTGGGCGGCGATCAGCGGGGTGTCCGGCTTCATCGCGATGAGCGCCGGGGCCATGATGGTCGCCATGATGACGTAGTTCGGTGTCGTCGGCACCCCCATGCCCAGGATGAGGCATGCCACCATGGTCAGCAGCATGGCCAGGTAGACGTTGCCGAACGACAACTCGACCAGGATGTTGGTCATGTTGAGCCCGGCGCCGGTCAGGCTCACCATGCCGACCACCATGCCCGCGCAGGCGCAGGTGACGCCGATGGCCGCCATCGACCTGCCGGCGTTGAACATGGCGTCGATCATCTTGCGGCTGCTGTCCTTCAGGGGCGCCCAGTCCGGCGTCGGGCCGGTTCGTACCGGCGCTTCCGCCGCTTGGATCACCCCCGCACCCATCAGCAGCGCGCGGAACATGAAGATGGTGACGGCCACGCCGATCGTGATGGCCGCTGCCGTCAGCGGGGTCAGGCGCTGGATGATCAGGGCGTAGAGCAGGACGAAAATCGGCACGAGAAAGTGCAGCCCGCTCGCCAGAGTGGGCAAAAACTTCGGCAGCTGGGCGCGCGGGACCCCCTTGAACCCGTACTTGGTGGCCAGCAGATGCACCGCGCCGAGCAGCGCCAGCTGGTCGATCACCGCCGGCAGCGCCGCGGCGATGCACACGTCCAGGTAGGGGATGCCCAGAAACTCGGCCATGACGAAGGCGGCCGCCCCCATGACGGGCGGCATGATCTGGCCGTTGCCGCCGGCGGCCGTGTCGATGCCGGCAGCCAGTTCGGGCTTGAAGCCCACCTTCTTCATCAGGGGGATGGTGAGAGTGCCGATCGTGGCCGTGTTGGCCACACCGCTGCCGGAGATGGTGCCCATGAACGCGCTCGCCACGACCGATACCTTGGCCGGGCCGCCGCGCGTGTGGCCGACCAGCGACATCGCGAGTTTCATGAGAAATTCGCCGGCGCCGGTCCTTTCGAATATCGCCCCGAACAGCACGAAGGCGAAGACGAAGGTCGAGGATACCCACAGCGGGATCCCGAAGATGCCTTCGCTGGTCAGGTAGAGATGGTCGACGATGCGGCGGAAGGAATAGCCGCGATGAGCGAAGATCCCGGGGAAATAAGGACCGAAGAGCCCATAGACGATGAAAATGCCGGTTATGATCACCAGCGGCCAGCCCACGGCCCGGCGCGAGGCTTCCAGGACCAGGACGATGGCCAGAACCCCCATGACCAGGTCCAGGCGCGTCGGGTCGCCGATCCGCCGGACCAGTTCCTCGTAATAAACGGTGACGTAGATGACGGAGGCGCCGGCCACCACCGCTATCATGAAATCCAGGAAGTGGATGCTCTTGCGCTTGGACCTCTTCGAAAAGGGATAGAACAGAAAGCACAGGGTGATGGCAAACGTCAGGTGGATCGAGCGCTGCAGGGTCGAGGTCAGCACCCCGAAAAAGGCCGTGTACAATTGAAAGCTGGAAAAAGCGATCGCAATCAGGAACACGATCCGGTATGGAACGCCGGAGAGTCGCCGCTCACCGAATTCCTGCTTTTCAATCATCTCCGTCGCTTTTTTCACCAGGGTTTCGTCGCGGACAATGATCTCTTCCATTCGCGGTCCTATTCCTTCAGAAGGCTTCCCGGAGCATCAGGAGATAGGGGTAACGGCCCGCCGCAACGGTGACCACATCGCCGGGCCGGAGCCGGGCAGAGAGGTCCAGCGTGCTCCCGCCGACCTGCAGGCGGGCCTGATTGATCGGTGACATGAAGAAGCTGAACTCCGGCATCCGCTCGCTGCCGGCAACCACCATCCAGCCGTCGGGCGTCCGCCCGGTCGCCTGCGCGGGGAGTCCGGCACCGTGGGAGGGGAACCGGGTTTCCACCAGGCGCAGCCATCCGTCGGCCTCCACCGCAAAGCGCCCCTCGACGGGGGTCAGCTCGATGGAGTGGATGTAGGCAAAGGTAAAAACCTCCCCCGCCGCCACGGGCAGACGCCAGAGCACCTTTTCCGCACGGCGGTTCGACACCTCGAGGCACCGCGCGGGGTGAAACAGGAGGCAGATCCCGGCCGCGGCGATCAGGCCTGCGACGGTGAGGGGTCGGACACGCATACGCACGGCCGCCTCCGGGCAGGGCCCGGAGACAGCCACGGCTCCTCATTCAAGATGCGTTATTTCTTGATGCCCTTTTCTTTGAAGAACTTCTCCGCGCCCGGGTGCAGCGGGACGCTCATGCCGTTCAGCGCGGTTGCAGGCGTCAACTCCTTGCCCTTGGCATGGGCGCGCTCGATGTCCTTCAGGTTGTCGAAAATGGCCTTGGTGATCTGGTAAGCCATGGCCTCTTCCATTTCGGCGCGGGCCACCAGGATGGCCATCACCGCCACCGTGGGAATGTCCGCCTCGACCCCCTTGTAGGCGCCCTTGGGAACGACCGCGCTGGTGAAGAAGGGGTATTTCTTCATCAACGCATCGCGCTGCGTGCCGTCGACGGGGACGATGACCGAATCCACCGTGATGGCCGTGTCAACAAGGACGGCTGCGCCGACGCCGACGGAATAGAACGCCGCGTCGATGCGGCCGTCTTTCATGTAATCGGAGGCCTCCGCGGCCGTCAGGCGTTCGACCTTGGCGAAGTCCTCGAACTTCATGCCGTAGGCTTCCAGGATCTGAAGGGCATTTTGCTCGGTGCCGCTGCCGAGCGGGCCGACGCAGACCTTCTTGCCCTTGAGGTCCTTCACGGTGGCGATCTTGGCGTCCTTGCGCGCCTGGATCTGGCAGTGCTCCTGGTAGAGCGAGGTGATGCCGCGGATGTTCGCAACGGGCTTGTCGAACATGGGCTTGACGCCCTGCAGGGCGTAGGATGCGATGTCGTTCTGCAGGATGGCCATGTCGGCGTCGCCCGAGCCGATCAGCTTGGCGTTGGCCACCGAGGCCCCCGAGGACTCCACCGTGATCTTGATGTCCGGAAGGTTCTTGTGGGCGATGCTGGAGATGGCGCCCGCCAGCGGGTAGTAGACGCCGACGACCCAGCCGGAGGCGATCGAGACGAACTTCTTGGCCGCGTGGGAGGGGTTGACCCCCGGCGTGGCAAGGGACACCACTAGACATACCGCCAACAGCCCGAACAACACCTTTTTCCGCATGATTCCCTCCTTCTGGTTGGTTGGGCGGGACCGCACGAGCCCGCCGGTCTACGGGGTGCAGCACACCTGCTGCCGGTGAACGTGACGCTGCATGTCGGACCGCTGCCGGTCGCGAATCGCCAAATTTCGTTCAGGAACTTGAAAGAAGAGAACGCGTGAAAGGAACGGATAGGCTATACCGGCACGCATCCGGAGAGTCAAGGAGGG
>CAWHEZ010000021.1:0-31696 GCA_963828345.1 uncultured delta proteobacterium
CCTCGATCATGCCGTAGGTGTGCTCCTTGGCCGGGAACGCGCCGGTGCGCACGTCCTTGATGTAGGCCTCGAAGACTTTTTTCATCTCGGCTCCCAGGTTGGCGTACTTCTTCACGAACTTCGGCGTGAAGGCCTGGAAGATGCCCAGGATGTCCGAGACGATCATGACCTGCCCGTCGCACTCCACCCCGGCGCCGATGCCGTAGATCGGGATCGGCAGCTCCTTGGCGATCATCGCCGTGACCTCGGGCGGGACGGCCTCGACCAGCATCGAGAACGCCCCGGCCTCGTACACCGCCTGCGCGTCCTCCATGATGGCGAGAGCCGACTCGGCGTTGCGGCCCTGGGCCTTGAACCCGCCGAGGGCGCCCGTGCTCTGGGGGGTCAGCCCGACGTGGCCCATGACCAGCATGCCGCTGTCGGCGATGGCGCGGATGATGTGCGCGACACGCACCCCGCCCTCGAGCTTGATGCAGTCGACGCCGCACTTCTTGTGGTACTGCACGGCGTTCTGGACGGCGTCGTTGACGCTGCCGTGGTAGGAGCCGAAGGGCATGTCGCCGATGATGAACGTGTTGGGCGCCGCGCGGCGCACCGCCTCGGTGTGATACATGCTCTGCTCGATCGTGACCGGGACGGTGCCCGGGTAGCCGTAGACCGCCATGCCCAGGCTGTCGCCGACGAGCAGCATGTCCATCCCGGCCTGCTCGGCCAACTGGGCGGTGGTGAAATCGTAGGCCGTCATCCACACGGCCTTCTCGCCTTTTTCCTTCATCTGCTGCAGGTCGAACCGGGTCAGTTTTTTCTTCATGCGTGTCTCCTTATGGTAGTGTTGGGTGTTTCGTGTTTGGTGTTTGGGGGAAGTGTTCAGTGTCAGGTGTTAAGTGTTAAGCCAAAACGATTCGTGCGGTCCCCGGCGCCGCGGGTCGTGGATCCGTCCGCCCGTTCACCCGTGCGAAGGAAGTTGTTTACGGGGTAACGGGCCGACGGGCTAAGCACATCGTTCATACCTACAGCCCCATGCGTCGCGCGCCCCACCCTAACCCTCCCCCTCAGGGGGAGGGCAGGGAGAGGGTGGCGTTGGGGTGTAATTCGTGATGGGCCGCTAAGCGTGTCAGCGCAGCAGCGGCAGGGTGTTGGCCCCCTGCGGCATCACCGTGATCGTGGGTTTCGTCGCCCGGCAGTGGGCGTGGGCCACCCGCAGCGCCTCCTCGATGGTGGCCACCGGGTGCAGCCGGGCCTTCTCGGCGTATTCGAAATTCTCCTTGCGGGTCACGAGGACGATCAGCCCCTTGTCCCGGTACTCGTGCTGGTGGAAGGCCAGCCACCCCGCCAGGGCATAGTTCGCGCGCAGGGCCTTTTCCATCTCCAGGCGGTCGGTGTGCTCGAACCAGTCGAAGAACTCCTTGGGCTCGCGGATGTCCGGGCACTCCGACAGGATGATGGCCGCCCCGCCGGGCTTCATGGCGTGGCAGGCGTTGTCGATCGTCTTCTGGCTCTGGTAGAGGTTGATGTCCTTGGGGTAGCCGCCCGCGGTGGCGACGACGATGTCGGCCTGCTCCCGGATCGGGACCCCGAAAATGTCGTCCACCATGCGCGTGGCGCGCCACCAGGCCGAGGCCCAGTTGCCGGCGAAGATGCCGGCGATCTCGCCGTCCAGGTTGGGGACGATGTTGACCAGGAAGTCCGGCCGCGCGAGGGCGGCGATTTCCATCATGTCCTCGTGCAGCGGGTTGCCGTCGGTGACCCCCGAGGCGCACACCGGGTTGGTCCCGGAGCCGAGGTCCCGCCCCAGGATCCAGAGGTGGTTCTGCTTGATGGTCTCGAGCGAGCAGATGCCCGGGATGACCGACTTGCGGCCCCCGCCGTAGCCGACCATGTAGTGGTAGATCACCCCGCCGGTCAGGATGATCCGGTCGGCCTCGGCCGCGATCCGGTTGATCGCGACCTCGGTCCCGCGGCTCGTGCGGCCGATCGGGACCATGTTCTCCAGCTCCCAGGCTTTGTGGTTGGCCACGCGCACGCGGTGGCAGACCGCGGGGCTGCAGATTTCGACGAACTCGCTCTCGGTGTTCTGACGGTGGCCGCCCACGGCGATGAGGATGCGGATGTTTTCGTCCGGGACCCCGGCCGCGTTCAGATAGCTCAGCAGCAGCGGGAGCGTGCGGTCGTTCTGCTGCCAGGCGCGCGTGATGTCGCTCACCGCGATGGCGACCGTCTCGCCCGGCCGGACCATGGAGCGCAGGGGGGCGGAGTCTACCGGGTGGTCGAGTGCACGGAGGTACGCTTCCTCCAGGTTTTGGATCGCCGGGACCTCCTTGCCGGTGACGACCGTCGCTATCCGGTCTTCGGGCAACTCGAAGGACACGGTGCCTTTGCCGTAGCGCAACGTGAAGGGTTTCAACGCCATTGGAATCAACCTCTCAAAATGGGTACAGCGTGCGAATGTCGTCGCCGAGCGAGTCTCCGACGAGGATCAGCTCCGCCGGCGACTGGTCCACCAGGCGCGCCATCGGGTAGTCGTAGACGGTGATCATGGTGACCTTCTCCCCACGCCGCTTCGACTCGCGGAAGGAGGGGATCGTGCGCTTCGTCTTGGGTGCCGCCGGTTCAGTCATAACGTATCTCCTTCGGATGCCCGCAGGGGGTCGGCTTCGGGTGTGACGCGCCCCGGGCGCTCACGGGCGCACCTCGCCGAGGACGGCCGAAATCCGCGCGCAGGTCTGCTTGAGGTCGGCGCCGATCTTGAGCAGGTCGGCGACGGACAGCCGCGAGCTGGGCCCGGCCAGGCTGAGGGAGTAGGCGGCAAATCCCGTGTGGTCGAACACGGGCGCCGCGACGCAGCGCAGGCCCGCGTAGAGCTCCTCGTCGTCGAGCGCCATCCCCTTGCGGCGGATGTCGGCGAGCTGCCGGGAGAACTGCTGCGGGGAGGTGATGGACCTCGCGGTGTAAGCCGGCAACGTGTCGCCCGCACAAAATGCCGCCTGCTCGGCTTCAGGTCGAAAGGCGAGAATCGCTTTCCCCAGCGCCGTGCAGTGAATCGGGATGCGCGTGCCGATGGCGAGGTCCGCGCGCACCAGTTGGGTGCTCTCCGTCCGGTCCAGGTACACCACCTGGTCGCCGTCCTTGATCCCGAGGTTCACGGTTTCACGGTAGGCTCCGGACAGCGCCTCCATGAACGGGCGCACGACCTGTTTGACTTCCAGCCGATTGACCAGGCGCATGCCCATTTCGAAGAGGGACATGGTCAACCGGTAGCCGGACCCGCCCGGCTGGGACACCAGGCCCAGGTCCCGCAGCGTCAGCAGCGCCCGGTGGCAGACGCTGCGGTCGACTTTCAGCTCGGCGGCGACCTCGGAGAGGGACAGGGGCCCCCGCCGGGTCAGGAGGTCGATGATCTTGACCCCCTTCTCCAGGGACCCGATTCGATAATACTTTGCCTTTGGATCTGTTCGGCTCATGCCGGGTCGGCCGTCTTTTGCCGGGAATGCCATCCCTCGCACGACCCCTGGGGGCGTCGGAGAGGGAGGGCTCTTAGATGAACAATGGATCTGTTCGGCTCATGCCGGGTCGGCCGTCTTTTGCCGGGAATGCCATCCTCGCACGAGCCCTGGGGGCGTCGGGAGGGAGGGCGAAAATTGGATTAAAGAAAAGCCAAGACACCTCGCTGGGGCGGGCCATGCGAGCGGTGCGCGAGAACGAACTGGCGGCGGAGGCCTAGGGGTAGACACCAACCGGGTGAAGGTCATCGCCTTCACCATCAGTGCCGTGCTCGGCGCGGTGGGCGGCGCCATCTACGCTTCCGGGTTCCTGTACATCAGCCCGGACAGCTTCAACTTCGACCATGCCGTGCTGTTCCTGGCCATGGTGCTGGCGGGCGGGACCGAGTCCTTCTTGGGGGCCATCCTCGGTGCCGGGCTGCTCACCTTCCTTCCGGAATGGCTGCGCGACCTCAAGAGCATCTATCTGGTGGTTTACGGCCTCGTCATCATCCTGGTGATCGTCTTCATGCCCGAGGGGCTCTGGGGATACGTCAAGATCTTCAGCCGACGTTTTGCCCGCAAGCGCACGATGCCGCCTGCCTCCCGCCCGCTCCAGGTGGGCGGCCGCGGTTCTGCGGGCGAGGCAATCCTGCAAGTGGAGAAGCTGACAAAGCGCTTCGGCGGGCTGGTAGCCGTGGATGAAGTGGGCCTGGTGGTGCGGCGCGGCGAGGCCCACGCCCTGATCGGCCCGAACGGGTCCGGGAAAACCACCTACATCAACCTCCTTTCAGGTCTCTACGTCCCCACGTCCGGGACCATCCAGTTCCTCGGGCGGAGCGTGGTTGGGCTGCGACCCAACCGCATCGCGCGGGGCGGCATGGCACGCTCGTTTCAGAACCTGCGCCTGTTCCGTGCGCTGAGCGTCTGGGAGAACGTTCTGGTGGGAGCCAACCGCGCGGGCGGCACCGAAGCCGAGGCCCGCGAGCGGGCCGCCGCGGCAATCGAGTTCGTCGGGCTCGCGGACAAGGCCTACGACATCTGCCAGAACCTGCCGTACGGCTACCAGAAGCTGGTCGAACTGGCCCGCGCGGTCGCAGGCGAACCCGAGCTCTTGCTCCTCGATGAGCCCGGGGCCGGTCTGAACCAGACCGAGAAGCAGGAATTGGTGCGCCTGCTGCGGCGGCTCAACGACATGGGCCTGACTATTATGATCGTGGAACATGACATGTCGCTCGTGTGCAAGGTGGCCACCACCGCCACCGTGCTCAATTTCGGCAAGAAGATCGCTGAAGGGAGCATCGAGGAGGTGCTGCAGCAGCCTGCGGTGGTGGAGGCGTACTTAGGCAACCGGGAGGTGGCGCTCAATGTTTGATGTGCGGGACATTCACGTGGCGTATGGGTCCGTGCTGGCCTTGCACGGGGTTTCGCTCGAGGTCAACCCCGGGGAGATCGTTTGCCTCCTGGGGGCGAACGGAGCCGGCAAGTCCACGACTCTAAGGACGATCTCCGGTCTGCTGCACCCCCTCAAGGGGGAGATCCTGCTGGAGGGACAGGCCATCCAGCGGCTCTCGCCCGAAGCGATCGTCAAGCGCGGCATCTCGCATGTCCCCGAGGGGCGGCACGTATTTCCCGGGCTCACGGTGCGCGAGAACATGATCCTCGGGGCCTCCAACCGCCGCGGCGTGCGTCGGGACGGGCTGGAATCCGAGATCGCGGGCCTGTTCAAGATCTTCCCCGACCTGGAGCGGCTGCAGCACGCGCTCAGCTGGACCCTTTCCGGAGGCCAGCAGCAGATGCTCGCGATCGCCCGCGGCCTCATGGCCAAGCCCCGGATCCTGCTGATGGACGAGCCCTCCCTCGGGCTCGCGCCGATCCTGGTGCAGGAGGTCTTCCGCGTGATCAAGGAGATCAACTCGACCGGGACCACGATCCTCCTGGTCGAGCAGAATGCCACCATGGCGCTTTCCGTGTCCCACCGCGGCTACGTGATGGAGACCGGGAGCATCGTCCTGCAGGGGGCGGCCAAGGACCTGCTGCAGAATCCTCAGGTTCAGGACGCTTACCTGGGCGGATGCAAGCAAAGCTGACTAGCCCGACGAACCGGAACCGAAAGGACCCAGACGCATGGCTCACTCCGACTCTCCTCGCGGCCCCCTGCGCTCTTCCGTCATGACCAAGGGCGTGGACCGGGCGACCCACCGCTCGCTGCTCTACTCCATGGGGTGGCGCTCCGAGCACCTCGACAAGCCGCTCGTCGCCGTCGTCAACTCCTTCAACGAGCTGATGCCCGGGCACGTCCACCTGAACGGGCTCTGCCAGGCGATCAAGCTCGGGATCGCCGAGGCCGGCGGGACCCCGCTCGAGTTCCCGACCATCGCGGTCTGCGACGGCCTGGCCACCGGCCACAAGGGGATGCGCATGCCCATGCCGAGCCGCGAGCTGATCGCGGACTCGATCGAGATCATGATCACCGCGCACGCCTTCGACGCCATGGTGCTGCTGACCAACTGCGACAAGATCACGCCGGGCATGCTCATGGCCGCCGCGCGCCTGAACATCCCGTCGCTGATCCTCTCGGGCGGGCCCATGGACACCGGCTGCCACCAGGGCAAGCGCGTTTGCTACAACGACCTGATGGAGGCCGAAGGGAAGGTCGAGCGCGGCCTCATGACCGAGCAGGAGCTGGCCGAGTTCGAGGAAGTCGCCGTGTGGGGACCGGGGGCCTGCGCCATGATGGGCACGGCCAACACGATGAACATCCTGGCCGAGGCGCTCGGCATGACCCTGACCGACAACGCCCTCACGCCCGCGACCTCCGGCGCCCGGGTGGCGCTCGCGCGCCGGGCCGGGCGCAAGATCATGGAGCTGCACGCCCGGAACATCCTGCCGCGGGACATCCTGACCCCGGCCGCGTTCCGCAACGCGCTCGCGGTGGACATGGCCGTCGGCGGCTCCACCAACACCTGCCTGCACCTGCCGGCGATCGCCTCCGAGGCCGGGCTGGAGCTGGGGCTGCCGGATTTCTCCCGCGCCGCGGCCGAGGTGCCGCATCTGGTCCTCTTGAAGCCCGCCGGGTGCCACTTCCCGCTGGACTTCTACAATGCGGGCGGGGTGGCCGGGCTGATGACGGAGCTCCTGGAACACGGGCTGATCCAGCCGGACTGCCGGACGGCCACCGGGCGCACCATGGGCGAGAACCTCTCGGGCCGGCGCGTGCTCGATTCCGATGTCATTCGGCCGGTGAAGAACCCGCTCAGCCCGACCGGCGGGCTGGCGGTGCTGCACGGCAGCCTCGCGCCCGAGGGCGCGGTCGTGAAGAAGGCCGCCGTCGCGCCCGAGATGCTGACGCACGCGGGGCCGGCCCGCGTCTTCGAGCAGGAGGAGGAGGCCCTGGCCGCCATCTTCGGGGGCAAGATCCTGCCCGGCGACGTCGTGGTGATCCGCTACGAGGGCCCCAAGGGCGGGCCGGGCATGCGCGAGCAGCTCCTGCCCACGTCGGCCATCATCGGCATGAACCTGGGCAAATCGGTCGCCCTGGTGACCGACGGGCGGTTTTCGGGTGCGACCCAGGGGGCCTGCGTCGGCCACGTCACCCCCGAGGCCTACCTGGGCGGGCCGATCGCGCTCGTGCGCGAGGGGGACCTCATCCGTATCGACATCCCGGCCGGGACGATCGAGCTGGACGTCCCGGCGGACGTCCTGGCCGAGCGCCGGAAAGAGTGGAAGCTCCCGGAGCACACCGCGCTGCCGAAGGGCACGCTGCTCGAGCGCTACCGCCGCCTGGTCGGGCCGGCCACGCGCGGCGCGATCCTGGAGTGAAACGACCTCACGGGTTCAAGGGATCCGGCCAACCGCTCATCCTGCCTTTCATCCACTGACGGCCGGGTCCCTTGAACCCTCTCCGCGATTCCCGGCGCCCGCCTTCCATACGGCGTGTCGGGGCTGCGGGCGCCGTGCGTTTCGGCACGCCTGCGGCGGCGGTTATGCTTTTCCGCAACCTGGCCGATAGTGATTGAAGGCCGACCTTCCACACGCAAGGACCATGGGCGAATATCAGATCGAACAACTCGAGGCGCTGTCGCTGGTGCGCCTGCACCTGAAGAGCCTGCCGCCGTGCGAACGCCAAACGCTGCTGGCGTCGGCCGCGGACTACCTGGACTTCCGGGCGACGGTCGACCGGTACCTCGAGACCCATTTCGGGCGCGTCTGCGATCAGGCCTGCTACCGCAGCCGCGTCAGCGCCTGCTGCTCGCGGGAAGGGATCGTCACGTTTTTCGCGGACGTCGTGATCAACCTCCTCCTGTCCTCCGAGCCGGAAGCGGACGAGCTGGTGCGCGTCCTGAAGCGCGACCCCACCGGCTTCAAGTGCGTGTATCTCGGGGAGGCGGGCTGCCTGTGGCGGATGAAACCCATCGTCTGCCAGATGTTCCTGTGCGAGCCCGCCCGGGCCCGGGTGTTCACCCACACCCCGGAGGCGGAGGCCGAGTGGCGCCGCCTCGAAGCGCGGCGCAAGACGTTCACCTGGCCGGACCGCCCGGTCCTGTTCGACCAGATCGAGGCCTACTTCCTGCGCGCCGGGTGCGCCTCCCGCCTGATGTACCTGCACAACAGCCCGGGGCTCCTGCGTCTCAAGCACAAGGCCGGCCTCTAACCCCTCGACCCCGCTCCGGTCGCCCGAGCGGCGCCGAACCGCCGCGGTTCGCACGCATCCCCCCGTGTTCGTCCGCCCCGTCCACCGCCTGACGTTCCGTGACGCTCCGTCGAGCTTGCCAGATGCTTTAAAGAAATAAATAAAAAATTAAAAACATAAAAACATGTAAAAATTATGCTTGCAAAAAAGATATCTGTATTGTAATTTTTAAAGCATGGGACAGAAACGGACCTTTTCCACGCGCATCGACGACGAACTGCTGAAGGCGTTGAAGCACCTGGCCGTGGACACGGACAAGAGCCTGGGCGACCTGCTGGAAGAGGCGATCGCGGAGCTGATCCGGAAGTATTCGAAATCAAGAAAGTAGAGGGGCCGAAACCATGGGAGCGAAAGAAGCGGCGATCTGCGACGATTTCGAAGGCGAGGAGATCCTGTTTGCCTGCAGCGACGGGATCACGATGGAGTGCGTGTGTCCCAAGTGCGGCGCCCACCACCGGATGAAGATCCTGTGGGCCGGCCGCGGCAAACCGCGGAAGTTCTGCCAGGCGTGCAAGATGTACATCGCGACGCTCGAGACGGTGGAGCTGCCGTGCATGCCGGTGCCGGTCGACCGCGCCCTGGGGTGACGCTCCGGTCGTCGCGCGCGGGCCGACGCACGATCGGCGTCAGTCGGCGCGCTGCATGAGCATCGTCCCGGTGTCCAGGTAGTGGTTGAGCATCCGTTCGAGCGCGGCCATGCGCTCGGTGAAGGCCGCGTCGTCCATGGACCGGACGAACCGGTCGCCCTCGGCGCCGAGCCCGGTGACGACCTGGGTCCACGTGGCCTCGGTTTCCCCGCCCGCGAGCGGTCGCAGCGTGATCGCGTAGCGCATCACGCGCAGCGGGTTGGTGCGCACGAACTCGATCCGCTGAGGGGGCTCGTGGCGCGAGATCACCCAGACGTCCTCGGGGCCGTCGCTCGGGAAGGCGGTTTTGAAAACGCAGTCGAGCTCGGCGCGGCCGGACTCCGAGTGCACCATCTCGCACTGCCAGGTTTCGATCCAGTCGGATTCGCGCACCGGGCAGAGCAGGGGGAACACGGTTGCGGGATCCGACCCGAGACGCATCGTGACGCTCCGGGTTCTGCGGCAGGCGTTCATCGTGAGTCCTTTCTGCGGAGAAAAACGGCCGCGTGGAAGCGTTCCACGCGGCCGAGAGGTCGCAGCGCCCGACCCCGGGGTTCACCCCGCCGGCGGGGCGTCCGGTTTGAAGGCCCGGTTCAGCAAGGGGTCCATCACGGCTTCGTACCCGGTCAGTCGCGCGACCACTTCGCCGCGGCCGTCCAGGAAGGTGAAGTCCCCGCGCATGCGCTTGGCCGTGGCGCCGGTGACTTCGAGCGCCACGACCACGCCTGCGGCCGGGAAGCCGGTGCGGAACTGCCGGTAGGACTCGGCGTGGCTGGGCAGCGACACGTAGCCGTGCTGCTCGTAACACCACACGCTCGCCATCTGGAAGGCGGAGTCGAGCACGAGCGGGTCGCACAGCCACGAGTTCCGCAGGGGGGAGGCGATCCAGTGAGACGGCTCCGGCGCCCCCACGACCTCGGCCACCATGCCGGCGGCATTGCAGCACTGCACCGTGCGCAAGCCGTGCAGCCGTTGCCCGTGGAAGAGAATCTTCTCGTAGATCTCGGCCGCCGAGCGCGGGTAGTGGTTGCAGGAGAGGCTCTCGGGCAGCCGGTAGACGGGCGGCGGGGCGTATCCGTCGGCCAGGATCGCCCGCGCGCGCGAGTGCAGGATGTCCTTGCCCTCGCGCACGCCGTTGCGCAGCTCGAGGTCCACCTCGTACACCCCCTGCCGGCGCCGGGCCTTGCCCGCGAACAGGCGGATCAGCTTGGAATCCTCCTTCAGACGGATGCCGTTGAGCACCCGCATGTCTTCCAGCCCCTGCAGGAGAAGCCCCGGGTTTTCGTGCAGTGCGGCGTGGGCGAACCACTCGGCCATCAGCGCCAGGGGCACCACGGCCTTGCCGTCGATCACGTGCGAGGCGAGCACCGGGTGCGTGCGGAGGTCGATTTCTCGTTCGTACAGGATGGACAGGGCGGGGCGGGGCGCTTCGGCCGGCGGCTGCGCCGGCGAGCCCGCCAGCATGCCGCCGATCACGACTTCGACCGGGCCGCCGGGCTCCCCGGCCATTTCGCGGATGAGCGCGTTCGTGCCCGCGTCGATGGGCAGCAGGGCGACCCCCTGGCGGGCGAACTCGCGCTTGAGCGACGGGGTCACCATGCCGCCGTCCCAGGGCCCCCAGTTCACGGACAGCACCCGGCACTCCGGGTGCGCGGCCGCGTGCGCGGCCGCCAGCTTGTTCAGCGCCTCGTTGGCCATGGCGTAGTCGGCCTGCCCCTTGTTGCCGATGCGGGCCGTGACCGAGGAGAAGACGATCAGGTAGCGCAGCTCTTCGGCGGGCAGGGCGCGCATCAGCGCCCGGAATCCCCTGACCTTGGTGTCGTACACGCGGCGGAACTGCTCGGCCGTCTTGTCCAGGATCAGGCGGTCCTCGAGAACGCCCGCGGCGTGGACCAGCGCGCGAACCGGGCCGCAGCGGGCGCGCACCTCGTCCAGCACGCGGCCGACCTGCTCCGCGTCGCGGATGTCGACGGAGACGTATTCGGCCGAGGCGCCGGCCGCGCGCACCCGTTCCAGGGTGAGGGCGATTTCGCGGTTGGCGAGCAGGCGCCGCAAGCGGGCGTCGACCTCGGCCGGTGTGGCGGCGGAGGGGTCGAATTCATTTTCGAGCAGAACCTTGCGGACCGCGGTGTCATCCGTGAGGCCCTGCATCCACGCGGGCTCGGCTTCGGGCTCCGGTGTCCGGCCCAGCAGGACCAGCTGCGGCCGGGCATGGCGCGCCAGCGCGATCGCGCAGGCGGCCGTGATCCCGCGCCCGCCCCCGCTGACGACGACCACGTCGCCGGGCTCCAGGCGCACACGGCCGTCCGGGTAGGGCGCGGTCCGGAGCGCGGGCGTCCGGCGGCCGTGCGGGGTCAGCCCGACCTCGACCGGCCCGTCGGCCATGAGCTGCGCGACGACCGCGCGCGCGGCGGCGCGCGCATCCTCCCATTGCGGGGAGACGTCCAGCGCGTGAACGCGGACCTCCGGCCACTCGGCGGCGGCCGTCTTGGCCAGGCCGGCGAGTCCGCCCTGCAGCGGGTCGCGGATGGCACCCCCGCCGAACCCGAAGGCCCCGTCCAGGCGCGTGAGGGTGGCGAAGAAGGCCCCCCCGGGGAGCTTCGCCGATTCCAGCAGCCCGGGCGCCAGGGCCTGCGTGAGCTCGAAGGCGTGGCCCAGATCGGCATCCATGTCCGGGGACTTGGGGTTCAGCATCACGACCAGGCCGGCCGCGGGAGGAAGCTCCTTCTTGTACCGGAGGATGTCCACGGACACCAGAACCGTGTTGATGCCCAGGGTGTTGAGCTCGGCCGTGAGGGCCTGGGAGAGGCCCGTGCGGTCATCGGTCACGAAGACCTTGCGCCCGGTCGGGAGGGTCGGAGGGTCGCTCCCCGGCGCGGCGGGCAGCTCGACGAGCTGAACGACCCGGCGCTCGGCCGCTTCGATCGCGGGCGGCGGCAGGTCGACCTGCGGCGGTCGCGAGTCGCCCCCGGGCGCCTCGGCCGGCGGCGGGACGGCGGTTTCGGCGGGGGCCGGCCCGCCGAGGTGGGCGATCATCTGCCCGAGGGTCCTGAGCCGGCCCATGTCCTCGGGGGCCACCGGCGGCAGGCCGGGCAGCCGTTCCTCCAGCGCGGAGAGGATCTCGACGCGCTTGATCGAGTCGATCCCGAGATCGCGCTCGATGTCCATGTCGAGCGCCAGCATCCCGGTCGGGTAGCCCGTGAGCTCGCTCACCACCGCCAGCAGGGCAGGGGCGAGATCCGGCCGCTGCGGAGCCGGGTCGGGAGGCGGCGCGGCGGGCCGGCCCCATGGCCGTTTCGGCGGCGGGCGCCGGGTCGGCGCTCGACGGGAGTTCGAGGAACCGGGCGATCTGCCCGAGGGTCTTGAGCCGGCCCATGTCCTCGGGGGCGACCGGCGGCAGGCCGGGCAGCCGCTCTTCCAGCGCGGAGAGGATCTCGACGCGCTTGATCGAGTCGATCCCGAGATCGCGCTCGATGTCCATGTCGAGCGCCAGCATCTCGGTCGGGTAGCCCGTGAGCTCGCTCACCACCGCGCGCAGCGCGGTCTCGATCCCCGGCCGCGAGGATCCGGAGGGAGTCGGGGCGCCTGGCCCCGGCGGGGGCAGCGCCGGCGCGGCGGGCGGCTGCGCGGCACGCACGGCGGGCGCTGCGGGAGCGGGCGGACGGGGCTGGGGCTCCGGGTGCGACGGTTCGAGCGGCCGGGCCGCCGGCGCGGGCAGGGCCTCGGTCGGCTCGACCCCCGCCAGCCGGCCGGTGGTTTTGACGAGCTCGAGCAGGACGCGATTGGCCTCGCTCTGCGTTTCGAGGAACTTCTGGTGCGCCTGCGCGGTCTGGACCTGGATGGCCTGGATGGTCTTCAGGCCGTCCTGGATCGAGCGCAGGGCCTCTGTGACGGTTTGCGGCGTGAACGGTGCGTTGGTCGACATGGGTCCTGTTGAGGTCGCTGATGGGTTGACCGGAGACGATGCGGCGGCCGGTTGCGGGCGGCTGTCCGCCGCGGAGTCTATCGGGCCGGCGATGGCGGTCGGATGTTCGACCTCCACGGCCGGGCGGCCGGGGCTGCGGTAGTTGGCCCCGGAGATCGGGATGCGCATGCGCGGGGTCTCGACGTCGGGTTCGGGCGATTCCCACTCTGCGAGGCGCACCGGGTAGCCGAGCGCGCCGAGCCGGCACAGCGCCCGGGCGAGGTCGAGCAGCCCGGGGGCGCGGCCGGAAGAGGCGTCCACGGCCAGCAGCTGCACGGGCCGGTCCCGGAGCACGCGGCCGGCCAGGCCGGTGAGCACCGCTCTCGGTCCGACCTCCAGGAACGTGCCGATCCCGTCCGCCTGCATGGCGTCGAGCTCGCGCACGAAATCCACCGGCCGCAGCAGGTGCTCGCCCAGCATCCGTCGGGCCTCGCGGGGGGTGTCCGGGTAGGTCGCACCGGTGGTGTTCGAGTAGACGGGGACCGGGCTCGGGGTGATGCGGATTTTCTTCAACGCCTGGACGAATCGCTTCCGGGCGCTCTGCATGAGCGGGCTGTGGAAGGCCCCGCCGACCGGCAGCGGCGTCACGGCGAACCCGCGGCGGCGGCAGCGTTCGGCGGCTTCCGCCACCGCCTCGCGCGCCCCGGACAGCACTCCCTGCTCCGGACCGTTGCGGTTGGCGAGCACCACCGCCGGCGCCTCTTCCGCGAGCAGGCGCTCGATCTCCGCCAGGGGGGCGCGCACGGCCAGCATGGCGCCGGGCGCGGCCGCGGCCATGGCGGCGCCGCGGGCGGCGGCGAGCGCGTGGAGGTCCGCTTCTTGGATCCAGCCGGCCGCACAGAGCGCGGTCAGCTCGCCGAAGCTGTGGCCCGCGGTCGCGTCGGGGACGACCCCGAAGCGGGCCAGGATCTTCAGCATGGCCAGGCTGACGGCGCCGAGCGCCGGCTGGGCCGCGTCGGTCGCCCGCAGCTCCGCTTCGGGGTCGACCGGGGGGGCGCCGGGGCGGGGGTAGAGGTGATCGCAGAGCGACGGGGTGCGCTGCCAGTGCGCCTGGGCCTCTTCCAGCGCCGCGAGCGCCTCGGGGAACACGCAGGCCAGCTCACGCCCCATGCCGACGTACTGGCTGCCCTGGCCGGGGAACAGGAACGCGAGCCGGCCGCGTTCGACCCCGGCGCCGAACCAGGCGTTCGGCAGGTTGAGGGACCCGGTTTCACCGCGCACCCGCGCGGCGTCGAGCGCCGCCGCCAGGTCGCGCAGCGCCTCGCTGCGGTCGGCGGACGCCAGCAGCAGCCGGAAGGGGTGCGCGGCGTCGAAGCGCGCGCGCGTCCGTGCGGCGGCCGCCGGCCAGGCGGCCTCCCCCTGACGGCCGGCGTCTTCCAGGAACGCGGACGGCCGCCCGCTGCAGAGCGAGCTCCGAGTCCGCCGAAAACGCGAGGATCTGGACCGAGCCGTCCCAGGCCGGCTCGGCCCTGAAGGGGGTGTGCTCCTCCAGGACCATGTGGAAGTTGCTGCCGCCGAAGCCGAAGGCGCTGACCGCCGCGCGCCGCGGCCGGCCCGCGGGCGCCGGCCACGGCCGGCTGCGGGTGTTCAGGTAGAAGGGCGACCCCGCGATTTCCAAAGCGGGGTCGGGCGTGTCCACTTTCAGCGTGGGGGGGAGGACCTTGCGGTGGAGCGCCAGCACGGTCTTGACCAGCCCGGCCGCCCCGGCGGCCGCCTTGGTGTGCCCGATCATGGACTTGACCGACCCCAGGGCGCAGCGGTTGGCCGCGCCCGGGGATTTTCCCAGCACGCGGCAGAGCGCCTGGAACTCCACCTTGTCGCCCACGCGCGTCCCGGTGCCGTGGGCTTCGACCAGCTCCACGGTGCCGGGGTCGACCCCGGCGTCGGCGTAGGCCGCCTCGAGCGCGCGCTCCTGGCCCTCGATGCTGGGGGCGTAGATGCTCTGCGAGCGGCCGTCGCTGGAGGCGCCTATCCCGCGGATGACCGCGTAGACGCGGTTGCCGTCGCGCTCGGCGTCCGCGAGACGCTTCATCACCAGCATCCCGATGCCCTCCCCGAGCACGGTGCCGTCCGCGTCCTTCGAGAAGGGTCGGGCGTCCCCCGTGGGGGAGAGGATCTGGGTCTTGGCGAAGCACATGTGCATGAAGATGTCGTTGAGCGTGTCGACCCCGCCGGTGATGACGACGTCGCTGCGGCCCGAGGCCAGCTCGAGCAGCGCCACGTGCACGGCTGCAAACGAGCTCGCGCAGGCGGCGTCCACGACGCAGTTGGTCCCGCTCAGGTCGAGGCGGTTGCTGATGCGGCCGGCGACCACGTTGCCGAGCAGGCCGGGGAAGGAGTTCTCCTGCCAGGGCACGTAGGACTCGGCGATCGTGCGCATGACCTGCTCGCGTCGGTCCGCGTCGATTCCGGCCGCCTCGAGCGCGCGTCGCCAGCGGGGGAAGCCCAGGCGCGAGCTCAGGGGGATGACCAGCTCCTGGGTGCCGGTGACGCCGAGGATGACGCTGGTGCGGTCGCGGTTCAGGGGCAGCCCGGCGTCGCGCAGCGCCTGCTTGGCCGCGAGGAGCGCCAGCAGCTGCGAGCTGTCGGTCGCCTCCAGCGAGGCGGGCGGGATGCCGAATTCGGACGGGTCGAAGTCGATCGGGGGCAGAAAGCCCCCGCGGGCGCAGTAGACGCGGTCGGGGGTGCGCGGGTCCGGGTCGAAATAGTCCGCCTTGGACCAGTGGGTGGGAGGCACCTCGGTGATGGCGTCCCGGCCCTGCAGCAGCAGCCGCCAGTAGGCCTTCAATCCGGCCGACTGGGGAAAAAAGCAGCTCATGCCCACGATGGCGATGGGGCATGCAGGCGTCGTACGGGTCGGGTCCATTCCCACCTCAGGCGATTCCACGGGTGCGCGCTTCACGGGCCGGTAGTGCCGCCGGGGCTGCCGCCGTGCCGGCATCCTCCGCCAGCCGCGCGCGGATCTCGGTCAGCTCCATCGGCCGCATCGCGTCGGCGCCCGGCGGGATCGGCACCCCCTGCGCCCGCAGCCAGGCCGCGCGCGTGGCCACGGCGGCACCGTACATCAGGTTCATGGCCACCGCGACCGTGCGGCGGTTTTCCGGCCGTTCGAGGCAACTGCCCCGCGCCCACTGGTTGAAGGCGCCCATGGCCGGGCCGCACCAGATCTGGTAGTCGATCCGGCGCGTGGGCTCGCCGGCGATGGCCCACATGGACGCGCGGCCGAGATAGGAGCGGAACACGAGGGCCATTTTGTGCTTGGGGTCCTTTTCGGCGCGCTCCACCTGCCGGGGGTCGCGCTGCTGGAAAAAGCGTCGGGTCTGCTCCCACTCCTGCTCGAAGGTGCACCGCAGCAGGTCGCGCTCCAGCGCCTCGCGCTGCCGGGCCGGGATCCGGTCGTAGGCCTCGTGGGCGGTGTAGAGCTCGTAAAGCTTGGCGGCGCGGTAGGGGAACATGGTCCCGCGCTTGAGCACCTGGACCTTCACCCCCAGCTCGAACATGTCGGCCGACGGGGCCATGGCGACGTCGGCCTGGCCGGCCTCGGCCAGCATGCTGCAGACGGCCTCGGAGGTCCCCGCTTCGGCGCAGCACTGGTTGATCGACCCCGTGAGGACATAGGCCGCGCCCAGGGCGAAGGCGGCGGCGACGGCCTGCGGGGTGGCGATGCCGCCGCCCAGCCCGATGCAGGGCGGCCGCCGGAACCCGTTGGCGGCGCAGAGCTCGTCTCTCAGGGCGATCATCGTCGGCAGCAGGGTGATCGCCGGGCGGTTGTCCGTGTGGCCCCCCGAATCGGCTTCGGCCGTGAGGTCCTCCACGAGCGGGACGGCCCCCGCCAGCTCCGCCTCACCGCGGTCGATGAGCCCGCGCTCGAGCAACTGGGCGACCAGGCGCGGCGGGGGCGGGCTCAGGAACTTGCGGGCGACCTCGACCCGCGACACCTTGCCGACGACCGTGTGGGGGCGGACGATGCCCCCGTCCGCCTCGCGCCGAAGCCCCTTGACCCTATAGTAGGTCAACGCGAGCGTCGGTTCAACGAAGGCCGATGCGCTGACCAGCCGCACCCCGCGCCGCAGGAACATGTCCACCAGCGCCATCTCCAGCTCGGGGTTGCCCGGGCTGTGGATCAGGTTGACCCCGAAGGCGATGCGGGGCCGGAGCTGCTGGAGCCGGTCGACGGCCTCCTCGACCTGAGCCGGCACGAGGCCGCCCGCGCCGAAAAACCCCAGCATGCCGGCCGTGCCGGCCTGCGTGACCATCTCGACCGAGGTGATCGCGTTGGCCATCTCGCCGACGACGTAGGCGTACTCCAGCCCGCGCTCGGCCTTGAACGCGGGGTCTCCCAGCGCGCTCGGGGGCAGCGGCGGGACATAGGCGCGCAGCGGGAAGCTGCCGTTGGCGTGCGCGGCCCCCCCGCCGATTTCAGCCGTCCCGGCCGCTGCGACGGCGAGTCGCCCGTCCCGCTCCACGATGTACACCGGGCGCCGGAGGTCCAGCAGCGCGGCGGCGAGCGCCTGCGTCAGCGGCTCGGGGGGGCAATCGCCCGCCCGCCACCGGCCCAGCGGCGGATAGGTGTGTTCGGTCGGCATGCGCAAGTTATAAATGTGGGGTCAACGGCAACTCGACGGGGTCGGCCGGGTCGATAGTCAATGCGGTTCTCTCTCCATGGACGTCAATCAGATCCCATACTTAGAGAAAAGCGCTATCACTGTCAAGCCATGTTGCAGGCTGAGGGCACGGGGCGCGGGGTCAGCCGCGGGGGTGGAACTTGCGGTGCACCTCCCTGAGCCGGTCCGCGGCCACGTGGGTGTAGATCTGGGTGGTGGAGATGTCGGCGTGCCCGAGCATGACCTGGACCGCGCGCAGGTCGGCGCCGCCCTCCAGCAGGTGGGTGGCAAACGAGTGCCGCAGGCTGTGGGGAGTGACCTTGCGGACCAGGCCCGCGGCGCGGGCGTAGGTGCGCAGGAGCTTCCAGAACCCCTGGCGCGTCATGGGGCGTCCGGCCCGGGCGACGAACAGGAAGCGGCTCTGGATCGCCCCGGTCAGCCGTCCGCGGGCCTGCTCGAGGTAGACGAGGATGCGGTCGCGCGCGAACTGGCCGATGGGCACGATCCGCTCCTTCGACCCCTTGCCCAGGACGCGCACGTACCCGCCGTCCAGGTGCACATCCTGGATCTTCAGGCCGACGAGCTCCGAGACGCGCAACCCGGCGGCATAGAGCAGCTCCAGCATGGCCGCGTCGCGCACGCCGGAGGCGCGGTCGGACTTCGGCGCATTCAGCAGGCGCCGAACCTCCTCCACCGTGAGCACATCCGGCAGCTTCAGGCTGCTCTTGGGCATGTCGAGCAGCTTGGACGGGTCGGTCGGCAGGACGCCCTCCCGCGTCAGGTAGCGGTAGAAGCCGCGCACGGACACGAGGTGCCGGGCGCGCGAGCGGGCGCCGAGCCCGGCGCTGCGCAGGTGGATCAGGTGTTTCAGGATGAGCGCCGCGTCCTCGGCCGAAACGGTGCGCACGCCGCTGCCGTCGAGGAACTCGGCGTAGGCGAGCAGGTCGCGGCTGTAGGATTCGAGCGTGGCCGGCGCCAGCCCCCGCTCGACCAGCAGGTGGTTCATAAACCGGTCGATCAGGGGGGTGAGCTCCCGCCCGGTGGTCATCCGTCCACACCCTTTCCGTGCTTGTGTTTGCGGCCGGTCTCCACTATAGCATCCGGTCGAACGAATTGCCACGGGCTGACCCCGGGGCCACAAGGAGCGACGCATGCAGCTGCGCGCGATTATTTTCGACCTGGACGGGACCCTGCTCGACACGCTGGAGGACCTGGCGGATGCGATGAACAGCGTTCTGGCCGAGAGCCGGCTGCCCACCCACCCGGTCTCCGCCTACCGGTATTTCGTCGGCGACGGGATCGACATGCTGGTGCGCCGGAGCCTGCCGTTCGAGGTTCCCGACGCGGAGGAGTTCAACCGCTTCGTCGATCTCGCCCGCCGCGCGTACGCCGAGCGGTGGACGTGCAAGACGCGGCCCTACCCGGGCGTGCCGGACATGGTGCGCGCGTTCGCCGCCGCCGGCTTCCGGCTGGCGGTCCTGTCCAACAAGCCCGACGACGCCGTGCATGCGGTCGTCCGCACCTTCCTGCCCGAGGTCGATTTCCAGGTCGTCCTGGGGGCCACGCCGACCCGGCCGAAGAAGCCGGACCCCTCGGCCGCGCTGGAAATCGCCGGCCGCCTGGGGATCCCTCCGGCGGAGGTCGCCTTCATGGGCGACACCTCGATCGACATGCAGACGGCCACCGCGGCCGGGATGTTCCCGATCGGCGTCCTCTGGGGCTTCCGCCCCGCGGAGGAGTTGATCGCCTCCGGGGCCCGCCTGCTCGTGCGCTCCCCCGGCGACCTCGCCCCGCTCATCGCCGCCTGATCCGCCGCATTTGAGTTGCCAGCGCCGCCGCGGGTCTGCTACTATGCGGCCATTCCTGCCTGTGCGTCCCATGGCTCGACCGTTTCCGACGGGGGATAGCGATCATGGGCACCACCCACACATCCGGGTCTGCGTTGGCCGCGGAACTCGATCAGCACCTCTGGAAGCTCCAGGCGGGCGACCATCTCTGCGGCCTGTTCTGCTCCGATCGCGAGCACCGCGGTCTCCTGTCCACCTTCATCCGTCACGGCCTGGAACGCCGCGAAAAAGTGGTCGCGAGGGTCCAGGCGCTGTCCCCCCGGGAGGTTCTCTCGGATCTGGCCGGGACGGGCGTGGGGATCGATTTCTACCTGGAGGACGGCCAGCTCTCCGTCCAGGACATCCGCCCGTTCCGCCGCCCGGACGGCCGCTTCGACCCCGGGCGGGCCGTCGACTTCGTGCGCCGGACGATGGACGACGCCGCGCGGGACGGGTACGCGGGGGTGCGGTTCTCGCTCGAAATGCCCGACCCCGAACAGGTGGTCCCTTACGAAGCCCTGCTCAACCGGTTTCTGCCGGGCAGCCGCTGCCTGGCGCTGTGCCCCTACGATCGACGCCGGTTCCCCGCGGATGCGCTGCTGGCGGTGATGGAGTCCCACCCGCTCGCGGCGATCGGCGCGGACATCTGCGACAACCTCTACTACATGTCCCCCGCGCAGGACCTCCCGCACGCGGACTCGGCCGCGCTCAAGCTGGACACCTGGCTCGATCACCTCGTGGCGCGCCGGAGCTCCGATAACCAGATCGGGACCCTGACCCGCAAGCTGATGCAGACCCAGGAGGACGAGCGGCGCATGATCTCGCGCGAGCTCCACGACCGGGTGGGGCAGGACCTCTCCAGCCTGCGGATCGAACTGGAAGCGCTGACGGAGCTGCCGCTGTCCCCGGCCGGTCTGCGGGAGCAGATCGCGCGGCTGAGCGCCCGCCTCGACCGCAGCATCCTCGCCGTGCGGGACCTGGCCTATGACCTCAAGCCCCCGGGCCTGGAAATGGGCATTGCGCCGGCCATGTCCATGCTCTGCTGCGATTTCTCCGAAAAGACCGGGATTCAGGTCGACTTCATCGCGGCCGGGATCGACAAGCTCAAGCTGGGGTTCGACTTCCAGATCAACCTCTATCGCATGATTCAGGAGGGGTTGAACAACATCCACAAGCACGCGCAGGCCGAACACGCGGTCGTCAAGCTGGCCGCCGCCCATCCGCACCTGCTGCTGCGCATCGAGGACGACGGCCGCGGCTTCGACATGGAAAAACGCGCCCGGGAGATCGACTCCGAAAAGCGCATGGGCCTGCGCAGCCTCAAGGAGCGCGCCGGTCTGCTCGGGGGCGTCATGGTCGTCACCTCCAGGATCGGTCAAGGCACGCGCATCCTGATCAAACTCCCCTGCAAGGAGAGCTGACCCATGGCCGCCAAAAAAACGGTCCTGCTCGTCGACGACCACGCCCTCTTCCGCGAAGGGCTCAAGGGGATCATCGGCCGCAGCCCGCTCTACGAGGTCGTCGGGGAGACGGGCCGCGCCGACAGCGCGCTGACGCTGGCGCGCGCGCTGCGTCCGGACCTGGTGCTGGTCGACATCTCGCTGCCGGACGGCAGCGGCATGGACCTGGTCCCGCTGCTGAAGAAGGCCCTGCCGAAGACGGCCGTCATGATGGTCACCATGCACTCCAAAGTCGACTACATCGTCAACGCCTTCAAGGCCGGGGCCACGGGCTTCGTGACCAAGAACTCCGCCCCCGAACGGCTGCTGCAGGCGATGGAGGTCGTCGTGAAGGGCGAGTACTTCCTGGACTCGGCCGTCGCGCAGAAGGTGGTGCAGCGGCTCGCGGGGACCGCCGGCGGAGCGAAGTGCACCACCCCCTCCGGCTACGAGACGCTCACGTCGCGCGAGCAGGAGATCTTCGCGCTGCTGGCCGAGGGCCAGTCGCTGAAGCACATCGCCGCGCGGTTGTGCATCAGCCCGAAGACCGTGGAGAACCACCGCACCAGCATCATGCGCAAGCTCGAGCTGCACACCACGGTGGAGCTGATCCGCTACGCCGCCCGGGTCGGCGTGATCGATCTCGACCTCTGGAAAGAGTGACCGCGCCCGTTGTCCCGCCGTTTTCGCCTTTCCCCCCCGGCAGCGAACCCCAGAACGTGCTCCCGCACTCGAAGATCCCGGTGCTGGTGTTCCGTCGACCGGGCGCGCCGCTGCCGAGAAATTTTCATGACATGTTCGGGTCAGAGGTTGCGCGACTGGGCCAGCAGGCTCCGCCCGACGGCCAGCCCGGTCAGGGGCTGGACGTAGTCGTGCACGTCGGCGCGGAAGGGGAGGTAGGCCAGGCGGAAGTGCGTGGCGCGGATGGCGAGACCGGGCAGGATGTCGGGCAAGGCGCGCCGGGGGGTGTAAAACCCCGCCAGCACTGCCTTGAGGCTCTCGCAGGCCTCCTCGACGGGCAGCCCGACCGGGTGGTGGCCGGCGGGGGGCAGCCCGGGTGTGAGCTTGTCCTGGGGCTGGCCGAGGGTCAGCCCCACGGCCAGTCGCAGGTAGACCTGCGGCCGCACCTTGAATGCGGGTGCCCAGAACGCGACCCCCGGCGCCCGGCCCGGGGCGGCCGGCAGGTTCGCGATCCGCGCCAGCTCGGCGCAGCCGCGAAGATCGAGCCCCTCCAGTTCACAGCGGATCTGCCAGAAGGGCAGGTGGACTTCAGCGTCCGGGTCCGGCAGGCAGTCGCCGTCGACGCGGGTCAGCCGGTCGCCCGACGGGGTCCAGGCGGACGAGCAGTTGCGGCAGAGGAGCACCAGCGCGTCGCGTTCGCCCTCGAGGTCCCAGCCGCAGTCCGGGCAGAGCGCCGCGACAAAACTCACCTTCCACTCCTGCCGGCCGCCTTTGAAGCCCTCCGACGCGGCCGCGTCGGCCGGCGTGCCCACCGGAGCCTCCAGCACCGCGTCGTGGAGCCGACCCCGGGCGACGTAGAAAGGGGCGTAGATCAGGCCCACGCTTTCCCCGAGGTGGGCCTGGCAGAGGATCGACCTGCTCAGGCCCCGGCCGAAGCGCTGCTGCACCCCCTTCACCATGGACGCGAAGGACACCCCGGGCGGGACGAAGCTTCCCGCGGACTCCGGTGCGGCGAACTTCAGCTTCATGGCCTGGGCCCGCACGCCTAACGTCTGGGGCGCTCCGGCCGCGGCCGCGGCGCACTGGGTCACGTCCACGAACTTGTGATCGTTCCCGCCGGCCGTGGTGAACAGGAGGACCCCCTTGAAACGCCAGTAGGGGATGTGGATCAGCTCCCGCGAGGGGGTCCTGGGCGGCAGGACGTAGCGGAAGACGTCGCGCGTGAGCAGGAACGACTTGACCCGGCAGTACGGGCAGGCGTAGAGCCGGTCGGTTTCCTCCAGGCAGGCCGGCGCCCCGCACTGGGGGCACTGGTGCTCGATCTGGAAGCCGGACGGCGCGCGAACCGAAGCCTCGGGGTCCGGGGCTGCAGGGGTCGTTCTCGCCACGGGCCGGACGCCTCACATCTTCTCGCCGCACTCGTTGCAGAACACCGAGCCCGGCAGGTTGTCGGCGCCGCAGGCGGGGCAGGCGGCCTTGAGCGGCGCCGTGCCCGCCTCCAGGCCGCAGCGCGGACAGAACCGGGCGTTGGGCGCCAGGTTCTTGCCGCAGCGGGTGCACTGGGTAAACACCACGAGCTGGTGGCCGCACTGGGGGCAGAACTTGGAATCCCCCGGTACGGCGCTGCGGCATTCCGGGCAGTCGGCCGCCGGGGCGGCGGCGGCCGGCCCGGGTTTGCGGTCGGCCAGGACATTGGCGAACATGGCCGGCAGCATGAGCCCCAGCCCCGCGCCCATCCCGGAGGCGGCGGCGGCGTCACCGGCGGCGGCCTTCTCCATGGCCATCGCCGCCTTCATCTGCATCAGCTTCTCCATGTCCTTGAACACCCCCATGCGGCTGCGGTCGTCGATGGCCTGCTGGACCTCCGGCGGCGGGGTGATGGCGTTGATGTAAAGCTCGGTCAGGCGGATGCCGAAGCGCCCCAGGTCTTCCTCCAGGCTCCGATTCAACCCGTGCGACAGCTCGTCGTAGCGGGCGGGCAGGTTGAGGAGCGAATCCAGGGTCCGGCCCATGTAGTCGTTGAAGCGCGAGACGATGACCTGGTTGAGGTAGTCCTCGACCGCATCGGTGCCGACCGCACCCTGGGTTCCCACGAGGGTGTTGATGAGCAGCACCGGCTGCACCACCTGGATGTTGAAGACGCCGAAGGCCCGCAGGCGGACCAGCCCCAGCTCCGCGTCCTTGTAGGCCACGGGGTCGCGCGTGCCCCACTTGAGGTTGGTGAAGACCTTCAGGCTGACGAAGTACACCTCCGCCCGCAAGGGGCTTTCCATGCCCCAGGGGAGGGAGGCGATCTTCGTGAGGATGGGGATGTTGGCCGTCTTCAGGGTGTGGCGGCCGGGGCCGAAAACCCCCACGGCTTTGCCCTTATAGAAGAAGACCGCCGCCTGGCTCTCGCGCACCGTGAGCTGGGCGCCCCACTTGATCTCCCCCGAACCCTCCTGGGGCAGACGGTGAACGATCTCCTTGCCCGTCTCGTCGAACCATTCCAGGTTTTCCAGGAAAAGGACATTCCGGTCGGCCATGCGATCCTCCTGCAGTGGGGGGTCAAGTGGATATTCGAAAGTATCGGCTTTACGGGCGGTGTACTTGAGGGGCGGGGCCATGTCCTTGACTTGAGGATGTTTTCCAGTATCGTGTCCGCATGGAAACGTTCGTCGACCGGGCGCTGAACGTCCTCGTCAAAATCCCCTGCGCCTACGGCCTCATGGCCTTGGGGTTCATCCTTGAGACGCTGGTCGACCTGCCGTTTCGCATCGCGATGCGCATCGACGGATGGGGGCGGAGCGCCGGACGGCGTCGCGGGCTGTGACCCGGAGCGGCGCTGTCTGTGCGCGGCTGCGACGGATGCGCCGCGCCGACGAGGGGTGAGCCGCTTTTATTGCCGTTGGAGGGGCGGGGAGGTTGCCGGGCCTCAGCGCCGGGCCAGCCAGTAGAGCAGGGGCAGCGTCAGCGCCGCCAGCATCAGGAGGCCGGGCGGGGACAGGTAAGCCGAATGCCAGGGGCGCTGCATGCGTTTTGATTTTCTGACTTCGGCGAGGAACCAGTTGCCGAGAATGGCCGCCGCCGCGCAGATCGCAAGGAGCTTGAGAACGTCGACGAGTGCGGGCATGAGTTCCTTGTTGCGCGGCCGTCGGGCTGAAGCCCGAAAGAGTAGTGGACGACCGACTGCGGAAGTAGATAGTCGTTGATATTTTCGAACGTTAGTGTATATTCAGCGATCGGCGGCAGCTGGCGCGCCTGGAGGGATTCGAACCCCCGACCTACGGATTAGAAGTCCGTTGCTCTATCCAACTGAGCTACAGGCGCACATTGCGGTTTCTCTACCACAGGACCCGGACGCTGTCCATACCACGGACGTTGTGTCCCCTGCGATTGCTCAACCATTTTTGAGGGTTAAACCTCGACGGATCACTTGATGAAACCACCGGCAAAGAAAAAGAAACCCGCGGCCGCGAAGGCCAAGAGCCAGCCCGACCGTCGTGCGCGGGACCGCAAGAAGGCCGCGGCGAAACCGGCAAAACCGGCCAAGGCCATCCCGTTGAAAAAAACGGCCAAGCCGCAGCCGAAGAGCGCCCCCAAGGCTTCCGCGCGGAAGGCCGCCGCGGCAAAGAAGGCCCTTCCTAAGAAGGGCTCCGCTCCCAAGCCGGCACCCCGGGCGGGCGCAGCCGCCGCGCGGCCCACCCGGCCGGCGGCCGCCAAGCCTCGCCCGAAAGCGTCCGCGGCCAGGAAGCCTAATGTTCCCAAGGCGGTCCCCGCGGCGCCGGCGGCCAGGAAACCCGCTCCGTCGAAGCCGATCCCCGCCAAGCCTGCGGCTAAGAAGTCCGTCCCGTCAAAGCCGGCCCCCGCGGCGCCCGCCGCCAAGAAGCCCGCACCTCCCCGGCCGGCCCCGGCTGCACCCGCGCGCAAGAAGCCCGACTCTTCCAGACCGGCCGTTGTGACGCCCGAAGCCCAGGAGCCCCTGCGCCCGGCCCCGGCCGCTCCCGTCGCGGAAGAGCCGGCGGCGCCGCCGGCGAAAGAGAAACCCGCCGCCCGGCGGGCGGCCAAAAAAGAGCCTAAGCCCAAGGCCCCCAAGGCACCCAGGCCCTCCAAAGCGAAGAAGGACGACGACGAAAAGTCCCTGGTCAAGTTCGACCCGCTGCAGCGCTACCTTTCGGAAATCAGCAAATACCGGCTGCTGACGCGCGACGAAGAGCGCGACTACGGCACGCGCGTGAAGGAGCAGGGCGACAAGGAAGCGGCCTATGCGCTGGTGACGGCCAACCTGAGGCTCGTGGTCAAGATCGCCCTCGAGTTCCAGCGGGTGTGGATGCAGAACCTGCTCGACCTCATCCAGGAGGGCAACATCGGGCTCATGCAGGCGGTCAAGAAGTTCGACCCGTACAAGAACGTCAAGTTCTCCTACTATGCCTCTTTCTGGATCAAGGCCTACATCCTGAAGTTCATCATGGACAACTGGCGGCTGGTCAAAATCGGCACCACCCAGGGCCAGCGCAAGCTGTTTTTCAAGCTGAAGAAGGAGAAGCAGCGCCTGATCGACCAGGGCTTCGACCCCAAGCCCAAGCTGCTGTCCGAGCGGCTGGGGGTTTCGGAGCGGGAAATCGTGGACATGGACCAGCGCCTCGACGGCTGGGACGTGTCGCTGGACGCGCCGCTCAAGAACGACTCCGAGACCGAGCGCATCGAATTCCTCAGCACGGATGCCGAATCGATCGAGGACCAGGTGTCCAAGAAGGAAATCGAGCTCCTGCTGCACAACAAGATCTCGGAGTTTCGCAAGAAAATGTCACCCCGCGAGGTGGAGATCTTCGAGCTGCGCATTTTTTCCGACACTCCCGTCACGCTCCAGGAAATCGGGGACCGGTACGAGATATCCCGGGAGCGGGTTCGGCAGATCGAGAAGAACATCATCCGCAAGATGCGTGATTTCTTCAAGCGCGAGATCCCTGATTTCGCCTCCTATTCCGAAGACACCGGCATGGAATAAGGCCGCCCGCGCGTGACCTTCCCTCGCCCGGCACCAGGACCTTTCCTATGACAAAGCATCTGTGCCTCTTTTGCGCGGCAGTCGTCTGCCTCCCCCTGATCCTGTCCGGCTGCGCCGGACCGGCGGCAACCGTGCCATCCGCCACAGCGGAGCCGCCGGCCGAGCCGCGGCCGACCTTCGAGAAGGCGGACAACGCCTACTACTACTTCCTCGCGGCCCAGAAGGAACGGCGCGCGGGCCGCGCGGACAGCGCCATCCTGCTGCTGCGCAAGGCCATCGCGGCCGATCCCGAGTCCTCCTACCTCCAGCGGGAGCTGGCGACCGTCTACCTCCAGAACAAGGAGGAGGCCAAGGCGCTCGAGGTGCTGGACGACCTGCTCGCCCGCAGCCCGGACGACGTCAAGGCCCTGATCCTCTACGCCGGCATCCAGCAGCTGCGCAAGGACACCGCGGCGGCCGCCACGACCTACGAGAAGGTCCTGGCGCTCGACCCCTCCCAGGAGAAGATTTACACGCTCCTGGGCGGTATCTATCTCGAAGCCGAAGACCTCCCGGCCGCGAGTCGCGTTCTCACCCGCCTCGTCGAGAAGTTCCCGGACTCGTTCAGCGGGCATTTCCTGCTCGGCCGGATGTACCTCTCCCAGGGCAAGCCCGCCCTGGCGGAGAAAGCCTTCCGCCGCAGCGCGCAGGCCGACCCCGAAAGCATCGAACCGCTGTTCGAGCTGCTGAAGCTGGCACGCGAGCAGGGACGCCGCCAGGAGGCCGCCAAGCTCAACCGCGAGATCCTCGAGCGCGACGCCGACAACAGCCGGGCGCTGCTCGAGCTGGCGCTCTTCCAGCGGCAGGCGGGCAGCCGGGCCGAATCGGAAGAGATCCTGAAAACCCTGGGGGAGCGCAGCCGCAGCGAGTTCGAGGTGGTCCTGCAGCTCATCCAGGGCTACGTGGACCCCAAGAAATACGACGACGCGCTCTACCCTGCTCAACGGCATGCTGAAGGGCGCCCCGGACAGCCCGGACCTTTACTACCTCAAGGGCTTCTGCCTCTTCGGGCAGAAGAAGCACCCCGAGGCCCTGGCCGCGTTCGACCGGGTGACGCCCGACTCGCGCTTCCACCAGGACGCCCTCGTGCACACCGCCTTCATCCTCCAGGAGCAGGGCAAGACCGCGGAGGCCATCGCCCGGCTGCAAACCCTCCTGGAGAAGAACCCCGAAAACTCCGAGGTCGGGTTTTACCTCGCTTCGGTGCACGAGGAGGCCGGCAACCTCGCGGAGGCCGAACGCCTGCTGCGGCAGGGGCTCGCCAAGGACCCGGACAACACCCGATTCCTCTTTCGCCTGGGCGTGGTGCAGGACAAGCAGAAGAACAAGGACGCCTCCATGGACACCATGCGGCGGGTGATCGCACTCGACCCCCGCAACGCCAACGCCCTCAACTACCTCGGGTACACCTACGCGGATCTCGGCCGGGACCTCGACGAGGCCGAACGGCTGATCGTCGCAGCGCTCAAGATCAAGCCCGACGACGGCTACATCACCGACAGCCTCGGGTGGGTCTACTACAAGAAAGGCGACTACCCGCGGGCTCTGAAACACCTGAAACGGGCGAGCGAGCTCGTGCCGGACGACCCGGTCATCATGGAGCACGTGGGCGACGCCTATCTCAAATTGAACGACCGCGCCAACGCCCTGACGTACTACCAGAAGGCCATGGCCAACCGGGACCGGCAGAAGGGCAAGGACCGGGACGACCCCGAGAAACAGAAAGAGCGGCGAGAGCTCCAGATGAAGATCCGCCAGCTGAAGGAGAAGACCCAGTGACGCGGGCCGTAACACGCGGCAGGCGATCGGCCGCGGCGCTCGCCGGGGCGCTGGCGCTCGCGGCAGCCCTGCTGTCGGGCTGCGGCACGTTGGACCCGCAGCTGCGGCTCGAGGAGGACGCATCCACGGCGGCCGAGGCCCAGGCGATCCTGGACGGCATCCGCAAGACCAACGCGACGCTGGCGACCTTCAAGGGCATGGGGCGGCTCACCGTCCGCAACGAGGGCAAGGTTCAGCTGGACGAGCGCATGGCCTGGGTCGGGGCCGATCCGCTCAACCTCAGCGTCGTGCTGTTCGCCGCCGGGTTTCCGGCCCTGCGCATGGCCGGCAACGGGGAGTGGCTCTACTACCAGGACACCGGCGAGCCGGGCGCCCCGGTGAAGCGCATTCAAGTCGAGGACCCGGACTTCAAGCGGCTGCTCTCGGTCCCCATCCAGGCGAGCGACATCCTGGCCGTGCTGCGCGGCCGCATCCCGATCCGCGAGCACGCCTCCGCGCGCCTGGTGCGCGTGCGCTCCGGCGACGGCTGGGCGCTGCTCTTGATGCGCACCTGGGGGGTGCACCAGAAGATCTTCCTCGACGAGAGCAAGACCCAGGTGCTGCAGACCGAGGTCTACGACACCTTCGGCACCATGCTCTTCCAGATCAACTTCCAGGAGATGCAGCTGGTCGGCGGCTTCAAGGTGCCCTACCGGGTGGCGGTGTCCAACGACCGCAAGGCGCTGGTCCAGCTGCTGGTCGAGCGGTACTGGCCCAACGTCCCGGTGGAGCCCTCGATGTTCGTCCTCGGCTCGCCGGGTTGAGTCCGGCCGTCCGGCGGGAAGATCAGGTTCCTCTGCCGCCATGCGCCTTTGCGGCGAGTGATTTCGGTTCCGGCAGACGATAGGAATCGCCGCGACATAGTGCCGTCATGCCGGACCTGATCCGGCATCCAGAAACCCACTGGATTCCGGCTTCCGCCGGAATGACAAAAAAATATGAGACGGTTGATCGGTCCGCCGGATCAGCTCCAGACTCCACACGTGGACACAGCCCCATGATCGCCGAAATCCTGGCCACCGGTGAAGAGATCCGCACGGGAGCGCTGGCGGACACGAACTCGGCCTACATCGCGGCCGAGCTGGAGCAGGCGGGGGTGGCCGTGGCGCGGCTGTCCGGCGTCGGCGACGATCTCGCCACGCTCGCGGCCGTCCTGATCGAGATCGGCGGCCGGGCCGACATCGCGGTCGTGACCGGCGGCCTGGGGCCGACCGTGGACGACCTTTCCTCCGAGGCCGCGGCGAAGGCCGCCGGGGTGGAGCTGAAGCTCGACCCGTCGGCCATGGCCTCGATCGAGGATTTCTTCCGCCGGCGCAACCGCCCCATGAACCCCTCCATCCGCAAGCAGGCCGTGCTGCCCTCAGGGGCCGACGTCCTCTTCAACCCCGTCGGGACGGCCCCCGGCTTCAGCCTCGTGATCGGACGCTGCCGGTTCTTCTTCCTGCCGGGGGTGCCCTTCGAGATGCGGCGCATGCTGGCCGACCAGGTCCTGCCGCGCGTGGCCGCGCTGCAGGGCGCCGCCCGCGACCATCGGCGCGTCCGGACGCTCTCCTGCTACGGGCTGACCGAGTCCCTGACCGGCGAGCGCCTGTCCGGGATCGATCGCGCCGTCCCCGGGGTGCGGCTGGGGCTGCGGGCGAAATTCCCGGAGATTCAGGTCAAGCTGTATGCCTCCGGCGGCGACGCGGGAGAGGTCGATGCGTCGCTGGCGCAGGCGGAAACGTGGGCCCGGGAGCGCCTCGGAGACATCGTTTTTTCCGATGCGGAAGAGTCGATGGCCGGGGCGGTCGGGCGTCTGCTGCGGGCGCGCGGCGGGAGCCTGGCGCTCGCCGAGAGCTGCACGGGCGGGCTCCTCGCGCACTGGCTGACCGAGACGCCGGGCAGCTCCGATTACTTCCTCTTCTCGGCCGTGACCTACTCCAATGCCTCCAAGATCCGCGTCCTGGGGGTGTCCGAGGAGACCCTGCAGCGCTGCGGGGCCGTGTCCGAGGAGACGGCGGCCGAGATGGCCGCCGGCGCGCGCCGCGCGGCCGGGGCCGCCTATGGGTTGGCCACGAGCGGCATCGCCGGCCCTTCCGGCGGAAGCCCCGAAAAGCCGGTCGGGACCGTCTGCATCGGGCTGGCCGCGGGAGACCGTCCGCTCGCGTGGCGTTTCCAGTACACCTACACCGGCCGCTCGATGTACAAGCAGGGCTTCGCCATGAAGGCGCTCGACCTCCTGCGCCGGGAGCTGCTCGGCCTGCCCCACGCCCCGTGACCGCCGGCGCCCCTCGCGCATGAACCCCGCCTTTCCGCCGCTCCCCCCCAGCCCGTCCGCCGCGCCGGCGCTGCGCCTGCGCGCCGGCTGGCTCGTCGACGGCAGCGGCGCCCCTCCGCGAAAAGACGTCCTGCTCACGATCGCCGGCGGGAGGATTGCGTCCATCGAGGAACTGCCGCCGGATCGGCCGGTGCCGGACGGGAGCATGGACTGCGGCGGGTGCACCGTGACGCCCGGCCTGATCGACAGCCACGTTCACCTGACGATGACCGCCACCCGCGACGAGGCCTGCAGGACCCGGCAGCGGCAGGCCCCCTTTGACGTCGTGGGGCGCACGATCCGAGACCACCTGGACGACCACCTGCGGCACGGGGTCGTGGCCGTGCGCGACGGCGGCGGCTGCCGCGGCAACGTCGCGCGCTGGGTGCGGGAGCACCCCGGCCACCCGGTCGGCGTGCGCGCCGCGGGCCGCGCCTGGCACCGCGCCGGGCGCTACGGCCGGCTGATCGGCCGGGCGGTGCCCGACGGCGTGTCGCTCGCCGAGGCGATCGCCGCTGATCCGGAGCCCGGCGATCACGTCAAGATCGTCAACTCCGGCCTGAACAGCCTGACCGAGTACGGGCGGCGGACCGCCCCGCAGTTCGGCCTCGAGGAGATGCGCGCCGCCGTGCAGGCCGCGGCCGCCCGCGGGCGGGACGTCATGGTGCACGCCAACGGCGAGGAGCCCGTCCGGGTCGCCGTGATGGCCGGGTGCCGCTCGATCGAGCACGGGTTTTTCATGGGGCGGGACAACCTGGCGCGCATGGCCGAGCGGGGGACCGTCTGGGTGCCCACGGCCGTGACGATGCAGGCTTACGCCGATCAGCTGGCCCTTGCCGGTCGCGACCCGGACGCCGCGCGCCGCACGCTCGACCACCAGCTCGCGCAGCTGGCAACGGCCCGGAAGCTGGGCGTGACGGTCGCGCTCGGCACGGACGCGGGGACCCCGGGGGTGGACCACGGGGCGGCGGTGATGCGGGAGATGCACCTTCTGGCGCAGGCGGGTTTCACTTTCGCCGAGGCGGTGCGCTGCGCCGCGGTCAATGCGGCGCTGCTGGTCGGCGGCGGGAGCGGGCTGCTGGCCGTCGGCCGGCCGGCCACCTTCGCGCTGCACGCGGCCGACCCGGACGAGATCCCACGGCGGGCCGGGACGGTGCGGGCCGTTTTCATCGACGGAGTCCCGGTGCTCCGGGACTGAACCGCATCAGAGCCCGTTCACGTCTCTCGCCGTCAGCCAGCGAAGC
>CAWHEZ010000022.1:0-193590 GCA_963828345.1 uncultured delta proteobacterium
CGGGAGGCCGAGCATTTCAAAGTGGCTTTCCGACACGATGGCATCGCCTGTGGTCAAATCGATGTCCCAAGTGCAGAGCCCGGCCAGTTTGATGGCCATGCTCAGGCGCTCTTCGCTCCGGCGAAGTTCCTCCTCTGCGCGCTTGCGTTCGGATATATCGGTAAACATTGCAAACGAGCCAATTATTCTCTCCTGTTTGTCCCGCAGGGGCGATGCCGAAATCAGCACCCAGCGATTGGAACCATCCTTGCGTACCAAGCAGGCCTCGTATGATTCTGACAATCCCTTTTTTCGATTTTCAAGTTTTCTTCCGAAATTCAGCATCTCGGAAGGCATCATGAATTCTTGGAGGTGGTGCCCTACCATCTCAGCCCTTGAATATCCCAACATCGAAGCCGCCCGCTCATTCACATCAATAATTCGCATTTCCAGGTCGACTTGCCCAATGCCCTCCGACGCGGTTTCCACCAACCGGCGGTAACGCACCTCGCTTTCTCGAATTGCCTGCTCTGACCGTTTGCGTTCGGTGATGTCTGGGCTGGTGCCGATATACCCGAGGAATTCGCCGGTCTTCGAAAACAGCGGGTTGCCAAAAGATTCTATCCAGCGCCATTCGCCGTCTGCCCGTTTTACACGTACTTCAGAATGGAACGGTTTGCGTTCAGCCAAGCAGGCGAGAAACTTTTTTGTGTAGGGCTCAAAATCCTCGGGGTGGACAAGTTCCTGCCAGCGATCCCCAAGCGCATCCTGTTCGCCCACTCCGAAAAACTGGCGATAGGTTTGATTGACAAAACGTTGGCTCCCATCCGGACCGATCACCCAGATGTTAAACGGGATGCCATCCGCCATGATGCGGATGCGTTCCTCGTCATCTGTAATCTTCAATTCTGTGGTCATGGTCTGCCCCTCCAGCCTTCAGAATAAATGCGCTTACAGTAGCATATCAACCTATCAGTTAATCAAGGCAAACCGGGGAAGGGGACGTTGTGTTCGGGGAAGGGGACGGGTGTGAAATATTCACTTTCTACTTCAGGGACGGGTTGGCTTGCTCTTAAGGGAGCTGGGAATTCAAGTCTGGCCCCCGTCCTTCGTCCGTCCAATTGAACCGTCAGATCTCTGCTGCCTGCATGGAAACCTGCTTGGCACCGTTCGCTATCCATTGAGTCCCGATCTCGCGAAAGCCGAATTTACCGTGAAAGATCCGTGACGGCTCGTTGGGCGGAACGATGTTGTACTCGCAGGTCACGACTTGAATCCGATTTGCCCGCGCCTGCTGGAACAGGTCCTGGTAAAGCATAGATCCCAGACGGCGCCCCTGGAATTTAGATGAAACAACGATTCTGTCTACATAGAGGAACTGCGGGTAGCGTGCGGCGAACCATTCATAATTGTCGTTGACGTACCCACAGTGGTCTTTCATGGCAAGGAGGAAAGCGGCGACCGCATCGTCCACTGTCGCGACTTTGTGACAGGCGGATATGGAATCCAGGTAGCGAAGTCTTTCCAGGTCCATCGGACTGGTGTGTTGCACCTCGTGAGCATTCAGCTCGACGATCGCGGGAAAATCACCTTCCGCGGCATCACGGATGGACATGTTTTTCATGCGGAGATCTATCCAGATTTGTGTATGAAAATGGAAGGTTACGTTTAAAATCAAGAATCAAGATGTGACCCCATTCTTTAAAACCTCCGGGTTCACCACGTTGATGGGGGCGCCGGCCGCGTAGGCGGTGATCTGGTCGAAGATGTCGGAGAACTGGAGGTCGTACTCGTCGCGGGTCACGTAGCCGATGTGCGGCGTGCACACGACGTTTTCCATCTTCAAGAGCGGGTGGTCGGGGTCGCGCAGCGGCTCCTCTTCGTAGACGTCGACCGCCGCCATCCCCGGCCGGCCGGCGCGCAGCGCTTCGACCAGGGCACCCGGCTCGATGAGCGGCGCCCGACTGGTGTTGACCAGCAGCGCGGTCGGCTTCATGCGGGCCAGGTCGTCCCGCGTGACGATGCCCCGCGTTTCCTTGACCAGCCGCATGTGCAGCGAGATCACGTCGGCGGACTCGAAGAACTCCTGCTTGCTGCGCGCGACCGCGTAGCCGTCCCGCCGCGCCCGCTCCAGCGATGCCTCGCGCGCCCACGCCACGACGTGCATGCCGAACGCTTTGCCGTAGCCGGCCACGGTCGCGCCGATCCTGCCGTAGCCGTAGATCCCCAGGGTCTTGCCGCGCAGGCTGTCGCCGACCCCGATCTGCCAGGTGCCGGCGCGCAGCGCGGCCATCTGCTGAGGGATCCGGCGCACGGCCGCGATGATCAACCCCCAGGTGAGCTCCGCCGCGGCATAGCACGGGCTGCCGGCGTGCATGTTGGAGGACACGATGACCCCGCGTCGCGTGCAGGCCTCGATGTCGATGTGGGGATAGACGCTGCGCTGGCTGATGAGGCGCAGCGCGTCGAGCCGTTCGAGCAGCGGTTCACGGATCTGCGTGCGCTCGCGGATCAGGACGAGCGCCTCCGTGTCCCTGAGCCGCGCGGCGAGCGCGTCGACCGCCTGAACGTGGTCGTTCCAGACCGTCACCGCGTGCCCGGCCAGCTTTGCAAAGCACGGGAGGGTGCGGACCGTGTCGAAATAGTCGTCGAGGATGGTGATTTTCACGGAACGCCTCCTTTGTCGCAGCAGTCTTCAACCGGTTCCGTCATCATGTTCCAGCCGCTTGCCCATGCTCGAGACCTCGTCCACGGAATAACCGAGCCTCCGGTAAAACTCGATTGCGCGGTGGTTGGACGTCCGGACCTGCAGGTTGATTTTCGGGCAGCCGGCCGCCCGCAGCAACCGTTCCGCTTCAATCGACAATGGCCGTGCATAACCGCGGCGCTGATATCCCGGGTCAACCGCCAGATAATTCAGCCAACCTCTGTGGCCTTCGTAGCCGGCCATGACGCACGCAACGATCCGGCCGTCGACGATCCCGACCAAGAACAAATCCGGCCGGACCTGCAGCTTGCGCTGAATGTCCTTGTGCGGGTCGTTCCAAGCGCGCACCAGGTCGCAGCGTTTCCAGAGCGCGATCACCGCGGCTTCGTCCTCGGGGTGAAACGGGCGGATCTCCATCGTTTCAGCTCTTCGGCTTCCCGCGAAAGCGGATCAGCCCCTCCTGGGCCACCGAGGCCACCAGCACCCCCTCGCGCGTGAAGATCTTGCCGAAGGCGAGGCCCCGGGCCTTGCAGGCGTTCGGGCTCTGCATCGCGTAGAGCAGCCAGTCGTCCATGCGGAAATCGCGGTGGAACCACATGGCGTGGTCGAGGCTTGCGACCTGCATCTCCGGCTCCCAGAAGCTGTGGCCGTGCGGGTAGAGCGAGGTCGTGACGAGGGCGTAGTCGGAGGCGTAGGCCAGCAGGTACTGGTGCACGCGCGGGTCGTCGGGCATGCGGTCTATGGTCTTGAACCAGGCGTTGCGGGCCGGCTCGCGCCGCTCGGGCGCGAACGGGTTCATGGGGTTGACCGGCCGCACCTCGATCGGCCGGCGGCAGAGGAGCTTGTCCCGGATTGGCGTCGGGGATCTGGGCCTCGATCCGCATGGCGGACTCGAGCTCCGAGAGGATGCCGTCGGGTCCCGGCACCGACGGGGCGGCGTCCTGGTGGTCGAAGCCCGGTTCGTCCACCTGGAAGGAGGCGGACATGCTGAAGATGGCCTTGCCCTTCTGCACCGCCACGACCCGTCGGGTCGTGAAGCTCGTGCCGTCGCGGATCGGGTCCACGTTGTAGACGATCGGCCGCTCGACGTCCCCGGGCCGCAGGAAGTAGGCGTGCAGGCTGTGGGCGCGGCGCTCGACCGGGACGGTCTGGTAGGCGGCCGAGAGCGCCTGCCCCAGCACCTGGCCGCCGTAGACGCTGCGGAAGCCCAGGTCCTGGCTCTGCCCGCGGAAGATGTTCTCTTCGATTTTCTCGAGCTTGAGGAGCTCGAGGAGCTCGGCCAGGACGTTGCCGTCGGGACATGCGATCATGGGCTTTCTCCGCTGGTTGGTGTTTGGGTATCTGGGTGTTTGGCGGGTCATGACGTCCGGCGTCACCCTATCGGCCATCAAGCGTGTTTGTTGCAGGAGTGGCATACAGCCTCGATCGTCGCGGCTGGAAAGCCGCTCCCACAGGAGAGAGGCCGGCTTGCCTGAAAAGAGTTTGGGCACTTGTGGGAGCGGCTTTCAGCCGCGATTTTCTATTGGGAGTGAGTCCCTCTCCCATGCACACCTAAACCGACAGCGCCGTGCGCGCAAGAGCGCTTGTGTCGCCAGACGCCGTTTTCAGCTCAGCGGGATGCGGTGGTCCGCGAAGTAGCGCTGCCAGGGCCCGCAGCCGCGGATGAAGGGCTGCATCATCGCCCGTTCCGCCTGGACCGTGTGGTTGAGGTCGTGGGCCGCCCACTCGTGCACCATCTCGTTCAGGGTGACCACCCCCAGCTCCTGGTGGCGGGCCGAGCGGACTAAATCGGCCGCCCCGATGCCGGCGAGCGCTCTGAAGCTTTCGGCCCGCAGGCCCGCAAACTCTTCGGCGAGATCCGCGGGCGACCGGCTGCGGTCCGGGGTCTTGCCCTGCGTGTCGGGGTTGAAGGCCGGGAAGTCCTTGCCTTCGAGCACGCACCCGAGCCGGAAGTGGAACACCCGCTCGGTGTCGATGAGGTGCTGCAGGCACTCCAGCGGCGGACCACTGCCCCGGCGCGGGCGGCGTGGTGAGCAGCTCCGGCGGCAGATCGTGCGTCAGCCGGCGCCAGGTTTCGGGGGTGACGGCCAGGACGGCCTTCACCCAGGACAGAATCTTATCCATAACCACCTCCATTTCGAAAACCCATCTTAAAAATGCATCTGACGGCCTCATGCGGCGTTGCCGGCCGCCTCAACCTGCTCACATACTGTAGAGCATGCTGCGCGGTTTCGGCGGCCGGCGCCTTGCCTGCGGCCGTGATCCGCGATTTTTAAGATGGGTTCGAGCATGATAACGGTTGCTCGAATCAGCCCTCATCATAAGTCGTGATCGGCCTTGCACAATGTGAACGTTATTGGCGGTCTATCAAGTAAGTTGGCATGTCTCCTGTGGGAGCGGCTTTCCAGCCGCGACGATCGAGGCTGAAAGCCTCTTCCACAAAAAACAAACTGACTGGCTGATAACCTGACGGCGGGCGTCATGGCCCGCTTATGTAAAACCGACAGGCCGAGCACCCATGCCGCCCGTCCGTGGGGCGTTTTACGGCAGCACTGCAATCTCCGACACATCCCGGGCCACGAAAGGGGTGAGCTCCCGCAGCTGGTCGGCGGTGGCGAAGCCGGTGAGCACGCCGATCGCGGCCTTCAGGCCGGCGTTGAGGCCCATCTGGACGTCGTTGAGGGCGTCGCCGACCATGACGGCCCGCGAGCGGTCGACCCCCAGGCGTTCGAGGATCAGATGGAGCATCTCCGGGTCGGGTTTCGAGCGGGTCACCTCTTCCCCGCCGACGATGAGATCGAGCGCCGTCGCCCACGCCCATGAACTCCATGGCGAGCCGGGCGCGGCGGCTGACGTCTACGGTCGCGACCGCGACGCGGCCGCCCGCGCGCTTGAGCGCCCCGAGCAGCTCCACCGCCCCCCGGACCGGCCGGACGAAGCGCTCCAGCTCGCGGCCGGAGATGTCGTCCGCGCGCTCGAAGGCCTCGGCGCAGGTCCTCTGGGTGTCACGGCAGCCGACCCCGGACAGGTAGTCGACGGCCGCCTGGATGACGATCTCCCGCTTCTTGAGCCCGACCGGCCCCTCGGGCCGCAGCCGGCCGGCGTTTTCGTCCACCCCGAGCGCCCAGCGCAGCCCGGCCTCGTGCGCAGGGTCGATCTGCAGCGACTTGCAGATGAGCTGCGCGCGCAGGAACACCATCTGCGACCAGTAGTGGTAGAGCTCGATCAGGGTCCCGTCCTTGTCGAAGACGACGAGATCGATATCGGGGATCGGCTTGGAGTCTACAAGCAGGGTGGGCATGGGTGGTGACAGCCTTGGGTGTTTAGTGTTTCGGGTTTGGTGTTTGGTTGCCAAACACTAAAAACCAAACACTGAACACTTGTCTTCTTTCGCTCAATCTTTCAACGCCCCCATCGTCAGCCCCTGGACGATGGTCTTGCGCACGAAGAAGGCGAAGATCGAAACGGGCAGGACGATCAGCGTCGCCGCGGCACCGATGCCGGCCCAGTCGATCTTGCCGTAGGAGATGAAGTTGTAGACGGCGACCGGCACGGTCTTGGTCTGCGGGCCGGAGAGGATCAGCGAGAAGAGGAACTGGTTCCAGGAGAAGATGAACGACATGATCGCGGAGGTGGCGATGCCGTTGCGCACGAGCGGCAGCACGATGCGGACGAAGCTCTGGACGCGCGAGCAGCCGTCGATCATGGCCGCGTCCTCGAGGTCCGCCGGGACGCTTTCGAAGAAGGCCACCATCAGCCAGGTCACCATCGGCAGCGTGATGATCAGGTGCGTGAGCGTCAGCGCCGTGTAGGTGTCGATCAGCTTCAGGTAGCGGAAGATGATGTACCACGGCAGCAGGTAGCTCACGAAAGGGGTCATGCGCGCGAGCAGGATCAGCATGCCGATCTTGCCCTGCCGGTACTTGGCGATCGAGTAGGCGGCCGGCAGCCCGAGCACGAGCGAGATGAAGGTCGCCAGCCCCGCGATCACCAGGCTGTTGAAGAGGTAGAGGAGGAAATTGTGCTGCTGGAAGACCGCCTGGAAATTCTCGAGCGTGGGCGTGAAGACGAACTCCGGCGGGTAGCTGATGTTCTGGGACCCGGTCTTCAGGCCGGTCATGATCATCCAGGCGAAAACGAACACCTGGGGGGCGCTCAGGCGCGACCGCCCCGGCGTAGAACAGGACCGAGCGGAACGTTTTCGCGGCGGCCGTCGAGGGCATCGCGGGCCTGCTTCAGCGGTCCTGCGCGCTCAGGCGCAGGCGGTTCATGACGACGTTGAACACCAGCACGATCAGGAAGACCACCACCATCAGCGCCGAGCCGTAGCCGGCTTTGAAGAACCCGAAGCCGACCTGGTAGGAATAGAGGTAGAGGGTTTCGGAGGCGGTCCCCGGGCCTCCCTGGGTGATGGTGTAGATCATGTCGAACTCTTTCAGGTTGTCGAGCGACCGCAGCATGAGGGCCGCGATCAGGACCGGCCGGATCAGGGGCAGCGTGATGTGGCGGAAGATCTGGAACGCGCTCGCCCCGTCGATGCGCGCCGCCTCGTAGGGTTCGGGCGGCAGCGACTTGAGCCCCGCCAGAACGATCAGCGTGATCATGGGCGTCCACTTCCACACGTCCACCATGACGAGGGAGAGGACCGCCGTGTGCTCGCTGCTGACCCAGAGGCTCCCGGGCAGCCCGACGCTGCGCAGCAGGTAGTTCAGCACCCCGATCTCGGGGTTGAGCATGATACGCCAGATCAGCGCCACGGCCACCGGGGTGGCGGCGAAGGGGAAGATGTAGATGGCCTGGACCAGCTCGCTGCCCCGGAACTCCCGGTTGAAATAAATCGCGATGGCGAGCCCCAGCCCGAGCTCGAGCGCAAGGCTCAGCCCGCTGAAGAGCATCATCACCCAGACGCCGTTCCAGACGCGCTCGTCGGTCACCAGCTCGACGAAGTTGTCGAAGCCGATCCAGCGCGGCTGCCCCAGCCCGACCGTCCACTTGGTGAAGGCCAGGTAGAGGTTGAAGGCGATCGGCAGCACCACCAGCAGGAACAGCACGGCCACCGCCGGCGCGGGGAAGACCAGCGCCTGGCGGCGGTCGACGAAGCGGCTGATAGCGTCCAAAACGCTCATGGCACCCCGGTCCCGTCACGACAGGGCACGAAACAGGAACTGAAAATGAAATGCGGATCCGGCTTTCGCCGGATGACAATGTCAAGACGACTATGGGACGTTTGATACTTGGGAGCATCACCCCTCCCCCAGGCCCCTCCCGCAAGGGGAGGGGCGACAGCCGGGCCGGTCCCGCCTTCCCCTAACCCTCTCCCCCAGGAGGGAGAGGGCAGGGTGAGGGGGAGCCGCGGCGGTCAGATCTCCATCTTTTTGTCCATCAGCTCGGCCGCCTTCTTGGCCGAGGCCTCCACGTCCTTGCCCTGGATCGCGTCCACGATCACCTGCCCGGTGATGTCGCGGATCTCGGGCACGTTGATGACCGGCGGGTTCCACTGGGGCTGGCCGAGCTCGAAGGACTTCTTGGTGCCGGCCGTCCAGTCGGGCTGCTTGTCGCCCGCCTTGTATTCAGCCGAGTCCCAGGCCGAGGCCCGGCCGGCCGGGACGCCCGCCAAAAGCGCGCCGAGCGCATTGGGTTTGTTGGTGGCCCACTGGACGAAGAGCCAGGCCGCCTTCTGGCGCTTGGGGTCGCTGTTCTTGTTGATCGAGAGGCTCCAGTTGGACACGTGCGGGACGCTGCCGGCCGGGCCGGCCGGGATCACGGCGTAGCCGATCTTGCCCGCCACCTTGGACTCCTTCGGGTTCTCGTAGAGCGACTTGAAGACGTTGGCGTCGTAGATCATGGCCGCCTTGCCTTCCATGAAGACCGAGGTGCTCTCGGCCCAGTGCAGCATGGCGCCGCCCTCCGGCCCGTAGTTGCGCAGGATGTCGCCGTAGTACTTGAAGGCGGCGATGTCCTGGGCCGAGGCGAAGGCCGACTTGCCCTGGGCGTTGGTCCAGGCGCCGCCGAAGCTGTAGAGGAAGTCCACCCACTGGGAGGTGGCCGCCGCGCCCTTGCCGCGCAGGGTGATGCCGACCATTTTCTTGCCGTCCACTTCCTTGCCGTGGAAGAACTTGGCGGTCTCCTCGAGCTCCTTCATGGTCGTCGGGACCTTGACCTTGAACCGGTCGAAGAGGTCCTTGCGGTAGGACAGGAGCGAGGTCTCCGCGTTGATGACGACGCCGATCTGCTTGCCGTCGACGGTCGAGGCCTTGGTGAAGCTCGAGAAGAAATCCTTGGGGTCCCAGGCGGCGTCCGTCAGCTTGGGGTCCTTGATGAAGTCGTCCAGCGGCTGGAGCCAGCCGGCCTTCCAGTAGTGCAGGTCGTCCTGGCCGGGCATGATCATGTAGCCGTCCAGCTTGCCGCCGGCGTTGAGCTCGATGGTGCGCTTGTTGCGGTACTGGTCCTCGGGGAAGACCTCGAAGACGACCTTGATGCCGGTGAGCTTCTCGAACTCGGGGATCCTGGGCTCGATGAAGGTCGTGAAGGGGTGCTTGTTCATCAGGAAGCGGACCTCGGTGCCCTTGAACTGCATCCAGTCGACCTGGGCCAGGGCCGCGGTCGGGACGACGGCCGCGCAAATAAGGGCCAGCACTACGACGCATGCACGCTTGCTCATGGTACCCTCCTTGAGTGTGGGATCATCTCGGTCCCGGCGCGATCACACGATCGTGCGGGAGGTCTCGTTGTCGAACAGGTGGGTCTTGCCCATTTTCAGCTCCACCGTGAGCGGCTCGCCGACCGCCAGCGGCCGTTCCGGGGAGTCGATGCGCGCGACGAGGGTGTGCCCCCCGCAGCTCAGGTGGACGAAGGTCTCCGCGCCGAGGGTCTCCACCACCTCGGCCCGCGCGCGCAGGGTCGCGCCGCTGCCGGGGTCGGCGCCGACCGCCGCGATGTCCTCGGGCCGCACGCCGAAGACGACCGGGCGCCCGGCGTAGGCGTCCAGCCCCGGGTGGAGGGACTCGGGCAGCCGCAGCCGGAACCCGCCTGCGTCGACCGCGAAGCCCGCCGCCTCCCGCACCAGGGTCGCATCCATGAAGTTCATGGCCGGGGAGCCGATGAACCCGGCCACGAAGCGGTTGGCCGGCTGCCGGTAGACCTCCAGCGGCGCGCCGCTCTGCTGCAGGCGCCCGTGGTTCATGATGAAGATGCGGTTGGCCATGGTCATGGCCTCGACCTGGTCGTGGGTGACGTAGATGATGGTCGCCCCCAGGCGCCGGTGGAGCTTGCTGATCTCCGCGCGCATCGCCACCCGCAGCTTGGCGTCCAGGTTCGACAGCGGCTCGTCGAACAGGAAGACCTTGGGTTTGCGCACGATCGCGCGCCCCACCGCCACGCGCTGGCGCTGCCCGCCCGAGAGCTGCTTCGGCCGCCGGTCGAGCAGGTCGTGGATGCCGAGGATGTCGGCCGCCTCCTGCACGCGCTGGTCGATCTCGGCCCGGGGAACTTGCGCATTTTCAGGCCGAAACCCAGGTTCTCCCGGACGCTCATGTGCGGGTAGAGGGCGTAGTTCTGGAACACCATGGCGATGTCCCGGTCCTTGGGGTTGACGTCGTTCACCCGGCGTTCGCCGATGAAGATCTCGCCGGAAGTCACCGGCTCGAGGCCGGCGATCATCCGCAGCGCCGTGGTCTTGCCGCAGCCCGAGGGGCCCACGAGGACGGCAAACTCGCGGTCCTGGATCTCGATGCTCAGGCGGTCGACCGCGGTCGCGGTTTTGAACTGCTTGACGAGATCCTTCAGGATGACGCTTGCCATGGGGCCTGCCCTTCCGGTCAGATGCTGTAGGACGAAAACCCGCCGTCGACGGGCACGACCACGCCGGTTACGAAGGCGGAGGCCTCCGACAGCAGCCAGACGAGCGCGCCGATGAGGTCGTCGGGCTGCCCGTAGCGGCCCATGGGGGTGTGCGCGATCACCTTGCGGGCGCGCGGCAGCAGCTCCCCGGTGGCGCGGTCGATGTGCAGGAACTTCAGCTGCTCGGTCATGAAGAAGCCCGGAGCGAGCGCGTTGACCCGCACGCCGGTGTGCGCGAAGTGCACCGCGAGCCAGCGCGTGAAGTTGCTGACCGAGGCCTTGGCGGCCGCGTAGGCCGGGATCTTCGTGAGCGGGGTGAAGGCGGACATCGAGGACATGTTGACCACCGCACCCCGCCCGCGTTCCACCATGCCCCGGGTGAAGGCCTGGCTCACGATGAACGTGCCGAGGAAGTTGAGGTCGAACACCTGGCGGAACCCGGCCGGGTCCAGCTCGAAAAAGGACTTGCCTCCGGCCGGAACGCCCGCCGGGGGCTCGTGGAATTCCTCGGAGGTGCTGGCGCGCGGGTCGTTGCCGCCGGCGCCGTTGATCAGGAAATCCGGGCTGCCCAGCTCGCGCGCAACCGCCTCGCAGGCCGCACGGACCCCGGCCGGGTCGAGCACGTCGCAGCGGTAGGCGCGGGCGCTGCCCCCGGCGGCGGCCACCGCCGCCGCCCGGGCTTCGGCCTTGGCGAGGTCGATGTCCAGCACCGCCACCCGGACCCCCATGGCGCCGAGGGCTTCGGCCATGTGGCCGCAAAGCTCGCCGCCCCCGCCCGTGATCGCGGCCGTCCGGCCGCTCAAATCGAATCGCTTCAGGATGTCCGGTGGCATACGGTCATTTGCTCCGAGAGGCTCGCGATGGCGAACCGTCGGGCCCACGACGGGCGCCCGCAGCTTGTTGTTATAGAGGATTTGAAAATACAGGCTGCCCCGCTCGGAGACAAGCCTTTTTCGCGCGTGGTCGCCCGGGTCGATTGTCATCTCCCGGGCGGTGCATTATATCTTGACCACCCTGGCGGCCAATCTGCTTGGTCACCGCCCGGGTCGTTTATTAGCGGACTCATAATTGTTTTTACATCGTCATTCCGGCATGGTTTTAGCCGGAATCCAGTGAATTCAAACAAGTATGGATGCCGGATCAAGTCCGGCATGACGGCATAATTACGGGACGATTAATACCCTTGCCGGATTCAGGTAATGGCCGAGACTGCCCCTGCCCCGAAAATTCGCGATGCGCGTCTCGACTTCTTCCGCGGGGTGGCGCTGCTGACCATCTTCGTGTCCCACATGCCGGGCAACTGGCTGGCCTGGTACAAGCCGGGGGCCTTCGGGTTCAGCGATTCGGCCGACATCTTCGTGTTCGTGTCCGGGTACGCGGCGGCGACCGCCTACAGCCGGGTCTTCCGGCAGGCCGGTTTCCTGGCGGGCACGGCCCGGGTCGTCAAGCGCGTGGCCGAGCTCTACGCCTGCAACCTGGGGCTCTTCTTCATCATCGCGACCCTGTGCGTGGCGGGCAACCGCTTCCTCGAGACGGGGGTCGACTACATCGACCTGCTGAACCTCACCTACTTCTTCCAGCACACCGAGGACGCCCTGCTCGGGCTCTACGCCCTCGTCTACGTCCCCAACTACTTCGACATCCTGACCATGTACATGGTCGTGATCGCGATGATGCCGCTGGTGATGCTGCTCGCGCGCGTCCACCCGGCGCTCGCCGGGGCGGCCGTCGTCCTCTTGTATCTGGCCGTGCCGCTGTTTAAACTGGAGCTGCCCGCGGAAATGGCGTTCGACCGGCCGTGGTTCTTCAACCCGTTCGCCTGGCAGCTGCTCTTCTACACCGGGTATTTCCTGGCGGCGGGATGGGTCCGCCCCCCGCGCATCAGCCCGTGGCTGACGGTCGCCTGCGTGCTGTTCGTGATCGCGTGCATCCCGGTCAGCCATTTCGCAACCCACTCCCGGGTGCCGTGGCTGGGCGTGCTCCGGGAACACCTCGAGCCGCTGGTGAGCAAGACGAACCTGGGGGTACTTAGGTACGCGCACTTCCTCTGCCTGGCGTACCTTGCGGTGGCGATCTTCAAGGGCCGCGAGCGCGTGCTGAACGGACGGCTCGCGGCGCCGATCGTCAAGACCGGCCAGCAGGCGCTCCCGGTGTTCCTTTGCGGGATCGCGATGTCGTTCATCGGGGGCATGGCCCTGGACGTCTTCGGGCGCGGGGTGTGGGCCACCATTTGGGTGAATGCCGCCGGGATGGCTATCCTCGTGGGGGTGGCTGCCGTGACGGCCTGGTTCAAATCCCAGCCGTGGCGGCCGAAGGCCCGGCCGCAGGAGAAAGGGGCTCTCGCATGAGACTGCCGAAATGGGTGTGGGTCGCGTTGGTGTCGCTGCTGGTCGCCGGACCGGCATCAGCCCATCTGCGGGTGGGGCAGCCGGAGGTCCTCAAGGGGCTCACGGCGGTCCGGCTGGAGGTCGAACGCATCAAACCCGAGATCGAGCGCGACGGCCTGTTCGGCGACATGCTCCTCGAGGACATGGAGCTCAGGCTGCGCATCGCGGGGATCCGGTTGGACCCCGCGGACGAAAGCGCGAACACGCCCGTGCTCTATCTGAACGTGGACGCGATGAAATGTTCCTTCGGTTACGTCTACAACATCGGCCTCTACCTGATCGAGCCGGCCACGCCGGCGCGGCACCCGGCGGCGGTCCGCGCGATCACGCTGCGCATCCCCGAGCAGCTGGGCATCACCGAGCGCCTCTCCGGGGTGCGGGAGGCCGCGGGCGACATCGTCGACGAGTTCGTCAAAACCTGGAAGAAGGTCAACGCCAAGTAGTGGGGGCGGTGTTTAGTGTTTGGTATTTAGGTGTTTGGAGGTTGGGGGCTTTTCTGTGGGAGCGGCTTTCCAGCCGCGAAGAGAATGCGGCAAGGCGGCTTGTACACTTAATGGGAAAAAATGGGACCGGGACTCACTAAACATGCGGCCGGGCTACTTTCGGTCGCATTCCTCCTGATCGCGTGGCGCCCGGCGCAGGCGGTCCCTCATCGATGTCCCCCCCGGCCTGGCGGCGTACCGCGACCTGGCCTATGTCCCGGGCGGGCACGAACGGCAGAAGCTCGACCTGTACGTCCCGGTCGCGGGCGAGGGGCCCTTCCCCCTGATCGTCTGGATCCACGGTGGCTCCTGGACTTACGGGAGCAAGGAGGACTGCGTGCCGGTCCCCTGGGCGCTCAAAGGCTACGCGGTGGCCAGCGTCAACTACCGGCTGAGTCAGGACGCCGCCTTCCCCGCCCAGATCGAGGACTGCAAGGCGGCCGTCCGCTGGCTGCGCGCCCACGCCAGGGAGTACCGGCTCGACCGCGATCGCCTGATCGCCTGGGGAGACTCGGCCGGCGGGCACCTGGCCGCGCTGCTGGGCACAACCGGCGACGACCCGGGGGAGGGGCCGCCGCACGAGTCGAGCCGCGTCCAGGCGGTGATCGACTGGTACGGCCGCGCGGACCTCTCGCGCGTCTGCACCGACCCGGCCATGGCCGAGCACGCCGTCGCCCGTCTGCTGGGCGGCAGCGGGCCGAGGATGGCCGAAATCGCCCGCAGGGCGAGCCCGATTGCACACGTCTCCCCGGACGACCCGCCGTTTCTCATCATGCACGGCGACCGGGACGCAACCGTCCCGGTGCAGCAGAGCGAAGCCTTCGCCGAGGCCCTGAAGCGGGCGGATGTGCCGGTGACCCTGGTGATCCTGAACGGGGTGGACCACGGCGGGGAGGAGTTCCTGCAGCCCGACCGGGTGCGCATCATCGACAGCTTCCTGCGCGAGTATCTCCACCCGGTCCCGGACCTGCGACTGCAATCCCCTTAAATGTTTGGGTGTTCAGGTAATTGGATATTCGGCAATCCGAACCCCGAAATACCATCCCTCCGACAGGCGGCTCAAAACCCAGTGACGGGCCGTCAGCCAAGGCGCGCGGCGATGGGGGAAGCGCAGCATACCGGCCGGTATGTGAGCATTCACCCGAGCCGCGCAACGCCGGATCACGGCCCGCCACTGGGTTTTCACGCGAATTCGGCCAGGATCTCCCGATCCACCCGGAACACGTAGGCAATCAGCGCCGCGCGGATCCACATGCCGTTGCGCTCCTGGCGCCAGTAGGCTGCGCGCGGGTCCTTGTCCACGGCCACGTCGATCTCGTAGCGCCGCGGCAGGGGGTGCATGATGGCGCAGTGAGCGTGGATCTTGGACAGGTGCTCCGTGCGGAAGTGGAAGGCCGGGAAGGTCTCGGTCTCGCTCTTCGGGTCGCTGGCGTACTCGTTTTGAATGCGGGTCATGTAGATGGCATCGACCTTGGGCATGACGCTTTCGAAGTCGTCGGTCTCGTGGAAGGGGATGGCGTGCCGCTTGAGGAAGGCCTTGATGTCGTCCTTCATGCGGAAAACCTCGGGCGCCACGTAGTAGAGGGTCACGTCCTTGTAATTCTTCATGAGGTAGGAGAGGGAGCGCACGGTGCGGCCGCGCTTGAGGTCGCCCACCATGGCGATCTTCTTGCCGTCGAGCCCGCCGATCGATTCGAACTCGCGCTCCAGGGTGTAGATGTCGAGCAGCGCCTGGGTCGGGTGCTGGTCCGGCCCGGAGCCGCCGTTCAGCACCGGCACCGGCCGCTCGGTCTGGTTCAGCACCCAGGAGGTCTTCTCGGCGAAGCCGGCCTCCGGGTGGCGCGAGATGATCAGATCCACGTAGCTCGCGAAGGTGCGGATGGTGTCCTCGGGGGACTCGCCCTTCACCTCGGAGCTCGTGCTCGTGCCGCGGCTCTCGGAGACGTTGAGCCCCAGCAGGTAGCAGGCGTTCTGGAAGGACAGGAACGTGCGCGTGGAGGGCTGCACGAAGTAGAGCATGGCCCGCTTGTGGGGCAGCAGGCCGCGCAGCTTCTGGGCCCCGCTCTTGGTCTTGGCGAGCAGGCGGATCTTGTCGGCGAGGTCGCAGAGGTCGTCCAGGAACTGGCGGTCGAACTGCTGGGCGAAAATGACGTCGAAGACGCGACCCTTCATCTTGAAGGACTCCAGCTTCTCGTCGATCGGCCGACTGTAGAACTCGTCCCATCCTTCGTAGGTCTGCTTGGTGGTTTCGGCGAAGCGCTCCATCGGAGGTCTCCTGCGGGGTGAAGGGTTAACAATGTGATGGTGGTGCGGCAGGTTCAAAATTAGGGCATGATCTCACGGTCAAAATTGTGTGTCAAGCCGATCGGAACCACAGAATGTGGTGCCGATCGGCTTTTCAATGGGGCAATTCACAGAACGTCGGTCATCAGTTGACTTATGGGGCGTGCTTGAAAACGAGTATCGGGCCGTCAGCCAAGGCGCCGGTCGCCGAAACCGCGCAGCATACTGACCAGTATGTGAGCAGGTTGAGGCGGCCGGCAACGCAGCATCCGGCCGTCAGACGCAATATTAAAGGCGGGTTCCGCGGCTGGCGACGTGGCAGGCGACCCAGTGGTAGGGTTCGAGCTCGAGCAGGGGCGGCTCCTCGGCCGCGCAGATGTCTTCGGCCAAGGGGCAGCGGGTGCGGAAGCGGCAGCCCGAGGGCGGGTTGATGGGGCTCGGCACGTCCCCGTGCAGGACGATCTTGCGGCGCGTTATCGTCGGGTCGGGGATCGGCACGGCCGACAGCAGCGCCTCGGTGTAAGGGTGCAGCGGCCGCCGGAACAGGTCCGCGGTCCACGCGGTCTCGACGATCTTGCCGAGGTACATCACCGCGATGCGGTGGGAGATGTGCTTCACGACACTCAGGTCGTGCGCGATGAAGAGGTAGGTGAGCCCGAAGCGTGCCTGCAGGTCTTCGAGCAGGTTGATCACCTGGGCCTGGATCGAGACGTCGAGCGCCGACACCGGCTCGTCGCAGACGATCAGCTTGGGGTTCAGGGCGAGCGCCCGCGCGATGCCGATGCGCTGCCGCTGCCCGCCCGAAAACTCGTGGGGGTAGCGCGTGCCGTAGAAGGGCTCCAGCCCCACCGTCTGCAACAGCTGATTCACGCGCTCCGCGATCTCGCCCGGCCGGGCGGTGCCGTGAATCAAGAGCGGCTCGCCGACGATGTCCCCTACCGTCATGCGCGGGTTGAGCGAGGCATAGGGGTCCTGGAAGATGATCTGCATGTCGCGCCGCAGCGCCCTGAGGGCCCCGCCGCCGACGGTCGCGATGTCCCGCCCCTCGAAGCGGATCTCGCCCGATGTCGGCTCGAGCAGCTTGACGAGCAGCCGGCCGGCCGTGGTCTTGCCGCAGCCCGATTCGCCCACCAGCCCGAGGATTTCCCCCTTGCCGATCGTGAAGCTGATCCCGTCCACGGCCTGCACCCGGCCGACCTCACGCGACAGGATGCCCGCGTGGATCGGGAAGTGCTTGACCAGGTTGCGGACGTCGACCAGCGGTGCGCTCACCCGTCGACCTCCGCGGCCGGAAAGTGCATTTTCCTGGCCGGGTCGTGCATGAAGCAGCGCACCCGGTGGTGATCCGACAGCGCGATCATCGGCGGCTCGTCGGTGCGGCAGAAATCCAGGGCGTGCCGGCAGCGCGGGTGGAAGCGGCACCCGGTCGGGAACTCGAGCGGGTTGGGCACCAGGCCCGAGACCACCTCGAGCCGTCGCTTCTTCGTGTCGGTCAGGCGCGGGATGGAGTTGTAGAGCGCCCGCGTGTAGGGGTGGGCCGGGGACCGGAAGACGGTGACGACATCGGCGGCCTCGACCGCCTTGCCGGCGTAGGCGACGACGACGTCTTCGGCCGTCTCGGCGATGACCCCCAGGTCGTGGGTGATCATCAGCACCGCCATCCCGATCTCCTGCTTGATGCGCTGGATCAGGGCGAGGATCTGGGCCTGGATCGTGACGTCGAGCGCGGTCGTCGGCTCGTCGGCGATCAGGAGCTTGGGCCGGCAGGAGAGCGCCATCGCGATCATGGCGCGCTGGCGCATGCCGCCGGAGAGCTGGTGCGGGTATTCGTCCACGCGCTTGGCCGGGGAGGGGATGCCCACCAGCTCAAGCATCTCGATCGCCATCCGCCGGGCGCGCGCCTTGTCCACCCCCTGGTGCAGCCGGATGGGTTCCATGATCTGATCGCCGATGGTGAAGACCGGGTTCAGCGAGGTCATGGGCTCCTGGAAGATCATGGAGATGTCGTTGCCGCGGATCTTCTTGATCTCTGCCTTGCTCTTGCGCAGCAGGTCCTCGCCTTCGAAGAGGATCTCGCCGCTGATGATCTTGCCCGGCGGCATGGCGATCAGCTGCAGGATGGACAGCGCGGAGACGCTCTTGCCGCAGCCGGACTCTCCGATCATGCCGAGCGTGTGCCCGCGGCGGATCGTGAAATCCATGCCGTCGACGGCCTGCGAGACCCCTTCGTCGAGGAAGAAGTAGGTCTTGAGGTGTTTGACGTCGAGCAGGATGTCGTCAGTCACGGTCGCTATCGCTCCAAAAAAATCCGAAATTCGAAGCTCGAAATCCGAAACAATTCCAAAAAGGACAATGCTCAAGAAACCTGATTGGCTTCAGCTACACTGCCGGTTTCATCCTTTGGATTTCTCTGCGGTTTGTTTCGGATTTCGGATTTCGTGCTTCGAATTTGCCACTTCAGATTCCCCTGAGCCGCGGGTCGATCATGTCCCGCACCCCGTCGCCGAGCATGTTGAAGGCGAGAATGGTCACCAGGATGCACAGCCCGGAGTAGACGGAGATCCCGGGGGCGTTGATGAGGACATCCACCCCCTCGCGGATCATGTTGCCCCAGGTGGCCGTGGGCGGCTGCACGCCGAGCCCGATGAAGGCGAGGTTTGCCTCCAGCCGGATGGCCACCCCCACCCACAGGGTCGCCGCCACCAGCAGCTCGCCGAAGATGTTGGGCAGGATGTGCTTGAACAGGATGCGCCGGTCGCGCGCTCCGATCGAACGCGCGGCGAGCACGAACTCACGCTCGCGCATGGACAGCAGCGCGCTGTGCGCCATGCGGGCGAACCCCGGGGTCATGACGATGCCGATCGTCACGATCAGATTGAAGAGGGTCGCCCCGAGCGCGGCGGTGATGGCGACCGCCAGGATGAGGTCGGGGAAGCTCATCACGACATCGATCCCGCGCATGATCAGGCTTTCGACCCGGCCGCGGTAGTAGCCCGCGATCATCCCCAGGGCGGTGCCCGCCACCATGCCGATCAGCACCGAGGCGAACCCGATCACCAGGGAGATGCGGCTGCCCCAGACCAGCCGCGAGAGCACGTCGCGGCCGTAGTCGTCGGTGCCGAGCCAGTGCTCCTCGTTGCCGGGCTCGAGCCGGAACAACGGGTCCTGGTCCAGCGGGTCGTAGGGGGCGATCCAGGGGGCGAAAATGGCCGTCAGGAAAATCAACAGCGCGATCACGCCCCCGGCGATCGCCGTGCGGTTGCGCACGAAGGCCAGCCACATGCGCTGGTTATGGCTGATGTCTTTACGCATCGAAATGCCTGAGTTGAACGGGTTCAGGGGTTCACGGTTCAGTCAGGAAAAGATGCACCGTTTCGGGCCCTCTAACCGTCCTGAACCCTGAAACGCTTGAACCCGGAATTTCAGTTGTACTTGATCCTCGGGTCGACGAGCCCATACGCCAGCTCGGTCACCAGGTTGAACACCACCACCAGGAACGCGTAAAACACCATGACCGACTGCAATGTCGTGTAGTCCCGCTGCTTGATCGCGCCGACCAGCAGCTTGCCCAGCCCCGGCCGCGAGAACACGATCTCCACCATGACCGAGGAGCCGATCAGGACGACCACGTAGAGCCCGCCGAGCGCCACGATCGGGATCAACGCGTTGCGCAGGACGTGCTTGTAGAGGACCTTGCCTTCCGAAAGCCCCTTGGAGTGGGCGGTGCGCACGTAGTCCTCGCGCATGATGTCGAGGATGGCCGAGCGGGTCATGCGCGTGACGTAGGCGGTCATCATCATGCCGAGCGCTAACGCCGGCAGGGTCAGGTGGGTCAGGTTGTCCACCGGGTCCCAGAAGTCGCCGCCGCCGACCACCGGGAAGAGGCGCAGCTTCACCGAGAAGACCAGGATCAGCAGGATGCCTAAATAGAACGCGGGGACCGACAGCCCCAGGAGCGAGAACACGCGGTTGAAGTAGTCGACGAAGCTGTTGCGCCGCACGGCGGCCGAGATGCCGAGCGGGATGCCGAAGAGGTAGCCCAGGAAAACGGCCGCGAAGGTCAGCTCGAGGGTGTAGGGCACGACCCCGGCGATCTGCGCGGCCACCGGGTAGCCGCTGATGATGGAGGTCCCGAGGTCGCCGCGGCAGAGGCTGCCCAGAAATTTCAGGTACTGGAGCCAGAGCGGGTCGTTCAGACCCATCCGCGCGCGCAGGGCGTCCACGGCCTCCTTGCTGGCCTGGTCGCCGAGCGCCGCCACCGCCGGGTCGCCCGGCAGCACCCGGACCACGACGAAGACCAGCGTGAGCACCACCAGGAGGATGGGGATGCTGATCAGGATGCGGCGCGCGGCGTATTGGAACATGTGGCGTATCCGGGATTAGAGATGGACAAGAGGTAAAGCTGCCTTGAAAGGAGCAGATCACGGTCAAGGGCAAGGCGCCCCTCGGTTTGAAACCGGAGCGTACACGTTAGTACGTGAGGATTTCAAACCGAGGGGCAACGCAGTCCATTGACCGTCAGATGCCCTTTCAAGGCCAGCTCTTCATTTATGCGCCAGGATCTTGGTCTTCTCCGTGATCTGCGGCGAGTAGGTCTGCCAGGCCCACTCCAGCGGGTAACCCAGCTCCACGTAGGACTTCTGGGGGAAGGTGTACTTCAGCCGGATGATCGGCACCGCCACGACGTCCTTCAGGATCTGCACCTGGGCCTCTTTCCAGAGGGTCTCCTGCTTCTGGGCGTTGAGCTCCCAGCGCGCCTGCTCGATCAGGGTGTCGACCGAGTCGACCTTGCCGTCGGCGTTGGCGTCCACCAGCCCGTAATGCGAGAAGTTGGTGATGGGTTTCTTCCCCTTCTGAACGACGGAGTCGGAATGGTAGAACTGCGTCAAATAGACATCCTCGTTCGGCCGCCAGGATGCGTAGTAGACGATCGGGCTGGCGTTCTCGCGGATCTTGCTGTGAAACGAGGCGTGGTCGACGATCTTGACCTGCATGTCGATGCCGGCCTTGCGCACCAGCGCCTGGATCGCCACCATCGGCTTCTGGTAGCTGCTGGACATCTCGCTCACGATGGCCTCGGTCTTGATCCCGTTCGGGAACCCGGCCTCGGCCAGCAGCTTCTTGGCCATCTCGATGTTGTTGTCGTAGACCACCCCGGCCTTGAGCGCCTCGTCCTTGGTCAGCGCGCCCGGGGCGGGCGGGGAGAGGGCCGGGGAGTAGATCGGCACCGCCAGGCTCTTGCCCATGAAGTTGGCGATCACGTCGCGCGACAGCGCATAGGAGAAGGCCTTGCGCACGCGCAGGTCGTTGAAGGGCGGCATGCTCATGTTGAAGAAGAGCACCTGGGTCTCGCAGGGACCGAAGGTCGGGGCCTTCACGTCCTTGAAGGTCGAGACCTTCTCGATCCACTTGTCTTCCTTCAGGCCCTCGATGATGTGCAGCTCGCCCGTCTGCAGGCCGAACTCGCGCGAGCTCACGTCCGGCATGAAGCGGGCCGTGACCTTCTTCAGGACCGGTGCGCCGCGGAAGTACTTGGCGTGGCCGGCCATCACGACCTTCTGGCGGGGCTCGTAGGACTCGAACTGGAAGGCCCCGGTGCCCACCGGGTTGGTCTTGAACCAGTCTTCGCCTTTGCCCTCGATCGCCTTCTGGGACACGATGTAGCCGCCGGCGTAGTTGGCGAACTTGGCCAGGAAGAGCGGGTCCGAGACCGGCTTGTCGATCGTGATCTTCACCGTGAGCGGGTCGACCTTCTCGAAGCCGATGCCGGTGAAGTCGCCGGCGTAGGCGGAGGTGTCTTTATTTGCTGCGCGCTTGAGCGAGAAAACGACGTCGTCCGCGGTGAGCTCGTAGCCGGGGTTGCCCGCGAAGGGGTGGAAGAAGACCCCCTTGCGCAGCTTGAAGGTCCAGACCTTCTTGTCCGCGGACACGGTCCAGGACTCGGCGATGTCCGGCTCCAGCTTGACCTGGTTGCCGGGCGGGTAGCGCACGAGGCCGCTGAACATCATGTCCACGAGCGCCCGGTCGGCCGTCGCGGCGGCCCGGTGCGGGTCGAGGCTCTTCAGGTCGCCGGCGTCGAAGGCGATCGCCAGGTGCTGGTCCTTCGCCAGCTCGGCCGCGCCGGCGATGCCCGCCAGCAGCCCGAAAACGAATACGGAAACCAGGAAAACGCGAGCGGTCAATCTCATGATGGCCTCCTTTGAACCGTTGGGGAATGGTGGGTGGTGCGAGAGCTTGCGGTCGGATGCGTCTGGATCCGGGTGGGGCGCCTCCTTTCCGTCGGGAGAGGGGGAGATGACTCCTTCTAATTCCGGCGCCCCCTGTTTGTAAAGGGGCCGGCGGCCTTCACCTCAGGTTGAAGAGCACGTCGTTTTCCAGGTACACCTTTTCGAGCTTCTCCTGGTGGGCGGTCACCTGCACCCCGTAGCGCGCGGCCAGCTCGACGACGAAGAAGTTGATCAGGCAGGCGAGGGTCGTCGGGCTGCCGATGAACGGGATGTGGCGCGAGGGCGCGACGATCGAGAGATCCGCAAACGGGATCAGCGGGCACAGCGCGCCGTCGGTGATCACGAGCAGCGTCTGGTTGAGCCGCCTGGCGAGCTTGCCCAGCCGGATCAGCTCGTTGGGGTAGCGCGTGGTGGCGAAGATGACCACGAGCGACTCCGCCGGCGCGATGGTGAGAAAATCGATGCAGGTCGAGTCGCTGCCGCGCATGATGTGGACCTGGGTGCGGATCTTGGTCAGCGACCAGCCCAGGTAGTAGGCAAAGGTGTAGGACAGGCGCGAGCCGACGACGTAGACCGCGCTGCCGGCGTGCAGCAGCTCCACGGCCCGGTTCACCTTGTCGAGGTCGAGGCTCTCGTGCAGTTGCTTGAGGTTGTCGATCTCGGAAAAGACGACCTTGCGGAACCGCTCGGACTCGGGCGCTTTCATGTCGGTCAGGCCCGCCCGGTCGATCAGCGTCAGCTCCGTGTCGATGACGTCCCGCAGCTCCTGCAGGAAATTGCCGTAGCCCTTGTACCCCAGCTGGTTGACGAAGCGGATGACCGTGGCCTCGCTGACCCGCGCCGCCCGCGCCAGCTCCTTGGTCGTCATGAAGATCACCTTGCGCGGGTTGTTCAGGATGTAGTCCCCGATGAGGCGCGCCTTGGGGGTGAGGTCGGTGCGGTGCGAGGTGATCCGCTGCAGCAGCAGATTGGCGGCCATAGGCATACCCCGGATGAAATAAATGCTACATATGATATGAATTGAAATCAGCAAATAAGATCGGAAGCTGTATTTACAACTCCGAGCACAACAACTGTCAACTAAAATCGCAGCCGTTATCGGATACGAGTTTCATAAATAACAAATTGAAATTAATGCTCTTAATATTGTTAGCCGGCTGATTTGGGGATAGGAAGAGCTCGCCGAAGCGCGATAGGAGTTTTATCGGACGGATTAAGGGAAAAAATTTCTTGACAATTTTTATTTCAATTGCGAAATAAAAGCTTCATCAACTTCCCTGCTCCAACCATCTCCATGTCCCAATAAACAACCGAGACGCGCAAGGTGAGCCCATGCTTCTCAAATTCGACCGGTTGTGGAAAGCGCCCACCCTCAAGTCCAGCTACGACGCCGTGATCATCGGCGGCGGGCTGCACGGGCTGGCCGCGGCCTATTTCCTGGCGAGCCGCCACGGCATCACGGACGTGGCCGTCATCGAGAAAAAATTCATCGGCTGCGGCGCGGCCGGTCGCAACACGGCCATCGTGCGCGCCAACCAGCGCACCCAGGAGAACGTCCCGCTCTACAAGGAGGCCCTCGACCTCTGGCCGGTGCTCACCAAAGAGCTGGACTTCAACCTGATGTTCTACAACTGCGGGAACCTCAACCTGGCCCACAGCGACGCGGCCCTGAAGGCCTTCCGCATGCACGTGGCGACGGCCCAGTTCCACGGGGTGAACAGCCAGCTGGTCGACGCCAAGCAGTGCAAGGAACTCGTCCCGGCGCTGGACATCTCCGACCGCCCGCGCTTCCCCATCTTCGGCGGCATGTTCCACCCCCCGGGCGGGATCGTGCGCCACGACGCCGTGGTCTGGGGGCTCGCGCGCGGCGCCTCGAAGCTGGGCGCGCACATCCACCAGGGCACCGCGGTGACCGGGCATCGGGGTCCAGAACGGCAAGGTCGCCTGGGTCGACACCGACAAGGGCCGCATCCGGACGACGAGGGTGCTGAACGCGGCCGGCGCCTATTCGGCCGGCATCGCTTTCAACTGCCTCGGCCAGCGGCTGCCGATCAGTGTTCTCACCATCCAGGCCATGGTGACTCAACCGCTCAAGCCGCTGCTGGACCACGTGGTCTCCTCGGGCGCCTACCACGCCTACGCCAACCAGACGCTCAAGGGCGAGATCGCCACCGGCGCCCACATGGACCCCTGGCCCAACTACACCAACCAGACGACCGCGCACTACATCAAGCACCAGGCCGAGGCCATCGGCGAGATGCTGCCCTGCCTGCGGGGAGTGAAGTTCATGCGCATCTGGGGCGGGCTGGCCGACATGACGCCGGACATGGCGCCGATCATGGACGGCAACGTGCCGGTCGAGGGCTACTACATGGACTGCGGCTGGGGGTATTTCGGGTTCAAGTCCTCGACCGTGACCGGCAAGTACATGGCCCAGTACATGGCCACCGGCGAATGCCCGGAGATCCTCAAGCCCTTCCGCCTGAAGCGCTTCGAGGAGCACCGGTTGATGGGCGAAACCGCCGCGCTGGTGGATTATACGGCAAATAACTGAAAGGGTTCGAGGGGTCGAGGGGTCAAGGGTCCAAGTGAAAGACCCTCTTTTTTCCCTTACCCTCGACCCCTCGACCCCTTGAGCAACCCTGAGACATTCGGCTGATGCTGATCGAATAGGAGAACTCCACATGGCTTTCCTCATCACATGTCCACTATGCGGCCCGCGCGACGCCTACGAGTTCCGCTTCGGCGGCGAAGACAAGGGGCCCCGGCCGGACCAGGAGTCGCTCGGCCCCGAGGCCTGGTGCGACTACGTGCACATGGCCGACTCGCGCTTCGGCGCGCAGACGGAGTGGTGGTACCACCGCAGGGGCTGCGGGAGCTGGTTCACCATCCGGCGCGACCCGGTCCGGAACATCGAAGTCTCTCCCCAAGAGCTGGAGGCTGAAAAATGACCCGGCTGAAGAACCTGCCGACGCTGCGCATCGACGCGGGGCGCAGCCTCGCGTTCACCTATCGGGGGAAAAGCTACCGGGGGGTGGCCGGCGACACCGTGGCCACGGCCCTCTACGCCAACGGCGTGCGCGTCTTCGGCCGCAGCCTGAAGTACCACCGCCCGCGGGGCCTCTACAGCCTGGACGGCGAGTGCTCCAACGCCATGGTGGAGGTGGACGGGGTCCCGAACGTGCGGGCCGAGACGACCCTGCTCGCCGCGGGCATGACGGTCAAACCCCAGAACGTCAAGGGCAGCCCGGAGTTCGACCTGATGGGCTTCATGGACTCCCTGAGCTGGGCCATGCCGGCGGGTTTCTACTACCGGGTCTTCCACAAGCCCGCGCGCCTGTGGCCGGCCGCCATCAAACAGATCCGCCAGGCCGCGGGGCTGGGGACGCTGTCCCCGGACTTCCGCATGAAGGGCCGCTTCGACGAAATCTACCCGGCGGCCGACGTCTGCGTCATCGGCGGCGGGCCGGCCGGCATGGCGGCGGCGCTGGCGGCCGCCGGCCAGGGCCTGCGCGTGATCCTGCTCGAAGCGCGTCCCCGGCTGGGGGGCGCCTTCGAGTACCGCGCCGCGGCCGACCGGGACGGAACGCCGCTGTTCGAACGCGCGGCCGAGCTCGCACGCCAGGTGGAGAGCGCGCCCAACATCCGCGTCTTCGCCCATGCCCCGGCCATCGGCGTCTACACGGACGGCCAGGTCACGGCCTTCCAGCGCGGCGGCCCGGAGGGGAGCTTCGACGAGCGCTACATCGAAATCCGCGCCCGCGGCGTCGTGGTGGCGAGCGGCTGCATCGAGCGGCCGCTGCTGTTCGAGAACAACGAGCGGCCGGGCGTCATGCAGGCCGAATGCGCGCTGCGGCTCGCCCGCACCTGGGGCATCCTGCCGGGCCGGGAGGCGGTCTTCAGCGTCGGCCACGACCAGGGGTTGGAGGCCGCGATCGACTTGAGCGACCTCGGTCTCAAGGTGGCCGCGGTCGCGGACGCCCGCGAGGACGGCCAGGCCCTGCGCCTGATCGAGGCGCTGGGCGCGCGCCGCATCCCCGTCCTGAAGGGCTGGGTCGCACAGAAAGCCCACGGCTGCACGCAGCTCTCCAAGGTGACGCTCTCGTCGCTGAACGGCCACTTCAACCGCCAGCTGCCCTGCGACCTGCTCGTGGCGTCAGCCGGGCTCACCCCCGTGACCGGCCCGCTCACCCTGGCGGAAGCGAAACTCGCCTACGACAGCCACACCGGCTTTTTCCTGCCGCGCACGCTCCCGGCCTGGCTCTTCGCGGCCGGCCGCATGCTGGGCCTGAGCGACTTCGAGGCCGTCTCGGCCTCGGGGCGCCTGGCCGGGCTCAGGGCCGCCGGACGCTGCGGCGCCGATACCGTCGCCCCCGTCCGGGATTGCTTGAACGAGCTCGAGGCGCTGCCGGGGCCGGCCCGCGGCTGCAAGTTCGTCTCGGCCCCGCGTTCGGGCCGGAAAACCTTCATCTGCTTCGACGAGGACACGACCCTCAAGAACGTGGACCAGGCCATGGACATGGGCTTCGACGTGCCGGAGCTGATCAAGCGCTTCACCTCGGCCGGCACCGGCCCGGGCCAGGGCGGGATCCCCGGTCACAACCTGGCGCTCTACGTCGGCCAGAGCGGCTCCTCGCCCGATTCCGAGCCGCGACCGACCCTGACCCGCCCCCCGCTCGTGCCGACCCTGATGGCCACCTACGCCGGCTCCGCCCACGCCATGACCAAGCGCACGCCGCTGCACGACCTCCAGGTGGCCGAGGGCGGGCGCATGGAGACGGTCGGCGACTGGCGCCGCGCCCGCCGCTTCTCGGACGACGCCCGCTGCCGGGAGGAGATCGAAAACGTCCGCGCGAACGTGGGCCTGCTCGACGCCTCCACCCTGGGCAAGTTCCGGATCTTCGGGCCGGACGCGCTCAAGGCCATGCAGCGGGTCTACGTGAGCGACATGAGCCGCATGCACCCCGGCAAGGCCAGGTATTCGGCCATGTGCAACGACGACGGCTGCCTGACCGACGACGGCGTGATCGTCCAGACCGGAGAGAACGACTACTATTTCACGACCTCCACGGGTCGCGCCGGGGTCACCGCCGAGTGGATCCGCTACCACACCCGCTTCGACGGCTGGGATTTCTCGATCGTCAACCTGACCGACGCATACGGAGTCATCAACATCGCCGGCCCCAACGCCCGGGCCGTCCTGTCCAGGGTCACCCGGGCCGCTGTGGACAACCAGGCCTTCCCGTACATGGGCTACCGGGAGTTCAAGGTCGGAGGCGTTCCCGTGCGCGCGCTGCGCCTGGGCTTCGTCGGCGAGCTCTCCTACGAGCTGCACGTGCCCTCCTCGTGGATGCCCCACGTGTGGGGGCTGCTTGCTGGAGGCCGGCCAGGAGTTCGGCATCCGCAACTTCGGGCTCGAGGCCCAGAACGCGCTGCGGCTGGACAAGGCGCACATCATCATCGGCTCGGAGTCCGAGCAGCGCACGACCCTGCACGATCTGGGTCTGGGCTTCCTCTGGCACCGACACAAGCCCGAGGCAAAAACCGTGGGCGATGCCGCGCTGCGGCACACCGAGAACCAGCCCGGGCGCCTGAAGCTCGTGGGGTTCAAGATGGAGAACGCAAACGCGGCGCCCCCGAAGGACGGCTCCCCGATCGTCGACCGGCGCATCCGGGGCTACGTCTGCACGGCGCGGCTCAGCGTGGCGCTGAAGGAGGTCGTCGGGCTGGCCCTCGTGGACGACGAACTGGCCGGTCTCGACAGCCGCCTGGCGATCTACGAAGACGGCTGCCAGGGGAACCTGATCTACGCCAAGGTGGTGAAGAGGCCGTTCTACGACCCGCAGGGGGAGCGGCTGAGGGCGTAGAATCAGATGTCGAGGTACAGGAGCTCGATAACTGACGAAACGGCACCTATCGAGTATCCAGGATCCAGGCTATCGCGTATCCGATCAATAGACGAGAAACAGGGAACACATGAACGCACGCCACCAAGTAATCGAGCGCCGGTCGCCGGTCCACCTGCCCGGCAAACCCGAGAAAACCGAGAGCCGGGACGGCTGGCCGGTCGTGCTCGCCTACGCCGACGAGGGCCCCGGCCCGTGGGTCGTCGATCTGAGCCACATCCGGCGCTGGGACATCCAGGGGGCGGCGCTTGCGGCCGCGGCACCGAAGGGCCTGCCCCTGCCTGCGGCCCCGGGCGGGGTCGCGCACGCGGGCGAGGTCCTCGTCGGCCGCACCGGGATGCGGCAGGCCTTCCTGTGGACTTTCGGCGGCAAGCCCCCCGCCATGGGGCCGGCCTGCACCGAAACCACCGAGGGCAGCGCCTGCATCGCGCTGCTCGGCCGCGACGTGCTGCGCATCACCGAGAAGCTGACCTCGCTCGACCTCGGGAACCCGGCCTCCAGGCCCCCGTTCCTGCTCCTGGGTCCGTTCGCCCACATCACCTGCCAGATCGTGGTCCTGCAGAATGACCCTGCGGCCGCCGCCGTCCTGGTCGCCTGCAGCCGCGGGTTCGGCCACGATCTCGTGCACGCGGTGCTGCAGGCCGGCGAGGAGTTCGGGCTGCGGCCGGCGGGATGGAACCGTTTGGAAACCTTCCTGGCCCTCAGCGAGAAGGCCAGAAAACCGAAGGCGCCTGCGCGCAAACCTGTCGGCAAGAGCGTAGCTCGATCACGAAATAAATCTTAAAGTGGGTTTTGGGAGCAAGCCCTGGCGCGCAAGCCGGAGGCGAAGTGCAGCGCCCGGTCACGCCCGAAACAATAGCTTTTGCCAAACACCAAACACGAAACACCAAACACCATAAACCCAAGATCCTGGGGGTGGAATGATGAAAGGACTCCAAGGCGGCCAATACAAACCTCTCAGCGACGCCGACATCCATACCCTGCACGAGGCCGCGCTGACGCTGCTCGAGAAAACCGGGTTCACCTACGAGTCCGGGCTCGAGGACACCGTGGACATGCTCGCGGCGGCCGGGGCCCGGGTGGACCGGCCGGCGGCACGCATCCGCTTCCCGCGCGCGCTCGTGATGGAGCAGGCCCGCAAGGCGCCCGGCCGGGTCGTCCTTTACAGCCGCGACGGCCGGAACGACCTGGAGCTGACCGAGGACCGGGTTCACCTGGGAACCGGCGGCGCGGCCATCCGCATCATCGACCTCGAAACGGGCGAATACCGCGCGACCACCCTGAAGGACCTCTACCGCCTGGCGCGTCTGGTGGACAAGCTCGACCACATCCACTTCTTCCTGCGCCCCTGCATCCCGACCGACATCCCGGAGTCGGCCTACGACGTGAACATGTACTACGCCTGCATGCGCGGGACGACCAAGCACGTCATGTCCGGGGTGAACAACATCGAGGGCTTCCACAAGGTGATCGAACTCGCCGCGGCGGTCGCGGGCGGCCGCGACGCGCTCGCCGAGAAGCCCTTCATCTCGGTCATCACCTCGTTCGCCATCAGCCCGCTCAAGCTCTGCACGGCCTCGACCCGGATCATGCAGGAGGCCAACCGCCAGGGCATCCCGGTCGCGCTGTCCTGCGCACCCATGGCCGGCTCGACCGCGCCGATCACCATGGCGGCCAACCTGGCCCAGATCCACGCCGAGCAGCTGGCCGGCATCGCCATCTGCCAGCTGACCCGGCCGGGCGCGCCGCTGCTCTACGGCGGCATCCCGGGCCGCGCCAACCTGGCGACGATGGGCTACCAGGGCGGCTCGGTGGAGTGCGGCATGATGAACGCGGCCATCCACCAGCTGGCCCGGCACGTCGGGGTCCCCAACTACAACAGCTCGGCGCTCACGGACTCGAAGATCCCGGACCAGCAGGCGGCCTGGGAGAAGGGCATGACGACCCTGCTTGCCGCCATGGGCGGCTCCAACTACGTCCACCACGCGGCCGGCATGCTCGAGTCGATGATCGCGGTCGCCTACGAGCAGTTCGTCATCGACGACGAGATCATCGGCATGAGCTGCAAGGTCCTGAAGGGGATCGAGGTCGACCCCGAGCACCTGGCGCTGGAGGTGATCGACGAGGTCGGCCCCGGCGGCAACTTCATGGTCCACCCGCACACGCTCAAGCACATGCGCTCCGAGTACTTCATGGGCAACGGCGTGACCGACCAGCGGGCCCGACCCCGCTGGGAGCAGGACGGGAAGCTCGACGCCCGCGAGCGGGCGCGCGCGATCGCAGGCCGGATCCTGGCCGCGCCCGAGGTTCCCTGCCTGCCGGAAGCGGTCGACCGGGCGCTGCGGCAGAAGTTCCCGGAGATCATTTCCGTTTGATATCGGCGGCGACACCGTAGTACATCCTCAACCATCCCGACAGAGACGCAGGAGCTGGGTCGTATCGCAGCGGGCGGCACGCGGGGCGGGCCACACAATCGGGCTCCGCTCCCAGCGCCCGCCGCACAGGCGAGGTGCCCGTGACCACCTACGACTTCCTGATGCGCAACTGGCCCGAGCTGATGCACCTGGCCTGGCAGCACACGGTCTTCGTCGGCATCGCGCTCGCCATCGCGATCGTCACCGGGGTCCCGCTCGGCATCTACCTCACCTTCAACCGCCGCCTGGCGGACACCGTGCTCTACCTGGCCGGGATCATGATGACCGTGCCCTCGGTCGCGCTCTTCGGGCTGATGATCCCCTTCCTCTCGGTATTCGGACACGGCATCGGCACGGTGCCGGCGGTCATCGCGCTGGTGCTCTACTCCCAGCTGCCCATCCTGCGCTCCACCTATGCCGCCATCCGCAGCGTGGACCCGGCCATCATCGAGGCCGGCCTCGGCATCGGCATGACCCGCGCGCAGGTGCTCCTCAAGGTCCAGGTGCCCATGTCGCTCGGCGTCATCTTCTCCGGGGTGCGGGTCGCGGTGGTGATGTCGATCGGCATCGGCGCCATCGCGGCCTACATCGGCGCGGGCGGCCTCGGGCAGTTCATCTTCAACGGCATCACCCAGACCTACGACGCCATGATCAACGCCGGGGCGCTGGCGGTCTCCGCCATGGCCATCCTGGCCGACTTCCTCTTCGGCCGCCTGGAAAAGGGCCTGGTCAGCAAGGGACTGCGACGTGATTGAGCTCGAAGAGGTCACCAAAATCTACCCCGGGGCCGCCCAGCCGGCGGTGGACCGCATCAGCCTGACGGTCCCCGCAGGCGAAATCTGCGTCTTCATCGGCCCGTCCGGGTGCGGGAAGACCACCCTGATGCGCCTCATCAACCGCCTGATCCCGATCAGCGCGGGTACGATCCGCGTGGAGGGCAAGGACGTCACGGCCCTCGACCCGATCGCGCTGCGGCGGCATATCGGCTACGTCATCCAGCAGGTGGGGCTCTTCCCCCACATGACCGTGCGCGACAACATCGCGACCGTGCCGAAGCTCCTGGGGTGGGACAAGCCCCGCACCGACGCGCGCGTGGACGAGCTGCTGTCGCTCGTGAACCTGGAGCCGAAGGCGTTCCGGGACCGCTACCCCCGGCAGCTCTCCGGCGGCCAGGCCCAGAGGATCGGCGTCGCGCGGGCCATGGCCGCCGACCCGCCGATCATGCTCATGGACGAGCCCTTCGGCGCCATCGACCCCATCAACCGCGAGGTCCTGCAGGACGAGTTCCTGCGCATCCAGGAAAAGCTTCGCAAGACCATCATCTTCGTGACCCACGACATCAACGAGGCGATCAAGATGGGCCGGCACATCGCGCTGCTCAAGGACGGCAAGCTGGTCCAGTCCGGGGTGCCCGACGAGCTGCTGAACCACCCGGCCGACGAGTTCGTCAAGAGTTTCGTCGGCTCCGACCGGGTGCTCAAGCGCCTCAACCTGCTCAAGGTGCGCGACGCCATGATGCCCGACCCGGTGCGCTGCACCGCGGGCGACCTGAGCGAGCGCGTGCTCGAGCAGATGATCAAGAACGAGCTCGCCTTCCTGATCGTGGCGGACGCGGAGGGCAAGCTCCTGGGCTACGTCAACCAATACGACCTGCGCGGCCACCGCGGGCGGGTCGAGCAGGCCGCGCGCCAACTCACCCTGACCGTCCCGCCGGACCGCAACCTGAAAGAGGCGCTCAGCCTGATGCTGAGCTACGACCTCGGCATCCTGGTCGTGGTCGACGACGCGGGCGTCATCCAGGGCATCCTCAACTCCACGACCCTTTCGAAGCTCGTCGGGACGACCTACGACGAGAAGGGCGGCCACTGGGGCCGGATCACCGCCGGCGGGAGGATCCTGTGAAAGGCAACCGGCGGGGCGGCAGCTGGCTCACCCTCCTGCTCGTGGTCCTGACCTTTGTGGCGGGCGCCGAGGCGCAGCGGCGCGGCTACCTGACCTTCGCGCGCCAGAACCCCGGGGACATCTACCGCCTGCTCGTCCAGCACCTGCAGCTCGTGTTCTATTCCGCCTCGATCGCGGTCGTGCTCGGCCTGGCCATCGGCATTGTGCTCACCCGCGGGTTCATGCGGCGCTACCGCGAGACGATCCTGAACCTGCTCGGGATCTGCCAGACCGTGCCGTCGCTCGCGGTCATCGCGATCGCCATGACCTACCTCGGCATCGGCCAGAAGACGGCCGTGTTCGCCCTGGTGATCTACAGCCTGCTGCCGATCATCCGCAGCACGGTCGCGGGCATCTTCCAGGTCGACCCCGCGTTCGTGGACGCCGGCCACGGCATGGGCATGACGCCCCGGCAGGTGCTCTTCAAGGTCGAAATCCCGAACGCCATGTACATCATCCTGACCGGCATCCGCACGGCGGTCGTCATCAACGTCGGCACGGCCGCCATGAGCTTCCTCGTGGGCGGCGGGGGGCTGGGCGACCTGATTTTCAGCGGGCTGGCCATGGTCGACGCCGGGCTCATGCTGGCCGGCGCGGTGCCCACGGCCTGTCTCGCGATCATCCTGAACTGGAGCTTCGAACGCCTGGAGAACCTCGTCATCTCGCCGGGCATTCCCGCGCGGCGAGTGAGGGAAGCTCAACCTACAACAGACCCAAGGAGGCACACGATGCGCAAGACCCTGATGGCTTTCTGTGTGGCGGCATTGTCCCTGGCAGTAGTGCTGCCGGCCGTTGCGGCGGACAAGAAGATGGTCGTGGGCTCAAAAGCGTTCACCGAACAGCGGCTGCTCGGGCAGATCATGATCCAGCTGCTCGAGAAGAATGGGTTCAAGGCGGAGGACAAGACCGGTCTCGGCGGCACCCTGGTCGTGCGCGAGGCGCTGGTCAACAAGCAGATCGACATCGCCATGGAGTACACCGGGACCGCCCTGATCACGATTCTGAAGGCGCCCCAGCCGATCACCGACCCGGTCAAGTGCTACGAGGAGGTGAAGAAGCCCTGGATGCCAAAAACGGCATGGCCTGGCTGCCGCTGATCCCGTTCAACAACACCTACTGCCTCATGATGCGCCGCGCGGACGCGGAGAAGATCAACATCAAGTCGCTCTCCGATCTCGCCAAGTACGTCAACGCCAACCCGGGCAAGGTCGCCTTCGGCCTGAACGCCGAGTTCTACTCCCGGCCCGACGGCTACAAACCCCTGCAGACCGCCTACGACTTCAAGTTCCCCGAAGACAAGATCATCAAGATGGACCCCGGGCTGCTCTACAAGGCGCTGAAGGACGGCCAGATCCAGGTCTCGATGGGCTTCTCGACCGACGGCCGCATCAAGGAGTTCGACCTGCTCGTGCTGCAGGACGACAAGGGCTACTTCCCGGTCTACAACCCCTGCGTCGTCGTGCGCCAGGAGACGCTGACGGCCTACCCGGAGCTGGCCAAGATCTTCGCACCGCTCTCCCAGAAGCTCGACACCAAGACCATCACCGAGCTGAACTTCCAGGTGGACGGCGAGAAGAAGGCGGCCAAAGATGTCGCCAGGGAGTGGCTGACCAAGCAGGGGTTGCTGTAGGAGGGAAGGGTTCGGGGTTCAAGGGGTCGAGGGGTCAAGCGTAAAAGAATGCTGCGACGCCTACCGTTCACTTGGCCCCTTGAATCCTTTTGCATGCAGAAAGCCCCTCTGCCAATTCCATAGGTATGGGGCCGGGGAAAAAGAAATCGACCTTCATCCTTCCCTCGAACCCTTGACCCCTCGACCCCTTGAACCCTTTTCGCGCGGGAGCAGCAAATATCGGCGCGCGCCGCACGGCTATACGCAGGAGCAGCAATGAACCGCCACTGGACCGAAGGCACCGACCGGGTGCTCGATTTCATCACGTCGACCCGCTGGGACGCCCTGCCCGGGGCGGTGCAGCACCAGTCGCGGCGCTGTCTGCTGGATCTCACGGGCGCGCTCGTCGCCGGCCGGCGCACGCCGGTCGGCGACATCATGGCGGCGGTCGCCCGCGAGCAGTACCCCGGCGGCCAGGCCACCATCCTGGTCTCCGGCGAGCGGGTGTCGGCCACCGGGGCCGCGCTGGCCAACGGCTTCGCCCAGAACGCGCTCGACATCGACGACGGCTACCGGCCGATCAAGGGCCACCCGGGCGCGGCCTTCCTGCCGGCCCTGCTCGCCGCACTCGAGGTAACGGGCGGGTGCTCCGGGGCGGAATTCCTGACCGGGGTCGTGATCGGCTACGAGGTCGGCATCCGCGCCGGCCTCATCCGCCATGCCCTCTACCCCACCTACCACTCCTCCGGGAGCTGGGGGGCCGTCGGCGCGGCTGCCTGTGCCGGGCGCCTGCTCGGCCTCGACCGGGCCCGCCTGCGCGAGGCGCTGGGCGCGGCCGAGTACCACGCCCCCATCGCCCCGATGGTCAAGGGCATCGACGTCCCCTGCATGGGCAAGGACTCGCTCGGCTGGGGCAACATGACGGGGCTCGTGTCGGTGTTCATGGCCGGCCGCGGGTTCACGGGCGTCGAACCTTTTTTCAGCGAAGCGCCCGAAAAGGAATTGCTGACGGCGCTGGGGCGGCAGTACGAAATCCTGAACCTCTATTTCAAGCCATACGCCGCCTGCCGCTGGGCCCAGCCCGCAGTGGCCGGCTGCCTGAAGCTCGTGCGGCAGCACCGGCTTGCGCCCGCCGACATCGCCCGGGTCCGGGTGCGCACGTTCGCGGCCGCGGCCTCGCTCACCCGCATCCCGCCGCGCAACACCGAGGAGGCCCAGTACAACCTGGCCTTCCCGGTGGCGGCGGCGCTCCTGGACGGGGCCGTGGGGCCGGCCCAGGTGCTGCCCCCGCGCCTGTTCGACCGGGACGTGCTCGAGCTGGCCGCCCGCCTGGACGTCGAGGTGGCCCCGGAGTTCGAGGCGCGCTTCCCCGCCAAGGCCATCGCCAGCGTCGAGATCACCGCCAGGGACGGGCGGCGCTTCGATTCGGGCGCAGTGGAAGCCCGCTGGGAGCCGCCCGACACGCTGCCCTCGGACGACGAGCTCCGGGAGAAATTTGTTTGGCTCGTAAGCCCGGTGCTCGGTCGCGACCGGGCGCTGGAACTGATGGACCTGATCTGGGGATTTGACCGGGTGGCCGATGCCCGGCAATTGATCGAGCTATCCCTCGCCGCCTGATCCCCCTCACCCTGCCCTCTCCCGCAAGAGGGAGAGGGTACGACTTGAAGCTCAAGCATGATGGGAGAATTAGATTTGAACACCCCTCCCCTCGCGGGAGGGGCCGGGGGAGGGGGTGCCCATGCGGTACGGCCAAAATCGAGGATCGGCTCAACCACGCTTGACCCTATTTGCCTTATTTGCCATAGTCTCCCGTCCGAATTGCAGAAAAGATAACGTTCGGTTTTCCGTGTTACGTGTTACGTAACATCCAACTGCTGAAAGATGTTTTTGATTTCGCCTAACACCTAAAACTTCAAACTTAAAACCGAAGTACTCCCATGCCCATCGAGAAAATCAAGGATCACCTGCTCGGCCGCATCGAGGCGGCGGCCCAGGCCGCGTTCGGCCAGCCCGCCCAGGGGCTCGCGATCGTCTTCCCGCCCGACCTCCAGCTCGGCCACCTGGCCGTGGGCTGCTTCCCGCTCGCCAAGCCGCTGCGCAAGAGCCCGGCCGAGATCGCCAAGACCATCGCCGCGGCCGTGACGCCGGACGACATCATTGCGACTGCGGCTGCAGCCGGCCCCTACATCAACTTCACCCTGCACCCGGCGGTGCTGTTCGGCGAGGTCCTCGGCGCGATCGCCGCGGACGGCGGAAGCTACGGGCAGGCCGCCGCCCCGTCCGGCCGGCGCGTGATGGTCGAGTACCTCTCGCCCAACACGAACAAGCCCCTGCACCTCGGGCACCTGCGCAACGCCTCGCTCGGGATCGCGGTCGCGCGCCTGCTCGCGGCCGGCGGGCACCGGGTCGTCAAGTCCATCCTGATCAACGACCGCGGGGTGCACATCTGCAAGAGCATGCTCGCCTGGCAGCGTTGGGCGGGCGGGGCGACCCCCGAGTCGGCGGGGGTCAAGGGCGACCACTTCGTCGGCACCTGGTACGTGCGCTACGCGATCGAATCCGAAAAGGACCCGTCGCTCGAGCTGGAGATCCAGGAGATGCTCAAGCGCTGGGAAGCCGGGGACCCGGCCACCCAGGCGCTCTGGAAGCGGATGAACCAATGGGTGTACGACGGGTTCGAGGAGAGCTACCGCCGGTTCGGGATGGACTTCGACGTCTTCTACTACGAGTCGGACACCTACAAGCTCGGCCGGGACGTCATCGCCGCGGGCCTGGCCAAAGGGGTGTTCGCCAAAGACGAGCGCGGCAACACCGTCTACCACCTGCCCGAGGCCCAGTTCGGGACCGAGAAGGGCGGGGCGGCCAAGCGCGTGACCGTGCTGCGGCCGGACGGGACCAGCCTTTACATCACCCAGGACATCGGCACCGCGATCCTCAAGGTCACCCAGCAGAACCTGGACTCATCGGTGTACGTCGTCGGCAGCGAGCAGGAGCACCACTTCAAGTGCCTCTTCTCGATGCTGGGGGCACTCGGGTACCCGTGGGCGCCGAACTGCTACCACCTGTCCTACGGCATGGTCTACCTGCCGGAAGGCAAGATGAAGTCGCGCGAGGGCAAGGTGGTGGACGCCGACGACCTCATCGCCGGCATGGTCGAGCTGGCCGAGGAGGAGATCCGCCGGCGCGACCCCGAGCACCGGCTCCCCGAGGCCGAGATCCGGCGGCGTGCGACCGTCATCGGGACCGGCGCGATCAAATACTACCTCCTGCGGGTCAAGCCGCAGGTGAGCATCAACTTCGACCCGGCCGAGTCCATCTCCTTCGACGGGTTCACCGGGCCGTACTGCCAGTACGCCTACGCCCGCATCTTCGGCATCCTGGAAAAAGCCGCCGCACGGGCGGCGGGCGGAACGGCCGACCTGTCGCTGCTCGGCAACGTCGAGGAGCTGCTGCTGCTCAAGGCCCTGATCCAGTTCCCCGAGGAGGTGGCCGGCGCGGTCGCCGAGTACAACCCCTCCCGCGTCGCGGTGCACGTCTTCAACACGGCCAAGGCCTTCAACCAGTTCTACAACCGGCACCCGGTGCTCCAGTCCGGCAGCGACGCGCTCACCGCCGCGCGCCTGGAGCTGATCCGCGCGACCGCGGCCGTGCTGAAAAATGGGCTCGGGATGTTGGGGATCGAGGTTTTAGAAAACATGTGAAACCGTTTTAAGTGTTACGTGTTAAGTTTTAAGAATTTATCGGCAATGCCATTTTTCACGTCCTTTGCTTAACACTTAAAACTGAAAACCGAACACCATACGAACACCATGACATCACGAATTCTAATTAAAATCGGTGGTCGCGCCTTCGACGGCGAGGACGGGTTCAGGGCGCTCGCCCGGGCCATCCGCGCGAACCCGGAAGCCGAGGTCATCATCGTGCACGGCGGCGGGGCCGAGATCTCCCAGGCCCTGAAGGCCGCCGGCCGCGAGACGGTCTTCGTGGACGGCATGCGGGTGACCCAGGCCGAGGACGTCCAGATCGTGGAGTCGGTGCTCTCGGGCGCCGTCAATGCGCGCGTCGCCGGCTGGCTGTCGCAAAACGGGGTGGCCTGCCGCCGGATGTCCGGCAAGACCCAGGGGCTCCTGGTCGCCGAGCCGCTCCTGACCCGCGGCGGGCAGAGCATGGGCTTCGTCGGCCGGATCGTGCGGGTCAACCCCGCGGCGGCGCTCGATGCGCTCGCGGCCGGGGAGGTGCCGGTGGTCTCGCCCATCTCCGGCGACACCGGCGGGCAAAGCTACAACGTGAACGCCGACAGCGCCGCGGCGGCCCTGGCGGCGGCCGCCGGCTGCACCGACCTGGTCTTCGTCACCGACGTGCCCGGCGTGCTGGTCGGCGGCACCATGGTCCCCAGCCTGACGGTGGCGGAGGCGAGGCGCCTGATCGCGGACGGCACGATCAAGGGCGGCATGGTCGCCAAGATGGAATCCGTGTTCGAGGCCCTCGACGGGCGGGTGCCCCGCGTCCACGTGATCCAGTGGCAGGGGCCCGAGACCCTGAGCCGCATCGCCAATCAGAAACAGATCCCGGGAACGAGCTTCCGCCATGCATGAGATTTTCAGCCAGCCGGTCGAACCCGTCGATTTCGCAGCCGTGCGCCGGATAGACGGGTTCGAGGCGATCGCCGCCGAGTTCCCGGCCTACTTGACCGACGAGTCCAAGTTTTCCTGCAAACCCTTCGACCACCTTTTCTTCCCGCGCACGGAGGCCGAGCTCGCGGCCGTATTGAAGGAGATGGGCCGCCGCGCGGTGACGGTCACCGTCGCCGGGGCGCGCACCGGGCTGGTGGGCGGCTGCGTCCCGAACCAGGGCGCGCTGGTGTCGCTCGAGAACTTCGACCGGGTGCTGGCCCTCTACCGCGACGAGCCCTCGGCAGAGTGGCGCCTGCGGGCGCAGTGCGCCGTCACCCTGCGCACCATCGCGGCCCAGCTTGCGGTCAAGCGCTTCCCGGACATCGAGGCCTGCGCCGACGGGGACACGCTGCTGGCGCTCGACCGTTTCCGGCAGGAGCCGGACGACTACGCCTACCCGCCGGACCCGACCGAGATGAGCGCCTCGCTGGGCGGCACGGTCGCGACCAACGCCTCCGGGGCGCGCACCTTCCGCTACGGGCCGACCCGCGCCTGGGTGCGCGGCATCCGCGTGATGCTGGCCAACGGCGAGGTCCTCGAGCTGCCCCGCGGCACGTATTTCGCTTCGCCCGCGGGCGAGTTCGTCGTCACGGACTCTTCCGGCCGCGACTACCGGGTGAAGGCCCCGGCCTACCCCTCGCCGCGCACCAAGAACACCGCCGGCTTCTTCACCGCGCCCCACATGGACCTGGTCGACCTCTTCATCGGGTCGGAGGGCGCCTTCGGCATCATCACCGCGGCCACCGTCGGCCTCATGCGGCGCACGCCCAAGATCTCGGTCGTGCAGTTCCTGAAGTCGGACGACCAGGCCATCGCGCTCGTGGAGGCCCTGCGCGCGGACGCCCGCATCCGGCTCGACTTCCTCGAAATGTATTCGGGCAGCGCCCTCGAGCTGCTGCGCGCGCGGCAGCGGCAGGACCCCAAGTCGGTGGGGACGCCGGCCATCCCCGAAACCGCGCGCTCGGCCCTCTTCTTCGAGCTCGACTTTGACCCGGGCGCGAAAGATGTCCAGATGGGCGCGCTCGACGCGGCCGTGCGCGCCTGCGGCGCGTCCCTCTCGGACTCGTGGGCCGCTTACGAAACGCGCGAGCTCGACCGGTTGAAACACTTCCGCCACATCCTGCCGGAGACCATCAACGCGATCATCGCCGCGCGCAAGAAGACCCACCCCGGCCTGCACAAGCTCGGCACCGACCTCGCCGTGCCCGACGAACGCCTGGCCGACATGTGGGCGGTCTACCGCGACGCGCTCGCCGACGCGGGTCTCGAGTGGGCGGCCTTCGGGCACATCGGCAACAACCACGTGCACATCAACATCATGCCGCGCGACATGGCCGACCTGCAAAAGGCGCTCGGCCTCTACCAGATGTTCGCGCAAAAGGCGGTCGCCTTCGGCGGGTCGGTCTCGGCCGAGCACGGCATCGGCAAGCTCAAGGCCAAGTTCCTGAAGACGATGTTCACGCCGGCGGAAATCGAATCGATGCGCGCGGTCAAGCGCGCGCTCGACCCGCAGCTCTTGCTCAACCCCGGGAATATTTTCGAAGACCCCTCCCCCGCCCCTCCCGCAAGGGGAGGGGAGTGATGCGGGGCCTCAGCGAGCATCGGACCCAAATACCCAAAACACTCAAACACTAAACACTATTCACAATGAAACTCGTCGTCTGCGTCAAACAGGTCCCCGAGATCACCAACGTGCGGGTCAATCCCGAGACGGGGACCTTGATCCGCGAAGGGGTGGCCTCCATCCTCAACCCCTTCTGCGAGTACGCCCTGGACCATGCCGTGCGGCTCAAGGCCGCAAACCCCGACATCGAGATCACGGCCGTCAGCATGGGGCCGCCCCAGGCGCGGGCGGCGCTCGTGCGCTGCCTGGAGCTCGGCGCCGACCGCGCGATCCTGGTGAGCGACCGCCAGTTCGCCGGCGCCGACACCTGGGCCACCGCGCTGACGCTGGCGGCGACCATCCGCAAGGTCGTACCGGACTATGACCTCATACTTCGTGGGAAAGCAGGCGATAGACGGCGATACGGCCCAGGTGGGCCCTGAGGTCGCGGAGATCCTGGGGATGCCCCAGGTCATGTACGGAGTCGAAATGGCGCTCACGCCCAACCGCCGGCGCATCCGCGTCAAGCGCGAGGTCGAGTGGGGGTACGAGGTCATAGAGGCGCGGCTGCCTGCGCTCGTCTCGGCCAGCAAGGGCGAGACCCTGCGCCGCATGCCGTCGCTTGCCGACGTGCTCGCCGCCCGCGGCCGGGAGCTCGCCGTGATCGGCGCATCGGAGTTGGGGCTGTCCGAGAACGAGCTCGGGCTGGCCGGCTCCTTCACCCAGGTCGTCAAGGTCTTCCCGCCCGCACCCAAAGAGGGCGGGCGCCGGATCGAGGGGCTCGAGCCGGCCGCGGCCGCGCGCGAGATCGCGGCCTTTCTGCGGGCGGAGGGGTTCATCCCATGCTGAAGGTCGACCAGCCGATCTGCACCCTGTGCGGCCTGTGTCAGAAGGCCTGCCCCTTCGGCGCGATCACGGCCGGCAAGGACGCCGTGAGCGTGGACGAGCGCTGCACGCTCTGCGGGGCGTGCGTCAACATCTGCCCGGCCGCGGCGCTCTCGATCGAGCGCCGACAAGCCTCGGCCGAGGAGCTGGCAAAATTTCGCGGGGTCTTCGTCTGGGCGGAGTGCGAGCCGCACGGCGAACGGCGCGGGCCCCGCAAGGTGGTCTACGAGCTGCTCACGCACGGCCGCAGGCTGGCCGACCGGCTGGGCCAGCCCCTGGTCGCCGTGGCGTTGGGCGGCGAGCGCATGGACGGGCTCGAGCGGTTGTGCGCGTACGGTGCGGACCGCGTCGTCCGGTGCCGCCACGCGCTGCTCGACCGTTACACGACCGACGGGTTCACGACGGCGCTGGCGGCGGTGGTGGCCAAGGAGAAGCCCGCGGTCCTGCTCTTCGGGGCGACGCCGAACGGCCGGGATCTCGCCCCGCGTGTCGCCGCGCGCCTGCGCTTCGGGTTGACGGCGGACTGCACGGGGCTGGACATCGACGGGGAAGGGCAACTCGTCCAGACGCGCCCGGCCTTCGGGGGCAACATCATGGCGAGCATCGTCTCGCCCTGGACCCGCCCCCAGGCGGCCACCGTGCGGCCGAACGTCTTCGCCGCGGCGCCCGCTGCGGATGCCCGCCCCGTGAGCATCGAGGACTTTCCGGTGACCCTTTCGAAGGCCGCCATCCGCACCCAGGTCGTGGAGGAGATCGCGACCGCGTCGGAGGGGGAGACGATCGAGGAGGCGCGCGTCGTCGTTGCGGCCGGACGCGGCTGCGGGGAGCCGTCCAACCTGGACCTGGTGCGCCGCCTGGCCCGGCGGCTCGGCGGCACCATGGCCGGCTCGCGCGCGATCGTCGAGCTCGGCTGGGTCCCGCACACGCGGCAGGTCGGGCAGTCCGGGACGACCGTCGGCCCGGACCTCTACGTGGCGGTCGGCATCAGCGGCGCCATCCAGCACGTGGTGGGGATGAGCTCCTCGCGCAAGGTCGTCGCCATCAACCGCGACCCGGAGGCCCCGATTTTCAAGGTGGCGGACATCGGGGTGGTCGGGGATGCGCTCGCGATTCTGCCCAGGCTGTTGGACGAGCTGGATAAAAGCAGATGATAGTGTTTGGTGTCTGGTGTTTGGTATTTGGCAACTGCCAAGACCCCCTCGCCCGGCTCCTCCCGCAAGGGGAGGGGAAGGAAGAGGGAGATCTTTGAACTGCTGTAGAACTGACCCCCAAACACGAAACACCCGAAACACGTAACACACGCATCATGTCAGTTTTTTCAGCACCGCGTCCGTCACGTCTTTGGTCCCGGCCTTGCCCCCGAGATCCCGCGTCAGCACCTTGCCCTCGCCCGTGACCGCCTCGATGGCCGCCATGAGCGCCTTGGCGGCGGGAGCCTCCTTCAGGAAGTCCAGCATCATCACCACCGACCAGAGGGTCGCGATCGGGTTGGCGACCCCCTTGCCGGCGATGTCCGGCGCCGAGCCGTGCACCGGCTCGAACATGGAGGGGAACTTCCGTTCGGGATTGAGGTTGGCCGAGGGCGCGATGCCGATGCCGCCCGCGCAGGCCGGGCCGAGGTCCGAGAGGATGTCGCCGAACAGGTTGCTGCCCACCACCACGTCGAACCAGTCCGGGTGCTGGACGAAGTGCGCCGTGAGGATGTCGATGTGGTACTGGCTGGTCTGCACGTCCGGGTAGTCCGCGGCCACGGCGCGGAAGCGCTCGTCCCAGAAGGGCATGGTGTGGATGATGCCGTTGGACTTGGTGGCCGAGGTCACGTGCCTGCGGCCGCGGGTGCGGGCGAGCTCGAAGGCGTAGCGCACCACGCGGTCCACCCCCACCCGGGTGAAGACGGATTCCTGGATCGCCACCTCGCGCTCGGTCCCCTGGAACAGCCGTCCGCCGACCTCGGAGTACTCGCCCTCGGTGTTCTCGCGGACGATGACGAAGTCGATGTCCGCGGCCGTGCGACCGGCCAGGGGCGAGCGCACCCCCGGCAGGAGCCGCACCGGCCGCATGTTCACGTACTGGTCGAAGCCGCGGCGGATGGGGATCAGCAGGCCCCAGAGCGAGACGTGATCGGGGATGTTCGGGGCGCCCACGGCCCCGAGCAGGATCGCGTCGAAGGGCCGCAGCCGCTCGAGCCCGTCCGGGGGCATCATGACGCCGTGCTCGGCATAGTGGCGGCAGGAATACGGGAACTCCTTGAATTCCATCTTGAAGGCAAACTGTGCGGACAGCGCCTGCAACACTCGGACGCCTTCCGGGACGACCTCCAGGCCGATGCCGTCCCCCGGGATCAGGGCCACGCGATGGGTCATGTTCGACGCTCCTTTGAAAACGAAAAATGAGGTTGTGGAAAGGGCCGGCAACCGATAGAAAGCCCTCTCCGGTGCCGCTTTCGTATACCAGGCGCGCTCAAAAGTCCAAGCGCAATTTGACATCCGCGCGCCCGGCTTTATACCTCTCCATCCCCGGGTGCGGGAAATCCGCAGTTCCGTGCGGGGTCTTTTTTCCCTTTTGCCCCTCCCCTTGCGGGAGGGGCCCGGGGAGGGGGGGAATCGGGCACTGAACCCGCCGGGCACACGACCCCGCACAGGAAGGACCTGCATGGCGGATCGCATCGTCGCAATCCTGAGAGAGCTGATCGCGGTAAACTCCATCAACGCGACCCTGTCCGGCGGACCGGGCGAGCAGGAGATCGCCGCCTGGATCCAGGCGCATCTGGTCCGGCTCGGGTTCGAGGCGAGCGTGCAGACGGTGGCCGCAGACTGCGCCAACGTGGTCGCCCGGGTTCCTGGGCGCGGCCCCGGGGCGCCCACGCTGCTCAACGGCCACATCGACACGGTCGGCGCTGAGGGCATGCCCGCGGCGTTCGCGCTGCGCGAGGACGGCGACCGGCTCTATGGCCGCGGCGTCTACGACATGAAGGGCGGTGTGGCCGTGATGCTGCGGCTGGCCGAGCACTGGAGCCGCACCCCGCCGGCCCGCGACGTGTGGCTGACCTTCTCGGGCGACGAGGAGGACCGCAGCCGGGGGACCGAGCTCCTGGTGTCCGCGTGGCTGCCGACCCTGCCGCAGGCGCCCGGCGCGGCCATCGTCCTGGAGCCGACCGAGGAGGCCCTCGGCGTGGCGCACAAGGGGTTCACCTGGTTCGAGGTCGAGGTGCTCGGCCGCGCCGCCCACGGCAGCCGGCCGGAGCAGGGCGTCGACGCCATCCTGCCGCTGCGCGCGGCGCTGGCCGAGCTCGACGGCATCGACTGCGGGCTGCGGTCCCGCCCGCCCGACGCGCTGCTCGGGACCGCTTCGCTGCACGGGGGGCGGATCGAAGGCGGCACCGAGCTCAGTGTCATCCCGGCCCGGGCGCGGCTGCAGTGGGAGCGGCGCACCCTGCCGGAGGAGGCGGCCGCGGACGTCGAGCGCGAGCTCGACCGGGTCGCCGCGGCCGTGACCGCCCTGCCCGGCGGGCACACCGTGAGCGCGCGGCGGATCTTCGGCCGTCCGCCGTACCGCTGCCCGATGGAGTCCGGCCTCCTGCGGCGGCTGCGGCAGGCGCTGCCCGCCGCTCCGCTCGCCGGCCTGTCCTTCTGGGCGGATTCGGCCCTGATCGGCCTGGCAGGGGTGCCGTGCGTGCTGTTCGGCCCGGCCGGGCACGGGGCCCACGCGATCGACGAGTGGGTCAGCCGGCGCAGCCTGCTGCGCGTGTACGAGGTCCTGCGGGACCTCCTTGGAAAGGAGTGACATGAATCAGCGTCAGGAGTTGCGCAACCTCGCCATCATCGCCCACGTCGACCACGGCAAGACCACCCTGGTGGACGCCATGCTCTGGCAGAGCGGCGTTTTTCGCGACAACGAGCAGGTGGCCGAACGGGTCATGGACAGCATGGACCTCGAGCGCGAGAAGGGCATCACCATCATGGCCAAGAACACGGCCATCGTCTTCAAGGGCACCAAGATCAACATCGTGGACACCCCGGGCCACGCGGATTTCGGCGGCGAGGTCGAGCGCACGCTCAACATGGTGGACGGCGTGATGCTGCTGGTCGATGCCACCGAGGGCCCGCTGCCCCAGACGCGCTTCGTGCTCGGCAAGGCGCTTGCCCACGGTCTGCCGCCCATCGTCGTGATCAACAAGATCGACCGGCCCGACCGGCGCATCCAGGAGGTGCTGGACGAGGTCTACGATCTCTTCATCGACCTGGACGCGACCGAGGAGCAACTGGATTTTCCGGTGCTCTACACCAACGCCAAGGCCGGCATCGCGCTGACCGACCCGGAGGGCCAGGGGCGCGACCTGGTGCCGCTCTTCGAGGCCATCATCGCCTCGATTCCCGCGCCGGTCTACGACCCGGCCGCGCCGCTGCAGTTCCTGGTCACCAACCTGCAGCACAGCGACTACGTCGGCCGCATCGCGGTCGGCAAGGTCGTCAACGGCACGCTCAAAAAAGGACCGGGCGTGGCGCTGCTCAAGCCGGACGGGACCAGCCGGGAGACGGCCTTGAGCGTCGTCTACTCGTACGAAGGCCTCAGCCGGGTCGAGCGGGACTGGTCGACGCCGGCGACATCGCGGCCGTGGCCGGTGTCGAGGACATTTTCATCGGCGACACGCTCGGGGACCCGGTCGACCCGCGGCCGCTGCCGGCCATCACCGTGGAGGAGCCCACCATCTCCATGGTGTTCTCGGTGAACACCTCCCCCCTGGCAGGCAAGGAGGGGCGCTACCTCACCTCGCGGCACATCAAGGATCGTCTCGACAAGGAGCTGCTTTACAACGTGAGTCTGCGGGTCGAACAGGCGGAGAACCGGGACTCGTTCCGCGTGAGCGCCCGCGGCGAGCTGCAGCTGGCCGTGCTGGTGGAGACCATGCGGCGGGAGGGCTTCGAGCTGTCGCTGTCCAGGCCCCGGGTCATCACCCGCCAGGTGGACGGGCAGACCGTGGAGCCCAAGGAGCTGGCCGTGGTGGACGTCCCGGAGAAGTTCATCGGGATCGTGACCGAGATGATGAGCAGCCGGCGCGGCAAGATGGTCAAGATGGTCAACAACGGCTTCGGCCGCGTGCGCCTGGAGTTCGAGATCCCGTCGCGCGGCCTGATCGGCTTCCGCAGCCAGTTCCTGACCGACACCCACGGCACCGGGATCCTCAACACGCTCGTCGTCGGCCACCTGCCCTACGCCGGCGAGATCGCCGGCCGGCCCAACGGCGTGCTGGTCTCGGACCGCGACGGCAAGGCCGTGACCTACGCCATCTTCCACCTGCAGCCGCGCGGCATCATCTTCGTCAGCCCCAACGACCCGGTCTACCCGGGCCTGATCGTGGGCGAGAACTCCCGGCCCCAGGACCTGTGGGTCAACGTCTGCAAAGAGAAGAAGCTCACCAACATCCGCGCCTCCGGCACCGACGAGGCGCTGCGCCTGATCCCCCCGCGGCAGTTCACGCTCGAGCAGGCCATGGAGTACATCGGCGACGACGAGCTGGTGGAGGTCACGCCCAAGTCGATCCGGCTGCGGAAGATGAAGACCCGGTAGAGGCGGCTGCGGCAGGTCGCCGGGGTCAGGGATGTTCCGCCTCCGCGCCCGCGCGGAAGATGTCCGCCAGCTTCCTGGCCAGGACGTTCGGGTCGAGGGGTTTGAGCATGTAGCCGTCCAGGCCGGCGCGGCGGGCCTTGTCCTCGTCCAGGTCGAAGTCGCTCGCGGTGATGGCCAGGATCGGGGTCCGGCGGCCTCCGGCCGGCTCGAGGCGCCGGATCTCGGCCGCCAGGCCGTAGCCGTCCAGCCCCGGCATCTCGATGTCCGTCAGCACGAGATCGAACTCCCCCGCCCGAAACCGGTCGAGCGCCTCCCGACCGTCGGAGGCCTCCGCCACCGTGTAGCCCAGGGCGGCGAGCTGGCTCAGCATGATCTCCCGGTTGATGGGGTTGTCCTCGGCCAGCAGCACGCGGGTCACCGCGCCGGCGGCCCCGGCGCCGCCCAGGGCCTCGCGTTCCTCGTCGCAGTCCGCGAAGGTCAGCGCGATGTTGCGGAAGGTGTCCGCGAGCGCGAGGAACGCGTCGACCACGTCCGGGTCGAAGTGGGTGCCGCGGCCTTCGCGGATGATCGCGACGGCCTTCTCGTGGGGCATCGGCGGCTTGTAGACCCGCTTGCTGATCAGGGCGTCGTAGACGTCGGCGAGCGCCATCAGCCGACCCGAGACGGGGATCTCCTCGCCCTTGAGCCCGCGCGGGTAGCCCGAGCCGTCCCACTTCTCCTGGTGGGAGCCGGCGATCTCGCGCGCGTGGCGCAGGAACGTGCTCTTCCCGAGCTTCTGCTCGGTCCGCCGCAGCGCCTCCTCGCCGAAGAGCGTGTGCCGCTTCATTTCCGCGAATTCGGTATCGTCCAGCCGCCCGGCCTTGAGCAGGATGTGGTCGCGCACCCCCACCTTGCCCACGTCGTGCAGGGGGGCCGAGAGGTAGAGCAGCTCGATGGCCTCCTCGTCCAGCGTCTCCCGGAACCGCGCGTGGTTCTTCAAGTGCACGGCCAGCGCCTTCACGTAGTTCTGGGTGCGCTTGATGTGGCCGCCGGTCTCGGGGTCGCGGTACTCGGCCAAGGTCGCCAGGCTCTCGATCATGACCGCCTGGGTCAGCTGCACCTCGCGCGTCTTCAGCCGCACGAAATCCTCGAGCCGGTCCCGGTGGCGCTTGAGCTCGAGGTGGTTGCGCACCCGCGCCCGCACCAGCTCCGGGGTGATCGGCTTGGTGATGTAGTCCACCGCGCCGAGCGCCAGCCCCTTGGCCTCGTCCTCGGCGTCGGCCATCGCGGTCAGGAAGATGACCGGGATATGGCCGGTGTCCGCGTCGGCCTTCGACCGCCGGCACACCTCGTAGCCGTCCATCTCCGGCATCATGATGTCCAGCAGGATCAGGTCGGGGTCGGCCCTTGCGGACGATCTCGAGCGCGCTCCGGCCGCTTTTCGCGATCAGCAGCTTGTAGCCTGACCCATCCAGGGTCTCGCGCAGCACCTGCAGGTTGGCGGTGTTGTCGTCCACGAGCAGGAGGGTGGGTGTATGACCGATGTCCGGGCGTTCGTCATTGATGAAGGTCATCATGGCCTCTGCAAATAGTTACGGGATCCAAGATTCAGGATACAGGATAAAAGGAGGATGCATTGTCTGCTTCGCCGGTGGCGGTTTTCGTCCCTATCCGGATCTTGTTATCGCTGGATCCTGGAATCGGCCCTACCCTCCTCCAGCTCCTCGGCCAGCTTCAGCACTCCGTCGAAGTCGAAATCATCGGCCAGCTGCGCGACTTTCGCCTGATAAGGGGCAAAGGCTTCGGACGTGGCGGCCAGCTCTCGCAGATGGCCGCGAGCGCCGACACGTCCCCCAGCTCGGCCGCCTCCCGCAACCGGCCGGCGGCCTCCCGGGCCAGCGCCGGCGGGAGAGCGCCGGCGGCACCCTCCGCCGGCGGCGCCGCTGCAGCGGATGACGGCACCAGCGGCTCCAGCGCCGAGAGCGCCCGGCCGAGAGCGTCCCGGAACGCGACGAAGGCCGCGTCCAGTTCGGCCTTCCCCGGCGGGTTGCCCGGGTCCGCGTGCTTGACGAGCTTCTCGCAGCGCCATGGACTGCGCCTGCAGGCCCTTGGCCGAGAGGTTCCCGGCCACCCCCTTGATGGCGTGCACCAGGCCGTGGACGCGGTCGAAGTCGCCGGCATCGAGCGCCTGGCGGACCTCCGCGTCCGCCCGGGCATACTGGGCCGCGAAATTCACCAGCAGCTTGCGGTAAAGCGCCCGGTTGCCCATCAACCGTTGCAGCCCCTCGGCCAGGTCGAACTCGGGCAGCGTCTCCGGCAGGGCCTGCTCCCCGGGCTGATGGGAATAGCCTTGGGCGGCGCCGCCGCGGCCGGTTTCCCGGCCGGGCCACGGGCGCCGATCCACTTCGCCAGGGTCCCGAAGAGCCGCGGCGGGTCGATGGGCTTGGTGATGTGGTCGTCCATGCCGGCGGCAATGCTCCGCTCGTGGTCGCCGGACATCGCGTGGGCGGTCATGGCGATGATGGGCAGGCGCCGGGCCGGCGGCCGCTGCGCTTCCAGCTCCCTGATTTTGCGTGTGGCCGTGTGGCCGTCCATCACCGGCATCTGGACGTCCATCAGGACCGCATCGTAGCTCGTGGCCCGAACCCGGTCGAGCGCCTCCTGCCCGTTGCCGGCCACCGTCACCCTGATCCCGGCCCCGGAGAGGATCTCCATGGCCACCTGCTGGTTGATCTCGTTGTCCTCCACCAGCAGCACGTTCGCGCCGGCCAGCGTTTCGGCCGCCGCCTCCTCCAGCTCCTTTTCGGTGTCCATCCGAAGCTCCCGCGGGGCTTCCTGGCCGAAGGCCTGCATGATCGTGTCGAACATCACCGACGGGCTGACCGGCTTGATCAAAAACCCGTCCAGGCCCATCTTCTCCGCCTGGCGCATGATCTCTTCGCGCCCGTAGGCGGTCACCAGGACGATGCGCGGCATCCGGCTCAGGCCCGCAAGGGTCTTGATGCGCCTGGCCGTTTCGATGCCGTCGATCCCCGGCATCTTCCAGTCCATCACCACCAGGTCGTAGCCGCGGTCGGGTGCCGCTTTCTCGAACTCCGCCAACCCCTCCTCGCCCGAAGCCGCCAGCGTCACCTCGAAGGAGAACGACTCCAGCATCCCCTGCAGGATCTCGCGCGAGGTCGAGTTGTCGTCGACCACCAGCGTTCGCAGGCCCCTCAGGTCCGGCGGCGGGGAATGCCGGGTGAGGGGTTGTTCGCGGCCGATGCCGAAGGCCGCGGTGAAGCAGAACGTGCTGCCCTGGCCGGGCGCGCTTTCGACCCAGATCCGGCCGCCCATCAACTCCACCAGGCGCTTGCTGATCGCAAGGCCCAGCCCCGTGCCGCCGAACTTGCGGGTGGTCGAGGTGTCGGCCTGGGAGAAGGAGGTGAACAGCTTGGCCTTCTGCTCCTCGGTGAGGCCGATGCCGGTGTCCTTGACGGCGAACTTGATCTCCACCGTCCGCTCCCCGCGGCTGACCAGTTCGGTGGAGACGACGATCTCGCCGTGCTCCGTGAACTTGACGGCATTGTTGGAGAGATTGATGAGCACCTGCCCCAGCCGCAGCGGGTCCCCCACGAGCGCCCGGGGTGCGTCCGGGTCGGCGCAGAACAGGACTTCGATCCCCTCTTTTTCGTGGGCCTTGACCGTGATCAGGCTGGCCAGGTTGTCCAGCACTTCTTCCAGGTTGAAGGGCACCGCCTCCATCTCCAGCTTGCCGGCCTCGATCTTGGAGAAATCCAGGATGTCGTTGATGATCCCGAGCAGCGAGGTGCCGGCGGTCTGGATCTTGTGAAGGTAGTCGCTTTGCTTGGGGGTGAGCTCGGTCTTGAGCGCCAGATGGGTCATGCCCAGGATGGCGTTCATGGGCGTGCGGATCTCGTGACTCATGTTGGCCAGAAAATCGCCTTTGGCCTTGCTGGCGGCCTCGGCGGCTTCCTGGGCCTGGCGCAGCTGCTCTTCCATTTGCTTGCGGTCCGTGATGTCGCGCAGCGCCTCGATGGCGCCGGCCGGGTTGCCGGCCGCGTCGCAAAGCAGCCCCGCCGTGCCGCTGAGATACAGGCCCCCGTCCCCCAGGCGGGGGTGATAGGACTCGGAACGCAGGTTGTCGCCGTCCTTCTTGATCGACAGGTATTTGTCGGCGAACTCCGGCTTCCACATCCGGATGAGGTCGATCAGCACGGGTCGGCGTTCGTCGTAGAATGCCAGGGAATACTCGTAATCTCCTTTCCCGACCATGTCCGTTGCCGGCCGGCCGGTGAGCACCTCCATGGCGCGGTTCCAGGTGACCACCACCCCGTTGCAATCGACCACCCAGGTCGGGTCCGGCAGGAAGTCGATGATCTGGGTCAAACGCTGCTCGGAGTTCCGGACTCTTTCCGCGGCCCGCTTGCGTTCGGTGATGTCGGAAAAAGCGATCACTGCGCCGATGACCCGGCCCTCCCGGAGAACGGGGTTGGCGGTGTACTCGGCGGGGAATCCCGTGCCGTCCCTGCGCCAGAGCATCTCATCATCCACGCGGTGGACCTCGCCGTCGGTGAAGGCCGCCCGCATGGGGCAGCCCTCGGCCGGGTAGGGGCTGCCGTCGGCGCGGCTGTGATGGATGAGGTCGTGGATGGGTTTGCCGATGAGCTCGCCGTCGCCGAAGCCGAGCAGGCGCTCGGCGGCGTTGTTGACGAAGGTCGCCCGGCCCTCGCGGTCGACCCCGATGATGCCGTCGCCGGCCGAGTCCAGGGTGAGACGGGTGCGCTCCTCGGCCTCGCGCCGCAGCACGGCCTCGCGCGCCAGCTTGCGGTTCCAAATGACGATCACCGTCAGGATGGCGGCGACGACGACGCAGACCGCCCCCACGATGCTCCCGACCAGCGTCCAGTCCATCGTGCGTTCGAAGCGCACGTTGACCCAGCGGTTGACGATTTCGGCCTTCTCGGCTTCGGTGATGGCGGCGAGGGCCCGATTAAGGGGTGGGATCAGCTCCGGCCAGTCGGGCCGCACGGCGAACGCAAAGCGCATCTTGTAAGGGGTCGTCGCGGCCACCTTCAGGTTTTTCAGGCCGAGCATTTGGGTGGCGTACGAGATGGAGACCATGTCGCCGACGAACGCGTCGATCCGGCCCTCCGCCACCAGGGCGACGGCCTCCTCGACGGTGTCGATCAGGACCCAGCTGCGATTGGGGTAGTCCTCCTCGAGGTACTCCTGGGTGGCGTAGCCTGTGATCACCCCGACCCGCTGGGATGCGAGGTCCTGGAGGCCGGAGATGAAGGCGGTGTTCTCGCGCGCCAGGATCACGACCGCGGTCGTCAGGTACGGCTCCGTGAAGAGCAGATGCTCCTGGCGCATGGCCGTGACGGCGCAGAGCGGGATCACGTCCAGCCGGCCGTCCAGCATCAGCTGCAGGGCCTGGGCCCGATCGACAGCGGGGCTCGGTTGCATGTCGATCCCGAGCAGGTCGTTGACCCGGCGCACGTAATCCGAGCCGATGCCCGCGTACGCGTGCAGCTCGTCGAAGAATTCCAGCGGCGCGCGCGTGGGATCCACCCCCAGTCGGATCTCCCGGTGGCGGCTCAACCAGGCGCGGTCCTCGGCCGTCAGGTTCACGAAGGCCGGGGTCGGTCCGGCCGGCGCGGATTGGGCGCTGCCCGCCGCCGGGGTGACGAGCAGCAGCAGGAGGATCAGGGCGCAGACCCGGCGGGAGGCGTTCGTGCAGCGCCTGCCCGCAGGCATCATGGGGCGGGAAGAAACGGTCGGCAGCATTAGCAGCGCCCTCTTTCGATCGGGTTGAGCGACGTCAGCCGATGAACCCCAGCAGCAGCGTCTGGTCGTCATCGGCCGGCCGTCCGCCGGCAAAGGCCTCGAGGTCCTGCATCAGGGAAGCGACGAGCTCGGCGGGCCCCGCCGCCGGGGCCTCCATGCGGCTGCAGATCCGGTCCTCGCCATAGGGCTGCTGGTCCGTGTTGAACCGCTCGGAGACGCCGTCGGTGTAGAAGAGCAGCCGGTCGCCGGCCTCCAGCTGGATGTCCGTGACCGGGACCCGGTCGTAGGGGTCGAACCCCATCATGAACACCCCGTCGCAGGAGAGCTCGCGCGCCCGGCCCTCCGCGGGGCGGAAGAGGATCGGCAGCGGGTGGCCCGCGCGGGCGACGCGCAGGATGCGGGTACGGGGGTCCAGGACGGCGTAGATCGCCGTCACGAAGCTCTCGCGGTTCACCTTGCAGAGGTTGGCGTTGATGGTGGCCAGCACGCGGTCGGGCTCGGCGTGCAGCTCGGGGCAGGCGCGGAAGAGCGCGCAGGTCATGGCCATCATCACGGTCGCCGGCGCGCTGTGGCCCTCGGAGTCGGCCACCAGCAGGCCGCAGCGGCCGTCCGGGAGTGCGACCGCGTCGTAATAGTCCCCGCCGGCGTAGCGGCTGGTCTCGTAGTGTTCGGCCAGCTTCAGCCCGGGGAACGCGGGCAGCTGCCGGGGCAGGAGCTCGCGCTGCAGGTCCGACACCACCTTGAGCTCGTGCTCGAGCTGATCGCGCTGTTCCTGGACCTCGCGGTTCAACCGGTGAATCGTCAGGTGGGTGTTGACCCGCGCGATGACCTCCTCGGCCTGGAAGGGCTTGGACACGTAGTCGACCGCCCCGAGCTGCAGCCCTTTGACCTTGTCCGCGGTTTCGTCGAGGGCCGACAGGAAGATGACCGGGGCCCGGGCGGTGGCCGGGTCGGCCTTCAGGCGGCGGCAGACCTCGAACCCGTCGATGCCGGGCATCATGATGTCCAGCAGGATGAGGTCCGGGAGCTGCTTGCCGGCGATGGCGAGCGCCGCCTCGCCCGTCTTGGCCACCAGAAGCTTGCAGCCGACGTTCTTTTCCAGGAGCTGATAGAGCATCTGCAGGTTGGCGGCGTTGTCGTCGACCAGGAGTATCGATTCTGCTGCCATGCGGTCATGCCTCGCGGCGGTTGGGGTTGGATGCTGCGTCACGGTTCCGCCTGCAGGCGGAACCAGGTCTGGGCGTCGAACGGGACCTTGTCGTTGCGGCGCGGCCCGTCCCATCCGGGCACATTTTCAAAGCCGCCGACCAGGACTTTTTCGACCGACACGCCGACGATCCGGTAGCCGTGCCGCCGCAGCGGCTCCTCGAGCGGCCCGGCGATTTCCGGCCGGGCGAGGACGTCGGCCACGTAGCGGTTGATGTCGCCCCGCCTGGGCTTGCCGGCGGCGGCATCCCAGCCGGGGTCGCGCCCCGCGCTTTCGGCCAGGAAGCGGACCATCCAGGGGTAGTCGATGAGCCGGCCGAGGGCGAGCGACGTGAACACCCGGCCGGGCTCGGCGGAAGGCAAGTCCGCGAAGGCCTGCTCCAACACCCGGAGCACCGCGGACGAGTCGACACCGCACGGCGTATGCTGAGGGTGCCGGACGCGCAATCGCAGTGACGGCCAGTTCCCGGCCGCCTCGACCCGCAGGGTGCACTCGCCGGCGGCGGCCGCGGCGATGACCCGATCATCGGCCCCGGCCGGGGCGCTCGCCAATAAAACCAAGCAAGACAGCCAGATGCGGCAGACTGCACATCGCACACCCGTGAAGGCGTCGGTTATCGCTCCGCAGACCCCATCCGGCCGTGAGCCGGCCGGTCGCACCATGGCGGTTGGGTTGCAGGAGTAATGATCTGAAATGTTGGCCTATCTATCTTCTAATTCAATTCCCGCAATTGTGCAATTCGCCGGCCTTTGATCCTCCGCGATCAAAAAAATTCTTGACAAACAACCCCTTACTTGGTATTTGGTATACCACATGAGCAGAACTAAGCATCCCGCCCCCCCAAAAGTGAGTCTGCTCCCACTAGAGCACCCTTCCAGACTGGCGGATCTGGCCTACGCGTCGCTCAAAGAGACGATCCTGAACACCGACTACACGTCGGAGGGTCGCCTGGACGAGCGCGAGCTGGCCGGAAGTTTGAAAATCAGTCGTACCCCCTTGCGGGATGCCATCCACCGCCTGGTCTCGGAAGGCTTCCTGCGGGTCGAGCCGCGGAAAGGCGTTTTCATCATCCGCAAGACCCGTCAGGAGATCATCGAAATCCTCTACGTGCGCGCCGCCCTCGAAGGCATGGCGGCCAAACTGGCGGTCCGGCATATCACCGATGCCGACTTGGCCCAGATGAAAGCCATGTTTGCCGGGTTCACCGAGCGTAACGTGACCGATCGCGTGGACGACTTTTCCTATGCCAACGTGAGCTTCCACGAGTTCGTCCTGAAGCTCAGCCGCTGCCAGAAGCTCCAGGACGTCGCTGCCAACATCGCCGACCACATGCGCATGGTCCGGATGGCCACCATCCGGCTCGGCAACCGCGCTTCAAACGCGCTGGCCGAGCACCTGGAGATGATCGCGGCTTTCGAAAAGCGCGACGGGGAGCTCGCCGGCAGGCTCATGCAGGCGCACATCGAAGGTCTCGCCATGTACGTCGAGGAAAACCGCGGTCTTTTCCCCTGGGGCCCCCTGACGTGAGGTGACCCCGTTCTGACTACACTTCTAAATCCAGATCGATGAAAGGAATCGGAGATGCCGAGTAACGAGGAGATCATCGCGGCCCTCGTGGCCAAGGCGCGCATCGCGCAGAAACAGGTCGAGAATTACACCCAGGAGCAGATCGACGAGGTCGCGCTCTCGGTCGCCTGGCAGGTCTACAAGGACGAGAACATCGCCGTCTGCGCCCGGACGGCCGTGGACGAAACCGGGAAAGGGGTCTACGAGGACAAGCTCACCAAGCACAAGGTCAAGGTCTTCGGCGTCTGCCGCGACATCAAGCACGCCAAGACCGTCGGCGTGATCGATCGCGACGAGGCCCGCGGGCTCACCAAATACGCCAAGCCGGTCGGCGTCGTCGGGGCCCTCACCCCGGTGACCAACCCGACCGCCACCCCGGCCAGCAACGGGACCGGGATCCTCAAGGGCCGCAACGCCGTCATCTTCGCCCCGCACCCGGCGGCCAAGAACTCCTGCCGCGTGGTGTGCGGCTTCATGCGCGAGGGTCTGCGCAAGGTCGGCGCCCCGGTCGACCTGGTCCAGTTCATCGAAGAGCCGAGCGTGGCGCTCAGCCAGGAGCTCATGCGCCAGGTCGACCTCGTGCTGGCCACCGGCGGGGCGGCCATGGTCAAGTCCGCCTATTCGAGCGGCACGCCCTCCTACGGCGTCGGGGCCGGCAACCCGGTCATCATCGTGGCCGAGGACGCGGAGCTGGCGGATGCGGCCGAGAAGATCCGCATCAGCAAATCCTTCGACAACGCCACCTCCTGCAGCTCAGACAACTCGCTGCTGATCCAGGCCGGCGTCTTCGACCGCGATGGTCGCGGAGCTCAAGAAGCAGGGCGGCTACCTCTGCAGCCCCGAGGAGAAGGCCAAGCTCGAGACGTGGATGTGGGTCGCCAACCCCAAGACGGGCGAGGTCGGTCTCAACCCCAAGGTGGTCGCGATTTCCGCCCGCCGGATCGCCGCGGACGCCGGGATCTCCGTCCCGGACTCGACCCGCATGCTCATGGTCGTCGGCGAGCGGCCGGGCGAGGAGCGCTTCAGCGGGGAGAAAATCTCGCCGGTCCTGGCCCTCTGGCGCTACGGGACGATCGACGAGGCCATCGGGCTGATCGAGAAGCTGCACACCTACGCCGGGATGGGCCATTCCGTCGGCATTTACTCCTTCAACCGCGACTACATCCACAAAGTGGCGCTCGCGGCCAAGGTCAGCCGGATCCTGGTGCGCCAGGCCCACGCGCCGTCGGCCGGCGGGCATTTCCACAACGGGATGCCGTCCACGGTCACCCTGGGCTGCGGCACCTGGGGCGGCAACATCACCACCGAGAACATCCACTGGAAGCACTTCATCAACGTGACCTGGGTCTCGGAGCCCCTGCCCGTTTCCAAGCCGACCGAGGATGAGATCTGGGGACCGGTCTGGGCGAAGTACGGGCGCTGAGCCCGGTCGTCCCGGCGGAATTCAACGTTCGATACTAGATCCCGGATGGAGGAACGCAGCGCATGCACAATAAGCTCATGAGCACGCGGGAGGCCGTCTCCCGCTTCGTCAAGCCGGGAATGCACATCGCCTTCGGCGGGTTTTCGCTCTGCCGCAACGCGATGAACATTTCCCACGAGATCATCCGGCAGAAGCTCGGCGACCTGCACGTCTCGAGCGTGAACCCCGCCTACGGGGTGGACATCCTGATCGGCGCCGGCCTGGTCAAATCCGTGGAGTCCGGCTGCCTCAACATGGAGCGGCTCGGGCTGCCGCGCAATTTCTGCCGCGCGGTGGAAAGCGGCGCCCTGAAATCCGAGGACTACGAGCACCTCGGGATGACCCTGCGCTACCTGGCCGGGTCGCTCGGGCTCTCGTTCATTCCGACCAAGGCCGAGCTCGGCTCGGACATCGCCCGGCACCAGGCCCTCGACACGAAAAAGCTGGCGCTCGGCAAGTGCCCGTTCACGGGCGAGAGCTACCTCATGCTGCCCGCCTGCACGCCGGACCTGGCCGTCATCTACGCGACCCGGGCGGACGAGTCCGGCAACGCCCAGATCGAGGGGACGGCCTTCGCCGACGAGTTCATCGCCAAGGCCTCGACCCAGGTGCTGCTCGTGGCCGAGCAGATCGTCAGCACCGAGGAGATCCGCAACCGGCCCCAGGAGACGTTCCTGCCGGCCTACCGGGTCGGCGCGGTCGTGCACGAGCCCTGGGGCGCCCACCCGACCTCCTCGCCGGGGCACTACGATTACGACTACGACGGTCTGCAGGAGTACCAGCAGGCCGCACGCGACCCCAAGTCCTTCCAGGACTACATCCGCAAGTATGTCCTCGAGGTCGACAGCTGGAAGCAGTACCTGGACCGGGCGCTCACGCCCTCGCGCATGCAGCGCCTGCGCTACGACCCGCGCCTGGGCTACTCCTCCGAGATCGCGGAGGTCGTCACCTGCGGCGGCTTCACGGGCGACCTGCCCGACGAGTGCACGCGCAACGAGATGATGATCGTCGCCGCCGCACGCCAGATCCGCGAGGGCGAAATCGCCATCGTCGGCACCGGGCTGCCCATGGCCGCGACCGCGCTCGCCATGCACACCCACGCTCCGAACCTGAACTACATCGTCGAGACCGGGATCGGCGACCTGATGCCGGTGCACGCGAGCCTCTCGGTGGCGGACACGCGCCTGCTCGGCGCCGCCCGGCCGGCCTTCGTGCGCAACATCCTCGAGGCCTTGGGCTTCCTGGTCCAGCGAGGTCTCGCGGACGTGGGCTTCCTCGGCGGCGCCCAGATCGACATGTACGGCAACCTGAACGCGACCTGCGTCGGCGACTACGCCAAACCCAAGAAGCGCTTCCCGGGCAGCGGCGGCGCCAACCCGATCGCCTCCTGCGCCAAGCGGGTGCTCACCATCATCCGCCACGAGAAGCGCCGCTTCCTGGAGCGGGTCGAGTACATCACGAGCCCCGGGCACCTGCAGGGCGGGGACTCCCGCCAGAAGGCCGGCCTGCGCGGCGGCGGCCCCGACCGGGTCATCACGGACCTCGGGATCATGGATTTCGAGCCCGAGACCAAGCGCATGCGGGTGGTGTCGCTGCACCCGGGGGTCACGCGTGAAAAAATCCAGGAAGCCACCGGTTTCCCGCTGCTCTTCGCGCCCGAGGTGGCGGTGACGGCACCGCCCACCGCCGAAGAGCTCAACATCCTGAGGACGCGGATCGGCCGGGTGTATCTCGGCGGGGAGTGACTCAAACCAGATAATCGACAGTCGACACGCAGGCGTTCAGATCTGACATCGACGATCCTCTTCGGGGAGGGGATCACCTCAAAGTGGGAGGATACGGACCATGAAGACCAGACGCTCTCTTCACATCGGATGGATTCTGGCGGTCGTTCTCGTGATCGGCGCGGGCACGGCCTCGGCCCAGGACAAGTACCCCTCGCGCCCGATCGATTTCATCTGCACCTGGGGCGTCGGCGGCGGCTCGGACCAGATGGTGCGCACGCTCGGCAAGCTGACCGAGCCGTTCCTCGGGGTCCCCATGCCCGTCTCGAACAAGCCGGGCGCCTCGGGCAATTCCGGCACGACGGACTTGCTGGCGGCCAAGACCGACGGCTACACCATCGCCAACTACATCGCCGACACCCTGGCCACCATCCCGTCCGGGCAGGCCCGCTACAAGATGGACGACCTCATCTGGGTCGCCCGCATCCAGAACATGCCCTCCTTCCTCTTCGTTAAAGCGGACGGCCCCTTCAAGGACATCAACGACCTGCTCAAGGCCGCCAAGGACAACCCCGGCAAGGTCAAGATGGCCGGGCTCGGCTTCGGCACCATCGACGACATCACGCTGCGCTACCTCGCCAGCAAGGGCCACCGGATGACCCTCGTGCCCAACCCCAACCCGGGCGAGCGCTACGCCTCGGTCCTGGGCGGCCACAACGAGGTCCTCTACGAGCAGGCCGGCGACATCAAGCAGTACCTCGACGCCAAGCAGCTGAAACCCGTGCTCGTGTTCGCCGAAAAGCGCGTCCCGGCTTTCCCGGACGTGCCCTGCTCCAAGGAGCTCGGCTTCGAGGTCTACCTGCCGCAGTTCCGCTGCATCGTCGCCAAGAAGGGCGTGGCCCCGGAAGCACGTCAAGACGCTCACGGCCGCCCTCGAAAAGGCCATGCACACGCCGGAGTGGAAGAAGTTCAACGAGGAGCAGTACGCCAACCCCGACAGCTACATGGCCGGCGACCAGTTCCGGGACTGGGTGGCGGGCGAGATGAAGCACATGGAGAAGTTCATGAAGGAATTCGGCATCATCAAATAACGCAGGCAGCCTGCTCGAAGGTGATTGAAGGGGATTTCGATGAGCGACACACAGGTTTCAAAGGACAATCCGGCCTGGCTGAAGCTGATGGCGGGCCCGGTCTTCTTCGTGTTCTTCGCCGCAGTGGTCTACGTCTACTCGGACCGCAGCATCGACCCGGCCCCGCCGGGGCAGTTGGGAGCGGGTTTCTGGCCCAAGATGTGCCTGGTCGGCATTCTGCTTGCCGCCGGGCTAAAGGGGTTTGAGCTTTGGCGCGGCCGCGGCCGGGCCTCCGAGGACGGCGGGGAATGCAAGGAGATGGACAACGGCAAGCTCGCGCTGATGATGCTCCTGCTCGTGCTGGTCGTTCCCGCCATCGGCCTGATCGGCTTCCCGCTGGCCTCGGTGCTCTTCTTCATCCTGTTCCTGTATCTGGCCGGCCTGAAGAAGCCGCTGACGCTGGCTCTCGTTTCCCTGCTCGGCACCGTCGGCCTCATCTACGTGTTCGTGAAGATCGTCTACATTCCGCTGCCAAGAGGGGATTGGTTTTTCGACGATATCACGCTGATGATCTACCGCGCGCTGCAGATCATGTGAGCGGGCAAGGAGCGATACCATGAGCGGAATGGAACTCTTCTGGATCGGGCTGGTCAACGCATTCTCCCCCTTCAACTTCGCGATGATGCTGACGGGGCTGACCATCGGTGTGCTGGCCGGCGCGCTGCCGGGCATCACCATGCTGAACGCCATCGTGCTGGTGCTGCCCTTCACCTACTCGATGGACATCGTCCCCTCGCTGCTGCTGATGACCGCGGTCTACGGCGGAGGCATCTTCGGCGGCTCCATCACGGGGATCCTCTTCAACATCCCGGGCGACCCCATGAACGTGCCGGCCACCTGGGAGGGCTACGCGCTCAACAAGAAAGGCCACGTGGCCCGGGCGCTGGGGGTCGCCATCATGGGCTCGGCGCTCGGCGGCTTTCTGAGCTGCCTCGTCATGACCCTGGTCTCCCCGCCGTTTGCCAAGATCGCGCTCTCCTTCTCTTCGGCCGAGTACTTTGCGGTCGTCTTTCTGGGGCTGGTGAGCGTGGTGGTGATCAACACCAAGTCCGTCGGCTCCTCGCTGATCGCGCTCTTCCTCGGCATGCTGCTCGGCACGATCGGCATCGACGACATGTACGGCGCGGCCCGGTTCACGTTCGGCTCGCGCCTGCTCGAGACCGGGATCAACTTCACGATCGTCCTGATCGGGCTCTTCGCGATCGGCGAGGTGTTCGACCAGCTCTGCGAGCGCAACCGGGTGCCCGACGCCGCCATGAAGGAGCGGCCCAAGGTGCACCTGCTGCGGCTGCGCGAGATCCTCGAGCTCAAGGGCTCGCTGCTGCGGGGTTTCGGGATCGGCACGATCATCGGCGCCATCCCGGGCGCCGGGGCGACCGTGGCCTCGTTCGTGAGCTACGGGGTGGAGCGGCAGGTTTCCAAGAAACCCGAAGAGTTCGGCAAGGGCTCCTGGGACGGCCTGAACTCGACGAGCTCGGCCATCAACGCCTCGGTCGGCGGCGCCATGATCCCGCTCCTGACCCTCGGCATCCCGGGCAGCGGCGCCACGGCGGTCATGATGGGCGCCTTCCTGCTGCACGGCATCCAGCCCGGGCCGCTGCTGTTCAACAAGAGCCCGGAGGCGGTCTACACGATCTTTGCCGGGATGCTGGTCTGCAACGTGGTGATGATCCTGGCCGGTTTCATCTGCGCCAAGTTCTTCTCCGAGCTCATGCGGGTCCCTGAAAACATCATGGGCGCCTTCATCATCATCTTCTGCCTGGTCGGCGCCTATGCCCTGCGCAACGACTCGGCCGACCTCTGGTACATGGTGGTGTTCGGCATCGGCGGATACTACATGCGCCGCTACGACCTCCCGGTGCCGCCGCTCGTTCTGGGCGTCATCCTGGGGCCGCTCGCCGAGCGCTACTTCCTCGGCACCATGATCGCGGCCAACAACGACATCTCGGTCTTTTTCACGCGGCCGGTCAGCGCGAGCGTCATCCTCGTGTCGCTCGCCATGCTGTTCTGGCCGATGCTCCAATCACGGCTCAACCAGCGGCGCGGGACCACCGCGCGCTGCTGATCCGGGAAAGACCCGATCCGGATGACCGCGATGCGCATTCACTTCATCGGAACCGGGGACGCCTTCGGCAGCGGCGGCCGCGGTCAGACCTGCATCCGGATCGAAACGCCCTCGGCGCGGGTGCTGCTCGACTGCGGCGCAACCGCGCTCGAGGGGTTGAATCGTGCGGGCATCGCGACGAACACGATCGAAGCCGTGCTCGTGTCGCACCTGCACGGCGATCACTTCGGAGGGCTGCCCTTTTTCCTCCTCGAAGCGCACCTGCACTCCCGGCGCAGCCGGCCGCTGCTGATCGCCGGCCCGCCGGGGGTGCAGGCGCGCGTGAGGGCCGCGCAGGAGGTGCTCTTCCCGGGCTCCTCCGGCATGGACTACCGCTTCCGCACCGACTTCGTCGAGCTGCCCGAGCGCCGGCCGGTGGACATCTGCGGCCTCCAGGTCACCGCCTATCCCGTGAGCCACGGGAGCGGGGCACCGTCCTTCGCCCTGCGCGTCGAGCACGGCGGGCGGGTTTTCGCCTACTCGGGCGACGCGGAGTGGTCGGATTCGCTGCCCGAGGCGGCGAATGGTGCCGACCTCTTCGTCTGCGAAGCCTATTTTTTCGACAAGCCGATGAAATACCACCTGAACTACCGCACCCTCCTGGAGCACCGGTCTTCGCTCAACTGCCGCCGGCTCCTCATGACCCACATGAGCACGGACCTGCTCGCGCGGCTGTCGGAGGTGGAGCTGGAGACGGCCGCGGACGGCCTGGTCGTCGACCTCTGATCCCCCTTCCGCCGAAAACCCACTTGAACACTCGCATTTCCTCTGGTAATCGTTCCTGAACCCCTCACCCCTTTCGAAAGGAGAACGCTATGGCACGCGGCCGTTCTTCTGTCCTGTGCGCCTGCATCCTGTTGTTGATCGCCGGTCTATGCCTGGGCCGAGAGCGAACAGGCGGCCAAGCTGCGCGGTCAAAACGGCTTGACCGCGTTCGCCCCGCCCGAGGCCTTCCTGGCCGGCAATTTCCTGGCAGACGAAACCGACCCGGCCTACATCTTCGGCAAGGTCCGGGATTTCGCCAAGTCCCTGCCCTGCCCGACCGCCTGGCTCATCGAGGAAGCCGAGCTCAAGCGCATCCAGAACCGAGGCGCGCAGGCGGGCCCGGTCGAGTACTCCATCTACCTGGAGGCCGACTGCGCGGGCAAGGTCGCCTACTACATCTTCGTCGACCGCTCCTTGAACCCCACCCAGTGGCTGGAGTGGCGCCGGCAGTTCCACAAGACCAAGGCCGACCCGCACTACAAGGACGCCAAGGCCAGCCTGGACCAGGCTGCCGGGAAAGGGTTTGCGGTGGACGCCGAACTGCGGTTCGTGGCGCTCGACGGCGAGCTGCTGATGAAGCGGCCGGAGGACGTCCTGGCGGGCGAGCTGAAGTTCCGGCCGATCTACGACCTCAAGCAGAATCAGCCGGTGGCCAAGTGAGAGAAGGAGGTGAACGATGTCTGAGCTGAAACCATCCAAGGACATGACGCGGCGCGGGTTCATCCGAACAGTCGGGATCGGCGGGGCGGCGGCGACAGCGCTGGCGCTCCCGGGCGGCGTCGGCGCTCAGGCGCCGGCCGGCGCGCAGCCCGCGCCGATGCCGAAACGCAAACTGGGGAAAACCGGGGCCGAGGTGTCGATCCTCTGCCTGGGGGGCATGTTCGACACGGTCAACAACCAGCTCCTGCTGCGGCAGGCCTTGAACTGGGGGGTCACCTACTGGGACACGGCCGAGGCCTACGGCAACGGCCTGAGCGAGGAGGGCTTCGGCCGCTTCTTCACCCGCTACCCGGACACCCGCAAGGGCATCTTCCTGGTGTCGAAGTTCCGCCCCTCCCCGCCCGACAAGATGAGCGAGGCCTTGGACAAAGGGCTGAAGCGGCTCAGCACGGACTACGTGGACGCCTTCTTCACCCACGGGATCAGCGAGTTCGGCCAGATCGCGGGGCTGCGCGACTGGGCCGAGCAGATGAAGAAGGCCGGCAAGATCAAGTTTATCGGGTTCAGCACGCACACGAACATGGAGGACTGCCTGCTCGCCGCGGCGAAGTCCGGCTGGATCGACACGGTCATGTTCACCTACAACTTCCGGCTGATGAACACGCCGAAGATGAAAGAGGCCGTGGACGCCTGCGCGCAGGCGGGCATCGGGCTGACCTCGTTCAAGACCCAGGCGGGCGGGCAGGTCAAGCCGGACACCGATGCCGAGTTCAAGCTGCTGCAGAAATTCCTGGACAAGGGGTTCACCGACAAGCAGGCCAAGCTCAAGGCCGTGTGGGAGAACCCGCAGATCGCGAGCGTCTGCTCGCAGATGCCGAACCTGGCCTACCTCTCGGCCAACGTGGCGGCCGCCCGCGACCGGACCGCGCTCGCCCGGAGCGACGTGGACGCCCTCGCGCACTTCGCCCTGGCGACCCGCTCGGGGTACTGCGCCGGCTGCGGCCGCGTCTGCCAGGCGGCCGTGGGCGGGAAGGTGCCGGTCGCCGACGTGATGCGCTGCCTGATGTACTACAAGGACTACGGGGACCGCGAGCTTGCCCGGGACGTGTTCGCCGGGTTGCCGGAAGAGGCGCGCTCGCACCTGTCGGACATGGACTACTCCACCGCCGAAAAAGCCTGCCCGCAGGGGCTCGCCATCGCTGCACTCATGCGGGAAGCGGAAGAACTGCTCGCATAGAGAGGGACCCCGACCCGATCGGCTGCGATCATGGCCCGAGTTCAAGGCGCGCGAGTCCCGTGCCGTGAGGCGTACGCTTCGTACGCCGCAGCGGCCGCGGGATGTGCGCAACGCCGAGATCGGGCCTTCAGCGCAGCCGAGCCCTCACACCCACCCCATCTCTTCGGCCAGACCCTGCGCCAAAAGCGTGATCGACTCCTCGCGCGACAGCGAAGCCGCTGCCAACTCCCGGTCGACGTGCTCGGCCAGGCTGCGCTTGAAGGGTGCGGCCACGGCCAGAACCGAACCCAGCACCTGCGGGGTGCCCTCGCGCGCGTTCGCTTCGAGCGCGGGCCGACACCAGGCCGGATTCGTCAGGACAAAATGCGCCCGGCAGATCAGCGGACGCGCGGGGTACACGCTGCACTCGCATCTTCCAGCAGCGGGCACTGGCGAGCGCCCGAGGCCGCTCCCCCCCTCCCGGCATCCTCCCGCCGGTTCCATTCCCGCACGCGCAGACGCAGGGCCTCGGTCCGCTGCGGCGCGAAGCGCCTGCGGATGTGCTGGCCCAGGGCGTGCACCTCGAGCCGGTTGGTGACGATGTGCTGCGAGCAGCAGGTGCTGCAGCCGGCCCGGCAGCGGGGCACGATCCCCTCGCCGCGCAGGCGCGCGAGCTCGTCCGCGATCGCCGCGTCCGCGCCCGCGTAGAACGAGGTCACAAGCTGTTCCCGCTCGGTCGGTGCGCCGTATTTAGGATTTGTCACCCGTCTAATTCCTTATCCGCACCAGTTCCTCGAGTTCCTCCCGCGCCGCCGCGGACAACCCCAGCCGGTCGATGTCGGCCTTGTAGGCTGCCGCCGTGCCGTGCCCGCCGATGTAGCCGTTGACCCGGGCCGCGGCGGTGGAGTTCATCAGATCGGCGGCCTGGGGATAGTACTGCTGGAACTGCCGCAGGATCTGACGGTGCCCGCGGAGGTAGTATTTCTGGTGGTAGTCCTCGGCCGCGTAGAAGCGCCCGTAGGGAAGCACCTCGGTGTGGACGGTTTTCCCGAGCTTCTTGGCGATGCGTGCGCGGCTTTCTTCCGCCAGGCGCTTCTGCTCCTCGTCGTGGGCGAAAACAACCGCCTTGTACTGGGGCGACCAGGAGCGGCTGGTGGGGTCGTGCTCCTCCCAGAAGAGTTCGAGGAGCTGCGCATACGAAATCTTCGAGGGGTCGTAGTCGACCTGCAGCGTTTCGGTGTGGTCGCCCAGGTTGTGATAGGTCGGGTTTTCTTTGGCCCCGCCCGCGTAGCCCACCCGTGTCCGGATGACGCCGTCCAGGACTCCGAACCTGGAGTCCGGGCCCCAGAATCAGCCCAGGGCGAAGGTGGCGGTCGCGGTGCGGGCGGCCGCAATCTGGTCGATCGGCGGCAGCGACGGTCGCGCCGACGGCTCGCCGACCGGGATACCGCTCTGCGCTTCTCCCGTGCGCCCGGTTCCGAATACGCCGAGCAGAGCGAGCAGGAAGAACGCGATTCGATGTCTCATGGTTACCTCCCGGGCCCGAAAATTTAAATATCCGGGCAAATAGCGCCCGAAGGAGAGCGCTTGTCTTGCAGACAATATGGCGACGGCATCTGCATCCGTCAAACGCCGAAAAAGTCGATCCGGGGTATGGGCGGGGGGGTCAGGCAGAGGCGGCTGGTATCGGAGCGGCATCCTGCCGCGATGGTCATGATCGGGGCGGGGCGCCCCTCCCACAGGCGGCCAGGGCAGCAGGTGCTCCTTAAGAGGCTGTCAAGACAACCGGTCGTTGTCGTGGAACTCGGCGCAGCCGAACATGCGCTCGTAGTTCCTGCGATTGAACCAGGAAAGGTAGTCCTCGGCCGGACGCGTCCGCTCCTCGATCGACCGCCAGAGGTCAACGGGCATGTCCCAGTCGGCGGCCGCGAGGTTCGAGGCGAGCTGGTCCGTCGATTTGACGCCGATGACGACCGAGCTCACGAACCGGCGGCCGAGCGGCCACCCGATCGCGAGTTGCGCCATCGGGATCCCGCTCTCCCGCGCCTCCTGCTCCAGGATCTCGGCCGTGCGGAAGCCCTGCTCGTGCCAGAAGCGCGGCCCGTCCACCTGGGTGCGGAAGGCGTGGCGGGTGCCGGCGGCCGGCTCCCGCTGGCCCCTGTACTTGCCGGTCAGCAGGCCGCCGCCGAGAGGGCTGTAGGCCGTCAGCCCGATCCCGTGGTCGACGAGGGCCGGCACGAGCTCGCGCTCGAGTTCGCGGTGGATCAGGCTGTAGATGTACTGGCCGGCCGCCAGCGGCTCGAGGCCCATGCACCGGGCGACCCCCGCGGCCTTGGCGACCTGCCAGCCGAAGAGGTTGCTGCAGCCGAGGTAGCGCACCTTGCCCTGGCGCACCAGGTCGTCGAGGGCGCGCAGCGTCTCCTCGTAGGGGGTGACCGGGTCGGGTCCGTGGATGTAGTAGATGTCGATGTGGTCGGTCCGCAGGCGCTTGAGGCTCGCCTCGCACGATGACATGACGTGCTTGCGGGACATGCCCTGCCGGTTCGGTCCGGTCCCGATCGGGAAATAGCACTTGGAGGCGATGACCAGGTCGTCGCGGTTCACCTGGGGCAGGAAAAAACCGACGATCTCCTCCGCGCGGCCGCCCGCGTACACATCGGCGCAGTCGATGAAATTCCCGCCTGCGTCGATGTACGCCTTGAGGATGTCGTGCGCCTCGGCCTCGCCGCAGCCCCAGCCGTCGGTCCCGAAGGTCATGGTGCCGAGGCAGATGCGCGCGACCAGCAGGCCCGATGCGCCCAGGTAACGGTACTTCATTCGAATCCCCCCGCGTGCGTCGTTGTCATCGCCATCCCGAAGCGAACCCCAGCGCCTCCAGCTTCCGGTAGGCCGCCTCGTCCCCGACGTAGTAGCAGCGGCAGCCGACCACGTCGACCCAGATGAAAAGCGGCGGGTCGCTCGCCGTCACGCGCAGCAGCTCGCGCTGCGGGATGCTCGCCAGCTGGTCTATGTCCCCCTGGGTGACCGCCAGCTTCACGGTGAACCCGGAGAACGCCAGCAGCTCTTGCGGGTTCATCGGGTTGGGCCTTGGGTCTGGCGCCGCGGCGCAGGCCGTCAGCAGGGCCGCCGTCCAGAGCATGATGACCGTCCGTCGTCTCATCCGAATTCCTTCAGCCCATGAAGCGCTTCGGGCAGCCCCGGCAGGGGAGGTCGGGGTCGCTGCCGCAGACGCGTTCGCGAAACCGGCGGAACTCCGGTTTCCGCCATATGGCCAGGGGGTCTTCCTCCCGGATGCTGCCGAAGACCCGGCGCATGGGGTCGGGCGCGTCGAAGGGGACGTTGACATAGATGCATGGCGAAAGCAAGCCGTCGGCGGAGACGAAGAGCGACCGGGCGGCGTTCTCGCGGCAGCCCGTGCCCGGCGCCGACGCCTGCGGCAGCTCGAAGTGGAACCCGCGGCCGAGCCGCTCGGCTTCCGCGGCAGTTTGCTCGAGAACGTCCGCCGCGGCCGCGATCTTGTCCGTCTCGTGCGGCAGGTAGGCGTCCGCTTCCATGCCGGGCGCGGCGATGTAGTCGAGCGTGCTCACGACGGCCCCCTGGACGCTCAGCCGCCGCATCAGCGCGGGCAGCCCGCGCACGGCCTCGAGGTTCGAGGCCAGCAGGAGGTAGGCGAGGTGGATCGCCGGGCTGTCGGCGCCCCGGGCCGCCTTGGCCGCCGCCAGCCGGCCGATCGCGTCGCAGACGCGGTCGAAGTCGACCCCCGCCCGCGAGCGGTTGCTCTCCGGGTCGGTGCCCGCGAACGAGAAGGCGGCGATGTCGATCCCGCTCGCCACCAGCCCCGCGGCGATGTCGTCGTCCATGCACAGGCCGCAGGTGGTCGTGGACACCGCGCAGCCGGCGCGGCGGGCGAGGGCCGCCATGTCGAAGAAGGCGGGATTGAGCAGCGGCTCCCCCCAGCCCTGCAGGTGCACGCGCCCGGTCCGGTGCAGCATGGGCTCGAGGCGCGCGAAGGTCGCGAGGTCCATGTCGCGCGACACCCAGTCCGCCCGCCGGGTGGTGTGGGGGCAGTAGGCGCAGCGTCCCGGGCAGCGGGAGGTGACCTCCACCTGGATGCAGTCCAGCAACCGCGGAGGGCCGAAAATTTTCTCCCGCAGCGAACTCCAGAACCCCGGGCGGGCACCCGGCCGGGCCGGCGACTTCCGGGGCATGGGAGCGTCCACCGCAGCGCCCTGTCTCACGCCGCGAAGCGGCCGGCGAGAAGCGGGCGTCCAGCTCGTCTCCAGGTAGGGCAGGAACGGCTCGGCCCCCCATTTGGCCTTGAAGGAGCGGATCCCCGGGCTGACCCCCAGCCCGAGGTTCATCCGGGTCTGGCCCCGCCGTCCGGCCTCTTCCAGCAGGCCCGATAGCGCCAGGTCGGCGCTTCCGGGCGAGGCGACACCCGGGTCCCGGAAGCAGAACATGAAGAATGCCGTCGACAGCGACACGAACTCGCCTATCGCGAACGCCGCCAGGCGGCCGTCGGGCCGACGGGCGGAGACGATCAGGCAGTCGGGGGACGCGGCCAGGTAGTCGGGCAGCCGAAGGAAGATCTGCCGCGTGCCGGGTGAGAGCGGGCGTTCGTCGAGGTAGCGCCGGACGAGTGCGGCGTGCTCCGGGCGGTAGCCGCGGTCGAAGCTCACGCCGGCGTCGCGGCGTGCGCGGCGCAACAGCGTCCGCAACTTCGGCCCGGGCGCGGGCGGCGGGATCGGCAGCGCGAGGTAGCCGTCCGCCTGCCCGGTCGCAGCCGAACCGGGGGCCTGCGGCGGGCGCCCGGGCCCGATCACGGTGATGCGCTCCACCTCCGGGGCCGCAAGCGCCAGGTCGACGGCGGCCGCCATTCCGTTCGCGTCGAGCGGGTCGTCCAACGGGTAGCCGACCAGAACGAGCGCCCCTCCGGACAGGTAGCCGACGCACGTGCCGAACATCCGCGGGGTCGAACCGGCCACCGAATGGACATAATCCACCACCTGCTCGGGGACGACGGCGCCGGCCGAGACCCGCGCCAGGCGGTCGGGGCCTAGCATCGGGCCCTCCGGACGCGGAATCCCGCCTCGGCCAGCATTGTCCGCAGATTGATCATGTGGGCCGAGCCCACGAACACGGCGCAATCCCCCTCCTCGATGAAGGGTCGCATGCGTTCCAGGAAGCGGGCGTCACGGCGGTGGATCACCAGCTCGGTGCGGGTGGGGAACTCGATGCTGGTCCCGTACATATGGTCGACATCGCCCTTGAGGTAGGCGCGCTCGTTGCGCGTGATGAAGCCGTCCCATCGGCGGCAGTTGCTCAGGAAGCTCACGATGCGCGTGAGCGGGATGCTCTCGAGCGTCTCGATCTGCTCGGGGATGCTTTCCATCGGCCGGACGTCCTTGCCCGTCTCGTGCGCGATGTGCCAGGCCTCGAGATCCACGGACTGCGTCCAGCCGCGACGGGACAGGAAGCGGGTCCACAGGGTGAAGAATGCCATCCAGGGACGGGACCGGGACAGAATCCCGCGCACGTCGGGCGGGTCCGCCTGCTCGAGGCCCATCCGCCGCGCCCAGAACCCGCGCGGTCCGCAGACCACCCGCTCGAGGAGCCGGATCTCCTCCTCGCTCAGGGCGCCGATCAGCCGCGGGCCGCCGGGCGGCGGCGCGTTCCCGGCCTCGGAAACCTGGCCGAGGCTCGCCGGGTCGAGCGGCCCCTCGAAGAGCACGGTGTGCACCTTTTCGAAGAGGTCCCGGAACGCGAGATCGAAGCTGTAGCAGAAGAAGTGCGCCGTGCCACCGATCCAGGAGCGCCGACCGTTTTTCTCGAGCTCCCACAGCATGGCGAACCTCCGCTGGCGCGGGAGCGCGTCGAAGGCCGCCCGGCGCGACGCCGACTCCCCCGGCAGCCCGGCGAGCACCGGCGGCCGGGCCGTGCGGGCGTTCCCCAGGCGGGGCTCCTGCCAGGTCGCCATTTCGTACGGGAAGCCCGGGCGCGCCCCCCATTTGGTCTTGAAGCGCCGGATGCCGTCGTTGACCCCGAGCCCCAGGTGCAAGAGGCGTTTATCCTGGGCACGGGCACGGGCGAGCGCCTCGCGCATGAGGAGGTCGGCGGCGTGCGGCACCGCGGCTTCGAGGGCCCGGGCGCCGATAAGGTAGCTCGTGAAGCCGGCCGGCGCCTCGTCGAGCAGCATGCAGGCCGCCAGCCCCCCGTCCGGATCCCATGCATTCAGCAGACGCAAGCCCGGGGCCAGGGCAAGCACCCGTTCGGTGCGCGCAAAGAGCTCCCGAACGTTGTCCGGGAGCCGGGTCCGGGAGGTGAACTCCGCCCACAGGCGGCGGTGCGCGCCCATGAATTCACGGCCCATCTCCACGCGTAAGCGGCCGGCCGCCCGGTCGGCGGTCCGGCCGAGCCGTGCCGAAACGGGGTCATCGGTAGCCAGCAGAAAGTAGTGGTCCCGGGTGAGGCAGTGAGATGCGAGCCGCTCCGGGAGGCGCGGGCAGATGGCCCAGCAGCGTTCGGGCCGGGTTCGGTCCAGTGCGCCGCGCAGGGCCTCTTCGAAGCGGGCCGGGTCATATGCGCCTTCGAGCGGGTAGCCGATGCACAGCAGGCTGTCGCCCACGCCGAAGAAGAGGAAAGCGCCGCAGAGGAACGCCTCGCCGCCCGACATGGCCTGCATGAACTCGACCGAGTGCTCAGGCACCGACGCCTTTTCGAGAACTGCGCGCGCTGCGGAGGGAGTCACGACATGGCTCCAGAGGGAGATGGTAGATGTCGACCATTAGCCCGCCTTGCGAGGTTTGTCAAAATCGCAAGGACGTGCGAGGCTTTCGCGCCGGCAGGATCGATCTGGGCGCCCGCGCACCGATCGTCCGCTTCTCTTCCGGGTACTGTCTGCAGCCCGTGCAGCTGGTTGTAAATTGTCTATCGATATAATTGATTATAAAAATTATGTGCATTCATGAAATAACAATAAAAACAGGAACAGGTTGACCTGTACAAAATCTACTTAAATTGTTCTTTTGATACTTTGTGGTATTTTTTTACTTGACAAGGTTACAGAGCAGATCTAAAATTGACCTATCCTCATGCAGGGGAGTTTAAACCGATGTTGTATATTACCTCCGTTCATCGGAGCTCGCCTGCACCTCCTTCCAAAAGGCGACCCCGGTAACCCGGGGTCGCCCAATTCTTTAAATACAAACAAGAATCGTCTAAGACACAAAGATCCATGGCGGTCCTTTCAACACCATCCCCAGGCCTGACCGGTCGACGGCGATTTGCCTTGACAAAGAAACACTTTGCTGGGAAATGTCAGGCCATATAGTCGACTAATCAGATGGAATATATGGAGCACTATGCGGCTTTCGACGCGAGGACGCTATGGTGTGCGGCTGATGCTTGACTTGGCACTGCATCACGGGGGCGGCCCCGTGATGCTGAAGGACATTTCCAAGCGCCAAGGCATTTCACAGAAATACCTGTGGAACCTCATCAACCCGCTCAAGACGGCCGGACTGGTCAAATCCACGCGCGGGGCCCACGGCGGTTTCACCCTGGCACGGGAGCCGTCCGGGATCTTCGTGACAGAAATACTCCAGGTGCTGGAGGGCTCGCTCTGCCTGGTCGACTGCGTCGAAAACCCGTCGGCCTGCGAGAAGTCGGCCGCCTGTGTGGCCCGCGACATCTGGTGTCTGGCCGCCGGCAACCTGCGACAAACCCTGGAGTCGGTCAGCCTGGCCCGGATGGTCGAACAACACCGCGGCAAGGGCAACCCCGCCGAGTACGACATCTGACGCCGCCGGCCATGCGGAGTCCTCTCCGCTGACACAGCGAGAACGGCAATGCAATTGACAAGCGGCCGCGCGACTGAATATGATCGCCCAGCCTCGCGTCTCCGGACGTGAGGGACCCCATCCCCCGAGGAGCTCCATGCCGACCATCGCATCCCAGGATCCGGCCGTAGCGGCCCTGATCGCGCGCGAGCGCGACCGCCAGCAGTCCACTCTGAACCTCATCGCCGCCGAGAACACGGCGCCCGCGGCCGTTCTGGAAGCGCTCGGCTCGGCGTTCGGCAACAAGACGGCCGAGGGCTACCCCGGCCGGCGCTACCACACCGGGTGCGGAGTCACCGACGAGCTCGAGCAGCTCGCGATCGACCGGGCCAAGGCGCTGTTCGACGCGGGCCACGCCAATGTCCAGCCCCATTCCGGGGTGAACGCCAACCTCGCGGTCTACGGCGCGGTACTGAACCCGGGCGACGCGATCCTCGGCATGCAGCTGAGCCACGGGGGCCACCTCTCCCACGGCGACGCCGCCTCGATCACCGGCCGGATCTACCGGGCGGCCCACTACGGGGTGGACCCCGGAACCGAACGGCTGGACTACGACGCCATCCGGAAGCTCGCCCGCGAGATTCGCCCGCGCATGCTGGTGGCCGGGGCCAGCTCGTACCCGCGGCTGATCGACTACCCGGCCCTGCGCGCCATCGCGGACGAGATCTCGGCCTACCTCCTGGTGGACATGGCCCACATCGCCGGCCTGGTCGCGGCCAAGGTCATCCCGAGCCCCGTTCCGCACGCGCACTTCGTGACCTTCACCACCTACAAAACACTCATGGGGCCGCACGGCGGGGTGATCCTCTGCGGGTCCGAGCACGCTCGGAAAATCGACCGGTCGATCTTCCCCGGGACCCAGGGGACCCCGACCCTCTCGCTGGTCGCGGCCAAGGCCGTGTGCTTCCATCTGGCGGCCACCCCGGCGTTCCGGGCGGTCCAGGAACGCACCCTGCGCACGGCCGCACGCCTCGCGCGCGAGCTCGCCGCCAGGGGCTTGCGGCCGGTCGGCGGCGGGACCGACAACCACATGGTGCTGGCCGACCTGCGCGGCCGCAACCTGAAGGGCGACCGGGCCGAGTCGGCGCTCGAGGCCGTCGGCATTCTCGCCAACCGCAACGTCATCCCCTTCGACCCGGAATCGACCCTGACCGCAAGCGGCCTGCGCTTCGGGACGTCCGGCATATCCACCCGCGGCATGGACGAGGACGAGGTGGCCCTCATCGCCGGCTGGATCGACCAGGTCCTGGCCCGGCCGGGGGACGCCGCGGTGTGCGACCGGGTACGGGCCGAGGTGCAGGCCCTCTGCCGCCGTTTCCCGCTGCCCGAAACCCTCTGAAGGCGACCCTGCATGCCGGCCCCCCTCTTCACAGACCTCGAAGCGGCGATCGACCCCGACTGGATGGCCCGCATCCTGAAGGAGATGATCCTGATCCGCAGTGAAAACCCCTTCGACGATCCGCCCGGGGAGGGGACCCGCGAACAAGAAATGGCGGACTACCTGGCCGGACACCTGTCCGATCTCGGCATGACCGTCGAGATGCAGGAGGTGCGCCCGGGGCGCCCCAATGTCTTCGGCGTGCTGCGCGGCAGCGCGGACCGTTCCCGCCTGATGCTGGCCGGGCACATGGACACCGCCCGGACGACCGGCTACCCGGAGGCCTACGAGGTGCGGGTCGCGGACGGGAAAATGTACGGCCGCGGGGCCTGCGACATGAAGGCGGCTCTGGCCGCCTACCTCGGCGCCGCCCGGGCGCTGCGAGCGACCGGCACCCGCCTGGCCGGCACCCTCATCCTCTGCGGCATCGTCGACGAGGAATACCAGATGCTCGGCTCCAAGGCGATCGGCCGGGGCGGCCGCATGGCGGACCAGGGCATCATCGGCGAGCCCACCAACCTCAAGGTCTGCCCTGCCAACAAGGGCCGGGTCAGCACGAAGATCGTCACGCGCGGCCGCGCGGCGCACTCGAGCGTCCCTGAAAAGGGGGTCAACGCCATTGCGGCCATGGCCCGGGTGATCCAGGCGTTCGAGGACTACAACCGGGAGCTGCTCGGGCGCCCGCCGCACCCGCTGTGCGGCAACGGGCGCTTCACGCCCGGGGTGATCCGCGGCGGGGTCCAGGTCAACATGGTGCCGGACCGCTGCGAGCTGGAGGTCGACCGTCGCACGCTGCCGGGCGAAACGCGGGCGAGCGTCTACGCCGAGCTGCAGGCCCGCATCGACCGCGCGGGCCGCGGCGACCCCGATTTCAAGAGCGAGATCACGGAGCCGACCTGGCTGATCGCACCCAACGACATCGCCCCGGCGGAGCCGGTCGTGAGGGCGCTGCGCGCGGCCCACGTCGAGCTCACCGGCCGCGACCCGGGCGTCGAGGCCTTCGTGGCCGGCTCCGACGCCCCCTACATGGGGTTCCCCACCGTGATCTGCGGTCCGGGGTCGATCGCCCAGGCCCACACCACCTGCGAATTTGTGGACCTCCATGAGGTCACGGGGGCCGCCAGGCTTTACCTGCACGCGGCCCTCCAGCTCCTCGCATGAGAAAAGGAGACGCCATGAACAAGGAAGCGCTGAAAAACAAGGCCTGCGAGCACATCGACCAACGCCGGGACGAGATGATTGCGATCGCCCGGCGAATGCTGAAGCACCCCGAGCTCGGGTATCGCGAGGCCAAAACCGCCGCAATGGTCAAAGAGGAGCTGCAGAAACTGAAGCTGCCCATCCGGGACGGCCTGGCCCTCACCGGGGTCGAGGGCACGCTGGCCGGCAAGGAGGCGGGCCCCACGGTGGTGGTGATGGGGGAGCTCGATTCGGTGATGGAGAAAACGTCGCCGCTGGCCGATCCGGTCACGGGCGCCGCCCATCTCTGCGGCCACCACATCCAGGTGGCGAGCATGCTGGGCGCCGCCATGGGCCTTGTCGGAGCGGGCATCGCCCCCTTTCTGTCCGGAAAGGTGAAATTCCTGGGCTGCCCGGCCGAAGAGTACCTGGAGATCGAATACCGGCTGGGTCTCGTGGCCGAAGGCAAAATCAGCTTCCTCGGCGGCAAGCAGGAGCTGATCAAGCTCGGCTACTTCGACGACGTGGACGCGGCCATGATGGTGCACGCCTTTGCCGACTCGCCCGCGCCCGCGTTTCTCATGAACGCATCCGGCAACGGCTTCATGGCCAAGTTCATCCGCTACGAGGGCAAGCCCTCGCACGCGGGGGCCGCCCCCCACCGCGGGGTCAACGCCCTCAACGCCGCCTGCATCGGCATCATGGCGGTGCATGCCCAGCGCGAGACCTTCCAGGACGACGACTCCGTCCGGGTGCACCCGATCATCACCAAGGGCGGCGACGTGGTCAACGTGGTGCCCTCGGACGTCCGGCTCGAGACCTATGTGCGCGGCAAGACCCTGGATGCCATCCTCGACGCCTCGGCCAAAGTGGACCGCGCGTTCAAGGCCGGCGGAGACGCGGTCGGCGCGGCCACGAACATCACCAACGTCCCCGGCTACCTGCCGATTTTCCAGGACCGGAACCTCACGGCGATCGCCGCCGGGAACGGCCGGGCGCTTTTAGGCGACCAGGGGGCCCTGGAGGCGGGCTTCATGGGCGGGTCGTTTGATGTGGGCGATCTGTCGCACCTCATCCCGGTCATCCATCCCTTCGTGACCGGAACGAAAGGGCACCTGCACACCGCCGAGTTCGCCGTCACGGACTACGATGCCGCCGTGGTGCTGCCGGCCAAGCTGATGGCCATGTGCGTGATCGACCTGCTGGCCGACGGCGCCGGCGAAGCCCGGCGCGTGAAAAAGGAATTCCAGCCGCGCCTGACCAAGCCGCAGTATCTTGAGCTCATGCAGCGGTTGACCTAACCGGCAGCGGACTCGGCGGCGCAAAGAAGGAGGTGCGACATTCTCCTGGCCGCGGAACACTGCGGCTAATGAACGATGCGGTGCGACACACGCGGGCTCCGGTCGATGGCGGTCATGCAACTCCCGAACTCACCCCGAACTCAAAGGAGGTCTTCTATGGCGGAAGCAGCCAAATCCCCACCGCAGGCACCCCCAGGGCTTGTCTCCCCACAATTAGTAAAGGTGTATGTCATTGCCCTCGTCCTGGTCATCCTGGCCGAACTGATCGGCTTCGCGCGCTGGACGCCGGTCGAGAAGATCACCATCCTGCTGGTCCCGTTCGTGCACACCATCTGGCTGGCGGTTCTCTTTGCACCGCAGGCGGCCGGGCGCTGGGTAAAGGTTTACACGATCAGCGATTCCACCTGGGCCGCCGGGATCATCCTGGTGGCCACCTACCCGTTGATGGTCCGCTACGGCACCCTGGTGGGGCCGAATGTCCCCAAGCTGATGCAGGCCGGCTTAGCCCTCATCCTGCAGGAGGCCGGCAACTATTGGGGCGCCATCGTCATGGCCATGCCGATCGGCATCATGATGGGCCTGAGGCGCGAGGTCATCGGCGCCTGCTACTCGGTGGCACGCGAGCCCAACCTGAGCCTCATCGCCGACATCTACGGCCTGGATTCCCCCGAAGGCCGCGGCGTGATCGGGACCTACATCACCGGGACCGTCCTGGGCACCGCTTTCTTCAGCATTCTCGGCAGCGTCTTCGCACTCACCGCGCCGGCCATCTTTCACCCCCTGGCGCTCGCCATGGCCATGGGGATCGGCAGCGCCAGCATGATGACGGCCGGCGCCGCGACCCTGGGCGAGGCCCTGCCCCAGTGGAAGGACCAGATCCTGGCCTTCGCGGCCGCGAGCAACCTGATCACCGGCATCACCGGGCTCTATGCCTCCTGGCTGATCGGGCTGCCGTTTGCGGAATGGATCTACCGCATCATGGGCAAGAAGAAGGAGCCCGGAGCCAAGACGTTCTCGTTGACGCAGAAGCAGGAGCGCCCCAAGATCGACCTGAAATGGACGTTTTTCCACCTGATGCTGATCTGCATTCTGACCCTGATCGGCAACTGGGTGGCCACCAAGGTCGACCCCGTCACGGCGCTGCCCGGCATGCTGTTCATCTTCGTCATCTGCGTCGTCGGCGTGCTGCTGGCGAAGTTCGTGCCGTTCTATGTTCCGACCATTGCCTACATCGGCACGATCTCGCTGATCCTCACCATGCCGGGGATGCCGTATTCCAAGGAGATCCTGGCCGCGGTCGGCAAGGTCAACTTCCTGGCGCTCGCGACCCCGATCATCGCCTTCACGAGCCTGTCGATCGCCAAGGACCTGGACGCCTTCCGCAAACAGGGCTGGCGCATCGTGGTGGCGGCGCTGATCACGCTCTTTACGGTGTTCTTCAGCGCGGTCGTGATCGCCGAGGTGTGCCTGCGCATCCAGGGATTCCCCCGCTGAGCGCAGAATCGTCAGCCCCCTCCCGCGGACCAGCGGGAGGGGGCATTCCTTCACCTTGCGGAGGACCGAGGGGCATGGAGGTCGCATTCGCGGTCGCAGAACCGGACCTGGTGGCGCTGGCCCGCTATCGGATGGAGCACTCGCCGGCCCGCGTGCGGCGCTACCGGCTGGCGTGGCTCGGGCTTTCCGCGGCGTTTGCCGCCGGGGCCGTGGCGCTCTACCTCGGCGCGCTGCGAGCGCCGGCCCTTTACCTGGGCGCCTTTGCCGCGTTTTTCCTGGTGTTCTACCCGTACTACTACCGCTGGCTCGTCGGCCGCACCATGCGGCGCATCGTGGCAGCGCGGGCGAACCCCGAGGTTTTCGCGCAGCGGTCCTTGAGGACGACACCAGACGCCATCGTCATCGACAACGGCAAACAGACCCCCATCGGCTGGGAACGGATCACCGGCATCGCCATCACCCCCGAGCGAGCGTTTGTGGCCGTCGACGGCGAGTACGCGGTCGTGCTGCCGAAGTCCGCCCTGGGCGAGGAAGCGTTCCATCAACTCGTCGACCTCATCCGCGCCGCCTCCGGCCGGACCGTTTAGCCGTCTTCTCCCTCCGGGGGCACCGCGTCGCCGCATGCGACGCGGATGGTGGCCGGAGAAACATTGAGCACCGGCGACAACCGTACTATACTGGAGTTACCCGCGCCGCCTGACCCCGTCTGTCTGCGCAACGAACTATCCCGACGCGGGGGGAGGGCTCCATGAATCCCATCGGCCGCAAGAAATTCGAGCTGAACACGCCCGGCCTGGTTCTCGACCTGGACGCTGCTGGACGAGAACCTCCAGAAGATGCAGTCGCGGGTGAAGGCCGCCGGCAAATCGCTGCGCCCGCACGCCAAGACCCACAAGTGCACTACGCTCGCCAAGATGCAGATCGCCAACGGGGCGATCGGCATCTGCGCCGCCAAGCTCTCGGAGGCCGAGGCCCTGGTCGACGCCGGGATTTCCGGGGTGCTCCTGACCGGCCCGATCGCGGGCCGCGAGAAGGCCGACCGGCTGGTCGCCCTGCTCGCGCGGGCCTCCTTCCTGATGGCGGCGCTCGACTCCCCGGCCGCGATCGAGCTGCTCGAACCGCGTCTGGCCGAGAAGCAACGCCGCCTGGACGTGCTGCTGGACCTCGACATCGGCCACCGGCGCACCGGTGTGCCGCCGGACAAGGCCGCGAGCCTGGCCGACCGCCTCATGGCCAGCCCGTGGTTCCGGCTGCGCGGCATACAGGCCTATGCCGGCCACGTGCAGCATATCCCGCGTTACGTGGACCGCAGGGCCGCCTCGCGCGAGGGTCTCAAACAGGCGGCGGCCGTCTTCAACCAGATCCGGGAGCGCTGCGATTCCTGCACGATCCTCAGCTCATCGGGCACCGGGACCGCGCAGATCGACCTCTCCGTGGACGAAGTGACCGAGCTCCAGGCCGGCTCCTACGCCCTCATGGACGCCGAGTACCTGGCGATCGAGTCGGCCGACGGCACCGACGCCCCGGACTACCGGCCCGCCCTGACGCTGCTGACCACCGTCGTGAGCGGACCGCACGGCCGGCATGTGACCACGGATGCGGGGCTGAAAGCGCTCTACCGCGACGGAGGCCGGCCGCGGGTGCTCAACCCCGAATACGCCGGGCTGCAGTACGAGTGGTTCGGGGACGAGTACGGCCGACTCGTGGCCCCGGATCGCTGCACCGTCCTGCCCGCGATCGGCGCCGTAATCGAGCTGGTCGTCTCCCACTGCGACCCCACCGTGAACCTCTTCGACCGGTTCCACCTCACGCGCGATAGAAAGGTCGTGGACGTCTGGCCGATCGATCTGCGCGGCTGCTGCCAGTGAACGGCCGCAGCGGGCGGCCTGCGCCCGCAACGAAGGCTTCCCACCCGCGTCCAAACCTGCTATGATCCGCGTGCTATGCGATACCTTTATCTTGGCACGACCGGTCTGCAGGTCTCCGAGCTCTGCCTCGGGACCATGACCTTCGGCAAAGAAGCCGACCCTCAGGCCAGCGCGGCAATCTACCGCCGCTGCCGCGAGGCCGGCATCAATTTCTTCGACTGCGCCAACGTTTACGCGAACGGCGAATCCGAGCGCATCCTCGGGGGCCTGATCGCAGGCGAGCGCGACCGACTGATCCTGACCAGCAAGGTCGGCAGCTCGATGGGCGACGGGCCGAACCGCAGCGGGCTGTCACGCCGCAACGTCCTCTACGAGTGCGAGCAGAGCCTGCGGCGGCTGCGGACGGATTGGATCGACATCTACTTCGCTCACCGCTTCGACCCCACGGTGCCGCTGGACGAGGTCCTGCACGCATTCGACACGCTCTGCGCCCAGGGCAAGATCCGCTACTTCGGCGTGAGCAACTGGGCGGCCTGGCAGATCGCCAAGGCGCTCGGCGCGAGCGCCCTCAAGGGGGTTCTGGCCCCGCGCGTGATGCAGCCCATGTACAACCTGGTCAAGCGCCAGGCCGAGGTGGAGCTCTTCCCGCTCGCCCAGGACGCGGGCATCGGCGTAGTGGTCTACAACCCGCTCGCCGCCGGGGTTCTGACCGGGAAATACGGGGCGGAGGGGGCGGGGCCGGGGCGCCTGGCGGAAAGCGCGATGTACCGGAAGCGCTACCGCGAGGACTGGATGTTCACGGCCGCGCAGGACCTTCAGGCGCTGGCCGCCGAGGCGGGGCTTTCGCCCGTCAGCCTGTCCGTCGCCTGGGCGGCCCGCCACCCGGCCGTCACCTGCCCGATCATCGGTGCGCGCACGGTCGAACAGGTGGAACCCGCGCTGCGGGCGCCGGAGATCCGCCTGAGCGACGAGCTTTACGAGCGCATGCGGGCGCTGGCACCGTCGCCTCCGCCGGCGACCGACCGGACCGACGACCTGAAATAGGGGCCGGCCGAACGCCGGCCGCCTCCATTGAAAAAAATCTCCGAACACGCCTGCAACCGATTGGGGCCGAATCCGGAACTGTGCTGAATAACTTGATCGAGAGGGCCTTAGATATGCAATTCCCCAGCATGAGCATCGGCGACGTGACCGCCGCTATTCCAATCATCCAGGGGGGCATGGGAGTGGGCATTTCCCTGTCCGGCCTGGCGTCTGCCGTGGCCAACGAAGGCGGCATCGGCATCATCGCAGCCGCCATGATCGGGATGGGCGAACCCGACATCGCCACCCGGCCGTTGGAGGCCAACATCCGCGCCCTGAAAAACGAGATCCGCAAGGCGCGCGAGAAGACGCGCGGGCTTTTGGGCGTCAACATCATGGTGGCGCTCACGCATTATGCCGATCTCGTGAAGGCGGCCGTCGAAGAGGCGATCGATTTCATCTTCTGCGGCGCCGGCCTGCCGCTCGACCTGCCCCGCTTCCTGACCCCCTCCTCGCGCACCAAGCTCGTCCCGATCGTTTCCTCCGGGCGGGCGGCCGAGGTGCTTTGCAAGAAGTGGGCGAAGCTCTCGCACCTGCCCGATGCGTTCGTGGTCGAGGGCCCGATGGCCGGGGGACACCTCGGGTTCAAACGGGAGCAGATCTTTGCGCCCGAGTACTCGCTCGAGAAGCTGGTGAGCGAGGTGCTCGACGCCGTGAAGCCGTTCGAGGAGGAGTTCCGCACGGCCATCCCCGTCATCGCGGCCGGGGGCGTTTACTCGGGGGCGGACATTTACCGCTTCCTGAAGATGGGGGCGGCCGGGGTGCAGATGGCGACGCGCTTCGTGGCGACCCACGAGTGCGACGCCGACATCGCATTCAAAGAGGCCTACGTGAAAGCGGCGAAGGACGACATCGTGATCATCGACAGCCCGGTCGGGCTGCCGGGGCGGGCCATCAACAACGAGTTCCTCGAAGCGGTTAAGCGCGGCGAGAAAATACCGTTCAGCTGCCCCTACCACTGCATCCGGACCTGCGATCACCGCAAAAGCCCTTACTGCATCGCGCTCGCCCTGATGCAGGCCAAGAAGGGCAACCTCAAGCGCGGGTTTGTATTCTCCGGCCAGAACTCCTTCCGCGTGGACCGGATCGTCGCGGTCAAAGAGCTGATCCAGTCCCTCAGGGAAGAGTACAGTCGGGCCGTTGCCGCCGAAGAACAGCTGCACAGCATGGCGGTCTGACCGGTTGTTGAAAAACGGCGCCTCGGGCCGTGATCCGGCGTTGCGCGGCGCTTTTGTGGATGCTCACATACTATCCAGTATGCTGCGCTCCCCAAAAGGCCGCGCGCCTTGGCTGACGGCCCGATACTTGTTTTTCAGCAACCGGCGAAGCAGCCGCTCCCCCACCTCCATGGCCAACCAGAGCGCAGGCGGCACCGGCGCTCGTTTTATGTCAGCGCCTGTCACATCCCCGGAGAACCGACCGGCCTCAGAGTGGACGCGTTGACGACGTTCTGCGGTTTTCCACCCTGGAATGCGCGCACGTTGTCGGCGGTCGTGCCCATCAGGCGCTGCCGCGCCTCGCGCGTGGCCCAGGCCAGGTGCGGGGTGATCACCAGGTTGCGCGCAGCGAGCAGCGGGTTGCCCGCGCGGATCGGCTCGACGGCCACCACGTCCACCACGGCCGCGGCCAGCGCCCCGGCGTTCAGCGCCGCAGCGAGGTCCTCCTCGTTTACGAGGGGGCCGCGGGAGGCGTTGATCAGCATGGCGCTCGGCCGCATGCGCTCGAGCAGCCGGCGGTTCACGAAACCGCGGTTGTCGGCGGTGAGGGGGCAGTGCAGGGATACGACGTCGGAGCCGGCGAAGAGCTCCTCCGGCGCGGACCAGGCGAAGGGGGCGTAGCCGGGGTCCGACCCGCGGTAGGCGTCGTGGGCCAGCACCTTCATGCCGAAGGCGTGCGCCAGCTCGCCGACCCGGCGCCCGATGCGGCCGAAGCCGACGATGCCGAGCGTCTTGCCCGCGAGCTCCGTCAACGGCATCTTCCAGAACGACCAGTCCGGGTTGCGGGCCCACTCGCCCGCCTTCACGGCCGCGTCGTGCACGCTGATGTTGTGGCAGATGTGCAGGATGGCCGAGAAGACGTACTGGGCGACCGAGTCGGTTCCGTAGATCGGCACGTTGGACACCGGGATCCCGCGCCGGCCGGCCGCGGCCACGTCGATGCAGTCGTAGCCCGTGGCGGCCACCGTGATGTAGCGCAGCCGCGGCAGTTGCTCCATCGAGGCCTCGCGGACCTGGGTCTTGTTGACGACCAGGATGTCCGCGTCCCGGCAGCGGCCGATCAGCTCATCGGGCGCGGTGCGGTCGTGAACGGTCAGATCCCCCATCCGCCCGATGTCGTCCCAGGGGTTGTCCCCGGGGTTGAGGGTGTACCCGTCCGTCACCACGATGCGCATCCTGTTCATTGCCGTTTCCTTTCCGCGGGGGGTCCGCTAACGCCATCCGGTCAGCTCTGTCAGTTTCGCGATCTCCGCGCCGAGACCGCCTTTGGCCCGGCACAATTTTGCCTTTAAATGAATCACGGAATCATGTAAATGCGCAACAGTAATACATGCACCCGGCGGCGGGCAAGCGGCCGACGGGAATAAAGGAGATCTCGCGATGGCCGAGACCCGCCTGTGGGGAGGGCGTTTCCGTTCCGCGCCCGACCCCGCCCTGATGACCCTCTCGCGGTCGGACCCGAGCTACTACCGGCTGGTCCCCTACGACATCGTCTCCTCGGCCGCGCATGCGCGCGAGCTGCAGCGCGCGGGGCTCTTGTCCGCGGACGAGGGCGAGACGATCACCGCCGAGCTGGACCGCATCCGGGCGGATTACGCCGCCGGCGCCATCGCGCCCTCCGACGCCGACGAGGACCTGCACACCTTCATCGAGCGCATCCTCACGGAGCGCCTGGGGCCGCTGGGCGGCAAGCTCCGCGCCGGACGCTCGCGCAACGACCAGGCGGCCAACGACCTGCGCCTCTACCTGCGCCGGGAGGCGCGCTCGCTCGCGCTGTCCCTGCTCGCGCTGCAGGAGGCGCTCGCCGACCAGGCCGCCCGCCATCTTGAGACGCTCTCGCCCGGGTTCACGCACCTGCAGCCGGCGCAGCCGGTCGTGTTCGCCCACCAGATCCTGGCCCACGCCCAGGCCGTCGACCGCGACATCGACCGCCTGATCGACTGGGACCGGCGCAGCGCGCGCTCGCCCCTGGGCGCGGCGGCCCTGGCCGGCTCGGCCATCGCCCTGCACCCCGAGCTGGCGGCCGCCGAGCTGGGCTACGACGGCCCGTGCGAGAACTCCATCGACGCGGTCGGCAGCCGCGACCACGTGGTCGAGTTTGTGTTCGCAACGGCCATGCTGGGGGTGGACTTGTCCCGGCTGTCCGAGGAGATTATCCTCTGGGCCTCGCGGCAGTTCAGATGGGTGGAGCTCGACGACGCCTTCGCGACCGGCAGCTCGATCATGCCGCAGAAAAAGAACCCGGACATCGCCGAGCTGACCCGCGGCCGCAGCGCCCGCATCATCGGGGACTTGGCGGCGCTGCTGACCCTGCTCAAGGGCCTGCCCTTCGCGTACAATCGGGACCTGAGCGAGGACAAGCGGGCCGCCTTCGACGCGGTGGACACGCTGAAGGTCGTGCTGCCCGCGCTGGCCGGGCTGGTGCGGACGCTGCGGGTGAATGTCGCGGAGCTGCGGCGTCAGTCCACGGAAGGCTTCACGCTCGCGACCGAGGCGGCCGACTGGCTCGCCCGCAACGGCGTGCCCTTCGCCGTCGCGCACGAGATCACCGGCCTCCTGGTGCAGCACTGCGAGGAGCGCGGCATCGAGCTCTGCGAGCTCAGCGCGCAGGACCTGAAGGCGATCGACCCCCGGCTGGACCCCGCCATCCTGCCCCACCTCGCGCCCGAGGCCGCCGTCGCCGCCCGGGCCGGCCACGGCGGGACGGCTCCCGCGCAGGTCGCGCGGCAGCTCGAGCGCCTGCGGCAGACCATGGCCCGGCGACGCGCCTGGGCCGAGGGCTACCGGGGCCCGAACGCCTGATCCCACGGGGACAAGACGCATGACGACCACACGGGCGGAAATCGGCGGCAGCGGCGGGGGCGCGTCCCCGCCGTCGCCCTATTCGCTGGCCCACCTGCGGCACGTGCCGCGGCGGCACACCCACCGCTGGGTCGCGGCGGCGCTGATCCTGCTCGCGTTCGGGTGGGTGGTGCACGCCTTCGCCACCGGCCAGATCGAGTGGGAGATCGTCGCGCAGTTCTTCACCGCCCGGGCGATCCTGCTCGGCCTGGTGAACACGGTCGTCATGACCGTGCTGGCCATGCTGCTGGGGATCGTGCTGGGGGTGGTCTTCGCCATCATGTTCATGTCCCCCAACCCGGTCCTGAAGTGGGTGGCCTGGGTCTACATCTGGTTCTTCCGCGGCACCCCATTGATGCTGCAGCTGCTCCTGTGGTTCAACCTGGCGCTGGTCTTCCCGACCATCGGCATCCCCGGGCTGTTCGAAGCCCGCACCGTGATGGTGATCACCCCGTTCATGGCGACTCTGCTCGGGCTGGGGATCAACCAGGGGGCCTACACGGCCGAGGTCGTGCGCGGCGGCATCCTGTCGGTGGACATCGGCCAGACCGAGGCGGCCAAGGCGATCGGGATGGGTCGGCTCACCACCCTGCGCCGGATCGTGCTGCCGCAGGCCATGCGGGTCATCATCCCCCCGATCGGCAACGAGGTCATCAGCATGGTGAAGCTCACGTCGGTCGCGAGCGTCATCCAGTTCTCGGAGATCCTGCGCAACGCCCAGACGATCTACTACGCCAACGCGCGCGTGATCGAGCTGCTGATCGTCGCGGCGGGCTGGTACCTGATCGTGGTGACCCTGCTGTCGATCGGGCAGTATTTCCTCGAGCTGCATTTTGCCAAGGGCGCCGCGCCTACCGGGGTGCGGGTCCGGGCGGCGGCCGCGCGGGAGCGCTCCATATGACGGGCGCCCCCATGGTCGTCGCGCAGGACGTCCACAAGTACTTCGGCAGCCTGCACGCCCTGAACGGGGTCAGCCTGGAGGTCGCGCGCGGGGAGGTGCTGTGCATCATCGGCCCCTCGGGGTCGGGCAAGAGCACCTTTCTGCGCTGCATCAACCAGCTCGAGCGGGCCGACCGGGGCGCCATATGGATCGACCAGGAGCTGGCCGGGTTCCGCCGCGTGGGGGATGCGCTCTACGAGCTGACCGACGCGGAGACCTCGCGCCAGCGGGCCTCGATCGGGATGGTGTTCCAGCGCTTCAACCTCTTCGGCCACTTGACCGCCCTGCAGAACATCATCGAGGGGCCGGTCACGGTCCAGCGCCGCCCGCGGGCCGAGGCGGTCGACGAGGCCCAGACGCTGCTCGAGCGCGTGGGGCTCGCCGCCAAGCGCGACGCCTACCCCTCCGAGCTCTCGGGCGGGCAGCAGCAGCGGGTGGCCATCGCCCGGGCGCTCGCCATGCGCCCGAAGCTGATGCTGTTCGACGAGCCGACCTCCGCCCTCGACCCCGAGCTGGTGGGCGAGGTGCTGGGGGTCATGCGCAACCTGGCGACCTCCGGCATGACCATGCTGGTGGTGACCCACGAGCTCGGGTTTGCGCGCGAGGTGTCCAACCGGGTGGTGTTCATGGACGAGGGGGCGATCGTGGAGGCCGGATCGCCCCAGGAGATATTGGTGCGGCCGCAGCAGCCGCGCACGAAGGACTTCATCGCCGCCGTTCTACCGTAAAACACACCGTGAAAGGAGACGTACCGTGAAGACAAGAATCGCAATCGTGGTCGCAATCGTATTCGCTCTGGCCGTCGCGGCCGGGGCCCAGGAACTGCCGGACCGCATCAAGAAGGCCGGCAAGCTCGTGGTGGCCACCAAGCCCAACTACCCGCCCATCACCTACAAGGACCCGGCCACCAACCAGAACATGGGGGTGGACATCGACCTCGGCGAGGCCATCGCCAAGGAGCTCGGGGTCGCGATCGAGTGGCAGGACACGGAGTTCGCGCAGATCTTCAGCTCGCTGCAGACCGGCCGGGTGGACATGGCGCTGCAGGGGATCAGCGACCTGCCCGAACGCCGGGAGGTGGCCGATTTCGTGAACTACCTGCGCAGCGGCTCGCAGTTCTACACCAACCCGGCCAACGCCGCGACCATCAAGACGCCGGAGGATCTCTGCGGCAAGAACGTGGGCGCCAGCCGCAGCACCAACTGGCCCAAGCGGATCGAGGAGTGGAGCGCCGCCAACTGCGTCGCCAAGGGCAAGCCCGCGATCAAGGTCGTCGGCACCGAAGGCTCGGCCGATGCCCGGACCCAGCTCAAGTCCGGCCGGCTCGACGCGGCCGTCCAGGGCCTGGAGACGCTGCCCTACTTCCAGAAGCTCGAGCCCAACACCTACGTGCTGATCGGCCAACCGTTCACCGAGGACCTCATGGGGATCCCCTTCGCGAAGAAAGAGACCCAGCTGCGCGACGCCATCAAGGCGGCGATCGAACGGCTGCAGGCGAAGGGCGTCTACGAGCAGATCCTGGCGAAGTACGGCCTGCAGGCCACCAAGCTCAGCCCCATCACCGTCAACCAGGGCAAGTAGCCCGTTGAGCGGCAGGCCCCCCCGCGCGCGGGGGGCCTGCCGCCGGAAACCGGGCCGCGCAGGGGTCACTCGCACCCCGATCGAGCCGGCGGACCGCTCTCGATGCGAAAGGAAGACCCATGGACCTCAAAGGCCGGCATTTCGTCAAGCTGCTGGACTTCACGCCCGCTGAAATCGACTCACCTCCTGCGGCTCGCGGCCGAGCTGAAACAGGCCCGGCGCGCCGGGAGCGAACGCCAGCAGCTCACGGGGAAGAGCATCGCCCTGATTTTCGAAAAAGCCTCCACGCGCACGCGCTGTGCCTTCGAGGTCGCGGCCTACGACCAGGGCGCCCGGGTCACCTATCTCGACCCATCCGGCTCCCAGCTCGGCAAGAAGGAGTCCATCCGCGACACCGCCCGGGTGCTGGGCCGCATGTACCACGGCATCGAGTACCGGGGGTTCGAGCAGTCCCGGGTCGAGGACCTCGCCCGGCACGCGGGCGTGCCGGTCTGGAACGGGCTCACCAACGAGTTCCACCCCACGCAGGCGCTGGCCGACGTCCTGACCATGCAGGAGCACGCCGGCAAACCCCTGCAGCAGGTGGCCTTCGCCTTCCTGGGCGACGGCCGCAACAACGTGGCCAACTCGCTCCTGGTCGTCGCCGCCAAGCTGGGCATGGACTGCCGCATCGTCGCCCCGCCGGAGCTGCAGCCCAGCCCCGACCTGGTCCGGACCGCGCTCGGGATCGCGGCGCAGACCGGGGCCCGGATCGCGGTCGGCGCCGACGTGGCCCGGGGGGTTGCCGGCTGCGATTTCCTCTACACCGATGTCTGGGTGTCCATGGGCGAGCCCGATGCCGTGTGGCAGGAGCGCATCCGGCTGCTGACCCCCTATCAGGTCAACCGGTCGGCCATGGAGAAAACCGGCAACCCGCAGGTCAAGTTCCTGCACTGCCTGCCGGCCTTTCACGACCGCGAGACGGAAATCGGTGCATCCATTTTCAAGAAATTCGGCCTGGAGGCCATGGAGGTGACCGACGAGGTCTTCGAGTCCCCGGCCTCGATCGTCTTCGACCAGGCGGAAAACCGCCTGCACACCATCAAGGCCGTGATGGTGGCGACACTCGGCGCTTAGCCCGCAGGAACCGGACGCCATGCAGCAGCCGTTGATACTGATCGCACTGGGCGGCAACGCCCTGATTCAGAAGGGCCAGCGCGGAACGGCCGAGGAGCAGTTTGCGAACCTCAAGATCCCGATGCGGCAGATCGCGCGCCTGTCGCGCAGCCATCGCATCGTGATCACCCACGGCAACGGGCCCCAGGCGGGCAGCCTGCTCCTGCAGCAGGAGAGTTGCGCCAGCGTGCCCAACATGCCGCTGGAGATCATCGTCGCCATGACCCAGGGCCAGATCGGGTACATGATCGAGTCCAGTCTCGATCGCGCCCTGATGGAGATCGGCATCGTCCACGAGCAGCTGTTCGTGTCGCTGATCTCCTATGTGGTGGTCGACCAGCAGGACCCGGCCTTTCAAAACCCCACCAAGCCGATCGGTCCCTTTTACACCGAGGAGCAGGCCAAGGGGCTGCCCTACACCCTGGTCAAGACGGACAAGGGCTACCGGCGGGTGGTGGCCAGCCCGAAGCCGCTCGCCATCGTCGAGCACCGCGAGATCAAACAGCTGATCGAGATGGGCTTCATCGTCATCTGCTGCGGCGGCGGCGGCATCCCGGTGATCCGCAAGGAACGCAAGTTCCGGGGGGTGGACGCCGTCATCGACAAGGACCTGGCGAGCTCGGTCCTCGCGGCCGAGATCCGGGCGGACGCCTTCGTCATCGCCTCGGATGTGCCGGGGGTTTCGGTCGACTGGGGGAAGCCCGACCAGCGCCTGCTCGGCCAAACCCCCGCGGCCGAACTGGAGCGCCACCTGGCGGAAGGCCAGTTCCCGGCCGGCTCCATGGGGCCCAAGGTGCAGGCCGCTCTTCAGTTTCACCGGGCGACCGGCAAGCGGGGCGTCATCTGCCACGTGGAGGAGATCGAACGCGCCCTGGCGGGGGAGGCCGGGACCGAAATCGTGTGATCGACACCCCCGCCCGCGGCGACGGACGACGAGGGCGGGCGACACTCTACCAGCAAGGGGGCGACCATGACGCGCAAGAACGTGATCATCATCGGCGCGGCGGGCAGGGACTTTCACAACTTCAACACCTGCTACCGCGACAACACCGCCTGCAACGTCGTTGCCTTCACCGCCGCCCAGATCCCGGACATCGCCGGGCGCGCCTACCCGCCGGCGCTCGCGGGTCGACTCTACCCGCGGGGGATCCCGATCTATCCGGAAAGCGAGCTGCCCGGCCTCATCCGCCGCCTGAAGGTCGACGACTGCGTGTTCGCCTACAGCGACGTCTCCTACCAGCACGTGATGACCGTTGCCGCGATCGTGCAGGCGGCGGGCGCGAACTTCGTGCTCCTCGGCCCGAAAGACACGATGCTGAAGAGCTCGAAACCGGTCATTGCGGTCGGTGCGGTGCGCACCGGCTGCGGCAAGAGCCAGACCTCGCGGCGGATCATCGAGGTCCTCATGGCCAACGGGTTGAAGGTGGTGGCGGTGCGCCACCCGATGCCCTATGGCGACATTGCCGCCCAAAGGGTCCAGCGGTTTGCCCGGATCAGCGACCTGGCGAAACACGACTGCACGGTCGAGGAGATGGAGGAGTACGAGCCGCACATCGTGCGCGGCAACGTGATCTACGCGGGGGTGGACTACGAGGCCATCCTGCGCTCCGCCGAGAACGACCCGGCCGGGTGCGACGTGATCGTCTGGGACGGGGGCAACAACGACTTTCCCTTCTACCGTCCCGACCTGCACGTGACCGTCGTGGACCCGCACCGCCCCGGGCACGAGATGCGCTACTACCCCGGCAACGTCACCCTGCGACTGGCCGACGTCGTGGTCATCAACAAGATCGACAGCGCCGCGCCCGAAGGCGTCGACACCGTGCGGCGCAACATCGCGGCGGTCAACCCTAACGCCGTCGTCGTGGATGCGGCCTCGGTGCTCGACGTGGACGATGCCGCGGTCATTCGCGGGCAGAGGGTGCTGGCGGTGGAAGACGGGCCCACGCTGACCCATGGCGAGATGAAGATCGGGGCGGCCGTGGTGGCCGCCCGCAAGTTCGGGGCCGAGGGCCTCGTCGACCCCAGGCCGTATCTATCGGGCAGCCTGAAGGAGACGTTTCGGGTCTACCCCGAAATCGGGACACTGCTGCCGGCCATGGGGTACGGGGCCGCGCAGCTGAAGGACCTCGAGCGCACGATCAACCGCACGCCCTGCGATGCGGTGGTGGTCGGCACGCCGATCGACCTGAACCGCATCATCCGCATCAAGCACCCGAGCACCCGGGTGCATTACCGCCTACAGGAGATCGGCACGCCGGACCTCCCGATGGTGCTTGCGCGTTTCGTCGCGCGCCTCAAACGCGCGCCGCGGCCGGGCCGGCCGCTGACCCGCCGCGGCCGGGGCGCTCCTTCCAATCAGAAATAGGATCTGCGGATGTCGACCAACCTGCTCTTCGTGATCATCGGCGCCCTGGGAACGGGCCTGTGGAACGTCTTCATATCGGCCGCCTCGCGCCAGATGCACCCGCTGCTCGGCGCCCTGATCACCGAGCTGACCGCCTTCGCGGCCGGCGCGCTCATCTTCCTGCCGGCCCTGGGCTCCGGTTTCCCGAAGGTCCCGGCCCGGGCGGTGCTGATGTGCATGCTGGCCGGCCTGTCAGTCCTCGCGGCCGACGTCTTCATCATCAAGGCCTACAAGCAGGGGCTCCCGGTCTCGATCGGCGGCCCGATCGTGATCGGCGGGGGGATCGTCGTGGTGACGCTGGCCGGGCTGCTGCTCGGAGAGCGCATGACCGTGCTCAAGGCCGTTTCGATCCTGATGATCCTCTGCGGCGCGTCCATCCTCGGCAGCATGCCGCGCTGACCTCGGCCCACCGGCCGCATGGAGACTGAGTTTCCAACAGAGGAGTATCATTCCGGTGGGAGCGGCTTTCCAGCCGCTGAACGAAGCCGAACGCCTCATCCGGAGATCGAAGGGGCGTCACACGTGAGACGATGGGACGAGGGCGTACGACTCCGAACGCCGCAGTCCCGGCGCCACGCCGCGCAACGCCGAAGTTGGGGCTATTACCAAGCCGTCAGGGGTGAGGTCGGACCACGCCGAAGGTGCGGCCCAGGAACTCGCAGATCGGGCCGGGGTCCGCGATGAACGCCCGGCCGGTCTCGAGGCTGGTCTTGGCTTCCGGCGGGGCGGTGGCGCCTTTTGCGAGCACCAGCACGGGGCACCCCTGGTTCCCCGCCCCGACCAGCTCGACGATCTCCTTGCGCGGCCGGGGGAAATCGATGCGACGGACCTCGATCTGCCGTTCGACCTCCGGCGCGAATTTCAGGAACCCCTCCACCCCCGCGCAGCCGGGGCAGAACCAGGGCCCGCCCTTGTCATCCGTGAACCCGGGTTTCAGCAGAAACAGCACCATCTTGGACATGGGTCACCTCCTCAAGCGACGATGTGTTTGACCCGGCCGACCTCGCCGGTTTCCAGCCGGACCTTGATCCCGTGCGGGTGGGTCGGCGAGCGCGTCAGGATGTCCTTGACCGTGCCCGGGGTCAGTGTCCCCGAGCGCTGGTCCGCTTTGAGGACGATCAGGACCTTCAGGCCGGGCGTGATGTTGCGGCGAATGCGTCCGTCCATTTTCGCGTCTCCCGCGCCGCTTCGTATCACACCCGCCGGCAAAGCGGAACCGCCGGGCGCGGGATTCGCAGCAAATAGAGCTTGACCCCCGCCCGGTTTTCCTGGAAATTCAGGGATCATCTTCCATTAACCTTGAGGAGCGCATGGGCAAAATGACCGAGACCGAAAACCTGGCCGTGTTCTGCGACTTCGAAAACGTCGCCATCGGCGTGCGCGACGCCCGTCACGCCCAGTTCGACATCCGCAAGGTCCTGGAAAAGTTGCTGCTGAAGGGCAGCATCGTCGTCAAGAAGGCCTACTGCGACTGGGAGCGCTACAAGGATTTCAAGGCCGCCATGCACGAGGCCGCCTTCGAGCTGATCGAGATCCCGCACGTGCGGCAGTCCGGCAAGAATTCGGCCGACATCCGCATGGTCGTGGACGCGCTCGACCTCTGCTACACCAAGTCCCACGTGGACACCTTCGTGATCATCAGCGGGGACTCGGATTTCTCGCCGCTGGTCAGCAAGCTGCGCGAGAACAACAAGGTCGTGATCGGGGTGGGCGTGAAGAGCTCGAGCTCGGACCTGCTGATCGCCAACTGCGACGAGTTCATCTACTACGACGACCTGGTGCGCACGAAGCAGCCGCGCAAGCGCTCGCCGCGCAAGCCCGCGCGGCCGTCCGGCCGGGCCTGCGGCCACCCCGGCCGCCAAGGAGGACAAGGACGCAGAGGAACGCTCCCAGGAGGCGCTCGACCTCATCATGGAAACCCTCGAGGCCCTGGCCGAGGAGCGCGGGTCGGAGGAGAAGATCTGGGGGTCGATGGTCAAGCAGACGCTCAAGCGCCGCCGGCCGGGCTTCACGGAATCCTACTACGGCTACCGCTCGTTCAACACCCTGCTCCAGGACGCCGCCAGCCGCGGCCTGCTGGACCTGGAGCCGGATGAAAAATCCGGCGGCTTCATCATCCGCCGGTTCCACCGCGACGAGTGAGCCTCGACCTGAGCTGGATGCTGGGTGGCTAGGAGGTGTCTTGCGGATGTCATGGTGGTGATTGCGGTCTTTCCAGCCGCGATGCGATCCGAGGCAATCGAGCATCCGCCGCAGAATTATCAGCTCAACCCCCCTCTAAAAGACCATTTGAAAAACGGCGTCTCGGGCGGTCCGAGACGCCGTTTTTCTATTCGAGCGGGCCGGAGGGCGCCGGCACGTCGAGTCCGACCCTGCGGCAGTTCTCGAGGTGGTGGTCCCGCATCCCCGGGGCGTCCGCCGCCCGCGGCAGCCGGAGCGCGAGCGCCTCGTCCGCCGTCCCGGCGGCGGCGCAGCGCTCGAGCGCGGTGAGGTAGCGCAGGTCTTCGATCGCAATCCCCCGCGCCTGCTCGGCCGACAGCACGGGCCCGTGGCCCGGGATGACCGTGTCGATGGCGGCGTCGATCACCACCAGCAGGCGCCGCAGGGTGCGCCGGTAGTCCTCCGGGCTGTCCACGAACGGGATCTCGCAAGGGGAGAGGTAGTCGCCGACGAGCAGGTGGTTCTCCGCGATGAGCCCCAGGCAGTCCGGTGCGTGGCCCGGCAGCAGCAGCGCCTGCACGTCGAGGTCGCCGACGTTGAACCAGGCCCCGTCGTCCAGCCCGCGCAGGTCTGTGCGGCCAGTCGTAGCCCCAGGGCCGCTCGACGTACCACTGCCCGTCGAAGGCCCTGGCCTTGGTCATCGCGCTGCGGGCGAGCTCGCCCCCCTCGGCCACGGAGCGCGCCAGGGCCGGACTCGCGTATACCGGGACCCGCGGAAAGGCGCCGTGCCCGACCACGTGGTCCCAGTGGCTGTGGGTGAAGACCAGCGCCTCGACGGTCGCCCCGCGCGGCACGAGGCCGGCCAGCTCCCGCAGCTCGCGTGGGAAGAAGCCCGGGTCGACCACCAGGCAGCTGCCGCCGCTGCACAGGACGGTGCTCGTCATCTGCCAGATCCCGCTCGTGCTGACCGTCACCTGAAGTTCAGACACGCGTTTCCTCCCCGGACAGGCCCGCCACGCGTCGGCCGACCGGCCCGATCACGCGGCCAGCTTTTTCATCAGCCAGGCCATGTTGCGGCCGAGGGTCTGCATGGTCCGCACCCCTTCCTGGTCGGCGGACACCTCGCCCTTCTCCAGCCCGATCCCCAGGTTCCAGTAGCTCGAGCCCGGGATGATCATCTGCCCGATCGTGAAGAAATGGTTGATCGAATCCATGGTGTGCACCGCACCGGCACGCCGCACGGCGACCACGGCGGCGCCGACCTTGCGCCGGAACATGTCGTCGTTGGCCTTGGCGACCAGGCCCGCGCGGTCGATCAGCGCCTTCAGCTCGGTGCTCATGTTGGCGAAGTAGGTCGGCGAGCCGAGCAGGATGCCGTCGGCCGCGTCCATCTTGGCCACGCACTCGTTCAGGATGTCCTTGTCCACGGCGCAGCGCCGGTTGCGGTTCTCGAAGCACTTGAAGCAGGCGATGCACCCGCGGATCTTGCGCCCGCCGAGCTGGACGATCTCGGTCTGGATGCCCTCCTGCTCGATCTCGGCCAGCACGGTCCGGATGAGGGTGTGGGTGTTCCCGTCCTTGCGCGGGCTCCCGTTGAAAGCGACGACGTTCATGGGCGGTGTCCTCCTTGGGTTCAGTCGGATGGGCGCGCCGCCGGCTGCGCGTAGAGGCCGGGGCGGCGGTCCGTCAGGTAAGGGTTCAGTCGACGCGACGCCGCGAGGGCACCCGGGTCGATCTCGGCGCAGAGCAGCCCGGGGCGGCGCCCGGCCCGGCAGAGCTCGCGCCCGTCCGGGCCGACGATGCAGGACAGGCCGCAGTACCCGAGATCGTCCTCCTGCCCCGCAGAGGCCGGCGTAGGCGACGTACACCTGGTTTTCGAAAGCCCGGGCCGGCACGAGCCTGCGCGCCACGATGTCGAAGGGTTGGACCAGGGCGGTCGGCACGGCCACCAGCTCCGCCCCCGCGAGGGCCAGCGCCCGCACCGCCTCGGGGAACTCGACATCATAGCAGATCAGGATCCCGATCTTCAGCCCGCCCACGGTCGCCGTCACCAGCGTGTCCCCGGGCGTGAACACCCGGCGCTCCCACCGGCCGTAGAGGTGGGTCTTGCGGTAGTTCGCGATCGACCGTCCCGACCCGTCGATCAGCTGCGCGGAGTTGTAGATCCGGCGGCCGTCGCGCTCCGGGTAGCCGTAGAGGACGGCGACCCCGGTGCGGGCGGCGATCGCCGCGATCGCTTCGGCCGAAGGGCCCCCGGCCGGCTCGGCCAGGGCGGTGAGCGCCGCGCCCGCGCCGTACCCGCAGACAAAGAGCTCCGGGAAGACGGCCAGCCGGGCCCCCCGGGCCGCCGCACGGGTGACAACCCGCCGCATGACCGCCAGCGCCCTGGCGACATCCCCCTGCACCCCTGTCCCCTGATAAACGGCTATCCTCATGTGCGGGTATCGGCCTCGGTCGGTTAGGACGATGCGGCGTCCGGGATACTCTTTCCTTCGCTGCGGGCTGCCTGGCGGATTTTTTCGAGGAGATCGCTGAACTCATAAGGTTTCGTTAAATAGTCATAAGCCCCTTCCTGAATGCCCTCACTAGCGGATTTTTCCGAACCATGGCCGGTCAACATGATCACCGGCATGCGGGGGTCCATCAGCTTGAAGATCTTGAGCACCTCGATGCCGTCCATGTCTTCCATTTTGAGGTCCAGGACGGCGACATCGAAGTGGCCTTGCCGCAGCGCCTGTATGCCCTGCGCCCCGGTGGTGGCGGTGGTAACCTCGATGTTTCTGCGGCTCAGGCGCTTGGTCATGACGGCAGCAAATCCGACCTCGTCATCGACCAGAAGTAACCGGATGCGCCCGGTATCGCTGCTGCCTTCCGCTTGCATTCGGAGCCGTCCTTCACACACGCCGCAGGGTGATTTCCTTCAGCCGTGCCTGCATGATCTTTTCTTCGTGCTGGCGTTTTTTGGCGGCCGCCGCCTTCACCTTGGAAACCAGCAGGTCGATCTCGCAGGGTTTCATGAGGTAGTCAAATGCCCCGAGCTTCATCCCCTCGATGGCCGACTCCACGGTGGCGTGGCCGGTGAGCATGATCACTTCGATCAACGGGAATTTTTTCTTCATTTCCCTCAAGGTCTCGATTCCGTCCATGCCCGGCATTTTCACGTCGAGAATCACCACTTCGACCGCCGTCTGCTCAGCCAGTTGTTTCAGGGCCTCATCCCCGCGGTAGGCCGGGATGATGTCCAGGTCGCGTTTGACGAGACGTTTGGTCAACGCTTCCACAAAGGGAACTTCATCATCGACAAAGAGTACCTTCGCCAGGCTCATCGCTTCGCTCCTTCTGGTCCCCGTTGGATGCTCAATCCGCTTGAAATGGGCGCAGGTTAATCCCCCTGGGCTGCGGGAATATACACCGAAAACCGGGTGCCCACATCGACCGTGCTTTCGACCTCGATCCGCCCCCCCAGTTTGTGAATAATCCCATAGCAGATCGAAAGTCCCAAACCGGCACCCTTTCCGACCGCTTTGGTGCTGAAAAAGGGATCGAAGATGCGGTTCAGGTTAGCGGCCGGGATGCCGCTTCCGGTATCCGCCACATCGATCACCACGAACCCGTTGTGCGCGCGGGTAGACACGGTCAGCCGTCCGCCTTTGTTCCCCATGGCGTCGATCGCGTTGTTGATCAGGTTCAGGAAGACCTGCTGCAGCTCTGAAATGGACACCCGCACCATCGGCAGCCCCTCCGACTAGTTCGGTACGCACCTCCACCATGCTGAATTTCGTCCGCTGGGCGGAGAGCGCGATCAGGTCCTCGATCAGGAGGTTGATTTGAACCTCCTGCACCGTTGCAGCGGTTTTGCGCGCAAAGCTGAGCAGCTTATGGGTGATGTCCTTGCAGCGCCGGCCCTGGGTCTGAATCTGGGCAAGGGCGCGCTTGAACTCCGCGAGGTTTTTGCTTTCCTGGAATTCAGTTTCCTCCAGCAAATCTCCCATCCATCCGGCTTCTTCAACCATGATGGCGACTGGGTTGTTGATTTCGTGCGCCACGCCGGCGGCGAGCTCACCGATAGACGCCAGCTTGCCGGTTTCAACCATCTGCTGGTTCATGAGTTTTTTTTCTTCGTCGGCCCTGGCGGTGCGTATCACCACCATGCGCGACAGGGTACAAGGCCATGAGAACGATCGACGCCATCCCCACCGCCATGATCAGGGTGGTGAGCATAAACGACCAGTGCAAATCGGCGAAAGCGTCTTCAGCGCTCTGTTGATATATTAACAGCCATTTGCCGCTTTTTAGAAAAGCCCCGGCGTAGATGTTTTCGACTCCGCGGCTATCCTCCCGCAACACGATTCGGACATCTCCCGTGCCGGCGGACATGACGCTCCAAAGGCTCTGGAGAACAGCCGACTCAGGGGGCCCGCTCATCGACGGTCGCGCGCCCGGGGTGGTTTGGAGTTTTCCTTCCCGGTTCAAGATGAAGGCCATTCCCGTGCTTCCGATGCGGATGTTGTCCACCAGATTGTTGAAGTAAACGAAGTCGATCGTGGCCCTCAGGATCCACGGTCTGCCGTTTTCGACCGAGTGGACGGCCACGATGAAATGCGGCAGGCCGCGCAGACCCAGAAATACGTCGCTGATGACCTGATCGTGTTTCAACGCCTGCTTGAACCAGTCGGCGTCTGCGTAATCGGCCCTGGCCAGTTTGAACGGGCCGGCATAAGCTTCCTGACGCCCGTCCGCATCGACGACCCCCAGGTCTACGAAAACCGACCCGTATTCCTGCTGAAGCAGCTCGAGGTTTCGTTTGAGAAGAACCTCGTCCTTCAGGCGCTCGTAGCCATTGCGGGCGGCCATCAGGCGAATGTCGGTCAAGCGCTCTTGCAGGAAATTGTCGATGTTTTGTTTGTGTTTCAGGACGAGTTCGCTGAGGTGGTCGTTGACTTTTTCGCGGTAGGAGTGGCGGAACTGAAGGTACAGCGTGCTGCTCACCACGATCATGGGCACCATGGATACGCTGATGATGATGAGCAGCATATTCCGCGCAAGAGACCGATAATGCGGATTGGCGATCAGGTGGTCGGGGAATAATTGCTGAAACAGCTTTTCCATAGACTTTCAGGCTGAACCCGTTGGATGTGTGAGCGGGAGGGTCTATTGTCTTAAGACACATTCCCAGATCACGTGTATAGGGCCTGCGCACCCATTCATCAAGCCAGATCCGGAGACGGTTACGGGGCTCCGCGGCACCGGCCTCTGCGTGAGGGCCTTACGGCTGTATGTCGATCGTCGGGTATATCCCCTTCAAGGCGCCCATCCGGTAGGGTTGAATGATGTTGTAGGAGATGTTCTGGCCTTTCTGGGCATGGCCTTTGTTCTTCCTTCCGTCGAAGTAGGCCCCGTTGGCCTCGAGGACGTGGTGGATCCGGTGCTGAAACGCCGCGACGAACTTCGCGCCGGAGCCGCAGAATTCCATCCCCCCGATGGTTTTCATCCGGGTCACGGCGGCGAGGTCTTCCAGGGGGATGCTGTGCATCCGCAGGTCGTAGGGGCTGGTGACCAGCCCCCACACCAGGTGATCGGAAGGAATGGAAACCGGCTCTTTGATATCGATGACCGTGTGCGGCATGACGATGCTGCCGCGCCCGATGGTCAGCGGCGATTCCGGCAGGCCATGCAGGAAGGAGTTAAATCCCACAAAGACATTTTCCTGAAGATCGGTGTTGATCAGTTTGGCCCCGTGGGCGGTGACGTTGTTGCCCTTGAGATGGGAGTTGATGATGAAGCAGCTCTCCTGGGCGTTGGAGCCTTTGCCGAGCGTTGAGTTCTCGATGTACGCCCGCTGCGCAATCAGCACGTTGGCGCCGATTCGGGTCTTGGGTTTGATGACCGCATAGCGGTTCAGGGAGCTGGTTTTGGGCACGGCGGAGACGGGCTCCAGGTGAACGACGTCGAACACCCGCCGAAAATCGTCCTTGCGGGCGTTCAGAAATTCCATGAATCGGCCCTTCGGCAGTCCCCCGGGCTCAACTCGCACATACTCTGCCAGCGCCTTTTCGGGAAATCGGTAGCGGAAATCAAAGGCCTCCGGGTGGTTGATCCAGATCTGGCCGGGTTCGACTTTCTCATGCCAGAGCTCCCCCACCTGCACGTAGGCGAAGAGCCCGACGACACAGCCATGCAAGGTTGTCAGGTCGGCCGTTGCAAATGCACCGAGGAAGCTGCCTTCCAGGGGCGACCCGTGGATGTTGGCGAACGGGCATGCAGCGGAGTTCTTGATCAGAAAGATTTCAGGGTTCTCGGGGTCGTGGGACCGACTGTGCACGAGCGTCTTGACGAGCAGGCTGTCGGAAATCGAGATGACCTCATCCTGATCCAACGTCATGCGCGCCCCGCGGTAGCTGAACGTTTCCCCCTTGGACCTCAGCTCGTCCCCCCGGATATCGCTTTTGTAGAGAATCGAACCGTCCACCCGGCATTTGCCCAGGAAATAACTTCCCGCCAGGTTGGAATGGCTGAAATGGAAGTGCAAGGGATGTTGGCCGGTGACCCCGTAAAAGGCATAGAACTGAGAGAGCTTCCGGAGGGGTACGCATGGCCGCAGATAGGGGGCCACGTCAAACTTCTGATCCCTCAAGCTGAGCCCGACCCGTCTCACTATGCGGTCAACCAGCTTTTCCAGCTTCTTCATCAGCCCTCCCGTCGGGGGTCATCTATCCGGCAATACGCCCACCCCTTCCGCCCTGCTGGACCCGCCCTCGCGCACCGGCCGTCGGTTTTATTTCGGCATCGCGACCGGCATCCCCATGATCGGCCACACCACCATGACGAAAACACCCAGGACCACCATGAGGATGATGCTGGCGATCACCCCATATTTAAAAAATTCGCCCGCTGTGAACTGCCGGGAATCATATGCGATGGCATTTGGGGCGGCTCCCACCAGGAGCACAAACGGCATGCCGGCCGTGGCCAGGGCGGTGAACAGGATGACCTCCGGTGCCACCCCCAAGTAGGGAGCTATGACAAGGGCCACGGGCAGGGATATGGCGATGGCCGCCACGTTCATGATGAAGTTCGTCATCACCAGCACAAAAAAGCCGATTCCCATCACGAAGACAAACCAGTTGGCCTTTTTGAACAGCACGAGCCAGTTCACCGCGAGCCATTTGGCGGCCTCGGTCTGCCACAGGCAGAAGCCGATGCTCATGGCCCCGCCGAAGAGCAGGATGATGTTCCAGGGAATTTCTTCGAGATCCTCGATGTCCAAAATGTTGAGGATGAAGAAGAGCAGAGTGGAAATCAGAATGATCGCGGTCTTGTCCACGGCGCCCAGCGCCGGGATGAAGGAGCGCAGGGAAAGGGCGGCCACACAGAGCAGCACGATCGCGGCCGCCAGCAATTCTTTGCGTGAAAGCGGCCCCAGCTCGGCATTGAGCTGCCGGGCCTTGGCTCGCAGGCCGGGGATGGTCTTTTTCTCGGGCTTTAAAAACAGCATGAAAAAGACCCACAGCAAAAATGCCATCAGCCAGCCGAGTGGGGCCATGTAATAACTCAGCTCGAAGAAGCTGATGCTCTTGCCGGCAATGTCTTTGAAAAATCCGACGGCGACCGCGCCGCGGGCGGCGCCCAGGAGGGTGATGATGCTCCCGGCGCCGGCGACATAGGCCATGCCGATGAAAAGCGCCTTCCCGAATCTGGTTTTCCTGCCGCTGTCTTCATAGAGGGCGTAGATGGACATGAACAGCGGAAACACCGTGGCGGCCACGGCGGTGTGGGCCATGATGTGGGTCAGGGCGACCTCGACTAAAAAACAGCCGAGAAGGATCATGCTCGTCTTTTCCCCGACGATGCCCAGCATGGTGTAGGCCATGCGCTTGGTGAGCCCGGTCTTCGTAAACACCAGGCCGATGACAACGGAGGCGAAGATGAACAGGACCGAAGGGTCCATGAAATCCTTGAACGCCTCCTCGGGTGTCCGGATGAAAAAAAGGACCTGGAGCACACCGATGGCGATGCTCGTCACTCCGATGGGGAGCACCTCGAACACCCACCACGTGCCGGCCAGCATGAACACCGCCAAAGCCCCCTTGGCCTCGCGCGTCAGCGGGAAGTGCTTGCCCATGGGGTCCACGGCGTCGGGCCAGGGCGGAGAGTAGTAGATAATTGTGAAAAAGAAGATCCCCAGGAAGAGAAAAACAAGGCGTTTCCAATTGACGGATGGGCTTTCGGCGACCGCTCCGGCGTGGTCGGTCATGGAATTCTTCCTCCTTTTGGGACCTCTTTGGAACCTTCAAAATGTCGTTGTTCGGCTGGACGGCAGCTAACGGTTCAATCGAGACGGCACTCTTTCATCATGTGAAAAAGCGCTGTGAATACATCCGTCAATCGGAGGATGCCGATGATGTCCTCTCCGCGGGTCACCAGGAGGGACTGGTGATTGCCGATCACAAATTGATGAATAGCCTGGTCCAAGGTGGTTTCCTCTGAGATGAACTCTCCCTCACTTGGGGTGTGCATAAATTTCGTGACAGGTTTCTCGGAGGCTTTGCGGCACAGGTCTCGAAGCGGGTTGTCAAAGAGCCCATAGTCGGTGAGCATTGATTTAATGAATTTCTTGGAAAAACCGATTCCATGAAGACCTCTCCCCTCTAAGATTTCTTCATACTTTGGTTCGAGCGCACGCAGCACGTCGATCTGTCCTATTTTACCGATTACTTTTCTATCCTGGTCCAAGACCAGGATGGCCCTGTGCCGGTATTGCGAGTGCTTGTAGGCATATTTTTCCTGGGCTCGCTCCAGGGCCATGACGGCATCGTACAGACTGGCGTTGTCTCTGACCGTAGCATATTCAGAAAGCGGCACCATCAGGTCGGCAACCTTGTATGTTTTCATCGCAACCCTCCAAATTATCTATAGTTACCGGCGTTTCTTATCACTGGACAATTCCGAAAACAACAGATCAGTTGAACGATATATCAATCAGGTCAACGTATCAATAAATCGTCATGATCCGCATGATGGCTGTATTTATTTGTAATTATTAACAATTTTTTATATTGACGCGGGATTTAAAACATGCCAGGATACTGACTGACTAATCAGTCAGTATCCTGTTTAATAGTGAACCATGTCTAAAAAAACCGACATCCTGAAAGCGGCAACCTACCTGTTCGCCAACAAAGGTTTCAAGGAAACCTCCATGTCCGAAGTTGCGGCCATGACGGGCACTGCCGGCAGCAACATTTTTTATCATTACAAAACCAAAGAGGATATTTTTTTAGAAATCCTGAAAAATACTAAGGAGGAGATTCTTCTAGAATTCGAAAAATTTATCGCGCAGCACCAATTTGTTAACGGCTTGGCCATGCTGGAGAGCGTCATTTCATTCTATCTGAACCTGGCCGGCAGCCGGCAAGAGCTGTTCATGCTGCTGCACCACCGCTTCCCCTATGAGCTGGCATCGGTAAACCCCACCTGTCGCGAGCACCTGGAATCCATCTACACCTGCTTTGTCGATCTGTTCGAAAAGGCCATTCTTCTGGGCCAGGCGGATGGCTCCATCATACACGCATCGGCCCGCAAGAATGCCCTGCTGACATTTGCAATGGTTGACGGGGTCGTGAAGTTCGACACCTACAGTCTCTACGAGGCCGGCGCGCTCTTTGAAGAGCTCATTCAATCGTGCCGGAGAATGCTGCAGGCCAACCCGGGAAAGAAGGACAGGAGCGCAACGTGTTGAAAAAAGCATTCCCCTTTCTGCGATGGTTCGAGGGCTACTCGGTCTCATCGCTTCAGACCGACATGATCGCCGGCCTGACGGTGGCGCTGGTGCTCATCCCGCAATCCATGGCCTATGCCCAGCTGGCCGGGCTCCCGCCATACTACGGGCTTTATGCGGCCTTCCTGCCGCCGATGCTTGCGGCCTTGTTCGGCTCGAGCCGCCAGTTGGCAACCGGCCCTGTCGCCGTGGTGTCGCTGATGACATTCGCCTCCCTGGCGCCTTTGGCGACCGTCGGCAGCGAACGTTACATCGGGTACGCCATCGCGCTGGCGCTGATGGTTGGAGTGGTGCAGCTGGGGCTGGGGGTGTTGAGACTGGGCCTGGTGGTCAATTTTCTATCCCACCCGGTGGTGAACGGGTTCACCAATGCCGCTGCCATCATCATTGCCACATCCCAGCTCTCCAAACTGTTCGGGGTCCACGTGGATACCGCCGAGCACCACTACGAAACCATCGCCTGGGTGATTCAGGCGGCCCTGCGATTCACCCACTGGCCGACCTTCTTTTTAGGAGCACTCGCCTTTGCAATCATGTACGTTTTAAAACGGGTCGCGCCGCGCATACCCAACGTGCTGGTCGCCGTGACCGTCACGACCCTGATCTCCTGGGCAACCGGCTATCAGCATAATGCGGCGGTGCCGGTCAACTCCGTTCAGAGCCCCAAGGCCCTCGAGCTGATCGAGCTCTACAATTCAGCCTTAGGGGAAATAGCCCGGCTGGGGGAACTGCGCACGGCGGCCACCCTTCGGATCGAACAGGTCAAAGCCTCCCGGAACGCCATCGCGGTGGTGGACGCCAGGCACGAACAGGAGCTCATCCATCTTCAAATCGAAGACCTCACGGAGAAGGTTCGAGTGTACCGCGAAGAGCTGCGCCGCTTCACGCTGCGCGGCGTACCGCAGCCCGACGGCTCGACGCTGTTCTTTCCCGCCGAGTCCATGCCGGCCGGCTCTCGGGATGACGGCTACGTGTGGCGCATTCGGGTCGGCAACAGCCCCGCCAGGGCGGACAGCCTGCGCCTGACGGGGGGGGGCGACGTGGTGGGCATGGTGCCCAGCGGGCTTCCGGCCTTTTCCCTGCCGACCATCGACATCGCGATGATTGTGCACCTGTTCCCCTACGCCGCCATCATTTCCTTCCTGGGGTTCATGGAAGCCATCTCGATTGCCAAGGCCATGGCCGCCAAGACCGGTCAGCGACTGGATCCCAACCAGGAGCTGATCGGCCAGGGATTGGCCAACCTTCTCGGGGCCATCGGCAAGAGCTACCCGACCTCCGGCTCGTTTTCACGCTCGGCCGTCAACCTGCAGGCCGGCGCCGTGACCGGATTCTCCAGCGTTTTTACAGGCCTGACGGTCGTCATCATGCTGCTCTACCTGACGCCCCTGCTCTATCATCTGCCCCAGTCGGTCCTGGCGGCCGTCATCATGATGGCCGTTATCGGCCTCTTGAACGTTTCCGGCTTCATCCATGCCTGGAAAGCCCAGCGGACGGATGGAATCATTTCCGTGATCTCGTTTGTCAGCACGCTGGTATTCGCCCCCCACCTGGACAAGGGGATCATGATCGGTGTGGTGCTGTCGCTCCTGGTTTTTCTTTACAAGGTCATGCGCCCCAAAGTGACGACCCTGGCCCGGCACGAGGACCAGGCCCTGCGCTGCACGGTGGACTACGGGTTGAAAGAATGCGAATACATCGCCTTGATTCGTTTCGACGCCCCGCTGTTTTTTGCAAACTCCAGCTACCTCGAGGACCAGGTGACCGAACGGATGCGCGCCAACAAAAAGCTCAAGCACATCGTGATCGTGGCCAACGGCATCAACGATATCGATGCTTCCGGCGAAGAAACCCTGTCGCTGCTGGTCGACCGCATCCGCAGCGCGGGGTTGGATGTGTCGCTCTGCGGGGTGAACGAGTCGGTCATGCGGGTGTTGAAAAGGACCCACCTGGATGCGAAAATCGGCGACGATCACCTTTTTCCGACCATGGAAAAGGCCGTCGAAACCATTCACCCGTTGACCCATCGCGGCGCGATGGAAGCGGCATGCCCGCTTATGAGCGTCTGCTATCTGCCGCGCTAACTCACGAGGAAAGAGGATCCCCATGTCCATCATCAGCGTGTTCAGCGGGAGCTATTGCAACGGCCACGACGTCGTTCAGAAACTGGTCGATCACACCGGGTACCGCCTGGTCGAGGACGCGGCGGTCGCCGCCTCCGCCGGCGCCATCTCCGGCTTGAGCGAAAGCAAAATCGCACGCGCGTTTTCCGGCAGAATCTCGGTTTTCAATTCCTTCACCCATGAAAAGGAGCGCGCGATCGCCTACCTCAAGCTGGCGCTCGCCCAGGTGCTCTCGGTCGACGGGCTGATCATCTCCGGGCTGGTGTCCTGCCTGGTGCCGAAAAAGGTCAGCCATGCCCTGCGGGTCTGCCTGATCGCGGACCTGAAATTCAGGTCTGCTGTGGCGGCTCAGAGGGAACATGTCGAGGCCAAGGAGGCCGTCAAGCTCATCCGCAAGGATGATGAAAACGCCGTGGTGTGGGTGGAGAGCGTGTCCGGGGGAAGCGACCCCTGGGCGCCCGCGCTGCACGATATCGTGATCCCTATGGACAAACTGTCCGTGGGCGAGGCGCAGGAGCTCGTCTTGCGGCATTTCGGGCGCGACGTCGTGCGGCCGACGGAAACCTCCCGGCAGGCGGTTGAGGACTTCCTGCTGGCGGCAAAAGTCGAGGTGGCGCTGGCCAAGGAAGGCCACAACATACAGGTCGAAGCCGACAAGGGGGCGGTCGACCTGACCATCAACAAGCACGTGCTGATGTTGAGCCGACTGGAAGAAGAGCTCAAATCGATAGCCGAAAAAGTCCCGGAAGTCCGGTCCATAACGACCCGGGTCGGCAAGAACTATCATCAGGCCGATGTCTACCGCCGTTTCGACTTCGCGCTGCCGTCCAAGGTCCTGCTCGTGGACGACGAGCGCGAGTTCGCCCAAACCCTCTCCGAGCGCCTGCTCATGCGCGACATGGGCTCTGCGGTTGCCTACGACGGGGAGTCGGCGCTGGCCATGATCAACGAAGACGAGCCCGAAGTGATGATCCTGGACTTGAAGATGCCGGGCATCGACGGCATCGAGGTGCTCAAACGGGTCAAGCAGACCCGGCCGGCAATCGAAGTGATCATCCTGACCGGGCATGGCTCGGAAGAAGACCGCAAAACCTGCCTCGAGCTCGGAGCGTTCGCGTATCTGCAAAAGCCCGTGGACATCGAGCTGCTGACCGAAACCCTTAAAAAGGCGAACGAGCAAATGCGGCAGAACCTGGCCGGCGGGAAGCCGGCCTGAGCTGCCGGGCTCCGCCGAAGGGATGGGACGCCCATGAGCTACCGGTCGATGCTCAGACCCGCCTTCTGGGACCACGCAGACGTGGCGGCCGGGCCGTACAAGCATCTTTTCAATTTTCGGCGCATGTGGAAATCCGCCGTCCTGCTGACGGCCGTGGTCGCGCTGGTTCCGCTGCTGTTCATGGCGGCCGCAGACTACAACGTCAGCCAGAAAGCCATCGAGGCCGACATTCACTATCAAACCGCCCGACTCGTGTCGAACACCCGCCGCAGTATTTCGTTTTTTCTCTCCGAACGCAAATCGGCCCTGAACTTTATCGACAAGGACAACACCTACCACGCGCTGAGCGACCCCCAGCGGCTGGCCGTGCTGCTGGACAACCTCAAGAAAGGGTTCGGGGGGTTCACCGATCTGGGGGTGATCGACGCCGGCGGGCGGCAGCACACTTACGTCGGGCCATACGAACTGGCCGGAATCAACTACAGCGGGCAGGACTGGTTTCAGGACCTCAAAGAAAGCGGGGTGCACATCAGCGAGGTGTTTTTAGGCTTTCGGCAGAAGCCCCACCTGCTGGTAGCCGTCAAGCACGACTTGCCGGACGGCACGTTTTACGTCCTGAAGGCCTCCATCGACACGCAGAAGTTCAACGATCTTCTGGGAGAAGTCGAAGTCAGCGGCCAGGGTGACATCTTCCTGGTAAACGGTGAAGGGGCGTTGCAGACCCCGTCGCGTTTCTTCGGCAACGCCCTGGAACCGTTCCCGCTGGACGTGCCGGCCTATGCCGAGAAAACCCGGGTGATCGAGACCTATCTGCAGGCCGAGCCCTTGATCGTCGGCTACGCCTACATCCAGGAGACGCCATTTATCCTGATGGCGGTGAAGAAAAAAACGGAGCTCATGCGCCCCTGGAACGAAACCCGCGGGAAGCTGATCGTGTTCCTGCTGGTCAGCATCACCGTAATCGGGTGCGTGGTATTGGGGGTTTCCACCTACCTGGTGAATCAGATTTTCGACGCGGACCGGAGGCGGGTGGCGACGCTGCACCGGGTGGAATACGCTAACAAAATGGCATCGCTGGGAAGGCTTTCGGCGGGCGTCGCGCACGAGATCAACAACCCCCTGGCCATCATCAACGAGAAGGCCGGCCTCATGAAGGACGTCTTCACGCTGCAGCACAGGTATGCCGAAGACCCCCAGCTGATGGCGCTCGTGGATTCGATCCTGTCTTCGGTTGAGCGCTGCGCCCGGATCACCCGCCGCCTGCTCAGCTTTGCACGCCACTCCGATGCCAAACCCCAGGTGCTGGAGATTGGCGAGGTGATCCACGAGGTGCTGGGATTTCTGGGGAAAGAGGCCGAATACCGCTCCATCGGCATATCGGTGGACGTGGCCCCGCAGACTCCGCGCATTCATGGAGACCGGGGCCGGCTGCAGGAAATATTCCTCAACCTGATCAACAACGCGCTCGCGGCGCTCGACGACGGCGGCCGCCTGGAGATCGGCGCCCGACCCGCCGAGGATAGCTTTATCTGTGTGTCGGTTGCCGACAACGGCTGTGGGATCCCCGCTGCCGACCTCAATCGTATCTTCGAGCCGTTTTTTTCCACCAAGACCGAACGCGGTGGAACCGGCTTGGGCCTTTCGATCACCTATGGGCTGGTTCAGGGCCTTGGAGGGCGGATCAGCGTGGAGAGCGACGTTGGAAAAGGAACCGAGTTCAAGGTGTTCCTGCCGCATCAGATGAAAAACAGCCGAGAGGATCCGAATGAAAATCCTGCTGGTGGATGACGAAGAAGAGCTTGCCGGCACGCTGGCCGAACGCCTGCGCATCCGCGGCATCGACGCCCACTGGGCGATTTCCGCCGAAAAGGCCATGCAGCTGCTGGAAACGGAAACGTTCGACCTCGCCGTGCTCGATGTCAAAATGCCTAAAGTCGACGGGCTCAAGCTGAAGCAGCAGATACAGTCCAAAAACCCGGCGATGCGGTTCATTTTCATCACCGGCCACGGGTCGAGCCGTGATTTCGAAACCGGAGCTTCGGAGGTCGGCGCGGAGTATTACCTGGTCAAACCGTTGAACATCGACGAGCTGATCGCTAAAATGAAAGAGGCTCTCAAACCCTGAAGGAGTATCTCCCATGACCCAGGACGCCGGAATGATCGGCCAGGCCGGGCTCCAGTTCTTCGGGAAGATGTGCGCGTCCGTCTCACACGATATTAAAAACGTGCTTGCCGTCATCAACGAGAACGCGGGATTGCTTGAAGACTTTTGCCTGATGGCCGAAAAGGGCCGGCCGATCGATCCCGCACGGCTGAAACGGCTGGCCGGGGACATCCAGGAACAGATCCGGCGCGGGGACCGCATCGTGACCGGCATGAACCGGTTTGCGCACAGCGCCGATGCGCCGAGCATGGACGTCGATCTTTCGGAGCTGACGGATCTCCTCGCGGCGCTGGCGCTGCGCTTTGCCGCAGCACGGGGCGTGCAGGTGCATGTGAAACGCCCCCGGGGCGCGGTGAGGATTACGACCGCACCGTTTGTGCTCCTGAACCTGATGTGGCTTTGCCTGGATGAGGCCATGGCCTTCGCCGGCCCGGAACGGATCGTCGAGCTGGCTGCGGAGGATTCGGCGGACGGCGCCTGCCTCCGATTCTGCCGGATTCAACGGCTAAAGGACACACCGGACGGCTCGCTCCCAACCGTCTTATCCTCGGTTTTGTGTTCATTTCTCAGGGCGCAGGTGTCGTTCGACCCCGACGCAAACCAGATGACCTTGCTGCTTCCGAAGAATGGTGGATAGGACTTCGGTGCGTGGACCCGAAACAACCCCGAATAAAGGAGGCCTGAAATGGCTGAAAAAGTCCTGATCGTCGACGACGACAAAGCCTTTCTGGCAATATTGGCGGAGCGCATGCAAAACAGAGGCATGGAGGTGTCCACGGCGGAATCTGCGGCCGCAGCGATGCAGCTGCTGGCAAAGGAGTCCTTTGACGCCGTGCTGCTGGACCTCATGATGCCGGAAATGGGGGGCATCGAGGCGTTTCAGATCATGCGGCGCACCCAACCGGAGGTTCAGGTCATTTTCCTTACCGGCCACCCCTCGGTCTCCAAAGGCGTGGAAGCCATGAAGCTGGGTGCCATGGATTTCTTGCCCAAACCGGTCGACATGAACGAGCTGAGCGAAAAAATAAAACAGGCTAAGGCAAGCCGGATGATTCTGGCCGACAAAACGCACGCAGGAGAAAATCAGGAAAATACTGACCGATAAAGGCTGGTGAGAGGCGCAGCGACCCATCCGGTTGCACGTTTCAGCCGCTGTCCGCCGACCCTCATCCCTCGTGCCTTCAGGTGTTCCGGCTTTCCGGGGTGAGCGCGCCCATCAGTCGCGGCAGGTCCCCGAAGCGGCCGATGAGCCCGAAGATGAGCGCGGCCAGCAGGACGAAGAACATCGTGACCGAGGCCATGACCGGCGTGTAGCCGTAGCGCAGGGCGTTGAAGATCTTGATCGGCAGGGTCTCCACCGTGAACCCCGAGACCATGTAGGCGATGATGTACTCGTTCAGGCTGAGCACGAAGCAGAAGGCGTAGCCCGACACCATGTAGGAGCGCACCATCGGGAGCACGACCGTGCGGAAGACGGCCCGGGAGTCGGCCCCCATGGTCTCGGCGGCCTCGACGATCTCGCGGTCGATGGACTCGAACCCGAGCGAGATCGTGACCAGCGGCAGCGTCACGAAGAAGATCGCGTGCGAGACGATGGTCGCGGCCATCTCGCCGTAGAGCCCGACCGTGGCCCAGAACGAGAGGAACCCGAGGGCGGTGATCACCGGCGGCAGCATGAAGGGCGCGATCCCGAGCATGAAGAGCGCGCGGGCGTAGAACACGCGGTAGCGCCAGAGGAAATAGGCGAGCGGCAGTGCGATCGACAGCGCGGCCAGGCTCGAGAGGGTGGCGATGACCATGCTGTTTTCGATCGGTACGAGCCAGTCCTCCTGCGTGAAGAGCTCCACGTACCAGGCGAGCGACAGCCCCTGCGGCGGGAAGTAGAGGCTTTTCTTCTCGTTCAGCGACACCCCGCCGACCACCACGATCGGGCTGAGCAGGAAGAGCAGCACGAGCGCGAGGAAGACGTGGCGGAGGGCGCGGGTCATCGGGTGACGGGCCCCTTCTGCCTGCCGATCAGCATGGTCAGCCCGACCAGGGCGAGGCTCACGACCATGAAGAACACCGACATGGCGGCCGCGAACGGCAGGTTCGAGCGGTAGATCGCCTCGTCGGTGATCAACACCGAGAGCGTCCAGTGCTGGGGCCGCCCCAGGATCTGCGGGATGAGATAGGTCCCCAGCGTGAAGGCGAAGACCATGATGAGGGTGGCCACGATGGCGCTGCGCATCGAGCCCACGACGACCGTGAAAAAGGTCACGAGCGGGCCGGCCCCCAGGGTCTGGGCGGCCTCGGGCAGGTGGGGATCGAGGCGCGAGAGCGGGGGGTAGAGGACCAGCACGGTGTAGGGGAAGGCGATGTAGCACATGCCGCAGGTGAGCGCCCAGAACCCGGGCGACCAGCTCACCGGCTTTTCCATCAGCCCCAGCCAGACCAGGAGGTTCGACACCCCGGCCGTCTGCGAGAGCAGGAGCGACCAGGCAAACGCCACGATTACCGCCGAGAGCGAGAGCACCGAGACCAGGATGACGAGCCAGACCACCTGGGCGCGGCGCCGCATGCGCGTGACCAGGTAGGTGAAGGGGAAGCCCGCGGCCACGCAGACGGCCGCGCAGAAGGCCGATATGAAGACGGAGAAGGCGAGCACCCGCCCGAACAGCGCGGTGAAGAGGTTGAGGTAGTTTTCGATCGAGAACTCGGTGGTGTAGAAGCCGCCCGGCTCGCGCTGGAAGAAGGACACCGCCAGCATGATCCCGAAGGGGATCACGAAAAAGACCACCAGCGTCGCGGCCGGGTAGAGGATGATCAGGCGGGCGCCCGCGCTGCCGGGTTTGTCCTCGATCATGACGTCAGCACCACGCAGGCCGCGGGCGGCAGCAGCGCCGTCGCGACGTCCCCCTGACGGACCGCCGGGCGGCTCTTGGGCGTCGACTGGCTGACGATCTGCACCCCCCCGCAGTCCAGGTAGATCTCGACGCTCGAGCCGACGTCGCGCACGAAGGTGACCTTGCCCTGCAGGGTGTTCTCCCCCTCGCGGGGGCCGGGGACGACGGAGATGTCCTCGGGCCGCACCGAAAGCGTCACCTCTCCGCCGCGGGCGAGCCCGCCCGGGACGGTTTCGACCGTGAGCGTCCTGCCGGCGACCTCGACCTGCCGCACCCCGCGGCCCACACCCTTCAGCAGGTTGCTCGTGCCGATGAAATCCGCGACGAAGGTGTCGGCCGGGTTGCGGTAGATCTCGAGCGGCGTGCCCATCTGGTGCACGCGGTTGTCGGTTCCCATGACCACGATCAGGTCGGACATGGTCATGGCCTCGCGCTGGTCGTGCGTCACGAGGATGGTCGTGACCCCCAGCCGCTGCTGCAGCAGTCGCAGCTCCAGCTGCATGTCCTCGCGCAGCTTGGCGTCGAGCGCCGAAAGCGGCTCGTCCAGCAGGAAGAGCCGGGGCTCGATCGCGAGCGCGCGGGCGATGGCCACCCGCTGGCGCTGACCGCCCGAGAGCTGCGATACGTGCCGCTCGGCGTAGCCCGGCAGGCGCACGAGCTCGAGCAGCTCGTCCACCCGCCGCCGGCGGGCGGCGGGGTCCGCCTTGCGGATGCGCAGGCTGTAGGCGATGTTGTCGCCGACCGACAGGTGCGGGAAGAGCGCGAGCGACTGGAACACCATGCCGAAGTTGCGCCGGTGGGCGGGCTGATCGGTGATGTCGTGTTCTTCCAGGAGGATCCGGCCGCGCGTGGGCCGCTCCAGGCCCGCGATCAGCCGCAGCAGGGTCGTCTTGCCGCAGCCCGAAGGGCCCAGAAAGCAGACGAAGCGGCCGTGCGGGATGGTGAGCTCCACGTTGCGCACGGCCGTCACGCTGCCGAACTGCTTGTCGATGTCGTTCAGGTGTAGCCCGGCCATAAAAAACCAACGCCATCCCGCGCCGGGCGCGGGATGGCCTTAAAGGGTTGAGGTGCCCAGGGGTCAGGGTTCGAGGACAGCATGCGGTCTCTCGTGGCCCGGGTCTATCCTGATCCCCTGAACCCCGAACCCTGAACCCTTCCGTCTACTTCGTGATCATGTCCGTCCACTTCTGGTTGATCCAGTCGCTCATCTTGCCGGTGTAGATGTCGTAGCGCGGGATGATCGGCTTGATGTCGCTCGACACCGCGGCGAACTCCTCGGGCGACAGGCCGACCAGCTCCTTCTTCACGGTCGGCGAGGTCCCGACCTTGACCGAGAGCTTCTTCTGGATGTCCGGCCGGCACATGTAGTTGATGAAGATGTGCGCTTCCTCGACTTTCTTGCAGGCCTTGGTCACGGCCCAGGTGCCGGAGTCGAGGATGCCGCCCTCCTTGGGGAAGGTCGAGCGCACCGGGTGGTCCTTGGCGGCCAGGCTGGCGACGTCGTGATAGTACTGCCCCATCGGGATCTCGCCCGATTTCAGGGCCTGCTCGAACTGGGCCTCGTCGCGGTACCAGAGCTTCACGTTGGGCTTGATGGCGGCCAGCTTGTCGAGCACCTTCTGGATGCCGTCCTGGGTGTCCAGGATCTTGGTGCCGCCGAAGAAGGTCGTGGCGGTGACTTCCAGCAGAAAAGAGTTGGAGACGAGCGCCAGCAGGCCGAGCTTGTCCTTCTTGTCGGGGGCCCACATGTCGGCCCAGGAGGTCGGGGCTGCGGGGAAGGCCTTGGTGTTCGAGACCAGGGTGATGTACCAGGACACCGCCCCGATGCCGTCCACCTTCCCGTCCGGGTACTTGTGGATGAAGACCGGCATCAGGTTCTTGCTGTTCGGGATCTTGTTCAGGTCGAGCGGCTTCCAGAGCTGGGTCTTCTGGCCGCGCAGCATCGGGACCTGGGCGATCATGTTGACGTCCGCCGGGGCGACCCCGGCCTTGGCGGCCTGCTCCAGCTGGACGAGCCAGGCTTCGCCCGTCGGTTCGGCCACCGACTCGACCTTGATTCCCGTCTCTTTCGTGAAATCCGGGAAGATGTGCTTGTCGAAGGAATCCTTGAAATAGCCGCCGTAGACGCCGACTTTGATGGACTTTTCGGCGGCACCGGCAGGCAGCGCGACCAGCGCGAGCACGGCAACACAGGCCAGCAGAACGACGTATTTACGGGTGATCACCATGACGGGGCCTCCTGGGTAGGGGTTGAGTGAAGGGCCTGGGTGAAATTGGGTCTATATGTCAAATGCGCAGGCCGATTGTCAAGAGAGCCCCGAAGCGGGCACGCGGCGCATGCTCGGAGCGAACGGCCTATTTTTCAATAAGTGTTGACTGGCTCCGGCAGTGATTCTATAGTCATCTTCACTTCATGAATATCCTTTGAAAAATGAGTTTGGATAATCACGCGCTCCGACCGGTATATTTCTACGAAAATGTCCGGCCGGGCGGCCTGATTTTGCAGTTTCGTCGCTTCGACCCCCCGGGAGCAGGGGCGCCGAGGCGAAAAGATGCACTGCAATCGAGGGGCGTTGACCGCGCCTTGCCGCTTGGGCACTCCCCTTGCTTTGACTGCGATTTCGGCGCGAAGGTGCCGACAACTGCAGCGATCAGCGGGCAGCAGAACCCAAACCTCAAATCGAAAGGGGGCGTGCAGATGAAAAGGAAACACTCTCGTGTGGATCGCGATCACCGTGGCGTGCTCGGTGGTCCTCGCACAGGCGGGCTCGGCCCAGACCGTGGTCAAGGTCGGCAACATCCTGCCTCTCTCCGGCCCGTCCGCGTCGGTCGGCCTGCAGAACAAGCAGGCCCAGGACATGGCGGTAGACGAGATCAACCAGGCCGGCGGGATCAAGTCGCTCGGCGGGGCGAAGATCCAACTGCTCTACGCCGACTCCGAGTCCAAGCCCGAGAAGGGTGTCGCCGAGGCCGAACGCTTCATCAACACCGAGAAAGTGAACATCCTGACCGGCTGCTGGAACTCGGCCGTGTCCTACCCCGTCTCGGCCGTGGCCGAGCGCTACGCGATTCCCTTCCTCGTGCCCGTGTCGGTCGCCGACAAGATCACCGAGCAGGGGTTCAAGAACGTGTTCCGGATCGCGGCCAAGGACAGCTGGTGGACCCGCGACCAGTTCGCCTTCATGAAGGACATGGAGAAGGAGTTCAACGTCAAGATCAGCACCGTCGCCTTCGTCTACGAGAACGGCGACTGGGGCAAGGGCTTTGCCGAGGGCTGGAAGAAGCTCGCGCAGCAGGCCGGCTACAAGGTGGTCATGGACGAGCCCTATCCTTCTACTGCGACCGACCTGAGCCCGGTCGTCCAGAAGATCAAGCGCGCCAACCCGGACGTGCTCTTCCTCACCTCCAACGCGGCCGACGCGATCCTGCTCACCAACACCATGGCCGAATACAAGGTGAAACCCAAGGCGATCATCGCCAGCGGCGGCGGCCACGCCGACCCGTCCTTCCTCAAGGCCGCCGGCAAGAACGCGCGCTACCTGTTCGACATCGTCGAGTGGGAAACCGACGTCAACAAGCCGGGCGCCGATAAGACCAACGAGAAGTTCAAGAAGCTCTACGGCTACAACCTGGCGGGCGAGTCCGTGGATGCATACGCCGCCATGTACGTCCTGGCGGATGCCCTGGAGCGTGCGAAGTCGACCGATCCCAAGGCCATCCGGGACGCGCTCGCGACGACCAAGCTCACCAGCGGCGCGGGCATGATCGTGGGCTACGACACGATCGAGTTCGACGCCGCCGGTCAGAACAAGCACGCGGCGCTCGTGATGATTCAGGTCAACGACATCGGCAAGGGCATGGAGCGGATCACGGTCTGGCCGAAGGTCTCGCGCCGGGCGAACTATAAGCCGGTCTTTCCTACTCCGTAGAAGGAGTGTTCAGGTGTTCAGTTTTAAGTGTTAGGTCAGGAGGGGGGCGGATCCGCATGCCGGGACCGCTCCCGGGCCTTCTTTTCCCTCCTTGCTCTTGCTTAAAACCTAAAACCTCAAACTTAAAACTCTTCCCATGCTTTTTGTAATCGAAGATACGATCAACGGCATCCTCATGGGCTCGATCTACGGGCTGGCGGCGCTCGGGCTGACGCTCATCTTCGGCGTGCTCAAGGTCATCAACTTCGCGCACGGCTCGCTGCTCATGGTGGGCATGTACGTGGCCTACTGGGCCGTGGCCCTGACCGGCCTGCACCCTTACGTGGCCCTGCTCATCGTCGTTCCGGTCATGTTCCTGTTCGGCTACCTGCTCCAGGACATCATCATCAAGCCGATCTTCAAGGCCGAGAAGGACGTGCGCGAGCCGATCACGGTCATCATCGTCACGACGGGCCTGTGGTACATCCTGGACAACCTCTCGCTGCTGGTCTTCGGCCCGCAGTACCGCAACCTCCAGGACAACCCGCTGCGCGGCAAGATGCTCGAGTTCGGCGACATGATGATTTCGGTGCCGAAGCTCTGGGGGTTCTGCGCCGCGGTCGCCTGCACAGCGGCCATCCACATCTTCCTCCAGAAGACCCGCATGGGCCGTGCGGTGCGCGCGACGAGCCTCGACCGCGACGCCGCGAGCCTCCAGGGCATCAACCAGTACAAGATCTACAACATCGCCTTCGGCATCGGCACCGCGGTCGCCGGGGTGGCGGGGGTGGCCCTCGTGCCCTTCTATAACGTCTTCCCCTCGGTCGGGGTGCTCTTCGACATCAAGTGTTTCATCATTGTCGTCCTCGGCGGGCTCGGGAGCATCGGCGGGGCGCTCCTGGGCGGGATGATCGTCGGCGTGATCGAGTCGGTCGGCCCCCAGTTCATGGCGGCCACCTGGACCGAGGCGATCGTCTACGGCCTGTTCCTGGTCTTCCTCTTCCTGAAGCCGTCCGGGCTTTTCGGCGTCAAGTACGACTGGTGATGATTTCGCCTGCGGCGAAATCCTGAACGGAGAAGAATGAGGGGGTTCATGAGCCCATCCCTGGCCCGCAAGCTGCCTTTGGTTCTGGCCGCGATAGTTGCCCTTGCCCTGCCGCTGGTGCTGAGGAGCCCGACGTATCTGCACATCCTGATCCTGCTCTACCTCTACGCCTATCTCACCACGAGCTGGAACCTGGTCGGCGGCTTCGCGGGCGTGCTGCCGCTCGGGCATGCGACCTTCGTCGGGATCGGGGCCTACACCTCGACGATCCTCTCGCTGCAGTACGGCATCAGCCCGTGGATCGGCATGCTGGTGGGCGCGGTGCTCGCCAGCATCGTGGGGGTGATCATCGGGCTGCCCACCTTCAAGATGCGCGGCGCCTATTTCGCCCTGGCGACGATCGCCTTCGCCGAGGGCATCCGCGTCATGACCGAGAACATCGACACCCTCGGGCCCTTCCAGATCAACGGGCCGCGCGGCCTGCAGATCCCGCCCCTCACGACCGGGTTCGCGAGCTTCATGTTCGCGACCAAAGAGCCCTACTACTACATCATCCTCGCGATGCTGGCCGGTGTCCTGGCGCTGACCTGGTTCATCTCGCGCTCCAAGCTGGGCTACTACCTGGTCGCGGGCGGCGAGGAACCGGAAGCCGCCCAGGCGCTCGGGGTGAACGTCGCGCGCGCCAAGCTCATCGCCATGGCGATGAGCTCGTTTCTGACGGCCTTCGCCGGCACCTTCTGGGCCCAGTTCACCCTCTACATCCACCCGAAGAGCGTCATGAGCCTCGACATCTCCTTCGAGATCGCCTTCATCGCGCTGATCGGGGGCCGGGGGTCCATCGCCGGGCCGGTGCTCGGGGCGCTGCTGCTGCGCCCGGTCGGCGACTTCTCGCGCATCTACTTCGGGGACACGGTCCCGGGCCTGCACCTGATCATTTTCGGTGTGGTGCTGATCCTGGTCATGTTCTTCCAGCCGCGCGGCCTGCAGGAACCCCTGACCCGCATTTACACCCGCGTGGTCGACCGCCTGGCGGGCGTGAGGGAGGCGGCATGAACCTGCTCGAGCTGAAAAACGTGCGCAAGCACTTCGGCGGCATCAAGGCCATCGAAAACTTCAGCCTGAACGTGGGGGAGAGGGAGATCGTCGGGCTGATCGGCCCGAACGGGGCCGGCAAGTCCACCCTCTTCAACTGCGTCGCCGGGGTCTTCCCGCCGACCTTCGGGGACATCCTCTTCCAGGGGGAGCGGATCAACCGGCAGAAGCCCTGGGACCTGTGCCGCAAGGGCCTGGCGCGCACCTTCCAGATCGTGAAACCGTTCGCTTCCCGGACCGTGCTCTACAACGTCATGGTGGGCGCGTTCGCCGGGACAGACAAGCGCGCCGAGGCCGAACGGCGGGCGCGCGCGGTGCTCGAGCAATTGAACCTGGGGCACCTGGCGGACCAGCGCGCCGGGAACCTCACCATCGCGGACCGCAAGCGCCTGGAGATCGCCAAGGCGCTTGCCACGCGGCCCCGGCTGCTCCTGCTGGACGAGGTCATGGCCGGGCTGCGGCCGACCGAGGTGGACGAGATGGTCGCGATCATCAAGCGCCTGCGGGAGGGCGGGATGACCGTCTTCGTGATCGAGCACATCATGCGCGCCATCATGGCGCTCTCCGACCGGGTCGCGGTCCTGCACTTCGGCGTCAAGATCGCCGAGGGCACGCCGCAGGAGGTTGCGCACGACGAACGGGTGATCAAGGCTTACCTGGGGGACGAGTATGCCGCTGCTTGAAGTCGATGCCATCGACGTGTTCCACGGGGATGTCCAGGTGGTCTTCGGGCTGTCGCTCAACATCGCGGAGGGCGAGGTGGTCAGCATCATCGGCGGCAACGGCGCCGGGAAGACGACCCTGCTCAAGACCATCTCGGGCCTCATGTCGCCGGCGGCCGGGGCCATCCGGTTCGAGGGGCAGCCGATCCACGCGCTTCCGCCCGAGGCGATCGTGGAGCGCGGGATCGTGCACGTGCCGGAGGGCCGGCGGCTGTTCGCCCTGATGTCGGTCCAGGACAACCTCGTGGTCGGGGCCTACAACCGGCGCGCGGACAAGCACCGCGCGCAGACCCTCGCGGAGGTCTACGGGATGTTCCCGCGCCTGCGCGAGCGCACGGCGCAGATGGCGATGACCCTCTCGGGCGGCGAGCAGCAGATGGTCGCGATCGGCCGCGGCCTGATGGCCCGCCCCAAGCTCCTGATGCTGGACGAGCCCTCGCTCGGCCTGGCCCCCATCCTGATCCAGGGCATCTTCGAGACGGTGCGCCGGATCGCCGACCAGGGCACGACGGTGCTGCTCGTGGAACAGGACGTCAAGCACTCGCTCAGCCTGAGCGACCGCGGCTACGTCCTCGAGCACGGCCGCACGGTCATGGAGGGCCCGGCGCGCGAGCTGCTCGACAACCCGCACATCCGCACGGCCTATTTGGGCTTGTAAGCCGAGACGGAAACCGGTAGGGTCCCCCCTTTTCCGACAACTCATCCTTTTTCAGAAGGAGCGCCGCATGAGCACCCAGACGACCAACACCGAGCTGCAGAACCTGAGGACCCAGGTGATCTCGGCCGGGGTGTCCAGCCTGACCCCCGTGCACGTCGCCTCCGCGCGGGGCGCGATCGTACGCGACGTCGAGGGCCGGGAGTACATCGACTTTGCCGGCGGCATCGGCGTCATGAACATCGGCCACTGCCACCCGAAGGTGGTGGCGGCCATCCAGGCCCAGGCCGAAAAGTTCCACCACACCTGCTTCATGGTGAGCCCGTACGAGGTCGCCATCCGGCTCGCGGACAAGCTCTGCCGGGTGGTCCCCGGGCAGTTCGCCAAGAAAGCGGTGTTCGTGAACAGCGGCGCCGAGGCGGTCGAGAACGCGGTCAAGATCGCCCGCTCCTACACGAAGCGCCCGGCCGTCGTCGTCTTCGAGAACGCCTACCACGGCCGCACCCTGCTCACCATGACGATGACGAGCAAGGTCAAACCCTACAAGTTCAACTTCGGCCCCTTTGCGCCCGAGGTCTACCGCATGCCCTTCGGCGACACGGCCGGCGCGGAGAAGCTGAAGGAGGTCTTCGTCAAGCACGTGAACCCGGAGGCGGTCGCCTGCGTCGTGGCCGAGCCGGTGCAGGGCGAGGGCGGGTTCATCACGCCGCCCGCCGGCTACTTCCAGGAGCTCGCGCGGATCTGCCGCGACAACGGGATCGTCTTCGTGGCGGACGAGATCCAGAGCGGCATGGGCCGCACGGGCAAGATGTTCGCGATCGAGCACTGGCCGGGCGTCGAGCCCGACCTGGTCACGGTGGCCAAGAGCCTGGGCGCGGGCATGCCGATCGCCGCGGTCGTGGGACGCCAGGAGATCATGGACGCGGTGCACCCCTGGGGCCTCGGCGGGACCTACGGCGCCAACCCGGTCGCGGCCGCGGCGGCGCTCGCGGTGCTGGAGGTCTTCGAGGCGGAGGACATGCTGGGCAAGGCCCAGACGCTGGGACGGAAGCTGCAGGCGCGCTTCGAAGCGTGGACCAAGACGTACCCGATGGTCGGGTCGATCCGGGGCATCGGCGCCATGCTGGGGCTGGAGCTGGTCAAGGGCGAGCGCCGGGAGCCGGCGGCGGACGAGGCCAAGAAGCTCGCGGCCTTCTGCCTGGAGCGCGGCCTGATCATCCTGGTGTGCGGCACCTACAGCAACGTCATCCGCGTGCTGGCGCCGTTCGTGATCACGGATGCCGAACTCGAAAAGGGTCTCGGGATCCTCGAGCAGGGGCTGGCCGAAATATCCAAAGCCTGATCGTCACAGGATATAGGCGATCGCAAACAGCCCCACCATCGTGAAGGCCAGCACGAGTTTCACGCCGGTCCCGAGGATGAACCCGATCCAGGTCGCCACACCCGCGCGGCCGGCCTGACCCAGGCTGCGCCGCGCAACGAACTCGCCCGCTACGGCCCCGACGAAGGGGCCGAAGACGATCCCGGGAATCCCGAAGAAGAGCCCCGCGAATGTGCCGGCGGCCGCACCAATGACCGCCTCCCGGCTGGCCCCGGCCCCCTTCGCGCCGAGGCCCGCCGCGACGAAGTCCACCGCAAACCCCAGGACGGTCAGGACGGCGAGCGCGATCATGGCCCCGGCCCCCACGTGCTCGAACCCGTCCGCCCAGGCCGCGAGCAGCAACCCGCAGAACACCAGCGGGGTGCCGGGCAGGCCGGGCAGCAGGATGCCGGCCATCCCCACGCCCACCAGCAGCAGGCTCGCGATCCAGATCAAAGGGGTCATGATCATTCCGGTGTCCATGGGGGCCTCCTCCGGGCGTGGGCGCGGGCGTTCGCATCTATTCTGAATTTAGCCCGTTGCAGGCAGGCGGGCAACATTGAAATGGGAAGCGCTTTCTGATAAGCAACCCGCGGTCTGTTTATACAGAACGGGGCCGTGCGGCCCCAAGGAGGGTCCATTGAAATCCGAGCAGCTCACGAATGAGAAGCTGGACGCGCTCGCCCGCGAGTTCCGCTACGTCGTCACGGACGCCATCTGCCGTTCCGGGGTGGGGCACATCGGCGGGGTGATGAGCCTGGTGGAGATCGTCATCACGCTCTACTACCGCGTCATGAACGTCAAGCCGGAAGACCCCAACTGGCCGGAACGCGACCGGCTGGTGCTCTCGAAGGGCCACGCCGGTCCGGCGGTCTACACCGCGCTCGCCATGAAGGGGTTTTTCCCCATGAACTGGCTGACCACGATCAACAAGAACGGCACGCGCCTGCCGAGCCACATGGACCAGATCCTCACCCCCGGCGTCGAGATCACCGCGGGCTCGCTGGGGCAGGGGCTGTCCTGCGCCTGCGGCCTGGCGCTCGCGGCCAAGCGCGACGGCCGCACGCACCGGGTCTTCTGCATCATCGGCGACGGGGAGAGCGACGAGGGCCAGATCTGGGAGGCGGCGCTCTTCGCCGCCCACAACCGGCTCGACAACCTGGTGGTGATCTGCGACTACAACAAGATGCAGATCGACGGCCGAGTCGAGGAGATCATGACCCTCGAACCGCTGGCGGACAAGTGGCGCGCCTTCGGCTGGGAGACCTTCGAGATGAACGGCCACGACTGGGACGACATCCACGCCACCATCGGCAAGGCGGAGGCCGTCACCGGCAAGCCCGCCATGATCATCGCCCACACGATCAAGGGCAAGGGCAACCGCGAGACCGAGGGGCTGGTGGACTGCCACAACGTCAAGATCCCCGACCAGGCCACCTACGACCGGCTCATGTGCGGCCTGGAGTGCAAGATGGACCTGCCGTACTGAAGGGCGGATGCTGGATACTCGATGCTCGATACTGGATGCAGGGCCAAGAGGGGTCTTTATCGGTTCTCTCGTTTCGAGGATCCAGGATCGAGCATCTGCATGTCGGAGCCGGAACGGCTCTCAACACCTGAAATGGATACGAGGGAGAAATGGCCAACTATCATGACATGGAAATGCGCGTGGTGTACGCGCAGACGCTGAACGAATTGATCGAGCGCAACCCCAACGTCTTCTGCCTCGAGGCCGACCTCGGGAAGGCGAGCGCCACCGTCCCCGAGGTCTCCAAGCGCAACCCGCGCAACTACATCAACACCGGGGTCCAGGAGGCCAACATGATCGGGGTCGGGGCGGGGATGGCCCGGGAGGGCAAGATCCCCTTCTGCGCCACCTTCACCGCCTTCGCGACCCGGCGCTGCTACGACCAGATCACGATCAGCGTGGCGTACGCCAACAACAACGTGAAGATCGTCGGCACCTCGCCGGGCATCACCCAGGGCCCGAACGGCGGCACGCACATGTGTTTCCAGGACCTCGCCATCATGCGCGCCATGCCCAACATGCACGTCTACAGCCCGGCGGACGCGAACGAGCTGCGCTCCGTCATGTTCTACATGGCCGCCAGCCGCCAGCCGACCTACATGCAGCTGGTCCGGGTGAAGATGCCCCGGCTCTTCGAGGAGGGCTGCGCCTTCGACCCGCTCACGGCCAGGCGCCTGCACGCGGGCGGCGACGTGACCGTGGTCGCTACCGGCTACATGACGCGCTATGCGCTGGACGTCGCGCGCACGCTCGAGGCCGAGGGGATCGCGGTCGACCTGCTGCACTACCCGTCGGTGAAGCCCTTTGACGCGGAGACGCTCGTCGCCTCGGCGAAGCGGACCGGGCGGGTCGTGACCGTGGAGAACCAGAACGTCGTCGGCGGGCTCGGCAGCGCGGTGTGCGAGGTGCTGAGCGAGCGGCACCCGGTGCCGGTCAAACGCCTGGGCGTCCCGGACAAGTTCGGCGAGGTGGCCGACCAGGACTACCTCTTCAACAAGCACGGCTTCGGCCCGGAGCACATCGCCCAGGCGTGCCGGGCGCTGGTGAAATCGAAGTAGTCTGAACCCCGAAGCGGTGTGACGGGCTGTGGGAGCGGCACCGTGGGAGCGGCTTTCCAGCCGCGATATCTACGATCGAGGCGGGACGCCTCTCCCACTGGAAAAAATCTCAAGTGGAAAGGTGGGGAGCATGGCGAAAAACATCATGGTCGTGGTCGGCAGCCCGCGGAAGAAGGGCAACAGCGCCACTCTCGCAGCCGAGGTGGTCAGGGGCGCCAAGGGGGAAGGGGCGAAGGTGGAGACCGTCTTCCTCCACCAGCTCGACATCCGGCCCTGCACGGCCTGCGACAGCTGCCGCCGCAAGCTGCGCAACGACTGCGTGATCCGACGACGACATGCGCCGGCTCTACCCGAAGCTGATGGCGGCCGACGCCATCGTGATCGCGAGCCCCATCTACTGGTTCACCGTTTCGGCCCAGACCAAGCTCTTCATGGACCGCTGGTACGCGCTCGGCGGCGAGGACGGGTACGCGCTGGCCGGCAAGAAGTTCGGGGTCGTGCTCGCCTACGCGGACGCGGACCCGTTCTCCTCCGGCGCGGTGAACGCGCTGCGCACCTTCCAGGACGCCTTCAGCTACCTGGGGTGCGAACTCGTCGGCGCCGTGTACGGCAGCGCCTGGAAGGCCGGGGAGATCCGAGGCAACGCAGACGTGATGAAGGCCGCACTCGCGCTCGGCCGGAAGATCGCCGCGGCGTAACCGGCGGACCGCCGTGGAGACGATCCGCCCGCTGGTGATCGAGTTGCTCGCGTGGGTCGCCGCGGGCGAGCGCACCTACGTCGAGGCGATCGAGGCCTGGGGCAGCCGTTGCCCGCGCCACACCCCCTGGGAAGACGCGCTGGCCGACGGGCTCATTCGCGTCGAGCGCCGGGGCGCCGTCGGGCAGGCGGTCGTGAAGATCACCGACAAGGGCCGGGCCCTTCTCGACCGCGACTCGCGAATTGATCGCGGCGGAAACCGCTCCCCAGTCAACCGCTATAAACCACTCGGTCTAGCAGGCTGTCAGGGCGTCTTCCAGCCCGTGATCGGCACCGAGCTGATGCTGTTCTGGGGGCTGCCGGTCAGCACGCGGTCGCTGTAGGCCACGTAGACCAGGACGTTGCGCTCGCGGTCGAGAAAGCGCACGACCTGCAGCGTCTTGAAGACCAGGCTGCGCTGTTCGTCGAAGACCCGCTCGCCGTCCCTGAGCTCGCCCTTGATCCGGATCGGGCCGACCTGGCTGCAGGTGATGCTGGCGTGGCTCATGTCCTCGGCGACGCCCAGGGCCCCCTTCACCCCGCCGGTCTGGGCGCGCGAGATGTGGCAGGCGACCCCCTCGACCTTGGGGTCGTCGAACCCGTCGACCACGATCTTGTCGTTCGGCCCGAGCCACCGGAAATTGGTGCTGACCTGGCCGGTGGTCCCGCGGTCCGGCCGGCTCACGATCCACCACCCCGCCCCCAACGCGATCAGCGCGACACCCGCCGCCAGTGCGATCCCCAGCTTTTTCAACATGCCTGCCCCCTCCTTTGCGGCCGCAAACGGTCAAACGGAATGGACCCTCGTTTGCGGTGCCCCAATATAGGGACGCCCGGGCGATAGACAAGAACGCCGGTTTGCGTATTTTGGTCAAGATTTCACCGCATTTGCCGAAAACCCTATTTGAGGAACACATTCGCTGCCGCCGCCGGGACTTTGATTTCGGGCGACGGCGCACTCGGGATGGACACAGTGACTACGATCGGTTCTTTCGACCCGGCCCCGGTGATCGGCATGACGCTCGGCAGCGCCGTCATCCTGGGGGAGTTGGCGCGCGGCAACATGGGGGTCGTCTTCACGGCCTTCCAGCAGAGCCTCAAGCGTCGGATCGCGGTCAAAATTCTGCCCCAGAGCATGTACACCGAGGAATCGGTGCGGCTCTTCCAGCAGGAGGCCGAGGCCGTGGCGGGGCTTTCGCACCCCGGCATCGTGCCGATCTACGAGATCGGGGAGACGCCGGATTTCCGCTGGTTCACGATGCAGCTGATCGAAGGGGAATCGCTGGCTGCGCGGCTGAGCCGGATGGCCAAAAACGTGATCCCCTCCCGGCGTGTCCTGCCGCTGCCGCGGGCGCTCGGCCTGGTCCGCCAGATCCTGGAGGCCCTCGCCTACGCGCACCGGCAGGGGGTGGTCCACCGGGACGTCAAGCCGGAGAACATCCTCATCCTGAACGAGTCGCTCCTGCCGGTGCTGACCGACTTCGGGATCGCCCGCATGGCGGCCTCGGGCGGCGACGCCCTGCGGATCCCGCGCGGGAGCCCCCTCTACATGGCGCCCGAGCAGATCCTCAGCACCGCCACGGACGAACGCGTCGACGTCCACGCGGTCGGCGTGCTGCTGTTCCGGCTGACGGTCGAGCAGCTGCCGCTGATTCCCCACCGCAGCGCCCAGGACATTCTGAAGGCCAAGGCCGAGGGCCGGTCGATTTTCGTCCAGCGGCCGTCGGAGGCGAACCCGCGGCTGAACCCGGACATGGACGCGCTGATCGCCCTGGCCACGGCGCACGACCCCGCAAGCCGTTTCCGCTCGTGCCGCGAGTTTCTGGCGGCCATCGGCGCCTACGAGCGCAAATTCCTGAGGGGGAGCTGACGCATGGCCGTCTCCGCCGTCAAGAAGATCACCTACAAGAGCCGGCAAGTCCTTCGTGCTGCTGTTCAACCGGGTGTCCATGTACGGCGTGGGGCACCCGTATTCCGTGCACGCCGTCGACGAGTTCCACCGCGCCGTCCTGGACATGCTCAAGGTCACCTCGCCCGTGGTCCTGATCCACGCGCGCGACCAGTTCTTCCTGGAGGACGAGCCGCTCGACCGCAGCCTGAACGTCGCCAGGATGTCCGGGCACTTCAAGAAGGCCGGGGTGAGCTCGGTCTCGATCGACAGCGACGTCACGCAATCCGAGCTCGAGGAGTTCATCCGGATCTTCCTCGACGTCCGCAGCTTCCCGACGGCCGATCTCATGCGCCAGGCCGCGGCCGGCCGGGGGGTGACGCGCATCCGCATCAACCACGTCTTCTACCAGAAGGTCACCGAGGACGACCAGGTCGTCGCGCGCGAGATGGTCGAGCGCAGCGGCCAGCTCGACCGCGAGCTCGACTCCTCCCGCGAGGCCCGGGACGCCCTGGGCATGATCGCGGGCAAGCTGCTGGCCGAGGAGATCGACCACGACGCGGGGCTGCAGCGCCTGCTGGCCGACCCGGCGCGGTTCGCGCAGGGCGTGCTGCAGCCGCAGGGCGACGGCGGGCCGGGTGCGGGCGGTCCGGGTCCCGGAGGCGACGGGGCGGGCGGTGGCGGCACGGGCGGCGGAGGGGAGGGTGCGGGCGGTGGCGGCGCCGGAGCCGGCTCGGTTTCCGGCCGTCTGACTGCGTTGCGGGGCGAGATCCTGCACGGGCTGCAAGCGGGCGGCGGGGCCGGGGCCGACCTCGCCGAGCTCGCCGAGGCGCTCGTGAAGATGCGCACCGAGCTCCTGGCCCAGATCGACGCGCGCAAGGCGCTGGGCCTGGCCGTCGACGGGGAGCAGGAGATCCGCGAAACGGCCGCGAGCCTCTCCGACGCGGTCGTGATCGAGCTCGTCCGCCGGGAGTACGACCACGGCCGGACCCCGGCCGACCGGCTGGCCTTCATCCTCCACCGCCTGGTCCCCCAGCCGGAGGACCTCGCACGCATGCTGCCCGCGCTGCGGGAGGCCCTGATGGCGGACGGCATGTCGGGGCCGGACTTCATGGCGCTGCTGGGGCGGCTCGGGCTCGAACGCCAGGAGGAAAGCGTGGTGCAGGCGCTGCGGGAGGGGGCCGACTCGATCGGCGTCACCCCCGGCGACCTGCTCGCGCGGCTGACGGCCGACCCCTCGGGGTTTGCGCGCTTTCTCTACCTCGCCTCGGAGATCGAGCGCGAGTCCGGCAGCCGCAAGCCGCTGTGCGACATCCTGGTCGAGCACCTCGAACGGGTCGGCTCGAAGCTGGCGTCCGGGGGCGACCCCGGGAAGGACGAGGGGTGGTTCCGCGATCTCCTGCGGCGGTTCAACACGCGCGCGGTGGAGGGCCTGCGCGGCGGGCCGGTGGACCCCGACCTCGTGGAGCAGGTCGAGCGGCGGCTGACCGAGCGGCTGGAGTCGAGCGTCAAGGCGGTGCGCGCGGAGCTCACCGCCCACGGGCGGTCGCCGAAGCCCGATCCGGCCGCCGCCTCGCGGACGCTGCTGCAGCGGCTGGAGGACGGGTTGCCGGCGGACCACGAGCTCAAGCGCGTGCTCTCGCAGGTGCGCACCGGCCTGACCGAGCGCGGGGAGAACGAAAACGACTTCGCCCGCATCCTCGAAGCCGTCGAGCAGGCGCGCGAGGCGCTGCGCAAACCCGAAAAGGCGATCGACGAAATCGTCTTCGGGCGCAAGCACACGGTGTCGCTGCTGGATATCGAGATCGCCCGGGCGACCCGCTACGGGACGGACCTGAGCGGGATCGTCTTTTCGATCTATCGCAGCGCTGCCGAATCGTCCGCGGACCCGACCCCGACGGTCGACATGACCGTCGCCATCCTGCAGAAGCTGAGAGAGAAGCTGCGTAACACCGACTGGATCGGCCTCGTGAACAGCAAGCTCTTCCTGGCGGTCATGCCGATGACGACGCTCAAGGAGGCGCACCTGGCCTCACGCCGCCTGCTGCGCGCGCTCAACGCCACGCCGGTCGCGGTGGGGGGGCGGCCGGTCCCCTTCAAGCTCGCCGGGTCGGTCGCCCACTTCGACCGCGGCCGCATGACCGACTCGGCCGCCTTCCTGCAGCACGCCCAGGCCGAGCACGCCGAAATGGCTCACCGCCTGCGCAACCTGCAGGACTTCATGTGAGGAGCACAGACCATGGCCGTCATCTCGCTGATGTACCAGGACAAGCGCCTCGACAGCGTCCCCATCGGTATGGGCGACAGCTTCATGATCGGGCGCCAACAGGGCAACGACATCGTGATCGACAACCTGGCGGTCTCGTTCCACCACGCCAAGATCGAGGCGGTGGGGGACGAGTTCCTGCTGATCGACCTCAAGAGCGAAAACGGCACGTTTGTGAACGGTCGGCGCATCAAGGCCCACTGGCTGACGGACGGGGACGCGGTCATGGTCGGCAAGCACACGCTCGCCTTCTCCGACCCGTCCAACCGCAAGACCGCCGACACCGGCCCGGCGTCGATCATCGAGACCATGCAGATGGACACCGAGCAGTTCCGGGACCTGCAGCGCCGCAGCCCGGCGGCGGGAGCCGCCGTTGCCGACGTCCGGCCGACGCTGGCGGTCCTCTCGGGCCTCCGCCGTGAACTTCCGCTGGGCGAGAAAAGCCTGCGCATCGGGCGCGCGAAGACGGCCGACATCGTGGCCGACGGGTTCTTCGTGGGGGACACGGCCGCGGTGATCAACAAGCTGGCCGACGGGTGGTACCTCAGCCGGGTGGGCGGGCTCGCCCGGGTCAGGCTCAACGACCAGGTCGTCCGGGAGGCGGTCAAGCTGAAGCGGCTGGATGTGATTGCGGTGGGGAAGCTGCGGCTTCAATTCCTGATGCGCGGCGTGAAAAACGGCGTCGCAGGCCGTGATCCGGCGTTGCGCAGCCTTTTGTGGATGCTCACATACCGGCCGGTATGCTGCGCTCCCCAAAAGGCCGCGCGCCTTGGCTGACGGCCGGCTGGGACGCTGCCGTTTTTCGAAGGCTTCCCGTCGTTACGCGACGTCCCGCGCTCGATTTCAAGCGTTGATTTCCTGTGGGAGCGGCTTTCCAGCCGCGACGATCGAGGCTGAAAGCCTCGTCCCCCTCCAAACACCAAACACTCAACACCAAACACCAATCCCTCTCGCTCATTTCGCTTCCAGGCTGAGCGCTGCGGTCACCGGGCCATCGGCCTTCTCCATGGCCGCCGATGGCGAGGTCAGCAGGCGCTCGGGCGCGATCATGCCCACGTCGCGCACCTCGGCCACCACGGCCGCCGCGCGCGCGTCCGCCAGCCGTGATAACGCCGCGTCGTCCACCGGTTCCGCCCGCTCGATCCGACCGATCAGATCTTTCGTGAACCGGCCGGGGTCGTCCTCGACCGGAGGCGGCGCCGAGCCGGCCGCCCGGGCCGCGGCAGCCTCCTTGCGGGCCTTGGCGAGAGCCGCGGCCTGCTCGGCCTTGAGCGCCTTCAGATTCTCCGCCCCCAGTCGTTGCACGAACAGCGCCTCGACCGCCTTGGCGGTCTCCGGGCCGCTGTAGTCCACCGGATCGTCCGCCGCCTCGGGCGCGCGCCCCAGCCGGGCGGCGAGCGCGCGGCGCACCGCGAGCGCCTGGAGCTCGGCGCGGTCGACCTCCGGGGTGTAGCGGCCCTGGACGCTCAGCGTGAGCTGCGGCCGCTTCTGCAGCGCACCCGCCAGCTGCGCAAGCTTTTCCCTCTCCGGCGGCGGCAGCTCCGGCCGGCCGGGCTCGAAGGCGACCGCGTCGAAGCCGTCCTCCCCCCCGCCGGGCAGCAGGGCGCCGAGCGCGCGGAACGGGCTGGTCACGATCTTGGTCAGCAGGTTGGTGAACGCCTTCCAGATCAGGGCCCCGTAGCTGAACTCGGGCGAATCCAGATCGCCGCTGACCGGCAGGCCGAGGTCGATCACGCCGTTCGAATCTTCCAGCAGCGCCACGGCCAGGTCCAGCGGCAGGTCGACGGCCTCCGGGCTCTGGACCTTCTCGCCCAGCGTCAGGCGTTCGACCACGAGCTGGTTGTCGCCGGCAAGCTGGCTCCGGTCGATCTTGTATTTCAGGTCGACCGTGAGTTTCCCCGATTCGATCTTGCGGCCGGCGAACTCGCCCGAGTACGGGCGTGAGCCGCGACATCTCCACGTTGCGAAACGCGACGCCGATGTTGGTGAAGGCCTTGGGGTCGGAGGTGTTCAGCTCGCCGTCGATCTTCGCCGTCCCGTAGTCGTCCACGCGGCCGTCGAGCTTGACCTGGGCGCGCGTGTTGCGGACGGAGGAGACGCCCGCCACGACGCCTTTCAACTCGTGGATCCGGGTCCCGAACGGGGTGATCAGGCTGTAGTCGGCGAAATCGACCTTCCCTTCGCTCACGAGGACGCGGCGGACCCGGTACGGGAACGGGTCGGCCGAGGCGGCGCCGCGTTCGCCTTTTTCGCTCGCCGTGTCGATCTTGACCACCTTGACCATGTTGATCGAGTGGTCTTTTTCGATGATGAACCTGCCGACGGGCCGGACGATCTTGAGGTCGCCGATCTCGAGGCGGTTGGGTTCGAGCTCGAGCGTCAGCTGGTCGGTCTGGAGCGACTTCCAGCCCGCCAGCGTATCCTTCACCCCGGTTTCCACCAGCCGCAGGTCGTCGAGCTTGAACCCTCCCTGGAAGGTGGTCTGTGGCCCGCCCGCCTTGACCCCGTGGCGCAGCGAGCCTTTCAGAGAAAAGCTGCCGGACGTCAGGCTGGCCGTGAGCGCGCGTCCCACGTAGGGCTGGAACGGGGCGAGCGCGAGCTCAGCGACCTCGACCTCCGCATCGACCGACGGGGTCTGTGGGGCAACCGTGCCCGCGGTGCGGATGCGGCCGCCCTCGGCCACCGCCATCCCGACGTCGAAGCGCATGGGGGACTTGCCGTCGACCTCGTTCAGCGTGACGCCGACGTCCGTCAGGTGGATGAGCGGGCCGTCCGGCTTCACACCGAGGTCCGAGACGCTCGCCTGCAGGTCCGTCACCGCAACCACCTTGGCGAGGAACTGGAACGGATGCCCCTCGGCCTCCGCCTCGCGTGCGTTCCCGGGCGATGGCGCCCGTCGGGGGCGGCGCGAACAGGAGCACGAGGTTGAGCGCGCCGTCCGCTTCACGGCGCAGGTCGACGGCGCCGCCTTCGACCGCCAGCTCGGAGAGGGTGAGCAAATTCGCGCCGAGATCGTAGGCCCCGCCCTCGAGGGCGACCGACTCGATGCGCAGCGGGGTTTCGGTCGCCCCGGCGAAGCCCGCCTGCAACCCCTTGAGAGCGACCGCGATGTCGCTCGACCTTGACCGCTGCCGGACCGGCGCCCGCCTCGGCTTCGGCCTTCAGGCGCACGCCCGATCGACGCGATGCCCGCCTTCAACCCGGGCGAGCGGCTCACGTCCTCGTAGGCGACCGCGAACCCCCCGAAATCGAAGTCCTTGAGCGCCACCTTCCAGGGCTTACCGGCCGCGCCCGGCGCAGGTGCGGCGGCGGCCGGGGCAGCGGCCGGCTTCGTTTCCCTGGCCGCGCGCTGCACGTTGAGCACCCCGTTCTCGTCCACCCGCAGCCGCGCATGGCCGCCCTTGACCGTGATGTGCGCGACATCCACCGCCTGCCGGGCGAGGTCGAGCCCCACCCCCGTCACCCGGGCGTCGGGCAGCTCCAAGAAGGCGGTTTCGGAACCGTGCAGCTTCAGGCAAGGCCCGTTGAGGGCCAGCACCAGGTTTGAGACGGTGACCTCCGGCTGCTCACCGCTCAGGTCCAACGCGTAGTCGGCGCGTGAGCGAAAGGGTTCCGGCCGGGCGATCCAGGTTCAGGGCGTCGCGGGCGAACTTCCAGAGGGTCGCCACCTGCAGCTTCTCGAACTCGAGCTTGCCCTTGGAGGCGACCGGGTTCAGGCTGATGTGCCCGGTCCAGCGCAGGGTTTCGCCGTCGCGGGTGACGGCCGTGATGGTCTTGTCGCCCTCCTGGCGGGGCAGGGTCGTGAGGTGCCTGATGTCGAGGTGCAGCGGCTTGAACGTGATCGCGGCGGGCTCGGACTGGCGCCGGTCGGTGAAGTCGATCTCGCCCTGGTCGATCGTGACCTCCTCGAAGATCAGCCGCGGCGGCTCACCCGGCTTCGCCGCGGGCGGTGCGGGCCGGTGCGGGCGGGGCGAGCCTGGCCAGGTTGAGCACGCCGTCCGGGGCCACGACCGCGTTCACCAGCGGGGCCTCGACGGTCACGGTGCGAAACGTCCAGGCCCAGTTGAACAGGCTCTTGAGCTCGAAGTCGACGAAGAGGCGCTTGAAGCCGGCGATCGGCGTCCCGTCGGGCTCGGTCAGGCTGAAATCGTTGGCCTCGAAGGTGTAGACGAAGGGGTTGAACCGCACCTCGCCGATGGCGGCGGGGCGGTGGAGCGTTTCATCCAGGACGCGCGGGACGTAGTGCCGGACGAGATAGGGGACCAGGAAAAAACCCGCGAGCGTGTAGGCGAGCAGGAGGCCCACGGGGATGAGGAAACGCTTGCTGCGGAGGATTCGCTTCAGCCGGTCCATGGTCGCGCGGTCCTGTCGTTCGGTTGGCATGATGAAATGACGGGTTGCCCAGACTATAAGCCGCCGGGACCCGAAATCAATCGCGTGGCCGGGCTACCGGAACCGGGCGAGGGCCTCGAGCACCAGGTCGATGTCGGCCGCGGTGTGGGCGGCGTTGACCTGGAAGCGGATGGTCTCGTCCCCGCGCGGCACGACCGGGAAGGTGAGGCCGACCGCGAGGATGCCGCTGTCGAAGAGGTGGCCGACCAGGCGGTGGGTGCGCGGGGTGTCGCGCACGAGCAGGGGCACGATCGGGTGCGGCCCGGGGATGGACTGCCACCCGAGCCGGTCGATCCCGCGGCGGAAGCGCGCCGTCATCTCCTGCAGGTGCGCGAGCCGGCTCCGCCCCTCCGGTCCGTCGCAGAGCTCCACGGCCACGGCCGCGGCGGCGCAGTCGGCAACACTCAGCGGGTTGGTGTAGATGTAGGTGTCGGCTTTCTGGCGCACCGCCTCGATCACGGTCGGGCTCGCGGCGATGAAGCCGCCGTTCACCCCGAAGGCCTTGCCGAAGGTGCCGATGACGACGTCCGGCAGCGTTCCCGTGTGGCCGACCGTGCCGCGGCCGGCCGGCCCGTACGCGCCGATCCCGTGCGAGTCGTCCACGATCGTCACCAGGCCGCCGGGGAACTTCTCCCGGAACGGCGCGACGACGGCCGCGATGCGGTCGATCGGCGCGAAGTCCCCGCGCATGCTGAAGATGCCGTCGAAGATGACCATCACGCGCTCGATGCCGGCGGGCACGGCCCGCAGGCATTCGTCCAGGTGGTCCATGTCGTTGTGCCGGTAGACCGCCTTGTTGGCCGACGGGACGTTGGCGATGCGCATGGCGCGGATGATGCTGTTGTGGTTGAGCTGGTCGCCCACCCAGAAGGTCGCAGGGGTGGAGACGGCCAAGGCGAGACCGCAGTTGGCCGTGTAGGCCGAGTTGAAGATCTTCGCGGCCGGTTTGCCCACGAAGCGCGCGATCCGCGTCTCCAGGGCGACGTGGTGCGAGAAGGTGCCGTCGATGAAGCGCACGGCCCCGGGCCCGACGCCGAGCGCATGCGTGGCCTCGTCCGCGGCGCGGATCACCTCCGGGTGGTTGGCGAGCGACAGGTAGCTGTTGGAGTTCATGCGGAGGAACTCCCGGTCGCTGCCGTCCAGGCGGTAGCGCGGGCCGCGGTCATCGCGCGGCGGCAGGTAGGCCTCGATCACGCGCTCCGGCGGCTTGGCGCGGCCTTCGGCCCTCAGGGCCTCCAGCTCCAGTTCCAGCGATCGATCCAAGGCATCCAGCGACATGGGCGTGCTCCTTGAAAAGAGCATCGCAGAGGCGATACAGGATGCAGGATGCGGATGCAGGACAGGAACACCGTCAAGTGCGGGAAGACGTCTACGCCTCTGATCAGCATTCTGCTCGAAGGGTTCCCACGTTAGCCTGAAAAGCGAAAGCCCCCACGCCTCTCAAGCACGCCAATCCAGCCTCCACCTCTGGCTCGTCCGTCGGAGCGGCGCTCGCGACTGCTTGCATCACTCCCAGGAAAGGACGACCTTGCCCGACTCGCCCGAGCGCATCGCCTCGAAGCCCTTCTCGAACTCGGTGTAGTGGAACCGGTGCGTGATCGCCGGCGTGATGTCGAGCCCGCCCTGGATCATGACGGTCATCTTGTACCAGGTCTCGTACATTTCGCGACCGTAGATTCCCTTGAGGGTCAGGCTGTTGAAAATGACGGTGTCCCAGTCGATGGGCGTGTCGTGCGGCAGGATGCCGAGCAGCGCGATCTTGCCGCCGTGGCACATGCTGGCCAGCATGTCGCGGAAGGCCTGGGCGTTGCCGGACATCTCGAGCCCCACGTCGAAGCCCTCCTTCATCCCGAGCCGCTTCTGGGCGTCGGCGATCGATTCCGTGCGGACGTCGAGCGCAACGGTCGCCCCCATGCGGCGGGCGATGTCCAGGCGGTAGGGGTTCACGTCGGTCACGACGACGTGGCGCGCACCGGCGTGGCGCACGATGGCGGTCGCCATGCACCCGATCGGGCCCGCGCCGGTGATGAGCACGTCCTCGCCGAGCACGTCGAAGGAGAGTGCGGTGTGCGTGGCGTTGCCGAGCGGGTCGAAGCAGGAGAGGACGTCGGCGGGGATCGACGGGTCGCAGTACCAGACGTTGGTCACGGGGATGCACAGGTACTCGGCGAAGGCGCCGGGGCGGTTGACCCCCACCCCGCTCGTGTGCGGGCAGAGGTGGCGGCGGCCGGCCAGGCAGTTGCGGCAGCGGCCGCAGACGAGGTGCCCCTCGCCGGAGACCAGGTCGCCCACCTTGAAGTCGTGGACGTTGGCGCCGACCGCGGCCACCCGGCCCACGAACTCATGGCCCACGTGCATCGGCACCGGGATGGTCTTCCGGGCCCACTCGTCCCAGTTGTAGATGTGCACGTCGGTGCCGCAGATGGAGGTCTTGTGGATGCGGATGAGCACGTCGTTGATGCCCGGCTCCGGGACGGGCACATCCTGCAGCCAGAGCCCAGGCTCCGGCCGGGCTTTGACGAGGGCCTTCATGGTGGCCATGGGGGGCTCCTTCGGACGGGTGGACGGACGCGTCGCGCGCGCCCGAGGCATTCACAAAAAAGTATGCGCGGATGGCGCGCACAAGTCAAGCGCGACCGTCCGCTCTCGGTGTTGATTTGATTCGGTATTCAGATTAAGAGGAAAGAGATTCCGTGTTCCAGCGCGGTTTCGCAACGACCCGTCGCCGACGACATCGAAAAGCGCTACCCAAGAGCCAAGGCCCATGTGAACCAGCCGGCCCAGTCCATCCGCGCCAAGGCCTTCCGCGGGGAACTCGTCCCCCTTGACCCCGCCGACGAACCCGCCTCGGAGTTGTTGGAACGAATCCGGGAGGAACGCAGGAAGCAAGCTGCCGAGCGCAGCCCCGGCCGGAGGGGCCCAAGGCGCGGGGGAAAAACCAGATCGAGTACACGGTGAGTGCAGCAGTTCACCGAACAGCTGAACTATTGGGCTGCACACGAAATGTACTTGGGCTGAAATGCAGCGGTTTCGGTGGGAGCGGCTTTCCAGCCGCGATCGATGTGACATCGCGGCTGGAAAGCCGCTCCCACAAGTTAAGGCGAGGCCTGGCGCAGTGCCTGTAACCGGAGGGAAGGGGACAATGAAAGGCGCGAAAGACTCGTCCTTGACGGTCTTGCCGGAATACCGGAGGTTTATCGAGGACTTGAAGGCACGGGTGCTCTCCGCCCGCATCAGCGCCGGCCCGAGCTGTCAACCGATCGAAGACCCTCGTGCTCTCTGCCCGGACATCGGGCGTACGATCGTTGAGAACCGCGAGCGTATGCTTGATTGGGGGAAATCGGTGGTCGATCGAGTGTCAAGCGAAGACTTGGGCTGGGGCGATTCCTGCCATCGACCGGCGTTTCGCCGCGTGACCTGCGCGACATGCAGCGCTTTCAGGTTGCCTACGGCTGATGTTCAATCCCGCGACAGCTTGTCGCCATGAAACTTGGCTGCGTGGGCAGTAATCAGAGAATGGCTCAATTCGGCGACAGGCTGTCGCCAAATTGAACCGCAGAAGAGCGCGGAGCCACGCGGAACGGGCGAAGCAACCGGCGGCCTGAGAAACTGCCACAGCCTGCGGCCAAAATCCCCGATCGGCATGTCGATTCGATCCCGGCAGCTTTCGTGGCAGAAATTCCCTGGGGCCACAACCTGCTCATTCTCGAACAAACTCACCGACCCCGCCGCCCGCCTCTACTACCTCCGCGCCACCGCCCAATTCGGCTGGTCCCGGAATGTTCTCCTGAACCAGATCAAGGCCAGCGCCTACGGGCGTCACCGTCACGGACAAGAAGTCACACAACTCCGCGCCTCGCCCTGCCGGAATATTTCGATATCACGGCCGAGCAGGCCGACGAGATGCTCAAGATTCGGCTCCTGAACAACTCTTGAATCTCAGGTATAAAAAAAAAAAAAAAAATAAAGCGAAGAACGCGATCTCGAGAATCGGCTAGATATCCCGTCTCGCAAGCGTTTATCTGAGCAGGCGGACGAGATGCTCAAGAGCTCACTACAACTTGAATTTCTCGGTCCGCCGTCGAGATCCAAGCGAGCGCGGACTCGAAGACCGGGAGTCGCGCCCTGCATCTGCTCGAAGCTGCGGCTACGGCCTGCTTCGTCGGCCGCCAGCACCGGCTGGCGCTCGGGCAGAAGGAATATTTCGTCGACCTGCTTTTCTATCACCGCTTTCTCAAGGCGCTGGTGGCCTTCGAGTTGAAAGTCGGGCCGTTCGAGCCGGAGTACGCGGGGAAAATGGACTTCTACCTGAACTTGCTCAACGACACCGAGCGCGGGCCGGGCGACAACCCTTCCATCGGCGTCATCCTCTGCGCCGAGAAGGACGACGTGGAGGTCGAATACGCCCTCAAGACCAAGCAGAACCCGATCGGCGTGGCGGGCTACCGCTTGCGCGCCAGGCTCCCGGCCGACTTAAAGGGCCGTCTTCCCACGGCCCGGCAACTCGCCGACGTCGTGCGCGCGGCCATGCCGTCGGCGAGCGAACAGCTGTAGCGTGCTGTGAACGCGGGCCGGTATGGTCGCGTTCCCGTGCCCCATCCTCCACATTAGGACGCCACTCGAGATGGACTCACAAGATCTCTACCGCACGATCGTCGAGAACATGCACGACGGGCTGTATTTCGTGGACCGGGAGCGCCGGATCACCTACTGGAACAAGGGGGCCGAGCGCATCACCGGCTACACGGCCGCGGAGGTGGTCGGCACCTCGTGTGCCGACAACCTCCTGGTGCACGTGGACGCGCTCGGGCGCCAGCTCTGCCAGGGCTCCTGCCCGCTGATCGCCACCATGGCCGACGGCGCCGCGCACGAGACGGAGGTCTACCTGCACCACAAGCTGGGGCACCGCCTGCCGGTGTGGGTGCGGACCTCGCCCCTGCTCGACGCCGACGGCAGCTTCGTCGGCGCCGTCGAGATATTCACCGAGACCAGCTCGCGCCAGGCGCTGCAGGCTCAGGTGGAAGAGCTGAAGAAGCTGGCGCTGGTCGACGCCTTGACCGGCCTGCCGAATCGCCGGCACCTCGAATCCCAGCTGCACGCGCGTCTCGAAGAGCTGCGGCGCAGCCGGATCGGCTTCGGCCTGCTCTTTTTGGACATCGACCACTTCAAGCGGTTCAACGACCGCTACGGGCACGACGTGGGCGACCAGGTCCTGACCGTCGTGGCCAACACCCTGGCGCTGTCCGTGCGGCCGTTCGACACGGTCTGCCGCTGGGGCGGAGAGGAGTTCGCGGGCATTTTCCCGCACACGGACACGGAGACGCTGCGGGGGATCGCCGAGCGGCTGCGCGTCCTGGTGGCCCACTCGCGCGTCAGCACCGGCATCGGCGTGCTGACGGTCACCGTTTCGATCGGCGGCACCCTGGCTCAAGCCGAGGATTCGGCGGCCACCCTGGTCAAGCGCGCGGATGGGTTCATGTACGATAGCAAGGCCAACGGCCGCAACCGGGTGACGGTCGAGAGCGGAGGGGAGGGGGGGCGTACCCTATGACGATCCTGGCAGGCGATGTCGGCGGCACCAAGGCGCGGTTGGCAATTTACGAACGTGCGGGGGAGAGCTTCGAGCTGCGGCACACGGCCGTGTTCGAGAGCCGCGCCTTCCCCACACTCGAGACCATCGTGCAGGCATTCCTGGCCAAGTTCCCGGCCGAGGAGGCGATCGAGGCCGCCTGTTTCGGGATTCCGGGCCCGGTCGTGCACGGCCTGGTGCGTACGACCAACCTGCCCTGGGTGCTGGAGGAACACTCGCTCGCGGCGAACCTGTCCGTGCCGAAGCTGCGGCTGGTGAACGATCATGCCGCCACGGCGGCCGCACTGCCGCTGCTCGGGCCGGCGGGCCTGATCACGCTGCACCCCGGGCTGCCGGAGCGCGAGCGCGAGGTCTACGCGGTGGTGGCGCCCGGCACCGGGTTGGGGCAGGCGTACCTGATCCGCGGCGCCGACGGAGGCTACCACCCCTTCCCGTCCGAGGGCGGGCACGTGGAGTTCGCGCCCAAGGACGAGCTCGAATTCGAGCTCCTCACCTACCTCCAGGCGCGGCTGCGCAAGCGCGTCAGCATCGAACGCGTGCTGAGCGGGCCGGGCATCATGAACCTCTATGCCTTCTTCCGGGAGCGTCGAAAGCTGGAGGAGCCGCAGGAGCTGCGGGACGAGGTTGCGACCGCCCCGACACCGGCGGCGGTTGTGACCGCGCACGGCCTGAGCGGCCGCTACGACATCTGCGTGCAGGCGCTCGACCTCTTCGCGCGGCTGCTCGGGTCTCACGCGGGCGACGCCGTGCTCACCTACCTCAGCACGGGCGGGCTGTTCCTGGGGGGCGGCATCCCCCCGAAGGTGGCGGCCAAGCTCCAGGAGGGCGGGACCGTCGAGGCGTATCTCCACAAGGGCCGGCTCTCGCCGATGGTTGCGATGACGCCGCTGCACGTGATCCGCGACGACCGCGCGGCGCTCCTGGGGGCGGCTTCCATCGCGGCGGCGCTGTAAAGCCGGGCGTCCCCGTCTGAATTCAGCCGCGAAGACTCAGCCTGCGTGCAGATCCACCAGATCCAGGATGCAGATCCAGATGCACGGATGCAACTGCATCCTGAATCCTTGTATCTTGCATCGGCCTCATTCCCCCTCCACGCGGATGCGCTTGAGCTTTTCGCGCAGCGTCTTGCGGTCGATGCCCAGGCGCTCGGCGGCGCGGCTCTTGTTGCCGCCCACCTGGTCGAGCACGTGGCGGATGTGGTCGGCCTCGACCTGCGCGAGGGTCCGCTCCAGCCCGCGCCCGTCGGGCAGGCACTCCGAGAGCATGCCGGGGGGCAGGTCGGGCGCGTCGATGATGTCGCTGTCGGCCATGGCCATGAGCCGCTGCACGAGGTTTTCCAGCTCGCGCACGTTGCCGGGCCAGGCGTACCGGCGCATGGCCTCGAGCGCGCGTTCCGTGTACTGCGGCAGCGGACGGCCCATCTCGTCCGCGTATTTGGCGCTGAAGTAGCGCGCGAGCAGCAGCACGTCGCCCCCGCGCGCGCGCAGCGGCGGCAGCTCGATGTTGATGACGTTGAGCCGGTAGTAGAGGTCCTCGCGGAAGCGGCCGCTGCCGATCATGGCCTTCAGGTCCTTGTGCGTCCCGGCGATGATGCGCACGTCCACCTTCTGCGGCCGCGCCGAGCCCACCATGCAGACCTCGCGCTCCTGCAGCACGCGCAGCAGCTTGACCTGCATCGAGAGACTCGTGTCCCCCACCTCGTCCAGGAAGATCGTCCCCTTGTGGCCCGTTTGGAAGAACCCCGCCCGCGTCTCCACCGCGCCGGTGAACGCCCCCTTGACGTGCCCGAAGAGCTCGCTTTCGAGCAGGCTCTCGGGGATGCCGCCGCAGTTGACGGGCACGAACGGGTGCGCCGCGCGTCCGCCCTGGTAGTGGATGGCCCGCGCCACCAGCTCCTTGCCGGTGCCGCTTTCGCCGGTGATCAGGACGGTGGCGTTCACGGCGGCCGCCTTGTCCACGGCGTGGAAGACCGCCTGCATGGGATCGGATGCGCCGATGATCCCGGCGGGGGCCGTCGCGGGGGGCGGCAGCTCCCGGTGCTGTTTGGCCAGCGCCGCCGCCACCGCGTCGAGGAGCTCCTGCTTCGTGAACGGCTTGGCGAGGTAGTCCTCGGCGCCGAGCCGGAGCGCCTCGACCGCCCCCCCGATCGAGGGGTAGCCGGTCACCATGAGGACCCCTACCCCCTTGTAGTGGCTGCGGACGTGGCGGATGAGGTCCAGGCCGGTGACGCGCGGCATCTTCATGTCGGTGACCACGAGGTCGAACGCGGTCCCCTTGAGCAGCTCGGAGGCCTCCTCGGCGCTGGCGGCCGCGACCACCGTGTGCCCGGCCGGGCCGAGGTTGCGCTTCATCAGCTCGAGGGCGTCCGGCGAGTCGTCGACCACGAGGATCACGGCGGGGGCGGGCGGCCCGGGCGTTGCGGCGGTTTTCGTCATCGCTCCCTCACCGGCAGCACCACGGTGAACTCGGCCCCCTCGCCCTCCCGGCCGCCGACCATGATCCGGCCGCGGTGGGCCCTGACGATTCCGTGCGCGACCGACAGGCCGAGCCCCGTTCCCTGGTCGACATCCTTGGTGGTGAAAAACGGAAGGAAGATCTTCTCGCGGATGTCCGCGGGGATCCCCGGCCCGGAATCGCGCACGCTGAGCAGGATCTCGCCGCCGCGGCAGAGGGTGGTGAGGGTCAGGCGCCCGCCGGCCGGCATCGCGTGAATCGCGTTCACGACCAGGTTCATGATGACCTGGCGGATCTGGGATTCGTCCCCCGGGAAGTCCGGAACGTCTCCGGAAAGCGCGGCGTCGACCCCGATGGCGTGCTCGCGCAGCCGGGCCTCGAAGAACGCGAGCACGTCCTGGACCAGGCGGTTGATCGCGACCCGGCCGGCCTTGGGGGTGATCTGCCGCGCGAACAGGAGCAGCTTGCGCACGACGTCGCGCGCGTGCAGCGCCGCGGATTCGATGCGCGCCAGGTCGCCCACCGCCTGGGCGGGCATCCCGGGGACGTCCTTCAAAAGCTCGGCGAAGCCCAGGATCCCGGTGAGCGGCTCGTTCAACTCGTGGGCGACCCCGGCCGCGAGCTTGCCGATGGTGGCGAGGCGGTCCGCGTGGCGCAGCTGCTCCTGCAGGCGCGCCTGCTCGGCCTCGGCCTGCCGGCGCTCCAGGGTGAGGGCGATCTCGCGCGCCACGGAATCCAGCAGGCGTCGCTCCTCGGCCAGGAAAGGGCCCTCGTCCAGCTCCGGGCGGGGTTCGAGGTAGGCGACCTCGACGGTGCCGCGTTTCAGGTCCCCGATCACGAGGTCCGCGCTCTGGACGGCGACGGGGTCCCCGCAGCCGGCCGTCCGGTAATCCCCCGTGCCGTACACGATGCGGGCGCGGGCGATCTCCGGGTAGAGGTAGGCGGGCGGCAGGAGCTCCGCCGCCGATTGCAGGAACCGGTCCGCGCTGCCCTCGGAGCTCGCGGCGAGGCTCGCGAGGTTGTACATGCAGGTGAGCTCCTTGACCCGCTCGCGCAGCTCGAAGCGCGAGCGGTTGTGGCTGAGCGAGCGGCCGAGGATCGAGGCCAGGCGGGTGAGCAGGTCGAGGGAGCTGTCCCCGGGCTGCCGGGGTTCGCCGAAGTCCAGGCACGCCGCCCCCGCGATCGACCGTTCGCAGGGGATCAGCATCACGGCGTGTCGCACGCTTGCCCGCGCGGTTCGCCGCCGGTCTTTGGGCGCAGGGAAGAGCATGGCGAGCCGGCGGCGGTCGGGCGCCCGGCCCCGCTCGGCCTCCAGCGGCGGGAGCGCCTCGGGCGGGAGCGAGTGCAGCGAACGGAGGAGCGACACCGCCGGGGCCGCGCGCTCCCGCCACGCCGAGACGCGGGGCCCCTCGGTCGCGAGGGCCCGCAGCCGCCGGTCCTGCTCATCGCAGGCGATCTCGACCGTGCGGCAGGAGAAGAAGCGGCGCAGCTCGCCGGCCAGCTCGCACAGGGTGTCGATGGTGATGCGCCCTTCGCCGGCCGACGCAAACACGCGGTCGAACAGCTGCCGGAAATCCCGGTATGACCGTGCGGACAGGGTGTCGACCGGACCGGCGGACGTCATGTCACCTCCAGTGACCGAGCACGACGAGGGCGGTTTCTGAAAACAAGTATCGGGCCGTCAGCCAAGGCGCGCGGCCGTATTGGAAAGCGCAGCATACCGTAAGGGTATGTGAGCATTCACAAAAGGCCGCGCAACGCCGGATCACGGCCCGACACTGGTTTCTCAGACGCGGCCGCGCAGCTTGGCTGCCTGGGCCACGCGTTCGACGGCGATCATGTAGGCCGCGTCCCGCATGTACACGCGGCGGCTCTCGGCCAGGTCGGCCATGGCGTTGAAGGCCTTGGTCATGACCCGGTCCAGGCGGCCGAGGACCTCGTCCTTTTCCCAGTAGAAGTTCATGTTGGCCTGGACCTGCTCGAAGTAGGAGCAGGTCACCCCGCCGGCGTTGCACAGGAAGTCCGGGATGACGTAGATCTTGCGCTCCTTCAACACCCGGTCCGCGTCCGGGGTCGTCGGGCCGTTGGCCCCCTCGGCGAGCAGGACCACCGACGGGTCGATGCGGCGCACGGTTTCGGCGTTGATCTGGTTTTCGAGCGCGCACGGGACGAGCATGTCGACCCGCTGCGCGATCCAGTCATCGCCCGGCAGGACTTCGTAGCCCGCCGCGCGCGCCTTCTGGCGGTCGATCGCGCCGTAGCTGTCGGCGAACGACGCCAGGACATCCGGGTCGACCCCGTCCGCGCGGCGGTAGGTGTAGGCGGCGTTGTCGCGGCCGTCCCAGCAGGAGACGCACACGACCCGGCCCCCGGCCTGGGTGAACCAGCGCACCGCGTTCTGCGCGACGTTGCCGAACCCCTGGAAGGCGGCCGTCATCCCCTTGAGGTCGCGCCCCAGCCGCCGCAGCGCCTCGCGCACGCAGTACATGACCCCGAAGCCGGTCGCTTCCGGGCGGCCGAGCGAGCCCCCCATGCCGACCGGCTTGCCGGTGATGAACCCCGGGAAGTGACCCCCGGCCAGGACCTCGTACTCGTCCAGCATCCAGAGCATGTGCTGGGCGTTGGTCATGACGTCCGGGGCCGGGACGTCGAGCTGCGGCCCGACGTTCTTGAACACCTGGCGCACCCAGCCGCGGCAGAGCTGCTCCTGCTCGCGGGGGGACATCCGGCGCGGGTCGCAGATGACCCCGCCCTTGCCGCCGCCGAGCGGGATGTCGGCCAGCGCGCACTTCCAGGTCATCCAGGTGGCCAGCGCGCGCACGGTGTCGGCCGTCTCCTGCGGGTGGAAGCGGATGCCGCCCTTGGCCGGGCCGCGCAGATCGTTGTGCTGGACGCGGAAGCCGCGGAAGACCTTGACCGTCCCGTCGTCCATGCGCACCGGGATGGTGAAGTGGAACTCGCGCATGGGCCAGCGCAGCAGCTCGCGCACGCCCGGCTCGAGGCTGAGCTGATCGGCCACGCGGTCGAACTGCGCCTGGGCCATTTCGAAGGCATTGAATTTTTCGCTCATGATGTCCCCTCAGGTATTTGGGTGTTCGGGTGTTTGGGTATTTGGGTGTTTAGCGGGCCATGGCTCTCGGCACCACGTTATCGGCACGAAAGTCACCTTGGTTTCATCAACGATCATCGCGGCTGGAAAGCCGCTCCCACAGGGAAAATGCCCACTTGCCTGGAATGCGCCGGGCGTTTGGGAAGAGAGGGGTTCGGGTGGGCTTTTGATCATGCTGCCCGTGCACCCTGACCCTCGACCCCTGAACCCCTTTTTTACATGGTCCGGCCGCCAAAAGCAAAGCGGGACGAGCCGCCGGCGCGCGGCTCGTCCCGGTCCCACCGGCCTCGGGGGCCAGCGTCAGCAGTACTCCTCGCACATCCAGACCCCGCCGGCGGGCTTGGGGAGGTTGCAGTCGCCCTGGTGCTCGCAGTTCATGCACAGCCCGAGCAGCGCTTCGGGCTCCTCGCGCGGAAGGGCGATGGGGCTGTCCGCTTTTTTCACCACCATCAGGCGCGGCTTGCCCGCCGGCCCGCACTCGTAGAGTTCGCATTCGAGGATCGGGGCGCTGGCCCGCGGCAGGAAGCCGCAGTCGCTCTGGTGCCGGCAGTTGGCGCAGAGGCTCGCGTTGAATGAGCTGCTCCGCCTGCTGCCGTGCGGTTGAATCGTCCGCTTCCACGCGCTGGTCGGCCCCGCAAGTCACTTTGTAGCTTTTCGTGCTCATGTTCGATTCCTTTCGTTTCGTGGAAGCCGTGGCCTCCGTTCGTGGTTGTCGTTCTGCGGCCTGTCACTGCACCGGCCGTGCCATACCGTTTCGGTCGGCTGCCGCAGCGTTCGATCCGCTTTGACATCAGAGGGTTGCGTGGAAACGGCGGTTGCGTGCAACCGGCGGGCAGCCCGCCGGCGGGCGGGGCGCTTCTCTCCGGCGGGGAATTTTGCCCCAGCCGCTTCCGGGACTTTCCGCGCGCGGCAGCCTGCGGAGGCCGCCCGGGCGGCCGCTTGCGTTGCCCGCGTGCGGCGGCATATAAGGTGCAAGCAGCCCCAGCGGAGGACCTATCCATATGCTCGACCTCGATTCCATCCAGCATCGCTTCGACACGTTCCGTTCGCTCATGGCGAGCCGGGTGCGTGAGATCCTGCTCGTCTCCAGCGTCTACGACGCCTACATCATCGAGGAGGACGGGACCCTCGAGGAGCGCATCTGGCAGCAGTACGCAGACCGGGGCCTGTCGACGGTGCCCCGCATCCGCAAGGTGTCGAGCGTCGAGCGGGCGCTCGAGACCATCCGGACCGAGCGCATCGACCTGGTGCTCGCCATCGTGCACGAAGAGACCGAGCTCGCCTTCGACCTCGCCCGGGAGGTCAAGGCGCTGCGCAAGGACCTCCCCGTCGTGGTGCTGGCGACCGACCCGGCAACGCTGCCGCAGATCGAGGACCAGCCGACGCCGCGGGTCGTGGACCGCGTGTTCCTCTGGCAGAACGACCCGACCCTGCTGGTGGCGATCATCAAGTACATCGAGGACCTGGCCAACGCCGACCACGACGCCCGCGCGGGCGGCGTGCGCCTGGTGCTTCTCGTGGAGGACTCGATCGCGCACTACTCCGCCTTTCTGCCGGCCATCTACACGGCGATCATGGAGATGACCCGGCGCCTGATCGACGAGGGGCTGAACCACCTGCATCGGCAACTGCGGATGCGCTCGCGCGCGAAGATCCTGCTGGCCGGGAGCTTCGAGGAGGCGCTGCACATCTACCGGCGCTACCAGCCATACATCCTCGGGGTGATATCGGACGTGCGCTTCATGAAGGCCGGGCGGATGGACGACGACGCCGGCTTCGAGCTGCTGCGCCTGCTGCGCCGCGAGATGCCCGAGCTGCCGGTCTGCATCCAGTCGGCCGAGCCCGAGAAGAACCGCGGCCGCGCCGAGGCGCTGCACGCCTTCTTCGTCGACAAGAACTCCAGCCGGATCGTGGAGGACCTGCAGCGCTTCCTGCGGGAGACCATGGGGTTCGGGGAGTTCATCTTCCGGATGCGCGACGGCCGGGAGCTCGCCCGGGCCGGGAACCCGCGCGAGCTGCTGGAGGTGCTGCGGACGGTGCCGGCCGAGTCGATCCTGCACCACGCCGAGCACCAGCACTTTTCCCACTGGATGATGGCGCGCACCGAGGTGCGCATCGCCGAGCAGCTCTACCCGCGGCGTGCGGAGGACTTCGAGAACGCCGAGGCGCTGCGGCAGTTCCTGATCCGCACGATCGGCAACGTGCTCGACGAGAAGCAGAGCGACATCATCACGCGCTTCATGCCGGGCCGCAACCCGCTCGAGCTGCAGTTCATGCGCTGGGGCGAGGGGTCGCTCGGCGGCAAGGCGCGCGGGATCGGCTTCCTGCGCTACCTGCTGTCGCGCCTCGAGGTCCGGCGGCTCTTCCCGGACCTGGCGATTCAGATCCCGCCCAGCCTGGTCGTCTGCTCGAGCGAGTTCGCGCGCTTTTTAGAGGACAACCGCCTGTGGGATCTCGCCTTGAAAGGCCGGCTGCCGTTTCCCGAGCTCCAGCAGCGCTTCCTGAAGGGCAAGCTGCGCGAGGAGATGGTCCACGACCTGCGCTCCTACCTGCAGACGGTGCGGGAGCCGCTGGCCGTGCGCTCGTCGAGCATCCTCGAGGACTCGCTCAACCTGCCGCTCGCGGGCCTGTATTCCACCTACATGCTGCCCAACAGCGACCGGTCGCTCGACGAGCGGCTCGCCTCGCTCCTGGCCGCGGTCAAGCTCGTCTGGGCCTCGACCTTCGGGGACAACCCGCGCGCCTATTTCCGCCAGACGAGCTACCGGCTCGAGGACGAGCGCATGGCGGTCGTGGTCCAGACGCTCGGCGGCTGCCGCCGCGGCGACCATTTCTATCCCACGTTTTCCGGGGTGGCGCAGTCGCACAACTTCTACCCGGTCTCCTACATGAAGCCCGAGGACGGGGTCGCCCAGATCGCATTGGGGCTGGGCAAGACGGTCGTGGAGGGCGGGCCGATCGTGCGCTTCTGCCCGCGCTACCCGCTGCTGCTGCCCCAGTTCGCCGACATGCGCGACTGGCTGTACTTCACCCAGAAGAGCTTCTACGCGCTCGACATGGCCCCCATCCGCGAGCCGCGCGACCCGGTCACGATGGACCGCCTGAAATCGCTGCCGCTCTCGGTCGCCGAAACCCACCAGGTGCTGCAGAAGGTCGCCTCGGTCTACCAGTCCGACAGCGGGCTGCTGGTGGACAGCTTCTTCTACGACGGGCCGCGCATCGTGACCTTCCAGAAGGTGCTGCGCGACCCGCGCCTGAAGCTGGGCGAGCTGCTGGGCACCCTGCTCTCGACCTGCGAACGCGCCATGCGGGTGCCGGTGGAGATCGAGTTCGCCTTCGACCTGCCGGAGGACCAGCGCCCCGTGTTCTACCCGCTGCAGCTGCGCCCCATGGCCTCCCAGCGGCGCTGGGAGCGCGTGGCCGTCACACCCGGACAGAAGCAGGCGGCCTTCTGCTACTCGACCATGGCGCACGGCAACGGGAGCTACCGCGGGATCCGGGACCTGGTGTGCGTCAAGCCCGAGGCCTTCGACATCAGCAAGACGCGCGAGATCGCGCGCGAGATCGGCACGCTCAACAAGCGGCTGGTCGACGAGGGGCGGCCCTACGCCCTGGTCGGCTTCGGGCGCTGGGGGTCCACCGACCCCTGGATGGGGATCGGGGTGGGCTGGGCGCAGATCTCGGGCGTCAAGGTGCTCGTGGAGGTCGGCCTCAAGGGCTTCAACGTGGACCCGGCCCAGGGGACGCACTTCTTCCAGAACGTGACCTCGCTCAACATCGGCTGCCTCTCGGTCCCCTACGGGAGCGAGGCCTTCATCCGCTGGGACCAGCTGCGCGGGGTCGAAAGCCCGCTGGAGACCGCCTTATCTCAGGCTGCTGCGCTGGGAGAGCCCCCTCGAGGTGAGCGTCGACGGGTTGCGCGGGGAGGCGGTGATCGTCCTGCCCGCGGCCTGAGCCCCGCCGGCGAATTGACAAATCAGGCCGCATTCTGACAGAATGCGGCCGAATCCAACCCCGAAAGGAGGGCCTTCCGCCACACCGCAATCCGATCCTGCCACACGTGTCGGGTCATGCGCATCGAAGCACCTGCGGCTGTCATGAGAGTCTCAAACGCTTCCTAAAAGAAGGAGGAGAATCATGCTGCTTCAGAAACTCGCATCGGCCAGCACCCGCTGGAGCACTCGCTGGGTCCCGGACGCATGGGTCATCGCCGTCATCCTCACCATCATCGCCTTCGTCTTAGGCCTCATCTTCACCAAAGCCACCGCCTTTCAACTCGTCCAGAACTGGGGCAGCGGGTTCTGGACTCTGCTGTCCTTCGGCATGCAGATGGCGCTGGTCATCATGACCGGCTACATCCTGGCCGTCACCCCGTTCTTCAGCCGGCTGCTCAACGGTCTGGCGGGCCTTCCCAAGAGCAACAAGGCCGCGATCGCCATGATGGCGGTGGTGTCGATGGGCCTGGCCTTCATCAACTGGGGGCTCAGCATCGTCGGCTCGGCGGTCTTCGTGCGCTTCATGGCGCGCAAGCAGAAGGGCGTGGACTACCGCCTGCTGGTCTCCACCGCCTATCTGGGTCTCGGGGTCATGTGGCACTCGGGGCTTTCGGCCTCGGCGCCGCTCCTGGTCGCGACCCCCAAGCACTTCCTCGAAAAGGAAATCGGGATCATCCCGATCACCGAGACCATCTTCCACCCCTTCAACCTCCTGCTGGCGCTGTCGATCGCGGTCGTGCTGACCATCATCGGCCCGATGATGCACCCCAAGAAGGAAGAGACGGTCGCGGCGGACCCGACGCTGATCGAGGAGGCCGGCTTCGAGGCCCCGCCCAAGCCCAAGCCCGGCGAGATGACCCCGGCCCTCTGGATCGAGCACTCGCCCGTCATCAACCTCATCGTCGGGATCAGCGGCATCATCTGGCTCATCTGGTACTTCGGCCAGAAGGGCGTGATGGGGATCAACCTCGACGTCGTCAACTTCATCTTCCTCATCGTCGGGATCCTGCTGCACTGGACCCCGGCCTCGTTCCTCAAGGCGGCGCTCGAGGGCGGCAGCTTCATCTGGGGCGTCATCATCCAGTTCCCCTTCTACGCGGGCATCTTCGGCATCATCAAGTTCTCCGGGCTGTCCGACATCATGGGCGACTGGTTCACGGCGATCGCCACCAAGGACACCTACCCGTTCATCGTGGTCTGGTACTCGGGCATCCTCAACTACATCGTGCCGTCGGGCGGGGCCAAGTGGGCGATCGAGGCGCCCTACATCATGACGGCGGCCAAGAACCTGGGGGTGAGCGGGCCGGTCACGGTCATCGCCTACGCCTGGGGCGACATGGTGACCGACGTGATCCAGCCCTTCTGGGCCATCCCGCTCCTGGGGGTAGCCAAACTCGGCTTCCGCGACATCATGGGCTACTGCATGGTGTACTTCCTGGTTTACATGGTGATCATCTCGCTCGGGTTCTGGTTCCTGCCTTACATGTTTCCGTATTAGAGAGGTATTCTGGTAGTTTGGGTATTTTGGTGTTTGGGTGTTTGAGAGGGTTGAGAGTTGGAGGCCAAGCGGCAGGAACCTCTCCCCGCTGGCCTCCTTTCACGTCAGGTGTAAGCAGACTCTGGGGCTATCGGGTCGCGAGGGCACCGCACGGCGGTGCCCTCTTGCGTTTCAGCCGAACCATTCTATGTTGTCGAATGAAGCGAGCATCCGGCGAGCGAGGAGGGCATCATGACACGTTTACGAACCGTGCGGGCGCTGGCGGCGATTGCCGGGCTGGCGCTGCTGCTCGCGGGCTGCGCCGGGAGCAACGCGGCGCTGCGCAACAGCCGCGAGGTCGGCCGTGCCTTCGAGGTCTTCCACGCCTACCCGAACTACCGCTACTGGTACCTGAACCAGGAGAACAACCCGTACGCCGTGGTGGGGCTGGATAAGAGACTACGGCATCCAGGACCAGATGTGGACGCTGGTGGACCCCAACTCCAAGACCTTCGAGAAGGTGGTGGGCCTCGTGCAGAGCTTCCCGGTGCCCGGCGGCGTCACCTACGGCGCCTACATCATCGACCCGACGGGGCGGACGATCGGGGTCTGGTACTCGAGCATGGGCGCCGGCATCCGGGTCGACCCCGAGACCAACCTGGTCTCGATCTCGACCGGTACGCCGTGGACCGACGACCGCGGGTGGTACGGCACGGGCGTGGGGGTCGGCGTCGGGACCGGCGGCGGGGGCAGCGGGGCGGGCGTCGGGATCCGGCTGGGGTTCTGAACGTATTCGCGCAATTCGGAAGACGGTATGACTGATAATTCCACGTTCGAAAAAGTCACGCAGTCCGAGAAGACCCTATACGGCCCGCGCAAGCTGCTGCTGTGCGGCTTCGGCGCGGAGGCTCAGAAAAAGTTGGAGAGCCTTTTGGGCATGGTCGGCATCGTCGACGTGCCAAGGGTGTGGGTGACCACGGAGCAGGGGGCGGCGCCGCTGGCCGACCTGCTCGCGGTGGCCGACGGCAGCGGGGCGGGGGCGGCCTCGGCGCTGCCGCGGGCCGTCATCGTGGCCGGCATCACCGAGGCCCAGCTGATCGGCCTGATGACCGCCTGCAAGAAGTCCGGCATGCAACCGGCCCTCTGGGCGGTGCTCACCCCGGTGTCGGAGACGTGGACGGTCGGGCAATTGCTGGCCGAGCTCGCCCGGGAGCGCGACGCGATGCAGAAGCGGTCTCAAAAGCGCGCCTGACGGCGGCATGCGGCGGTTTCGGGCCCCTTCGTATCAAAGGGTTCAGGGGTCAGGGTTCTGGGAAATAAGGACCAGGAGGTCGCCAGAAAAAAATCAAGCAGGAAGCCGGCCCCCGGCTTCCTGCTTGATTTTTTAGCGCACGATGCTGAGGACAAGGCTCCCCTCGACCGAGCCCTTCTTGACCGGGTGCTGCTCTTGCCCGGTCGCCTGCGGCACCTGCTCGTAGACGTAGCGGTAGGCCTCGTCCACCGTCACCATGCCGTCGCGGTCCAGGTCGGCCCTGCCCCTCAGGCCGTCGATCAGGTAGTAGGTGAAGACGCCGTGTTGCAGCTCGTCCTTCTCGACGCTCACCTCGTTGGCCGAGCTCGCGGTGATGATCACCTTGCCCCGCCCCCCGACCACCCGTTCCAGGTAGCCGTCGCCGATGTTGGCCCGCATGCCCGAGACGTTCACCGTGCGGCCGCCGCTCGCGCCGCTGTAGCAGGCGTCGGCGATGAAGACGATGCGTTCGGAGCGGATGCGGTTCAGAATGCGGGCGACCTCGACCATCGGCATGGCCGTGGTGTAGAGGTCGGCCGGGTCGGTGTCGACGGGCAGCAGGTACTTCTCCAGGCCGTCCCCGTCCGGGCTGGCCGAGTCGCGCTCGGTGGCCCCGTGGCCCGCGAAGAAGATGATCACCATGTCGTTCTCGCGCGCGGCGTTTTTGATGCGCGTGCCGAGGGTGCTGCGCAGGTTGACCAGGGTGGCCTGTTCGTTGGTGAGCAGGGTCACGTTCTCGCGCGGGATGCGGTTGTCCTCCACCAGCAGGCGGTAGAAGGCCTCCGCGTCGTTGACCGCGTACTTGAGCTTGGGGAGCCGGGGGTAGTCGTTGATCCCGACCACGACGGCCCAGACGTTGCGCCGCTTGGGGTGGTACTGGACGAAGAGCGTCTTCTCGGACACCAGGTCGTCGGTGTCGGTCACCACCACGCGGATCTGGTTGTAGCCCTCTTCGATGGTGATCTTGCGGTCGAAGTTCAGGCGGCGGGGGGCGCTGCCGCCCACCTGGCGGATCCCGCGCTCGCCCGAGCCTTCCAGCAGTCGGCCGTTCAGGAAGACCTCGAAGCTCTTCAGCCCCTGCTTGCCCTCGACCGCGCCGGTCAGGCGCACGCTGCCGACTTCGAGCTGCTGCCCGTCCTCGGGGCTCGTGATCAGCAAGAGCGGCGGGGTCTTGCCCTCGGCCGCGATCTTGGTGATGCGCTCGCGCTCACGCCGCTCGCGCTCGAGCTCCTGCGTGAGCTGGGTCGAGCGCGCCTTCTCGACCTGGAGCTGCTGGCTGACCCGGTCCAGCTGCGCCAGGCGCGCGGTGAGCTCGGCCAGCCGATACTCGAGGTCGCGCTGCCGACGCAGCCGCTCCTCGCGGGCCTCCTGGCCCTTCTCGGGCGGCGCCTGCTGCAGGGTGCGGAGCTGGTCCTTGGTCTGCTCGATCTCGATGGCCGTCTGAACGCGCGCCGCCGAGAGGTCGCGCACCTTGTCGGCCCGCATGTAGGCCTGGGTGATGCCCGGGTGTTCGGGGTAGCGCTCGCGCAGCTTCTGCAGGAACTCGGCGACCTGACTGTAGTCGTCGGTTGCCCAGGCGACGACGATCACGTCGAAATACCCGAGGTTGTCGCGGTAATCCCGGTCGACGAAGCCCAGGCTGAGCCGCCCGCCCCCGATCGCGACGAAGGTGTCGCCGACCTCGTTCAGGAACACCGGGGTGCGGGGGCCCTTGCCGATGGTCTTGACGAAGCGCGGGTCCCCCGGCGCGTGGCCGGAGTCCGTGGGTTCGAAATACACGCGGCCCTTGGCCATGATGGTGTAGAGGCTGCCGGCCGCGAGCTCCACCTCGGTCTCGACCCGCTCGTAGCGGCTGGAGACCCGCACGGACTGGATCTGCTTGACGTACGCGGGGACCCCCTCGGGCGGGTAGACCTCGACCAGGGGCTCGTCCCGGGGGGCGGTCGTCTGGGCCGCCGCCGTGTAGGCGGGTGAGGGCTTGGAGGAACACGCGCCGGCGAGCGACAGCACGAGCGCGCCGAGGAGGATCCAAACGAATGCCCCGCACCGGGGCGAATTTTTTATGTTGAGCGTCATGGCGGGCCTCCCGCTGGAAATTCAAAAGCGGCCGCGAACATCCGGCAGCCGCTTCGGTGGTTGGTGCATGTTGACTTGGGGGCATTATGGCGAAAAACGCTGGAAGGATCAACCCTGACAGGAAAAAGGCTCCAGGGTTCAGCGTTCAGGGTTCAGGGCGTGGATGCGCGAACCGGGATTCGGGCTGCCCGACAGCTGTTGGCTCCCCGTCCCTTACCCAAACACAAAACACCAAACACCACGAAACACCCAAACACCTATACACCCCAATACCCAACACCCATTCACGGCGTCTTGCGCACGACCATAAGCGTCACGTCGTCGAACGGCGCACCCTTCCCGAGGTGGGCCTTCAGGGCCGCGACGATGTCGTCCACTATGCCGCGGGCGCTCGTGCAGCCGGCCGTGACGAGGCCGAACAGGCGCTCCTTGCCGAAGCGCCCGCCCGCCCCGTCCTCGGCATCGGTCAACCCGTCGGTGTAGAGCACCAGGCAGTCCCCGGCCTGCAGCGTGACCGCCGCGGCGCGGTAGGGGCTGTCGGGCAGCGCCCCGACCGCCAGGCCGGTCGCCTTCAGCAGGGCGGGCGGGCTCCCGGCGCGGATGACCGCCGGCGGCTCGTGGCCGCCGTTGACGTAGGTGAGGGTGCCGTCGACGGGGTCGAGGACGCCCATGAAGAGGGTGGCGAACATGTCCGCCTCGCCGTGGGTCTCGCAGATGTAGGCGTTGGTCTGCTCCACGGTGTCGAGCACGACGCGCTCCGGCCGGTCCGGCTGCGCGTGCGCCTCGCCCTTGCGCAGCGCGAAGGCGCGCACCAGGCTGCGCGTGAGCGCCATGAAGAGGGCCGACCCCACCCCGTGGTCGCAGACGTCCGCGATCACGATCGCGAGGCGGCGGTCGTCGCCCATCGGGAAGATGTCGTAGAAATCCCCCGAGACCTGCAGCGCCGGCTGGAAGAACGCGGCCACCTCCCAGCCGGGCGGCTCCGGCAGGCTGGCGGGCAGAAACCCGGTCTGGATGGTGCGGCCGATCTCGAGCTCGTGCTCCGCGATCTGCCGCGCCTTCTCGGTCTCGATCCGGGCGCGCGCCGCCTCGAGCGCGTTGAGCGTCAGCAGGCCGGCCCAGGCGAGGGCGACCACGGCGAGCGGCCGGACGACGGGGACCACGAGGTTGCCGGCGACCAGGGCGGCCCCGGCCGCTGCGACGCAGGCCGTCGCGATCCCGAAGGCCCCGATCCCGTACACGAGCGCCGAGCGGTGGAAGGAGAGGGCGGTCACCGCCGCCAGGAGCAGAAGCTCGCAGGCGAGCCCCAGCGTCCAGGGGAGCTCGCGGATGAAGCCGCCCGTCAGGATCGTATTCACGCTGTTCGCGTGCACGCCGCTGAGCGGGTAGAGCTCGTCGATCGGGACCTGCCCCATGTCGGCCGAGCCCGTGGAGATGTCCGAGACGAGCACGATCCTGCCCGCGAGCTCGTCCTCCCAGAGGTCGGCCATCTCCGGGTCGTCCGGCCCGAAGTACACGTCGGAAAAGTTGTAATGCCGCATCGTGCCCCAGGGGCCGACGAACTGGATGCGCATGCACCCGCGTTCGTCCACGGGGATGCGGATGTCCCGGCCGGCGGTCTCGCCCGGGCTCCGGGCGCCCGCGAGGACGATCGCGCCCGGTTCGAGGAGGACCCGCTCGGGCGGCACCTGCAGGAAGGCACAGACGCTCTGGAGCACGAAGCTCGGGTAGAACCCGTCCTCGTAGCGGGCGATGAGCGGGATGCGCCGCATGACCCCGTCCCGGTCCGGCGTCAGGGTGAGGAACCCGCTCCCGCGGCAGAGCTCCGCCAGCTCGACCAGCGTGGTCAGCGGGTCGGTCCCGGTGTAGGGTTCCAGGCCCGGGCTCTCGCGGAGCTTCCAGAGACTCCGGCGCATGTACGCCAGCGCCTCCGGGTCCTCGTCCGTCGCCCGGGCGGGTGCGGGTTCGGGCGTCAGGCGCAGCGCCAGCCCCGCCACCACGTTGCCGGCCGCGGCGACGGCCTCGATCAGCTCCCGGTCGCCGGCGGGGTCGGTGCGTCCGGCATAGATGAAATCGACCATCTGCACGGCGGCCCGCAGCCGGCCGAGATTGCGGACGACCCGGGCGTGGTGCGCGCGCGTGGGGTGGTAGTCCTTGAGCGCGCGGAGGCTGGCGTTGTTCAGGTCGACATGGACGACGGCGTCGTCGTAGGCGGGGCGCAGGGCGGGCAGGGAGGTTTTCAGGCGCAGGAACTGGTCGGTCAGCCGCTCGTTCCAGAGCTCGAGCGTGCCCGGGGCGAGCAGTCCGAAGAGGTGCACGATGGCGAAGGCGCAGGCCGCCACGACGAGCGGCCCGCGCCACCTCGTCCGGTCAGCGGTGGTCAATGGTGAAGGTCCTGCTGTAGAACCCCCCGGCCGCCGTGATGTCGCTGGCCAGGCGGGTGATGTCCGGCAGCATGCCGGCGCCCTCCGGCCCTCTCAGGCTGCCCCCGATGCGGACCGGCTTTTCGGCCGGGGCGGCGAGGTTGCGGTTCTTGAGCCGGACCTGCTTGACCTCGTTGAGGATCGCCTCTGCGGAGGAGTGCGCGGCCGATGGGTCGGTCAGGGTCGCGTGCCGGGCGAGCAGGGTTTCCAGCTGCTCCAGCCGCCGCGCCGAGACGAGGAGGTGGAATTTCTCCAGGCCGGTCTGCTGGTCGAGCTGCAGCCAGTTCGCGGCGACCGGGACGTAGACCGCGGCCCCGGGGGAGAGCGCGGCGCTCCGACCGTCGGCGGGGAGGATGACGGTCAGCTCGCCGTCGGCCGCCTGGTGAAACAGGTAGACGGACATCCCGGTTTTGGGCTCGATGAAGAATTTCAGGCGGTCGCCGGAGCGCAGCACGGTTTCGTTCTGGACAGCGACGACCTTGGGCTTGTCCTCCGGCCCCGTCACGGCGCCGAAGGCGAACAGAAACCGCAGCTCGGGGGTGGCGGCGGACTGGGCCCCTGAGACGGTCGGCAGCACCAGCAGCGCGGTCAGAAACGCAACCATCGCGGCCGGTCGTAATCTGCGGATGATTCCCATGGTGTGTCCTCCTGTTGCGGAGAAAGAGACAACTTCAGACCTGATCCTAAAGAATCCGGGTTACCTTTTTCAAGCCCGCCACCGTCTTGACAGACCTTGCGACCGGCCTAATGCTCGCTTTAAACGCATGGCCCCGGTTGGCCGTCTCCTGCCCGAAAACCAGTCTGCCCCGTCCTCCTCCGGCTTCGGTCATCCCCGGGCCATTGACACAAGGAGGCGCTATGACCGACGACATCGAAACCCGACGCGACCAATTGGTCCAACGCATCCTCCGGTCGACGGGCGGAGCGTTCGACATCTTCACCCTGTACATCGGCGACCGTCTGGGGTTCTACGCCGATCTCGCCGCAAACGGCCCGTCGACGGCGGCCGAAGTGGCCGCACGCACCGGCACGCACGAGCGCTATGTGCGGGAATGGTTGGAACAGCAGACCGTCACCGGCATGCTGGACGTCGACGACGAGGCGGCCCCGGCCGCCTCCCGCCGCTTCGTCCTCCCGCCGGGCCACGCCGAAGTGCTGACCGACCGCGACAGCTTGAACTACATCGCGCCCCTCGCGCGACTGGTGGCCGGCGCGGTGCGCCCGCTGCACCAACTGCTCAAGGCGTACCGAACCGGGGGTGGGGTCCCTTACCGCCTATACGGCCCCGACATGTTCGAGGGGCAGGCCGGCATAAACCGCGCCATGTTCCTGCGCCAGCTCGGGGCGGAGTGGTTGCCCTCGATTCCTGACCTTCATCGGCGGTTGATTTCGGATCCGCCCGCACGGGTGGCCGACATTGGCTGCGGAGCCGGCTGGTCCAGCGTCGGGATGGCCCGCTCCTACCCCAAGCTCCGCGTCGACGGCTTCGACCTCGACGAACCATCGGTGGCGCTCGCCCGAGCGAACGTGATCGAAGCCGGGCTCGAGGAGCGGGTCCGCATCCACCGGCAGGACGCCGGCGACCCGTCGCTCAGGGGATCCTACGATCTCGTGACGGCCTTCGAGTGCGTTCACGACATGGCCGATCCGGTGGGGGCGTTGCGGACGATGCTCCACTTGGCGGGCGAGGCGGGCAGCGTCATCGTCATGGACGAGCGCGTGGGGGATCGCTTCACGGCACGCGGCAACGACGTGGAGTGGATGATGTACGGCTGGAGCGTGCTGCACTGCCTTCCCGTCGGCAAAGCGGAGGAACCGTCGGCGGGGACGGGCACCGTCATGCGGCCGGAGACGCTGAGACGCTACGCGGAGGAGGCCGGCTTCTGCGAGGTCGAGATCCTGCCGATCGACAATTTTTTCTTCCGGTTCTACCGGTTGCGGCCCGTCTGCCGCTAACCGGCGGCGACTAGGACCCCTTGCACGGCGACCGGCGCTCGGATTCGCTCGGCGCCGCACACGCCGGCACGAGGGCGGTCACGGCGGGCGGCACCGGCCGGCCCCGGGTCGTCTATGGGGAGGGGATCGGAGGGGTCGCCCCCGTCCCGGCCGAAGACCAGGGTCTTGATGCGTTCGAGGTACTCCGGGTACCGCTCCAGGTAGAAGGACAGCGGCCGGGGGAAGTCGTTGCCGAGGATGCCGTCGATGAACATCTGGCTGATCTCCCGGTGGCGCTGCAGGGTGAACTGGGAGCTCGCCAGGATGTGGCGCTCGTCCTCCGAGAGGGTCTGCACGAATTGGCCGAGCGCGGTGCGCGCCCGCGGCTGGTACATCCAGAAGTAGAGCAGGTCGAGCGCATGGATCATGATGATCTTTTCGAAGTCGCGGGCCTCGGCGCACGGCCGACCGTCCGGTTCCGGGTCGCGCTGCAGCACGGCGAAGGTCTGCACCTCGGGGTAGAGCAACTCCAGCCGGGCGTAGATGTCGAAGAGCTGGTCGAACTTGACCTTGTAGTCGCGCAGGCGGTTGCGGATGTTGCGGTGGCGGTCGGCCAGGCCCTCGATGAACCCCGCCACGGTGTCCGAGGCCGTCTTGGATATGATGGCCGCCCATTTCTGCAGCGTGCCGGCGACGTCCGGCGCGCCCGCGTAGGCGAGCACGGCCCCGACGGCCGCGTTCAGGAGGACCGCGACCGGGATGGCGATGATGCTGCGGAAGAAGTTGCCGTAGACCGCACCCCGCGGCAGCCCGCGCATCAGGTTGTGGGAGGACAGGTAGATCCCGTTGGCAAGCCCGATGCCGGCGTAGAGCAGCAGCGGGTTGTTGGCGGTCGTGATCCCCAGGCCGTGGTCGAGGATGACGGTCTTGACCAGGTAGTCCAGCAGGGGAACGGAAAACCCCGTGTACATCAGCGAGTCGACGATGCGCGACCAGCTGACGTAGTCGTTCCAGTTCAGAAGCGGTGAGCGGCGCAGGCCCCCGCCGCCCAGCACCGACTGCAGGATGTTGCGCAGCCCGGTGATCGCAAACCAGATGAACGCGCCGCCGTAGGCGAGCAGCCACCAGTCCTTGGTCAGCGCGAAGGTCGCGAAGGCCGGCACGAAGCCGAGCAGGACCTTCAGCGCGTTCTTGATCCGCGTGTTCACGTGCGCCCAGGCGGTGCCGCGGCGGGTCGACTCCGCCGCGGCCGGCGCGAAGCGCAGGCCGTTGTCGATCGCGCGCGTGAACCCGCCCAGGGTGACCAGATTCCCCGGGTTCGCCATGCGGGTCTGGTTGGTTTCCACCCGCCAGCTCAGCCGGTACGCGTTGAGCAGGAAGCCGAGCGGCCCGGCCGCGAGCCGGCGGCGCAGAGCCGAGGCGCCCGCCGCCGGCAGAAGGGTCAGGGTCTTCAGGGCCGTCATCCGCACCGGGATGGTCTCGCGGCCCTCGCCCTTGCGGTCGTGCGCGATCTCGCGCTGCGCGCGCGCCGGCAGGGTCTCCAGGATAGCGAGCCCCATGCCGTGAAAGCGCGCGGAGCGGCCCGTCGAGTCGCTGCCGATGCGCGACTTGAGCGGCCGGCCCGCGTAGTAGGACTTGAGGGCGTCGATGTCGTAGAGGATGGCCTTGAGCTTCTCGATCTGCTCGGGCGGAGCGGTCGCCCGCGCGCGTTCGATGATCTCGCGGATGACCTGCTTCAGGCGGATGACGCTGCCCTCGTTGATCGCCTGCATCAGGGTGGCGATCTCGGCCACGTGGGCCGTCTTGCCGGCGGAGTAGTCCTTCAGGTTGAAGATCTCCAGCCGCGTGATCATCCCCTGGCAGTCGTAGAGCAGCTCCAGGACCTCCTCGACCTTCAGGTTCGTGAGGTTCAGGGTCACCCGGTAGCCGGCGTGCAGCGCGGCCAGGCGGCCGAGCATCTCCTGGGGCGAGAGGCGCAGCAGCTCGGGGACGTCCGGCGAGTCGACCGGGTGGTCGGGGTAGACGATCTCGGGGTTGAGCTGCTGCTCGAGACAGCCGTCGATCAGCGCCTCGAGGTCCATGCCGTTCGTGCGCTCGAGCCACTCCGAGGCTTCGCGGCGCCGGTCCTCCGCCGACCGTTGCCAGCTCCCGCCCTAAAACGAAGGTGCGCGCCTGGAGGGCTTTCAGCACCTTGTCGTAGATGAACTTGGACAGGTGCAGCTTGGACTTCTGGCCGATGCCGACGTAGGCGAGGAACTCGGCCTGGTCGACCGGCGCGAGCTCGATGCCCAGCCGCGCGTTGAGGTCGGCGCGGTGGACCGCGTTGAACTTGTGCAGGAGCGCGATCACGTACTCCTGCTGGTAGAGCGAGGCGCTGTCGCCCCGCCTCCATCAGCCGCATGACCGGCGGCTCCGCCAGGAAGCACAGGAAGGACTGGGCGTCCGCGAACCCGCGCGGCACCCAGATGAGCTGCACGAACGTGTCCCGGAAGCGGGCCGAGAACTCGATGCCGATGCGCACGTCGATGTCCAGGATGCGCGCGGCGGCGAACAGCTCGGCGGCGAAGCGCGGCTCGATGAAGTTGTAGTGGATGATGCGCAGCCGGCGGATGCCCTTGATCCAGGCGTCCATGAGCAGGTGGGTGGACGACTTGCGGCCCTTGGTGTTGACGTCGTGAACGTGGTCGTCGAAGGCGATCTGGTTCCACTCTTCCGGCATTTCCAGCAGGTGGTAGCTGCCGGAGCTGACGGCGCACGATGCGCGGCTTGCCGGAGAAGGTCGTGCGGAACTCGTGGGCGAGCTCGAGCTGCCTCCGCCGGTCGCCGAAGGCCCGCACGAGCTCCTTCATGATCTGCAGCAGCACGCGCGCGGTGTTTTTCGGCAGCGGGCCCTGGGCCGCGTCGATGACCTCCAACCGCAGGGAGCGCAGCGCGTTCAGGCGGTCCTCGACGCCGCCGACGGCCAGCGAGCTCAGGAGCTGCGCCACGGCGAACGCCGAGCGCAGCCCGCGGGTCTCGACCATCTCCTTGATCCCGTTGGGGTGAAGATAGGGGTAGTAGAGGGTGCGGGCGACCCGGGGGTTCTGGAGGACCTCGTTGACCAGCCGGATCAGCTCGTGGTCCTTGCGGTCGAACGCGTAGCGCGGTATTTTGGACTTGGATTCCATGTGCGGTCATGTTCGCCGGTTTCAAGGCGATCCGATAATATTACCAAAAGCGTGGTCGCTGCACAATGGAGAAGGACGCCGGAGGGACGGCATGAAGCTGAGCAACATCGAATTCGACCGCATCGTGAAGCGGGCCATCCGGCGCATCCCGCAGGAGATCCGGCAGCACCTGGACAACATCCTGATCACGGTCCAGAAGCGGCCGGCGCCGGACATGCTCGCGGAGATGGGCTACCCGCCGGACGAGCCGCTGCTCGGCGTCTACTGGGGGGTGCCGCTGAACGAGCGCACGGTGGCCGAGCCGCCGCTCTACCCGGACACGATCTACATCTTCAAGCAACCCCTGGAAGAGATGTGCGTCAGCCACGAGGAGCTGGAGGAGGAGATCGAGATCACGGTCGCCCACGAGGTGGCCCATTACCTCGGCATGAGCGAGGAGCGCCTGGCGGAGCTGGGGTATGATTGACAGCCCCTGCGGAATGAAATAGAGCTTTGGCCGTGCGGTGAACCCTTGCACCGGGAGTCGACCATGACCGATCTGCAGGCGTCCTACGCCCCCCCTCCTGAGAAAATCAACTGGCGCCTCATCGCCCGCGGCGTCTTGGTGCTGGGTCTCCTGGCACTGTGCGGCATCGGCCTGGCGGCCACCCCCTTCTGGAAGCAGAACACGCTCGACTACTGGCTGTGGATGGTCCCGTGTTTCGGCGTGGCCTGCATCCTGCTCTGCATGCTGTCGGAGTCCCGGCGCCACACCCTGCGCCCCTGGGCCGTGGTCCGGCACCAGGCGCTGCACTGGCTGGGTACGGGCGCGGCCATATTTCTCCTCTTCTGGCTCGTGCGGCAGAAGTTCTTCAACGCCGAGGCCGCCGGCCCGGCGGTCACCATCCTGCTCGCGCTCAGCCTCTTCCTGGCCGGCATCACCTTCGACTGGACGCTCGTCGTCGTCGCCTTCCTGCTGGGCGCCATGGCGGTCGGGGCGGTCTACCTGGAGCAGGTGGCGCTGATCGTGGTCGGGCTCCTGGTGATCCTGGTCCTGGCCTTCCTCCTGATCCGTCCGGTCATCAAGAACGTCCGGCACCGGCCGGCGGCCGACATCCCGCCGACCCCGCCGCCTGCCGTCTGACCATCGACCTCAGGACGACGCCGACAGCGCCGGGCTGACGCCCCGCGGCCCGCGTCGTCCGCACACCCTTCCCGGAGGATTGGCAATGGCGAAGATGTCCCTGAAGGGCTCTTTTGTGGCCCTCATCACCCCTTTTGCGGAAGACGGGTCCCCCGACATCGACGGCTTCGGCCGGCTGATCGAGTTCCACCGGGCGCACGGGACCGCGGCGCTGCTCATCATGGGCTCGACCGGCGAGGTGTCGCTGCTATCGGCCGAGGAGCGTCGGCTGATCATCGACGCGACGGTCAAGCTCAAGCCGGCCGGCATGCCCTTTTTCTACGGCTGCACGGGCAACAACACCCGGGAAACCATCCGCATGACCCGCTATGCGGCCGAGGCCGGGGCGGACGGGGCCATCGTCACCGCGCCGGCCTACATCCACGCGCCGGTGGACGCCGTCGTGCCCTATTTCCTCGAGGTGGCCGACGCGAGCCCCATCCCGGTCGGGATCTACAACAACCCCATCCGGGTCGGGACCGACCTCACGGCCGAGGCCGTCATCCGCCTGGCCGAGCACCCGAACATCGTGATCGACAAGGAGGCCATGGCCCGCCCCGGGCAGATCGCGCAGATCCTCGCCGCGGGCAGGGACATGGCGCTCATGTGCTGCGACTCTCCGCACCTGGGGCTCGTCCCGGCCGTGATGGCCCTCGGCGGGCACGGCACGGCCAATATGACCGGCAACATCGCCCCGCGCGAGATGGCGATCATCTCCACCCCCTGGGAGAGCCACGCGGACGCCCTGGCCTTCCGCGAGACCTATCTGAGACTCCTGCCGCTGATCCAGTTCACCTACTCGAAGGTCAACCCGGTGCCCGTCAAGTCGCTGGCGCGAGTATTGGGGCTCCCGGCGGGCGAGCTGCGCAAGCCCTACCGCGGGCTTTCCGGCCGGGCGCTGCGGGACGGGGTGGAGATCGTCCGGCGCCTCGGGCTGGTGGAACAGTATGGGTACACGATCCGCGAGGACCTCATCCCCGACGATGACCGCCCGCAGAGCATGCCCGACCCCGTACTGCCGGGCGCCGGGGGTTGCTTTATCCGCTGACCGGCGCAACCTTGCTGTCAGGGGGCACGGTTGCTGAGGTGCTCGAAATCGTGTTGACTGACAGCGCCCCCTCACCCTGACCCTCTCCCCCGATTCCGGGGGAGAGGGGGGCTCCGCATCGCTGCCAATGCGCACAGCCTGGTAAAAGGAGTCTTCGCATGTGCCATGAATGCGCGGCCGTGAGTCGCCGACAATTTTTGATGGCGGCCGTCGCCGGGGGGGCTGCCTGGGGCCTGGGCCTGGTCGGTCCCGCCGGCGCGGCTGCGGCCGGCGCCACCCTCAGGTTCAGCACCTGGCACCCGCCGGTCGGCAAGGAGGTCAAGACCGTCTGGCTCCCCATGCTGGAGGAGATGAAGCGCGCGAGCGCGGGCGGCCTCGACTACACGCTTTACGCCGGCGCGGCGCTCGGCAAGGGGCCGGAGCACTTCGACATCGTCGCCCGCGGGCTCTCGGACATGGGCTATTTCACCGCCACCTGGACCCCCGGCCGCTTCCCGCTGACCGACGTCCTCTCGCTCGCGGCGTGGGTCGACGGCAAGGACGTGGCCGCGGAGATCGGCAACGCCGTCTACCGCCGGGCCCTCCAGGCGGAGTTCGCGAAGGTCAAGCTGCTCGAGCTGAACGGCTGCATCCAGTCGTTCATCTGGACCCGCCGGCCCGTCTCCAAAATGGCCGATCTCTCCGGGATGAAGCTGCGCTCGCCGGGCGGGCACCAGACCCACTACATCAAGGCGCTCGGGGCCGAGCCGGTCTTCATGCCCCTCGGCGACGTCTACATGGCCATGGAAACCGGGACGGTGGACGGCATCGTGACCTGCCCGCCGCTGATCCTGGGCTACAAGCTGCACGAGGTCGCCCGCCACGCCGCGGTCCTCACCCTGGGGTGCGTGTCCGAGGGGGTCGCGATGAACCTGAACGTCTGGAACCGGCTGTCGCCGGAGCAGCAGCGGACGCTCGAACAGGTGTGCTCGAACCCGTATCGGGTGACGGGCGGCCTGTCGCGCAGCGAGTACCCCGCGATGCTGGCGGAGATCGCCCGCTCCGGGGTGGAGCTCACCGAAATCCCCCCGGCCGAGGCCGACGGGTGGTACCGGCGGTTCCAGGAGGTCACGCGGGTCTGGGTCCGGGAGCTGGAATCGAAGGGGCTGCCCGCGCGCCAGGCAGTGGCCGTCATGCACGAGGAGTGCGAGCGGCGCAACGTCCGGCTGGTCGCGTGCCCGGACGAATTCAAGCGGATCTGAGAGGGGCGGGTGGTGGGTTTCGGGCGCATGCGACGGGTGATCGAGCGGGCGATCCGGCTGGCAGCCGGGGCGGCCGCGGCCGTCATCCTGCCTCTCATGCTGCTCACCACGGCCGATGTCGTCGGCCGGGATTTTTTCGGCAAGCCCGTGCCCGGGACCTACGAGCTGTCGGAATACCTGCTGGCGGTGGCCGTGCTGCTCGGCGCCGCCTGCACCCAGCAGGCGAAGGGGCACGTCGCGGCCACCTTCGTCGTCAGCCGGTTCGGGCCGCGGGCCCGGGCCTTCTGCCAGGCGTTCACGCTCTTCCTGTGCCTGCTCGTCGTCGGCGCGCTGGCCTGGCAGGGGTTCGCGGTAGGGCTCGACGAGACCGGGGTGACCGACCAGCTGCGGGTCCCGCGCGCGCCGTTCAAGATGCTGGTGGGCGTCGGCGCGGGCCTGCTCTGGTGCCAGCTGCTTCTTCGACTTCGTCGATGCCGTTGCGGTCCTCGGAAGGCGGCGGGGTGAACCCGATCCTGGTCGGCATACTCGGCTGCGGCCTCATGGTGCTGCTGATCTTCCTGGGGATGCCGATCGCCTTCGCGCTGATGCTCGTGGGGGCCTCCGGTATCTGGGTGTTCGCCGGCCCGGACGCGGCGCTGCCCGTGCTTGCGAGCACGGTGTACGAGACCGCCTCCACCTACCCCTTCACCATCATCCCGCTCTTCGTCCTCATGGGCGGGTTCGCGGACGCCTCCGGGATCACCACGCGCCTCTACCGCACCTTCGACACGTGGTTCCGGCGCTGGCCCGGGGGGCTGGGGATCGCGACCATCGTGGCCATCTCGGGCTTCTCGGCCATCAGCGGCTCCTCGATCGCCACCTCGGCCGCCTTCGGCAAGGCCGTCATCCCGGAGATGCGACGGTACCGCTACGCGCCCAAGTTCGCGGCCGGCATCGTGGCCGCCGGGGCGACGATCGACTTCCTCATCCCGCCCAGCATCGGGTTCGTCGTCTACGGGATGGTCACCGAGCAGTCCATCGGCAAGCTGCTGATCGCCGGCATCCTGCCCGGGCTGGTCCTGGCCGGGCTGTTCGTGGCGATCATCGTGATCTGGGCGCGGCTGGACCCGACGGTCGCGCCCGTGCCTCCCGGCATCCCGTCCTGGCGGGAGAGGGTGCGCGCCCTGGCGGGCATGTGGGAGACGATTTTCGTCTTCCTGGTCACGATCGGCGGCATGTACTTGGGCTACGTCAACCCCACCGAGGCCGGCGGGGTGGGCTGCGCGCTGCTGCTCCTCATCACCCTGCTGCAGGGCGAGCTCTCGTGGCGGCAGCTTGTCGACAGCCTGCGCGACACGGTCCGGGTGGCCTGCATGGTGCTGTTCCTCGTGGCGGGCGCGAACCTCTTCAGCTACTTCCTGGCGCTCTCCACGATCCCGGCCCAGGCCTCCACGTGGGTGGCCGCCCTCGGCGTCCCGCGCTACGTGGTGCTCGGCATCGTGATCCTGGTCTACCTCGGCATGGGGTGCTTCCTGGATGCGGTGTCGATGATGGTCCTCACCATGCCGGTCGTCTTCCCGCTGATCGCGGGCCTCGGCTTCGACCCGATCTGGTTCGGCGTCATCTGCGTCCTCATGATGAACGCGGGCCTGATCATGCCGCCGATCGGCCTGAACGTGAACACCATCGCCGGGATCGTGCGCGACATCCCGGCCAAGGACGTCTTCCTGGGCGCCATGCCTTTTCTGCTGGCCATCTACGCGACCACGCTGATCGTCATCGTCTGGCCGCAGATCGCGACCCTGCTGCCGGGGTACATGGGGCGATGAGAAGGGCAACGATGCGTGCGCATATTCCGTCCTCCCGCTGGCGGCTGCGGCGGCTGCTCCCGACCGCCGCGGCATTCCTGCTGCTCGCCTGCGCCACCGGGCAGGCCCCCCCGCTTGCGGTCGTGCCGCAGGTGGAGCTGGCACGCTATATGGGCACCTGGTACGAGATCGCGAGCTACCCGACCTGGTTCCAGAAGGGCTGCGCCGCGTCCACCGCTGACCTACGTGCTCAACCCGGACGGCACGGTCGACGTGCTGAACCAATGCCGCAAGGACGGGGAAATCGTCGCCGCCCGCGGGACGGCCTGGGCGCCCGACCCTTCCGTCCCGGCCAAGCTCCGGGTGCGCTTCTTCTGGCCGTTCAGCGGCGACTATTGGATCATCGACCTCGGCTCGGACTACGAGTACGCCGTGGTCGGCCACCCGAGCCGGGACTACCTCTGGGTCCTCAGCCGCACCCCGCGCATGGAGGCCGATCTCTACGCGCGCATCCTCGCGCGCCTGCAGCGCAACGGCTACGACCCGAGCCGCCTCGTGCGGACGCCGCCGGCCTGAGCGAGCCGCATCTCCCCGAATTTGCCTCACGGCCGCCGTTGGGATATACTCAGAGCACCGGTCGGAGCCGGTTGCAGCCGGCTTCCCTGGTCTCCTCCCCGGCAGGCGCGGTCGTCCGACCGCACCCTGCCGCAACCCCAGACCCCGAGCGACGCCTCATGGGACTGCAGCCGGAATACTGGCACTGGTTGGTCTTCGGGATGATCCTGGTGATGGCCGAGCTCGCCATCCCGAGCTTCACCATCTTCTGGTTCGGACTGGCCGGGCTGCTCGTCGGCATCATCCTGTTCCTGGTGCCGGCCGTCGGCTTCACCTGGCAGCTGTTCATCTGGGCCATGGGCTCCTGCGTGATGACCCTGCTCTGGTTCAAGTTCCTCAAGCCGCTCATGGCCGACCGCACCAAGGCCGGCATCTCGCGCGAGGCGATCGTGGGCGAAAGCGGGCAGGTGATCCGGGCCCCGGCCGACAAGCAGCGCGGGACCGTGCGCTTCACGACCCCGATCCTGGGGGCGGAGGAGTGGCCCTTCATCTGCGACGGCGAGGTGCGGGTCGGGGACCGCGTGAGGGTGACGGATATCTCGGGGAACACGCTGATCGTGGCGAAACGGTGAGGTCGGTGTCTGGGTGTTTCGGTGTTCGTGCGGTGTTTGGTAAAAAAACGGGCTGAGGCGAACAGGCCCGAAACACCGGACACCCACCATCTTTCCAGTAAGTTGGCATTTCCCCTGTGGGAGCGGCTTTCCAGCCGCGACGATCGAGGCTGAAAGCCTCTCCCACAAAAAACAAACTTACTGGCTGATAACGTGACGCCGGGCATCATGCCCCGCTGAACACCCGAACACCAAACACCAAATACCTAAACACCCAAATACCGCCTACTTCATTGGAGGCATGCAATGCCTGGCATGATCATGGTGACGGTTTTCGTGGCGCTGGTGCTGCTGACGATCGTCCTCGGGGTCCGCATCGTCCCGCAGGGGAGCAAGCACGTCGTGCAGCGGCTCGGGAAGTTCCACAAGACCCTGGGGCCGGGGCTGAACATCATCATGCCCTACATCGACTCGGTGGCCTACAAGGTCAGCACCAAGGACATCGTCATGGACATCCCCTCCCAGGAGGTGATCACGCGCGACAATGCCGTGCTGATCGTCAACGCGATCGCCTACATCAACATCCTCTCGCCCGAGAAGGCGGTCTACGGGGTGGAGAACTACATCCTGGCGATCCAGAACCTCGTCCAGACCTCGCTGCGCTCGATCGTCGGCGAGATGAACCTCGACGACGCCCTGTCCTCGCGCGACCACATCAAGGCCAAGCTCAAGACGGCCATCTCCGACGACATCTCGGACTGGGGCATCACGCTGAAGACCGTGGAGATCCAGGACATCAAGCCCTCCGACACCATGCAGAAGGCCATGGAGGAGCAGGCGGCCGCCGAGCGCGAGCGGCGCGCCATGGTGACGCGGGCCGACGGGCAGAAGGCCGCCGCCATCCTCGAGGCGGAGGGCCGCATGGAGGCCTCCAAGCGCGACGCCCAGGCCAAGGTGGTGCTCGCCGAGGGCACCCAGCGCGCCATCCAGAAGGTCACCGAGGCCATCCAGCAGAACACGCTGCCGGTCGTCTATCTCCTGGGCGAGAAGTACGTGGACGCGCTGGAAAGCATCGCCGGCTCCCCGAACTCCAAGGTGGTCATCATGCCGGCCGACGTGCCGGCCGCGATCCGGGGGCTCATGGGCGGGCTGAAAGGGTAGGTCGCCCGTGGAGATCGACATCCGCCCGGCGCGCGGGCCGGCCGAGAGCGAGGCCTGCGCCCGCCTGACCGCGGATTCGGAGCCCTGGCTGACGCTCGGCTACGATCACGCAGCGGCGCTGCGGGCGCTGTCCGCGCCGGAGAAAGAGCTCCACGTGGCGCTGTCGGGCGGCCGGGTGGTCGGCTACGTCCTGCTGAACCTGACGGGGCCTTTCGCGGGCTACCTCCAGTCGATCTGCGTCGCGCCGGAGCTGCGCAGCCACGGCATCGGCCGCAGGCTCGTGCAGTACGCCGAAGCGCGCGTCTTCGAGGATCACCCCAACCTCTTCATCTGCGTCTCCTCCTTCAACGCCGGGGCCCGGCAGTTCTACCTGCGCCTGGGCTACGAGGCGGTCGGCGAGCTGAAGGACTATCTGGTCCGCGGCCACTCCGAGATCCTGCTGCGCAAATCCATCGCGCCGTTGCTCGGGGATCGGACCGTTCCACCGGCCGCCTGACGGCGCGCCCGGCCATCCCCCTCCCCAGTTAACCAAAATGTCATGTTCCGGTCATCTTCCGGTGAAGCTCTTGTGTTACCCTTTTGCCATCTTAGCTTGGGTTCACAGGAAAAATTCAAAGGAGGGAGATCCATGCGAAAGTGCTTCAGCAGGCCGGCGGCTGCGATAGCCGCCGTGTTCCTGGCCGTCACGATCCTGGGCTACGGCCTCGAGGCCCGCACCGAGGCCAAGGACGCCAACCCGGCCGAGTCGCGCTACCAGATGGTGCTGCCCAATTTTTCGGCGTTGGCCAAGCAGGTGCAGCCCGGGGTGGTCAACATCCGCACCGTGAAAACCACCAAAGAGGGCGGGCCGGTCTTCCGGCACTTCTTCGGCAACCCGTTCGGCAACCGCGAGCCCAACCGCGAGCCCTTCGGCGAGGGCGGCCCGGGCCGGGAGTTCAAGCAGCGCAGCCTGGGGTCGGGGTTCATCATCGACACGGACGGGTTCATCGTCACCAACAACCACGTGGTCGAGAACGCCGACCAGATCAAGGTCCGGCTGGCCGACGAACGGGAGTTCGACGCCAAGATCATCGGCCGCGACCCCAAGACCGACCTGGCCCTGATCCGGATCGAAGGCGCCAAGGACCTTTCCCCGCTGAAGATGGGGGACTCCGAGGCGCTCGAGGTCGGCAGCTGGGTGCTCGCCGTGGGCAGCCCCTTCGGTCTGGAGCAGACCGTCACGGCCGGGATCGTGAGCGCCAAGGGACGCTTCATCGGAGCCGGCCCCTACGACGACTTCATCCAGACGGACGCCTCCATCAACCCCGGCAACAGCGGCGGCCCGCTGCTGAACATGAACGCCGAGGTGATCGGCATCAACACCGCGATCGTGGCCCAGGGGCAGGGGATCGGCTTCGCCATTCCCGTCAACCTGGCGCAGAGCGTCGTGGCCCAGCTCAAGGAGCGCGGGAGCGTCACGCGCGGCTGGATGGGTGTCGGGATCCAGGACCTGACCGCCGATCTCGCCCAGTATTACGGCCTCAAGGACCAGAAGGGTGTCCTGGTGACCCAGGTCTTCCCGGGCGACCCGGCCGACCGCGCGGGCCTGAAGGTCAAGGACGTGATCACCTCGGTCGGCGGCAAGCCGGTTGCGAGCGGCCGCGAGCTGTCCGCCGCGGTGGCCTCCATGCCGGTCGGCAAGGACGTGCCGGTCAAGATCCTGCGCGACGGCAAGGAGCAGAACCTGACGGTCCAGATCTCCGAGCGCAAGGACCCGGAGGAGCAGGCCGCGCGCGGCGGGCAGACGCCCGAGGGCGACGAGCTCGGCATCCGCGCCGCGGACCTCAACCCGGAAAGCGCCCGGCGCTTCGGACTGGACGAAAGCGAACGCGGAGTGGTCATCGCGGCCGTGCGTCCGGGAAGCAAGGCGGACCAGGGCGGGCTGCAGCAGGGGGATGTCGTGAAGGAGATCAACCGTGCCCCGATCCAGACGGTCAAGGAGCTGAAGGCCGAGTACGACAAGGCCAAACCGGGCGAGGCGGTCGCCTTCCTCGTCAAGCGGGCCAACGCCGGGTTCGTGGTGGTGAAGGTGATGAAATAGGGGAAGTGGCCGATGCTCGATTCAGGATGCTGGATGCTCGATGGTGACACAAAGAGCACGCCGGTAAGCTTGATCGCGTATCCGGATCGAGTATCCAGTATCAGCGGGGCCGGAGGCGGGGTTTGCCTTCGGCCTCGCTATTTGCGCCACTCCGCCTCTTCCTGGAAGAAGCGTTCGACCGTGTCGATGTAGCGCGGCAGCTGGAAGGTGCGGTGGATCTGCTTGGCCAGCCGCTCGCCGTCCGTGAAGGCGGCTGCGAAGTAGGTCCAGTAGCCCTTCATCCGGTCGAGCAGGTGGCCCGGTCCGCTGAGCCGCTCGCCCGTGCGGTCGAACAGGTCGTCGTAGAAGGCCTTGAACCGCCGCACCCGGTCCGGACCGGGTGCGGCGCCGGTCTTGATCGCGGCCGGGAGGAACGGGTCGGCGAGCGCCCCGCGGCCGATCATCCACTCGTCGACCGCGGGAAATCTCGCCTGCAGCTCCTTGAACCCGGCCACATGTACGATGTCCCCGTTGTAGACGATCCGGTGGCGGCTGAGCGCCAGACAGCTTTCGAAGGCGTCGAGGTCGGGCCGGCCGCCGTACATCTGGCGTGCGGTGCGCGGGTGGATGACGATCTGCGCGAGCGGGTAGCGGTCCAGGACGGGCAAGAGCTTGAAGATCTCGTCCGGTGTGGTGCGGCCCAGGCGCATCTTGACGGACAGTCGCATCGGCAGCGCGCGCACGACCCGGTCCAGGAACTCGTCCACGGCCTCCGGGAACGGGAGCAGGCCGGCCCCGCGGCGCTTCTTCGAAACCGGGCGGAAGGGGCAGCCGAGGTTCCAGTTGACCTCGGTGTAGCCGAGGTCGTGCAGGCGGGCGGCCACGGCGACGAAATGCTCGGCCGCGTTGCCGAGGATCTGGGGTGTCAGCGGGATCGCGCCGTCCGCGCCCGGGAGCAGGTCCCGCACGTGCGCGTCGGTCAGGCGCTCCGCGGCCACGGCGGTGACGAACGGCGCCATGGCCCGGTCGAACCCGTTGAAGTGCTCCGCGAAGGTCCGGCGGAACACGGCGTCGGTGAGCCCCTTCAGCGGGGCGAGCCAGAGGGTGGGGGGGGCGGTGGTCATGCGGGATGATAGACCGGGGGACTGCAGCTGTAAAGCCAGTAACGAAGTTACGAGTTGAAAGGCGATGCGCTAACGCACGCCTAGAAGGGAGCTGCGATGCCGGAATTTTCGTGGCAGCCGGGATGATCGACCGGATAGACTCTTCGGGGTATGCGCGGACAGTCGCGCCGAGTATTGAGGTTTAATGCGGCAGGCATACAAGGATCACCACCCGAAGGAGCGCCGATGCCCGATACCCCCCCGGACCGGCCCCACCGCGGAAGACGACCAGCGCTGGCCGGCCCTGCTGATCGCGACGCTGAGCTCGTTTCTGACGCCCTTCATGCTGAGCGCGGTCAACATCGCCTTGCCCGCGATCGGCCGCCACTTCGGGGCCGACGCCGTCCTGCTGAGCTGGGTGGCCACCGCCTATCTGCTCGCGGCCTCCGTGTCCCTCATGCCCTTCGGCAAGCTCTCCGACCTTCACGGCCGCAAGCGGGTGTTCCTCGTCGGGATGACGGTCTTCACCGCCTCCTCGGTCCTGTGCGGGCTGGCCGGCAGCGTGGAGGCCCTGATCGCGTTCCGGGTGGTCCAGGGCGTCGGCATCGCCATGGTCTTCGCCACCGGCATCGCCATCCTGACCTCGGTCACCCCGCCGGACGAGCGCGGCCGGGCGCTCGGCATCACGGTTGCGGCCGTCTACCTGGGCCTCGCCTGCGGTCCCTTTGCCGGCGGCTGGCTGACCGAGCACCTCTCCTGGCGCGGGGTCTTTCTGGCCAACGCCCCGCTCGGCCTCGGCCTGGTGCTGGTGACCCTCTGGAAGCTCAAAGGCGAGTGGGCCGGCGCCGCGCGGCGAGCCGTTCGACCTCGTCGGCACCCTCGTTTACGCGGCGGCCCTCGCGGCGCTCATGCTGGGAGTGACCCGGCTGCCGGCCGCCGGGGCCGCGCTGACGGCGGCCGCGGGCGTTGCGGGCGTCGGGGTCTTCGCCTGGTGGGAGCTGCGGGTCGCGCACCCGATGTTCGAGGTGCGGCTGTTCACCGGCCACCGGGTGTTCGCCTTCTCGTGCCTGGCCGCGCTGGTCCACTACAGCGCAACCTTCGGGGTGACCTTCCTGATGAGCCTCTACCTGCAGTACATCAAGGGCCTCTCGCCCCAGGAGGCCGGCACGGTCCTGATCGCGCAGCCGGTCATGATGGCGCTTTTCTCGCCCCTGGCGGGCCGGCTCTCCGACCGCATGGAGCCGCGCGTGCTCTCGTCGCTGGGGATGGCGATCACGGCCGGGGCGCTGCTGATGCTGTCCCGCGTGGGCGCGGACACGGGCATGGGGTTCATCATCCTGTGCCTCACGGTCCTGGGGGTCGGGTTCGGGATCTTTTCTTCGCCCAACATGAACGCCATCATGAGCTCGGTTGAGTCGCAGCATTACGGCGTGGCGTCCGGCGCGGTCGGCACCGCGCGGCTGCTGGGCCAGATGCTTTCGCTCGGCGTCGCGACGCTGATGTTCGGGCTGCTGCTCGGGCGGGTGCAGGTCACCCCGGAGCAGCACCCGGCCTTCATCGCGAGCGTGCACTATGCCTTGCTGGTCTTCTTCGGGTTGTGCCTGACGGGGATCTACTTCTCGCTGTCGCGGGGCCAGTTGCGGAAGGGGAGGGGGAAATAAGGGGTCGAGGAGCCAGGGGTCAGGGGGGCGAGGCTTCGAGGGGAGGCCCTGAGAGTATCGGCTTTGTGCGAAGCCCGAGTTCAAGGCGTGCGAGCTTCGCGCCGCGAGGCGTACTATGGCGTACGCCGGCACCGGCTGCGAAGCGAAGCACAACGCGGAAGTCGGGCTTCTCACGAAGCCGGAGTTCCCTTGAGTCCTATCTCCTCGGCCACGGTCCGCATCCCGAGGATGGTCTCGGTGATGAGCTCCGGCAGCTCGACGCCCAGCATGGCCGCGCCCTTCTCGATGATGGAGCGGTCGACGCCCGCCGCGAAGCGCTTGTCCTTCCACTTCTTCTTGACCGAGGCGGCCTCCATGTCGAGGACGCTCTTCGAGGGCCGCACCAGCGCGGCCGTCGTGACCAGCCCGGTCAGTTCGTCCACGGCGTAGAGAACCTTTTCGAGATCGCTCTCGGGCCGGACCTCCGAGCAGATGCCCCAGCCGTGGCTCACCACGGCGCGGACGATCTCAGCCGGCCAGCCGCGCTCGCGCAGGATCTCCTCGCTCTTGCGGCAGTGCTGCTCGGGGAACTTCTCGTAGTCGAGGTCGTGGAGCAGGCCGACGATCCCCCAGAGCTCCTCGTCCGCGCCGCGGCGGCGGGCGAAGTGGCGCATGACGGCTTCGACCGCGAGCGCGTGCCGGATCAGGCTGTCGCTTCCGTTGTACTCCGTCAGCAGCTGAAACGCATCTGCGCGGGTCGGGGCGTGGTCCATTCCATTTCCTCCTGCGTCGGTCGTGGCCGGTCAAGGCCCGGCGACTCTACACCGGTGCAAATGCCTGTCAAGGCGCGTCAATCGCATGAAAAATCTCACCGCAGAGTCGCAAAGGGCGCAAAGGAGGTTGGCTCTTTTCCGTTGCCGTTGAGAGGCCGGCAACGGAAAACCATCCGGCCGCTTCGCGGCGAGTGGGCATAGGTGCCCGCAGGGCACGGCGGTTTTTGAACTGCCGCCTCTCACGGCAGTTCAAAAGAACGTCCCTTCCCTTTGCGGTCTCTGCGTCTCGAGCACCGCGGGCGGTGAAATGGCCTGCTCCACTGGAGCCCAAGGCCGGGCTATGCCGGGGATAACGGAGAAGGTTTCCGGACCGTAGCCCTTGATCCTTTGCCCCGCGGCGGTTATTGTCACGCCATCGAATCGACCACGACTCTAAAGGAGGACGAATGAGCGACGGCAACAGACCGGATTTCGACGAGCTGATCGGTTTCGGGGTGAATGTCATCCGCCAGGCCGGGGCGAAGGCCATGGGGTTTTACGGCACGGGACAGCCGCAGGTGAAGTTCGACCAGGGGGTGGTCACCGAGGCCGAGATCCAGCTGACGGAATTCTTCCAGGACCAGCTGCACCGCAAGTTCCCCGACCACAAGCTCTTCAGCAGCGCCGAGGTCGACCCGGACTACTCGCACGAGGGCAAGCGCTACCTCTGGAGCTTCGACCCGCTCGAAGGGGTGGCGAACTTCCAGGCGGGGATCCCGCTCTGGGGGCTGTCGCTGGCGCTGCTCGAAAACTTCTGGCCGGTCTTCGGCGTGTTCTTCATGCCCGCGACCGGCGATCTCTTCCACGCGCGCGCGGGGTGCTGCGCCTACTGGGGGGAGCGCGAGATCCGGATCCCGGCCTCCGAAGGGATCAACGACGAGAGCGTGCTGCTGACCTACTCGCGCTTCCACCAGCAGTACCGCACGACCTTCCCCGGGAAGATCCGCTCGCTCGGCTGCACCTCCGCCCACCTCTGCTACGTGGCCATGGGCCGGGCGGACGCGGCCGTGGTCGCCAACGAGACCTTCCGCGGACTCGCCGCGGCGCGCGTCATCCTCGAGGCCGCGGGCGGGCAGCTCGCCAGGATGGACGGGACCGACTTCAACCTGAACGACTACCTGGACGGCCAGAAAATAGACGAGCCGCTCCTGGTGGCCTCCCCCGAGAACCTGGACGCCGTGCGCGGGTGCCTGCACGCGCTGTAGGCTGCCCGGAAGCCGACTGAGCCCTACCGATAGACCCGAAAAGCGGGGCGCGCCATCATGGCTGCGCCCCGCTTTTTTTGCTTGACAAAATACGTCCAATCATCCAATGATTGGACGTATTTTTTCTCCGGGCACCATTGGCGTCGCGCAGGGCCGTTCCTCGCGACGTTTCCCCCGCCGCACCATCCAACCCGAGCCAAGAGGAGGGAAGTCGATGAGCACGCAGAAGCTGTCCGGCAAACGCATCCTGGTGACCGCCGTCGTTCTGGCGGTCGCGGTGGCCCTGGCCGCCCCGGCCTGGGCCCAGCAGGCCCCCATCAAGTGGAAGGCCCAGACCCTGTGGAACGCGCAGGAGCGGCCGCAGAAGACGTTCGAGGACTTCTGCAAGCGCGTGAAGGTGCTGACGAACGGCCGGCTCGAGATCGAGCCCTACCCGGCCGGCGCCATCGTGCCGACCAACGAGACCCTGACGGCGCTGCAGAGCAACGTGCTGCAGGCGATCCACGTGTGGCCGGGCTACGCCAGCGGCCGCAACCCCGCCTTCGCGGCGCTCTGCGATTTCATCTTCGCCTACGAGAGCCCCTGGGAGCTGGACGTCTTCATGCACTACAAGGGCGGCCTCGAGCTGCTGCGCGAGCTCTACAAGCCCTTCGGCGCCTACACCGTGGGCGTGATGACCTGGGGCGTCGAGTCGTGGCCGTCCAAGAAGCCCATCCGCAACATGGACGACTTCAAGGGCCTCAAGATCCGCGAGCCCCAGGGCATGGAGGCCGAGTTCATGGCCAAGGCCGGCGCTTCGGTCGTCTCTCTGCCCGGCACCGAGATCTTCTCGGCCTGGACAAGGGCGTCGTCGACGCCACCAACTGGGCCACCGCCTCCATCAACAACCAGACCGGCTTCCACCAGGTGGCGCCCTACTTCACCTACCCCGGCTTCCACTCCATGCCGGTCGGCGACTTCACCGTGCGCCAGGCCGACTGGGACAAGCTGCCCGCGGACATCAAGGAGATCCTGGTCTCGGCCTGCCGCGAGTGGGCCTGGGACACGATCGAGAAGGTCGCCATGGACGACGTCAAGCTCGTGAGCGAGGCCAAGAGCAAGGGGCTGACCCCGATCGCCTGGGCGCCCGAGGACCGCGCCAAGGCCCGCAAGATCGCCCAGGAGATCTGGCAGGGCTGGAAGGGCAAGAACGAGCAGACCAAGCGCGCCATCGAGCTGCATGAAGCCTGGCTGCGGGAGCTCGGCCGCATCCAGTAGAACCCGAATAAACCATCCCCGCCCCAAGGGGCGGGGATGGTTTATGACGAGTTATTGGCTGAACACGGGGAGGGCATGTGTGGCCTGCTCTCCCTGCCTATCGAGGAAACGACCGTGAGAAAGATCCTCTCCCTGATCGACGGCACCAGCATCTGGATCGGCAAGGCGGTGAGCATCCTGTCGCTGGTGGTGGCGTTCATCATCTTTTACGAGATCTTCATGCGCGAGGTGCTGACCAGGCCCACGGTGTGGGTGGCCGAGGGCACCGTCTTCGGCTGCGGGCTGCTCTATCTCCTGGGCGGGGCCTGGACGATGAAGCAGGACGGTCACGTGCGGGTCGACATGCTCTACCACGGGCTCTCCCGGCGCGGGAAGGCCATGATCGACTGTGTCACCTACTTCGCCTTCCTGCTCTACATCGTGGTGATGATCTGGGCCTCGTGGCAGTACATGGAGCAGTCGATCGCCGTGCGCGAGACCACCATGAGCCCCTGGGATCCGATTATCTGGCCGTTCAAGATCGCCCTCGTGGCGGCCCTGGTCCTGCTCCTGCTGCAGCAGACGGCCAAGTTCGTGCGCGACCTCTACTACATTGCGAAGGGTGAAGAGCTGTGAGCATCGAGTGGATCAGTATCGTCATCGTGGTGGCCATGGTGGGGCTCATGGCCATGGGGCTGCCGCTGGCCTGGTCCATCGGCTCAGTTGCGGTCGGCCTGGTCCTGCTGAAATTCGACCCGAGTGTGATGATGATGCTGGTGTCGCGCGTCTTCGACATGAGCATGAACTACACCCTCATGTCGGTCCCGCTGTTCGTGCTCATGGCGGGGCTGCTGCAGCGGGCGGGGATCGCCGACCAGCTCTTCCGGGCGGTCAACGTGTGGGCGGGCGGGCTGCGCGGCGGGATCGCCGTCGGCACGATCATCGCCAACGCGATCATGGCCTCGATGGTGGGCATCATCGGCGCGGAGATCGTGACCTTCGGGCTGATCGCGCTGCCCGAGATGCTGAGCAAGAAATACGACCACAAGCTCGCGCTCGGCAGCGTCGCCGCGGGCGGCGGGCTCGCGACCCTCATCCCGCCGAGCGTCGTCTTCATCGTCTACGGCATGACCGCGGGCGTCTCGGTCGGCGAGCTCTTCCTGGCCGGGATCATGCCCGGGCTGATGCTGGGCGGGATGTTCATCTTTTACGTGATCTGGCGCGTCTGGCGGAACCCGGAATCCGCGCCGCTCGTGGCCGAAGAGCTGCGCGCCATGCCGGTGCGGCAGAAGCTCGCGACCCTCAAGGAGCTCACTCCTGCCGCTGCTTCATCACCGCGGGCGTGCTCGGGTCGATCTACGCGGGCGTCGCCACCCCGTCGGAAGCGGCCGGGGTCGGCGTGATCCTGGCGCTGGTGTCCGCCTCGATCAACCGCAAGCTCAACTGGCCGATGGTGCGCGACTCGCTCTACGAGACGCTGCGCATCTCCTGCATGCTCTCCTGGCTCTTCTTCGGCGCGCAGACGATCATCGGCGCCTACACGCTGGCCGGCGGCACGACCTTCGTCACCAACGCCATCAAGGCGCTGGATCTGGGGCCCTGGGGCACGGTGATCCTGATGAACCTGATCTGGTGCTTCCTGGGCTGCTTCCTCGACTGGATCGGGATCCTCTTCCTGACGGTGCCCATTTTCCTGCCGATCATCCTGGACTTCGGTTTCGACCCGGTGTGGTTCGGCGTCGTCTACTGCATGAACATGCACCTGTCGTATCTGACGCCGCCGTTCGCGCCCTCGGCCTTCTACCTGAAGAGCATCACGCCGCCGGACGTGACCATGACCCAGATCTACAAGGCCACCATGCCGTACCTGTGGTGGACGGTGGTCGCGAACATCGTGACCGTGGCCTGGCCCCAGCTCTCGCTCTGGCTGCCGCAGCTGTTGCTGCGGCGCTAGTCCGCCTCATCAGAGGGTATGACGCGCATGAATTTCCCAACGCTCCACGTTCTCGAGCAGGATTTCAAACCCGGGCCGCGGCTGGACGTCCCCGCCTGCGCGCGGGAGAAGCTGCAGCGCACCGGCCTGCTGAACGCCGTCCAACCCGGCCAGACGGTCCTGATCACGGCCGGCAGCCGCGGGGTCGGCTGCATGGCCGAGGTGCTGGCCGCGGTCGCGGCCGCGGTGAACGAGCGGGGCGGCCGCCCGCTCATTCTGCCCGCCATGGGCAGCCACGGCGGCGGCACGGCCGCGGGGCAGATCGAGGTGCTCGAGCACCTCGGCCAGACGGCCGCGACGCTCGGGGCCCCGATCCACGACCGCATGGAGCCGGTTGCGGTCGGCGAGGCCGAGGGCTGCCCGGTCTACGCCGACCGGGCGGCGGTCGAGGCCGACCACATCATCCTGGTCAACCGCATCAAGGAGCACACCGAGTTCATCGGGCCGATCGAGTCCGGGCTGCTCAAGATGGCGGTCGTGGGCCTGGGCCGGGTGGCCGGGGCCGAGAGCATGCACCAGCTCGCCGTGCGCATCAGCTACGTCAAGGCCATCCAGGCGATGGCGAGAGTCCTGTTCCGGAAGCTCCCCCTGTTGGGCGGCGTGGCCATTCTGGAGGACAAGACCAACACGGTGCGGCGCCTCGAGGCGGTCCCGGCCGCGGCCGTGTTCGAGCGCGAGCCGCAGCTGCTGGCCGAGGCGCGGCAGCACCACGCGGCGCTGCCCTTCGACCAGCTCGACGTGCTGCTCGTGGACGAGATCGGCAAGGACATCTCCGGGGCCGGGTTCGACACCAAGGTGATCGGCCGCATCATGAACATCTACGAGAAGGAGTGCGAGCGGCCGCGCATCACCCGCGTCGTCCTGCGGGGGCTTTCGGCCCGCACCGGCGGCAACGCCATCGGCCTGGGGCTGGCGGACTACGTGCACCGCCGGGTCGTGGACCGCATGGACGCCGAGATGACCGCGCTCAACTGCATCACGGCCGTCGCGCCCGAGAAGGCGCGGGTCCCGATCGTGCTGCCGACCGACCGCGCGGCGCTCGAGGCGGCCCTGCGCTCGATCGGCCTCTGGACGCCCGCGGGCGTGCGCCTGGCCTGGATCGTCAACACGTCGGAGCTCAGGCGCATGCTCGTCTCCCCGGCGCTGGCCGAGGAGGCGCGGCAGCGGGGGATCGCGGTTTCCTCCGCACGCCTGGAGTTGCCGTTCGACGCGCAGGGGGAGCTGAAGGGTCTGCGGGAGGTGTTTGCTGAAAACGGCGCGCCACATTAACCCGTGGCCGCGCCGGGGAGGGCGCGCATGGCCCAGATGAACGTCAGCCCGATCCGGAAATCGTCGGCCACCGACAAGGTCTTCCGGGCGCTCTACGAGATGATCGCCACCGGCCGCTACACGCGCGGCCAGAAGCTGCCGCCGCAGGAGGAGCTGGCCCGGCAGTTCGGGGTGAGCCGCAACACGCTGCGGGAGGCCGTCAACCAGCTGGCCGCGATGGGGCTCCTGTCCGCGCAGCAGGGCGTGGGCACCGTGGTCGAGCCGCCGACCCCCGGCGGCTACCTGAGCTCGCTCGGCGGCCAGTTCCTGCTCGACCCGCTGAGCGTGCGCGAGTTCATCGAGGCGCGCATCTGCATCGAGCGCACCACGGTGCGGCTGGCGGTCGCGCGCGCGACGCCGGAGGAGATCGCGGCCGCGCAGGCGACGATCGACCGGCAGCGCAAAGCCGTCGAACGCCGCGACGAGACCGAGTTCACGCAGCACGACGCGACCTTCCACGAGCAACTGGCGGCCATGAGCGGCAACCGCGTGCTGCAGAAGTTCCTCGAGACGACGCACGACATGCTGCAGCGCTTCATCGGCGAGGTGGCGGCGCTGCCCGGGGCGATCGAGGACGCGATCGCCTTTCACAGCCGGGTGCTCGCGGCCATCGCGGCGCGCGACGCCGACCGCGCCGAGCAGGAGATGGTGCTGCACCTCTTCGACGTGGTGCGGCGCATCGAAACCAACCTGAAGATCGATCTTCAGCAGAATACGCTGTACGGGTTCAACTTCGCCCGCAACGTTCGAACCAGGAGGAGCACGCGCAGATGAAACTCAACTCCCGCAACCTGGTCATGTCGGCCATGTTCGGCGGCCGCCGCGGACCGCGCCCGGCGGCGGGCAACCCCACCTCCATCGCCTGCCACGAGCTGATGGACAAGGTCGGGGTGTCGTTTCCCGCAGCCCATCTCGACCCGAACGCCATGGCCGAGCTGGCGCTGGCCGGCCACGAGCTCGTCGGCTTCGACACGGTCATGCCCGAGTACTCGGTCGTCCAGGAGGCCGCCGCCATGGGCGCCCAGGTCGACTGGGGCGACCGGGACCGGATGCCGGACGTCAAGGACTTCCCCAACGCCGACTTTTCGGACGTCGTCGTCCCCGCGGACCTCCTCGAGAAACCCGCCTGCCGGGTGGTCCTGGACGCGCTCTCCATCCTGCGCCGCCACGTCGGCGGCAGGCCGCCGTCGTCGGCAAGGTCATGGGGCCCTGGACCATGTCCTACCACATGGCCGGCACGCAGAACTTCCTGCTCGCGGTCGGCATGGGCGAGACGGCCAAGGTGACCCAGATGCTGCGGCAGCTGATGCCGGTCACGATCGCCTTCATCAACGCGCAGTTCGCGGCCGGGGCCGACATCGTGGTCCTGGCCGACCACGCCACGCGCAACCTCGTCGGGCCGCACCACTACGAGCAGCTCCTGCTCCCGATCCACCAGGAGATCACGGCCCAGGCCGGCGGCCCGCTCATCCTGCACGTCTGCGGCAACTGCTCCGACCGCTTGGAGCTCTTCGCCCGCACCGGGGTCGACGCGTATCACTTCGAGTGGGCAATCGATTCCAGGGAAGCCGTCCAGCGCGTGGGCGACCGCATCAGCCTGGTCGGGAACGTCAACAACGCCCGCACCCTCCTGCAGGGCACGCCGGAAGATGTGTACCAGCAGGCGCGCTACGCGATCGAGGCCGGGGTGAACATCATCGGCCCGGAGTGCGCCATCCCGCTGTCCACTCCGCTCGAGAACCTGAAGGCGATCGTCGCGGCCGCGCGGGCGGGATTTTAGAGGAGCTAAGCAGGGTTCGGGGTTCAGGGTTCAGTCAAACGAAAATACGATCGAGGCGACCCGTTTTTCCTGAACCCTGAACCCCGAACCCTGGACACTTCATCCTGAACCCCGAACCCTATTTCAGAGAGGACCCGCATGGATCTGAAACCCGATTTCAACCGCTTCCTCGCGGCCGTGCGCCACCAGGAGACCGACCGTGTGCCGCTGGGCGAGATCCTCATCGACTACTCGGTGCAGAGCAAGTTCCTGGGCCGCACGGTGACCGCCGACGACCTGGCCGGCCAGGTGGAGTTCTGGTCCAAAGCGGGGTATGACTTCATCCCCGTCACGGTCAGCATGATGTCGCCGGGCAAGGTCACGGAAGAATCCAAGATCACGCGTGTCCTCAAGGAGATGGTGCTGCGCGAGCGGCCCGGCACGACCGACCCCAAGGCCTGGAACCTCGAGATGACCAGCTTCATCCACGAGCGCGCCGACCTGGACAAGTTCCCCTGGGAGGCGGCGGCCGACATCGATTTCAGCAAGCTGCACGCGATCAAGCCGCTGCTGCCCGAGGGCATGAAGGTGATCGCCATCTCGGGCAAGATCTTCACGCTGACCTGGATGCTGATGGGGTTCAACAACTTCGCGCTGAAGCTGGCCCTGGACGAGTCGTTCGTGGCGGAGGTCTTCGAGCGCGTGGCCACGATCCAGTTCAAGGCCCTGGAAAGCATCTTCGCCATGGACCACGTGGCCGGGGTCTGGGTGGTGGACGACATCGCCTTCGGCACCGGGACCATGATCTCGCCGGCCGCTCTCAAGAAGCACGTCTTCAGCTGGTACCGCAAGGTCGGCGAGCGCTGCCACGCGCACAACCGCCTGTTCATGATGCACTCGGACGGCGACCTGTCGGCCATCATGGACGAGCTGATCGACATGGAGCTGGACGCCATCCAGCCGATCGACCCGTCCTGCATGGACATGGCCAAGGTGAAAAAGCAGTGGGGCGAGCGCATCTGCCTCATCGGCAACGTGTCGAACGAGCTGCTGCGCAGCGCCTCGACCGCGCAGATCGAGGCGCGCGTCAAGGAGCTGCTGCGCGACGCGGCGCCCGGCGGCGGCTTCGCGCTGGGGTCGGGCAACTCGGTGCCGAACTGGGCCAAGTTTGAGAACTACATGACGATGCGGGAGACCTGCCTGAAGCACGGACGCTACCCCATTTCGATCAAATAAAAGGAGGATGGACAGCGATGGCCGATCATCTGAACACGATCAAGGACGCCGTCATCGGCGGCAAGCACGGTGAGATCAAGGCGCTGGTGCAGCAGGCGCTCGACGCGGGGACCGACCCCGCCACCCTCATCAACGACGCGCTCATCGCCGCCATGGACGTGGTCGGCAAGGACTTCGGCGAAGGCAAGATCTTCGTGCCCGAGATGCTGGTCTCGGCCATGACGATGAAGTCCGGTCTCGAGGTCGTCAAGCCGCGCCTGGCCGCCGGCGAGAGCCAGTCGCGCGGCACCGTCATCATGGCGACCGTCAAGGGCGACCTGCACGACATCGGCAAGAACCTGGTCTCGATGATGCTCGAGGGCGCCGGGTTCAAGGTGCTGGACCTCGGTGTCGACCTGAGCGTCGAGAAGCTCGTCGACCAGGTGAAGTCGGTCGGGCCGGACGTCCTGGGCCTTTCGGCCCTGCTCACCACCACCATGCCGGAGATGCAGAAGGTGATCGCCGAGCTCAAGAACCAGGGCCTGCGCGACAAGGTCAAGGTGCTGGTGGGCGGCGCGCCGGTCGACCGCGCCTTCGCCGAGAAGATCGGCGCGGACGGCTACGGGTCGAACGCGGCCGAGGCGGTCGAACTGGCCCGCCGTTTCGCGGGCGCGAAGTAGGCAGGCGACACACATCCTCCGGCGTGCGCCGTCCCCGGGCGGCGCGCGGCCGGTCAACGGGAGGTCGAGATGCTGATCGTCGGGGAACTGATCAACGCCAGCCGCAAAGCGGTGCGGGAGCTCATCGAAAAGACGGATGCCGAGGGCATCGGCAAGCTCGCGCGCGAGCAGCGCGAGAACGGGGCGGGCTTCATCGACGTCAACGCCGGGGTGTTCGTGGGCAAGGAGCCGGAGCTCCTGAAGTGGCTGGTGGCGACGGTGCAGGGGGCGGTGGACGCGCCCTGCTGCATCGACAGCCCGGACCCGAAGGCGATCGAGGCGGCGCTGGCGGTGCATAAGGGCACGGCCATGATCAACTCGATCTCGCTCGAGAAGGAGCGCTTCGAGCGGCTGCTGCCGGTGGTGGCGGGCTCGAAGAGCAAGGTGGTGGCGCTGTGCATGAGCGACGAGGGCATGCCCGAGACGGCCGACCAGCGCATGGCGATCGCCGACAAGCTCGTGAACGGGCTGGTGCAGAAGGGCGTGCCGATCGGGGACATCTACGTGGACCCGCTGGTGCAGCCGGTGGCGACCAACACGAGCTTCGGGGTCGAGTTCCTGGAGGCGATCGGGCGCATCACGCGCGCCTTCCCCGGGGTGCACACGATGTGCGGGCTGTCGAACATCTCCTTCGGCCTGCCGGAGCGCAAGTTCGTCAACCAGACCTTCATGGTGATGGCGATCTGCCGCGGGCTGGACGGGGCGATCGTCAACCCGCTCGACCAGCGCATGATGGGCTGCATCGTCACGGCCGAGACGCTCATGGGGCGCGACGCCTACTGCATGAATTACCTGAAAGCGTTCAGGGCCGGGAAGCTGGCACCTTAGGGAATGGTGTTTGGTATTGGGTGTTTGGTGTTTGGGATGCCGGAACGGTTCACGGTTTCGGGTTCAAGGGTTCAGTCGCACACCGTCGACAACGTTGAACCGTGAACCGTTGAACCGCTGAACCTTACTGGCGGTACACCGGGATCACATACGGGCCCTCGGGGATCACCGCCACGCGGTGGTCCCCCTGGGCCCGCGCGCTTTCGAGGGCGGCCTGTGCGACCGAGAGGACCGGGTCGACGTAGATGTCGGCCAGATCCGAGGGCCGCAGGCCGGTCGTGTAAAGCTGAATCTTCCCCGCCCGCAGCGCCTTGACGAGCATCTGAGTCTGCCACTCGTCGATGCGGGCGTGGTTGCGGCCGATGATCTCGGACATGAAGCGCTCGGGCCCGACGCGGCAGAGCACGCGCTGCGCGTCCACGAACTCGGGGCTGCCCATGCCCTCGGAGCACTCGCTGGCGATGATGACGGTCCCCCCGGGCTCGAGGATGTCGAGCACCCCGACCATGCCCTTGATCGTCTGGTAGTAGGTCTTGTCGAGGGGGTAGCCGGCGCTGGTGGTGACCACGGTTTTGAAGCGTGAGGCCACCGGCACTTCCGCATAGCGGCGCATGAAGGCCACGGCCTGGGCGTGGCTCTCCTCGATCTCCCCGAAGTTCACGAACCCGATGCGCCGCTCCTCGTCGATCACGACGTTCAGGGCGGACACCTCCCCGATGGCCCGCACGACGTGCAGCTGCTCCGCGTGCAGCGGGTTGCCCTCGACCACCGTGTTGGCCGCCCGCGGGTGGTCCAGGATCACACCGGCGTGCAGCTTCAGGATGGTGTCCTGGTGGGCGACCCCGGGCACCACGAGCTTGCGCCCGCCCGAGTAGCCCGCCATGAAGTGCGGCTCGACCAGCCCGACCACGATGCGCAGCTCGGCCGCGACGAAGCGGCGGTCGATCAGGATGGGGATTCCGGACGGCGTGCGGCCCAGCTCGGCGTGGGCCTCGCGGTCGCGCGCAAAGTGGTTTGCGGCCGGCACCGATTTGAAGACCGCATCCGAGCCGATGACCTCGCGCAGCTCCGCACCCTCGTTGGGGCGGTGGAGGCCGGTGGCGACCAGGATGAGGATGTTCTTGCGGTCGATCCCGGCCGCCGCGAGCTCCTCCACCAGCCCGGGGAGCAGCCGGCCGTGCGGGACGGGCCTCGTGATGTCGCAGATCAGGATGCAGGCGTTGCGCCGTCCGCGCGCCAGCTCGCGCAGGGGCGGGCGGCCGACCGGCGCCTGGAAGGCGCGCGCGAGCGCCCCGGCCGGGTCGGGCGCGACCGGCATGGGGTTTTTGCGGATGGTGGTGATGCGAAGCTCGTCCGGGAACGTCACCGCGAGCTTGCCTCGGCCGTACAGGAGATCAACCGTCATGTCAGTCCCTCATTCGTCGAGCGGTGGCCTGTTTCGCGCCTGCATGCAAATTCAGTAACACCGGCAGCGCGCCCGCGCAAGGGGTCCTGCGGGCCTTGCCGAAAGCGCGTCAATATGACAATCTGACCCCGCCGTTCCGCTCCAACCCCTCGGCCGCGAGGCTCCGGCCTCCGGCCCGCCACCGGAGGTCCTCCATGAAGCTCCGCTGGAAATTCTTCTGCGTGCTGCTGGTCTTCAGCCTGGTCCCCCTGGGGGCCGTCGCCCTGATCGGGCATCAGGAGACGCTCGGCATGAGCGCCGCCATCGCAACCGACGTCAACCGCACCCTCATCCAGTCCGCCGGTTCCGTCCTCAGGCTCACGGCCGACAGCTCGGCCCGCATCCTGGACAAGACCAAGGTGGCCGTGGAGTTCGCGCTGGCCGGGCTGGCCCACGAGGCCGAGGTCGTCCTGTCGGAGGCGGCGCCGGGGTCCGGGCGCGTGTACCTCGCGGCGGATTTCGACAGCCCGGCCACGGCCCCGCCCGACCTCGCGCCGCGCGTCGGAACCGGCGGCGCGTGGGTCAGCCTCGAGCACCCGGTGGTGCTCCTGGCGGCCGGTGTGTCGGCCGAGGCGGCGGCCGACGAGATCGACCGCCTGTCCCTGCTGACGGACGCCTTCCTGAACATGAGCGACATGCTCGGCCGCAGCCTGTACTGGGTGCACGTGAGCATGGAGAGCGGGGTGCACGTCTCGTTCCCCGGCCACGGGGGCTACCCCGCCGGGTACGACCCGCGCGAGCGGGCCTGGTACCGCAACGCCGCGGACGACGCCACGTACTGGTCCCCGCCCTACGTGGACGCGACCACCGGTCTGCTGACGATGACCGCGTCCCGCGCGGTGCGCGGCGCGGACGGGACCCGGGCCGGTGTCGCGGCCGTGGACGTGCTCCTGAACGACGCGCTGCGGGTCGAGGAGCTCTCCGCCTGGTGGACCGACGCGGCGCGCTCCATGATCGTGCGGCCGGTCTACGACCCGGCGACCCGCACCACCGACCTGCGGATCATCGCCCAGAAGGACGTCCAGTCTCCGGCGAATGCCTGGGCGGGGTCGGAGGCCGTCGAGCGACTCGTTCCCGATGACCCGGCCCGCATGCAGGATCTGGCCCAGCAGATGGCCACCGGCCATGCCGGGCTGATGGAGCTGTCTTTCGGCGGGACGCCGTCGATGTGTGCCTTTGCGCCCACGTTCGGCGAGAGCTGGTTCGTAATCGTCGTCCCCCGGTCGGTGATCGAGCGGGTGCCCGAGCGCACGCTGCACATCGTCCAGACGCACACCCGCGAGCGGGAATGGGCCGCGGCGGCGGCGGCGGCCGTCGCCGTCGTCCTGGCTGCGCTGGCCGCTCTGCTCGGCTCGCGCGGATTCACCCGCCCGATGGTCGATCTGGCGGCGGCGGCCGGCCGGCTGAGCCGCGGCGACTACGACGTGCAGGTCCGCTCCCGCACCGGGGACGAGCGCGACCAGCTGATCCGGTCCTTCAACGAGATGGTCCCCCGGCTCAAAGACCAGCTGCGCATGCACGAATCGCTGCAGCTGGCGACCGAGGTGCAGCAGAACCTTCTGCCCAAGGCCATGCCGGCCTGGCCGGGGGTGGACGTTTCGGCGCTCAGCATTTACTGCGACGAGACCGGGGGGGATTACTACGATTTCATCGCCGACCCCAACGACCCGTCGGGTTCGGGCACCGTCGTGGTCGCGGATGTCTCCGGGCACGGCGCCCACGCCGCGCTCCTGATGGCTTCGGCCCGCGCCGGGCTGAGGCTCCGGGCCTCGCTGCCCGGCACGGCCGCGGACATCGTGGCGGATGTGAACCGGCTGTTCAGCGAGGACGTGGGCGACACCGGCTCTTTCATGACGATGTTCTACCTCACGGTCGACGGCCCGGGGAAATCCATGCGCTGGGTGCGGGCGGGGCACGACCCGGGCATTCTCTACGACCCGCGTTCGGGGCGGGTCGAGGAGCTCGGCGGCCGGGGGGCGCCTCTCGGGCTCGACCCGGAAACGCTTTTCCAGGAGCGGTATCGCACCGACCTGCCCCCGGGGGCGATCATCTTCATCGGGACGGACGGGATTTGGGAGTCGATGGCGCCGGACGGCGCGCTCTTCGGGAAGGCGGCGCTGTACGACCTCATCCGAGCCAACAGCCGCCGCAGCCCGCGGGAGATCGTCGCGGCGGTCGTCACGGCGCTCGAAGCCCACCGCCAGGGCGCCAAGCCCACGGACGACATCACGATGGCGGTGGTGAAGCTGACGTGAGGGACCCCCTCATGAAAAATGCGTCTGACGGCCACCTGCGGCTTCCCTCTCCGGGCCCACCACGGCTTCGATGACTTCGTAATAAGGGCAAGGTCAAGGCGCCGCAAGCCGCACGGTGCGAGGCGTACGTACCGTACGCCGCAGCACCCGCGCGGCGCAGCGCAACGCGGGGATTGCCCTTATTACGAAGTCATCAGAAGTCTTCGATGATGTCGGCCTTTTCCACGAAACTGCGGATGTGCTCACGCGCGGCCTGGTAGCCATCCATGGCCGCCGCCAGGCGCAGGCACACCGGGTCATCCCCCCCCAGCAACTCCACGGCCGTATCCAGCAGCCGCATGCCGTGCTGGGCATGCTGGTCGATCTCCGCCAGCAGTTTTTTGCGCCGGCGGTGTTTTTCGCGCTCGCGATTGATGACCGGGAGCAACCGCTGGATCGAGTACTCGACCAGCGCATCGCGCGGGGTCCGGGACTGGCGCGAAATCTGATCCAGGCAGACGAGGGTCCGGCGGCTGATGACGAACGTCTTCTGGATGCGGTTGATCGTCCGGAATTCCTCGGCCTCGATTTCCCTGGCGATCGTATTGAGTGACTGAACGTCCTCGATCAGGTGATCGAACAGCGATTTCTGCTTGATCCCCAGGTGGACGGCCACAATGCTCAAGGCCTCGATGGCGCGCGGAGACAGTTTGAAGGTGGCGCGGACGGACTGACGGCCGCGCAGCTCTTCGGCCTTGGGTTGAGGCAGCTCCATATCAACCATGGCAGGGCCCTTTCGAATTATCAATATACAAATAATTAAAAAAGTAATGTTACAATATTGACATGATATCTCGATGATTTATTGTTTGGTCAACATGGTACCAATAATAATGTGAAAAATCGTAAAAACAACCGTAAAATTAAGGAGGAACAGAACATGATGGACCTGATTCGATGGAACCCCTTGCATGAAGCGCTTTCCCTGCAGGATAAAATGAACCAGCTTTTCGGTGGATCCCTTCTGCGCCGGGGAGAGGACTGGACAGAGGTGTGGAACCCGGCCGTAGACGTCTTCGAGGATCAGGACAAGCTGGTCGTAAAAGCGGAGCTGCCCGGGCATCGACAAGGATGACATCCGCGTGGACGTTCAGAACGGCATGCTGACGATCACGGCGGAGCGGCGCAGCGAAAACGAGGAAAAGGACGGGCGGACCTTCTACCGCCGCGAGATGTCCTACGGCAAGTTCGTCCGCTCCTTCAGCCTGCCGCAGGATGTTGCGGCGGACAGCGTCAAAGCCGAGCACACGAACGGCGTGCTGACGGTCGAAGTCCCCAAACCCGAAGCGCGCAAACCGAAGCAGATCAAGGTCAATTGAACCGATCCGCAGGTCGAAGGCCCCCGCAAGGGGGCCTTCTGTTTTTGGTGCGCCCGGCTCGCGCGGCCCGCGGGTCAGGGCTTGAACTTCCCTGCGGCTTGCAGGTACTGCTCCTGGCTGATGTGGCCGGTCTTGCGCAGGGTGGTCAGGACCCAGCCCGCCTTCCACTTCATCCAACTGCTCGTGCGCGTGGGGGTCTCGACCAGGGGCTTCGGGATGACCGCGGTCAGGCGGACGATCTCCTCCAGGTTGAGCTGCCCCGCGCTTTTCCCGAAGAAGTGCCGCGCGGCCGCCTCGACGCCGAAAACCCCGGGACCGAACTCGATCACGTTCAAGTAGAGGTGGAATATGCGGTTCTTCGGGAGCTCCTGCTCGAGCTGCCGGGCCAGCCAGAACTCCTTGAGCTTGCGGACGAGGTTCCTGTCGGTGGACAGGAAAAGGTTTTTGGCCAGCTGCTGGGTGATCGTGCTCGCCCCGCGCACGAACCCGCCGCGCTCCAGGTCCTTCTTCAGCGCCGCGCGGATTTCCTCGTAGTCGATGCCCTCGTGCTCGTAGAACCGCGCATCTTCGGCCACGCGCACGGATTCCCGCAACAGCTCCGGGATGCTGTCGAAGCTCACCCAGACCTGGCGCACCTTGAACTCCCGACCGGCGCGCTGGGCCTCCTTCTGTCGCTGCTGGATCAAGGCCGTGGTTTTCGGGTTCTGCGTCTTGAGATGGGCGACCGGGGGAAGCGAAAAATACAGCGCGAGCGTTCCGGCCCCGAGCACGGCAATCCCGATCAAGACGATGCAGAGAAGAACCTTTTTCAAGCGGCTCCGGTCGGTGGGCTGGCTGGTTTTTGAACGAGCATATGGAAAGCCGGAGCCGGAGTCAACCGGCCCCCCCATCCAGCCGACAACCGGCATCCATTTTTGCTATTATCTTTGTGCCGCATATCTGAAAGTAATTATGATGCTTTGGTATGGGTGAATTCGGAAGATCCTGGCATCTTTACAAATTCAAAGGGGCTCTTATCTTTCCGCAATCGCCGATGGCGGTCCAAGCGATCGCACAGGAAAGACGAGACGTGCTGGGAGCCATGAAGAAGGTGATCAAACTCATATGGAGGGCGATAGCGGCCGGCTGGCGCGCCCTGACCTTCATCCGGCAACTGGCCGTGAATGCGGTGTTCCTTCTCGTGGTCGCGCTGGTTGTTTACACGATCTGGGGCGGTCGCGGCACGGTGCTGCCCGAACGGGCCGTTCTGCATCTTGGCCTGTCCGGCACGCTGGTCGAGCAGCGATCTGAAAGTCTGCTGTCCAACGAGCTGATCGGCGAGGATGTCACGGGCGAAACCGTTTTGCAGGAGGTCATCGATGCGATCGACAGCGCCCGCGAGGACGACCGCATCAAGGGCATCCACCTCGATGTCAGCAAGCTGCAGGCCGCTTCGCTGAGCAAGCTCCAGGACGTCGGCTCCGCGCTGAAGCGGTTTCGCCGGTCGGGCAAACCCGTGATCGCCGCGTCCCACCTTTACACTCAGCGCGGGTACTATCTCGCGTCGCATGCCGACCGCGTTTACCTCAACCCGATGGGCGGAGTCCTCTTGACCGGGCTGGGGATCTACCAGAACTACTACAAAGACGCCCTGGACAAACTCCAGGTCCAGGTGCACGTGTTCAAGGTCGGCGATTACAAGTCGGCACTGGACCCGCTGCTGCGCAACGACATGTCCGATTTCGACCGCCGGGCCAACTACGGCCGTGCTCGACGTGCTCTGGACGGCCTACAAAGAGGACGTCGCCGGTCAGCGCGGCATCGATCCGGCCGCGATCGACGATTACGTCAACCATTTCCCGGAGCGGCTCCGGACCGTCGACAACGACACGGCGCGACTGGCGCTCGCCTGCCGGCTGGTGGACGCGCTCAAAACCGCCGACGAGGTGCGGGCCGAGCTCGTCGGCTTGGCGGGCGAGGACCGCGCCCGTCAGAGCTACAACCGGATCAAGCTGGACGACTACGTCAAGGCAACGCTGCCGGGCGCTCGCCGGGGCGGCGCGGATCCGAAGCCGAAAGTGGGCGTGATTGTCGCCCAGGGGATGATCCTGGACGGGACGCAGCCGGCGGGCAGGATCGGGGGCGACTCGCTCGCGGCCTTGATCCGCAGGGCGCGCAAGGACAGCGCCGTGCGGGCGATCGTTCTGCGCATCGACAGCCCGGGGGGCAGCGCCTTCGCGTCGGAGGCCGTGCGCCGCGAGCTCGAGCTGGCACGCTCCGAGGGCGGTCGCACGGTCGTGGTCTCGATGGGCTCGGTAGCGGCTTCGGGCGGGTACTGGATTGCCTCCGCTGCGGACGAAATCTGGGCGTCACCCACGACCATCACCGGGTCGATCGGCATCTTCAGCGCCTTCTCCACGTTCGAGCGCAGCCTGCAGTCGCTCGGGGTGTCCAACGACGGGGTGGGCTCCACGCGCATGGCCGATGCCTTCAACCCGAGCCGCCCGATGAACGCGCTGGCGGCGCAGGCGATGGACCAGGCCATGGCCCAGGGCTACGGCGTCTTCATCTCTCGGGTGGCCGAGGGCCGCAAGATGAGCCCCGAGGCGGTCGAGCGCATTGCGCAGGGCCGAGTCTGGGCCGGGAAGGATGCGCTCGACATCGGGCTGGTGGACAAGCTGGGCGGCCTGACCGACGCGGTTGCGGCCGCGGCATCCAGGGCCGGGTTGGAGGCGTTCTCGGTCGATTTCCTGCAGCAGCCGCTCACCCGGCGGGAAAGGCTCATAAAAGAGCTCAAGGACCTGTTCGCGGCCGCGGGCGGGCGCATGGTCGAGATCGCCCGGCCGGAACAGGCGCTGCTGATGCGCGGCCTGGCCGGGACCGGGTTGCCGGAGATGGCGGCGCTGCTGAAAGAGCCTTTCGGAGTGTTCGCTTACTGTTTGAACTGCAGCACTAATTGAAGGGGAAAGAGGCCGGCATGAAGGACAAGAAAGCCATCAAGCGGGAAGTACTGCACAAGTTTCGGGCTCTCGGTGCCGAGACCAACGACACCCTGCCCTCGCACTGGATCGAGCTGGTTTACCTGAAGCGGTTGAACTCGGAAGAGAAGAAGCTGTTCAAGAAGGCCATCCAGGAGTTGACGACCATGGGCATCGTGGAAAACGTCGAAGGGCCCAGTCTCAACCTGCGGCTCACCCAGAAAGGCGAAAACCTGATCTACTCGGGTGAATCCGAAAAGGGTGCGCGCGAAGGCGGCCAGGGCCAGTCGGCATTTGAGTTCACCGGCAGCGAGCTTCAGTAGCCGGTCGGCGACACGCCCAACGCAAAAGGCGGCTCGGAGGGATCTTCCCTCCGAGCCGCCTTTTGCGTTGGGTGCGGACGAATTTTATTTGAACAGGTCGTTCAACAGGGATTCCCGGATCATCTTGTCCGCGATTTTGTCGGGCTGGATTTCGTAGCTCCCGTTTTCAACGCGGCTCTTGATCTCGGCCACCTTGTCCGCCCGCACGTCCGGGATGGAGTCGAGCTGGGCCTTCGCATCCTGGATGCGCTTGGCGGTTTCGGAAATGACGACGGTATCGGTCTTCGGGGCCTGCTGGGCCGGCCCGCCGACCGGGTTCTCGACTTTCGATTTGGCCTGGACCTGGTTGATGTAGGCATCCACCGGGTTCGGTTGGGTTTTTGAATGGATTTCCATGGTCTCTCCTTCTCGATCGCAATGCGAGCCGAACTCGCATATGCTGTAACTATCTTATCCTAAAGAGGATTCAGAGTCAAATCCTGTCGCTTCGGCGGCGACTCGTTCCACGCTCTTGATTCCATTATCGGCCCCGTCCCCAGGAACTTTAGCTTTTTTTCACAATTTTTTGCATTTTCCAAAAATCCTGGGTTGCCAGCTCCCCTCTCCTCGACATAGGATGTCCGATCGCGTGGCGGCCGAATTCGGCGCTGCAGCCTGCGGGGATCTTCTGGCAGCACCCGGGGGGGATGGGTGCCGAGGTTTCAACGATGACGGGGAAGCCTGCAGATGGCTCATGGTGACGAGAGCGCCTACCGGGCCGCGCTGGCCGGCGCGCTGAGGATTCTTTCGGTCCGGGATCACTCGGTGGCGGAGATCACGCGCAAGCTGACCCGCCGCGGGTATGCGGAGGACGTCGTCCTTGCGGTCGTGACCGAATGCCTGCGGCTGAATTACCTGGACGATCGCCGATCGTTGGATCAGGCCATCGACCGCCTGAAACGCAAAGGCTGCGGGGTCCGGCGCATCCGCATGGAGCTGGCACAGAAGGGCCTGGCCGGCGCTGCAGCCGAGGACCGCCTGCGGGAAACCTTCGGGTCCGGCGAGGAACGTGCGGTCGCCCTGGCGGCGGCGCGCCGGAAATGGAAGGCTCTGCAAACCGAGCCCGACCCCCGCAAACGGGTGCAGCGCCTGCAACGATTTCTCTATTCGCGCGGATTTTCGGAGGGCATCATTTACGAGGTGTCCAAGGAACTGGACGCGTTCAGTACCTGAAGATCACGCGGAATTCGACCCCGTACCCCGTCGGGTCCGCGCGTACGACCTCGCCGGTAGCCTTGATGGTTGCCTTCGAGCCGGCCAGCGGGATGGTCATGGCGATCTCCTCCCCGATCTTCAGGCTGCGGCGGGTGGCGAGGAATGCCCCTTTCGAGCTGACGTTCCGGACTCGCTCCCTGAAGGGTCCGGACGAGGTGAGGCAGTCGGCGAGCAGGGGCGACGACGCGTCGACCGCCAGCCGAAAATCCTTGCGGCGGCTGCTGTCATCGCCCGGCGGTGACCGGGTGTCAGGCTCCATGGACACGAATCTCCCAGCGTATCGTGACGGTTTCCTCTCCAGTCTATCAAACAAACCGCCGGGCTCCAAATCCGGGGCGGCCGGCGGCCGCCCAAATTCTTGACTTCCGTGCCCCGTTCCGGCAAACCGGACCTGCAGGGACAGGGGCGTTCACCCTCAACCGAAGGAGCCTTGTATGAAAATTATCGTCATCGGCGGGGGCTGGTCCGGCTGCGCGGCCGCGCTCGCGGCGCGGCACCAGGGCGCAGAGGTGGACCTGATCGAGCGGACCGACATGCTGCTGGGCACGGGCCTGGTCGGCGGCATCATGCGCAACAACGGCCGCCACACGGCCGCCGAAGAGATGCTCGCCATGGGCGGTGGAGAGCTGTTCGAGCTCACCGATCGGAACACCCTGCACCAGGGCATCGACTTCCCCGGGCACCGGCACTCCAACCTCTACAGCGTCGCGACCATGGAGCCCATGGTGCGCAGCCATCTGCAGGCGCAGCGGGTGCAGGTGCACTGCGAGGCCCGCATCACCGACGTCGAAATGGCGGACGGCCGGATCCGTGCCGTTCTGGCGCGAAGGAACGAGGAGCCGCTGCGCTTCGAGGGCGCGGTGTTCGTGGATGCCACCGGGACCGCGGGCGGGCCGGCCAACTGCAACAAGTACGGAAACGGATGCGCCATGTGCGTCTTGCGCTGCCACTCCTTCGGGGGGCGCGTGAGCGTCACGGCCAAGGCCGGCGTCCAGGAGATGATCGGCCGCAAAGGCGACCAGGTGGGGGCCATGAGCGGCTCCTGCAAGCTGCTCAAGGAGTCGCTCGACCCCCGCATCGTCTCCGACCTGAACCGGACCGGGGTGGCCGTGGTCCCGCTGCCGCCTGCGCAGGTCCTGAAAGGCAAGCTTGGCCTCAAGTGCTGCCAGCAGTACGCGATCCCCGAGTTCGAGCAGAACCTGATCCTGCTCGACACCGGGCACGCCAAGCTCATGACCCCGTATTTCCCGCTCGAGCTGCTGCGCGCCGTACCGGGGTTCGAAAACGCCCGCTACGAGGACCCGTATGCCGGCGGCCTGGGGAACTCGATCCGCTACATCGGCATGGCCCCGCGCGACGATGCCCTCAAGGTGGAGGGGGTGCCGAATCTGTTCTGCGCCGGCGAAAAGGCCGGACTGCTGGTCGGCCACACCGAGGCCATCTGCACGGGCACCCTGGCCGGGTACAACGCGGTCCGGTGCGCCCGCGGGGAAGCGCCGCTGGTCCTGCCGGACACGGTCGCCGTCGGGGACGCCATCAGCTTCGTGCGGCGGCAGATGCGCGATGAGGGGATCCTGGGATTGAAGTACACCTTCTCGGGGTCCGTCTATTTCGAACGGATGAAAGCACGGGGAACGTATACGACCGACGGCCGCCAGATCGAAGAGCGCGTCGGC